>CAWAYF010000009.1:0-367253 GCA_963786135.1 uncultured Verrucomicrobiae bacterium | reverse complement strand
ACTTGATGTTGAATCAAGGCTTTCCCCTCCAGCACGATTGTCCCATGGTGCAAAAGAAACAAATCAATCACAGCTCCAGATCATCGATATAACTTTTTTCTTTTAATAAATTAAAAAATTATATGTTTATAAGAAGATATGACAAAGGATATTCTCTCATTTGACAGTCGCCAAAATATTGCCCCTCCACGGTGCACACGTGGCCGCAAAGTTTCGGGATCGTTTCCCAATGAAGACATGAAGGAGCAATTTCGGTCCTGACCAATCGACGCCTCCCCCACCCGCCCCAATGGGGAATCGTCGCCTAATTTTCTCCTTCCAAAAAAGCTATTGTTTCCACTTTCCTTTAATTCGTCACCGGAAAGAGCATGCCTCGAGCCGGAGTGGGGATGTGTTGTAACCGCGCGTCTGTTATTCGAGAAGACCCCTTTATCAGGATTCATTTCCACACCAGGATATCCTGGCGTGCAACAAGGAGGTATAAATCCTCTCTTCACTCGCTTCATAAATGCACACCTTAACATCTACCCACGGCAGCACTATCGAGATGTCGGACGACTGTCATTATACCCTCCACGATTTACAAGTTCCTTGGCTGGAACCTAACGTATCACTTTACGAAACCAAGTTAATTGATAGGAGCTCGCTACTACCCCCTTATTTGACGAAATCGGATTCGAAACAGAAATGTCTCCATCCTTTTCTTCGTCGTCGTCATTCAATCCAGAAAACGATATTGACTGGGACACCCTTTTCGGCCCTCTCCCCATCCTCCCTTCCCCGACTACTACAAATGAGTTGACTTCCCCTACGACCACAAACCAACCGACTTTCCCTCCTTCGCCCGCGCCTTCATCAGAGAACAATATCCCCCTAGACGAGTGTGCCATATTGAAAGAATTCCTTCGTCAATCTACTGATGAATTCATCATGTCTCTCAACTACCCATATCCATCATCGCCACCCCATTTCGAATCCCCCGAAACACCGAACAGAGCTCCATCAATCGATTCAGCTAACCTATCGTTCGTCGTCGCGGTCGAGGCCGTCCCAGTAAAGCTCAGCGCGCCAGGGAAGACAGTGAAGGACACCAAACTACAAAAAACGTGATAACGATTAGACGTCATGTTCATAATGACAGTGCAATGAGGTCAAGAGCACGAGTGAATATTCTTCTTGATGAACTTTGGGATGAAGTTCCAGAGAAGGAACGTTTGACACGTCCGTTGAGACCGATTTGTCGGGCTGAGAAATTGGACATTGTGAGATCCTATGTACGGAAATTACAAAAGTTGTGTGATTAATATGTTGAATATATGGAGTAAATATTTAGGATTATGTAGATGCAATTATTGTACAAATTGAAGATTTGTTATGTTACTTAGGAAGTTTTGTCTCCTACTGAGTCGCGCGTCTCAATGATCTGTGCTTCGGCTTCTCTTAATCGAAGCTATATCTCCGCAGAGTCCAAAGGGATATTTCCCTGGCCAGTTCAGTTTTTCCTGCAACATACATGATGAGGGGTTGCGATAGGGGAAATGAAGAAATAGTGAGAACATCGTCGTCAAAGCGAAACATTCTGTAGGTGTACTCCAGCCGTTGATTCACTTCAGCTTTGGGGTCTTTCATCAAACTACCCACATTCGAAAATTGAGCTTGTCCTGAAACCTACGACGGAAAGCAAGCTCTATATAATGGTGCTTTGGGTCTTTCATCAAACTACCCACATTCGAAAATTGAGCTTGTCCTGAAACCTACGACAGAAAGCAAGCTCTATATAATGGTGCTTTGGGTTCATTTGGAATGGCGAGCGAACGGGTTTAACATGTTTGTCTGAAATAACTATACACGGTGTCTAATCAGAGTTACTACTTTTACATAGAGAGTACAAAGTTCCTGGCCAAAGATTTGACAAAGAGTCTTCGTTTTTAGATGAATATCTACGAACCCCCCTCTTTTGGGAAACGTCAATTTCGTTTCCATAATGTTATTCTTTCTGTCACTGCGGATTGGGCGTTTGTCGATCAAGTGTTGAGCTACTTGTCGCACCTCCATGATCCGCTGATTGTGGAGGTTTACGTTCGCGAGGAGTCATACGGTGTTCAACATGAGGGTTTTGCGTCGAAGATAACTGTCGTAAGTCGGGAGGAATACGGCGGTCTAGCGTAGAATCGTGAGAGGGTGGATCGCTCGAGGGAGATTTTGTTTGAGATGGACTTTCAGGCTCCATGACAGGCGTTCTATTGTCGACGTGTGACTGAATTCCCTCGGTTTCTTTGAGAAGATTCGATAAATTTTCTTCCGCGGCTCGCTTGAGAAATTCCACTAATGTGATCTGCGGTTGTATCGGGATATTCGTAGAAGGCGAGGAAGCTGGAGATAATTGGGGTTGAGGGGCCGCGGAAGGGGGGACAGGGTTGCTAGTGGTGGTGAAATTGTCGGCTGAACTTGCGTTGGGAACAGAATTGATTGGTGAAGGTGAGCCTCGAGAATCGTTGGCATCCCTAACGTGGGGAACCTATAAATAAACACAGAAGTTATGGGGGAATCCTACACGAGCATTCGATGAACGGTCTTGAGTATTTTCCATGAAAAAGCGGATACTAATGAACAAGTATTGAAATGAGAATCTTGGAAAAGGGAGAATTACGCTAAGTGCTCTGCATGCGCCGTTTTAAAAAACGAACACTAATTCTCAGACCTGCCCGATTACGAGACTTGATTAGAATTCGCAAATTTTTGGTTGGCCAGAATTTTCATGGTAATCTCCTTCATAACCTGATTAGGTAACGTTCCCTACATCCCGAATCTCGGTAAACGCCACGTTTTCTGTCCAATAATATGGCATCCCAAACAATTGAGAATGCCGGCCCTGGTAATGTCGCGAGGGATATTGTTCATGCGTGTTTGTGGGACACCGATCCCTCCGTAGTATTTTCTGAATGAATGAATTTGTGTGAGCACACTGCAATTGATTAGTCCGAAATTCTGACTTTGATCGGAGTACAACCCTAGTTAACCTTGATTGTCAGCCGTCAGGAAACGGAGACATAGTTATGCAATCCGTTACAATTGACGATCATCGGAGCCCATCCGGACTTCCCCCTTCACCACAATCTCGGGGGTCAATCCAATGCTCCGGACAAGGAAAACCGCAGAATTGACAGAAGTATCACTCTCCCACAATCTCGATTGACTACGGTAAAACAAACCTTCCAAATTACACAATGTCCCCATCCCCAGGCCCTATCCTTCTCATTCGGGTATTTCCGGGGCGCAGAAATCTCTCTGACGACATCATCATCTCACTCTCAGACACAGACACATAGACACACACACCTCAATCATCACAGTTAATCGTTAAGTATCTCTTTTTATATCCATGATCGAAGCAACAGATTACATTCGTCCTTCCCCGAGTACGGAAGAAATTATACTGGATTCTAGCAAACTGCATGTGCCCAATCGCTTACGACATCCTTTTCGTATCTGTGGATTTGTTTTTATCCGCCTGGCGGTTTTGGTTATTGGGGCGGTTCTGATTCCTTTGTCACATGGTCTCTCTGCCGTACACCCATGGCAGACCACTCGTTATATCTTCGTATTGTATCTCCTATGGATAGTTCTTTCTGACGATAGTGGCGATTCATATTCATCGACTGAATACAATGTTAATGGAGAACATCCAAGCGACAGATCCTCTTGGGAATCCACCATTTCCAGGCAAAACTGTCTCCGGAGGTCCTAACTGGGTATTAAGGGTCGTTTCCAATTCTAAGGATATGTAGGTTGGTTACTTGGTCACCGAGTTCAATCAAACTCTACTTCTTGCACATGATTTTGCCATTCCTGGGGGTCATGTTGACGACGTGAAATCTCAAATTTTGAACCGATTTATACCAAACGTAGTTGAAAAACCGGCATGGGCTTCATGGATGGACAAATTGCCTTTATTTGTACTCTATTATTATTTTCGAATGTTGACTTAGTTACATGGATTGGAATTAACGATGTAATTCACCCTGAGAATCTGGGAGTCCAAGTCAATGAACTCTTCAAATTACAGGAGCGAATTTATGATGCTGGTGCACGAAATTTTGTGTTTCTTACTGTTCCTCCGATTGATCGCACTCCACGCTACGGTATACTTCTACTTGACAGAAAGAGAGCTGATAAGAAGCAACGACTATAGATGAAGCCAACATTCATTCTAGAATCAAGGAATGGAATGAGGCTTTAAGGCGACATTTCCTTCAATTTCAAGAAGAACATAATGATATAACTGCGGCGCTTTACGATACTTCTACAATCTTCCATAAAGTTTTAGATAATCCCGAATGATACGGATTTAAAGATGCAATATCTGTATGCAGTGAAGAGGATTGTATCTGGTTTAATGATTTACACCCCGCGTATGGATTGCACGAAATATTGGCGGAAGACTTGGAGAGGTTTTTGAGAAATATATAAATGTCACGAACGCGATCCCAACGAAGTAAGAAAGCATTGCTGTGGAGCGTAGTATGATATAAAGCAAGATCTCCATCAATCGGCAGCGGGGAAGTAATTGGCCACGTTCTCGCCAACGGTTCTTTTCTGGCTGCTGGTCACTTGTCTCGGCCTGTGGGTTTTTACTTTACTGCGGCAACGGCGCAGCATTCGCCGGCTGGAGCGGTCGCAGGAAGAAATGCAAATCGAAGAGACGCTCGTCTTCGATTTTCTTCACGGACTTGGCGAAGCTTTCAGCGAAACCATCCGACCGGCAGATTTGCATCGGTTGATTGTCGAAGGCGCCACGCGTGTGCTCGACGCTCAAGGTGGCGCACTTTATCTTACTGACCGGACCGGCTCAAAACTCGCGCCGACTTTTATCTCCAAAGGCTGCCCGCCGCTGGTCGATGTTCCGCCGCACATTTTGCAGCAAGCCGCTGCCGCACCGGCCGCAATGGAAAACTTTCTCAAACTACACACCATTGGATCGGGCGAAGGTTTACTTGGCCGGATCTGGCAATGTGGCGCTCCGATTTGTTCGAATGAATTTTCGGAAGCGCCAGAGCTGGCCAAACTTCGAGACAGTTCATTCGGCGCGAGCTCGGTGATGGTTGCGCCGCTTCTTTACGCGAAGCAAAACATGGGTGTACTCGCCCTGGCCAACAGCCGATTGGGCGCACCGTTTTCGCAAAACGATTTCGTCGTCTTCAAATCGATCGCCGAACAATCGGCCTTCGCACTCTACAACGCGATCATTTATTCCGAAGCGAACGAAAAGAAACGGCTCGATCACGATCTGGAAATCGCGCGCGACATTCAGCGCATTCTGCTTCCAGCGGAAGCGCCAACCATCGACGGATTTGAAATCAACGGGATAAACATCCCAGCGCGGCAGGTCAGCGGCGATTACTTCGATTACATCAAGGTGGACGACGAGCGTCTGGGCGTAGCCATCGCGGACGTTTCCGGCAAAGGCGTTCCGGCATCGCTTATCATGGCGATTTGCCGCAGCGTGCTGCGCAGCCAGGCAATTGGAAATCCATCGCCCGCGGATGTTCTTCAAAAAGTCAATCGGCAGCTTTATCCCGACATCAAGGAGGACATGTTCATCAGCATGGCCTATCTGATCCTCGATCACGTCCGGAGCACGGTGACGCTGGCACGCGCCGGTCACGATGCGCCGTTGCTTTACACTCGATAAGTCGCAAGCCGTGACGCCGTTGAAGACGCCGGGAATGGTTGTCGGCATTGACAGTGGAGACGTGTTCGACAGGTTAACTAAAGACGTCGCCGTGCCGCTCGAGCGCGATGATTGCATTCTTCTTTACACGGATGGAATTACCGAGGCGCTCGACAGCGATGGGAACGAATTTGGGTTGGAACCAACGATCGAAGCTTTTCGGGAGAGCGCAAAACAGGGAGCGCAGGCGATTGTTTCACGGTTGATCGACGACTTGCGAAATTTCGTCGGGTCGACCCCCCAAAATGACGACATCACTTTGATTGCGATTCGAAAGACATGAAAAAAATCCCGGTAACAGAATCTGATGTGCCGGCTGACGCCGGCGCAGGCGCAAACGGATGGCGACGATCCGATTGCCGGATTGCAGGCCGATCTCGACCGGTTTCGCGATCTGGCGATGCGGAGCCAGGCCGATTTCGACAATTACAAGAAACGTTGCGCCCGCGAAAAAGAGGAAGCGATCAAATACGCGAACAAAAGTCTGCTCGAAAAGCTCGTGTCGATTGTCGATCACTTCGAGCTCGGATTGGAGGCGGCTCGCGGCGAAGGCGAGAAATCGCCGATTTATTCCGGGAATGAGCCTGGTGCTGAAACAACTCCAGGATTTTCTGGTCGAAAACGGTTTGCAACCGATCGAAGCTGTCGGCCAAAAATTCGATCCGAATCTGCACGAAGCGATCGCTCACGAGCCGAGCGATGATGTTCCGGAAGAGCACGTGATTCGCCAAACACGCCGCGGTTATCGTTTCAAAGATCGGCTGCTGCGACCGTCGACGGTCGTTGTCTCGAGCGGCCCGGCCAAGAAAGTGATCAAGTAACGCGTGACCGGTGATGAGTAAAATCAGGCCTGGCGATTGCTGACCCTCGTCACTCGACAGCTGTCACTCAACACTTTTTCAAATGCCGAAGACCAAGCGCGATTACTACGAAGTCCTTGAAGTCGCACGGTCGGCGTCTGGCGATGAGATCAAGCGCGCCTATCGCAAGCTCGCGGTCAAATTTCATCCCGACAAAAATCCGGACGACCCACACGCCGAAGAGAAATTCAAGGAGCTTGGCGAAGCCTACGACGTGCTGATGGACGGAGACAAACGCGCCGCCTACGACCGGTTCGGTCACGCGGCGTTCGAACAGGGCGGCGGATTCCGCGGCGGGTTCCACGATCCGTTCGATATTTTCCGCGAAGTCTTCGGTGGCGGCGGCGGAGGAATCGGCGGAAGTATTTTCGAAACATTCTTCGGCGGCATGGCCGGACAGGGCGAAGATCGACAACGCGGCGCCGATCTGCGTTACGACATGCAGATCACGCTCGAAGAAGCGGCTTTCGGCGCGGAAAAGGAAATCGAAGTTCGAAAGCTCGACACCTGCGACAAATGCGACGGCAGCGGCGCGGAGCAGGGATCGCGCACCGTCAATTGTCCTGTCTGCGGCGGTCGCGGCCAGGTGATCAGCTCGCGCGGATTTTTTCAGGTTTCGCAAACATGTCCCGCGTTGTCGCGGCGTCGGTCACATTGTCGAAAAACCATGCCGGCAGTGCGACGGCGAAGGACGCGCAGAAAAAGCCAGTCGGATCAAGTTGAAGATTCCGGCGGGAATCGACGACGGCTCGCGTCTCCGTTCCGCGCGCAACGGCGAAGCCGGAATTCGCGGCGGGCCGCAAGGCGACCTCTACGTCGTCGTTCACATTCAAGAGCACAAGATTTTCAAGCGCGACGAAGACAATCTGTATTGCGAAGTGCCGATTCCGTTTTCCATCGCAACGCTTGGTGGCGAGATTCCCGTGCCGACATTGGAAGGTAAAGCCAATGTGAAGGTACCGGCCGGCACCCAAAGCGGGCAAATGTTCAAACTTCGCGGCAAAGGAATCGTGCATGTCAATGGTCGCGAACACGGCGATCTTCTCGTGCGGGTAATGGTTGAGGTGCCGACGAAACTGAACGCCGAGCAGCGCGCGAAATTGCTAGAGTTCGCCGAATTATGCGGCGAAGAAAACACGCCGCTGCGAAAAAGTTTCTTCGATCGAGCAAGAGAGTTCTTCCGCTAAGCGCAGCCCGCAATTCACCAGTCGGACAACGGCTTGCTTTTGTTTCTCGATGGGCTAAAACCGCGCGATGGCTGACGAAGCAACGCCTGCACCGTTACCGTCGCAATCGTCATTAACCCCAGCTGTGCCGCGCACCGAGCCGCTCGCAATTGTGAGTTTGGTGTTGGCAATTCTATCGTGGCTGGTTTGCCTTCTTTTTGGTTCGGTCCCTGCAATCGTCTGCGGACACCTGTCGCGTTCCAAAATTCGCAGATCAAGCGGAGCACTCAGAGGGATGGAAATCGCGTTGGCCGGTCTCATCATTGGCTACGCCGAAATCCCTTTCGGTGTGCTCGGAGGCATCATGTTGGTCGACATGATCAGGTCGGATCGGGTGCGCTTGCATGATCTCGCCCTTCAAAAAAAGGAGATCGCCTCGGACGATGGAAAACTGAAAGTGACAACCTCTGGCTTCTGGGTGAAGAGATCGGATTTGAACAAACAAGCGTCTCTACAAGCCGCTTACAAAGACAAGGAAATGTACGTGATCGTACTCAGCGATCCCAAGTCTAGTGTCGGCAATATGACACTACAGCAGCGTCATGAAGCGGCGAGCGAGCATAAATTGCAACAAATGAGCAATTCATCGGCGTCTCCCTCGGTTCCGCTAACGATTGATGGGCATCCGGCATTGCAAAATGAGGTCAGTGGGACCGAGAATGGAACAAATCTAATTTTCCTTCACACCACGGTCGATGACGGTGATTCTTTCCGTCAAATCATCGCCTGGACTTTGAAATGGCGGTGGGCAAAAGAAAACGCCGAGCTGCGCGAGGTCACCAACAGTTTTCATAGCGAAAAATAGCTGTCGTCTCTAAACGGGGGCTGCCTCGGCCAAGTAAGTGCACTTTCGCGCACACACCCTGGGCACTTGGCGCGAATCAAGATTGTATGAAAGAGGAACCGAAGATTGATCGCAAACGGATGATTGACTTGCTCAACGAAGATCTGGCGCGCGAATACCAGGCCATTCTCTCCTATGTTATCTACAGCCAGACGTTAAAAGGCGCGGAGTACAACCATATTGCGCAGGAATTGGAAAAGCACGCAGGCGAGGAATTGCAGCACGCGTTGAAGATCGCGAAGCAAATCGACTACTTTAATGGCGAACCGATCAACAAGCCGAAGGAGGTAAAAGTGTCCGACAAGCCCCGCGACATGTTGAAATTCGACCTCGAAAACGAACGCCAAACGATCATCAATTATCGCCAGCGCATTCGTCAGGCTGACGCCATGGGCGAATTCGCTCTGGGCGAAGTTTTGCGCGAAATCATAGCCCAGGAGCAGGAACATCTGCAGGATCTGGCCGACGCGCTTGGGATCGACACGCCGAAAATCGAGTAATTGCAGGTTTTAGATTGTAGATTGCAAATTGATTCGCCGCTGGACTTGTTCCTGACAATCTGAAATTTGAAATCTTCAATCTGCAATGTCGATCCATCGCTTTTACATCTCCACTGACGATTGGAATCGTGACGCGCTGGTCTTGCGCGGGAGCGAAGCTCATCACGCCCGTGACGTGCTGAGGATGAAACGCGGCGATCGCGTTGTTGTCTTCAACGGTCGCGGCCGCGAGACCACCGCGGAGATTGTCGAGCTCGCCCGCGACGAAGTTCATCTTCGCACGTTACAGGCGAGCGAGTCGCCTCCGCTGCGGTGCCGCATCACGCTTGGCCAGGCGATCCCGAAAGGGAAAAATATGGATCTGATCGTGCAAAAGGCAGTCGAGATCGGAGCGGCGGAGATTGCCCCGGTAATTTCCGAACGAACGATTGTCGATCTCGATGCGGAAGAAGCGGAACAGAAACGTTTGAAGTGGCAACAGGTCGCAATCGAAGCCGCGAAACAATGCGGTCAGAACTGGCTGCCAACGGTCCAAGTGCCGCGAAAGTTAAAGGATTTCTTCACCCAACACCATGCGCAGGATCTTCGCCTGATTGGCTCGTTACAGCCAGACGCACTTCATCTAAAACACATTCTGTCCGAATACCGCGAGCGACACGGTGATCGGCCGCAAAGTGTCTTGATGATGGTTGGACCGGAAGGCGACTTCACGCCGGCCGAGCTGGCGCTGGCGAAAACCCACAGTTGCCGGCCGATCACGCTGGGTCCGATTATTCTGCGCGTGGAGACCGCGGCCATTTATTGTTTAAGCGTTCTCTCCTATGAGTTGATGTGAATTGGGTTGCGTTGCTTGTCACGGCGTGGCGCTTGCGAAGCCGGATTCTACGAATTGATGGAGTAGCGTCGTCGCTAGTAGATGTAGGGCTGCGCCAATTCAAAGGCGTCTTGAATCAGCTCGCAACGCGGTTCGTCTTGTTCCGTCAACAACACTTCCACTACGTCAAAACGAAACACTACGTCGGGATTGTCGAGTAAACGCAACCAGGCGAGTCCACCTTTCGAGATTCGCAGTTGTTTTTGTCGATCGACCGCCTCAATCGGTCGCCCGAATTCATTGCCACTGCGGGTTTTGACTTCGACGAACACCAGCGTGTCGTCATCGCGGCAGACGACATCGATCTCTCCGCCGGCACGCGACTTAAAATTACGGTAAAGGATTTTGTAGCCGTGACGTCGTAGAAAACGGCAGGCTTCTCGTTCACCGCGAAAGCCACGCCGGAGATGTTCAGGTAATTCCTTCGAGCGCGAGAAGCGGTTGCGCCACCGGCTCGAAAGAGCGGCGATGGATCGGACAGGGTCCAAATTCATGAAGTCTGGAGAGATGCAGTTCGGTGCTGTAGCCCTTGTGCTGGTCAAAACAATATTCGGGAAACTGCGCACAGAAGTCACGCATGATTCGGTCGCGGGTGACTTTCGCAATCACGCTCGCGGCTGCGATCGTCAAACTGTAGCAATCGCCGTCGATGATCGCGGTTTGCGGGAACGGAAAAGGAAAAACGGGAAGACCGTCGATCAGGACATGTTCTGGCGGAATCGCGAGCGTGCCGAGCGCGATTCGCATTGCTTCGTGCGACGCGCGTAAGATGTTGATCCGGTCGATCTCAAGATGATCAACAACGCCCGCGCTCCAGGCGATTTCAGAATTTGAAACGAGTTCGTCGTAGATGTTTTCGCGCAGCTCGGGCGCGAGCTGCTTGGAGTCGTTCAGTTTGCGGTGGCGAAATTTCTCCGGCAATACGACCGCGGCTGCGACAACAGGCCCGGCCAGGGCGCCGCGGCCAGCTTCATCGACACCGGCGATGCGCACGACTCCGGTTGCGCGCAATTTCTTTTCGTACCGAAATCCGCAACGCCGATAGGCCATCGGCCCGAAAATACTGAAATGCTGAAATGCTGAAAGCTGAAATTATTTCAGACCTTCAGTTCTCCGTGTTTCAGCGTTTCGTTCGCGAGGTTACTCGCGAACAGTAGTAGCTTCTTTGCCTTTGCGGCGGCGCAGGTAATTCAGTTTTGCGCGACGCGCTGTGCCTTCGGTCTCGACCTCTATCTTTGCGATGCGGGGCGAATTGACTGGAAAAACACGTTCGACGCCTTCGCCGTAGGAAATGCGGCGCACGGTAAACGTTTCGTTTAAACCGCGGCCTTTGCGCCCGATCACAATTCCTGAAAAGATTTGGATTCGTTCCTTATCTCCCTCGACCACGCGAGTATGCACACGGACGCTGTCGCCAACCTTAAACTTGGTGCCGTCCTTCTGTTGCTCTTTTTCGATGATATCGATGATGCGATTCATAAGCGTGTGCCAGGGAGGAAAGGGCGTTCACGATGGCTCAATCGACGGAAAATGCAAGCGTCGGCTGGTGAAAATTTGGTGATTTAAAGAGTTAGTGATTTAGCGAATAAAAGTCAGAAATCGTTAAATCTCGAAATCGCCAAATCATTAAACTTGGCTATCTTCCGCTCTCTTCGCGCCCGTAGCTCAACTGGATAGAGCGTTGGCCTCCGGAGCCAAAGGTTGTGGGTTCGACCCCCGCCGGGCGCAGTGGGCCTAGGCCAGCGCTTCCAGCCGGCTGAGCAAATCTTTCTTGCTCGTCATCCCGGTGACCTGGTCCCGCAGCTGGCCATTCTTAAAAAAGAGCAGCGAGGGAATCGCCCGGATATTGTACTTGAAAGAAAGACTCTGGTTTTCGTCCACGTTCACCTTGGCAACTTTAACCGAGTCAGCCTTTTCGCGCGCGATTTCATCCAGCAGAGGGGCGATCAGTTTGCACGGTCCGCACCATTCCGCCCAAAAATCCACCAGCACGGGTTTATCGCTGTTGATTTCACGATCAAAGTTTGATTCGTCCAGTTTAATTGTCCCTGAGTTATCCATGGCTTTAGGAAAGATAATTCCAAATCTGTAAAATTAAAATCGCAGCGGCTGCGGTGAGCAAGCCCCAACAAAAGGGCATCGGTATTTCATTGGGCGCGAGTGCCTGCGGTGGTGGCGTGACCGTAATTTTGGCGGCCGGTGGCGAGAAGGCCATAATGGGTGCTGTCTCTTTGTCCGTATGGCTTGAGTCTGTCATTTGGGGGGCACGTAGGATTCTGCCCGACGGAGGCGGGTCTTGTCACCTCTGAAATCAAAAATGACGCAAAAATTCTGCGGGAACTTATGCCAGCAAGTCGTAGCCGCGTGCACCGGTGATACGTTTGGCCACAAATTGCCCCACCGGCTCCGGCTTGGTGAGAATCACGCGCGCGTCCACGTCCGGCGCGTCTGCCTCAGTTCTCGCGACCAGCGGTTGATCGACCAGCAATTTCAAGTCGCGTCCGATCTTCTGCAGCGGCGATTTCGTGCGCGATCTTTTGCTGGATCGACATGGCCGCGCGGTAACGTGCGTTTTTTATCTTCGCCGGAACTTGTCCCGGCAACTTTGCGGCGCGCGAGCCGTCTTCGTGCGAATATTTGAAAATGCCGAGCCGCTCGAAGCGAACTCGGCTCGATGAATTCAAGCAGTGACTCAAATTCCTCCTCCGTTTCGCCGGGAAAGCCGACGATGAATGTTGTTCGCAAGGCGACGCCGGGAATTCCAGCGCGAAGCTTGTCGATCAAATTCTCGATGTGCTGCGCGCGACGTTTCCCGTCGCATCCGCTGCAGCATCGATTCGTGAATGTGCTGAAGCGGAATGTCGATGTAGCGCGCGACCTTATCGCAAGCCGCGATGGTTTGCGATCAGTTCATCGCTCCAATGCGCCGGATGCGTGTAAAGAAGCCGGACCCAAAAATCGCCGTCGATCTTTTGAATTTCGCGCAGCAAACGTGACAGCGTTGGACCGCGCGATGAATCGACCGGCTGGCGTGGCCCGGCTTTTTCCGTCCACAAATCCATTCCGTAATAGGTCGTGTCCTGGCTGATTAGATTGAATTCGCGAACGCCTTCCGCGACGAGGCCGCGAATCTCCGCGAGCACCGATTCCATCGTTCGGCTGCGGTGTTTGCCGCGCATTTGTGGGATGACGCAGAAGGTGCACGGGTGATTGCAGCCTTCGGCGATCTTTACATAAGCCGAATGCGCCGGTGTAAGTCGGAAGCGCGGCGTGTCGTAATCAGGAATGTAAGTCGGCCGCGTTTTAGCGAAGCCAAGGTCGACATCTTCATTGGCCATCACTTGCTCAACGATCGCGCCAAGCTCTTTCACTTCATCGAGACCAATGAAGGCATCAACTTCGGGCATTTCCTGGTGCAGTTCGTGCGCAAAACGCTGCGACATGCAGCCGCTCACGATCAATTTTTGACCGGGCCGCTTGTTCAAACCGCGCGCCTGATGCGCGGAGAGGATCGCGTCGATCGATTCCTCCTTGGCCGAATCGATGAACGCGCAGGTGTTCACGACCAGGACGTCTGCGTCGTCGGCCGATGACGTGATCTCCATTCCGCGCTCCAAGACGCTTCCGAGCATGATCTCGGCATCGACCAGATTTTTGGCGCAGCCGAGACTGATCATGCCGACTTTGGGCTGTAGTGGCCTGCAGCGTCGCTTGGCGTTGAACGGGAAGCTGACAGCTTCCCCTACAGAAGGTTCGGGTTTTGGGCAGCGATTACTCGACGGTGACATCTTCATCGTCACCGCTGATCGGTTTTCCGTTTTTCGTAATTTGAATGGCGTCGCGATCCAGCACTCGGACCGCGATCTTTTGTCCGCGAAATTCGACGGTTCCGTCGGAAGGAGAAATCCAGCGTTCGAATGCCGGTTGCGACGAGCCGTTATCCACCACGACCTTGATGTACGTTTTCTTGAGCGGCTTGATTGCAACCTGATTTGGACCTTGCGCTTCCGTCGACTTTTGCGGCGCACTCGGCTTTAGCCAAGTCCTCCGGCTCGCACTGGTTCAGCCCGCCGAACTTCCGGTTCCTTCGTCGGCGCAATGCCCGCCTTCACCTCAGGGTTCGCAATGCTCGTCTTCGCCGCCGGGTTCGCATTCGCAAAAGCCGGCACAAAGGCTTCCGGTATCGGGATCGACGGCGCCGGCGTTGAAACCGGCGGAGCAGGTTTCTTTGTCGCTTCGACGACTGCTACCGCAGCCTGCGAAGGCGCCCGTGATGGCGCCTGCGCTACAGGCGAAGGCGGGTGCGATGAAGCCTGCGCTACGGGCGAGGGTATGTGCGATGGGGCTTGTGCAATCGGCGCGGCTGGCGTTTGAACCGTCTGAGGCACTTGCGGCGCAGCGGTCTGTCGTGTTGGAACTTGCGCTTGTGCCGACTCGGACGATGTCGGCTGCGGAACGCCAATCATTTGATGCGAGCCTAGCCGCTGAATCTTCATGATGAATTGCATCAAGACGAAGCCGGCGATGATGACGCCGATCGCAACCAGTATTGGAAAAGGCGAAGAGCGATTCCGCGTTCGTCGGAGCGCGTGACTGCAGCCGACGGACGCGTTGGGCGAACGCGCCGCGGCTTCGGCGCCGGCTGATCCTGCAGGTAGGAATAACCGTCGACCGTCACTTGTTGCGATGTCTCGAACGCATCGAGGTACGGCGTAACATCGACATCGAGAAACTTTCCGTAAATCAGCAGAAAACCTTTGGCGTAAGCGAGGCTCGGGAATTGCGAAAAATCGTCAGCTTCAATTTCCGCCAGACGCGACGGCCGAATCTTCGTCATCCGCGCGGCTTCGTCGAGGGTGAGGCCGCGGGCGATTCGCGCGTCTTGAAATTTCTTGCCGAGACCTTCAATTGTCATGACGGATTTGCCGGTTAAACAGCGGCGTCGAGATCGACCAGAATCTCGCGCGGTTTGGCGCCTTCGCCGGGACCCAAAATACCGCGCTGCTCCAGAATATCAACGATACGCGCGGCCCGCGTGTAGCCTAACCGCAAGCCGCCGTCTGCAAGCAGCGAAGTGGACGCGCGTTTTTCCTGGCGAATGATCTCGATACACTTCTCGACGAGCTCTTCGTCTTCTTCACTCACTTCGTCGTCGGACGAACTCGATGCCGCCTGAAGTTTTTCATGCATCGCGGGATCGAACGCCGGCAGGCCTTGCGCGGAAACGAATTCCACCAAGCGCCGAATTTCCTCGTCGGTCACCAGCACGCCTTGGGCGCGGATCAATCGCGACGCGCTGGGTGGCAGATAAAGCATGTCGCCCTGGCCTAACAAACGGTCCGCGCCGTTTTCATCGAGAATCACACGACTGTCGATCTTGCTCGCGACCTGAAACGCGATCCGGCTCGGAATGTTTGCCTTGATCACGCCGGTGATCACGTCCGCGCGCGGTGTTTGCGTGGCGACAATTAAGTGAATTCCCGCCGCGCGCGCCATCTGGGTGATGCGCGCGATCGCGCTCTCCACATCCGCCGGCGCGGTCTGCATGAGATCCGCCAACTCGTCGATCATGACCACGATGTATGGAATTTTTTCCGGAATCGGCGTTTCGTCTTCGCGCGGAACTTTGATTTCAGCCCGTCTCCTGGCGCGGGCGTCTCGCCCGTTTCCGCAGCGGTCTTTCTTCTTCGGGCGCGCGTTGAAGCTGATGATGTTTCGCACACCGACGCGCGCGAACATCTTGTATCGACGCTCCATTTCGTCGATCAACCAACGCAGCGCGAGCAACACTTTCTTCGGATCGGTCACGACCGGAAACGCGAGATGTGGCAGCGCGTTGTAATGCTGTAGCTCCACCACTTTCGGATCGATCATGATGAAACGCAGCTCTTCCGGCGTGAATCGGAACAGCATGCTGGCCACGAGCGCGTTAATGCAGACGCTCTTGCCGCTACCGGTCGTGCCGGCGACGAGCAAATGCGGCATCTGCGCGAGATCGGCGATGATCGCTTTGCCGTAAACGTCTTTGCCGAGCGCCAGCGGAACTTTGCGCGGCCTTTCGCTTCTTCCCAATCGCCGGATTCGAGCAGCTCGCGCAACGTCACCGTGACCTTGCGCGTGTTCGCCAGCTCGATACCGACCGTGTCTTTGCCGGGAATCGGCGCCAGAATGTTGATGCGCTCGGCGCGCGTGGCCCGCGCCAGATCGCGTTCGAGACTCACGATTTTGTCCACCCGCACGCCTTTGGCCGGATAAACTTCGTAGCGCGTGATCGTCGGCCCTTTGGTGATGTCGCCCGGCGGCGACGGCGATTCCAAATTGTCCGAGCGTGTCGATCAACGTTTGCTGAACCCGTTGCAATTCGCCCGGATCGGCGCCGCCGCGCCCTTCGGGATCGTGTTCGTTCAATAAATCGAGCCCGGGCAACGCATAATTTTTTCCGTCCCAGCCGCGACTGGTTAGGCCGGTGGACGCGGATGTCGATCTTCCACCGGATCCTGAGCCCCGCAATTCCGCCAGAGACGGCTTCTTGCGCGCTGTGACTGGCTCTTCCGGAAGCGCGGTGGTATCGACAACTTTCGGCGCCGGACGGTTCGCCAATTCTTCCGGCGATATAAATGCGGCGGCCGGTCCGGGAACGGCCGCGCCTTTTTTCTTCAACTGTTTCTCGATCGATCGCCGCTGCTTCGCTAGCTCCCGTTTGCTGATCTCGAGTTGTCCTTTGATGTCGGTATTTCGCATTTGTCGCTGCACCCGCCATTGATGCAGTTTGCCGAAAGCGGCGCGCGTACCGGAAACAGTTTGGTGCACGAGGTGAATTGGTCGCAGTCCGGTCATCAAAATCAGGCTCGCGGCGTAAATTGCACTAAGCAGAATGATTGAGCCGACCTTGCCCATCGAAGTGAGCAGGAGCGTTTTTCCAAAAACGTAGCCGACCCAACCGCCGGATCCGGGAATATTGAAAGCGCGTTTCCAACCCGTGCAGGTGCTGTGTTTGCAGTTGGAGCAGACACGCGCCTGATGCGATGAAGAGAATAGTCCACGGCAAACGGGTGAATAGCCGCAAGCTTGCGTGAAACAATTTCATTGCTCCGAAGAAGAGGAGAACGCCCGCGAGCAAATACGACGCTGCGCCTATCAAATAGTAAAAGACGCTCGCGAGGATGGCGCCAAAGGGCCCGATAAAGTTTTGGGCTGGTCGATTTGGCGGGGAAAGGTAACTCCACGGTATCCAGCCCGGCAGATCCTTGGGGTTGTAGGAAATCAACGCGAGGAAAAGCAGAGTCCCGACGCCGAGTAAAATTATGGCGACGACTTCGTTCCAGGCACTGTTCTTTGAGCTGCGGGACACCGGCGATCGCTCATACTAATGCTGCATGCGCGGCGTTTATCAACAAACTCTCTTGCTCGTGCTGACTCTTGATCTCGATCCAAAGAGCATGAGCGAGACGAAGAGCCTGACGCTTTCATCTTGCGTGACCTGCACCCGCGCCCTTACTGTCCGAGCGCATTATGCATTTTGGTGTTCGCGAAATGGTCGCCACGATCTCTGCCGCTGCTCTGATTTTCTTTTGTTCCTGCGAGAAACATCGCATCGGCGAAGATCCGGAAGTTCAAAAGGAACATGTCGATGAAGCGAAAGGCGGCAGCGACGAGGAAAATGCTTCCGGGTCAAACAAGGCCGAGGCTACTGAAAACGCGACGCCAAGTCGCACGCCGGCCGAATTTTTCCCGAAAACTACGCCTTCGCCCTGAGGAGATTCGTTATGGCCAAGCATGAGTATCTGACCTCGCCGCCCAATCTCACCGGCATGCCGCCCGGCGTGCCTTACATCATCGGCAACGAAGCGGCCGAGCGTTTCAATTACTACGGCATGAAGTCGATCCTGACCGTCTTCATGGCGCATTACATTCTCAATCAATCCGGCGTGCTCGCGCCGATGTAGCCTAACGAGGCCTACAAGTACACCCACTACTTCGTCTTCGGCGTTTATTATCTTCCCATCCTCGGCGCGATCATTGCCGACGGCTGGCTCGGGAAATATCGAACCATCCTCTCGCTCTCGATCGTCTACTGCCTGGGCAGTCTTACCCTCGCGTGCATGGACACGTCGTGGGGCATTGCGCATCGGGCAACGCACCATGCTGGCGATCGGCCTCGGCTTGATTTGTATCGGCTCGGGCGGAATCAAGCCGTGCGTCTCGGCCAATGTCGGCGATCAATTCGGCGAATCGAACAAGCATCTCCTCTCGAAAATGTTTGGCTGGTTTTATTTTTCGATTAACGCCGGCTCGTTCATTTCTTCGATCATTTGTCCGTGGATGCTCGCGAACGGCGCGCTCGGTCCGCGCTGGGCTTTCGGAATTCCCGGCATCGCGATGGTGATCGCGACGATTTTCTTCTGGGCCGGTCGCAACAAAATGGTGCACGTCCCGCCGAGCGGTCTCGGTTATTTGAAAGAAGCTTTTTTGACTCGCGAAGGTCTGGCGATCCTCGGACGCATCGCGATGGTTTATTTTTTCATTCTGTTCTTCTGGGCGCTCTGGGGCATGAGCAACGGCGTCGGAGTGGACGCTGCAAGCCGAGAAGATGGACTCTGCATTGGATGGGTATGAACTCTGATCGCGGCCCAGGTGCAAACGGCCAACCCGATTCTCATTCTGATCTGCATTCCGCTGACGAATTACGTGATCTATCCCGCAATCGACCGCGTCTTCCCGCTCACGCCGTTGCGCAAGATCGGCATTGGCCTGTTTCTCACGGCGTTCAGTTTCGTGGTCATCGTTTGGATTCAGAGTCAGATCGATCACGGGTTTGAAGCCGAGCATCAACTGGCAATTGCTCGGTTACGTCATCCTGACGTTGGGCGAGACGATGGTCTCAATCACCGGCCTCGAGTTTTCCTACACCCAGGCGCCGAATTCGATGAAGAGCTCGGTCATGGCGCTCTGGTTGTTATTCATCGCCACCGGCGAATTTTTCGTCGGGAAATTCAACGCCTGGGATCTTGAAGCGCCGACGGCACCAAGAAGCTGACCGATTACCAATACTTCGGCTTCTTCACCATCGCTGATGTTTGTCGCCTCGGCTCTGTTCGTCGTGCGTCGCCTGTTTCTACAAAGGACGCACCTATCTCCAGTCCCAGCTGACGCCCGACGAAGTTGCGACCGAGCCAATCGTCAGCCGGCGGCACACCGAGCTGAATCAAATGAAAACCGTTATCATCACCGCATGCGTACTGTCGTTGTCGATCTTCGGGCGCTTTCGCAAATCCGCAAGACGATCAGTTCGAGAAAATCGCGAAGGATTATTGTCGAAAATTATCTCGCGTCACATCCGGAGGGCGCGACCGAGCTCGGGCGACCATCGCTTCGACGGAGTGCTAACCGATTACTCCGCCGAAACTCGCGAGCCGAATGCTCGCTGCGGCGAAGCAGTTCCGCGAAGCGCTCAAGAAATTTGACGATTACAAGCAGCTGACCGGCGCCAACCAGGTCGACGTCCGAATTCTGCGCGACAACATCGATCGCGAGATCTTTTCGATTGGAAGAGTTGCGCGAAGCGGAGTGGAACCCGCTCGTTTACAACCAAAGTCTGGCCAACAGCCTGTATCTGCTAGTCGCGCGCGATTTCGATTCCGCCGAAAACGCGCATTCCGAATTTGCGCCAGCGAATGGAAGCAATTCCGAACGTGATCGAGCAGGCGAAGGCGAACCTGCAGCATCCGCCGCGAATTCACACCGAGACGGCGATCGAACAGGTCCAGGGCGCGATCAATCTGGTGCGCAATGGTCTCGATCCGTTGCTCAATCCAGCCGCCGCAAATGAAGAAAGAGATCGCGCCGATCCAGGAGAAAGACCGCCCAAGCGCTGGAAGAATACAAGAAATGGTTGCAGAACGATCTGCTCAAGCGCTCGGACGGCGATTTCCGCCTCGGCGCCGACAAGTTCCGCAAAAAATTGCATTTCGCGCTCGCATCCGATTTGTCGATGGAAGAAGTGATGAAGCGGGCTCAGACCGAACTGGCGCAGAACACAAAACGAAATCTACGAAACGGCGCTGCCGCTTTACAAAAAATATTTTCCAAAAGCGGACGCGAAAACCCTGGCTGACAAAAAGAAAGTTACGGCCGCCGTGCTGAACAAGCTGGCCGAGCAACATCAGGACGACAACACGATGGTTGGCTACGCGCAGAAAGTCGTAAACGAAGCGACCGATTTTGTGAAGGAGCATAACCTGGTGACAGTGCCAAACGTGCCGCTCGATGTGATCGTCATGCCGGAATTCAAGCGTGGCGTCGCCATTGCCTATTGCGATTCGGCCGGACCGCTGGAAAAAAATGGAAAAACCTTTTTCGCGATTTCGCCGACACCGAAAGATTGGTCGAAAGAGAAGAAGGAATCGTTCTTTCGCGAGAACAACAACTACTTCCTGCGCGACCTGACGGTGCACGAAGCGATGCCCGGTCATTATTTGCAACTGGCGCACTCCAATGAATTCAAGGCGCCGACGCTGGTCCGCGCGATTTTCGACAGCGGCACTTTCGTCGAAGGATGGGCGGTTTACACCGAGCAGATGATGGCGGAGCAAGGTTACGGCGGACCGGAAGTCAAAATGCAGCAGCTGAAAATGCGATTGCGTGCCATTGCCAACGCGATCCTCGATCAAAGCATTCACGCCGGAAAGATGACCGAGCAGCAGGCGATGGACTTGATGACGAAGGAAACTTTCCAGGAACAAGGCGAGGCGACGCTGAAATGGAAACGCGCGCGTCTCACCTCCGCGCAGCTCTCCACTTATTTTGTCGGGGTGAGCGAACATCTCGATCTTCGCGAAGCGGCCAAGCAGAAATGGGGCAAGGATTTCGACCTGAAGAAGTATAATGATCAGGTGATTTCGTACGGCAGTCCGCCGGTGAAATACGTTCGCGAGCTAATGGGGCTGTAGAGTTGTAACGGTGCTTGTTCTCAAGCACCGCACCAAATGAACAGGCGCTTGAGACAAGCGCCTCTACAACGCACATTTGCGAAATGCCTAAGCTGGCCACCTGGTTGCGCGAGAAAGATGAAAAATGGTTTGCACCGTTTTTCGCCAGACAGCGTCCAGATCGAAATTTGTGATGCTCGCAAACTCGAAGTTTCAATTGCGGATGTCGACGGACTTCTTTTGACCGGCGGCTCCGATATCGCGCCGGAATTTCTACGGCAACCGATTCCCGATCCATCCGTTCTCGAACAGGATGTCGATCCTGTGCGCGACCGCTGGGAATTCGCGGCTGTCGATCAAGCGCTCGCGCGCGGTTTGCCTGTCCTCGCCATTTGCAAAGGCATGCAACTTTTCAACGTCGCGCTTGGCGGCACGCTGAAGCTCGACATCCCGGGTCACAAAGCACCCGAGCAAAAGGACAACGACGTTCAACACTTGCGATCGGACACAAAAGCGGTGCATCGGTTCGACAAAGTGAACAGCTCTCATCACCAGGCAGTCGATTCGTTAGGCCAGGGCCTGACAGTTGAGTCGTGGTGCGCAAACGACGACATGATCGAGCAAATCCGTCTCCGTGATTATCCGTTCGCGGTCGGCGTTCAATATCACCCCGAGCGTGGCAGGATTTACGATTCGCTATTCGAAGATTTCTTCTCGCGATTGCTCGACAAACGCTAAATCATTTAGTCGCTAAATCGCTAGCCTTTCGTGCCCGCGCCGCAAAACACTATCGTGATCGCGCGCTGACCCTACTCTTCAACTCCACCGCTCTCCGGAGCGCGTTCGAGAAACTGTTCGGCTCCAACGCAGATGATTCTTGGTGTTGATACGCAATCGGCGGCTTGCTCAGGTCGGTGATCTCAAATTCCGCCGGCACATCGCCCATTACTTTTCGGAAGAACCTCGTTTGCGTTTCTGAAAACGGAAAGCACCGCCAGAGAGCGTAAGAATTGAGCCCGTTGTTCAGCGCCGTGCGCGAAACCGTCGAAGAAACAGAGTAGACCGCTTCGATTGCCGCGAAGTGTCGCAGGAAATACAGGTCGGCAACTTCACGATCGTCTTCGACGCGAAAACCGTTGAGGTTGAGTTTGCTCGCTTCGCCTTTTTCGAATGGGTGCGGCCGGTAAACCAGATCGCGACCCGGGTAATTCCGGCGAAGAAAATCGAGACAACGATCCAGGTGCTCGATGTAAACCTCGGGCTGGAGATTTTGAACGAGAAGAAATGGCGTGCCGAAAAAAATCACCCGCGGTTGCCTCCCCGCCGTGGCCATGGCGGAGCCGGATCGATCTTGCGCGTTACAAACTTCCCTGAGAAATCGTGCAACTCAGCGATGCTGGGAAAACGTGAAGGAATGATCTGGTGTTCGGCGCGAGCGGGCAGTTCACCGCCGCTGTTGCTCATGAAAACGATCACGTCAAAAATTTCCTCCGGATCCTTTTGCAAACGCCGGAGACGCACGCCGTCCCCGCCGGGATTGATTCGCGGTTTGTAATGAATCGTTCGCTCGACCCCTGCCATTGGTTCGACGAAACGGTTCTGCAACCAGCCTGAAGTCGTGAACCGGTAGCGCGCGCGGTCGCCAGTGCGTGTGAGTTCACCGTAAGCCTTTTGCGAAACGGTGAGAATTTTATAGACGTTCGGGTGCGCCGAAAGTGCGGCATTGCCCAACCCCAGCAGGCCGGCGAGACAAAGGAGGACGTCGTTTTCGGGGTCGATCGGCAACGCGCCGACACCTCGTTGTCGATCCACGTTCGCGCGATAAAGCCGAGAGAGATCCTTCAATCCGCGACAGGTTTTCACTTTTGGAAACGCGTGCACGTCGGCGAACCCGCCGACGAACTCTCGCCACTTGGCGTTTTCCCACCACTTTGATTCCTCGCGTAACAGATGGATTCCGCCCGGAAATCTCTGGCGCAGCGCGTCAGCGGCCACCAGCGCATTGGGCAACCGGTCCGGCCGCGAAATCACAATCCACAGTTTCGAGTTGGCAACCATTGTCACACTCCGCGCTGAGTCGGCGTCCAGATAAACTTATGCATCTGAAGTTGGAATCGGACGTTGAGCTTGTCGGCCAGGATCCAGTCCACGATCTGTCGGGGATCGATCCGACCGAAGATCGGCGAGAACAAGACCGCGTGGCAACGTTTCGTTAAATCGAACTTTTCAACTTTATCGCGCGACCATTCGTAATCTTCGCGCGAACCCATGACGAACTTTACTTCGTCGCGCTTGCTCAGGTGATCGACGTTCGACCAAAGATTTTTTTCAACTTCGCCGCTGCCCGGCGTCTTCAAATCCATGATCCGATGCACGCGGGAATCCACTTTAGAAATCTCGTGTGCGCCACTGGTCTCGAGCAATACGGTATGGCCTGCGTCGCACAACATCGACATCAAAGGCAGAACATTCTTTTGCAGCAATGGCTCGCCGCCAGTGATCTCGACAAGCGGGCATTTAAAACTCGAGACGCGAACTAAGGATTTCCTTGAGCGAAGCCTTCTTTCCTTCGTAAAAGGCGTACTCGGTGTCGCAGTAATTGCAGCGGAGATCGCAGAATGTCAGCCGAACAAAGACACAACGCTCACCAGCCCAGGTGCTTTCACCCTGGATGGATTCGTAAATCTCGTTGATGGTCAGCGTTTTCTCCGTGTCTGTCATGACCCCGATGGCTAAATGTCTCGCTTGAATCTTTAGCGTGCAACAGCACCGCTTGGCCTGATCATAGCCCAGCCTTTTCAACGCTGGGAATATTGAATGAAGAAGAATCGTCGAGTCCCAATGGGACGAAAGAGTCGCCCTGTCGTCCCTGCGGGGACTAGCCGTTTGAAACCGCGTTTGACCCAGCGTTGAAACGCTGGGCTATTTGTCCCTCGAGATGCACAACCGGATCGATGACTGCTTCGCGCGTTTGTGGAAGCAAAAACGCAAAGGCTTTATTCCATACATTTGTGCCGGCGATCCAAACTTGAAGCGAACGGTGGAGCTTGGGCTCGCTTTGGAAAAGGCCGGTGCCGACTTGCTGGAGCTGGGTCTGCCGTTCTCAGATCCGCTCGCGGACGGGGTCGTGAATCAGCTCGCCGCGCAGCGGGCGCTCAAAGCGGGCACGACTATTCGCGGCGTCTTCGATTGCATTCGTGAAATCCGGCTCAAATCGCAGATCCCAATCGTGCTTTACACTTACTTGAATCCGATTTTTCAGTTCGGCGCCGACGAATTTCATCGCGAGGCGGAAAAGACCGGCGTTGATGGGCTGTTGATTCTCGATCTTCCGCCGGAAGAGGACGCTCTTGAACTCGACCGATCGCATCGGTCAAGTTTGGGCGAGCTCGCTCACATTCGATTGATCGCGCCGACAACTCCGTCGGACCGAATCAAGAAAATCGCCAACAACGCGAAAGGCTTCATTTATTATGTCTCGCGCGAAGGTGTCACCGGTGTGCGTGACTCGATTGCGAGCTCTCTGAAGGAAAAAATCACCGACCTGCGAAAGCATTCGAAGCTTCCGATTGCGGTTGGTTTTGGAATTTCAAATCCGGAGCAAGCTCGCGAAGTTGCTCAGCATGCGGATGCCGTTGTGGTCGGCAGCGCAATTGTTGACCTGATCGCAAAGCATGGAGATAGCGTTGAGACGATCGAGAAGGTTGGCGCATTTGCTGGCGAGATTGCGGAGGCAATTCACTCGGTGAATCATTAAATCAGTCACTCAACCGTCAACTGGATTCAGATTCCGCACTTCTGCCGCGCTTCGGCGAAATTGGATTGCTTACGGAGAAGCGACCCCAGATAGCTGTCGGTTGCTGGCGCGTTATTAATTCGCACCAGGTTTGCCGGCGTTTCCAGTCGCGAAAAAATCGCGTTCGCTATTTTCGATCGCGGCACTTCTTTCTCGCCGTAACCCATTCCGATATTGCTCGACCAGAATCGAACGTACTCGCCGTCGGGACGTTGGGTCGTGCCAAGAAAAATCACTGAATGGCCGCTTTCGCGCCGTCCGACATTGTTGTTCCAAAAAATCTTCATGAAATCACCGGGCTGCGCTTGCGCGAAATCGGTGAAATTGTGACCGAGTCCAAGCTCGTAAAACAAACGCGCCGTGCCCGGACCGTTTGCATTCCAGCGTCCCCACACGCCTTCGCCGTCATGCTGATCGCGAATGATCAATTGATTCAATGTGGCGAAATCGAGTTGGAGCTGGCCACGGTCGCGCAGTTCCTCGATTGCTTTAATGAAAACCAAATACGTCGCGCCAGAGCAGAAACTCACGTAAGGCTTCGTCGGAATGACAAAAAATTTCCCCGATTCGAAATGCGCTGCAGACTGCAACTTTATTTTTGCGAAGTGCGAGACGGAATATTGGCCGCCACTCGGCATTTTATTTACCAGATCGAGAATGAGCGAGTTGTAGTCTCCAGCGCTTGCTGATGCAGCGACGCAGATAGAGAGAAGCGTAATCAGCTTGCGCATAACGTGGGAATAAACGGCAGATTTCAGTTTAGGCAACGCCGCTTAGGTTGCGGCTGTGCGCGGCCACCGCTACAATTCCAAGATGTTGCGTTTCACCAAAATGAACGGCGCGGGCAACGACTTCGTCATGATCGACAATCGCGCTGGCGATGTGCGGCTCGAGCCCGATCAAATCGTTCGTATTTGCGATCGACATCGCGGTGTTGGCGCGGACGGGATCTTGTTGCTTGAGAAAGGTTTAAATGGCGCTGATTTTAAGATGCGTTATTACAATCGCGACGGCGGCGAAGCGGAGATGTGCGGCAACGGCGCGCGCTGCTTCGCGCGATTTGCTAACAGGATTGCCGCGACACCGGCGAAAATTTCATTTCAAACGCCGGCTGGACTGATTCGTGGCGAACTGCGCGGCGAATTGGTGACGCTGCAAATGAGCGAACCGAAAGATTTACAGCGTGAAGTCGATTTGGTTGCTAACGGACAAAAGGAGCACGTGCATTTCATTAATAGCGGCGTTCCACACGTCGTCGTCCCCGTCTCCAAGGTGGACGATGTCGATGTTCGGAAACGCGGCGAGGCACTGCGGCGTCATGAGAAGTTTTCACCGGCGGGTGCGAATGTGAATTTCATTGAAAAACGGGGTCCAAAAAAGATTTCGGTGCGAACCTACGAGCGCGGAGTCGAAGACGAAACGCTTGCGTGTGGAACCGGCGTAGTGGCCAGCGCGCTGATTTTTGGGGCGACCGAAAGCGTTGATGGACCAATCAGCGTCACGGTTCGCAGCGGCAGTGAATTGAGCGTCGATTTTAAGAGAGCAGGGGACCGGTTCACTAACGTGACGCTCACCGGTCCAGCCGAATTCGCGTTCGAAGGAACGATTGATCTCTAATCGATTTAACGTTGTAATTTTTTAACGATCTTATGTTTCGCGGCACTTTCACTGCACTGGTCACCCCGTTTCGCAACGGGGATGTCGATTTCGCTGCGTTCGATAAATTGATCGAATTGCAAATCGCAGCTGGAATCACCGGTCTGGTCGCCGTTGGGACGACCGGCGAATCGCCAACGTTGACGCACGACGAAAAAGAAAAACTGATTCAGCGGACGGTGAAGGTTGCGAACGGACGTTGCAAAGTCATTGCGGGAACGGGAACAAACTCTACTCGCGACGCGATCGCCGCGACTCAGTTCGCCGAGAAAGCTGGCGTCGACGCCGCGTTATTGGTTGCCCCTTATTACAACAAACCAAGCCAGGAAGGCTTGTTTCGCCACTTCAAAGCGATCGCCGGTGCCACCAAGCTGCCAATTATGCTCTACAACATTCCTGGCCGTTGCGGGGTTGATATCGGACCGGACACGGTTGTTCGACTCGCGGAAGATTCTTCCAATATCGTTTCGATCAAAGAGGCGAGCGGCAGCGTCGAACGAGTGGCTGAGCTACGCCGCCGGTTGCCGAAGGAATTTACTATCTTGAGCGGGGACGACGGATTGACAGTGCCTTTCATGTCGGTCGGCGCGGTCGGAGTGGTGAGCGTCGCTTCGAATTTATTTCCAACGGAGCTCTGCTCTCTCGTGCGCGCGTGCGAATCTGGCGATTTTAAATCAGCGGAAGATTTGCACCGGAAAATGGGACCAATCTTTAAAGACTTGTTCATTGAACCGAATCCGGTGCCGGCAAAAACCGCGCTCGCCTGGCGCGGAACAATCTCTTTCGAAGTCCGCCTGCCGCTCTGTGAGATGACGGAGCCGAATCAAGCGCGCTTGCGCAAGACGCTCGAAGCGTTCGAAAAATCGAAATGAAATCACGCGTAGGCGTCGCGCTGATTGGTGCGCGCGGTCGAATGGGCCAGGCGATTATCGGACTGGCAAAAAACGATCCGGAAATCGTCATCGTCGCGCAGTGCGATCTCGGCGATGCAATCGAGATTGCGTTTGAAGGACTGTGATGTTGCGATCGATTTCAGTAACGCGAGCGCGATCAACGAGGTTTGCTCCGCTGCGACCAGACAGCGCAAGGCGCTTGTCGTCGGCACGACGGGTCATTCACCGGAGCAGCGACAATTGGTCGAAAAAGCGGCGAAATCGTTGCCAATTGTGTTCGCTTCGAATTTCAGCGTGGGAGTCAACGTTTTGTTCGCGCTGACACGCCGAGCTGCTGAGATTCTTCCATCGGAATTCAAGCCAGAGATCGTCGAAACGCATCATGCGAAGAAGAAAGATGCGCCGAGTGGGACGGCGAAAACTCTCGGTGAGCTTTTGAAATCAGAATTGCACGTCGAAATTCCAATTGAATCGATTCGGGAAGGCGACGTTGTCGGCGAGCACACGGTGAGTTTCGTAGGACCGAGCGAACGACTCGAGCTGACGCACCGCGCCGGCAGCCGGGAGATTTTTGCCCGGGGCGCGTTACGTGCGGCGGAGTGGGTTGCCGGCAAGCCGGCCGGACTTTATTCGATGCAAGATGTTTTGGGACTTTGAAACTGCAGCGGCGCTCTGCGAGCGCCGACCGGCAGTCATAGACCGCCGCTACAAAAAATGAGAGTTGGCATCGCGCTTGGTTCGAATCTGGGCGATCGAATGGCGAATCTGCGCGCCGCGCGACAAGCGATTGGGATCTTCTTGGCGATAAGCCGCTGTTGTCCTCACCCGTCTATGAAACAGAACCGGTCGGTTGTGAGCCCGGCGCAGGAAAATTTCTCAATGCCGTGCTGGAAGTCGAGTACGACGGCGATCCGACTCGGCTGCTCGAACATATGGTTCGCATTGAAGAATCGCTCGGCCGAAGGCGCGGACACACTCCCAATGTCTCGCGCAAGATCGACATTGATCTGCTTTATGCTGGTCGAGTTAGACGTGAGCAACGAACGGTTGCAGTTGCCGCATCCGCGAATGCATTTGCGGAAGTTCGTTCTCCAGCCATTGGCAGATATCCGTCCCGAACTGATTTTGCCGAACCACACCGTGACTGTTCGGGAGCTACTCGCGGAACTACAGGATTCGGCTACAGTGACTCGCTTCGCGGAAAACTGGTAATGACGAACCTGGTTGAAAAGTATCGGGAGTTAAAAAAGCGCGGCGAGAAAATCACAGCGCTGACTGCTTACGATTATCCAACTGCGCGGCTGCTCGACGAGAGCGGAATCGACATCATTCTCGTCGGCGACTCGGTGGGCATGGTCGTTCTTGGTTACGAAGACACGACCGAAGTTACCCTTGAAGAGATGCTGCATCACACGCAAGCGGCTGCTCGCGGCGTGAAGAACGCGTTACTGGTCGGCGACATGCCAATTCATACATTCGACACGCCGGACGAGGCTGTCGCAACGGCGAGGAAATTTGTCGACGCGGGCGCGCAAGCGGTGAAGCTGGAAGGGGGCGTCAGTCACGTCGCGCACATCGAAGCGATCACGCGCGCCGGGATTCCGTTTATGGCGCACATCGGAATGTTGCCGCAGCAGGTGCGCGAACAGGGTGGTTACAAGGTGAAAGGCAAAACGCAATCGGAAGCGGAGGCGTTGATCGCCGACGCGCGCGCGGTTGAAAAAGCAGGGGCGTTCTCAGTCGTTCTCGAAATTGTAGTGCCCGATATCGCGAAGCAGATTA
This sequence comes from uncultured Verrucomicrobiae bacterium, assembly GCA_963786135.1. GTDB lineage: Bacteria > Verrucomicrobiota > Verrucomicrobiia > Chthoniobacterales > UBA10450 > AV40. The sequence continues at coordinate 338,163 of CAWAYF010000009.1, read as the reverse complement.
CGAACGCGATCGGAATTCCAACGATTGGCATTGGCTCGGGCGAGAATTGTGACGGGCAAATCCTGGTCACGCATGATTTGATTGGCTTGTTTCCGTGGTTCACGCCGAAGTTTGTTTCTCCGGAAGCACGGGTGGCGGATGAAATCCGAAAGGCCGCCCGGGCTTTCATTGAACGAACGCGCGCCGGTCGGTTGTCCAACGCCTGACCGGTTGACAACCATCGGGCGGTAACGGTGTTTAACTAAACGATGAAAGGCGCAGCGAGAGTCTCCGATTTCGACGACATCGACGATATCGAACACGAAGCGTTACTGACCGGAAGTCCCGAGCGAAGCTGGATTTGGTTCGGACTGATCGTCTCGCTCTGTCTGCACATCACGCTCTGCATTTGGTTTTATCGCACGCGATTCATGTCGGTAGAAACAGTCTTTGCGGACACCCAGCAGCCAATGACGTTTCGAGTGAAACCGGTCGACCTGAGCCAGATTGACAAAGCGAGTGGCGATCAAATCAATCCGGCCTCGAAGCCGAATCCCGACGATACCAAAAATCAGCAGCCGGACGAAAAGAAGTCATTCGACAAGTTGCTGGAGGAAATTCAGGCGACCACCCAAATGCCTGACGACATGAGCAATGTGCTGCCCGACAAACCAAAGGTGGAACAAGCAGATGTGACTTCAGTGATGAATGAGATCGAGCGAAGCGCCTCGCAAACGCTCTCGACGAGTCCCAACGCAACTCACGAACAGTCAGCGTTGAATGAGAGTTCGGTATCGGGTCGACCGCAGCCCGCGTTGAGCGGCACGGAATTGGCCACGAGCACGATCATCAAGCGTCCAAACACGTTTACGAGTAAGCTTCCTGGCGACAGCGCGGGCCCGAACAAAAAAGGCGCGCCCGGATTCAGCGACCTCGACCAATTGCTTTCTCAAAAAGGTCCGCTCGGTTCGGGAACAAAGATTCGCATGCCGGAAGACCAACTTTTTTCATTCGATAGTGCCGAACTACAGCCGGGCGATATTTTGCAAAAACTGGTCGATCTCCTGAAACGTAACCCAAAGGCGACGTTTACAATTGAGGGTTACACCGATTCGATCGGCACTGCTGAATACAATCTGGATCTCAGCCAGCGCCGGGCTGACAACATGAAATATTATCTGGTGCAAGCGCTTGGTATCGATCAGTCACAGATCGACGCGCGCGGGCGGGGATCGACCAAGTTCGTCGTTCCACCGCGCCTAGTGGCGCCGAATGCGGGCAAGGCGGAGTTCGATGCCGAGATTCAGCGCGAAAGCCCCAATCGACGCGTCGAAGTCACGATCAACACAAACCCGCAGTAGATTTTCGCGTCACCAGTTTTTGATCCACTTCGTTTGGTTCGGCGGACTATTATTGTCGATGTTTCCGGCCGTACTCCATAGATCGAACGTTGGATTGTAACCAGTCGCCGGATTCTTTTGATACGCCGTCGAGTAGCCGTAGCTGTTTCCGAATGGGTCGCGAATGTATTGAACACTCTGACCCTGGTTAGGCGGACTCAGCATGTACGGTTTGAAAACAAAATACGACTTGGCTCCGCTGACCGTCGTGCGGCTTCCACTGGACGTGGAGCCAAAAAGCGAGTCATACAGAAAAAGGCTCGCTGTCTGATAGTTAGTCGGATTGCCCGAAATGCGCGCGTCCAGATTGTCAGTCGTGTTTTTAACCGTGTCGCGCGGATAAATTCCGTTGTCGGCTTTATAATTTTCGAGCGCCGCGGAGATAGCGGCGATTTCGGTTTCGGCGCGGGAACGGGCGCCTTTGTTCTGGACATAACCGACCGCGCTCAAAATCAAGCCGGCCAAAAGAAAGACGACTGCCATGACCACGAGCAGCTCGATGACAGTGAACGCGGCTCCGTTACGAAGCTCGAAATTCGAAACCCGAAACTCGAGACAATTCTTAAAATTCAAAGTTCCGAAGTCCAAAACTTCATTTCGGTGCAAGCGTTTTGGATTTGGAAAATTCGAGATTGTTTGGAGATTCGACATTCGAGTTTCGTTATTCCGCCTTCGGCGGATCAGGTTTGTTGTTGCAAACCCTGGATAATGCCGATCAAGGGCAGAAACAACGCGATAACAATCGTGCCGACCACGAGCGCTAAAAATAGGATCATGATAGGTTCGAGAGCTGCGGTCATGGCCGCGACCGCAGTGTCTACCTCGTCGTCATAAACGTCCGCGATTTTCAAAAGCATTTCCGGCAACTGGCCGGTTTCTTCGCCCACATCAACCATACTTACGACCATTGGCGGAAACGCGCCGCTGGCTTCAAGCGGTTGAACGATCGATTCGCCTTCCTTCACACTCTCGTGCACTTGTGCGATCGCGTGCGCGATCACAGTGTTGCCGGCGGTCTCGCGCGTGATATTCAGCGCCTGCAAAATCGGCACGCCGCTGGTGACCAGCGTTCCGAGCGTGCGCGAAAATCGCGAGATCGCCGTCTTGCGAATCACGTCGCCAAAAAGCGGGAACCGCAATTTCGCACGATCCACAGTGGATTTTCCTGCGAGTGGTGCGGTTGGCAAACCTGTAACCAGCGATCAACGCGAAAATAATTGCGACGACGAGCAGCCAGTGACCTTGGACAAATCGGCTGACATTAATCACCAGTGTCGTGATTCCGGGTAACGGCCGTTCGCCGAGCATATCGTGAAAGATCGCTTCGAATTTTGGCACGATGAAGACCAGCAAAAATCCCATGATCGCGATCGCCATCGTCATGACGATGATCGGATAAACCATGGCGGCGACGACTTTGTTTTTGATTTTGGCCGCCTTTTCCTGAAACTCGGCCAACCGCGTGAGCACGAGCTCGAGCACGCCGCCGACTTCGCCAGCCTTGACCATATTGACGTAAAGATTGTTAAAGATGAACGGAAACTGCTCAAGACTTTCGGAGAATGTGTTGCCGCCCTGGACCGAATCGGCAAGTTTCTCGATCGTGCTTTTCAAAACCTTGTCGCGTTCTTGTTTGGCGAGAACGTTGAGCCCGCGCAACAGTGGCAGGCCGGAATCGATCAGGGTCGCGAGTTGACGCGTGAAGATCATTAGAGTCTTTGGTTTAACTCTTTTGCGCTGAAAGAGAACGATGCCTTTATCTTTTCCGCGCGATTGAGCACCGCCGGCGGCTGGCCGCACGCTTCGCAGCCTTTCCCGTCGACGCGCCCGGCTTTGCCTTCTTCGGAAACGTTCGTCGGAAAAAATCCAGCCTGCCGCAATTGGCCGATTGCTTCGTCGGTCGAAGCGGCTTCGACCATTCCAGTCGATTCCTGTCCACGCGAATCGAGCGCTACGTAAGTGAACCGAGGCATGAAAAGAATTTAGTGATTAGACGATTTAATGATTTAGCGATTGAAGAAGATCAAGGTATGTCCGTTTTCATTCGTTAAGCCTTAAATGGTTAAGTGTATTTCATTACCTCCTCGATCGTGGTATCGCCGGCGAAGATGCTGCGCAATCCGTCCTGGCGCAGCGTGACCATTCCGAGTTCGATCGCTTTTTGCTTGAGAACAACCGTTGGCGCGCGCTCGATTGATTAACTCACGCAATGGATCGGTGATTTTCATCAATTCGTAAATTCCTTTGCGGCCTTTGTAGCCGGTGTTGTTGCAGGCGTCGCAGCCTTGGCCGTAGAAAAATTGTTGTTCGCCGATGTCGCGCTTCGAAAGCTCGAGCTGAGTGAGTAACGATTCGTTAGGCTGGTAGCTTACGCGACAATTCGGACAAATGCTGCGGAGCAAACGTTGAGCCGAGCACCGCTTCGAGTGTTGCTGAAATCAGAAACGGTTCGACGCCCATGTCGATCAAGCGCGTGATTGCGCCGGGTGCGTCGTTGGTGTGCAGCGTGGTGAAGACGAGATGGCCGGTGAGCGACGCCTGGATCGCGATTTGCGCCGTTTCGAGATCGCGTGTTTCACCGATCATGATTCGATCGGGATCCTGGCGGAGAAACGCGCGCAGGACGCGAGCGAACGTGAGACCGATCGCTTCGTTCACCGGCACCTGGATGATTCCTTCCAAATCGTACTCGACCGGCTCTTCCGCAGTCAGCAATTTGGAATCGATCGTGTTGATCTTGCGCAGACAGGAATAAAGCGTCGTCGTTTTTCCGGAACCGGTCGGGCCAGTGGCGATGAAAATTCCGTTCGGCCGATTGATGAGCTCGATCAGGTAATCGTGGACGTAATCGGGCATGCCGAGCATCTCGAGATCGAGATTCACCGTGGAGCGATCGAGCACGCGAAGCACGACGCTTTCGCCGAACTGCGTCGGCAAAGTTGAAACGCGAAGATCGACATGGCGACCGGCGATATTTTTTTGGATGCGCCCGTCCTGCGGCAAACGGCGCTCGGCGATGTTCATGTTCGCCATTACTTTCACGCGCGAAATCACCGGCAGCGCGAGATGTCGCGGCGGCGGCGACATTTCGTAAAGAGCGCCGTCCACGCGATAACGAATTTTGAATTCGTTCTCGAACGGTTCGAAGTGAATGTCGCTGGCGCGGTCCTGGATCGCTTGCTACAAGATTAAATCGACGAAGCGAATGATAGGCGTCGCGTTCGCTTCTGCTTCCACCGCCGCGGCGCTTTCGTCACCGCGGATCTGCAAGATCTCGTCCACTTCTCCGAGCTGCTTGAGTACTTCCTCCATGCTCGCGGTGTCGGTGCCGTAGTATTCCTTGATCCGATCTTCGATTTGCTCGGTCGGCGCGACGACAACATCGACATCTTTGCCGAGCGCGAAGCGAAGATCCTCAGCGGCTGCGGATCGAGCGGATCGGCGAGCGCGACGCGGAGCGTGTTTCCGCTGATGCCAATCGGCAACGCGCGATGGAGCCGCGCGAGTCCGCTCGGAATTAATTTCAAAATCGCCGGCGGAATTTCCGTATCGGTAAGATCGACATATTCGGCCCCGAGCGCTTCGGCGATTGTCCGATAAAAACCGGCTTCGTCGACGAAGCCGCCGTCGACCATGGCTTGCGCGATGGTTTTTCCGTTTAAATTCGCTTCGTTGAGAACGTCTTCGGCTTGCGATCGGCTGGAGCACGTGCTGCTCGACAAAGAGTTCAGCGACTTGTTTGTCGTTCATTTTAACTTTCGTCTCCGATCGGTGATGGAGATTACTTCTTCCGCGGTAGTTAGCCCGGCGAGAACTTTCCGGATTCCGTCTTCGCGCAACGTGCGCATGCCGAGAGCGCGCGCGCGTTGACGCAAATCTGAAGTCGAGCGGCGTCGGTTGATCATGTGGCGGACTTCGTCGTCGAAGACGAAAATTTCGAAGATGCCCATCCGGCCCTTGTATCCCGAGTCGTGGCACTGCTCGCAGCCTTTGCCGTGCATCACTTGACGCGTCTTGTAATTGCCCTGGTTCGATCCGGAGCGCCCGCCTTTCGCTCTCGGTTAATTCGGCTGGCTCTCTGCAATTTGGACAAACACGCCGTACCAGTCGTTGCGCCATGACCGCGCGCAATGATGAAGCGACCAGAAACGGCTGGACACCGATGTCGATCAAACGTGCTACGGCAGATGGCGCGTCATTCGTGTGGAGCGTGCTGAAAACCAAATGGCCGGTAAGCGACGCATTAGTGGCGATGCCAGCGGTTTCGAGATCGCGAATCTCGCCGATCATGATGATGTTTGGCGCCTGACGCAGAATCGAGCGCAGCGCAGCCGGAAATGTCATCCCGATTTCCGAATTCACCTGGCACCTGATTGATCCCGGTCATCTGGTATTCGATCGGTTCCTCGACGGTGATGATCTTGCGGTCGGCTTTGTTGACGTAATTTAAACAGGCGTAAAGCGTGCTCGTCTTTCCGGAGCCTGTCGGGCCGGTGACAAGCAGAATTCCGTCGGGAAGTTGAATCAGTCGCTCGAACGTTTCCTGGTCGTCGCTGAAAAAACCGAGTTCGGGCAATCCAAGGATCAGACTCGATTTGTCGAGCAAACGCATCACGACGCTCTCGCCGTGATTTGTCGGAATCGTAGAGACGCGAAGATCGATCGGTTTCTTTCTTGATTTTGACCTGAATTCGGCCGTCCTGCGGTAAACGCTTCTCAGCGATGCTCATCGAGCCGGTCATGATTTTCAGTCGGCTGACAATGGCGGACTGCAATCGTTTCGGTGGCGCATGCATTTCCTGAAGCACGCCGTCGATCCGAAATCGGACACGGAATTTTTTGTCGAGCGGCTCGAGATGAATATCGCTTGCACCGGAACGATGCGCTTCGAGCGATCAACATCGATACCAGACGAATGATTGGAGCGTCAGCTTCATCGACCTCGTTGCTGTCGGCGCCGTCGCGATCTCGACTCCAGATCGACATCTTCGCCGATTCTCTCGCGGGTGATGTCCGGCCGGCTTCGTCCGCGGTCCCGTAATATTTAATGAGCGATTCGCGAATCTTTCTGGGACTTGAGCAAACGAGCTCGAGCTCGCGTTGAAGCAGAAAACTCAAACTGTCGATCGTATCGATAGTCGAGCGGATCGCTTACCGCGACAACGAGTCCAGTTTCGCCGAAGGCGACCGGAATCACTCTTGAAGCGACGCGCATCTTCGGCGCGAATTTGTCTGATGACTTCCGGCGGAATGATCATCGATCGATAAATCGATCCAATCCATGTGCGCCTGAGCGGCCAGCGAGCGCGAAACATCGGATTCGTCGACGATTCCGTCCTTGATCAAGACATCGACAACCTTGATCCTGGCCGTTCAAACGTTTGCGCGCAGCGTCGACTTGCTTGGGCGAAACAAGTCCGACGTCTTGGAGGATCTTGAGGACGTAATCTTCGTTCTGGCGCATGGGGGAACAGCGCAAACAGAATCAGCTGTTGGTTCAGATCGTAAGAATTTGCCGCTTTTGTGTCAACGTCGGCGTTTACTGCAAATCGGGTGCAACTGATCCGATATCGCGCTGACTCAATCGACATCAGGGACAGATTGTCCTGAAGCGTTAATCACTCCACGGTTACGCTTTTGGCGAGATTGCGCGGTTTATCGACATCGCGGCCAAGCGCGACGGCGAGATGATAGGCGAGCAGTTGCAACGGAATGACGGTCAACATCGGGCTCAGGCAATCGATTGTGTCCGGGACTTCGATGATGTCCGCGGCCAGATCTTTCAAGTGTTTCGCGCCGTTGCCGGAAGTAATCGCGATGATCGGACCTTTGCGCGCTTTGATCTGCTCCATGTTGTTGACGTTCTTTGAAAACACCGCGTCGTCCGGCGCGATGAAGATTGACGGCAAGTCCGGCCTGACGAGCGCGATGATTCCGTGCTTGAGTTCGGCGCTGGGATGGCCTTCGGCGAAGAGATAGGTGATCTCCTTCAACTTGAGCGCGCCTTCGAGCGCGATCGGATAATTGAATTGCCGGCCGAAAAACAGCATTCCGGTAACATCGACATATTTCTTCGCGATCGACTTTATCTGATCGCTCAGCTTCAAAACTTGCTCGATTTGTCCGGGCAACGCTTCCAGCGCGTCGATCATTCGTTTCCCTTGCGCGGTCGAGAGATGGCGCATGCGGCCGAGAAGAAGGCCGATCAAGTTAAGAATGATCAATTGCGACGTGAATGATTTCGTGGCCGCGACGCCGATCTCCGGGCCGGCGTGCATGTAAACGCCGCCGTCGCTTTCGCGCGCGATCGTGCTGGCGACGTTGTTGCAAATCCCGAGCGTGCGATAGCCTTTGCGCTTGCTTTCGCGCAACGCGCCGAGCGTATCGGCGGTTTCACCGCTCTGGCTGATCGCGAAGACGAGCGTGTGCTCGGTCGGCGGCGTATTGCGATGGCGAAACTCGCTCGCAAAATCGACATCGACCGGAATGTTGGCGAGCTGCTCGATGATATATTCGCCGACGCGCGCGGCGTGCAGCGCAGTTCCGCAACCGGTGAGAACGATGCGCGCGACATCGCGCAACTCTGCTGGATTCATGTTCAAGCCGCCGAGTTTGGCGGTGCACTCTTCATAACTCAGCCGACCGCGCATCGCGTCGCGCACCGTGTCCGGCTGCTCACAGATTTCCTTGAGCATGTAGTGCGGGTAATCGCCCTTCTTGATGTCCTCCGCGGTGAACTCGACCTTGCTGACCGCGTGCTGCCGACTGCGCCGTCGATTGAACTGATCTCGAAGTTGTCGCGGTCGAACGAAACGAGATCGAAATCGTTCAGGTAAACAACGTCGCGAGTGTGAGCGACGATCGCGCTTACGTCGCTGGCCAGAAAATTTTCGTCCTTGCCGACGCCGAGCACGAGCGGGCTGCCGCGGCGTGCGCCGACGATGAAATCAGGAATGTCCGCGTGAACGAGCGCGATGCCGTAGGTGCCGATGACCTGCTTCAACGCAGCCCGGGTGGCGTTGACCAGTCGCGCCTTCGAATCTTTGCCGTCGAGCTTCCGGTAAATGTTGCCGATCAGATGTGCGCAAGCACTTCGGTGTCGGTATCCGATCGAAAATTTGTGTCGCCATCCTGGATCAGTTGTTCTTTGAGCGCCTGATAATTTTCGATCACGCCGTTGTGAACGAGCGCGATTTTGCCGCTGGCGTCGAAATGTGGATGAGCATTTTCGTCGGTGACTTTTCCATGCGTTGCCCAGCGCGTATGACTGATCCCGTACGAGCCCGTCGCCGGTTTTTCGGAAATTAATTCCGCCAGTGAAGCAATTCGCCCGGCGCACTTGCGAGTTTCCAACATGATCGCCGTCAACGATCGCAACGCCGGCCGAATCGTAGCCGCGATATTCGAGGCGGCGCAACCCGTCGAGTAAAATGGGCGCAGCTTCCGACCGACCGACGTAACCGACAATTCCGCACATAGCTAGGGTTGGCAAGGTTACTGTCTGAACGAATTTCGAGCAAACCGATGCAAAATGGTTGCCGGAAGGCGAAGACCCTGAGTTATTGGAGCTGTGGAAACGGACAAGCTCACGCGCCGCGGCGTTTCCGCTTTCGCCAATGGCGACGCCCGCGCTTCCGCCCGGTACGACGCAGCGAACGCTTGCCATCATCATGGGTGGCGGCGCCGGCACGCGTTTGTTTCCGTTAACCAAGGACCGGTCCAAACCGGCGGTGCCGCTCGGCGGAAAATATCGCATCGTCGATATTCCGATCAGCAACTGCCTGAACTCCGGGCTGCGCTCGATCTATGTGCTGACGCAATTCAACAGCATGTCGTTGCATCGACATATTCAAGCGAGCTACAAGTTCGACAATTTTTCGCGCAGCTTTGTCGACATTCTCGCCGCGCAACAAACGCCCGAAGGCTCGCAATGGTATCAAGGCACGGCCGACGCGGTGCGCCAGAACATGCGCTACTTCCTCGAGCGACCGTTCGATTATTATCTCATCCTGAGCGGCGATCAGCTTTACCGGATGGATTTTCGGACGCTGCTGCATCAGCACATTCAATCCGGGGCCGAGATCACGCTGGCCACCAAACCGGTGCACGCGCGATCAGGTCGCCGAATTTGGAATCATGCAATGCGGAATCGATCGGCGGATCACGCGGTTTGTCGAAAAACCGAAAGACGAAAGTCTACTCGCCGGCATGGAGATGAGCGCGGAGCTGATTGATGCGACTGAGTCACCGCATAGATGGCGAACTCTTTCAGGCGTCGATGGGCATTTATGTGTTCAATCGCGAAGTCCTGGTGCGTTGTTTGGACAACGATCTGGTCGATTTCGGCAAAGACGTCATTCCGCATTCGATCAAGGACCGCCATGTGAGCGCGTTCATTTTTAACGGCTACTGGGAAGACATCGGAACAATCCGCGCTTTTTACGAAGCGAATCTCGACCTGACCGATATCGTGCCGGAATACAGTTTCTTCGAAGCCGATAGCGCCGATCTACACGCATCCGCGATTTTTGCCGGGCAGCAAAGTCAACGGTGCGACTCTGCGACAGGCAATCATTTCCGACGGCTGCATCATCTCCGACGCTCATATCGAGCGCAGCGTTATCGGCATTCGCAGTTTCATCGAAAGTGGAGCGACGATTCGCAACAGTGTTATCATGGGCGCCGATTACTTCGAGGAAGATCGGCAACCCAGCAGCGACCTGCCGCCTATCGGGATTGGGCGCAATTGCGTGATCGATCGCGCAATCATCGACAAGAATGCGCGGATCGCCGATGGCGTGGTGATTACACCGGAAGGAAAAGCAGCGAATCTCGATGCGGAGAATTACTTCATTCGCGACGGCATCGTGGTTGTGCCGAAGAACGCGGTTATCCCAGCCGGCTTTTGGATCTGATCAGCGCGCGCGCTTAGCGGTGATCAGTCATGTTGGCGAACTGATCACCGGTTTCCCATTTTTCCTGCTTATTCCAAGGCATGGCGCCTTCTGGTTTTGCATCCGGATCCTTGACCAGTGCGACGTGGTCTTTTTGTGATGCACAAGAAATCAGAGTTCCCGCTGCCGCGAGTAACAAAAGACTCGCGATCGGCCGCCGCAATTTACGAATTTGAACCAGCATAAATAACGATATCTCCCGGTTGCACCTGGACACCACGTGCCAGCGTGCTGGTGATGATATCGCCGATAGCGGTGGCCGGTTCAACTGAAGAAATGCGGATTTTTCCGATAAAGGTGCCGTCTCGCAAAATCAGCATTTCAGAGTATGGCTCGACGCCATTGCGGCCACCGAGATTGAGCACCACAAAGTTGTAGGCCTGGTTGACGGCGAGGATCTTACCACGAACACCAACTTTTCCGTGACGCAATCGCGCGCCGCTTCTTTTCCTCTTCAAGCTGTGAAGCGCGCTCTCGAACAGCCGCCATTTTTTCAGCGAGAAGACTTTTCTCGTGCTCGGCGTTATCGAGCTGCTGCCGGGCATCATCTAACTGGGCTTGCAATTCAACATTCGATGGCGCACCCGGGTTTGCGGAGGCCGGTTGCTTTTCCTCGATTTGCTTTTGTAACTTAGCAATATCAGCTTCTTTATCCTGAAGCTTGGCTTCAACCTGTTTCTTTTCGTTCAAAAATTGCTTGAGCTGCTCCTCAGAAGCGAGCGTTTTACTTTCGCGGTCGTTGAGTTTCGCCTGCTGCGCGGCGATGGCTGATTCGCGGGCCATAAGCTCATTTTCTTTTGTTACACGGTATCGCTCAGCGGCTTCGCGGGCAGTGATCGCTTCCGCGGCGGTTGAGCGCAGCGATCTAATTTTAATGAGACTTAGCACGCTAAAAACCGCGGCGAACACGAGTAGCAAAAGGGATCCACCAATCAGTCTTCTCGGAGTGGGGGAAAACATCAGGGGCAAGGGGGGTCGCACCGTCCAATTGTTTAATTCCTAGGAGCGAACAAATGCAATCTCGATTTTGTTATTTGTTGTCGACAGCTTGCGCCCTTTACGCTTTCTGCCTATAAGAAAAGCATGGGCCAGCAGCACCGAGTTCGATCCAAACGCAAGCGTCGTAAAGCATACTTGAAACGAAAGAAAACCTCGATGCGCTCGAAACAGCGCGAATCCCCGCGGTCGCGAAGCAGGAAGGAAGCAGCCTCGGCACACTAGCGTTCGTTCCCACGATCTGCGTTAGTTCGCGGCTCGACATGAGCTAGAATTATTGCGTGCGAGCGCGTTATCTCATCGTAGATGGGCACAGCATCATTTTTGCATGGCCGGAATTGCGAAAACTTCACGACCGTCGGCCGCACGTCGCGCGTGAGGTTTTAATCAAGAAATTGCGCGATTACCAGGATTGGAGCGACGAAAAGGTCGTTGCGGTTTTCGATGGCCAGGGTCAGCAGGTGAGCGAAATAGCCGATCCACACGATCTTCAAATCTTTTACGCGCGGCGTGGCCAGTCGGCGGACACAATCATCGAGAGGCTGGCCTGCAAGTACGCGGAGCGATTCGATGTCACGGTTGCGACTTCGGACTTGTTGGAAATGGAAACGGTAAATGCGTGCGGCGGTGCCTGCATTTTACCCGAAGATTTACGCGAACGGCTTAAAACGGCGCGAAGGCACTGATCAAGCTACGCTAGCTAATGCCGGTTGCTGGCTGTTTGACGCCGCTCTCTTGCGTTGCTGACAAGTCGCGAGCACGCGCGCGAGCACGCAATAAAGCTGTTCGATCGGAAGATTTTTGCTCACGTAACCATTCGCACCGGCGTGGAGGGCAGCGTGCATTTGCTCCTCGTCATAGCCAACCCCAGTAAAGACGACAATCGGTAGTGCAGGATTCATTTCGCGCATAAACGAGATGAGCGAAATTCCGTCCACTTTCGGCATTTTGAGATCAACAATCGCGACCTCGCAATCGTGTTCAGAGAGCCATGAGGCGGTTTGAAATCCATCGGTCAGGGCATGGCAGGTGTGACCGCGTTGGCGAAGATACGTGACGAGGAACTTAGCGATGCCGGGGTCATCGTCGATGATGAGGAACTGGGAATATTCGCGTTTTAACGGGCTCATGGTTATAATTTCTATAACCACTAAAGCACCTCCCTTGCCAAATGCCTGCCATCTGGTCCATTTCTCCCCTGGCCCGCACCGCCCCAAGCCGTTGCCGTGCCCGTGCTTACAGCCCAAGCCTCTTTTCGATTGCCCTTATTCGGTCGAAAAGTTTACCCAAGACGATGGATCCAAGCGATCTGCCGTTTCGCCTCTGGTCAATGGGACCGCCGGAGAACCAAACCACGCGCCACCGGGAAGGTCTTTGGAAATACCGCTTTGAGCGGCAATGATCGTATTGTCGTCGATGGTCGAGATGACCGATTACCCCGACCTGTCCGGCCATCATCACATTCTCACCAATGCGTGTGCTCCCAGAAATTCCGGTCTGCGCCGCGATGATGGAATTTTTTCCAATGATCACGTTATGAGCGATCTGAACGAGATTATCGATCTTTACACCTTCCTGGATCCAAGTTCGTCCGAATCGGGCTCGGTCAATCGTCGTGTTGGCGCCAATCTCCACGTCGTCGTCGATTTGGACGATGCCGATTTGCGGAATTTTTTTGTAGCGACCGTCAACCAACTCAAATCCGAAACCGTCCGCGCCGATAACCGCGCCGCTGTGAATGATGACGCGCGCGCCAATTCGCGTTCGTTCGCGAATGGTCACGTTCGGATAGATTAGCACACGACGTGCCGATCACGGTTTCGTGTCCGACGTAACTGCCCGCTCCGATGACGGTGTTGTCGCCGATGCGTCGCGTTTGCTTCGATCGACGGCATGCGGTTGAATCGAAACATCGCGTCCGAGTTTCGCAGCTTGGATCGACGACCGCGGTCGGATGGACTCCGGGCGCGAACTCGATCGGTTTCGGCGCAAGCTTCAGCACCACTTGCTCGAAAGCCTTCGAAGGATTGGCCACGCGAATTTGCGCGGCGGCCGTTTGCTCGGAAAAATCGAGCGGTACAAAAATCGCTGAGGCGCGAGTTTTACGCAGTCGCGCCAGGTAACGCGGATCAGCATAAAATGTGACCTCACCCGGAACAGCCTCCGAAAGCGAAGCGGCTCCGGTGATTCTTCGAGTCGGATCGCCGACCGCGCAATTCTCCACCGGAGAAGATCGCGAGCTCCTGGAGCGTGAACGTCACGTTTTCTTTCTAAATTGTAGAGGCGCTTGTGCCAAGCGCTACTGGCACGCTCATTAAATTGGCAATAGTCGGCTTAAGTATTCGATGCGTCGAAAATGCTCTGAATGGATTTATCGAGCACGGCATTGAACTCAGCGTCAGATTGCTGGGCCGTCAGCCCTTCAACTAGCGCGCGGGAAAAGCTGGCGACTACGCCATGCTGTTTGCGCAGACGATTGTTTGCTTCTTCTCGCGAATAGCCGCCGGAAAGCGCAACCACCCTTACAACCTTGGGATGTTTGACAAAGTCGGCGTAAAAGTCGTCCTGTTCCGGCAGCGTAAGCTTGAGCATAACGAACTGACCAGCTGGCAATTCGTTGAGCTTTTCAAGAATGGCTGTTTTGAGTAACTGCTCGGCTTTCGCCTTTTCCGGGCAGCGAATATCAACTTCCGGCTCGAGGATCGGCACGAAATCCGCCGAGATAATCTGTTGACCGATTTCGAACTGCTGGATCACGATGTCCTTGATCCCTGCTTCGTCGGCTTGTTTGATCACTGAGCGCATCTTGGTTCCGAAGATGCGTTTCGCCCTGGCTTTATCGAGGAGCGCGCCCAGCGTCGGCATGGGCTTCATCAACTGAACGCCGTCTTTCTCAGCGGCCAGGCCTTGATCCACTTTTAGAAACGGTACGACCCGTTTCACGTTCCAAAGATAGTCCGCGGTGGGTTGCCCTTCGATTTCCCTGTCCATTGTGTTCTCGAACAGGATGGCACCGATAATTCGCTTCCCGTTGAAAGCGGGACTGGTCATGATACGGGTCCGCATCTGATGCACGATGGTGAACATCTCTTCATCGCTGGACCACGCATTCTCTTGAATTCCATACTGACGCAGGGCTTTCGGCGTGCTGCCGCCGCTTTGATCCAGCGCCGCAACAAAACCCGGACTGGTCTTAATTTTTTGCAATTGTTCTTCGTTAACGGCGATAGATTTCATGATGTCTCCTTCAATTGCCGAAGGTAATTAGTTTAATCAAGTTATTGGTGCCGCCCCGATGGCGAACTTCTTGTAGCCGATTTGGATTTCGGTTGACCGAAGCCTCAAATCGCGAGACGCAAATCGCAACTCGAAAATTTCCTACTCGGTATTTCCGCCGCTCGTTGGCAACACCACGCTGACCTGGGTCCCCTTGGATGTCGAATCGACTTCGACCCGGCCATGATGATCGAACACTGTTCGTTTGACGATTGGCAAACCCAGGCCCATTCCCGCGCGGCTTCGTCGTGCAGAACGGCGAGAAAATTTTCTCCTTTAATTTCGGGTGCGATTCCTCGGCCATTGTCTCGAACCGTTACAACGACCGCCGGCGGCTTGCCGGCCTTCCCGGACCGGTTTCGCGGAAAGCAGTAATTCGCGGCTTGGTCCGATCGACACTGGCTTCGGCCGCGTTCGCCACCAGGTGAGCGAAAGCCTCCGCCAGGGCGGTTTCGTCTCCAAGTACGCGCGGCAGATCGTTGAGGCAACGAAGTTTCGATCTCCACCTTGCCGTTGACCCCAAATCGGGCGCGAGCGATTTCCAATCCCTTCTTCACCGGCGCGCGAACGTCGATCGACTTCAAGCACGAGTTCCGGCGGATGCGCGAAGTTGTTGATTTGGGTGATAATTTTGTCCAGGCGATCGATTTCCTGGACGACGATCTTGTTGAATTCCTTGCGAAAATCGGCGTCGTCAAAGCGCTCGGGCAGCAGTTGAGCGAAAGTCTTGATGGCGACGAGTGGATTACGAATTTCATGCGACATGCTCGCAGCCAGATCGGTCCAAAATACTGCGCGATCGACCAGGGCCTGCTTTTCCCGCAGCGTTTCCTGGGCCGTGAGGTCATTGATGACCGCAACTGCCCCGAGGGCGGACCCGTTGCTCGCAAGACGCAATGCTTCGACCGAAAACGACCGCCGGTATTACTGTCGATCCAATGTTGTGTCGGCAGCGGCGCTTTAGATTCGAGTGCTTCGCGGAGCAAACCGGCCAAGCTTATTGTCGATTCTTTCGATCGGTTTGTTGACCACTTCGGAGCTGGAAAAGCCAAGAATTTTTTCCGCGCGTGGGTTGAACCATCGAACCGTAGCATCAGTGTCGACGGCAACAATTCCCGGCGGAATGGATTTCAGCAATGTTTCGGCCAATGTTTTTTCCATCGCCGCTTCCCCGTAAAGGAGAGCATTTTCCAAAATCGTCGACACGTGCTCGGATAGGAGCGTCAATTCTTCGAGGTCGCGGTCGTCGAAGGGCTGCCCGGTCACGCGATGTCCGAAAAAGATCCAACCGATGATGCCGTCACGAGCATGGAGCGGCACGATGACTTCCGCTCCGAAGATCTCGAGCGCCCGCCGCATCATGGCTCGCTGCTGCTGATCCTGCGCTTGAAAAAGATGTATGCGCGAAATCAAGTGTGCATTTAGCTGAAACCAGCGCACTAACGCATCGCGATCGGCGAACTTCCAGTTGGCTTGTCTCCGGCAAACAACGAAGACCCGCCACGAGGTGGTACGGCTCGCTTTTGCGAGTCCGCAAGAAAAGTCCAACCCGGCTTACCCCGGCGGCGTCGGCGACGGCTTCGACGATCGCGGTGACTAGCGCGTTCATGTCGTCCAAGCGGCGAAGCACGCGCGGGAAGCGCAGGAGTGGCAGCGTCCTTCCGGAATCCGTCGTCGACCGCACCCGTTCACTCTGGGGAACGTGCTCAGTAGTTATCGTCGACTTTTCGCGAAGATCGAGGTTTTCCAGCAGGAGCTTTTGATAGGCGAACGCGCGTTCCAGCATGCGACTGAAAACGCCGTCGTTCCAATCCGAGCTCTTCCACCGCATAAATTCCGAGCTGTTCAGCCTCGCGAAGCGGCTCCGATTGAGCAACGCCGAGTGCGATGATCAGGACGTCGGGTTGTTCCTGGTGGATTTGCTCGAGTAATTCGCGGCATTCCTTTGCCCGCAAATCCATCATCAGCACCGCCGGCCCCATTTGTTGAAGGACTGGTTCAAGACGTCCGGGATCGGCGACGTGGTGCAATTGCGCGGATGTGCGCAGGAACGCCTTCGCTCTGCGAAGCAAGTCCGCATCCTGAGTATATAAAATGGAAACCGGCGTTGGGTTCATGCGGCGGCCACCTTGTTATCGGACCGCACCAACGGCAGCAAAATGTGGAACACCGTTCCCTTATGCAGTTCGCTCTCAACCTCAATTTGGCCCCCATGTTCCTGAACGATTCCGTGAACGACCGATAGTCCCAGTCCGGTGCCGTAGTCCTTGGTCGTAAAGAACGGATCAAACACGTGTGGAATATCTTCGGGTTTGATTCCTTCGCCCGTGTCGCGAATGCTGATGAGCAAAGCTTCAGGCGCGTGGCCGTTGCTTGCACCGTTAGGGTAAACGCTGGCATTAACCCATTGTTCGCCGGAGCGGATCTCGGTCTTTACCGTCAATTCACCTTGGGTCTTCATTGCATCCATCGCGTTTAAGAAAAAGTTTAGGAAGACTTGTTCCAGTTGGTCCGGATCGCCACGAATCGTGTCTACATCAGCCTGCCACGCACGCTGCAATTTAATGTCTTTCTGATAGAGCCGGTGGCCGACAAGCGTCAGCGCTTTCTCCAAGATCTCGTGCGCGTGAAGTGGTTTTAGAATCGGCTTTGCCGGCCTCGCGAACCGAAGCAACTGGTTCACCAGCGAGTCGATGCGGTCGATTTCATGGCCGATCAAATTCGAGAACGTGTCGCGAAAATCCGAATCCTGGTAACGCTCCGGCAGAAGTTGGGCGAACGTCTTAAGCGAAACGAGAGGGTTCTTAATTTCGTGCGCCATGCCCGCGGAAAGTGTTCCGAGACTGGCAAGACGATCGCTGCGCCGGATTTGGAGTTCCAGACGCTTGATCGCGGTAACATCGGTCAACACCATGAGCGCGCCGAGCACTTGTCGATCCTGGCCGTGGAAAATCGACGTGCTCGCGCGAATGATTACATCGGCACTACCAACGTGCAGCATGACTTCGCGGTCTTGCTGGCTCTCCCCTGTGCGGAGCGTTGTAATCAGGGGCTCCGCCAGGTCCAATGGCAAAGCATCTATCGAGCATTCAAGCATTTCCTCGGAATCCAGTCCGGTGATATGTCCGGCTTCGTTATTGAAAACAGTGATCTTTCCATCCGTCCCGGAGGCGATTACACCGCTGGTCAGATTTTGGAGCAACGTTTCATTATAGATCTTGGCGTTCTGGACCTCGGTGAAAAGTTCGGCGTTTTCGATGGCTACGGCTAACTGTCCAGACAAGACTTGCAGCGCGCCTTGTTCGACCCCGCCGTAGATCCGGCCTGATTTTCGAGCCCCGAGAAGCAAAACTCCCGCCAGGTGATCACGTGAGAAAATTCCCATCGCCAACGCGACCTGCAGGGCATCCAATTGTCGCATCACCCGCTGGAGCTGCGGCGTTGGGCGCGCGCGATGCAACTCATCGAGCACAATCGGTTCACGGTTTGCTTCGAGCTGGGCAATTGTTGCCTGGTCGCGAGTCAATTCCAGGAACTGGCGAGAACCCGGCTCAACGGGCGGGATAATGTTGCGAGAATCCCTGCTTTGTCGGCAAAAGGATCATCACGCGCTCTGTACCGACAGCTTCGGCCACCGTGTGTGCGAAACGGTCGAGCAAGTCGCGCAAAGTGGCGACCGACGCCAGAATTTTTGCTGCCTTGCTCACGGTCGCGCGAAAATCGAGTTGATGGGAGCCGATGAACATCCGCTCTGCCAGGCGCTGAGATATTCCCCGCGCCGGCGCCATTGCAAATGCGATCACGACTGCGGCGACGACGTGCGCGATTGAATGGGCATTGGCAGTCGAAGACTGCAGCGCGGTTGAAACGAGCCACCAAATCAACGCGTAAAGGGCGATCAGATACGCGCGAGAACTGCATACGAGATTACGCGGCGAAGCAAGACGCTTACGTCCATCATTTTTCGCGTGGCGATGCCGTAGGAAATGATCAAGCTGAAAAGAGCGATTCGTGACGGTGCGAGCCAAACGAGCCGCGATTTATCCAGAAACAAGCCAAGAGGTGAAAGACAATGCGGCGCTACCGACTGCGACGATCACGCCAATCAAGATGAACGACAGCTCGGTCGCTTGTTCGCTGCGGACTTCGCGCCTCGTGTCCATGACGTAGGCGACGATCACGACTGCACCCGCAGTGAAAAACCAGGCAAAATAAAGGATTCGCGTACTGTCCGTAAACGTGGCAGCAGCACTCCTGTCGACAGTCGACAACTCGACTCCTCTTGACAAAAAGTGTGTCTGGCAGAACACCGTCACGACCGCGCGCCATAATCAGCCAAGGGATGTTGTGACCAGTAATTTCCCGCCAACGCGGTGTTGCTTTGTTGGATCGACACCGAAGAAGATTCAATGCCAATTAAAGTTAACGCCGCGAAGACTGAAGCTTGCCGAATGGCGATCTCGGCCGATCCGCAGAGTTCGTCGCTGTAACTGCAAAATAGAGACATCCTAGCCAACCTGCGGTAATGACCGACAAGAAGAGAAAAGCTTGATTCGGTTTCCGGTGCCGGTTTGCATTGAAAAACAACCAAGCCTAGCAGCCAATTGAATCAATAAGCGCGATTAGCAATTGGAAAAGTCGCGCTGTTCATTGCGCTGTGAGCCGATCAACAACCAACGAGCTCGCGCTCCCGCCCAAACCGCGAACATTCATTAAAATGCAGTTCAGCTTCGCTCTCCTGGGGCGCAGTGGCACGAAATCCAAATCGCACTCCGGATCCGGCAAATCACAATTCGCTGTCGGCGCAATAATCTGATCGCGAAAGCTTAGGGCGCACGCCGCCAATTGCAGTGGGCCGGCTGCCGCTAGAGGATTTCCAGTAACACCTTTGATTGAGCTGACAGGAATCGAGTAAGCGCGTTCGCCAAATACTTCCTTGATGTACGCGTACTTCGCGGCGTCAAGAAGCGGGTGACCGGGGCCATACGCGGAAATATAATCGATGTCCCGCTCAGAGCGGCTCGCGTTAGCTAGGGAGAGCCGCATTGAATCTACTAGTCCAGATCCGGGATATTCGGGAGCTCGGTCGCGCTGGGTCGCGTAGCCGCTGATTTCAAGATAAATTTGCGCTCCTCGAGCGACTGCGCGGTCGTAATTTTCCAAGAACAAACATTCCCGCGCCTTCTGAAATTACGCCCGAATCGCGCTCGATATCGAACGGGCGGCTCGCTTTCTCCGGTTCGCCGTTGCGAAATGAACTCAATCCGGTTGCCACAAAACTTGCCATGCCATGCCTGGTGAGAGGTGCGTCGGCACCGCCAGCAATTGCCAGTTCCGCTGCGCCCGAACGGATCATGGTCGCCGCCAGCGCTACTGCGTCTAAACCAGAGGGGCACGCCGAGGAAACAGTCGCTGCGCGAGCTCGAGTCCCAATTCGATCGGCGATGACATTGGCTGCCGCTTGGGGTTTGGAGGCCGCCAGCGCGGTAGGAGCGATTGCGTCAATTCCGCGATTATCCGAAACGCGATAAACATTTTCGATGACGTCCAAAGCGCTCGTACTTACACCGACAACTACTGGAGTCGGACTTGGCAAACTTGCTTCGCAAATTTCTAGCCTGGCATCTTCAAGCGCCATCATAGTGGCGGCGTAAGCAAACTGTGTATGTCGCGCCATGCGTTTCGGTTTGAGCTCCGGTTCGATATAATCCAGCGGATCGAAATTTTTTACTTCGCCGGCAATTCGGCTCTTTAGGTCGCTGGCATCAAAAAGTGTGATCGGTCCAATGCCGCTGCGGCCGTTCAAAAGCGATTCCCAGAATTCGTTCAAGCCGATGCCATTCGGTGCCAGATTCCCATTCCAGTAATGACAACACGATTTCGTCTCATGGGGTTTGCGATTGCGGACGGGAAAATTCGAGCGATAAGGAAAACTCGACAGTTTCCCGCCGTGAGATCTGGAGAGTGGGCGGTTAAGGGATTGTCGATGGGATCTGCCACGAACGAATCACCGGGCATTCTAAACGCTACATTGGCTCCAGTCATTATATTTTTTGTGCGCCAAAGTCAGGAGACTATCCACCAAAGGCGGCAACTTATTCACAAGTTGCACCTTGCATGCCACGGATTTTTAACCTAAACGTTCGCCGGCGAATCGAGATGAGTTGCCGAATATTTTTGCGCCCAGCGCCTCTGCGCGGCATGACCCTAGCTTCTAAGCCCGCTGACGCACACCATGACCACTAGTCCCGAACTGCCCCAGATTCTGGTCATCGATGACGAAATGGGACCGCGCGAAAGCTTGCGCATGCTCCTGAAACCAAACTATCAGGTCCACACCGCCGACTGCGTCGAAGCCGGTATTAAGTTACTCAAGGAGAAGAATCCTGATACCATTGTCATGGATATACGAATGCCGGGCGTCAGCGGGATCGAAGGTCTGCGCCAGATTCGCGAAATCGATCCGCATCTTTCCGTCATCATGCTGACCGGCTTTGGTGCGCTCGATACCGCCAAGGAAGCGCTCCGCCTCGGCGCTAACGATTATATCAGCAAACCATTTGATGCCCATGAAATGCAGCAGGTGATCGATCGCAACGTCGAGCGCACACGCGCACACCGGACGAGCGAATACGCTGCCGCTGAGATCAAGGAATTGAATAATCGTCTGCTCCAACAACTCGCGCAGAAAGAGCGCCTTGCGTCGCTCGGCCAGGCTTCCGCGGAATTCGTTCACGATCTCGGAAACCCACTCACGATTGTCTGGGGTTACGTTCAATTGCTCGCTAAACGCCTCGAAAAATCTGAAAACGGGCAACAGGACGCCTCTTCGGTGAAGGAGCTGAACATCATCGAGCAAAACGTCCGACTTTGCCGTGAGCTGCTCACCATGTGGCAGAGCTACGGAAACGTGGAAGCCTCTCCGCCAAAACTGATTTCCGTGTCCGGTATTGTCCGCGAAGTGTTGAAAGGGATTGCACCGATGGCGAGTGAGAATGGCGTCGAACTGAAATCGACCATTTGTGAAGACGCCTGCACGTTGTTGGGAGACGCTTTGCAAATTAACCGCGCGATCCAAAACGTCATCGTCAACGCCGTTCAGGCATCGATTGAAAAGAAGGGGACAGTCACCGTTACGTGCGCTCAAAAAGATTTTTATGTCGATCTTCGCGTTGAAGACACTGGCGCCGGCATTCATCCGGCGCAGTTGAATAGAATTTTCGATCCCTATTTCACAACCAAACAAGCCAAGAGCGGCACCGGTCTCGGTCTCTACATCACCAAGAAAGTTGTCGAAGACCATAGCGGTTCGATCAAAGTCGAGAGCACATCTGGGGTCGGCACCGGCTTCACGATTCGTCTACCGCTGCAGACAAGCTGATCTTCGCTTCCGTTGGGGCGCGTCTTTCATTTAAGAATTGTCAGGTTCGGCGCGTTTGGTTTTGCTGAGGCGTGTCATATCGGGTCGCGCCAATTTTTCTGATTCGCCTGGCAGGCGCGCCATTTGATATCTTGAGTAGCTTCTACTCGCGAAACCGCACCGGGCACGTGAGTTAGTCACCGTTCGACAAGCTTCGCCAATGCTACGGGCGAGTCGAGGAATTTCTCGCCTGCCGGACGAGACCTTTGCCTGTCGAGTTTCATGCTTGGTCGCGATCGCGGCGGTGCTGCTCCAAACCGCTGCAGCAAGCAACCGGATTTTGTCGCAAATGCCCAATGCGGCTAAGAATTGTCGCAGCAATGGTGCGTCTGACGCATCTCTCCCTCGAGAGTTGATCAATGCCCGCACCGCTTTGCGGAAAATGCCCGCAAATTCTGCCCGCTATCTTGTTTTTTGTCCAACAGGCATGCCGCGGATTATTTACTGAGTGTTCTCGCGAGCGGGCGACCTTCCGGCCGAATAAGCGAGCACGCGAACGTGAGCGGCATCTGCTTCTTTATCTTCAACGGGTCGCCGCAAAGAACGACACTTTCAGCGAATTCGGCCCTGCTAGGCTGGGGTAGTAGTAACAACGAGCGTTCCGGCGTTAACGATCGCGCCGGAATCCAGCTAGGAATTGCTGCGCGCGAAACTTTTCTGGAACGATGGACCGCGCACGCCGTCGCTGCCGTCATTAACGCCGATCCTATGAACCCAAAAGCTGGAGGTGCCGGCGCTCGAACCACATGCGATGGATGTTCTGCGGGATGACGTTGAGAAATGGTCGCCAAGTTCCACTCGCGACAAATGGTTACCGATACTAAACGAACTTGTCCAACTCCCGCCGAAATTTTTGGCAACCAGCCACATTCAGACCCGACAATCGATTTTGGACGAAACGCGAACGCGCTTGCAGTCAATCGGAGCCCAACCAAAACCAACCGATCGCTATCTTTACGCTGCGACTAATCCGATTTGCGAAGAATGTTTTCGTAAGTGTCATTTCGAGATCAACCAAGGTTTGATCGACGAGGTCGCAATTCAGGCTGAGCCGTGGATTGATCTCTGGCGCGACAACTACGCATTCGTGGCTTCGCGAGTTGCGGCCGGTTTGCGGGGTGTCATCGAAAAAGCGGGTGCAAAAGGTGGAGCGATTCCTTTGCCGGCGTTTCTCCAGGCGTGCGAAGCAGTAAAGTTACCACTTACCGGGCCAGGACTGGTGGCGCTTGCGGTGATGGCCTTTCAGGAAGTGAAAGCTGCTTTTCGCAAACGCTTGCAACCACACTCCGATCTTAACGAGTACGAACTCACGACGGAGGATTGTCACATCGTCCGTGACACCTTCGAATATCCGAAGTTCGACGAATACACTTTTCCATCGGCTGATTTGCAATTGGCCGCGACGTCAACGGCTGCGGTCGCGCGCGGCGATTATCAATGGATTTTGGCTGAACTACATCCTCCGCCTCCCTGCTACACCATGGAGCATATTGGAGTTGTCCAGACAAGCCTGCGCTTGGTCGCGCGCTAGCGAGTACGGCTTTTGGTCTTCCCAATTTTCATTTTGGTTTTTTCGCCGCGGATTTCACGGCTCACACAACCGTCCGTATTTTCGATGCGATGCCGCAACTCACAAACTTCGTTGCGCCCCAGCGAGCAAATCCAAAATGGAGAAAGGTGTCGCCCTCGGATGCAGAAGTATATATCGACGCCGTATCGGGCGATGTTTGTGTGCGCAAAATTGACAATCATGAGTATCTGGGCTCGTTCGCTCGTGCCTGGCTCATTCCGCTGGGTTTTCATCCGTTTCAATTTAGTCTCGGATCGCACACGCCGCGATTGCGATGCGGTAAAGTTATCGTGCAGCGACGCGCTTGGACGGTCACAACCGACGATTTGATGCCGGGAAATTACACCGGCGTATCGAGTCATCTGGTTGTTGCTGTCGAAAAATTACGGGCCGCAAAAGATTTGCCTCGCTTTGTTTACATTCGCCCGACCGAACAAGCCCTTCGACGCACCGGCGCCGAAGGGCGGGACAAGGACACCAAACCGGTGTTCATCGATCTTGAGAGTTATTTGTTTCTCGAAATTTTTCACCGTTGGATCGTCAAAGCGGGCGAGATCGAGGTGACAGAGATGTTGCCGGCGCCTGATCAGTTGCTCTGGAAGGAAGCCGACGGTCGCCACACCTTTGAGCTACGCACATTGATCGTTCCCGGTTCATGAAAATCGTTGCGATTGCGAACCAAAAAGGCGGGGTGGGCAAGACGACGACGGCAGTGAGTCTCGGAGTCGCCTTAGCTGAGAAGAAAATGAGTGTTCTTTTGATTGATCTCGATCCCCAGGCAAACGCGACCAGCGCGCTCGGCATGCAGGAGATCGAAGGCGAAAGCATTTATGATCCGCTTCTCGGCGAAACCTCGATAGCCGACAAGGTGTTGCCCACGCGCATCGAGAATCTGTTTATCATTCCGGCCGACTTGGATTTGGCGGGCGCTGAAATTGAGGTCGCACGGATGCCGGATCACCTGACGCGCCTCGCCAGGACATTGTCGACCTTTCGTTCGGATGAAACCTTCGACCTGATCCTGATCGATTGTCCTCCTTCGTTGGGAATTCTGATGACGAATGCGCTGGCCGCGGCAGACGAGATACTGACGCCGATCCAATGCGAGTATTTCGCGCTCGAAGGTTTGGCAAAAATCGTGCGCGTCATCGAGCAGGTACGCGACTCTGGCGCCAACGCGCACATCCAAATTGGCGGCATCGTCATGACCATGTTCGACAGTCGAACAAACTTGAGCGAGCAGGTCGTCAACGAAGTGCGACAGCATTTCGGCAAGCGCGTTTACAACACTGTCATTCCGCGCACGGTGCGGTTGAGCGAAGCCCCGAGCTTTGGAAAATCAATTCTCGAGTACGATCCTAGCGGTGTTGGTGCCTCGGCTTATCGCGGGTTGGCTCGCGAATTCATCAAACGGCATGTTCGGTTCGCCGGTCCGGGCCCAGAAGTGCGGCCGAGCTCTGTGGTCGGCTGAAGTTTCGGGTTAGAAGGAAAGACGCGACGCCTGCGAGTCGCGATTCATTAGTGAAGGATGGTCACTAAAGCCGAGGAATACGCCCGATCCGCAAAGCCGCCAGACTCATCCAGCTTGTCGAAGGTGCGGGAAGCGGCGCAACATTGTACGGCGTGTCATTTATACAAGCAGGCAACGCAGACCGTCTTTGGCGAAGGTCCTAAAAACGCGATGATCATGCTCGTCGGTGAACAACCAGGCGACTACGAAGATCTGGCTGGAAAGCCGTTTGTTGGGCCAGCCGGCAGAATCATGGATCGCGCCCTCGAGGAAGCGGGAATCGATCGCAAGAAAGTTTATGTAACCAACGCGGTGAAACATTTTAAATGGGAACCGCGCGGCAAACGCAGGCTTCATAAGAAACCGAACTCGCGTGAGATTGCCGCGTGTCGCCCTTGGCTGGAGGCAGAAGTGCGACTCGTTAGGCCTAAGCTCGTCGTGGCGATGGGCGCGACTGCGGCGCAGACTATCTTCGGCCCTGGCTTCCGGGTCACGCGGGAGCGCGGCAAAGTTTCATCATCAAAACTCGGGCCCAAAGTCCTTGCAACTGTACATCCTTCGTCGCTGTTGCGTCAGCCGGATGAAGAATCCCGCCGTCGCGAGTACAAAAACTTCGTCGCGGATCTGCGTACAGCGTCAAAAGCTGCGGGACTTTGAACCTGGGACTTCGGATTCGTCACTGCAGTTGATGATGTCAACTGCTTCCGATGTGGCGTCCGGTTTCTTCGAATGGGAGGCACTCGCATCTTTGTTATAGATTTCATTCGCACTACGGATGAGGCCGGAGATTCGTTGCTGAAATCTTTCCCTCTCATGATATTGTCTTCGCCTTCTGGGGGTATAGCTCAGCTGGTAGAGCGTCTCGTTCGCAATGAGAAGGCCAGGGGTTCGAATCCCCTTACCTCCACCAGCTTCGCGTCCGCGAAATTCAAATCACTCCTTCGGGACGGATGAGAATTCTGATATTGCAATGATCTCTCATGGCTGAGTGAACCGCGCACGTCACCGCGCGATGGAAGTGGCTCCGCACGTGGGCAAGGGACTCGCCGTTGTGGGGTTGCCGGCACAAGAAGGACGGCGTGAGGATGGGGGGACCCAGCCGCTGGAGAAGCGTATCACCCACGCCGTCCTTTGTGCTCCGCGTTACCGGATACTGTCAGGCGATGCCTGTATTTACCTAGACAAACAGTTAGGAGACAGTTACAAACAGGTTTTGCACAGTTGTAGACAACTGAGAAACAGTCGGCAACATATTGAAACACGACAGCCGTTCACCTGAAAGTGTCTCAAACAAGAATTTCGCGCGACCTCGGTCCTTTACCCCTCGGCCTGCTCTAGAGGCAGCACGTGCTAACGCCGATGGACTCCGCCAAGCTCTGCGGTCGCTCGCAGTGAAAAACCAGCGCGAGCAGCCCAGAATCTTCTACTCGCTTCGTGAAGTCGCAAAACGATTTAGGGTGCCGGTCTCAACTGTCGCGAAAATCTATCGCGACATGGAACAAGACGGCCTCTTAAGCCGTGTTCGGGGTTCGAGGACCGTTCTGAATGGTTTGCGCAATAATCGAAGGCTAAGCGTTCGCGGCTTTGTTGGCTTACCCGCTCTCATTTCGAATTTCGTCACCATTCAAGAGTATCGAACGTTTTTCATTTCTATCCAACGTGAGCTGTGGTTGCGAGGATTCGCCGCAACGACGTTTTTCTTCCAGCCCGCTGAAGCGACTGACGCGAGGCTAACAGATCACCTCAAGAGTTTTGACGTCGACACTGTGATTTGGCTTTTGCCAGGTCGAAGCGCGGTAGAGACGTTGCTGCGGCTTTCTGACACAGGAATTCGGGCCATTGTGATTTCCCAGATTGGAACACCAAGTATGCCCTCTCGGTATTACGTATGGAAGCAGCGCGCGATTGAAGCATTATTAAACGACTGGAAACACCGAAACTCGGTCCACAAAGTCACGGTGGTTGATTCGAAGGAGTATAGGTCGCCCGTTACCGAAGAGGTATTGCGAGTTGTGTTGGAAAACCTCCAAATCGAAGCCACCATCCTAACCTTCCAGGACGAGGATAGTTCCGCCTTCATGCGCGACTTATGCCATCTAAAGACAAATGGGATAGTTTTTCCGGCTTCTGGTCTGGCATCAATGTTTGCATTTCGAAATCCTGACCAGTTGGCTGATTTGATAAGAGCACAACGCGTGGCATTCGTCGATGGTCCGTTCGATATGCCTTTTGCCAAGATACCCGATGTGTCAGTCGACTTCGTCAGAGTAAATTGGCAAGCAGTGGCGGAATCGATCGTCCACGATTTGATCACACGTGAAGCTTACGATCGCAATCGCTATACGACTTTCGAAGCCGAAACCCAATTCAGAGTTTCTCTCAATAGTTTTTGCGATGAGATGCGTCCGGTCCGGGGCATTGCTGCTGCTGTTTGAGGCTCTGCCAAACCAGGCGAGCGCGAAACCGTTTTTATCGCAGCGGAAGAAAAATCTTGGTCAACGGGGGTTTTTCCGATACTATATGGCAACGCCGCGGTTAAATAACCGCAACATCGGAGGAGGTTTGTTATGAAAAGACTCTACTGGATCCCGAAGTTAATGGTTCTTCTTCTGGCTGCAGCCGCTCTCGGTTTCGCAGCGAGAGCGACAGCCGGCAGCGGTTACGATTACTCTCGGAGCGAATTGATGGGCAATAGTGGCCTAACGATCTTCCGCGAAGCCGCCTACGGATATCAGAATGGCCTGACTATTTATCTGGATGGAATCCCTATAACGACGCTCTCTAAGGGCGAGGGCTATCGAGCGATTGTGCGTCCCGGGCGGCATCTTTTGACGATCGCGAATACGCCGTCGCCTTACGGCAAGACCAAATTCACCCAGCGAACGGTTACTTTAGTGCCGGGGCAAAATTATTCATTTACCGCAATCTGGGATGTTGACGACATCACGCTCCAAGACGGCGGCTATCAATATCACGGTTTCTACCGCTAACTGTCGAACGAGGTTCCTACAAACCGCAGCCGACGCTCAACGCTTTCTGCACGGCTGAGGGTTGATATTCGTAAACCCTGATTTCGTCCCCTTCGTAGCAGGTAAACGATATCGATCTTGGCGTCGTCGTCGAGATCCCGGAGCACCGCAATTTGGAAAAATCGCGCCACCACGGACATCAAAAGTTCATTTCGGATCTTCGCGTTGCCTAAAAGCCGCTGAAGGCTAAGGGCATCGGCTCATCACTGTAACACCACGCAAAATACATCACCTTCGGCGTTCTCGATTTCCTGGTTATAACCTAAGATTCGCAAGTTCTGTTCCAGCTCTTTGGCTCGGTCTGGATACGCGACTCGATTGATGTATAATGCGCTGAACCCGCGTTTTTTGATCTCTGCGAGTGATTCCGGCAGTGGCATCTTTTCGAGATCGTGTTGCCATTGTTCTCGTGGTCGACCTTTCATTGATCCAAATGAGAAGCGAAGCTGTCGCGAAAAAAGGTAGGGCCGGAGATGATCGTACGGATTTACAGAGCGCAATGGGGCTTCGGGAAAATCCATCACCGGAAGCTGGAAAACCATCGCGCCTGGCGGGAGCACTGTCTCCATGTTGGCGACGAAGTCGCGATCGGCCGAAATCTGTCGCGCGATCAGTCGTTGTTGCTCGGGCGATATCGGCTGGGGCGCCTGATCGATAAAAACAATGAGGCAACATACCGTCGCCACCGAAGTTGCGACCGTGCTTCTCATTCGCTTGGTTAACCATTCCGCCGTAAATAGAAGAAGGATGGCGAGAATAACAACGCTAAGACGGCAGCCAGCACGCAAGAAAGTGAAACCAGCTGCAGCGAGGATGGCGTTCAATCCATCGGTTGTATAAAACGCAAAAATCCACAATACCTGCCAAGCCGCGGCCGGTATTTCAGATTGCCGTTTGATCGCAGCGCGCGCCGCGATTGCAATCAAAATTGCCAAAGCCGCCGCGCCGATGATTCCAACATAAGATCCCTCATCATGAAGAATGGCAATATGGGAACGCCATAATCCGGCAGCGCGAAAGGCCGCGACTTGATGATTCAGTGGCGGCACAAAAAGGTCGAGAAGCTTCAGCGCATAAATCTCCACCCATTGAAATTGCCGAACTATTGCACCGGAACTTTGGCCGAGTCGCAGCTGCCAAATCCAGGCATTAAAATTCATCAACACAAAACCGAAAACAGTTGCACCGATAAACCATAATCCGATAAGCAGCCGGTCGATTCGATGCGTTCGGATAGACATCGTCATCGTTGTCAGCAGCACCAGCTGACAAAACGTCACCGAATAGTAGGGGTTTTGCACGCCAGCCAGGACTCCAACCCCCATTCCAATCCAGAATCGCTTCGATCCGATTGCGAGCTCACGTTCTTCCGCTAGCCAACCCCAAACCAGCAAGAACAACGGCACGTGCCAGCACAGCGCTACCATTGGATGGTCGGGCGATTGCGAGAAGATGAACGACGCCAGCCCGAACGCGAGGGCGGCAGCAAACGACCAGACGATGTCGATTTTCCGATAGCGTGCGATGCAATAGAATGTGATGCCGGCCAACAAATGCGAACAAAGCAGCGCGATGTTGAGCGCAGCAAAAATGCCAACAACGCGCGCGAGAGCGCCAATCAGATAAAGCGGGAGATATTCGAGAAACGGCCAATCATTCCAATTCGCTTCATACGGCGCCCCGAGCTCAGGCACGAACTTCGAGCAGAACGGAGAAAAATGCCCGTCTCGGGCGGCGCGGACAAATGCAGAATAGACAAGAATGTCCGATTTATCGCGACCCACATACGGGCCTTGGTAAACAGTCGGAAGTTGCCACGCCGTGCTTCCCCACATTCCGTTGACGTGGAACCAAGTCATCGTAATCAGCGCGCTCAGCGCGATAACCACTACGACATCACGCCGATAACTGTTTCGGGCTGAACCAGCCGCTTTCACCGCGACAACTTGCTTCTTCAACTTCGGTTAGGGTTTGAGGGATGTTGCCAATTGCGCCTTCATGAGATCGCGCCGAAGGCAAGACCGAGGCTGTAAGTCACGGCAGCTTCGATTATGCCGACGATTGTCATCTCCAATCCCGACGCCCACCAGGAGCGCAATGTGATCAGAGATTTCACCGCACCGACTGCAAAATGCGCGACGATGCTGATGACAAACGCCCAAACGACGGCGGCGATTCCGCTCATGAAGAAAAACGGGATGATCGGAATGAACGCGCCAATCGCGGTCGAGATTGCAGCCGAGGCGGAAGATTTCCACGGCGAGGGGAATCGATGCTCGGAGAGTCCGAGTTCGCTCTGCGCCATAGCTTGCACCAATTGGTCGGGGTTTTCGCCCAATCGTTCCGCCATGCGTTGCGCCTCTTCGGGGCTGAAGCCCTGAAGCTGATAAAAGAGCGACATTTCTTCGATTTCCTCTTCCGGATTCTCTTCAACTTCCTCCTTCTCGCGCGCGATTTCCGCTTCGTAAACTTCCGCTTCGCTCTTAACCGCGAGATACGCGCCTGCGCCCATCGACAAGCTCGACGCGATCATTCCAGCCAAACCAGAAATCAAAATATAATGCTGCTGATTGTTCGTGGCGCCCGCGACGCCGGAGACAATTCCGAAAACCGCTCCCAGTCCGTCATTCACGCCGTAAATTGCATCCGCGACCCAACTGCCGCCGCGTCCGTGCCACCGTTCGCGTTTTAAAATTGTGTCCAGGACGGTGCGCGGTCCGAGCTGCGGCACCATCGATTGCAATGCTCGCGCGTGTGCTTTTTCCTCCAACGCGCTTTCGCGCAAGAAATCCTTAACGTCTTCTTCGCCGGCCAGGGCGCGGTCGCGTTGATCACGAAACGCGGCTTCATGTTTTTCCTCCGCCGCTTCCATCCGACGGATCGCGACTTCGGTCCCGAGCGCACGATTCAACCAGCGCTGCAGTCGCCGGCCCAGCGAGTCTGGAATTGTGGGAATAGGTTCGCCCATGTCCGTCAGCTTCTTCTCCCATCGTTGGGCGTGACGTTCTTCGGCCTCTGCCATTCGCAGCAGAATGGCTCTGCGTTTTTCATCCGATTCGCGGCCAGCCAGTTCCCGATAAGCCTGCGCAGTCTCGACCTCGGCGCGCCAGTTGCGCCTCACGACCTCAACCTTCTGTCGTCGATCTTGTTGCCCATCAGGCCCTAACTTTGTTCTCATCTCGCGCATTCCGTTTCGATGGCGGGCGTGATCGCCGGCATCGTTTTCGATTTGATTTGCTGCACCGTGATAATGAGCGCGACCGACCCGATGATCAATACCGCGGCGAGCAAAGTCGCGCAATGTGACCGCCTCGTGTGCGAACAAGGTCCCGAGCAGCACTGCGACGACCGGATTCACGTAAGCGTAAGTGGCGACCTTGGCCGGATCGCAATTGCGCAACAGCCAGAAGTAGGCGGTGTAGCCAACGATTGCGCCAATCAACACCAGATAGGCGAACGCCCCTAACGACAGCGAAGTGATCTTTTCGAGGTGAAAATCCTTGAACTCACCGGTGAACAGTCCAGCCAGCATTAACAGCAGTCCGCCACAAAACATCTGCTGGGCCGCGGCGAATAATGGAGCGGCGACATGTTTCACTGCGCGGGAATAAATCGAGCCGACCGACCAAATAAATGATGTGACTAGTAAGATTGACATTCCGATAGCTGCGCGACTACCGCCGGAAACCCGCAATTCTGGCCCGAGCAACACGGCCACTCCGAGAAATCCGCCGGCCAGACCGACCCAGGTGAGTCCACTCGGGCGCCGAGTCATTCCAACTAACCAGCCGAGTAGCGTCATGTAGATTGGCACGGTTGCAACGATCAGGCTCGCTAGTCCGGTCTCAACAAACTTCTCCGATATTGTAACTCCACCATTGCCGCCAAGCAGCAGACACGCTCCGATGACGAACGATATTCTCCAATCGCGCCACGTTGATCGAAGTGGGCCTTGTAAGCGCGCGATGACAAACATGATCAGTCCCGCCAGAAAGAAGCGCGACCCGGCCATGAGAAATGGCGGGATTGATTGAATCGCGAAAAAGATCCCCAGATAGGTGGAGCCCCAAATGACGTAAACCGCAGCGAAGGCAATGATGATTTGGATTCTTCGCGGCGGCGACATCAATGACAGTTACGCGATGCGACTCAATGTTCCAGTCGAGCCAACGCCTCGCGCGCTTGCGAAAACTGCGGATTGATCGACAGCGCGCGCTCATACCATCGGCGCGCATCTTCCTTCAAGCCCGCGCGCGCACACATGTCGCCCAGTCGCAACGCGGGAAACTCATAAATGGATACAATGTCTGCTTCAAACGTATTCATGCGAGCGGTTCCTGGCGCCGGCGGGTGGCAGCGACTCAATAACTGTTCGTTTTCGGCAAGCACGGTTTCAAGCGGACGATCCTGCGATTTCGGCATGATCACAGTGAGTAAACCTTGTGGACACGGCCAATAGTCCAAATCGAGACTGTGATCGTCACCCAACGTGCCGGCGATTGCGATCGTCCGGCTGGGGTTGGCCTCTACCAGACTTTTCAAATTGTTCGTCGCGCGATCGTAGTGATCGAACGGAATGACCAAATCGGTATGTCGTTCCCGGAGCTCCCGCGTGTACCAATCACCCAATAACATCGGCAGAACGACGAGAGTAGTGTCAGGCGCCAACGTGTTCGATCTTTTGGAGGTATAGCAACGGAAATGCAAGTCCGTCTCCGCTGACTAGAAGAACGGAGTGCGGTGGCGTACTTCCCAGCACGTCCTCGCCAAAGTGACGCGCGATGAAGTTCCGACTAAGATCGAGTCGGTGATAATTCATCGCGATACTCGCCACGATTGCGGCCAGGCACGCGGCAGCCGTTAGAGGCAAAGACATGATCGACAACGACGGGACAAGCCGCGCGATAAGTTTCGCGACGAACAAACTCCCGAACGCCATCAGGGGTGCGAGGATGACGTGCGACAGCAGAAAGAAACGTTGCAATACAAACAACGCCGATGGCGCGCTTTCGAGATTTAGATTCGTGATCCAAACAAAAAATGGCCCGGCGAAAACGAACGCGATCAACGTGAACCAGAAATACCAGCGTCGTGACCGAAAAGCTTCGATTGCTCCTGCGCAAATCAGAGTGCCGGAGAACCAGCCGAATGAAGCGAAAAATGCAGCGAGCCGCGACCATGGCGGTCCGCCAGTGTAACCAGGCGTGTTAACGAGCCGGGTCGAGCCATAACTCCGTCTTGTGATCAAGCCGACGAGATCGTGGAATGAAGAGACGTTGCCCCAACTATAGGCGGGATGGCGCGCCGACGCCCACGGCACGTAGGCATACGGTAACAAACCGATCGTAAAAGCCAGCGCCCCGATCAGTAGGACGCATGGTTCCGCAAAGAGAGTTGCGCGCTTCTGCCAGAGCACAAAACAAAATGCCGGACCCAACAAAACAATCGTCTGATGATTAGTCATTGCGAGTCCGGAGATAAAAAATGCCGCGATTAGGAAACCCGTTTGTTTTGGCTGTTCGTGCCACAAAACGAGCAGTAGAACCAAAACCGCCGCCAGCAGGTTGTTCAGTGGAAAAACTTCGGCTGCGAGCGACCATTCCCAAAAGATTGGGCTGATCGCGAGGGCCAGCGCGGCGATGCCTGCGGCGAGTTGAGACCGGGTCAAACGCACCGCGATTAAGTAAACAACGCCCACTGCAAACGAATCGCAGACAACGGACAACAGATTCACGCGGAACGGAATCGAACCCAACGGAAGCAAACTGAAAAGATGTCCGAGCATTGTGAAAAGCGGATAGCCCGGCGGATGTGCCACACCCAAGGTAACTGCGGCAGTGATTAATTCAGGGGTGTCGCCAACGACGATGTCACGCGCAGCAGTCAGGAAATATAAAACTACCGCCGCGATAGTGACGACGATCGCGCCGACCCAGGACGTTTCCTCGCGGGTCGTTAAGATCGACATAAGTAGCTGTCGACGTTCACAACTGAACGACTTGCGCAGATTGGATGTCTTCGCTCGCTCGGATTTTCTGCAACAGGTCTTCGGTCGGCACGTTGTCGAGATTCAAGACCGTCAACGCAGTGCCGCCTGCCTGGTTTCGACTCAATGACATCGTTGCGATGTTCACATCGTGTTCGCCAAGTAATGTGCCGATGCGACCGACGATTCCCGGTCGATCGGTGTTTTCGAGCACGAGGATCACGCCAGTTGGCCGCGCTTCGACCGGCCGGCTGTTCACGCTCACGATCCGTGGAGTCGCGCCAAAGAATGCGCCGCCGACCGAAACCGTCTTGCCTTCGGCGTTGGCCGAAAGTTCAAGGAGATCGGTGTAATCACCGAGCGCGCTCAACCGCGTTTCGGTTACTTTTAACCCGAGACTTTCGGCGAATGCGGGCGCGTTCACTTCGTTGACGTCCGTTCCACCGGCGCTTTGCAAAAACCCTTTCAACACTGCGCGGGTGATCGGTCCGGTGTCGAGCTCGTTTACTTTGCCGCTGTAATTGATTTTCAATTCGTCCACTCGGCGTGGCGCGACTTGCGAAAGAAAACGGCCGAGCTTTTCGCCAAAGCGCAGATGCGGTCCGATGATCGACAAGGTCTTGGCGTCGAGACTCGGCATGTTGACCGCATTGCGGATTGTTCCTTCCAGAAGCGCAGCGCGGATCGATTGCGCGATTTCAATTCCAACACTTTCCTGGGCCTCGGTCGTCGATGCTCCAAGATGCGGCGTTAGAATCAAGTTTGGCGCCGAGCGCAGCGACGAATCTTCCGGCAACGGCTCAATTTCGAAAACGTCGAGCGCGGCAGCGGCCACATGTTTATCCTGCAACGCTGCGGCCAGCGCGGATTCGTCGATCAATCCGCCCCGAGCGCAATTGATGATCCGGACGCCGCGTTTTGTTTTCGCGATTCGCTGAAGCGTCGAGAAGATGGTGGGTTTCGTCTGTCAGCGGGGTATGGAGCGAAATGAAGTCTGCGGTTGCGAGCAAGTCGTCGAGATCTTCGACGAGCTCCACTTGCAAACTGCGCGCGCGCGCGGCGGAGAGATACGGGTCGTAAGCGACCACGCGCATTCCGAAGGCAATTGCGCGCCGGCTCAGTTCGCTTCCTATCCGGCCCATGCCGATAACGCCGAGCGTTTTGTTGTAAAGCTCGACGCCTTCGAAATCTTTTCGGCTCCACTTCTTGCTGCGCAAACTTGCGTCGGCCTGTGGAATTTTGCGCGCGACGTTGAGCAGCAGCGAAAACGCGTGTTCCGCTGTTGAAACGGTGTTGCCTCCAGGCGCATTCAACACCAGCACGCCGCGTCGGGTTGCAGTCTCAACGTCAACGTTATCGACACCGACACCCGCGCGTCCGACGACGCGCAATTTTTTCGCAGCGTTCAACACTTCGCCGGTCACTTTGGTTTCGCTTCGGACGATTAACGCCGCGAATTCGGGAATGATTTCAATCAGTTTGTCTGGGGAAAGTTTGAAGTGAGTCGCGACGTCAAGCCCTCCGCTCCGCGAGAGTTCGTCAATTCCACGCTGGGAAATTGCGTCGGCGACGAGAACTTTCGGTGGAGTCACGGTCAAAGTTCAACGTTCAATTGTGACGACGCAACTCCGCGACCACCTCGATCTCGGCTGTCTGTGGAAACATGTCGAATGGCGTAACCGATTTGATTTCGAAGCGTGACTGCAAACTCGCCAAATCGCGGGCGAGGGTGGAAGGATTGCAGGAAACGTAAATCAGTTTGGCGGGCGCAAGATCGGTAATCGTTTCGCGAACCCGGACACTTAGGCCGGCCGACTGGTGGATCGACAATCAGGACGGTTCGGTCCGCATCGGAATTTTCAAGCGCTGTGCGCAGTCCAGCTTCCACATCTCCGGCTATGTAGTTTTCTTTCGTGCTCGCATTTTCCATGGCTGCGCCAATTGCGAACCGGTCCCAATCGATTCCAACCACGCGCTGGAATTTATTGAGCAATGCTTTGGCAAAAAACCCTGCGCCGCAAAATGCGTCGACCAGTAAATCCTCATTCGCCGGCACAAGATCGACAATCAAGTCACGGAGCGCGCTTGCGATTCCATCGTTCGTTTGGGAAAAAATCCGCGGACCGGCCTTCGCGCGAAGCGTGTAATGGCCGTCCGGAACGTCACGGGCGCGCAAGTCCGCGAGCTCACGATTCACTTCGTCCATCGCGATCGGGCATTTCTCGATGTCGATCAATCGATGCGAATCGCGGCGAAAGTATCCGATGATGGCCTCCTGAGCGTGAACGGTGATGCGATTTCGATATGCGTACTCGAGGGGCGAGGGGACAATCGCGCGCATCGGGACATCTTTGAGCTTCCCGATTCGCTGCAGGAGATCGCGGACCTGACGCGATTTGATTTCGAGCTGGTGCGGATAGTCGATGTGTTGGTAGGCGCAGCCGCCGCAGCGACCAAAATACGGACAGGCCGGTTCGACCCGATGCGGCGAACGCTTTCTGAAGGTCGACAACCTCACCTTCGGCAAATTGTCTTTTCTCGCGGATGATTTTCGTCGAAACAAGTTCGCCGTCGATGGTGAACGGAACGAAGACGGCCTTCCCGTTTTCGCGCGCGACACCTTTTCCGCCAAAGGCAACGTCTTCGATTTGGAGATCGACAATTCGCATCTGCGACAATAGCCCAGCGTTTCAACGCTGGGCTACAGAATAACTTTAATCTGCAAGTCCCGCATGGGACGAAAGAATGTTTCTGTCGTGCCTGTCGGCACTTGATCTTCCGGTTCAACAAAGACCCAGCCTTGAAAGGCTGGGCTACTTTCATCGAAAATCCGCGAGCCGCCACGCCGAAGCGCGACGTTAATGAAGATCTAGTTTCGCTGCGCCGCCATCACTCGATCAATCGCAGCTTCGAGGCTCTCCATCTTCACCGGCTTGACCAGGTGCTCGGCGAATCCGGCGTCGAAACTTTTCTCGATATCTCCGTTCATGCCGAAACCGCTGATCGCGATACCCGGGATCCGCGAAATTGCGCGCAGGTAGGTCATGAGTTCGATACCGGTGCCGTCGGGAAGGGCGATGTCGCTGATGAGTAGATCAAACGAGCTTCGGGCGGCGGCTTCCATCGCCGAGCGAACGTTATGCGCAGCTGCTACTAAATGGCCGCGTCGTACCAACAATCGCTCGAGGGCCGTACAGGTATCGAGATGATCGTCCACCAGTAAAATGCGCAGTGGCCGGACTTCCGGTGCGGGCATGGCCACTTGCATCATTCGCGCCGGCGGCGCAACGGTTTTCATCGTTAAGGTAAAAATGGAACCGCGATCACGGCCTTCACTTCGAGCAATCAGCGTCCCGCCGTGAGCCTGGGTGAGCGATTTGGAAATGGCGAGGCCGAGTCCGAGACCGCCGTAACGCCGTTGAAGCGCGCGTTCGCCCTGCTCAAACGGGTCGAAAATTCGCTTCATGGTTTCCGGGTCTATGCCGATGCCAGTATCCTGGATCGTGATCACGATCGTTTGCGGCTCGGGATTGGTTGTCGAAATCAAGATGTCGCCGTTTTCACCGGTGAACTTGATCGCGTTCTTGACCAAATTCCAAATGATCTGCTGAAACTTGGCCGTGTCCGCCAGGATATAGTGTGCGCCGGCGCGCAAGTTAACGCGAAGATTAAGGCGCCGATCCTGTGCCTCAGCTCGGCACATTTCCGACGACGTTTTCAATAATCTCGTGCGCGTCGAGCGAGCCGAAGCGCAGCTGAAGTTTGTCCTTCGCGATACGAGTGAGGTCGAGCAAGTCGTCAATTAACTGGCTTTCGAGCTCGACGTTGCGGCGGATCATCGACAACGAACATTTGGCCAGTTCCGTAGGAGAAGTTTCCGCTTCCAGGGCGTCGAGTGCAGCCATTACCGGTGTAAGCGGCGTCCGGAGTTCGTGCGAAAGCATCGCCAGGAAATTATCTTTGGTCCGGTTCGCGGCTTCGACTTCTTCCTTTTGCTGCTCGATCCCCGCCTGCGCCCGGTTGCGTTCGGCAATCGCGGCCGCGATTGCCATTGCGGTAATGGTCAGCGCCGCTGTCCATAATTGCAGCATCAGGAGGGAGCGATTCTCAGTCGCCATTACGAAGGGCCCAAAGCCGTGCAGCGTTCCCCAAATCGCAATTGAGGAGAGAATAAAGACTCCGGTGGCAGTTTCGCGCGGTGTGAAGCGAAACGCTGTCCAGATCACGATCGGTCCGCAAAGAAACGAGACCGGATAATTTCGTGCCGATATTTGAAGCCAACCACCGAACACCAGTTCAGCGAGAACCAACAGCAGCAAAAGAAGAACGCTGACCTCGATGACTTCCGCGCGATGCCATTTGCGCTGCGTTGTCGGGATGCTCCAAAGCAAGAGCAACGGTGCGAAGACCAAATCTCCTGACGCATCACCGAGCCACCACGTCGTCCAAATTTGCGCCGTAGTTGGACCAGTGAGCGAACCCACCCAATGCAATACTTGTTACGCCAAGCGACGGACTGACCGTCGTGCTGATCATCGCGGCGAGTGCAAACTTGAAAACATTCTGCGGCCGGTCGAACACCTGCGTTGCGCCGGCGAATCGATTCACCAGCCACGCACCGCAGAGGGCTTCCAGCGCGTTACCGCTGGCAATTCCAAGCGACGTGAAAAAGTTTCCAGCCGTTGTGATGTTAACCAGGAATGCGCCGATAAAAATCGCTGGCCAGACGCGATAACCAAAAACGAGCAGCGCGGCGAGCGCAATCCCGGCAGGTGGCCAGACTGGTGATGCGCTGGGATTAACAATTGCCAGCTTCAGAGAAAGGTAGCCGGCGACAAAATAGATCAGCGTCAGAACGCCGATTGCTGGCAGCGTGGGAATTTTCCTGGGATTCAACATTAACCCGACCGCCTGTGCGAATCGCGTTACCTGTTACGCCGCTTGCAGGCGCGGTCAACCGATTTGTGAATAACCGGGGCCGCGCCGTAATCAGTAATCGCGGCAGTACGGATGCTTTGATTCGTTACCGAGCTCAGGCGGGAATTCCGAATATCCGGCATGAATCCGACGGCACGTCGTTAGGCAAGATCGGACGGTAGCTGTTGTGCCAGAGCGGAAACGGAAACGTCAAAGTCTCGAGGAGGCCCGTTGCGTGTCGCGCTGTCGAACGGCCGAGTCCACGAACTACTCCGTAGCCGGCGGCGGCCACGTTGCCTTCCGTCTTGTTCATTTTGCAAACCGAATCCGGCAATTCGGACGACGCGAACAGAAAATTCGAGACACCGCGGCCAAGCTTGCGCGTCGGTCCATAATCGTTGCCGGGCGCGTCTTGAATATCGGCATTCACGTTTAGTGCCAAAACCGTTCCGACCAAGGGGAGAAGCAGGTGCTTTTTCATAAGTGCTCCGTTAGGTAAACAACTTAATCTCGGCGAAGCAACTTTCGTCCATTCGGCATTCTCCGTACAAAGCCCGGCTTCTGATCAATGCGCTCCGCTTGCCAAGCCTTCGATTTCGCTAGCCGTGCGGCGCACCATAGAAATAAAAAACCACGCAGCGGCTCGCATCGTACAGTCCGTGCGCGATGATGGCGATCCACAGATTCCTTCCGGACCAGAGCACGGTGAGGCCGAGCAAAATTCCAAGTGTCCCGGTGATCAGCATCCCGAGAGGATTTTGGTAGGCGTGGGACGCGCCGAACAGCGCGCCTTGAATGATCAATGCCACGCCCCACGCCGCGCGACTGCCGCCGAAAAACATGGCCAGTGCTTGCATGAGAAATCCGCGGAACATGAATTCTTCATAGAAACCAGCGCCGAACAGGACGTAGAACACAACAACTGAGGTGAGCACGACATTTCCCTGGAGCGCGGCGAACCGGCTGAGGTCGCGATGGAAACCGGCCTTCTCCGATAGAAAAATTCCGAGGAAGAAAATCGTCGCGAGAGAAACGCCGAGCCCGATAGTCCGCAGCCAGTTTTGGGGACGTTTCAATCCAATGTTAGCTAGCCGTTCACCCCGAAACCAGATTAACCCACACGCGACAACCACCTCGAGTATCTGAATTACCAACCCAAACACGTAACCGCTCTCGATTGTTTTCGGTGTGTAGATCGCTTCCGCCGCTTTTTCCAAACCGAACACCGCCGCGATGAGAATGACGATGTCGACGAAATATCGGTACCGTCGCGCGGTGCTCGTTTGAAGTTCTTCGAGTTTGGAGTCGTCCTGTGTCATCGCTCAACGTTAGTCATTGAGCGTGCGACGTGGACAGGCTATTTCTGCCGACCTGCGACATCTGACCGCTGATCTCTGATCTGTGACCTCTAAGTTCTGGTCAGTGTAGGCTGCGCGACCAACCAGTGAGCTCAAATACGACCAGGAGATCCCGGTGATTTATGCCGGGTCGAAATTTCCAATTGAACAAGGTCATGACTGCGGCGGCATCGAGCTCGCGGTGACCGGTCGTTTTCATCACTTTCACTTCGCTTACGATTCCGGTTTTGTCGTTGATCATAAGGCGATAGATACCCTGACCCTGATAACCGATATTTCGCGCCTTGAGCGGATATTCCGGGTCCGGAGCCGCGATCGTATCTTTCTTGTACTGCGATGGGATCCGCACGATATCAGTCGCGCCAATCGAGCCGACGAAAGCGACCGCGATGAACAATGATAGAATTCCGAGGGATGTTTTCATAACATTAGGAAGAATCGAGAAACTTTACTCAATCGGAGTAACCGTAACAACGAAAAATCAATCGGGAACGCGGCGAGCAGGAGTGCTGCTGGGTAGATGGTAAAACCGCTTTGGGGAAGCGGTAAGTGAGCGGGAGCGAACGAATCAAGCCAGGAAAACAGGAACTCGTTCTTTAGGAGTGCGTTCGTTTACAATGTCGTTTCTGGATTTTCATCCTTCTACCTTCATCCTTCAAGAGCTTCCCGTTCTTCAACGCCGAAGTCTCACTTCGCTAACGCCGTTTCTTTCGGCGCATCGACTGGACGATTTTCTCGAAGCGCGGATCGCCGCGGAGCGGATCCCAGAACGGGTGCAGTTTTAAGGCGCCGTAACTTAGCGCGATCGATGCGGCGGGAGCACGTAGTCCCGTTTCCAGTTGCTGCAAGGCAAGCTCCTTGTCGCCCGCCCACGCTGCTGTCATGGCGAAATATTGAAGGACGCGGCTGCCGTTGTTGACGTCTTTTTCCAGCGGCGTGAGTGCAATCGCCCTACGCCCTTCGTCCAAGGCCAGGTCTTTTCGCCCCAGAGCAGCGTCGATTAATCCGAGGACGCAGAGCGCCGGGCCGTAGTCCGGCTGCGCCTGCACGATCTTTTCCTGTTGGGCGCGAGCCGCTTCAAACGCAGTGCGCGCGCGTGCCTCGTCTTTGGTCATGCGAGCCAGCAACCCTTCGCCAAAGCTGCGGCTCAGATTAATCGTGCTCTCGCCCCAGCACGGATTGTCGCCCAGCGCGACCAGCGCTCGTTCGGCCGCGGCCGGATCGCGTTCAGCCAGAGCGCAAAAGAACCAACTGTCCGCGGCTGTGGCGATGGCGCCCGCCCCTTGCGCAAGGACTGCATCAATCGTCTGATGGAGCGGCCGGGTGTCCGCTTTCCAGAAGAGATAAAATAATCCACGATTGGCCCGCGTTTCGGCATTGTCGGGCACGATCGCTAACGCCCGATCCAGCGCGGCGATTGCCTCGGCATAGCGTCCCACGATTTGGTAAGTGACCGCGATCTGTTGCAGAGTATAAAAGTTGCGCGGATCCAGCTCCACCGCGCGCTGCAGGTTCTGCAGACCTTCCCCCAGCTGGCCGCGCCGCCGCAAAATGTAGCCGGTGAGTTCGAAGAGACGCGGATCATTGGGTAACGCTTTCCGCGCGGTCTCCAATTCGGCGAGAGCGCCGGCATAGTCGCGCCGCCCGTAGTAAAGATAGTTCGCGCGCGCCAGATGCGTTTCGGCAGCATCCGGCCGCAGCCGGGTCGCGGTTTGCACCGCAGCTTCGGCCAGCGCCAGCCGGGAGGGAGTGTGATCAGACCCCCTTACTGCATAAAGGTATTCGTGCGCACGCGCGAGCTGGCAGTAGGCGTCGAAAAATGAGGGATCGCGCTTCACCGCTTCATCCAGAAGTTCAATTGCCTTCCGCAGGTCTGGGTCGTTCGTCACGCTGAAACCTGCCGTGAGGAGAAGTGACTTCGCCCGGCTGTAAAGGTCGAAAGCCGCCAGATCAGTCGTGGGCGGTTGTTCGACCGCTTTCTTCTCGTTAGGCGAAAGCTTGGCCTGCAACTGGTCGGCGATCGCCTTGGCGATTTCGCTTTGGATGGCGAAAACATCGGCCAGATCGCGATCGTAGGTCTGTGCCCATAGATGCTCATCACTGCGGGCGTCGATCAGCTGCGCGTTCACCCGGATCTTGTTGCCGGCGCGTTGAACGCTGCCCTCCAATAAATGCGCAACGCCCAATTGCTGCCCGATCTCGCGCAGATTACGAGCGACTCCGCTTTTATACTGCATCACCGAGGTACGGCTGATGACTTTGAGATCAGCGATCTGCGAAAGGTCGGTCAAGATTTGGTCCTGCACGCCATCGGTGAAGTATTCGTTCGCTTTTTCTTCGCTCAGATTCTCGAACGGCAATACTGCGATGCTTTTTTCAGGAATAGATGGAGTAGCGACGGCGGGATTGCCAGATGCCGTTTTTCCTCCCAACCCGGCTCGATGAAACCACAGGATGGCACCGCCGATCAGCGCGGCCATGAGCAACACGCCGATAACGATTTCGTGCCAGGGAATGGGCGCGCGAGTCGTGACTTTTCTTGATGTTCGAGATTGCGACTCCCATGGCATCACGATGCGAAATAAATCCATCGGCACCGAAATGTTCTTTAGCTCCGTCGGCGCGAGCTTCTCAAAGCGCGCTTCTAGCGCGTTGCGAATCTGGCGCTCCACGTCCATCGAGATACAGATCCCGCCCGCCGCCGCCAGCTGCTCGATCCGCGAAGCGATGTTCACTCCATCGCCATAGACGTCGCCGCCGCGATGCACCACGTCCCCAATGTGAACGCCGATTCGGACCTGGATTTGGCGGTTCGCGGGGGCATCGGCATTGCGTTTGGCTAATGCGCGTTGAATGGCCATGGCGCATTCAGCCGCTTCCAGTGCGCTCTGGAACTCGACCAGGAAAGCGTCCCCGATCGTTTTGATCTCGATGCCGTTGAACTGGGGAAAGATTTCCCGAAGTAACCGGCGATGTTCCTCCAACAATTCCTGGGCGAGCTTGTCGTCGCGTTGGCTCAGCGCGCTGTAGCCCACCATGTCGGTGAACATGATCGCGGCCAGTTTGCGTTGTTCGTCGGCGCTCATTTTGAGTTAGAGCTTCATCACTTACGCCGGGGCTTCAAATGTCGGAAACAAAATCGACGCTCCGTCCCGCGCACGATCTGCTTTCGCTTTTGCGCCTGGTCGCTCTGCTCGTTGATCATTCACTTCGAATAACCGACGATGTCGATAAA
This sequence comes from uncultured Verrucomicrobiae bacterium, assembly GCA_963786135.1. GTDB lineage: Bacteria > Verrucomicrobiota > Verrucomicrobiia > Chthoniobacterales > UBA10450 > AV40. Next base: position 294,533 of record CAWAYF010000009.1, on the reverse strand, counting down.
GAGGACATGCCCGATCTCAAGCTGAATTTCTTTCTTAGTCTCAGCGGACATCCCATGAAGTTAGGTGAAAAACTAATCAATCATAATTTCGCTTCTGGTCGAAGGTCGAGAACAAAGCCAGGCGTTCAGGAAAGTGAACGGTGAGCAACTTGCTCAACTTCCTTCAATCCGTTTATTATTTCTGGATTTCTCAGTTCCCGTAGTTCAACGGATAGAACAAGGGTTTCCTAAACCTTAAATGTGGGTTCGATTCCCGCCGGGAACGCAGCTTCGGTGATCACGTACGTATGAGACACTTTGGGAATTGCAAGACGTGCCCTTCGATTGACTCACTCGCACCCGCTCGTTCGCCCTAACGGGCTAACGTCCATGTCGCTCGACTCCCGTCGGCTCCATTCCCGCCGGGAACGGTTTGTGTGACCAAACGCGCGAGAGACACATTCTGAATTCGTTCGTACGGGCACTTCGATTGATTCGCTTTCTCCCGAAATGCTCACCCTTGCGGGCTTCGTCCATGTCGCTCAACTCCCGTGGGCTCCATTCCCGCCGGGAACGCAGCTCTGTGTAACTAACCTACGCTTGACCGACGCTAAAGCATCAGTGCCATGAGCTGGTTGCGGCTGGAGACTTCGAGTTTACGGAAGACGGCGTAGAGATGCTTTTTTACCGTGGGCACGCTCAGACATGCCGCGTCGGCGATCTCCTGGTTGCTTTGTCCATTGCAAACCAGGCGCGTGAGTTCCTGCTCGCGCGCGGTGAGGCGAGCCAGATGTGGCAAACGCATGATCGATGGTTCTTCGAAACGGCGTGAATCCGTGCACTCGATCAGAAAATGAGGGCGCGAAACGACATCGTTGAGTTGTTTAAGGTGAATTGTCGCTCGCAGATCGTGTGATGTGGCATGACACACTTGTTTCGATTCAAGGTTTTCCCAGCGCATGCCAGGGCGTTGGGTCCCCATCCATTGGTGTTTGAGCTTCCGACACTCATTCATAATCTCCGCCGGGACCGGTGACTTCGCATTCACTCGCCGCGCTTCCTCTCCTTTCTCCCAAGTTGCGCAAAATTCGCGCGCGGCCGGATTTTGGAAAAGCAATCTGAGGTTCCAGCGCAGCAGGATTGTCGGCAGCGGCAATCGTCGCACGAATTCTTCGAGCTCCAGTCGCACCATGCGTTCGCGTTCGACCGAAAGCAGCCGGTGCAGGGTGATCGAGAACTGCTGGTAAAGCTGGCGCAGTAATCTCCTTTCCATAGCTGAGAGATCGCCCTGTGCCGGTGTGCGCATGATTACCATCGCCGAGATCAGTCGCCCCTGCTGCCAAAAGAACAGGCAAATCGCGCGCGCGCATTTTTGAGGTGCGATGTATCGGCGATAGATGGCCGATCTTGTAAAAGCGCGTCGACTTGAAAACAAGTCCGCGATTCGCACGATCTTCTTACGCGGCTGGGCATCGAGAAATTTCTTGAGCGGTTGCGTGACGAAGAAACCAGCCGGCATCGGCAATGTCCATCTCACGTGCAATGGCATGATCGGGCTGTGTTGCAGGGCCACCCCAAAGATTTGATTCGGAATTACGGCATCGAGCAACGTCCGGACGGACCCACAGAATGATTCCAGGTCCATCGCTGCGTGAAGATCGAGTAGGTATTTTTCGATTGCCGGATCGATTAACAATCCGTCCCGTAATTCGACTGCCAAGTCCGGCCTCATTACTCACTACGTTGTCGGCGCGATGTCCGTTCACCGCCCGAGTTAGGCTGCGCCCGACCGATCAACCGCGAGAACAAAGATCAAACCAAAGTTACCTCGCAATCACCTGACAACGCGCAACTGTTTACGTTAGAAAAAGAAAGGAACATCGCAAATGAAACTACAAGTAAATGTGCCGGTAAGCGGCTTGGACCTCGCAGCCTTGCTGCAGGGTGAAGAAGGGTTCTTCCTTTGCCAAAACAGAGGACAGAACTACATCACGGTGGCCAAGAGCGGTCACTCGATTGCCTTTGGGCCAACGCCGATCGGACGAATAATCCAGGAACAACCCTCGCTTAGCGTCGGTCCTGAGCCCTGGTACGTCACCAAAATCAGCAGCTCGACTGAGTTTGCTGACTTTCGCACTACGCGGAGGTCCGTCGAATAGACAGCGCGCAGCACAGAACAAAGGCGATCTTGAAATCGCTGTCAAGTCCAAAAGGTAGCGCAAGTCCACGGTTCAGTTTGGCCGCAAAGAATCAGCCGCTCAGACTCACCAATCTACTTCGCGATCTTTATTTCGAGCACTTTGACGAGAAAAGCCGGGTTAATTTATTGACTGTTCATTTGAATCATTTAAAATGCTCAAGTGAGCAAATCGAAGTCATCTCCGAAACGCCGCACTGTCCGGGAACGGCCGGCGCGGCGTTATGCCGGAAAGGGAATGACGTTACTGGCGCGAAAACACATCGAGCCGAGCGAAGCGATCAAACACATCACGAAGGGTTTGCCCTTCACTGAGCTTGAGCATTTGCGCGGCGAACTGGACGAACCACTCGATGCGCTGGCGCGTCAGCTCTCGATGTCACGATCGACATTGCAACGCCGCAAGGCCGAACGCCGTCTTTCGCCGGAAGAATCCGACCGGCTGATGCGGTTCTGGCGGATTGTTCAGTACGCCAAGAAACTTTTCGGGACTGTTGAGCGCGCACGGCAATGGCTGAAGTTCCCGCAATTCGGTCTCGGTGGTGCGGTTCCGCTTGAGTTTGCAAAGACCGAGGTAGGCGCGCGTGAGGTTGAGGACCTGCTCGGTCGAATTGACTACAGTGTTTATTCCTAGCCGATGGCCTCGGCTTGGCGAATCGTTCGCGCTACGCGTGTTCCGACCGCGTTCACTGGCGAGGGCAGCCGCTTTTCTCCAGGCCGGTGGAATTCGCGCGGGAAAGCAATGATTTATCTCAGCGAGCACGAATCGCTTGCTGCACTTGAGATCCTCGTTCACACGAAACCACTCTCGCCAACGGAACGCTATTTCTCATTTCGGGTCGAATGGCCTGATGAGCTGACAGAATATTTTTCTGCAAAAAAGCTTCCTCTCAATTGGAATGCGCAGCCGCCGACCATTGCAAGTCGTGCAATCGGTGATCACTGGCTCGACAAAGGACGTTCTCTCGCGCTCGCGGTTCCGAGCCTGCTCAGCACCAGCGAGCTGAACTTTCTCCTGAATCCGGCCCATTCGGATTTCAAGAAAATCAAAATTCGAAAGCCGGTTGAATACCGGTTCGATCCTCGATTACACCATCGCTAATTGATAAATCGCTACTTCGCGATTTTCATCCCGAGCTCTTTAACCAGGAAGGCCCAGCGATCCGCGGTTTCTTCAATTATCTTGGTCGTGGGTTTGCCAGCGCCGTGGCCGGCTTTGGTTTCGATCCGGATCAGCGTGGGTTTGTCGCAACCTTGTGCCGCTTGCAAGGTCGCGGCGAACTTGAAACTGTGCGCCGGCACAACGCGATCGTCATGATCGGCGGTCGTGATCAACGTCGGCGGATAACAACAGCCCTTCGCGATGTGGTGGAGCGGGGAGTAGGCGTAGAGATATGCGAAGTCGTCCGGTTTTTGAGCGCTGCCGTAATCGGAAGTCCATGCCCAGCCGATGGTGAACTTCTCGAACCGCAGCATGTCCATCACCCCGACGTTCGGTAACGTGGCGCCGTAAAGATCGGGCCGTTGGGTCAAACACGCGCCGACCAGAAGTCCGCCATTACTGCCGCCGCCGATCGCGAGTTTCGGCGTCGACGTGTATTTGTTGTCGATCAAGTACTGAGCCGCGGCGATAAAATCGTCGAACACGTTCTGTTTCACGTGCAGCATTCCGGCTTCGTGCCATTTCTCGCCGTACTCGCCGCCGCCGCGCAAATTCGCGACCGCATAAATGCCGCCCATTTCCATCCAAACCAGATTCGCCGGTGAAAACGATGGCGTGCTCGAGATATCGAATCCGCCGTAGCCGTAAAGATAAGTCGGCGTGTTGCCGTCGCGTTTCATTCCTTTCTTGTAGGAGATGAACATCGGAACGCGCGTTCCATCGGCGCTCTTGTAAAAGACCTGATCGGTAGCGTAATCGTCGGGATTAAATTTTACTTTCGGTTTGAAAAGGACCTCGCTCGCGCGTTTGTCGAAATCGTAACGGAAAATCTCGGTCGGCGTGGTGTAACTGGTGAACGAATAAAATGTCTCACGATCTTTGGCCTTTCCGGTGAAACCCGCCGCAGTGCCAAGCGCCGGCAATTTGATCTCGCCGTCGGCGGTGCCGTCACGCTTGAATAGTTTCACCGCGCTATGCGCGTCCTTCAGATAAAGCGCGACGAAATGGTCGCCGACACTGCTGACCGCTTCGAGTTTGTCTTTCGATTCCGGAACGAGCTCGGCAACTTTCGCCGGCAGCGGCTTGCAGGTGTTGACGGCAACAATGCGGCCCAGCGGCGCGTTCAAATCGGTTTTGAACATGAAGATCGGTCCCTCGTTGTCGATGAACTGATATTGCGCGTCCGCTTGATCGAGCAGTTCGACCACGCTGGACTTCGGGTCGACAAGGTTCTTGTAAAAAATGCGGTTCTTCGGATCGGTCCCGCGCTGGACGGTGATGATGAGATAACGCCCGTCGTCGGTAACTTCGGCGTTAAAGAGCCATTCTTTCTGGTCGGGCCGCTCGTAAATTAATTTGTCCTGCGATTGCGGCGTTCCGAGCTGGTGAAAGAAAAGTTTGTGATTGTAAACCTGCGCGCGGAGCTTGTTTTTCTCGTCCGGCTTGTCGTAACGGCTGTAAAAAAATCCGCTGCCGTCTTTCTTCCACGAGGCGTTTGAGAATTTCACCCAATCGATCAGGTCTGTTCGATCCTTACCGGTCGCGACGTCGCGAACTTTCCATTGCTGCCAATCAGAGCCGGCAGTGGCAAGTCCGTAAGCCATTAGCCGGGAATCATCGGTGACGTCCATGCCACCAAGCGCGATCGTCCCATCCTTAGCCAGCGAATTCGGGTCGAGCAGTTCGCGAGGCTTCTCGGAAAAGCTTGCCGCAGTGTAGAGAACGTTTTGGTTTTGCAGGCCGCTATTCTTGGAAAAGAAGTAGTGGTCCTTCTCCTTGAAGGGAATTCCGAAGCGCTCGAAGTCCCAAACTTCAGTCAGTCGTTTTTCGATTCCATCGCGCTCAGGAATCGTCTTCAGAAAATCGAATGTGATTTTGTCCTCGGCTTCGATCCATTGTCGCGACTCGGGCGAGTCCGGGTTCTCCAACGGGCGGTAGGGATCGGCGACTTTGGCGCTGGAATAATCGTCCACCTGGTCGCTTGTTGGCGCTGTCGGATATTTGAATTCCGTCGGCGAATCCGCTGCGAAAATAAAATTGAGCGGTGCTAGAAGCAGAAGCGCCAGAAAACCTCGAGCCATAAAACAGTCAGCGAATATGGCGAGCCTCGAAGGATCGGCAATTATTAATGATAAAGCAGAAAAAAGCATTCGTTTCACAGCGCTGCTCTGGTAGAAACGCGCGCGCTCCGACGATCGACGATGAAAGCTTTCCTGGCCCGGATCCGAAATCGCGCCTTTGCGCCGGTGGACATCGCCTCGCTGGTGTTCTTTCGGATTACGTTTGGACTTCTGATGGTTTGGGAGGTATGCCGATATTTCCGGAACGATTCGATTTATCACTTCTGGCTCGAACCGAGATTTCTGTTCAAGTACTACGGCTTTTCCTGGGTCCATCCCTGGCCTGGCCATTGGCTTTATATTCATTGGGCGGCACTTGGCATTCTTGGGCTGTTCGTCGCCTTTGGATTTCTTTATCGGATCAGCGCGTGGCTGATGTTCCTCAGTTATTCCTATTTTTTCCTGCTGGATGAAGCGCGCTACGTAAATCACTACTACCTGATTTGTCTCTACTGTTTGCTGCTGGCGATCGTTCCGGCGCATCGCACGTTTTCAATCGACGCCCGGATGCGTCCGGGGCTGCGTTCCAACTTCGTACCCGCGTGGTCGCTTTGGTTGCTCCGTTTTCAAATCGCCGTTGTCTACATTTTCGCGGGATTGGTGAAACTTTCGCCGGATTGGCTTCGGGGCGAGCCGATGCGGTTCGAATTAGCCCACGCGACGAATGCCCCAATTGTCGGGCAATTTTTCGGCGACGAATGGGCCGTTTACGTTGTGACCTACGGCGGCTTGTTTTTCGACTTGTCCGTTGTGCCGCTTCTTCTTTGGCGGCGAACTCGGGTGTTCGCTTTTTGTGCAGTAGTAATGTTTCATCTGATCAACGCGCTCTGGGCCGGAATCGGAATGTTTCCCTGGCTGGCGATCGCGGCGAGCGCGCTATTCTTTTCGCCAGACTGGCCGCGTCGGATTCTCGTGAACCTCGAACTCGCGCGTCAGAAGAAGCTGGCCCGGAACTGGGAACCGCCATCGTCGACATGGCGCGCCATTGTTCTCGGCGGACTTTCGACTTATGCGGCAATCCAGATTTTTCTGCCACTGCGGCATCTGCTTTGGCGTGGTGGTGTTGAATGGATGTGGGCTGAGCATCGGTTCAGTTGGCGGATGTTTTTGGTTAGTTACAGTTCGGACGCCAATTTTTATGTGACCGATCCCAACACTGGACAAAGTGCGCGGGTCGATCTTGCGGATTTTCTCACCCCGCGGCAGGCGCCGCAGATGGGATACCTGCCCGATCTTCCTCTCCAATTTGCGCACTATCTCGCCGCTGTGATTCCCAATTCGGGGCCCAAGCCGCTCCAAGTTCAGGCGCGGATCTTCGTATCGATCAACGGGCGCAAGCCCGTTCTATATATAGATCCAATCGTCGATCTTGCGGCGGAACCGCGAACAATTGGGCGTCCGCGCTGGCTGCTTCGGAATGACGAGCCGCTTCCGCCACGCGACCAGCGCTACCACATTGAGGAGTGAACGTTGCTGCAATAATTCGGCGTAAATTAATTCGATGCGGCAGGTGGCATTGCGGTTGCTTTTAGGCAATACGCAAGCTTGGAGCTCAAACAAACTGAAATTGGATTAACTCCTCAAGCTTCAGCAGCGCGGCCGTTTATTCGGCCGCGCTTTTTTTGGCAACGTGACGTTGCATCCAATTGTCGCCGCGCGACAGATTAGTCGGCCGCGTGACTTACGATTGCTTCCAGCCGTTGCCGTTTCCATCGCGAGCCAGGGCGGGCTCGAGCTCGGACGTAACGTCGGCACCTTCCGCGCCTTCGAGGTCAGGATCCATCAACGATTTCTCGTGATGCTCCTTCGCGATGAGCATGTAAAGCGATGGCACAATGAAGAGCGTGAAAATCGTTCCAATGGTCATTCCGCCGACGAGCACGAGACCGATTGAATTTCGCGCCGCCGCACCAGCACCAGTTACTAAAGTCAGCGGAAAGTGACCGGCTACGGTCGCTACGCTCGTCATCATGACCGGACGCAATCGAATTCGCGCAGCTTGTGCCACCGCGGCGAGCTTAGCTTTTCCCTCCCGCTGCAATTCGTTGGCGAACTGTACGATCAGAATTCCGTTCTTTGAAACCAGACCGACAAGTGTGACCAGTCCGACTTCGGAATAAATGTTAAGCGTCGTCGTGAAATGATCGGTGAAGAACGTGCCAAACGGCATTTTCAGAAAAGTGAAGAGGAGTGCGCCGAAGATCGCGAGCGGGACCGATCCGAGAAGAATGATTAACGGATCGCGGAAGCTGTTGAACTGCGCGGCCAGAACGAGAAAAATCAAAATAATCGCAAGAGTAAATACCGCTCCGAACTTGCTGCCTTCGGTGTGTAGCTGACGAGATTCGCCCGTGTAATCGACGATGTAGCCTTTCGGTAAAATTTTCTGCGCCTCGTCTTCGAGGAATTTCAATGTCGTATCGAGCGAGCGCGTGGGCACACCGCTCAGGGTAACCGCATTGAGCTGCTGCATGCGATTAAGCGAGCGCGCGACGGTATTGTGACGGATTGAAGCCACCGTGCTCAACGGAATGAGCTGATTGTTCGGACCGGTTACGTAAATGTCTTTGAGCTGCTCCGGATTTAAACGATCGATGCGTTTGATCTGCGGGATTACCTTGTAGCTGCGGCCGGCGATGTTGAACCAGTTGACGTAATTACCGCCGATCGCGGCGGACAGGTCGCCGCCAACCTTCTGCATGTCCAAACCCATCGATGCGACCTTGTCGTGGTCGAAAACGATTTCGGATTGAGGCTGATCGATCTTGGTGTCGATGTCCGAAAACTGAAACATGTGCGCCTGCATGGCCTTGCCTTGGAGCTCCTGGGCAAATTCGAGAATTCGCTCGGGATCCGCGGTGGAAGTGATAACGAAGCTCACTGGAAAATTATCGGAGCCTGGAAGTGCTGCCGGCATGACCGGGAACATTCGAATACCTGGGATAGCTCCAAGCTTTTGCTGGATAGGCGGCAGATAATTTTTTGTCGGTGTCTTGCGCACACCCCACGGTTTCAAAACCATTCCGCCAAAACCGTTATCGGGAAATGTCAGCTGAAACGTGAATCGTGTGTCCGGAACATCGGCAAAAATTTTGCCGGCCGCATCGGCGTAACGAATCGTGTCGTCGATCGTTGCATTCGCCGGCGCAGTCATGATACCGAAGATCACGCTTTGATCTTCTTGGGGAGCTAACTCGCGCGGCGACATGTACCAAAACAGCGCGCCCAAAAGCGACAGACCGATCCAAACTGTGTAAACAGCCGGCCGCGCGGCCAGCGTGCGATCGAGGTGACTGCCGTACCAATCGCGGAACCGATCGAACGTCCGAGTGACGAAACCGCTGAAGCCGGTTTCGACCTGTTCCGCGCGCAGCAAATACGCCGACATCACCGGAGACAAAACAAGTGCGACCACGCCAGAAATGAAAACGGCGCCAGCGAGGGTGAGCGCAAACTCTCGAAAAAGCGCGCCGGTCAATCCACCTTGCAACGCGATCGGCGTGTAAACCGCGGCCAGCGTGATCGTCATCGCGATAATCGGACCGACCAACTCGCGCGCGCCGACCAGCGCCGCGTTCATGCGCGACATGCCCTCTCGCATGTGGCGCTCGATATTCTCGACAACGACAATCGCATCATCGACTACAAGTCCGACCGAGAGCACGATCGCGAGCAGCGTCAGCAGATTCAACGTGAAGCCGAACAACTGCATTAAAAAGAGTGCGCCAATCAGCGAAATCGGGATCGCGACAACGGCACGACAACGGACCGGACTGAGCCGAGAAACAAAAAGATCACGACCATCACGATGAGCAACGTGTCGATCAAAGTTTTTACGACTTCGTGAATGGCGTCGTTGATGTAAGCGGTCGCGTCGTAGGCCATTTCCGCCTGCATGCCAGTTGGCAATTCTTTTTTGATTTGCTCGAGCTCGGTGCGCACGCGCTTGATCACGTCGATTGAGTTCGCGTTGGGCAAAACCCAAATGCCCATAAAAACAGCCTTCTTGCCGGAGAAACGGACTTCGGTGTTGTAATCCTCTGATCCGAGCACGACATCCGCGATGTCGCTCAAACGAATCAGATTTCCTTTGTCCTGCTTGACCACCAGTTGCTTGAATTGGTCCGCCGTATGCAAATCGGTATTCGCAGTCAGGTTCACCTGAAGCAGCGAACCCTTGGTGTTTCCGACCGCAGCCAGGTAATTGTTTCGCGAGAGCGCGTCGCGTACCTGGGCCGGGCTGATATTCAAAGCGGCCATCCGCTCGGGTTTAAGCCAGATGCGCATCGCGAACGTGCGACCACCCAGAATGTCAGCCCGTTGCACGCCGCTGATCGAAGTCAGCCGAGGCTGAACCAATCGGACCAGATAATCGGTGACCTCGTTAGGCTGCAGAATATCGGACGTGAAACTCAAGTAGGCCGAGGCGATCTGGGAATCGGCTGGAATTAATAGTGATTACCGGAATCTGCGACTCGGGCGGTAAAAAATTGCGGATCGGCATCGACTTTCGAGCTGATGTCCGACAGCGCTTTGTTCGCGTCGTAATTCAATTTCAGGCGCGCCGTGATCGTGGAAACGCCCTGCTGGCTTTGCGATTGGAGGTAATCGATGCCGTCAGCGGCGGCGATCGCGCGCTCGAGCGGCGTAGTGATAAAGCCGCGCACCAACTCCGCATCCGCGCCCACGTAAATGGTTGTCACCGTGATCGCAGCGATATCGCTGCGCGGATATTGACGCACATTGATCGTCTTCATCGCCTGCAAACCGGCAATGAGAATCACAAGGCTGACTACCATCGCCAGGACCGGCCGCTTGATGAAAAGATCGGTGAAACTTTTCATTTCGATGTCGCCATTACGAGTCGGCGGGAGTTGGATTCAATTGCGGTTTCGGAGCCAGATCGTTGTTGATCGTCACCGCCATGCCGTTGCGTAACTTGAAAACTCCAGTGCCTACAATTTCGTCGCCGGCGTTCAATCCTTGGATCACCGAAACAAAATCACCCCGCGCTTCGCCAATTCGGACAAATGCCTGCCGCAAAGTTTGCGATTCCTTGCCGGTCTTCTCGTCCTTTTTTTTGTCGATGACGAAAACCGAATCGCCGTAGGGCGCATAGGACACCGCGCTACCCGGAATCACGAGCGTTTTGCCTTTCTCCGGCAATATAACGTCGACCTTCACAAACATTCCCGGTTTCAGCGCGTGGTCCGGATTTTCGAGCGTCGCCTGCAGAGTCACGTTACGCGTCACCGTGTCGACCATCGAATTCAACGCGGTCAATTTGCCTTTGAATTCGCGGCCCGGCGCCGCATCCGTGCGCACACGTGCTTCCAATCCGGGAGCGAGTTTCGATAATTCCTGTTGCGGCAGTGCAAAATCGACAAACACCGGATCGAGCGAAGTCAACTGCACGACCGGCGTTCGCGCATCGATCGATTGACCGACATTGACCTGACGAATGCCGAGCTGTCCGTCGAACGGCGCGTGAACTTCTTTCTTCCCGATAAACGAGCGCATGTTATCCACCGCGCCTTTTTTCTGACCGAATGCTGACTCGGCAGCATCAAGCTCTTGCTTGGAAACAACTTTTCGCGCGGCTAAATCCCGCGTCCGTTGAAGATTGGCGCGCGCCAATTCCAAGTCGGCTTCAGCAGTGCGGAGTTGTGCCTCCTCCGCTGAAGTATCAAGTTTCATCAGGGTATCGCCCTTCTTCGCTTCACCGCCATTTTGGAAATCGACTTGCGCAACTACGCCGCCGAGCTCGGTTGAAACGATCGCGCCTTGCACCGCCGATACCGATCCGACCGCAGAAAGAACGGGCGCCCAATCTTCTTCCTTCACCATCGCGCTCGCCACCGTCGTTGGCGGAGGTGTCATTTTAGCGGCCATCGCGCCCATTCTGCCGAACTGCATCGCCTTCAGGTCAATCAGCAGAAGAAAAATCGCGAGGACGGCAAAAACCGCACCCGAAGTCGTGCGGCCGGAACGGAATCGTCGAAAAGCAATAAACCCAAACCAGACCACCAATGCGGTCACGGCGGCGATGACAATGAGCATCATTGCAAACTTCAAGAAAATCAGACCGACAACAGCCGCGACAAAGATCAGCATGTAAAGCACGGGCCAGATCCAGCGAACCCGACCCCTTTTCTTTTGTTGAAGAGTAGTTGGTTTCAAAACATCATGCATACGCTGCTTCGCCCTCCGCCTTGAACAACAAGCGCCAAAGTCTTCGTGTCACACCGAGTTGGTGCCCGCGGCGTTCGGCCGCTGTCATGTCCTGCGGTTGCAGAATATCCAGCATCAACATTCCGCGCGCGACCGCGAAAATCAGTTCTGCCAGTTCTCGCGGCGTTTGCCCGTGCGGTGCGTTTTGTCCTTCCGGCGAGCGTGCAATCAACTTGATCACGCCGTCCATCGATGTGTTTAAAACGTCGCGCACGAGGTCGGCCACCGCCGGATTTCTTGACGCTTCCGCATAAAGATCGACCACGAAGGCCGAAACAACTCGTGGTTCGCTTTCAGCACAGTGGGCCGTAAAAAGAATTTCTAGCGATTCGAGCAAGGTCGGCGCCTGTTCGGCGCGCTCGAGCAAATCAGAAATTTCCTTTTTGTGCCGGTCGGCCATCGCCGCGATGACCGCTTCTTTGTTTTGAAAGTAGCGATAGATCAGGCCGACGCTGATCCCAGCCTCCGCGCTGATGTCGTGCATGCTCGCCTGATGAAAACCGCGTTTGGCGAAGCAGACGACCGCAGCCTCGAGGATCTGCGTCCGGCGGTCGAGCGCTGTAGGTTCTGCGATGGCTTGAGACATGGGCCAAGACAATGAATGAACGTTCATTCATTGTCAAATGGCCCCGCATTAGGAAGCCATTTGCGTCGCAACCCGCCGGTCCATGGTCGCCCGCCCGATTTGCAACGGTTGTTCGGCGAACTGCCAGATCGCGGCAATCACGCTAAGCGCCACCAAAGCGTAGATCGCCGTTTCCAGAATGTTCCGGCTCTTCTCTTCCGACTGCATCAACAATTTGTAAGTGCTATTCATGTTTCCCTTTCTCCCTCACAACGCTTCCGAGTCCCTCTTTTGTCTATAAAGTGACCGCGCGTTATGATTGGTGTTCAAAGATTCGATGCGACAACGTGATGAATCGGATTCGAAATAATTTTCTCGGCGAGTTTTCGCCTGACGGACACTATCTCGTCGGTGTGTCAGGCGGGCGCGATTCTGTCGCGCTTTTGCATTGGCTAGTGGCTGCCGGTTACAAAGATTTAGTTGTTTGTCACTTGAATCATCAGCTTCGTGGCCGGGCGAGTGACGCCGACGCTCTGTTCGTCACAAAACTTGCAGACAAGTATCGTTTCGATCTTGCGGTCAAGTCGGCCAATGTTCGCGCACTTGCCGCAAAAAAAAAGATGTCGATCGAAACGGCGGCGCGCGATGCGCGCTACAAATTTTTTGCGCAAACGGCCAAACGCCGGCATTGCCGAACGATTTTTTTAGGTCACCACGCCGACGACGTTGTCGAAACTTTCCTGATTAATCTGTTTCGGGGTTCGGGAACAACCGGTCTGGCTTCGATGCGCGAGGTTTCAAACCGTCGCATCAACGATGTCGATCTCAAGGTCGTTAGGCCTCTGCTCGGAATTTGGCGCAGCGAGATCGATCGTTACGTCCGATCGTATCGACTGAAGTTCCGCGAAGATGCGTCGAACAAAGACCCCACGCCACTCCGTAACCGGATTCGTCGGCGCATCATTCCTTATTTGGAAAAAACGCTCGGCCGAAACATTCGGCGAAGTATCTGGCGCGCAGCCATGATTGCCGCCGAGGAAGAAGCCTGGATTCAAAATCAGCTGCCGAATTCAAGCGATGCCGATCTTTCGGTTGCCGGGCTGCGTGATTTACCGGTCGCGCTTCAACGCCGCCAAATCTTGAAGTGGTTGCGCGCGCACAGCATTGGCAACGTCGGCTTCGATGTCGTGGAAAACGTCCGCGCTTTGCTCGATCACAGCGTGCGCGTCGCCAAGACCAATCTTCCGCAGGATCGGCACGTGCGACGGCGGGCAAAGAAGATTTTTATCACAGGCTAATTTTCCCGGCGCGCGCGAATTAATCTGTGAATGAACACAACTCCATATTGGATCGATTCCGCGCCGATCAAATCATTTCCGGCGCTGCGGTCAGACCTGAATGTGGATGTTCTGGTCGTTGGCGCCGGAGTCACCGGTATTACGGCGGCATATCTTCTGAAGAAAGCCGGTCTGCGCGTCGCGCTGATCGAGCGCGAACACGTAGCGTCGATCGACACCGGCCACACCACCGCTCATCTCACTTATGTGACCGACGATTCGCTCGAAACATTGACCAAAGGTTTCGGCCGGGATCACGCCCAGGCAGTTTGGGATGCGGGCGCGTGCGCGATCGACGAGATCGAACGAATTGTTCGCGAAGAAAAGATCGAGTGCGAGTTCTCACGCGTGCCGGGATTTTTGCACGCGTCGCTTTTCGGCGAGAGCAGTGAAACCGATCGCGCCGATTTAAAGAAGGAAGCCGATCTCGCGCAGCAGCTGGCGTTTGATGCTGCTTTTGTGGAAGCCGTTCCGCATTTTGGCGTGCCGGGCGTGCGTTTCGCGAACCAGGCAAAGTTTCATCCGCGAAAATACCTGAGACGGTTGGTTGAGATTATCGCTGGCGGCAGCTCGCGCATCTTTGAAGAAAGTGCAGCCGGAGAATTCGATGCCGAAAAACGTCGCGCAAAAGTAAACGGTCACTGGATTTCGTTTGATCGCGTGATCATAGCGACAAATAACCCGCTTGTCGGTTTGGCTAGCATGACAAGCGCGACGTTGTTTCAAACCAAGCTCTCGCTCTACAGCAGTTACGTGTTGGGCGCACGAATCCCGAGTGATTCACTGCCCATCGCGCTGTTTTGGGACACCGCTGAGCCTTACCACTATCTGCGCGTGGATCGACACACTGATTTCGATTACGCAGTTTTCGGTGGCAAGATCACAAGACAGGGCAGGTGACGGACACCGAAAAGTGTTACGCGGATCTGGTCACGAAGTTAAAAAGAATCGCGCCGCACGCGCAGATCGACCATCGCTGGTCGGGCCAGGTGATCGTGACGAACGACGACCTGCCGTACATCGGTCAAAACGCTGAAGCGCAGTTCATCGCCACCGGATATTGCGGGAACGGAATTACCTTCGGAACTATCGCGGCGGTAATGGCGCGCGATTGGGTGACCGGGGCGAAAAATCCGTGGATCGATTTGTTCGATGTCGATCGAAAGCTGATCAAACGCGGTGCGTGGGATTACTTGTGAGAGAACAAGGATTATCCCTACTACATGATCAAGGACCGGCTCGCGCGCGCTGAAGCTGATTCGGTTCGCGGATTAAAATCCGGCGACGGAATGATCGTGAAATCGCGCGGCAAGAAAGTGGCGGCGTATCGCGATAACAAAGGTGAGGTCCACAAAGTGTCCGCGGTCTGCACCCACATGGGCTGCCTCGTTCGCTGGAACTCAGCCGAGGAAACGTGGGATTGTCCATGTCACGGCTCGCGATTTAAACCGACAGGGGAAGTGATAGCGGGTCCGGCAGAGGAACCGCTTGCTCCTGCTTGACCCTGGAGCGGCGGTCCATGACCGTCGCAAAATGAATGCGGCGCGCACAGAGCGCCGCTACAGTATTAGAGGATGAGTTCTGAAATTCGCGTTCGTTTTGCGCCGTCGCCCACCGGCTATCTGCACATCGGCGGCGCGCGCACTGCGCTGTTCAACTGGCTGTTTGTGCGTCATCACGGCGGCAAGCTCGTGTTGCGAATCGAAGACACCGACACCAAGCGCAACACCGAGGAAGCAGCGGCCGCGATTTACGAAGGATTTGGGATGGCTGGGAATTAATTGGGACGAAGGTCCGCACGTCGGCGGAGATTTCGGCCCGTATTTTCAAAGTCAGCGCACCGAAATTTACGAGCGCTACCTGAAGAAACTTCAGGACGCCGGCCACATCTTCGAAGACCAGGGCGCGCTGCGGTTCCGTTCGCCGCGCGAGCACGTGATCGTCAACGATCTCGTTTGCGGCAAAATCGATTTCGACCTGACCAATCCGGGCACGCATCCGGACATGACTATGCGGCGACCCGACGGCTCGTGGATTTTTCATTTCGTCAACGTGATCGACGACATCGAGATGAAAATTTCGCACGTGATCCGCGGCGAAGATCATCTTTCGAACACGCCGAAGCACATCGAGCTTTATCGTGCGCTCGGCGCGACGCCGCCAAATTTTGCGCACATTCCACTTATCTTGAATCGCGACGGTTCGAAAATGAGCAAGCGCGACGAGGGTGCGTCGATCGCGACTTACATAGAGCAGGGCTATGTGCCGGAAGCGGTCCGCAATTATCTTTGTTTGCTCGGCTGGTCGCCAAAGGACAATCGCGAGAAGATCGACATCGAGGAAGTCGTTAAGCTCTTCGAGCTCGAAAAAATCAATCGTCGTAATGCCGCGTTCGATCTCGACAAATGTTTTTGGCTCAACGGTCAATACATCGCGCAAATGTCGCTCGACCGGTTCGTGGAATTAGCGCTGCCATTTCTGAAAAAGGCGAAGATCGACACTTCCAACGAAAAGTACACTCGCGAAGTCCTTGCGATCGTGAAGGAGAAAATCAAGCTCCTGAAAGAATTACCCGAATGGACCGGTTACTTTTTCACCGAGGATTACCAGTTCGATCCGGACGCAGTGAAAAAAGTTTTCGGCAATCCCGAAGCCGTGGCCCACTTGAAAGCGTTGCGCGATGACTTCGCCAAAATCGACAAGTGGGACTTTCAAACACTCGAGGCGGCGCTCAAGTCACTCGCGCAGAAGCTTGGTTGCAAGACCGGCGACCTCGTTCATCCTGCGCGGGTGGCGGTAAGTGGGCGAGCCGTCGGGCCAAGTTTGTATCACATGCTCGAAGTAATGGGGAAAGAACGTGTGCTGAAGCGCTTCGACCGGATGCTAACCAAACTCTAGCAATAAATGAATCCGATTTGGAGGGACGCGGTCCGTCGCGTCCAACTGTTCGAGGCATGACGCAGTATGCCCCGCCACATGAAGAAAAAACCGCGTGGCATCAAAGAGGTTTATACGCTGGCGGATTTGCAGAGCTGGCGCGAAGTCAATCCGCCGATTCGTCTCGGTGTCTTGGGCGATCCGGTGGAGCATTCGCTTTCGCCGCAAATGCAGAATGCCGCGCTCAGTCACGACAAGATCAATTTGCAATACGCGCGGTTTCACATTCGCCCCAGCGAATTGCGTGAAGCGCTGAATCGTGTGCGAGATTTGCAGTTCGTCGGTCTCAATCTCACCCTGCCGCACAAGATTGCTGCGCCGGAGTTGATTGATCGGCTTGACGATGACGCGAAACAAATCGGCGCAATCAATGTCATCAAGATCGACAACGGCAGGTTGCATGGCTTCAACACGGACGGTCGCGGATTTGCCCGCGCCGTCCGCGAGGAGTTCTCTGTCGATCTGCGAGACTTGCGAGTGATGATTCTCGGCGCTGGCGGCGCGGCACGAGCGATCGCGCTGGAATGCGCGAAGTCGCATTGCGAACGCCTCGTCATTGCCAACGGAACTTTCGAGAAAGGCGAGCGACTCGCCGAGAAGCTACGCAAATTTTTTGAGGGACCGAAAGTTTTCGGCCCCGTTCCGCGATTGCAGGCAATCCACTGGGAGGAGGCTGCGTTTCAATTTCAAATCGCGAATATCGATCTGATCGTTAATGCGACGCCGGTAGGTTTGAATCCCGGCGATCCGGCACCGCTGTCGTCGCGTCTGCTCGCACCGCACTTGATGGTTTACGACACGATTTATTCCGATGCCCGGACTCCATTGGTTTCCGCCGCGCTCGAAGCCGGCGCCCGCGCCGTCAATGGACTGTCAATGTTGCTCCATCAAGGCGCGCTCGCGTTCGAGATCTGGTTCGAGCGCGCGGCGCCGATCGAAGTTATGCGCAAAGCATTGGGTTGAATTCTGCTGTGGCGGCAGCCGTCCCTGGCTGCAAGCGAGACGCCTGCCACCACAGTTAGCTATTTTCCTCTGCCATCTCCTGGCTGCGTTTGGTCGCCGCCTCCACTGCGGCGGTCAAACCTTCGCTCGTCTTCATCTTTTCCATGACCGCCAGGCCGGCCGCGGTTGTGCCGCCAGGAGTGACCACCATTTTGATTAAATCTTCCGCCGACATTTTGCTTTGTCCCATTAGTTCGGCTGCGCCAAGGACGGTTTGAATCGCGAGCTCGAGTGAAAGGTCTTTAGCGAGACCGAGCTTGGTGCCGCCGTTGGCAAGCGCGTCAATGATCGCGTAAACGAAAGCCGGACCGCTGCCACTTAGCGCGGTCACGATGTCGATTTGCGGTTCATCAACTTCGACGACCACGCCAATCGCGCCGAAAATCTTTCTGGCAAGATCGACATCTTCGTTCGTGCTTCGGCTCCCGCGCGCGATCCCGGTTGCAGCGCGACAAATAACCGATGGCGTATTGGTCAGCGCTCGCATGAACCGAGCGTTCGCGACTTTCTCCATGCTCGCAATCCGAACACCGCCAGCGAGCGAGATCACTGCTTTGTTTTCGATCTGCGACGCGAGATCGCGGAGAACGCCGAGCACCATTCCAGGTTTAACTGCGACAAAAATCAATTCCGCGGTCCGCGCCGCCTCGATGTTATTCGCAGTCACTGACACGCCTGTTTCCTTTTCTAACGCCGCCCGCGTTTGTTCGTTCGGTTCGCTGGCAATGATTTCGCCCGGCGAGCAGAATTTCGCACGGATGAGGCCGCGAATCACCGAGCCAGCCAGTTTGCCCGCACCAATGAACCCAAGCCGGTAACTATTCATGCCATGTCATCCTGAACGAAGTGAAGGATCTCACACAAGGTGATTGATTACGCAACGTACACTGCGTGATCCGGGCGTCGACTGTGAGATCCCTCGGTCCGAGCCGGACTGGCACAGCGCTCGGGATGACGATGCGGTGATGTTGAGAACCTACTGTTTTCCGCGATAATAATTCATGGTAGCCGCAACTGTGCAACGTAACGTTGCATCTAGTTCAAGAGATGGCGCTTCGCGTGGATCGAGTGCCGATCTCGCCAAAGAGCTGCGTACGCTTGCTACTGAGCGCAACGCGGTGATTCTCGCTCACAATTACCAGGTGCCGGAGCTGCAAGATGTCGCTGATTTCGTGGGCGACTCGTTAGGCCTCAGCTATCAGGCGGCGAAAACGGACGCGGACGTGATTTTGTTTTGCGGCGTCCATTTCATGGCCGAGACGGCGAAGATCATCAATCCAACCAAGCGCGTGATCCTTCCCGATTTGGAGGCCGGTTGCTCGCTTTCGGAATCCTGTCCGCCGGAAAAACTGGCGGAGTTTCTGAAAAAACACGCCGACAAGAATTATTATGTCATCGCCTACATCAACTGCAGCGCTGGGGTTAAGGCGCAGTCCGACATCATTTGCACGAGCAGCAATGCGGACAAGATCGTGAACGCCGCGCCTAAAGGATCGAAATATTCTGTTCGTGCCCGACCAAAACCTTGGCGCGTGGGTGATGGAGCGCACCGGCCGCAATGATGGATTTGTGGCAGGGGAACTGTTACGTGCATGTCGAGTTCACCGCGCGGAGCATCAATCGCATTCGCGAAGAATTTCCCGACGCGCCGGTGGTCGCTCATCCCGAGTGCACTTACGCGGTGCGCATGCTCGCGGACGAAGTTTGTTCGACCGAGAAAATGGTCGCCTTCTGCAAAAAGACCCCAGCGAAGGAGATCATCGTCGTGACTGAGGCGGGAATGTTGCATCGATTGAGGAAGGAAATTCCCGAGAAGACTTTCATTCCGGGACCGACTGAGAATTGTTTTTGCGGTGAATGCCGTTACATGAAAATGAACACGCTGGAAAAGGCCTACGACGCGCTCCTAAACATGGAGCCGGAGATCACTTTGCCGGAACCGATTCGTCGAGCGCGCCGAACTGCCGATTCTGCGAATGCTGGAGCTGAGTCGCTGACGCGGGAGTGACGGGTGACACGTGCCACGAGGCAAAACAAGGATTAGTCTTGTCACTGGTCACTCGTCACTTTCACTTCTTTCCGATGGAACGGCCGTCGATCTTTGTCATCATCGTCGTCTTGCTGTTGACTCTTCTTTTTCTTCGCGAGCCACGGTTTCAACGGTCTGAGGAGATTTTTTTGCGTTGGGTTTTGCGACATTCGGAACCGACCGTAAAGATGGCGCCGCTGACGGTGGTTGATGTTGGCAAAGAGAACCCGCCGGCTCCGCTTGAGACGGCGTTGCTTTTACAAGGTGTTCTCGAATTTAAACCTACCGTCGTTGCGATTGAGCCCATCCTGCACTGGGGGGAGGGCGCCAAGGATCAGGAACAAATTTTCCTCGATCAGGCAATGCGCGTTCCAAGACTCTTGCTTGGAGCCAAGCTTGCCGCTTCAGCCGATCCGGATGCGCCTGTCGTTGAAATTCCCGGTTTCGCCAAAGTCAGTGGTCGACGTGGCGATCTCCCGGAGTTCTCCGGGATCGAACTTCAGCCGGACGAGGACGTGCGAATCCTTTCCGCGGTTGGGTTTTTGAATTTTCCAGAAGAGGGCGCCGGCAGTCTCAGTGTCCCGCTGCTTTTTCAATATCGCGGCGAAGTAATCCCGGCTTTCACGCTTCAAGCCGTGATGCTCTGGCTTCGCGTGACGCCTGATGAAGTGAAGATCGACATCGGCTCGTCAATCGAGTTCCCGAACGGAACCAAGATTCCCATTCGTGCCGACGGCACGCTTTTGGTCAACCCGCGCATGGCGCATCGCTCGCGCCAAATTACGATGGACGAATTGTTGCTCGGCGCCCAACAACACGAAGGCGGCGCCGCGAGCGGCATCCATCTCGAAGATATTCCGACCCAAATCGTGCTTGCGCATACCACAACCACCACGCCCGACCTTTTTGCCGCGGCCATCGCGACGATCCAGGCCAAAACATTCGTCCGCCGCGTCAGCTCGATCTTCGATTGCATGATGGTGGTGCTGGCGGCCGCGTTAAGCGGATGGCTCCGCAGGTTTTCGCGAGTCGATCTGCTCATCGGCGTCGTCGCTTTCTCAGCCGGCTACGTTTTGATTGCCGTTGGGACGGTTTCGGCCTGGGCGATCTGGCTTCCGGGCTTTCTGCCACTCGGCGCCGTGTGGATTTCAGTTTTGTTCGCGATGATCCTTCCCAAGCCAAAGGATTCGCTGCGCAACGTTACGGTGGTCGCGCCGCCGCCGGCGCCGTAATGAAATCCACAGAATCGATCGAAGCGCGGGTCGCACGCCTCCATGCGGATGGAGTCGTCGATATGCATTTCGATTTACCGCTTGATCTTTATGAGAAGCGAAATCACCCGGGCGCCCTCGCTTCGCACTATTTGCCGGAGTTCGAAGCGGGCGACATAAGCGTTCTCGGAGCGGCGCTTTACGTCGAAGACCGCTACCTGCCGGAGTTGGGCTTGCGAGTCGCGCTTGATCAGGTCGCGCAGCTTTACTCGGAAGTTGAAGGCACGAACCGATTCGCAATCTGCAAAACGAGCGAGGAGATCGCGCGAGCCCGAAAAGAAAAGCAGATCGCATTGATCATCACGATGGAAGGTGTCGAGCCGCTCGGGGAGGACTTGAATCTACTGCGCGTCTTTTATCAGCTTGGGCTCCGCATGGTGGGACTCACTCACGCGCGGCGCAACGCTGCCGGCTCGGGCGGAATCTTTTCGGCAAGCGGTTCGCCTCGAGATGGATTGACCGGATTCGGACGCGAAGTTGTGAAGGAATGTGAGCGACTCGGTATCATTATAGACCTCGCGCACATCAATCCGAAAGGCTTCGAGGAGATTGTCGAGTTAACGAAGAAGCCGCTGATCGTTTCGCACACCAACGCGCGGAAATTTTACAACATCGAACGCAATATCAGCGACGAACAGATCAAGATGATCGGCGAACGCCGCGGCGTGGTCGGAGTCAACGCGATTCTGGTTAGTCCAAATCCGAGCGAGAGCACGATCGACCGCTACGTCGATCATATCGAACACGTGATTGGTCTGATCGGCATTGACGGGGTAGGAATTGGTTTCGATTTTTGCGAATATTTGTTTGATCAGTTACCGGAAAATGTTCGGAAGGAGCTGGCGGCAAAATTGACCACGCCACATTTTATTCCCGATCTAACGAATCATTCTCACGCTCGAAATCTGACGAGCAAGCTGATCGAGCGCGGTTTCAGCGACGCAGACATCGAGAAGATTCTCCGGGGAAATTGGCTGCGAGTTTTTGAAGAAGCGTTGTAGCGCCGCTCTATGAGCGCCGTCCGGCGGTCGCAGACCGCCGCCACAGTTACACGATTCCCAACACCGGAAATTTTCGGCCAAGGACGGTTTCGCTCGGGGCTTTTAGCCAGCGATCAAGCACCGTGCCGTAAACGCTTCGAAAATCAGTGTTAAATTTAAGATCGCCGTGATCGAGATCGGTCAGGCTTGGATATTTGCCAAACAGTCCGGCCTTCGCCGCGCCCCCGAACACGAACATGGGGGCGGCCGCGCCGTGATCGGTGCCGCCATTGGCGTTTTCCTGAACTCGCCGTCCGAATTCACTAAACGTTATCATCAGAACACGCTCAAAATTTCCCTGCTGTTTGAGGTCGGCGACAAACGCGGTAACCGCATCGTTGAAATCGCCCATCAATCGCTGGTGGGTGTTGATTTGCCCGGCGTGCGTATCGAAACCTCCCTGGCTGGCGTAGTAGACGCGGGTCGGCAATCCGCCGGCGATCATGCGCGCGATGATGTTCAAACTCGCGGCGAGCTGGCCCTGCGGATACGGCACGGTCGATTTATATTTCCTTGCGATGGCAAGGACTTTGTCCGAGCTCAGTTGCGCATCGAGCGCGGTGCGTTGAAGAAAATCCAGAGTGCTCAAATCGTTTCGCGTTTTTCCAGGGATCGCGCCGATCGATCCACCGGTGTTCGATGCTGCGGTGCCGCCATCTTCGCCACCGCCGGCTTCGTTCAGTTGACGGAAAAACATTTCTTCGGCGCTCATTTTTCCGTTGTCCGGCTCAGACGATCGAAACCGAAATTGTTCCGGGCGCGAAAATGTCACTCCGGTCGGGTTTTTCGAAGCGAACGCTTGCGGTGTTTCTTCTCCAATGGCAACGCCAACGGTGGGATCCGCACCCGAGCAACAGTTGTCAAAGTAACGGCCGAGCCATCCTTCGCTCACTGTGTGATCGGCATCCGACGCCGTCTGCCAGATTTCGGTCGAACGAAAATGCGAGCGATTGGGATTTGGATAACCGACGCCCTGTACGATCGCGAGATGTCCTTCGTCGTAGAGCGATTTGAAACCGGTAAGTCTCGGATTGAGCGCGATGTGATTGTCGATCTTGAGAACTTGATCGGCGGCCAATCGGAGTCGCGGTCGCGCCCCATGATAGGTATCATCTGCGTAGGGAACGACGGTGTTGAGCCCGTCGTTGCCGCCGGCCATCTGCAACACCACGAGGATCGTTCCGTCCTTTCCGGTAACAGCCTGTGTAGCTGCATCAGCGGCCAGCGCGTCGAGCGCGAAGAAAGTTTTTTCCAAAAACACCGGAAGCGTCCAGGTCGCGGCGGCCCCGAGCATCGACGTACGCAGAAATTTTCGCCGAGTTTGTAATGTGCAATTCGAGTTCATAAAGGCTGCTTAGCTGGCAATGTCATTGCATAGGTGACGAACGCGCATATCGCCACCATGCCAACCATTGCCGCGATAAATATTCCGTCGGCCGTTCGTTCGATCCGGTGCATTCGCGCCGCAGGTCGTGACCGCAGTGCCCAATAAGAAAGAAGGCAAGACGCGAGGAACATCAGAGCGTCACCGGCAAGAAAGTCGTCCGCCAGGGTATCTGCTCTGCCTAGAGTAATGACGACGCGGATCAATCCGATCACGGTCAAACAAACTCCGACCATCGCCGATGAAACCGTAAAGATGTGAATGCAAATGTCCTCTTCGAGGTCGGCGTTCTTCATGCCAGTTGAAATTGTGGCGTGCTCATCATCAGATGGACCAGTTCGCGCAGGTTCACGTCCGTGATGTCCGGTCCGCGCGACTCGAGAAATTTCACGAACGTATCGATCTCTTTGCCTTCTGGGCGCGTCTGAAAGAGTCTTTTTGCCAAAAGATCCACAACTTCAGGCGGCTTGGTACGCGCATCGCTTGGGACAAGCTTGCCGGCATCGATTGGGTCGCGCTTGAGTTGTTGCGCGTACTGCGCTGCACGGCCAAATCCAACGTCGGCCCCCTGTCGCGGTTGTCGAACGGCCGGTGGCAGGATCGCGTCGCCGTTGATCAGGTAGTTCGCGAAATTGTACCGAAACAATAATGTCGAGGTGCTGATCCATTCCTTGCCGCCGTCCCAGCCTTTTACGTTCGGCGGCGCGAAAAGAATTTGGCCCATCTGCCGCATCGCATTTTGCGAGGCGATCGGCGCCGGCAACGACGCGTCGAGTGTTTTCGACGTTTGAACGATGTATTGGACCGGGCTTTTGATCTGATTGCCGATCACTCGATCGGAATAAAATTCGGAAGAGCTTAAAATCTCGCGCAGAAAAGGCCGCATTTCGAAATTGTGTTTGCGAATTGTCGCAGCCACTGAATCGACCACCGCGGTCGACGGTTCGTCTTCGACGAAGAAACGCCACAACTTGCGCCCGATGAATTGTGCGCACGCAGGCTTGGACACCAGCATGTCGATGATGTCGTCGCCGTTCAGATTACCGGTGCGACCCATGAAAGTCTTCGACCGATGGTCTTGCTGGAACGGTGCGAAGCGAAATTGCTGCGTCGTAAAGTCAATCCGATAACCCGTGAACGCGCGCGCCGACTCGCGAATGTCTTGCTCGGTGTAATTGCCGATTCCGACCGTGAACAATTCCATCAATTCACGCGCCCAGTTTTCGTTGGGATGTTCCTGCCGGCTCTGCTGCAAATCGAGGTAGATCATCATCGCCGGGTCGCGTGAAATTTTCTTCACCAGCGCGCCGAAGTTTCCAAGAGAGTTGCGGCGAAGGGTGTCGTTTTGCAGCCACATCCAATAACGCGTCGCGCACTTTCTGGACGCTGGTGGCGAAGTGCCCGTGCCAGAACAATGTCATCTTTTCCAGAAGCGGCGCCGGCCCGTTGAGCATCCGATCGAGCCACCACCGGCGAAGGTCGATCATTTCGTCGCCTTCCATCATCCGGACCTCGCGGACCTTGCTCTGAAAATTTTCGCCGCGATCCTTAGCGGCCTTAATTTCCATCCGCTGCGCCCGAATGTTTCGCGGGTGGGCCCAGTCCGGCGGCGGCACGTTGGCCGCGTCAGGTTTCACATCGACCAAATCCCGGACCGCAGCGGTAAGTCCTTTTTGCCGGGTTCGTTCGATTTCATCTGGTGTGCCTCCGAAACCAGCTCGATTCAGAAGGTGCGCCGCCGTGGCGTCGTTCCATTTCGAATCCGGCAGCGGCGTCAACATGTTCATTAAACCTCTTAATAAGACGAGAGTCGCGTTACCACGGTTACAGAGTTCTTGCTCGTGCTCTTACTCTTACTCATTCTGATTACATGAAACCCCAGTTCGACCATGAGAAATTGCATGGCTATCAGCAGGCCCTAGCCTTCGTCACTTGGGCCACTCAGCTTTGTCTAAGATTCAGCCGAAGGCTGCAGCCAAGGACCAGCTCGATCGCGCTTCCAAAAGCGTTCCGCTCAACCTCGCTGAGGAAAATGGCATTCGCCGTCCGGGAGAAAGAGCAAGATTTCATTGAGATTCATTAATTTGACGCGTCGGACTGAGATCGGCGCAAACTCATACTACTTAGAAACAGCCGATCATCGGCTGATCCTCGACTGCGGGATGCATCCCAAGCTCCAGGGCGAGGAAGCGCTGCCGAATATGAACGCAATCGGCGGCCGGCGCCTGGACGCCATCATCATCTCGCATGCGCACCAGGACCATATCGGGACACTACCGGTATTGATGCGTCGCCAGCCGCAGGCCCGTGTTTTCATGACCGAGCCAACCGCCGCGATTGGAAGCGCGCTTCTCCACAATTCCGTGAATGTGATGACGCGGCAGCGCGAAGAATTGGGCACGACGCTGTATCCGCTTTTCACTCATCGCGAGACCGATCGCGTGACCGAACGCTGGCAATTACGCGCCCTGCGGCAGACTTATACTCTTTCCGGCGAACGGGCTCCCGCCAATTCCAGTGAAACGACTTTCGAGTTTTACGACGCCGGTCATGTGCTTGGCTCGACTGGAGTGCTGCTCCGGACCGAAGGCCGGACGGTGTTTTACACCGGCGACGTTAATTTCGATGATCAGACGATCGCGCAGGCGGCGCTCTTTCCCGAGGAAGACATCGACATCCTGATCATGGAATGCACGCGCGGCGACACGCCGGTTCCGACGGGCTGGTCGCGCGTGAGTGAAGAAAAACGTTTTATGCAAGCGATCGAGAGCGCGTTTACGCGCGGAGGGTGTGTGCTCGTTCCCGTGTTTGCACTCGGCAAAACCCAGGAAGTGCTCGCCATGCTTTACAAACTGCGACGTGAGAAAACTCTCGATTTTCCCATTTACATTGGCGGTCTCAGCTCAAAGATCAGCGACATTTATGACGAGCGCGCGCAGATGGGACGCCGCCAGTTGCCGCGATTACAATTGCTCGACGAGCTGCGGCCGTTTGTCTTGAACGCGGACAGCATTCATGAAGCTCAAGCCCGGCCCGGTCGTGTCTACGCTCTTTCCAGTGGAATGATGACACCAAAAACGCTCTCCAACATTTTCGCTCAGCGAATTGTCGATCAATCCCGGCATTCGATCTTCTTCGTTGGGTATGCCGATCCGGAATCGCCGGCCGGCATTTTGCGGAACGCGCGCGCTAGTGACGAGGTGACAATTGATTCCGACCATGGCCCGCAAGGCGTGCAATGCCACATCGAACAGTTTCAATTCAGCGCGCACGCATCGCGGGAATCGCTCATCGGTTTCGCCGAGCGACTTGCGCCGAAGAAGATTGTGCTCGTGCACGGCGATCCGCCGGCGGTGGAGTGGATGCGCGCGCGGCTGGTGTCCGATTTGCCAAATTCCGAGGTGATCGTGCCGAAACCGGGCGTGGAATTGGAATTGTGATGAGTAAATAGTGATCTGTGATCAATAACGAGCAGCTCGGCCAGAGCCTCTGCTCACGTGTCACAGGTCACTTCTTAAATGAGAGTTGTTTCCTGGAACATTAATTCGTTGCGGAAGCGCCAGGACCGATTGTTCGAATGGCTTGCGACTACGAAGCCCGACGTGGTTTGTTTGCAGGAGACAAAATGCCCCGACGACCAGTTTCCCGCGCTTTCGTTGCAATCGGCCGGCTACGATTGCGCCTATCACGGCGAAAAATCCTACAACGGCGTCGCGATTCTTTCGAAAACCAAACTGACCGACGTTCGCGCGTCGCTTTGCGATGAAGTGGCCGATCCGCAAGCACGCGTGATTTCGGCAACGGTCGGAGGCGTACGCATCTATTCGGTTTACGCTCCGAACGGTCAGGCCGTTGGTTCGCCCGCTTACAAATACAAACTCGAATGGTATGCGCGCCTGCGCGACTGCATCGCCAAGGAGAAGGATGCCGACCTCGCCGCCTGCGGCGACTTCAACGTCGCACCGGAAGATGTCGATATTTATGATCCTGAGCTTTGGCGCGGCGCGATCATGTGTTCGGACGGCGAGCGGGCCGCGTTTCAAAAACTTTGCCAAATCGGCTTGCGCGACACTTTGCGATTGCATCCGCAACCGCCGGGCGTTTTTACGTGGTGGGACTATCGCATGCTCGCCTTTCCAAAAAATCGTGGACTGCGAATCGATGGAGTTCTTGCAAGTGAGTCGCTGGCGCAGAAATGCACCGCGGCAGGAGTCGATCGCGAGCTGCGAAAAGGGAAAGATCCTTCCGATCACGCGCCGATTTGGGCGGAGTTTAGACTGTAAATCCCAATTCCCAAACTCCAAACCCGAGGGAATCTCCAAAGCCCAATCATGAAAAGTAAGCCCGCGAATTATTTAGAGCTTGATGATTGGAGTTTCCCTGGTGCTTGGTCATTGGTGCCTGAAGTTTTGTTTCCGTGAACGGTAAGACAACTCAGCTTCGCATTTCACATCCGCCGCCAAGAGCCTTGGTGATTTGGGACGGTGAGTGCCATTTCTGTCGACGCTGGATTGAACGCTGGAAGGAAATCACCGGCGGCGATATCGATTACGAAGCGTCGCAGAACATCGGCGAACGATTTCCCGAAATCCCGCGCGAGGAATTTGAGCGCTCGCTAGTTTTGATTGAGTCGGACGGCAGCGTCTTTACCGGGGCGAAGGCGGTCTTTCGATCTCTGCGATCTCGATCCTCGAAAAGATGGCTCTCCTGGAGTTACGAGCACGTTCCTGGTTTCGCTGCGGTTTCGGAAAGCTTTTACAAGATCATTGCTGCCAATCGTCGCGCGGCATCGACGATCACGCGACTATTTTGGGGCGAGGATGTTCGACCGCCAACCTATCTCGCCGCGCGGCGCTGGTTTCTTCGCGCGCTTGGTGTGATTTTCCTGATCGCGTTCGTTTCGCTTTGGGTGCAAGTCGATGGACTGATCGGCTCGGGTGGGATTACGCCGGCAGCCCAATTCCTTCCCGCGGTCCGCGCGCAAATCGGCGACCGCGCCTTCTCGGTCCTGCCGACGCTTTGCTGGCTCAATTCGAGCGATGCGTTCCTTCATTTTCTCTGCGGTGGCGGCGTCGTGCTGTCGTTGCTTTTGATTTTCGGAATCGCGCCGGCGCTGTCGCTGGCTGGCTTGGTTGTTTTTTATCTTTCGCTGGCAGTGGCCGGGCAAACGTTTCTCAGCTTTCAGTGGGACATTTTGCTGATCGAGACAGGATTTCTGTCGGTCTTTCTTGCCCCATGGCGACTCTGGTGGACCAAAGCAAACGACCCGCCGGTTTCGCGTGCCGCGATGTTTCTGCTCAAATTTCTGCTTTTCAAGCTGATGCTGATGTCGGGCGTGGTGAAACTCACGAGCTACCAGCTTGTCAGTGACCCCACAGAAGACACTTGGTGGAACCTCACTGCCTTGGACTATCACTATTGGTCCCAACCGCTACCGACGGTCTTTGCCTGGTTCGCAGACAAAAGTCCCGAGTGGTTCAAACATTTCTCGGTCGCGTTCTGTTTGTTCGTCGAAATCATTGTTCCGTTTTTCATCTGGGCGCCGCGCCGGTTGCGATTAATCGCCTGCGCATTGCTGATTTTCCTGCAGGTGATGATTGGAGCGACCGGCAACTATAACTTTTTCAATCTTCTGACGATCGCGCTGTGTTTGCTGCTGATTGACGATTCCGTTTGCTCAGACAGAGAAGCGTCGAAGGTCACAGACCGCCGCTACAGGATTTGGGATCGATTGTCGATCTACGCGGCGATTGTCGTGATCGTTGTGACCTTGCCAATCAATGCGCGTTTGATTTACAGCGCGTTCGAGCCCGAAGACGAATGGTCCGCCTTTTTCGGCCGAATGCGGGCTTATGGGGAAACATGTCGAATCGTGAACGGCTACGGACTTTTCCGAGTGATGACGAAGGATCGGAAAGAAATCGTGATTGAAGGTAGTGGGGATGGAATCGATTGGAAACCATACGAGTTCAAATGGAAACCGGGCGATGTGATGCGTGCACCGGGCTGGTGTCAGCCGCATCAACCGCGGCTCGACTGGCAGATGTGGTTTGCGGCGCTCGGATCGTATCGGCAAAATCCGTGGTTTGTGCAGACGGTGATCGCGCTATTGCAGGGTAAACCCGAAGTCGTCGCACTTTTCGAACGGAATCCGTTTCCGGAAACTCCACCGCGATATGTTCGCGCGACCTTTTATCAGTATTGGTTCACAAGTGCTGAGGAACATGGACAAACCGGCGCGTGGTGGAAGCGTCAGAAGCTCGGCGAATATTTACCGAGCATTTCGCTCGAAGACGTTCAATAGATGTCATGAAACGTCTTAATACTACTCTCTTTGCGCTAATTATAGTTGGTTACTCTGCTTGCGGCCGATCAGGCATTGACCAAAGTTCGTTTGATCAAAGCGATGTGGAGAAACTGATCCATGTCGGAATGAGCCGAGCTGAAGTTATTGCTAAATTCGGCAAACCTCTCCAGGAATTTCAAAATGCCGACGGTTCTACGCGGATGATTTATCTTGGCTCTAGCATTATTTCTCCTGGCGCAAAGCCGCTTCATTATGTCGGCTTTCAGCTCATTCTCAAAGAGGACAAGGTTGTAAAGTACATGCCAGTGCAAGGGAGGACTTATTAGCAATCCCAACCTGCGCCGTAAAACAAGCGGAGTTTGAGAGAGTGATGTTCGCAGATATATTTCGGCGTCATGCCGAAGGAAGAACAGATCGTGATGGAAGGGACGGTGACCCAGGTGCTTCCGGGCACGATGTTCCGGGTCGATCTCGCCGGCCAGCGCAATGTGCTGGCCCACATCTCCGGCAAAATGCGGAAACATTTCATTCGCATCGTCCCCGGTGACAAAGTCTCAGTGGAGCTGTCGCCCTACGACCTGACCAAGGCGCGGATCATCTTTCGGGAGCAGTGATCCGTCTTCGCCAAGGCCGGCGGACAAGGGTGCCAGAGCGCGCAGTTGAGGCGAAGCTTTGGAGTGCGACGCGTCCCCGCGTCGCTTTTGCCCCGAGAAGCCGATCTGAAAAAGCGGTGCGAGGACGCACCGCACTCCGAAAGCGCTGCGCGTGGACTCGAATCGTTAGGTCGCTAAATCGCCCAGAGACGGCTGGTAATGGGCGCGCGATTTGCTCAGAATCGGAAGCGCGCGGATAGTTCCAGCAACGAAATCAATTGGAGAACTTTATGGCAGAAGAAAACAAATCACATCGAGGCTCTGTGGCGGGTGACGCGCAGAACAAATTCGAGAGCAGTAAGACACACGCACGCAAAGCGGCGGAGGATTTACGGGACGCAGCCGAAGCCGTCGCCGGCGAGTATCGCGGCAAGGCCGAACAGGTTTGGAACGACGCCCGCGGCAAAGCTGAGAAGGCTTGGACAGACGCCCGTGGACGGGCCGAGGACGCCTGGGGCGATGCGCGAACGCGCGCACGTACGTTTCAGGACGATGCGGAACAATACGTTCGCGAAAATCCGACCAAGGCAATCTTTACCGCGCTCGGCGTGGGATTCGTCTTGGGACTGATCTTCCGGCGCTGATCGCGCTTTACTGAATGGCTGGCGAAACTGCGCCGTCGCCGGGTCGGCCGCGCCAAACCGGGCTCATCGGTAGTTTGGTCGCGCTCGCAAGCGCGCTCGCCGACTTTTTCGAAAGCCGGGCCGCGTTGCTGGCGACAGAATCGAAAGGAGCGCTCGTCCAGTTTTTGGTCGCGGCAGTTTGTCTGGTCGCGGCAGTTTTGTTTTTTGCGTTTGGCTACCTTTTCTTGCTGGCGACGGTCGTCGTCGCAATTGCGCACATGGCGAATGTTTCGTGGTTGTGGATGGCGCTGGCAGCGGCCGGGCTGCATTTCCTGATCGCGCTTATTTTTCTGCTCGTTGCTGGAACTGGAATTAAACGTCCGATATTTCGCGGAACACTGACAGAGCTAAAGAAAGACCGAGAATGGCTAAAAAATCTGGAAGCAAATCAGCCGCGGAATTGAGAGAAGAAATCGGCCGTTCACGCGAGGACGTGGAGCGCCGGCTCGTTCGCGTCCGTGAGGAAGCTGATCTTCCGCGCAAGATCCGGCGATCGGTCCGGCGCGAACCGGTGCCCTGGATTATCGGTGCGATCGCGGTTGGACTGCTTGTAACTGCCGTCGTGACGCGGAAGAAAAAAATCGTTGTCGATGCAAAGGGCCGATCCAAACCCAAGGGAGCATTGCTGGAGGCTGGATTTCTCCTCGGGGCATTGCGTATTGCGGCCACCTTGCTCAAACCGCTAGTGGTAAACCTGGTCGAAAAAAAGTTTGGTGATTACGTGCGCCGCGAGCGCTCCGGGTCGAAAGGTTTTTAAGTTTACGCGCAGCGCGGTCCGGCATAAAACGGATGGCGCGTCATGCCCCCCAGATCGCATCCGCTTCGGCACGTCGATGAATATCTTGCGGTTGGCCAGCAGGCCGGCGCATCAGATATTCATCTTGGTGTAAACACGCCGCCGATTTGGCGATTGCATGGAACGCTGGAGCCGATCTGGCCGGACACGCCGCGCTTAACCGCCGAACAAACTCTCGCTCTGGCCGAAGGTTTCCTTTCGAACTCCTACAAAACGCAATTGAACGAGCGCGGCGACGCCAATTTCGCCTACGCGAATTCGTCCGGCCGTTATCGCACCAGCGTCGTGCGACAGCGGCGCGGAGTCGATCTCGTGTTTCGGATCATCAACGCGAAAGTGCAGACGATGGACGAGCTCGGCTTGCCCGAGCATCTCAAGTTACTAACGCGTTTTCAAAACGGATTGGTAATCGTGACCGGTTCGGTGGGTAGCGGAAAATCGACCACCCTCGCAGCGTTGGTCGAACAAGTGAACATCGAACGGCGCGAACATATCATCACGCTCGAAGATCCGATTGAGTATGTCTTCGAACCGAAGGGTTGCCACATTACTCAACGCGAAGTCCACACCCACACGCGCTCGTTTGCCGCCGCGTTGCGAGGTGCCCTCCGCGAAGACCCGGACGTGATCATGGTCGGCGAGATGCGCGATTTGGAAACAATCTCGCTTGCCATCACCGCGGCGGAGACTGGCCACCTGGTTTTGGGAACACTCCACACCGGAAACGCGTCCCGCACACTCGACCGGCTGCTCGATGTCTTTCCGCCGGATCAACAGGCACAGATTCGCATCATGGTCAGTGAATCACTGCGCGGCGTAATCAGTCAGCAGCTGATTCCGCGCATAGACGGCAATGCGCGCGTGCTCGCGCTGGAAATTCTTACGAACACTCCAGCCGTCGCCAATGTAATTCGCGAAGCAAAGATCTACATGCTTCCCGGAATTATCCAGACCGGAAGAAAACAGGGAATGCAACTCATGGACGACGCGCTTGTCGATCTTTGTAGCCGAGGCTTGATCAGCGCCGACGAAGCAATCACGCGTGCGGAACAAAAAAGCGAGATGAGAGCTCGGATGAACGCGTGAAAATCCCAAACACCAAATCCCAGGCTCCAAGCAAATCCAAAATCCTACGCCGCAAAATGAAACCTGTCGGCTTGCGCCGATTTTTTGGGTTGGAATTTGAGATTTGGAGCTTCTTTGGGATTTGGAAATTGGGCTTTGGGATTTCTTCCTATGCCTAAGCTCGACGAATTCCTAAGAGTTATCGTCGAGCAAGGCGGTTCGGACTTGCACATAGCCGAAGGCCAGCCGCCAAAAATGCGCAAGCACGGCGACATCGCGCCGATTCGTGACGCGCCGCTTGGCCGCGACGAAACCATCTCGATGTTGCGCGAAGTTTGCGGTGAACCCAAATGGCAAACTTTCGACGAACAGGGTGACCTCGATTTCGCCTACGAAATGGACGCAGCATCGCGTTTCCGCTGCAATTACTTGAAGCAGACGCACGGCTACGGCGCGGTATTTCGGCTGATTCCGGCAAGGATCGCGACGCTCGAGCAGCTTGGGATTCCGCCCGCAGCAAAGGAATTCGCGCAGCTGCGGGGCGGCTTGGTTCTTGTCACCGGGCCGACCGGTTCCGGGAAATCAACGACGCTGGCGGCGCTGATCGATTACATCAACGGAAATTTCTCGCGTCATATCATAACGATCGAGGAACCAATCGAGTTCGTACACGACAACAAGCGCAGCATTATCACGCAGCGGGAAATCCCGGGCGACGCGGAATCTTTCCCGGTCGCGTTAAAAGCGGCGTTGCGCGAAGATGCCGACATCGTGCTGGTCGGTGAAATGCGGGATCTCGAAACCGTTTCGATGGCGCTGACCGCAGCGGAAACCGGTCTGCTTGTTTTTGGAACTTTGCACACCAATAACGCCCGCAAGACGGTCGACCGAATGGTGGATGTTTTCCCGGCGTCGAAGCAACCGCAGGCGCGCGCGATGCTGGCCAATTCTTTGCGCGGTGTGCTCGCGCAACTGCTGTTGAAAAAAGCCGACGGCACGGGCCGGATCGTTGTTAACGAAATTCTAATCGCGAATGCCGCCGTCTCGGCGATCATTCGCGAAGGCGCGACCCAGAAGCTTCAGGACGTGATCGTTTCCGGCAAAGGGCAGGGGATGCAATTTATGGACGACGCGATTTTCGCGCTCTTAAAGAACGGAACGGTCGCGGCGCATGAAGCGTTCATGAAAGCAATCGACAAAAACCGATTCAAACAATTTCTCCCGGCCGAAGAGCAAAGCCTCGGCGATTCCGCCGGCACTGTGGGGAGGCGATGAGAAGGAGTTGCCCGGCAATTTCATCGACAAAGCCGTGAGCCGAAACGCGATCAAGCCTCTGCGACCTTACTGATTTTCCGACGCTCTTAACGACTCAACCAGGTCAACACGCGTGCGCGATGCCGTAATTCTTGATTAACGAGAAGTATTCGGGACGTAGTTCGGCCCAAGTTCTGCTGATATCTCTGGTAATTATGCAAATCCTAGTTGTTGAGGACGAAAAAGCGGTCGGGCACATGATTGCAATGGTGCTCGGAGGTCCAGCCTCCAAGGTGGTTCGCGCGAATAGCGGCTGGGAAGCACTCATCAAGATCGGCGCTACGGCGCGGCCTTTTGATGTTGTTATCACCGACCACCGAATGCCGCGTATGACCGGTCTCGAATTGGTCCGTCAGCTCCGGACGAAAAACTTTCTCGGCAAGGTTTTCGTTTTGTCGGCTTATCTGTCGGATGAGGACATTCAAGCTTACGAACAATTGGGCGTGGACATGATGATGTCCAAACCGTTCGACTTTGAAGAGCTGCAACAGGCAATGGCGGTTCTCGATAAGAAACCCTCAGTCCTCGCCAGCGCGTAGAATTCGATTCGGCCTGTTGGCCTAACGAGACAAAGCTGAGCGACCGCGAGTGGAACCGAGTTTTGTCTTCACGTCATCCTTCATAATTTTTCCTTCGTACTTGCCGCGAAGCGGCCTGCGGTTGGCTTCATCGTTTGGTTAGGCGGCATTTTGCACGGTAAGGTGCATTGGCAGGAAGGCGATACCGTGCATCTGCACGACCTCACCGGCGGGAACGAAGCCGAACGAACGGTACACCGGCACTGCGTTCAGACTCGAATTGACTGTGAACTCGGCGATCGAGCCAGCGCGAAGTGACAGTTGCCGCGCTTGTTCCCATAGCGCGCGGGCAATGCCGGTGCGCTGACGCGTCGCCGCGACGAACAGATGGAAGAGGTGCTTTCTGTCCCGCATGGCAATAAAGCCTGCCATTCGCCCTTCCAGTTCCGCTACCAGAAACGCATAGCGCGGGGAGTCCAGATACTGACGTTCAGCGTCCTCAGAAACTGAAGCGAGATACTGCTCGGCTCCAGCACCACTGGGTTCAAGAGTAAGAATTGGCTGAAAGCTGGCGATCAGACTCGCGATTGCCTTAGCGTCTCCTGGGGTGCCGGGCCGGATATGCATGACGCCTAACGAGACAGAAGATCAGCGACCGCGAGCCCTGTAAAGCGAGCAACGCAGCGAAACACTGGATGGCAAACACTCATGAGTAGATCGCAGGCTGGCTCGCGGTTCGCTGCATCGCGTGGTTAGATTCTGATCAAGCCTAGTGTCCTGGTTCGGAATGCTCTTTTAACAGCGTTAAATATTGCGCAATCAATTCGGGGCCATGTACCGCCGACCAGTGGCCGGAAATGATCTTATCAATCTCGAGATGCTGCTGCCGAAGCCTTTCCAGGGTCTTGGGATATTCTTCGAGATCGGCAAAAGCGAGATTGCCAAGGTGCTCTTTCAAAATCGAGCCAGCGTACAGAACCTTTTCCTTCGGAAAGTAAACAAAGATATCGTCTGCGTTGTGCGAAGGTCCAAGGTAAAATCCGCGAATATCGCCGTTCTGAAGCGTAAAGTCCGCTTCGTAGGTCTTCGTCGGAAGAATTAATGGCAGGCTCGGATAAGTCGGAAAATACTTGCGGGTAAAATCGCCTGCTTTAGTCCAATCTTTTTCAAGCGTCTGTTCGGTCAACTTCGTCGAAACGATGTTCGCACCAATGCCCTTCCAGTAGGCGCTGCCTCCCGCGTATTCGGGGTCGTGATCGGGCAGAATGACATCATTGATTGGCTTATTAGTCACCTTCCTGATTTCGTGAGCGAGCAATTCGGCGGTGTCGGGAGACCATCCTGCGCCGACGACCGTGACCGACGATGAGCCGATATAAACAATGTAGTTTGTTTTCGCGTAGTGTGAGTCCTCAGCCACATAGACGGAACCGGACAGGGGATAGAGAGATAATGTGGGTTCGGTCGCCTTGGCTATAGAAATCGAGAGTAACCAGATAACCGCAATGAATGATCTCACGATGAGCAAAGAATCTAACGAGAAGTGGATCGAAAAATCGCGGCTTTGAAGACTCAAATTTTCGGCCTAATCCGGAATTCTACTGGGAGAAGCGGGGAGAAACGCTGCATAAACCGGACGATGTCAGGTTTTGGATCACCCTGCAAGCTACGGTCGGGTTGGCCTCGCTGCGTTGACAATGAAAAACGCGAGTGATAGTTTCGCGCCACTTTCCACTGAAAAGGTGGTAAAAGCGCAGGAGGTAAAGATTTGCACTCGCTGTTAAATAGTCAGGTATTGGTGCTGAACCGTCTCTGGCAGGCGGTCAACATCTGCTCGGCCCGGCGCGCGTTCTCGCTGGTCTACGCCGGGCACGCCCACATTGTCTCCTCGGATGACACGAACAATTTCCTGACTCACGATTTTGACAGCTGGCGCGATTTTTCAACCGACGCGCCCGATCATGAGCTCGTTCAGACAATTTCGTGGAAGATCCGGGTACCGCGCGTAATCGTCCTGCTGTTCTTCGATCGTCTTCCAAAGAAGGAGGTGAAGTTTACCCGCCACAATGTGTTCGAGCGGGACAAAAACACCTGCCAGTACTGCGGTAAAACTTTTGATCGTAATGACTTGAACCTGGATCACGTGGTACCACGCGATCGTGGTGGAATGACCACGTGGGAGAACGTGGTTTGCTCGTGCATTCCGTGTAACACCCTCAAGGGCAATCGCCTTCCGCAGGAAGCGCAGATGATGCTGATTCGAAAGCCAAAGCGGCCGAAGTGGCGACCATTCCTCCACGTGACGTTCAACGCGCCCCAGCATGAAAGCTGGCGGCACTTTGTGGATCTTGCTTACTGGAACGTCGAACTGAGTGACTAGTTCGGACTTTCTTAATAAGGAAAGCAGGAACGCAGGAATTCCGAAACGGTTTGTTTCCTTTTTCCTAATTCATCCGTGGTATCCGCGTAACTCAGTGGTTAATGACTGTAGAGCTGAGCGACTAAATCCGAGCCGCGGATTACGCGGATTTTAAACGGATCAGCAGAATCTGGAATCCAGAAGAGTTAAACCACGGATGACACGGATTTAACGGATAAGAGTTAATTCAGAAGCCAGGAATCCGGGAAAGATTCCAGAGTCTTTCGGAAGTTGAACCACGGATTACACGGATATCGCGGATCAGAATTGTTTAATAAGGAAAGCAGGAACGCAGGAAATTCCAGACGCTCTTTTCCTTCTTTCCTGTTTTCCTGATTCATCTGTGTTATCCGTGTAATCCGTGGTTAATGATTGAATCCCGATCTTAGCGCGACACTTTCGCGTCCAGATTTGATCGCGCGCAGAATCGGTTGTGGGTAAACACCGAGCACGATCGTCGCGATCATCAACGCGATCATCACGGCGCGCGATAACGGGCTCACCGAGATTATTTCGCTTCTCGCGCTTGGTTGCCCGCCTGCAACGCTGGGCGAAGCATTGCGGGCAGGCCAATACATCGCGCGGACGACCTTCAAGTAATAATAAAACCCGCACGCCACGGTCACGATTCCGACCGCGACAAGCGCGAATTGTTTTTGGGCAATCGCCGAAACAAAAATGAAAAACTTGCCAAAGAAACCAGCAGTGAATGGCAAGCCTGCAAGCGACGCCATGGCGATGAGCATGGCGAAGGCGAGAAACGGCGCTCGTTTTGCCAGTCCATCGAAACTCGAGATCTCGTCCCCGGTTTTTTCGGAAACGAGAATCATAACCGCGAAACTCAAGAGCGTCATTATCAGGTAAGCCGCGAGATAAAAAGTCAGGGCTGAACCATCGAGGCAGGCGACAGCGATGAGCAAGTACCCTGCGTGCGCGATACTGGAGTAACCGAGCAATCGTTTGAGATTGTTTTGGGGAAGCGCGGCGAGGTTTCCATAGACGACAGTAAGTAAGGCCAGCAAAACAACGAGCCGCTGCATGTTAGGCAACATCAGAAACGGTTGTAGAACACGGATAAGCACAACAAATCCCGCCGCTTTCGATCCCACTGAGAGAAATGCAGTCACCGGTGTTGGAGCTCCTTGATAAACATCCGGTACCCAGATTTGAAACGGTACCGCCGCGATCTTGAAACCGAGGCCGACGGTGATCAGAACCGCGCCAAAGGTTGCTGCGGAAGTGTTGATATTGCCGCCAGAAAACGCGGAAGTAATGCGTTCCAGATTCGTCTCTCCGGTTGCGCCGAAAATCCAGGTGATTCCGTAAACAAGAAACGCCGCGGAGACGCCGCCAAGTATGAGGTATTTTACGCCGGCTTCGAGCGCGATGGGGTTTCTCCGGGTGAAGCTAACGAGGACGAAGAACGAAATTGTGACAAGCTCGAGCGAAATGAAAATGAAAATAAAATCGACCGCAGACACCAGATACATCAATCCAGCGCAGGTCAGTAGCGGCAGGGAAAAAAACTCGCCGAGATTCGAGTCCCGCACGATCGATCGCGCTGCGGACAAACGGTGCGTAATCAATCATCATGACGAGCACGAGGATCGTTGTCACGAGCTCGAATCGTTTGAAGAAGATTGCCAGCGCGTCATCGGTATAAAAATTCCAGAAGGCACTTGTCGTTTGAGATGCTGAACCGGACGACAAAAAGAAACTCGCGATGAAGACGACACCCAAACCGATGATTCCGGCGTAGGCGAAAAATTTACGATCGATCCTCGAAAGAAACGTTTCCAAAACCAGGATCGTCATCCCAAGAACCAGCACTGCGACTTCAAGATATGGCGCGTGGAGCTCCATCATTTGTTCGCGGCGAAATACGTTCGAATCGCTGGCGTGATAATGTTCACGGCTGTTTGCGGGAAAAATCCGAAAGTAATCAGCCCCGCGATCAGGATGGCGACTGGAATTCGGAGACCGCGGCCAAGATCGACCAGTTTGATCCAGCGTTCGGGCATTGTCCCCATGAACGTCGCGCGATAAGCGCGCAGCATGTAAACCGTGGAAATCACCACGCCCCACAGCGCGAGCACGGTCGCAGTTTGAAAGAGATGAAAGCGTTGCATTTCCCAACCGTGCCGAAACGCACCGAAGAAAATCATGATTTCCGATGCGAAGTTTGCGAAACCTGGAAGACCGATCGCCGCGAACGCTCCAATTCCAAACGCTAAACCTGCGAACGGCATCACTTTGGCCAGCCCCCCGAGATCATCGAATGACAGCGTGCCGGTCCGTTCACGGATTTGACCTGCGATGGCAAAGAGAAGCGCGATCGACAATCCGTGGGCGAAGATGAGCGTGGCCGCGCCAGCAGTTCCGATTGCGTTGGCGCTGGCGATGCCGAGGAAAATATAACCCATGTGCATTACGCTGGAGTACCCGAGCATCCAATCGAGTTGCTTCTGAGCGATAGTGACGAGTCCGATGTAAATGATATTGCCGAGCAACAGGATCACGAGCAGATGCGTCCAATAGTGCGCGCCATCGGGTAACATTGGAATTGCCAACCGAAGCAGGCCGTAAAGACCGAATTTCTTCAGAACACCGGCGTGAAGCATCGCGGCCGGCGCTGGCGCGGATGCGTAGGCTTCCGGTGCCCAGGAATGAAATGGAAATAGGGAGATGAGAATCCCGAAACCGATGAGCAGTAAGAGATAAATGTGGCGTTGAGTTTCGTCAGCAATTCCGTGCCTGGTGATCACCGATTGGATCTCACGAAAATCAAAGCTGCGGCCGGCCGCTGGCAGGCTTTGGTAAAGAAGAATTAGTCCGATCAGCAAAATAAAACTGCCCACCGTGAGATAGATTGTGATTTTCCATGCGGCACGATTGCGATTTCCGGCTCCCCAGATTCCGATGAGCAGAAATGTCGGAATGAGCGCCAGTTCGTGAAAAGCGTAAAAGAAAAATAAATCGATGGATGCGAAGGCTCCGATCGCGCCACCGGAGATGAAAAGAAGACAGGCGTAGAACGCATTCTCGTAGTTGTCGATCGTGCCGGTGAACCAGATTGCCGCCGCAGTTACGACAGTGGCGAGTAAAAGCATCAGTAAATTCAAACCGTCTACGCCGAACGCGAAATGAATTCCCCAATCACTCGAAACAACGGTAGAGCTGATGAATTGAAATCCGACGACTGAACGGTCGAACTCAGCGAAAAGAACGACCGCCACAATCAAATTTAGAATCGCGGCGACCAGTGCGGTGAATCGAGCGGGCGCGCCGACAATGATCAAAATCGCAGCGAGAAGCGGACAGAGGACGAGGAAGAGGAGCATCAGCGGAAGAGGCTTGGTTGCCCACTAAAAACGCGAAAAGGCGTCAAATTGTCAAAGATAGAGGTCGACGGTTTCATGCTTTCTTGCCAGGAGACGCTCGTTTTCGATTCGCGGGTAATGGCCGAAGTTTACGAGCAATCCTAATCGATAGCCGGTAGCGCTAAGATAATTAAGAAGTTGAGAGCGGTGTTCATCGCACAACACAGACACAGCTTTGATTTCCAGAACGATTTTCTCGTAGCAGATGAAGTCTGGATAAAATGCCTGGTGAAGGGTACGGCCACGATATTGCAATGTTCTGGCCGGTTTTGAGAGAAACGGAATTCTTTGGAATTCAAACTCAATCTCGAGGCACTCGTGGTAGATTGGCTCGTGAAAGCCACACCCCTTGTCCTTATAAACGGCAAAACACGCCCCAATGATGGCGTAGCTCTCTTCCTTGTATATCAGTTCTGTTTCTTCTTTTTTTCGCGTCATTGGCGTGTTTCGTGGGCTATCTGAAAAGCGTGAAGTAAATGAGCGCCACGACTCCCAATCCGAAGAGAAACGCATAGGCCTGGAGGTTTCCGACCTGAAACAATCGTAGCAACGAACCGAATCCAAACGTGGCACTGGCGGTGCCGCGAATCGCGCCCGCGTCGATGATCCAGCGGTCAATAAACGCTGCGACGCGTGCCAAAAATTCCTGAGTGATCCCAATCAGCCATTGATAAAATTCATCGATGTAAAAACGGTGTCGAATAAGATCGATATGCAACGGATCGTGTTCGCGGTTGCGGTAAAGGGAGATCGCGATTCCGACGCCGCAGATCAACGCAATCAGCGCGAACACGGGAACGGCCAGGAGAGTTTCCTTTTCGCGCGGAACGACCAGGAAATTCTGGGCGAAGGTCTGCCATCCCCCAATCAAGGCGAGAATGGCGAGAATAATCAGTGGGCCAGTCATTACCGGCGGCGATTCCCTGCCATTGCGGGCGAGATCGGTTCGTGATTTTCCGAAAAACACCACGACGACGGCGCGCGAAACATAAAAAGCAGTCAGAAACGCTGTAAATATGCCAAGCGCGAAAATCGGCAGGTTACGTTGGTAGGCGAGGGCGAGGATCGCGTCTTTGCTGAAAAATCCACTGAATGGCGGACAGCCGATTAACGCCAACGCGCCCACCAGGAATGTAGCGAAAGTTATCTTCAGGTTTCGCGAGAGGCCGCCCATCTGCCAGATGTTTTGCTCGTGATGCAGGCTGACGATGATCGATCCCGCAGCGAGAAACAAAAGTGCTTTGAAAAACGCGTGAGTGAAAAGGTGAAACATCGCCGCTTCATTCGACGTCAAACCAACCGCCATCACCATGTAACCGAGTTGGGAAATCGTGGAGTAGGCAAGGATTTTTTTGATGTCGGATTGCTGGGTCGCCAGCAACGCTCCGAGTAATGCAGTGATTGTTCCGATCCACGCGATCACGAGCAGCGCGGTCTGCGATGCTTGAATCAGAAAGGCAACGCGAACCAGCAAATAGACGCCGGCTGCCACCATCGTCGCCGCGTGGATCAACGCCGACACCGGGGTTGGACCTTCCATCGCGTCTGGCAACCAAACGTGAAGCGGAAACTGCGCGGACTTGCCGACCGCGCCGCAAAAAATCAGGAGCGCGGCGATCGTGAGATAAGTCGGATTGCTCGTGACCTTTGAGAGATGTGCCACGATGTCGTCGAAAACGACCGAGCCGGTCGCGATCCAGATCATCAGGATGCCGATCATGAATCCGAAATCACCGATGCGCGTGGTGATGAATGCCTTTTTTCCGGCCTCGGCCGCAGCGTCGCGTTCGTACCAATGGCCTATCAGCACATACGAGGTAAAACCAACCAGCTCCCAGAAAATGAAAAGCATTACGAAATTGTTGGCCAGCACGATGCCAAGCATCGCGAACATGAAAAGCGACAGCGCGGCGAAATACCGGGACTTGCCAGCGTCGTCGCGCATGTAGCCTAACGAATAAATGTGGATCAACGACCCGACGCCTGAGACGACAAGCAGCATCAGCCGGCTGAGATCGTCGAGAATGAAGCCAATCGGGACCTGCAACGTCCCGCGAATGTCGATCCAGGTGAATTCCGGAGCGGAGATGTCGATCCTGGTGAAAACCATGCAGCTGCAGAGGAAGCTTCCGAGAACCGCTGCAATCGAAATTGCAGCGCTTAGCGTTTTAAAGCGACGGGTGAACAACGTGATAGCCGCCGCCGAAATCAAAGGCAGAAGCAAGACCAGCCACGGAAGAGAACTATTGGTGGTAAATCTCAAAACTTTAGAGCGGTAATGTCTTCGACGTGAGTTGTTTGTCGTAACCGGAATAGGGCGACGACAATGGCGAGCCCGACCGCGACTTCAGCCGCAGCCACGGTAATGATGAAGAACACAAAAACCTGTGCGTTGTAGTTCGGCAGGCCGCTTGGATCGACGTGAAATCGTGAAAACGCGACGAGCGAGAGATTGGCGGCGTTCAACATCAACTCCAGGGCCATCAAGATAATGATGATGTTGCGCCTTAGCATCACGCCGGCGAACCCAATGGTGAAAAGGATTCCGCTGACGACCAGATATTGTCCAAGGGTGACCATTTTAACGAGTTTCGCGACGGCTTAAGACAATGACGCCGATCGTCGCGACCAGGATAACAACGCCGATGACTTGGAACGGAAGATTGTAGTTGTTGAAAAGCAGGAGGCCGATCCGGTGCACGTCGTCCGGTGCCGGTCTTGGGAGCGGCGGAAATGTCTGTTTCGCGGCGGGGAACCTCCCGATTACGGATAAAATCTGGAGCAGCAGCGCAAGCGCCACCGCGATTCCGCCTGCCGTGGCGATCCAGTTAATCTTTCGCAACTTTTCGGCGCGCAAGTCGAGCAACATGATGATGAAAAGAAACAACACCATGATTGCGCCGGCATAGACGAGGACCTGAATGACTCCGATGAAGTAGGCGTCGAGCGAAAGGAACAGTGCCGCTAGTCCGAGAAACGACACGACCAGGCTCAGGGCACTCGCGACCGGATTGCGATTGATGATGACGGCAGCGCCGAAAATCAACATCAGCAATGCGAAAATCCAAAAGACAAAAACGGACATCATCGATTGCGGATTGCGGATCGCGGATCGCGGATTGAGGATCGGAAAATCCCTGGCCTGACCGCTGACTTCTGACCGCTGATTTCTAAGTTCATTTCTTCTCGTTCCATTTCAGAACGACGCCGTGCATCACGCCGCCGATCTCGAGAAGTTTTTCCTTGTGATGCACCATCTCTTCGCGGGTAAAACCGGTGATCGCGTAATCCTTTCGCAAGTAGATCGCCTGCTCGGGACAGACTTCCTCACACATGCCGCAGTAAATGCAGCGAATCATGTCGATGTCGAATGCGTCCGGAAATTTTTCTACCTTGGCGAAACGATC
Organism: uncultured Verrucomicrobiae bacterium; assembly: GCA_963786135.1. Lineage (GTDB taxonomy): Bacteria > Verrucomicrobiota > Verrucomicrobiia > Chthoniobacterales > UBA10450 > AV40. Next base: position 250,797 of record CAWAYF010000009.1, on the reverse strand, counting down.
GGTTTGCGGAATTTCGCCGGGAATAATTTTGATGGCGCGCGGCGGACAGATGAATTCGCACAGCTGACAGGCGACGCAACGGACCCGGCCATCGGTATCCCGCACCAGGGCCGGCGCGCCGCGATAATAGTCGGGCAAATTACGGTCCCATTTCTCCTCCGGATATTCCATCGTCACTTTCGTCCGGCCAAAGATCATGTTCTTGAAATGTTTGATCGTGATCGCGAGACCGGCGGCGATAGCTGGCAAATACAAACGCTCGCGCCAGTTCAAATTCGGTCGTGGGACAGTGATCGCCATTGCAGAGTTATCCGCCAAACACGCTAAACGATGCCAAAATGAAATTGAATCTGAAACAGTTCTTCGTTGGCGTCATTTGGCGTCTTTAGCGGATGAACATCAGGATGATCGCGACGATGAAAATGTTCACGAGAGCAATTTCAAAGAAAAACAGCCAGCCCAGACGCATCAGCTGGTCCCAGCGAAATCGTGGTAACGTCCAGCGGACCCACATGAACAAAAAAATCAGCGCGCAGACCTTGGCGAAAAACACGGCGATGTTGATCAGTCCGAATATCCAACCGTGTGAGCCATCCGGGATTCCGGGAAAATGCCAGCCGCCCAGAAACAGGGTTACGACAATCGCCGAGCCGGTGATCATGGCGATGTATTCGCCGAGAAAAAACAAACCGAACTTCATCGACGCGTATTCGGTGTGATAACCGCCGGCGAGCTCCTGTTCAGCCTCCGGAAGATCGAAAGGAAGCCGGTTCGTTTCGGCCAGAATGGCGATTAGAAACACGATGAAAGAAATGACCATCGGGACCGCGAGCAACCATTTCCCGACGTTCGTCCAGTCGCCGATAAATGGCGCGATCAGCCAACCGTTGTCGATTTGATACTGGACGACATTCGTTAGGCGCAAATTTCCAACCAGCATGAAAATCGGAATCACTGCGAGTCCGAGCGAAAGTTCATACGAAATCATTTGCGAGCTGGAACGGACGCCGCCGAGAAATGGATATTTCGAATTCGACGCCCAACCGGCGAGCACGATGCCGTAGACACCTAACGACGCGATGGCAAAGACAAACAGAATTCCGACGTTGATGTCGGCGATGACCATCGGCACACCAAAGAGTGTGCTACCGAATGGAATCACTGAGATGGTAATGACCGCGGGAATCATCGCCAGACATGGCGCCAGGAAGTAATAGAACTTGTTTACGTGCCCCGGCGTAAATTGTTCTTTCAGCAAAAATTTACCGGCGTCGGCGATGGGCTGGAGCAACCCGGCAAAGCCGACGCGATTCGGTCCGAGACGGTCCTGCATCAACGCGCTGACCCGGCGCTCCGCGTAAACCGCGTAATTCATCAGACCGAGCACAAACCCGAGAAGACCGGCAATTTTCAAAAGCGATGTGCCAATAAGAAAATAATCCATGTCGATCCTGGTTATCGACCGAGTGGTCGTTTCTTTTCCGCGCGTTCAATGTCTCTTGCTTTCGGATCAACGGGCGCGTGCGGGGATTCGTCGACGTTCATCACGTGCACGCCGAGATCGCCGATCTTGTTGAGTGTCAAATGAGCGAGCTGCGGAATATCCTCGCTCATTTGTCGAAAAACATCTTCGATCGAAAAAAGTCCGTTGCTTCCACCCAGCGCTTGCAACAGGTCGCGCAGGATCTCCCAATCGTCGCGCGCATTGCCGGGTGGCCGCACCGCGCGATTCAACCGCTGCAACCGTCCTTCGCCGTTAATCATCGAGCCGCGTTTCTCGGCAAATCCGGACGCGGGCAGGACGATTTTGGCGTGCTCAGTTGCGGCGTTGGACAGAATGTCCATTACGACGAAGCGACGAGAGTCTTGCCAATTGTTCTGGTGAAACTCCGAACTTGGCGGGATTTTCGCCTAACACGAGCAGCGCTCTGATTTCTCCTGAATTCACGCTGTCCGCGATCGCGTGCAAGATTTGCGCCCGGACCGGCATCTAAATTCAGAGATCAACCGCGGCGCCATTTGTGTTCGGATTCCGATCTTGCTCAGCAAAATCTCGTCGCCCTCGCCGAATCGCGGCACGATGTCGATGTAGCGAACGTCCAGCAAATCGGCGATCTTCCGTGTAAGCCAAAGTTCTTCGTTCGTCATTCGACCGGAAGCAACAATCGCGACGTTCCCGCCACCGAACTGTCGCAGCTGCAACGCGGCCTGCGCGATCGCATTTTTCCAATCAGTCGGCTCGAGTTTGTTGCCGTTTCGAATTTGCGGCTCGAGGAGCCGGTTCTCGGCTTCGAGATATTTGAAGTTGAGCCGGCCGTAATCGCACATCCAGCACGAATTCACGTGATCGTTCTCGCGCGGCGTTTGCCGATAAATGATGTCTTCGCGCGTGCCGATGATGGTATTGCAGCCGGTTGCGCAGCTTGTGCAGATGCTCTTCGTTTCTTTCAAAAACCAGACCCGCATCTTGAAGCGGAAATCGCTGGAGGTCAGGGCGCCGACCGGACAGATGTCCACCGTGTTGAGCGAGTAATTATTTTCCAATTGTTTGCCCGGATGCGCCGTCAGAACGGTGTGGCTGCCGCGATCGACAAAGCCGAGCACGTCGTCATGCGCAATTTCGTTGCAGAATCGGATGCAACGCGAACAAAGAATGCAGCGCTCGTCGTCGAGCGTGACGCGCGGCCCTAGCTCTACATTCTTTGGTTTCTTGACCTTGTTTTCAAGAAAGCGCGAACCGGCGTTGCCGTACTCGACGCTGAATTCCTGCAGCTCGCATTCGCCCGCCTGATCGCAGATCGGGCAATCGAGCGGATGATTGATAAGCAAAAATTCCATCACGCCTTTGCGGCATTCCTGCGCCAGTGGCGAATTGGTGCGCACGCCCATTCCTTCGGCAACGTCCTGCGCGCAACAAATTTGCGGGCGCGGCATCCAGTTGATAATCGGTTTGCCGTCCGCGCCGAGCTCCGGTTTGCGATCCGGTCCCATTCGCGGCATGCCCATTTCGATCAAACACATCCGGCAATTGCCCGGCGAACTGAGTTTCTGGTGGTAACAATAGCGCGGCACGTAGACGCCAACTTGCGCGCACGCCTCGATCACACGCGTGCCCTTCGGGAACTGGTGCCATACGCCGTCGATCTGGACGTTGAACATTGCGGAGGCTTCAGACATAATTAAATCCGGAAACCAGGAAAGAAGCTTGAATTAGGAAAGCAGGAAAACAGGAAATTCATATGGCGTAGGTCGATGGGCGCCGTTTCGTTCCGCTCTCGACCAAAGCGTTTAATCGTTAGCGGCGCCGTGGCGAAATTAAGTAGCAAACCGTCCTGAAGATGCGTTGCTTTGAGATAGCTTCGTCCGATCGCGAAGTGAATGTCTTCAAGTTCGCTGATGGCTTTCAGCTCCACGATAATTTTTCCTTCGACCAGAAAGTCCAAACGATGCTCGCCGATTTGATGATCCCGGTAGAAAAGTGGGATCGGATGCTGACGGATGAATTGGATGCCGCTGAGGGCGAATTCAACAGCGAGTGCTTCTTCGTAGATCGGATTCCAGAAAACCAGGGCCAAGCTCTCGATGAACTCGGATCGCAGCAGCGATTATTTGATTCGTGATTTTCGAATCCCTTAGAATTTTTCCTGCTTTCCTGGTTTCCTTAGATTCATATTTCTAGATCACCGAGTCGGCGCCGGCTTTTTCCCAGCCGGGATCGTGGGCGAGGGGACTGGTCGGAATTTGTTCGCGCTTAACTAGTTCTTCCGGCGTGTATTCCGGTGGAAGCGGCGGCGGAACGGATTTGAGCGCGCGACGCGGCAAATTCCTCCGGGAATTTTTCGACGAAACTTTGCGTTGGCCAGGCGCACGCTTCGCCGAAGGCGCAAATGGTCCGACCGGCGATGTTGTCGCCGATCGTTTTCAAGGTGCGCGGATCTTCCGTAACGCCGCCACCGTTCAACATGCGCTCGGTGATTTTTTTCATCCAAAGCGAACCTTCGCGGCACGGCGTGCACTGGCCGCACGATTCGTGTGCGTAAAATTCGTTGATGTTGTTGAGCGCCCAGACCATGTCGCGCGAATCGTCGAGAACGATCACGCCGCCGGAACCGGCCATCGACCCGGCCGCGGCCAGCGAATCGAAATCCATTGGCAGCTCGTCGATCGACATCTCGCTGCTCGGTCGTCGATCCGTCCGGTTGCTTTTGTTTGATCTTGAACCGTTCGTCGGCGCGCAAAACCTTGGCCGAGCTGCCGCCGGGGATGACGGCTTTCAGCGTCCGGCCCCATTTCATTCCGCCCGCCATGTCGTGAATCAGTTGGCCCATCGTCACCTTGCCGACTTCGATCTCGAAATAACCGGGCCGTTGCACGTCGCCGCTGACGCAAACGATGCGCGTGCCGGTGTTGTTAGGCCGGCCGAGCTGCGCGTATTTCGCGCCACCCATCGCGATGATGTGTTTCACCGCGCACAGCGTTTCGACGTTATTCACGATCGTCGGGCACATGTAGAGGCCGAGCACGGCCGGGAAAATATGGCGGCTTGATTCGCGGATAGGCGCGTTTGCCTTCGAGCGATTCGATCAGGCCGGTTTCTTCGCCGCAAATGTAGGCGCCGGCGCCGCGATGAATGTAAATCTCGAAATCGAACCCGGAGCCGAGAATGTTTTTGCCGAGAAAATTGTGCTCGCGCGCTTCAGCGATCGCACGTTCGAGGATTTTCGCGCCTTCCGGGAATTCGCCTCTTATATATATGTACGCGGTCCGGGCGTTCAGGGCGAAACAGGAGATCACGATGCCTTCGAGCAACTGATGCGGATCTTCATGAATGATGTAACGGTCCTTAAACGTGCCGGGCTCTGATTCGTCCGCGTTGCAAATCAGATAGACCGGCTTCTTTTCGTCCGGCTTGATGAAGCTCCATTTCACGCCGCACGGGAAACCGGCGCCGCCGCGACCGCGAAGTCCGGAAGTTTTTACTTCGTTCACGATGTCGGTGCGCGACATCTTGAGCGCTTTCTTTAGATCTTCGTAACCGCCGGCATTGAGGTAGGTGTCGATGTCGGTCTTCCATTCCGGGCGTCCGATGTTCTTGAAAATGAGCCGATGCTCGAGCGGATGAGGAGATGTTTGATGGTTGATGTTTGATGTTTGATTTCGCAGAAGATCGGCCGCCGAATTTGGGTCGACATTTTCGTGCAGCTCATCGTTGATCATGCAGACCGGCGCGGTGCCGCAACTGGCCAGACATTCGACGAATTCGATGCTGTAATTTCCGTCCGCGCTTCGACCCGATCGGTTCGCCGGGGTTTTTGCGTTGGATGCCGGTAGCAGCGCAAAAATTGTCCATCAACTGGTAGCTCCCAGCCATTGCGCAACTGAGCGTGCGACAAACGCGGATGTGTGTTTTGCCGGCGCTTTTCTCGCGCAACATCGGATAAAAACGTGACCAGTTCGAGAATGTTGATCGGTTGCAGGCCGAGCTTGGCCGCAATCCAGGTAACAGCGTCGTCGTTGATAAAGCCGAAATGCTCCTGCCAAAGATGGAGCAATGGAAGCGAAGCGCTGCGTTTCTGCTCGCGCGGGTAACGCGCAATCGCTTCGTCCATTTTTCGCTCTAACTCAGCCGGAACGTGTGGAGTCCACTCGCGAAAAATTAATCGGTTAATGTGCTTTGTTTTTCTACGACCTTGTCGTCTTTGAAAACGATTGTGACCGTGTCTTTGCCCTGCCGGTAAAGGTAAGTCGTCTTCTTCAGGATCAAGAAATCCTTGCTGTCGAGCTCGGTGGGCGGTCCAAGAATCGATTCCACCTGTTTTTTCGACATTCCTTCGGCGACTTCGTCCACGTTTGCCTTGGTGATGCGGCGGCCCGCGCAAGCGCCGAGCGCCAATACGAGTAAGACTACAAGGAAGCAGCATGCGGCCTTGTTGAAGCGTTGAAGCGTTGAAGAGTTGAAGCGCATATCGATGTAACGGTCTAACGATTTAACCAATCACGAAGCCAGTCATCTGTCGCATTCGCCCATGACAAAGTCCAGACTTCCAAGCACTGCGGGAACGTCGGCCACCATGCATCCAGGCAAGCAGTTCGGGCAGGATGCTCAGGTTCACAAACGAAGGTGCGCGAATCTTTAATCGATACGGGACGCCGCCTCCCCGGCTGTTGATGTAAAAGCCAAGCTCGCCCTTCGGATTTTCGGCCGCGAAATAAACTTCGCCCGGCGGCGCGTCGAGGCCCTCCGTCACCACGATGAAGTGGTGGATCAGCTCCTCCATTTTTGTCATCACGTGCGATTTGGGCGGCGTCATGTTCTTCCAATCGACGACGTTGATCGGGCCGTCGGGTAATTTGTCGATCACTTGCCGCAAAATCTTCGCGCTCTGCCGCATTTCTTCGATTCGCACCAGATAGCGATCGTAACAATCACCCGCGCTGCCGATCACGACCTCGAAATCGTATTGTCTCGTAATCGAGATACGGATGTTTGCGTCGCAAATCGTGCTCGACGCCGCTACCGCGCAGATTCGGCCCGGAAAGCGCGTAAGCGATTGCGCGGTCTTTGGTGATCACGCCGACGTCCTTGGTGCGATCGACGAAAATCTTGTTTCGCGTCAGCAATTTGTCCATCTCGTCCAGCGCAGGCCCGAATTGATCCAGAAAATCGCGTAGCAATGGAATGAATTTCTCCGGCAAATCGCGAATCTGGCCGCCGACGCGCGTGTAGGAAGTCGTGAACCGCGCGCCAGTAAGAAGTTCGCTCAAGTCGTAAATTTTTTCGCGCTGAGTGAACGAGTAAAGAAAGACTGTCATGGCGCCGAGATCGAGGGCCATCGCTCCAAGTCCCAGTAAGTGCGACGAAATCCGCGATATCTCGCAGCAAATCACGCGAATCGCCTTTCCGCGCGGCGGAATTTCCCAGTTCATTAACTTTTCCACGGCGAGCGCGTAAGCCACGTTGTTCGACAACGGCGCGAGATAATCGAGCCGGTCGGTGTAGGGCACGAACTGGTTGTATTGCATGTTCTCCGCAATTTTCTCGTCGCCACGATGCAGAAAGCCGATGTCCGGTGTCGCTTTGGTGATGATCTCGCCATCGAGTTCGAGTACCAGGCGTAACACACCATGCGTCGCCGGATGCGACGGGCCCATGTTGAGAATCATTTTCTCGCCCATGTCGCCGTCGCCGTGGTGCAACTTAGCGTCCTCCGCGGCGACTCGCGTTACCGGGTCGGGCGATTCAATCTCACGTACCGTGAATGCCATACTTCAATCCATCTACGCTGCCGACTCGACTTCTGCGTGCAAGCTCAAATTTGGAATTGAATCGCTCCATTGAGTCGCCATGGTGAATCGATGGCTAAGAAAGTCGCGCTGTTGTTTTCCGGACAAGGTGCACAGGTCGTGGGGATGGGAAAGGATTTGGCGGAACAATTTCCGGTTGCGGCCGCCGTGTTTCGGAAAGCCGATGAAATTCTTGGCCGCGGTCTGGCCGACATTGCCTGGAATGGCCCGATCGAGGAGCTCACCAAGACCTCGAATTGTCAGCCGGCGCTCTTTGTTCACGGGCTAGCCTGCCTCGCGGTCTTGCGCGAGCTCGTCGGAGATTTTCCGGTTATTGGAGCTGCCGGTCTTTCGCTAGGCGAGCTCACCGCGCACGCTGCCGCGGGAACTTTTTCTTTTGAAGAGGGCGTGCGAGTTGTTCAAAAGCGCGGCGAACTGATGGATGAAGCTTGCGCCGCGACGGTTGGCGGAATGGCGGCAATGATCGGCGCGGACGAAAACGCCGTCCGTCAACTTGCCGATGATGAGGATGTCGATATAGCAAACATTAATTCGCCCGGCCAGATCGTGATTTCCGGTGAACTCGCGAAAGTTGAAGCCGCGGTCGCTGTCGCGAAGGAACACGGAATTCGACGCGCGACGATGCTGAACGTAGCTGGCGCGTACCATTCACGATTGATGGAATCGGCTTACGAAAAGCTCGGCCCGGTGCTGTTGGACGTTCAGATGCAGCTCCCCCAGTTCCCGGTCGTCAGCAACGTCACCGGCCAGGAAGTGAAAACACTGCCCGAAATCCGCCAAACGTTGCAGGAACAAGTGACCAGCACTGTGCGGTGGGCGGATTGCGTCCAGCGACTCATTGCGCTCGGTTGCGACAGATTTATTGAACTTGGTCCCGGCGCTGTCCTTGCCGGGTTGGTCAAGCGTACAAGCAAGGACGTTGAAGTCATCGCAGCGGGCGATGCCGAATCCGTTCGGGCTTGCGCCGGACTTGGCTTTACCTGAGAACGTCCACCCTGTGGAAGCATCGAGCGTCGCTATTCGTTAGGGCGAATCCGTGACGCAGGAACTCTCGTTTTTAACCGCACTATCGACAATGACATTTCGTCGAGGTAATTTTCTGCCGTGAACTTGCCGCAGCGCGTCGATTCGGATTTGAAAACGGCGATGCGAGAGAAGAACGCAACCAAATTAGGCGTTCTCCGCTTGCTAAAAGCCGCGCTCATGAATGCGGCGATTGAAAAATCGGGCGCGCAAGGCGAACTCAACGACGCCGATACGACTCAAGTGATTCGGAAACAGGTAAAGCAGCGTCAGGATTCGATCGAAAGTTTCGAAAAAGGCGGACGCGCGGAGCTGGCGGCGAAGGAAAGAGAGGAACTGTCGATCCTGCAATCATATTTGCCGCAGGCGATGAGCGCCGATGAGATTTCCAAAGTTGTGCGTGAAACAATCACCGAAGTTGGCGCGACTTCGAAAGCGCAAATGGGCGTGGTGATGAAAGCGTTACAAGCGAAAGTGGCGGGCCGAGCCGACGGCAAGACTTTGAGCGCGGAAGTACAGCGGCAGTTACAAGGCTAAAAACCTTACAAAGGTTAAAAAGGAGCTTCTTGTAACCTTGTAACTTTTGTAACCATTTCACCATGCTTAGCGCCATCATCGTCGCCGCCGGCAGCAGCGAACGAATGGGTTTCGACAAACTGTTCGCCCTTGTCAGCGGGAAACCGGTGATTGCGCACACTATCGCGGCCTTTGAGAACACCACCTGCGTCGATGAAATCATTTTGGTTGGACGCGCCGAGAGTCTTGGCGAATTAGGAAAAACCATCGGCAAACCCACGAAAGTGAAGCAAATCGTCGCAGGCGGCGCAGAACGCAGCGATTCCGTTCGCGCCGGCCTCGATCATGTCGATCCTAAATCCGATTTCGTTGCGGTGCACGACGCCGCGCGACCAATGGTCACTCCCGAAAAAATCACGCGCGTGTTTGAGGCCGCCCGGACAAACAGCGCGGCCACGCTGGCCGAGCCGATCAACGACACGCTTAAACGCGTGGATGTCGATCTTGTTGTCACCGGCCCGGTGGACCGCAACGGAGTTTATGCGATGCAAACGCCGCAGGTGTTTCGAGAGAAAATTACTCGAGGAGGCGTACGATCTGGTTGCGGAGAAGAAAATTTCGGTCACTGACGAAGTTTCCGCCGTCGAGCTTCTCGGCCACAAAATCGTTCTCGTCCCGAATTACGATTTCAATTTCAAGGTGACGTATCCTCGCGACCTGCCGCTGGCCGAATTCGTTTTGAAGCAACGCGCGGCTGCTACGCAGCGTTAACGCGCGGCTAAGCCAGCATCGGATCGATTGGGACAAGCGGGCGAATCAGCTCGACGATCGCGGGGATGTCCTTGGATTTGAACGGGCGACCATGGCGTTTTGTTTTTGTGTTTTCTAATTCGTTGACCCGCAAAATCTTTCCGTGTTTCCAAATCCAGGCGTCGGGATTGTAGGGACCGACTCGGCGCGGATTAGTCCAGGTGTGGATCGACAGCAAGCGATCGTTCACTGCCGCCGCGATGTGCATCGGCCCGCTATCAACACTGATGACGAACTTCGCGACGCGAATTAGCCGGATTAATTGCAGCAGCGAAGTCTGGTTGGTCAGCTCAACGCAATTTTCGGCAACCTCACCGACATCGATCTGGCGATTTGTTTTTCCAACGACGACAACGCGCGTCGGGGCGAATGCGAGGCAGATTTCTTCGATGACGCGGTTCGTTAGCGATTTTCCGCTTCCGCGCGCAAACGGGTGCAACAAGATGAATGGCGGATATTCATCGAACCGCGGCAACGGGTCGCCTGTGGGAAGAGGACAGCGCAACGCGTCGCCAATTCTTGCCCCAACCAGCTCGGCGAGCTTGAGATATCGCTCGACCGCGTGTTCGCGGCGATTCACTTTGGCGGTCTTCCTGTAAAAGAACCGCGAGCCTTCGCGTCCATCGCTCATTCCGTAAACTTCCTTCGCGCCGCTCATCCGCGCGATGAACGCACTGCGCAATAGTCCCTGAAAATCGAGGGCGACATCGGGCTTTAGTTTTCGAGTTTCCTTGAGCCAGGGCCCGAATCGGGCCGGCGCGCCGAGTCCGCTGAAATCGCGCCGCGGAAAGACGTGAATATGGTTCACGTCCGAATTTCCACGAAGCAATGGCGTGAATTCCGGATTCATTACCCAAGTGATCCGCGCTTTCGGATGCGCTTCGCGGATGGCTGCTACCGCTGGCAAGGTGTGAACGATGTCGCCGAGCGAACTGGGTTTAATGACTAGAATCGAGTTCACAATTGCACCACGAAGGTCACGAAGAGCACGAAGGTTAAATCAGACGATAAAAAACTGAAGGGAATTCGGGGATTTGTTTCTCGTCACACGTCACCTGTCACTCATCACTTATCTTCCAATGGCAAGCCGTTCGGCCAATAAGCGTGGCAGGCCCGCGTCGATAATTTTCTTCTGCGCAGTAGCAACATCGTATTTGAGCCGGCGTTGTTCGATTACGTTGCTCTCGACGTCATAAATGCAATATGCGGCATGCCAATCGCCGTCGCGCGGCTGGCCCACACTGCCAACATTGATGAAATATTTTTTGCCAACGTCGATCCGCAGTTTGTCGAATCGCTGACGCTGCACGCCGTCCTCACCGCGGGTGAACACCATTGGCACGTGGGTGTGCCCGAAAAAACAAACCGTTGTCTGCTGAAAGGTGAAACTCGCGGCGGCGTCGAGGTTGTTAAAGACGTAGTCCCATTGCTCCGGCGCATCGAGCGTGGCGTGCACGATGGTGAAATCGCGCACCTCGCGTTGTAATTTCAGGTCGCGCAGCCACTGTTTGTCTTCGTCGGTCAAATGGTCGCGCGTCCACTGGATCGCGGCTTCGGCCATTTCGTTGAAATCACGGGACGATTCAACGAGCGACGCCTGTTCGTCGTGATTGCCTTTAACGGTCGGGCAATCCATTTCCCGCACGCGCTCGACGCACTCGTGCGGGTTTGCGTTGTAGCCGACGACGTCACCGAGGCACACGAAGTCGGTGCATTTGTTGTCGCGCGCGTCGGCCAGCACGGCATCAAACGCCTCGAGATTGGCATGAATGTCACTGATAATCGCGAAGCGCATCGATTAAGAGACGTTAAAAAGGTTACAACGTTACAAGGTTAAAACGGCAACACAATTCAACGATGTAACGATGTAACTATTTAACCAGGTCCGGAATTCGTTGGTTCGGCGGGATATTCAGTTTGGCTTCGAGATATTTCAGGCGGCTGACGAGCATCGGCAGATGTTCGCTTTCGCTTTCGTCGTATAGCCGGCGCAATTGGATGTAGGCCTGCGCTTCCCAGCCTTGGCAATACGAGAGCTCGTAGGCGGAAAACCGCCGGTCGTAATTCGGCGCGCCTGGACAGTCCGCTGCTTTCCGGAAAAATTCCGACGCGCGCGCGTGGTCGTTGTATTTGTCGCGATAAAGTCGAGCGAGCGATTCGTAGAGTCTCGGATCCCTTGGATTATTTTTGATCCCGCGTTCGAGGAAGTCTTTGCCGATCGCGAAATAATCGCGTTGCGCTTTCACACGCAAAGCCTGGCGCGGCTGGGACGGGTCGTTCAAGGCGGCCGCGCTGGCGTTCCAGGCCATGTGCCACGCCGCCATGTCCCAGAAAAGTGGAACGTGTGGTTGTAACGCCGTGACTTGTCGAAACAAAAACAGAACGCGGCCCCATTCCGTCCGCTGCCAGGCCACGTGTGCTTGAACAAACAAAAGGTCCGCCAGCATCGCGCGAAACCCGCTCAGCGCGGCCACGAAGCCGACCTGTCCGATCTTTTCACGCAGATTGAGATTGGATTCCGCATCCGCGAAACGTAACTGTCGATGTTCGAGAGTGAGCGCACGTTCTGCCGGGAATTTCAAAACGCCGAAGATGAGGATCGTTGCGAGCGCAAGGAGTGCGCGGGTCATAATTCTTTGCCGGAGAAAACGAACATTGCCGTCACTGCGTAGATCGCGATGTAAAGAATCCCGAGCAAGCGCTGTTCTGGTGAAGAGTGCCATCGGGATCACCGCGCCCGCGACAATCTCGTCGACGAGATTGAACGCCTGCAGGTCGGGAAAAAGCAGCGCGATCAGTGCTAAAAATCCGCGGGTCATCCAATTTGCGTGCGGTTGTTGCAGCCAATATTCGCGCGCGATCGGCTGCAAATGACCGATGAAATAAACGAACACCATCACCACGATGGTAAAAATGTTCGTGGTCGCGAAGGTTGAAACAAGGAGCGTCAGCGCCGCGAGCAAACACCCTTTCAAGAAGATCACCGCGACGCCGATGAAGAGATTGCTGGTAAGACCGGAGGCGCGAATGGCGTTCAATGCATCATCGAGTTGTCCGGGTGGCGCGCTGTTCATTTGGCGAACGGTGTCGTTGATGACGCTTTCTTCGCGAAAATAGAGCACGGCTGCAAACAGCAGAGTCATCACCGCAATGCTGATCGCGAGAAGAAGCAGAACGCCGCAAAGTTTACCGAGAATGTATTCAAACCGAGGCACCGGCTTCGCCAAAATCGTGTAAATTGTCCGGTCCTCGATGTCCTGAGGAATGAGACGCGCGGCCGCAACGATCGCGAGGATTGAACTAAAGATCGACATCGCCCCAAGCGATACGTCTTTCAAGATTTGGAATTCCTCTTGGAACGTGAATCTCGCCATAAAAACCGAGCTCCCAATCAGGATCAGCGCAAAAATCATCAAGACGTAGAAAACCCTTTGGCGTGTCAGTTCCGTCAACGTGTTGATGGCGATCGCCAGGACCCGCCGGGGCGAGAATTTCCGATACTCAGTCTTTGTGGCATTTCGTTTGGTCATTTCGATTCCTGGCCAGAGGTAGCGTCGAGAAATAATCGTTCGAGGGTCGTTGCGGATTTCCGGCGCTCGATCACCTTCGTCTTTGACTTGGCCGCGAGTTTTTCGATGTCTTTTAGCAGCTTGTCGGGCGCGCTTTCCAGCACGAGTTCCGTCCGGTCCTCAATCGCGAGCAATTCTTCGAGATGTCCTTCGCGAACCAGCGTGCCTTTCGCGAGGATGCCGACGCGATCGCAAATTTCCTGCACTTGTCCGAGCAAATGCGAAGAGAGCAGCACAGTCACGCCGCGCGTTTTAAGGTCGACAATGAGATTGCGAATGTCGCGCGAGCCGGCCGGGTCAACGCCGGCGGTCGGTTCGTCGAGCACGATGAGGGCCGGTTCGTTGATCAATGCCTGCGCCAAACCAATTCGCTGCAACATCCCTTTGGAATACGTGCTAAGTCGTTGGTTTCGAGCATCGGTTAAGCCGACGAGGTCGAGCAGTTCCTGAACCCGGTCCTTCAAGTCCGAACCGCGCAATCCGCAAAGTTTGCCGAAGAACCGAAGCGTCTCTGCGCCGGTGAGGAATTTGTAGAAATACGGGTTCTCGGGGAGAAATCCGACCGATTCGTGCGTCGCGACTTCGGAGCTGTCACTTCCGAAGATTTGCGTTCGTCCTTTGGTCGGTGAAACGATACCGAGAATCATTTTGAGCGTCGTGCTTTTGCCCGAACCATTTGGTCCAAGCAATCCGTAAACTTCGCCGGTCTCGACGCGCAGATTCAGATCGCGCACGGCAATGATTGACTGTTTGCGAAATGGGGTTCGAAAGACCTTCGTCAGACCTTCAACCGAGACTGCAAGGTCAGTCATGGCGAATGTCGAAACCACGGGCCTGCACCGGTTCAGTGAGGGCTGCGCGAATTTGTTTGTCGATGTGCGAACGTAGTTCGCTTTCCATCACCGAATCCAGAAACGCAAAAACTTCGCTTTCGGCGCCGGCAACCTGAAGCTCGACGCGACCGTCAGGAAGATTTCGCACCCAGCCGATTACATCAAAGCCCTTGGCAATTTGCCGGATCGTCCATCGAAACCCAACGCCCTGGACATTGCCCTCGTAAAAAACCTGGAGCGAGATCATGCGAAAGGGGACTCATCCTAAACAGAATGACGCGCGCGCGAAAAGTCTAATGCGCGCCGGCTATTTGTATGAATACACCAGGCAAACGCTGCCCTCGTCGCCTTCGACCAACTCGACCATCACGTAATACTGACCGCTGCTGGTCGGCGAGAATCCGGCGGCCGCTTTTTCGCCTTCATTGTAGCTTTCCGTCTCTACCAGCTTGCCGGTTTCGTCGTAAACGCTGACCGCAAGTTTCTTGGCGGCATCGGTCGCACCGACCGAGAACCAATATTGGTTTCCGGCGTAGAGATTGACCGCAACTAACACGTGGTCGTGCGGCTTGATGGTTCCCGACCAGTGGCCGTCGCGCATTTTGAACCCTTCGTTGGAAAACGCACCGGCCAAATCGAGCGCAGCCTTGCGCGCGTTAACTTCGGAATCGCTCTCTGGCGCGGCGAATGCGGTCGCTCCTGCCAAAATCATTGCGAACAAGATCGACCATTTCATTTTGATTCTTTGGTCTGAATCTCGGTCATGATCTTGCCGACGGCTTCGTTGACCTTCTTTACATCGTCGGCTGTTGGCGCCTTGCCCGGTGGAAACGTGACCAGCTTCTCAACTTCCGGCAGCTCGCTACTCACTTCTTTTACGAGCGGTTCGTTCCGCATTTCCGGCGAAACATCGTTCAGCTTCGCTTGAATGAAATTGACCAGCGCGGGTTGCCGCAGAACCCTGGCGGCGCGTTCGTCGTAATTTTGCAACACCGCCGCACTGACCACTTGTGTGCCGCGGATCCAACCGCCGACGCTCACCAGAATCACCAGGTCCTGGTCGCGGTGGGTTTGCATCGACGACTTCACTTCGTTTTGGGTCGCTTCCAGTTCTTCCTGGAGCGCGTCCCATTCGTCGTTCTCGGCGAACTCATTGATGCTGTTGCCACGGCTGAGCACGTTCTCACTCACGCCGAGTGCCTTCGCCAATTTTATAATGTCGGTCCCGATGTTTTTGACCTGCTGGCTGTCTTTCGCTTCCACCGCGATGAATCCGTCCGCAATCAAACTTCCGAGATTAAGCGCAATCTGGGCGCGGTTCTTGTACGTCATCCCGATCGGTCCGCGCATTTGGCCGACCCAATTCGGTTTGCCCGGTTTCTCCAACGCGGCAAAAAGTTCACCCGGAGTTGGAATACTGATCGAGTCGAGCCGAATCGCTTTGGCCATCTGATCAGCCGGCAAATGGTTCGGTTCCGCGCCAATCACCGCGCAGCAGCCAAGCAAAAATGCAATGGCGACTAACCGCCTGACACGCCTCATGAGCCGCCAGCGTACGCACACTTGGGCAGATTGCCAGCAAGAATGTTCTCATTGCCAACGCCGATAGGCGATCCGTGCTCGTGAATTTTTCGGAGTTGCCAGGCTTGCATTTCCAATTTCCAATTGGTCCGGAGGCAGAAGATGGCAAAGACGACTATTCAGGCAATCCAGGCCCGCGAGATCCTCGATTCGCGCGGTAATCCAACCGTCGAAGTCGATGTTCGGCTCGAAGGTGGCGCGTTAGGTCGGGCGGCGGTGCCGAGCGGCGCCAGCACCGGCGAGCACGAAGCGTGGGAACTCCGCGATGGCGACAAAAAACGTTACGGCGGCAAAGGAGTGCTGAAAGCCGTCGCCAACGTGAATGATAAAATCGCGACTGCGATCAAAGGAATGAGACGCGTGTGATCAGACGAAGATCGACAAGAAACTGATCGAGCTCGACGGATCGAAGAATAAAAAAAATCTCGGTGCAAACGCGATGCTCGGCGTGTCGCTGGCAGTCGCGCACGCGGCGGCCGCAGCGGAAAACAAACCGCTGTTTCGTTATCTCGGCGGCGAAGATGCGCGAGTCCTGCCGGTCCCGATGATGAACATTTTAAACGGCGGAGCGCATTCCGACGCGCCGATCGACTTTCAGGAGTTCATGATCATGCCGCGCGGGGCGCCAACTTTTGCCGAAGCACTCCGTTACGGCGCGGAAGTTTTTCACGCGCTCAAAAGCGTTTTGAAAGATCGAGGTCTGTCGACCGCCGTCGGCGACGAAGGCGGGTTCGCGCCGAATTTGAAATCGGCCGAGGATGCGCTCGAGTCCATCATCAAGGCGATTGAGAAAGCCGGCTACAAGTCCGGCGAACAAATTTTCATCGCGCTCGATCCGGCGTCGTCAGAATTTTTTGACACCAGCGAAGAACGCCTACGTTTTCAAGAAATCCGATGGATCGCAGAAATCGGCCGATGAGCTGGTTGAGTACTACGCGCAACTTTGTGCAAAATTCCCGATTGTCTCGATCGAAGACGGCTGCGCGGAGAACGATTGGGACGGTTGGAAGAAACTGACGAAGAAGCTCGGGGCCAAAATCCAACTCGTCGGCGACGATCTGTTCGTCACGAACGTTGAATTTCTGAAAAAAGGAATCGAGCAGCACGTCGCGAATTCGATTTTGATCAAGGTGAACCAGATCGGCACGCTGACCGAAACATTGGACACGATTGATCTCGCCAAGAAAAATAAATACACCTCGGTGATCAGTCATCGTTCCGGCGAAACCGAAGACACAACCATCGCCGACATCGCGGTCGCGACCAACGCAGGGCAGATCAAAACCGGATCGCTTTGTCGGACCGATCGCGTCGCCAAGTACAATCAACTTCTGCGAATTGCCGAAGAACTTGGTGACAAAGCGATTTACGGCGGTAATATCCGCTGAAAGTGGATTACACAGATTTCCGCGCGCGACGTGAAGCTACCGTTTGGCAGCGTTGGAATCGTGTCCTCCTGACGCTGCTTTTTCTCGCGGTCTGGCTCGTGATCGTGAGTCTCTTCGTGCCGCCCTACAAAAAACTGAAACTCGGTCACGACGAAATCGACAAACTCCAGGCGCAACGCGACGAGCAACAGATGTTGCTCGCCAAGCAGACCCGCGAAGTAAATCTCCTCAAGACCGATCCCGTTTACCTGGAAACGATCGCGCGCGATCGGCTCGATCTGATGAAAGACGGCGAAACCATTTTCCGAATCGAGTCCGCCGCCGCCCAAGCAGACAAGCGCAAAGAATCCGCGCGGCGGTAGCCGTGATCACGCGGCGAGCCTTGTAGAGGCGCTTGTGCCAAGCGCCTGTTTAACAATTCGGTCGTTGGCGCAACGACCGCTACAACGCGTTGCGTGGTGCGACACAACGAGTAATCTCCCTCATGCCTACTGAAACCACCGTTGACGCCGAAGATTTGAAATCGCGCGTGCGCGAACTGCGGAGGTTTCTTTGACCTGCCCAAACTGCAGGAAAAGCTGACCGCGCTCGAAGCGCGGATGGCAGCGCCCGATTTTTGGAACAATCGCGAGCGCGCCCAGACCGATGTCGATGAAGTTTCGCGCCTGCGCTCGCTGATCAATCCGTTCCGCGAGCTCGAGCGCGAGATCGACGATTTCGAAGCGCTTCATCAACTCGCCGCCGAGGAAAAAAACGACGCGCACCGCGCGCAGGCCGAACGCGAAGTCGCGAGCGAGCACGATCGCTTGATCCACAAGCTCGAGGAATTCGAGCTGCGCCAGTTTCTTTCCGGCGAAAGCGATCGCTCGAACGCGTTTCTCACCATTCATTCCGGCGCCGGCGGCACCGAATCGTGCGATTGGGCCGACATGCTCCTGCGCATGTATCAGCGCTGGATCGAGCGGAGCGGTTTGAAGTCGCAGATTGTCGATGTTCAGACTGGCGAAGAAGTCGGGATCAAATCGGTCACGCTGCTGGTGAGCGGCGAATACGCCTACGGTTATCTCCAAACCGAGCGCGGCGTGCATCGGCTCGTGCGGATTTCGCCGTTCGACGCGAACAAACGCCGGCACACTTCCTTCGCCAGCGTCGATGTTGTTCCCGAGATCGCCGACACCGCGCCGATCGAAATCAATCCGGCCGATCTCGAGATCGACACCTTCCGCAGCGGCGGCAAAGGCGGACAGAACGTGAACAAAGTCGAAACCGCCGTGCGCATTTTGCACAAGCCGACCGGAATCGTCGTCGCCTGTCAGGCCGAGCGCAGTCAGGGACGCAACCGCGAGCTCGCGCTGAAAATGTTGAAAGCGAAACTTTACCAGATCGAGCAGGACAAGAAACGCGCCGAGATCGACCGGCAATACGGCGAGAAAGGCGACATCGCGTGGGGCAACCAGATTCGCTCCTACGTTTTTCAGCCGTATCAAATGGTGAAAGACCACCGCACCGGCGCCGAGACCAGCAACGTCCAGGAAGTCATGGACGGCAAGATCGACATCTTCATCCAGGCAAAACTGCGCGGGCAGAAAGCGGCCAAGGGCGAGAAGAGTGGGGATGAAGTTTAGAGCGGGGAAAGCGTCAGCCGTTTCGTTAGCGGCTTATCTTGCAATCGTTTCGGTAGCTATCGCTTCAGTTCAACCGAAGCACGGCCAGCTTTCGCCAAAAGAATCCGCCTTAGTATTCGAGCGATTCAGTCACGTCCACGTTCCGGCCGATGCGAACGCCGTTTCGCGAGCGCTCGGCGATTCGGCGTGGATCAGCCGGTCATCGATAAATCGCATCAACTTTATCGCAGGCTTCGTTCCGATAGAGCACAATTTGTTTCCCCCTGGCGGCATTTTCGTCGTGGAACTGACTAAACCGACCAGCCTCCATAATAGCGGCTATCATATTTATCTTCATACAACCGCAGATTTTCCAGGAGAACACCGCCATAGCTTGATGGATAATTTCGGAGTCATCACGCTTCGCGGTTTTTTAGCTGGTCAGTCGGCCTCAAATGTAAAGATTGATGAGTACGCGCTTTGTTATTCAGATGGGCGGATTCTGCATGTACTTCCGCACTCGCGTCGGATGATGCCGTCAAGGTACTGAACGTGTCAGGGATGTCTCGACGTTGCTCGACATGACAGAAGAACTGTCGGGCGAGTAATGCGGCGGTCATAGACCGTCGCTATAAAATTGGGTGGGGCGATTGACCTCAATCGCTCGCTGACTTGTAGAGGCGCTTGTGCCAAGCGCCTGTTTATTAGTTCGGTCTTTGACACAAGCACCGCTACAACTTCGTCGTCAGCTTCAACCGGAATCGCGGATCAAATTGTCCTCGATTGTGCACACGACAACAGGCCAGACATGCGATCGCACGACGGATCCTTCGCACGCGCGGAAATTCTTCGTTGCAATTCGGGCAACGATAAACGTAACGCGGCGCGTAAACTTTCGTCGCGAACGGCAGATTGTGACAACGCGCTTCGTCCGCGATTCCCAAATCGCGACACGCACGTCGCCATTCGACTCCGTGCGGAGCGATTCGGCGGCGACCAACCCGCCATTGCGCGAGCAAATGCGCCAGCTCATGCCTCAGGGTTCGATCCACCTCGTCTGCCACTAGGCTCGCAGTATCAGCCGTTGCCATACGTGAATCACGCGTAGCAACGATGGCGTCCTTAAGATGAGTTTGAGATGAGCGCGCGGCGTCCTGTTCACTCTTCTTTGAAGCGCCCTTCGCAACGCTCGTTAAACTTGACCGCTTTAAGCAGTCAAGTTTTTGGACTGGGATCTCATTTCTTTTAGCCGCCAGTCCGGCTCGGACATCGAGCAGCAGCGGATTCAACGAAACTAGTCTTTCGCGATAATCCGCGCGGCCGGCGCAGGTTTTCAGTCGCGGATTCCATTTTACGCGAACATCGCGCGCGAGCTTTTCCGCGCCGAGCGCGCGTAACAATTTACGCGCTTGTGATTCGAGCGCGTGATCGCGCCCTCTGAGGGGGATCGACCTCTCCGGGGGCGATGTTAAATCACGCGCCGAAGGCGCATATATTTTTAACAACGCGCTCGGAGATCGCGTCCCACCTTTAAGATCGTGACTCTCACCGGCCGACTTCGTCGTCCGCTTCTCTCTCGGAGAGAGGATCGAGGTGAGTGCATCTGCTGTTTGGAACGCGAACTCGAGTTGCTTACGTAACGTATTGTCATGTTGAGCGGAGCGAAACATCTCTGGCTTCATCCGAACAGAAATAATCAGAGATTCTTCGCTCCGCTCAGAATGACAACTTTACGCCACCGCATGCGCGCTCTTGCGTTTGGTCACGCGATCCACAATTTCGCCAACGATTCTTCCGGTCGCCACGATTTCTTCGGCAGTCGTGTTTTTGCCTAACGAAAATCGAACCGCCGATCGCGCACGCTCCACGGGCAATCCCATCGCGAGCAGAACGTGCGAGGCCGAAACGCTTCCGACCATGCAGGCTGAGCCGCTCGACGCGCAAACGCCTTTTAGATCGAGCGCAATGAGCAGCATTTCCGAATCGATCCCGAGCAAACTAACGTTCAACGTGTTCGCGAGCCGTGGCGCATTCTCGCCATTCAATTTCGCGTCCGGAACATTCTGCGAGATCAAATTCCAAAGATCGTCCCGCAGCTTTTGTTCGCGCGTTTGTTCTGCTTCACGATTTTGCAGAACAAAATCCGCCGCAGCCGCCATTCCTGCGATCGCCGGAACGTTTTCTGTGCCCGGGCGGCGCTGGTTTTCGTGCGAGCCGCCGAACAGGACCGGCTGAAGCGATAGTCCGCTGCGTAAGAAAAGAAATCCGGCGCCTTTCGGTCCGTAAAATTTGTGCGCCGCGAAACTGGCGGCATCGACCAATGAAATGTCGAGGTCGATCTTGCCGAATGCCTGCACGCAATCGCTATGTACGAGCACGCCGCGTTCGCGACAAATTTTCGAAATCTCGCGCATCGGCTGAATCACGCCAGTCTCGTTGTTCGCGGTCATGACCGAAACCAATCGCGTTTCCGGCCGAATCGATTCAGCGAGCTGATCAAGATCGACAACGCCGTCATTCGAGGTGTCGAGCCAGGTCACTTCGAAGCCTTCGTGCTTTTCCAAATGTTCGACCGCGTGCAGCACCGCGTGATGCTCCGTTTTCTCGCAGATAACATGCGGCCTTGCGGAACTTGACCGTTTTAAACGCTCAAGTTTCTGAGCGCCATCCAATCGCGTCCGGGCGAGCCCGAGGACGGCGAGATTACAGGATTCGGTGCCGCCGCCGGTGAAAACGATCTCGTTCGGCTTGGCTTTGATCAGGGATGCGATTTTGTCGCGAGCGTTATCAACTGCCGCGCGTGCGTTGCGTCCCGCGCGGTGGATACTTGAAGCGTTTCCGAAATTCTTACTGAAATACGGCTCCATCGCTTCGCGCGCGGCATCGCACAGCGGCGTGGTCGCGTTGTAATCGAGATAAATCATCGAACTCTTCCTCTACCTCTTAGTCTTACTCTTGCTCTTCTTCATCCTGTCATGTTGAGCGGAGCGAAACATCTCTAACTGAGTTCGGCCAGAAACATTCGGAGATTGAACTCGTTCGTCTCCCGACTCACTCGCCACTACCCTCGCGGCCTCACGGTCCATGTCGCTCATCCCATTCGCTCCATTCTTCGCTCCGCTCAGAATGACAGTCATCGATTTCATCGGTCGAGCCCATCGTCGCTAGCGTTGGCGGCTCGCTTCGCGCGTTTTTGGACAACGGCGACTTCTTTTTCTTCGTAATAAACCAGCGAGTTTGGCGGAACACTTTTGGTGAGAAAGACATTCGCGCCGATCGTAGTGTTCGCGCCAATAATAGTGTCACCGCCCATGATCGTTGTTCCGGCGTAAATACAAACGCCGTCTTCGATAGTCGGATGACGCTTCTTCCCGCGCAACGCCTGGCCGGCAGCCAGCGAGCGCGCGATGAACGACACGCCCTGATAAATTTTTACGCGTGCACCGATATTTGTGGTTTCGCCAACGACCACACCAGTTCCGTGATCTATAAAAAAGTGTGAGCCGATCTCCGCGCCGGGATGAATGTCGATGCCGGTGCGGCTGTGGGCCCATTCGGTCATGATGCGCGGGATCAACGGTACTTTGTTGTAAAGCACGTGCGCCATTCGATAAATCGCGATCGCCTCGAGTGACGGATAGGCGAGAATGATTTCCTCATAACTCTTCGCCGCCGGATCCCCTTCATAAGCGGCGTCGATGTCGGTCCATAAAAGTTTTCGAACTTCCGGCAACTGCGACACGAAGAAATCGAGAATCTCGTCCGCTTTGTGTTTCGTTTCGTCGGTAGCTGGATAATCGCCAAAGCTTTTGCAAATCTCCGGCTTCAACCGGATCCGCAGTGTTCTGACTTTGCTCTTGGTGATGTCGGGTAAATCTTCGGAATCAGTCAGTGCCTCGCCGCGAAATCCAGGAAACATCAAGCTCATCAGATCGGCGCACGCATCTTCGATTGTCTGGCGCGACGGCAAGGTGGCGGCGGCGGCGAGATAATTGATCCCACCGGTCTCGCCGTAGGTCGCGAGAAGCTCGTTTACCGCGTCTGTGCCGTTTTTGTTCATCGGCCTTAATTATGCGCGATCAACGTCCAAAGCGCACGCGATTACTAGGGTCGAAATCCGAAATCCGAATGCACATTCGGCATTCGATATTGTTTCGGGATTCGGATTTCGAGGTTCGTGGTTTGCGACCAGGAGCCGTGTCATATGGGTCGGCGAGACAACCCATTGAAAAGCCCCACGCGAACTCTAGGTTGAATGGAGATGAAACCTTTTTCCGTTGCCGGAATTCCACCGGACGAACTGAACAGCTTTCTTTCCGGCACGCATTCCGATCCATTCCGCATCCTCGGACCGCATCGGATGGGGGACGATCTCGCCATTCGCGCGTTTCGCCCAGATGCGCGCAAGGTTGACATTATTTTAGACGGGTCCGCCTCCGGCCCGAGCCGGACTGGCGTCGAGGCTACGGCGGATAAACTCCAGCCGATCGAGGCGGAGAAAATTCATCGCGACGGATTTTTCCAGGGAAGCGTGGCAAACGCGACCCGCGATCTCGATTACCGGCTGCGGATCACGAACTGGGACGGCTCGGAATACACGATGCGCGATCCGTATCAATACGGGCCGATCTTGGGCGAGATTGATTTGCATTTGTTCAGCGAAGGACAGCATTGGCAGCTTTACGAGAAGTTCGGCGCGCATCTACGCGAAATTAATGGTGAGCGCGGCGTTTACTTTGCGGTCTGGGCGCCGAATGCGCAGCGGGTCAGCGTGGTCGGCGACTTCAACGGCTGGGATGGCCGGGTGAATCCGATGCGAAAACTTGCTCGGCGCGCGGCGTGTGGGAATTATTTTTGCCCGACGTCAGCGAAGGCACACATTACAAATTCGAGATTCGCACGCAATCCGGCGCGCTTTTGCTCAAGAGCGATCCGTTCGCGTTTTTCAATCAGTGGGGCAAGGAAACGTCGTCGCTCGTTTACAATCTCGAGCGCTACAAATGGAGCGACGCCGAATGGATGGAATCGCGGCGGAAAAAGGATTGGCCGAGATCGCCGATGAGCATCTACGAAGTACATCTCGGTTCGTGGCGTCGAAAAGTGGACGAGAGGAATCGGCATCTCAGTTATCTCGAGCTCACCGAAACGCTCATTCCATACGTGCTCGAGATGGGTTACACCCACATCGAGCTGCTGCCGATTGCCGAACATCCGTTTGAAGGATCGTGGGGATATCAGGTCACAAATTATTACGCGCCGACGAGCCGTTACGGAAATCCGGATGAGCTGCGCCATTTCATCGATAAATGTCACCAGGCCGGAATCGGGGTGATCATGGATTGGGTGCCGGCGCATTTTCCGAAGGACGCGCACGCGTTGGCCGAGTTCGATGGAACCGATCTTTACGAACACATGGATCCGCGTCAGGGCGAACACCAGGATTGGGGAACGCTCATTTTTAATTTCGGTCGCAACGAAGTCCGCAATTTCCTGATCGCGAACGCGCTTTTCTGGCTCGACAAATATCACATCGATGGGCTGCGGGTGGATGCGGTCGCGTCGATGCTTTATCTCGATTACTCGCGCAAGGAAGGGCAGTGGATCCCGAACGCTTTCGGCGGTCGCGAAAATCTGGACGCGATTTATTTTTTGAAACGCTTCAACGAAGTTTGTTACGAGCGCTTTCCTGGAATCATCACCATCGCGGAAGAATCAACCGCCTGGCCCGGCGTTTCGCGTCCGACGTATCTCGGCGGCCTCGGCTTCGGATTCAAATGGAACATGGGTTGGATGCACGACTTTCTCGAATACATGTCGCTCGATCCGATTTTTCGGCGGTTTCATCACGGCAACATCACGTTCTCGCTGCTCTACGCATTCACCGAACATTTCATTCTGGTGCTGAGCCACGACGAAGTGGTGCACGGCAAACGGTCGCTTATTTCGAAAATGCCGGGCGATGAATGGCAGAAGTTTGCCAATCTACGGTTGTTCTTACGCGTGGATGTACGGGCAACCTGGAAAAAAATTGTTATTTATGGGCGGCGAGTTCGGCCAATGGCATGAATGGAACCACGACACGAGCCTCGATTGGTATCTCCTCGATCTTCCGATGCACGATGGCCTTCGCCGGCTGGTTCAACATTTAAATTATATTTACAAAAGCGAGCCCGCGCTTTGGCAACAGGACGACGGCTACGACGGCTTCGAGTGGATCGATTTCCACGACGCCGACAACAGCGTGGTTTCGTTCGTTGCGGAAATCGCGCGAGGGCGAGATGATCGTATTCATCGTGAACGCGACGCCGATGGTGCGTCACAATTATCGGCTGGGCGTGCCGCGGTCGGGGTTTTATCGCGAGATCATCAATACCGACGCGGAAACGTACGGCGGCGGCAATGTTGGAAATCTCGGCGGTGTGCAAAGCGAAGGCGTGCATTGGATGGGGCGCGAGCAATCGATTCTGATTCAGCTAGCCGCCGCTGGCGACGCTGGCGTTCAAGTTAGAGCCTTAACTGTCGACAAAAAGAGCGTTGACAGATTGTAGGTCACCAGCCTATACGAGCGCAGGACTAAGTCCTATCTGTTGCGAAAATCGCCGCAGATAACCCCAGAACATACCCCCTCAGAATATGAATCCTCTCAAGAACTGTCTGCTTCTCACTACGTCGCGACGCCGGTTTGCTATTACCAGTGCCGCTTTTACGCTGATTGAACTGCTCGTTGTCATCGCGATCATTGCAACGATCGCTGCCTTCGCTGTACCCGCGCTCACCAGTGCGCTGGCGAAAGGACAGATGACTGGAACGATGAATAACGCACGCCAATTGTATCTGGCCGGCTATCAAATGGCCTTGGATGGATCCGCTAATGGCGATGCGAACCTTGCCTGGCCGGGCGATTACACGAGCGGGATTTCTAACCTGCAAGATTACGTCCAAAAGCTCGTGCAAAATGATTACCTGAAAGCGAGCGACCTCTCGAAAATCCTGAGTGCGCCCGGAGCGACGTGTACCGCAACCTCGACCGGCACTGGCTCGTCAACGACGGTGACGTTGAGCGGTAATAGTGGGATCAAGGTTTATCCGGTCACTTCCGCAGATGGATCGAACACGATCTTCGCCGTCACCTCGAATTATACTTACAACACTGATTTTGCTTCGAGTGCGGGAACGCCGTACGGCGACAAAGGATTCGTGATCGTCCGCAAAGGCGGTGACGCGGCCGTCCTGCGCAAGAACAATGCAAAGGCGACTTCAGGGCAGGAGGCAAGTTTCGAGTCACTCGTTGGCAAGAAACCGGGCGAAGCTCAAGGCACTGTCACGTCCGGCGATCCGTCCGGGGTTTTGAAGCAGCCGTAATCTTAGTTCACGGTCGACTCGAATTCGCCGTCGCTAACGCGGGTCTTGATTTTCATTTTCGGTCGAACGGTTTCGACCGAACGAATCAGCTTACCGCGTTGGTCGGTAGTGATGCTATAACCGCGCCGCAACGTCGCGTCGGGGCCAAGCACCCTAAGAATTCCTTCGATCTTTTGAAATCGGTGGCGCGCATTCTCCAAAATGCGCACCGGCGATTCGCCGAGGCGGCGTTGGAGGTCGTCGAACCGATTTTGGCGAAGCATCAGTTCCCGGGCCGGGCTGCGTGCTTGCAGGGTAGCAAGCGCGTGGATCAGTCCGCGTCGATAGTTGTCAATCTTGTGGACGAGGCAGCGCCGCAGAATTTCGCGCGTGTGATCCAGCTGCTGCTGCGCGTCGCGTAATCGATTGCGCAATTCGCGACCAATTCCACGTGAAGAAGCATCGATGTGCCGGCGAAGATCGACAATGTCGGGGACGATCAACTCCGCCGCGGCGCTCGGGGTCGGCGCGCGCAGGTCGGCCACAAAGTCGGCGATGGTAAAATCAATCTCGTGACCGATGGCGGAAACAATCGGCACATTCATGCTGGCGATCGTGCGTGCGACGATCTCCTCGTTGAATTCCCACAAGTCTTCGATGCTGCCGCCGCCCCGCGCGATGACGATGAGATCCACTGGCGCGAAGTTTTCGTTCGGCGTCGCCAGTTCGCGGATTGCGACCGCGATTTCCTGGGCGGCGCCGGTCCCCTGAACGCGCACCGGACTAATTAAGATCGACAACCAGGGCGCACGGCGCCGGAGAACATTCAGAATGTCGCGGATGGCCGCACCGCTCGGCGAAGTTACGATTCCAATTCGTCGCGGAAATTTAGGCAACGCGCGTTTTCGCGCGGGATCGAAAAGTCCTTCGGTTTCTAGTTTGCGCTTGAGCGCTTCGAACTTTGCCTGCAACACGCCGCGGCCGAACGGCTGAACAATCTGGACGCTGATTTGGTATTGCCCGCGCGCCTCGAACACCGAAACCGTTCCGAAGATTTGGACGCGGGCGCCATCGACGAGCGACTGCCGCGACGGCGCCATCGTGTCGCGCCAGATCACACACGCGATCTGGGCCCGCGCATCCTTCAGGGTGAAATATTGGTGGCCGTTCGGGTGCGATTTGTAATTTGAAACTTCGCCCTGCACCCAAACCGCGCCGAACTTGGCTTCGAGCGTGCCGCGAATGCTGCGCGTTAGTTCCGAAACCGTCAGTACTTTGGAGGTTTGCTGGAACAGGTCGGTCTGCATTGCGTGTCCACGCTTCAATAGATCACGAAGTTCCGAAGAACCGTTACATAGTTACAACGGTTGGAATTCCGATGTAACGTCGTGACCTCGTGCTAATCGTGTGCTACAACAACTCGCCTGCTGCATTCCGGACGGCGGCTTGAGGCCGAGCTTTTTGTAAGCGTTCGCGGTGGCGACTCGGCCTTGAGGCGTGCGCTTGATGTAACCTTCCATAATCAAGTATGGCTCGTTCACTTCTTCGAGCGTGCCCGCCTCTTCGCCGACTGCGACTGCCAGCGAATTCAAACCAACTGGTCCGCCGTTGAATTTGTGGATCAATGTTTCGATGATGCGCTTGTCCCACTGATCGAAGCCGTCGCGGTCGATCTCCAGCATCGCGAGCGCAGCATCAGCAACTTCCCTGTCGATCTTGCCTTGCGCTTTTACTTGGGCGTAATCGCGGACCCATCGGAGTAAATTGTTCGCGGTCCGCGGCGTCCCACGCGCACGAGCGGCGATTTCCGCGGCGCCAGCCGCGTCGATGTCAACTCCGAGCAATCGCGCGCTGCGCGTGATGATCTTCTGCATTTCATCCGCGCTGTAGTAATCGAGACGCGCCGTCATTCCGAATCGCGAGCGCAACGGTGCGCTCACCATTCCCGCGCGGGTGGTCGCGCCGACGAGTGTGAATTTTGGCAGCTGTAATCGGAGACTGCGCGCCTGCGGACCTTGATCAATGATGATATCAAGCCGGTAATCTTCCATCGCGGGATAGAGGTATTCTTCAATTGTCGGTTGAAGCCGATGGATCTCGTCGATGAAAAGCACGTCGCCCTTTTCCAAACTCGTGAGCAGACCGGCGAGCTCGCCCGCCTTTTCGATGACCGGGCCGCTGGTGTTTTTGACGTTTACGCCCATGGCGTTGGCGATGATGTAGGCGAGCGTTGTCTTGCCCAGACCGGATGGGCCGCTCAACAAAATGTGCTCGAGCACGTCCCCACGTTTCTTGGCCGCTTCCACCATCAATTCCAAACGCTCGCGCACCTTCATCTGGCCGGTGAACTCGCTGAACATCGGCGGTCGCAACGACATTTCGAACGCGGGGTCCGGTTCAGGTGGCTTCACTTTGGCGGCGTTCATTTGTCTGTGTGGGGAAGCAATTTCCTTCCCGTGTCGAAATTACAATGGAACGCTAACAGCGTCCCCTACAGTGTCGTCGGCAACCTGCAAACGCTCGACAGCCGTTATTCCAAATTTTTCGTCGAGCACGAGCTCCGTCCCGCGTCGTTTATAACAGTAATCCACTTTGTCAAAAATATGACGCATCAACTGGATTCCGCGGCCGCCGGTTTTTGGTTGGTTAGAACCGAGCAGGTTTAAAGACTTGTAGATCGGCTCTCCATAATCTCGGACCCGTATTCGGACACAATCGCGTAAACCCTCTATCGACAATCGAATGAGTTGATCGTCTTGCATGGCGTAGGCGTAGCGAATCACATTGGTGCACGCCTCGTCAGTTCCGAGAACCATCAGAGCGCGTTGCTTTTCTGAAAACGGAAAATGACTAAGAAATTTTCGCACGAAATTCCGCATCAAAGCGAGGTTGGCCGTGTGGCTGGTAAACTCGAGTTTGTCTTTCTTCATTCGCCGGAGCAACGCTGCGCACGCTTGGGCGTTCAATCAAGTAGGATGAAAGCGAATTGGACAGTTATGGAAACCGGTTGTTCAGTCTGGCCCATGTGGAAAACATTGGTTGCGCTGGTGATTTGCGCAGCGCCGGCGCTTGCTCAGGAACAATTTACCGCCTACGACGCCCTTCGCGTGGTGGGCGTTCACATCAGCCGCGACGCCGTGAATCACGTCGTTTCCATGACCGGGACGCGGGGCTCTCCTCAACCGCAAACCTGGCGAATCGTGGTCTCTGATCGGGGCGGCTCTCGTGAAATTCAAGTGCGCAACGGCGAGGTCGTGTCTGATCGCCCGAGCTCAATGGTCGGATCACCTGAAGGTGCCACGATCAATACTTCGCGATTGAATCTCGATTCGAGCGGCGCGTTTCAAGTCGCCAGTCACATTGCCGACAAATCGGGAACACGATTCGACAGCGCTAGCTACACTTTGCGCACGGATCAGCATGGCGATCCGGTTTGGATCGTCACGTTGCATGCGACCAACGGTCAACCT
This sequence comes from uncultured Verrucomicrobiae bacterium, assembly GCA_963786135.1. Lineage (GTDB taxonomy): Bacteria > Verrucomicrobiota > Verrucomicrobiia > Chthoniobacterales > UBA10450 > AV40. The sequence goes on along the minus strand of CAWAYF010000009.1, from coordinate 221,357 downwards.
GTCGGCACGATTCATATCGGCGCGAATCAGGGAACGGTGACCCGGACGGAAGGAATGTTCGCCGGAGCGACGATGAATGATGTCGCGACCGAAGAGCGCGTTTACCGCGAGCATCCTCACGCAGAAAACGGAGAAGAAGTCACCGATGATGAAGACGCCGACCACGGGCCCCTGTTCGGAGTTCGGCAACGGATGCGCGGATATTTTCGAAAGGCGCAGGATGAAGCGAGTGACGTATTTCAGCGGGCGCGCCAGTCATTCACCGATTTTATTAATCGTTAGGCTATATCCTCTCCTAGTCTTTGTAACTACCCACGCTGAACTGACAGGAAGAGAAAAAGGAAAACGTCATGGTTTGGCCAGAGTTGAACTACCCTGATTGGAAAGACACGTGCGCGACGTTGCACATGTGGACCCAGATTGTCGGCAAGATCCGGCTCAAGCTGACGCCGTGGACGAACCATTCCTGGCACGTGACGCTCTACGTGACTTCGCGCGGCTTGACCACTTCGCCGATTCCGCATGGCACGAACACGTTTGAGATTCGTTTTGATTTCATCGACCACCATTTGCGCATTCTGAAAAGCGACGGTTTGCAACGTTCGATCGAGCTCAAATCGCGCAGCGTGGCAGATTTCTACAAGACGGTCATGAGCGCGCTGGACGAACTCAATTTGCCGGTGAAGATCGACTTGGTCCCGAACGAGGTCGTAAATCCAATTCCATTCGACAAGGACGAAACGCATCGCGCCTACGACTCTGAATACGCGAACCGGTTTTGGCGTGTGCTCGTGCAAGCGGACCGGGTATTCAAAGAATTTCGATCACGCTTCTGCGGCAAGTGCAGCCCGGTGCATTTCTTTTGGGGCAGTTTCGATTTTGCGGTGACGCGCTTTTCCGGACGACAAGCACCGCCACATCCCGGCGGCATTCCGCATTTGCCTGATGCGATTACCCGCGAAGCGTATTCGCAGGAAGTCAGCAGCCTCGGTTTTTGGCCCGGCGCCGATGTCATGCCGCAGGCTCTCTTTTATTCCTACGCCTATCCCGAGCCGCCCGGGTTTGCCGAGGCGAAGATTAAACCCGGGGCGGCGTCCTATAATGTACAGCTCCGTGAATTCGTTTTGCTCTACGACGCAGTCCGGCAATCAAAATCGCCGGACGACACGTTGCTTGAGTTCGCTCAAAGCACCTACGACGCTGCGTCGATGCTGGGGAAATGGGACAGGGCGGCGTTGGAAGAAGAGAAACCAACCTTGCATTCGGGCCAGCAACGTTCGTAATTTGGTGAAGATGAGCTTTCAATGCGCGGCCGAACGAGGCTGCCTGGCGCGAGGTTAAGGAAGGTTGGCGTCCCCTTTACGGCGATGTCGATTCCATGGGTGTGGCCGTCGAATGGCACGACTTCCGATTGGCGCGCTCGTTCAACTGGGGTCGCACGTTTCATCCGCGCAGTCTCGAGTTTTGTTTGAATCTCGAAGGCTACGGTGAAGTGGGAAGCGCCACGAAGGTCGGTTATGTGCCGGGAAATTCCGGTTACTACGCGGTCGGCGATGAGCCGCTGCCAGCATCGCGCCGCGCGAACGATCATCATCAATTCGCTACCCTCGAGTTTTCGCGAAATCATTTGCGAAAACAGTTCGTGGAAAACGAAAATGATCTCGAGCCGCAGATCCGCCGCGTGATTTTCGGCGGCAAAGACGACACCGTTGTCGGGCCGACGCGTCCAATGTCGATTGAACAGCGAAACGTCGTGACTAATCTGGCGAGCCCACCGGTTTCCAAAGCGGCGCAGATCCTTTGGTATCAGAGCAAGGCGCTGGAGTTGATGGCGCATTTTTTGTTCGAACCGAAGGACCCGGAGTTTTTTTGCCAGCGACAAAAACGCGTCGCGCGGGAGCGAGTAGAGCGCGCGAAGGAGCTGCTTGCGCGCGATCTGGCGAATCCACTGACGTTGGAGGCGCTCGGCCAGGAAGTCGGTTGCAGTCCGTTTTATTTGAGTCGGATGTTTTCGCGCGAGGTTGGCCTGACGATTCCGCAATATTTGCGCAAGCTTCGGATGGAACGCGCCGCTGAATTGTTGCGGACCGGCCGTTACAACGTGACTGAAGCTGCGACCGAGGTTGGATATTCCAGCCTCAGCCATTTCAGCAAGGCGTTTTGCGAGACGATCGGCTGTTGCCCGGTGTTGTATCCGGCGGCGAAGAACGTGATTGTCGATCGCTGACGCGATCGGCGTTACAAAAGGTAAAAAGTTAAATTGTTACAACGTCTTACCTTTTTAACTTTGTAACCTTTTAACTTTTTGAATGAAAATTTCCCGCGCTCTCATCTCCGTTTCCGACAAGACCGGCATCGCAAAGTTTGCGCGCACGCTGGAGCGACAGGGCGTTGACATTATCTCTACCGGTGGCACGGCCGAGCTGCTGCGAAAGGAAAAAATTCCGGTGCGCGAGATTTCCAGTTTCACAGCCTTTCCGGAGGTCCTGGAGGGCCGCGTGAAAACTTTGCATCCGCGAGTGCACGGCGGCCTTCTCTACAAACGCGGCAATCCGAAACACGAAGCCGAAGCGAAAGAGTGCGGTTTCGAACCGATCGACATGGTGGTTGTGAATCTGTATCCGTTCGAGAAAACGATCCAAAAGCCCGATGTCACGCTTGCGGAAGCGATTGAGAACATCGACATCGGCGGTCCGTCAATGATTCGCAGTGCGGCGAAAAATTATGAGTCGGTCACAGTGGTGGTCGATCCTGCCGATTACGATGACGTTCTGGAAAACATGCGCGAGAGTGACGGTGAAACGACGCTGAAATTGCGCGAGCATCTCGCGATCAAGGCGTTTATCAAAACGTCCGATTACGATCGTGCGATCGGCAATTATCTGAATCGCGCGCAGATCACCGAAGCGTCGTTCTCGCTTTCGTTGCCGCTGGTTTCGAAGTTACGCTACGGCGAAAACCCGCACCAGCAGGCCGCTCTCTATGGCGATTTCGACCGTCATTTCGAGAAACTTCATGGCAAAGAGCTTTCGTTTAACAACATCCTCGACATCAGTGCGGCAACGAATCTGATCGCGGAGTTCTCTCACCCGACCGTTGCGATTCTAAAACACACCAACCCGTGCGGCATCGGTTCCGATGCCGATCTGCGCAAAGCTTGGGAGAAGGCGTTTGCGACCGACAAGCAGGCGCCGTTTGGCGGAATCATCGTTTGCAATCGAGCCATCAGCGAAGCGCTGGCGAAAACCATCAGCGAAATTTTTTCGGAAGTGATCATCGCCCCCGATTTTGACACAGAAGCGCGCTCGCTCTTGCAAAAGAAGAAGAATCTTCGGTTAATTCGGCTGGCCACTTCCGCGGCCGAAGCGCGGGCGACTGTCGATCTCCGGTCGGTTTGCGGCGGCGTGCTGGTTCAGGATTCCGACATCGCGATCGACAACCCGGAACAAGTGGTGACCAAACGGCGGCCGACGAAGAAGGAAATGGAAGCGATGTTGTTCGGCTGGCGCGTTGTCAAACATGTGAAATCGAACGCCATCGTTTATGCCGGGGCCGATCGCACTCTCGGCATCGGCGCCGGGCAAATGTCGCGCGTGGACGCGTCGCGCATTGCGATTTGGAAAGCGGAAGAAGCGGGGCTTTCGCTGAAAGGCAGTGCGGTCGCCAGCGACGCGTTCTTCCCGTTTCCCGATGGACTGATTGCCGCGGCCGATGCAGGCGCGAGCTGCGCGATTCAGCCCGGCGGTTCAGTGCGCGACAATGAAGTCATCGCGGCGGCGGACGAGCGTAAAATGGCGATGATCTTCACCGGCGTCCGACACTTCCGTCACTAAGTGTGACGGAAACCCCAAATCCCAAGCACCAAACCCCAAACAACCCTCGAAAATCCTAATCTCCAAGAATATTTTTCGGATTTGGGATCTTTGAGACTTGGAATTTGTTTGGAGCCTGTGGTTTGGGATTTGGTGCCTCCTTCCAACTTAGGGTTGGAAGGTGACCGGTACCATCACGGTCCATTCGGTCGACCCCGGCTCGGCCCGCCATTGACGCAATCCGCCAATCGCGGCCTGGTCTAGAATCGGTTGTCCGGTTGACTCAACCGTCTGCACGCTTTTCACCACTCCGTTCAAGTCGAACGTGACTCGATACCTTCCGCTGCCGCGGTTTGGGCCGATACGGATCGATCGCGCTTCAGGCGGGTATCTTGGCGCCGGGTTAAAAAGAACTCGTCGCGCAACACGCGGCATCGGCGTCGGCGTAGGTGATTCATTGGGCGCGGCGGCCCAGCGACCGCTTGTTGCCGGTTTCGCCTGAGCTAATAGCGGATCGAGCAAGCCGGTCGGCTCTACCGCGTTCTTGCCGCCCGCAGTTACGATTCCAACCACTTCGCCCTGATCATCGACAACCGGCGCACCTGTCGCGTCGCTGGGAATCGATCCGCCAATTTCAAACGCGTCTTTCATCGGGTTCTGTCCTCGCGAAGAAATTTTGCCGGCAGCGAGCGGCTGTTCCTTGTGTTGGAGCGAATTGCCTACAACCACGGCCAAGACGCCGACGGCGACCGATTCGGAGGTCTTGGCCAGCGGCAGAAACGACACGCCGATTTTTGTTTCCGCGCGTAGCAACGCGAGACCGGATTCAGTGGACGAGGTAACGATGCCGGAGACGTTGCGAATTTTTCCGTCACTTGTTTTGGCGACGCCGTACGCGCCGTCGGCCACAATCGGCAAACTCGTGACCAATAAACCATCCCGGGAAACGAAAAAGGCGTTGCCGGACCGGAGCAATTGTCCTTTCGCATCGAACACCGTGAGCTCAACCACCGCCGGGTCGACTTTGTGCACAACCTTCTCGAATTCCGGTGGCAACACGATTGGTGTCGGAGTTGGCGTTTGGGTGGCAGATGCCGACGCGGCCACGCTTGTCGTCGCGTTCGGAGTCGCCGACGGTGGCGCCGCAGCCGGCTCGGGCGTCGACGTTGGCGCAACCAATGTGCTCTGTTGCGGCGGATTTCGCCCGCACCAGGAGTAGGCCAGGATAATGACCAGCGCTACTCCACAGACGAGGGCGAGCGTGGACTGTTTCATTCGCGCTCTTTCACCATCATCTTCCTCGTTCTTGTCCGCGAATCCTTACGCCGACGCGGCTGATAATCGCCAAAGCCAAATGCAAAGTACGGCACCGACGATTAACCCGACCCAGCTGAGACCCATCGGAATAGTCTGACTTCCAACCGTCACCACCGTGTATTTAAACAGCCGGACGATGTGAAGGATCGCGACAATTCCAAAAATCACTGAGGCAACGCGCAAACCTGTTCGTTGTGAATTCATGCGCACATTTTCACATGTCGGTCTTCCGTTTGTCAGCAAGAAAACCCTTGTCACGCCGCAGCCTTGGCGGAGACGGACGGCGACTACCAATCCGCCTGACGTTTAAGCTACGGCTCTTCCGCGAAAAGCTGTCGCCTGCACAATGATTCCGATCGCGGCCAGTCCCACGAACAGAACCGTGGTCCCGACCGGCGGCAAAACGATCGTGTGACAGATCAAATAAGCGCCCACCACAGCCGACATCACGATCAACGCCCAATTGAATACCGCCAGCAACAGAATCGCGCCGATAATTCCGCCGATGATGAACGTGATGCCCGGATAACGCGCGCCTTCCGCGATAAACGCGGTGACCAACGCCATTGCAAGTTTGCCACCGGCGAGAAATCCGGCGACCGCGATGGCAATTTTTTGCAGAAACAACGCGAGCAACGCGCCGATGAATCCAAATACGAGCGCAATGCTCAGTTGGAGCATTTGAGTCGGCTCATGCATCAAATGCGGTGCGAATTCCACGCCAGCTGCAAACCCAACCGCGGCCACGCAGAGCCAAAAGATCTTTCGGCCGAAAAACAAAATCACCGCGCCGATCAGGACGCTCAGAATCGGAATCGGCAAATTCATCTCATTTGTTGTAGCGGCGCTCTCTGAGCGTCGCAAATATTGTTGTGGTGACGGGCGTCTCGCCTGCAGCGCCGGAGAAATGCAGCCGGGGACGGCTGCCGCCACAGAAGAGGAAAGTCTTTATGCTTTCGCATACCACCTCTCTAAATCTCTTCCGATCAGCTTCTCCGTTTCCTTGATGTCGAAATAAAACGTCTCGATCAAGCGGGATCGAAGCTGACTGTCGATTTGGATCGAATATTCGTGCTCGAAAACGCTCGCTTCTGGCGGAAGGAACGAAGAATCGACGCCGAGAAATTGAAAAACGCGCCGCAACGTTTTCTTGTGATCCTTTCGAAGATCCTCATTCAAAACAATCAGGCAATTGGTTGGGCCGAAGATGTTGAACAAACGCCGGATCTGATGCGCGTAAAAGCCGCGATCGATGTAGGAATAAATGCGATGCTGTAACGGTAACGCTTCGCGACAGCGTTCCGTCTCTTGCTCGATCGCTTCGGAAAATGAGAGTTTCTCTTTGCCGCGTTTGATTTCCATGTTCCAGGCCGAGAACGCGCGCTCGACCGGGTTCCGGAGCGCGAGGATCCATTTCATTTTCGGATTGTATTTCCAGATCCGGTAAGGCGCAGTTTCCCAATACATGTAAATCGGACTCGCTTCGCCGATGACGCCATGCTGCGGCTTCGGCTTAAAGTTCGCGTGATACTTTTTGTAGTCGCGGTTCTCCTCCTCGCGATCGAAGAAGTGCAGCTCCTTGCGCGTAGTCGGCATGCAAATCTCCGGGTGCTGCCGCAGGAACGAATCCAGCGCTGAGGTCCCGCCCTTCTGCGTCCCGCCAATTACAAAATCAACGCGCATGTGTTTCTCTATTCTGTCATTCCGAGCGAAGTCGAGGAATCTCTGACCATTTCTGTTTTAGCAACGCTGTTAGCACGGAAACATTCAGAGATGTTTCGACTTCGCTCAACATGAATGAGAAGCGTTGTAGCGGCGTTTGTTCTCAAACGCCGATCTAAATTAAACAGGCGCTTGGCACAAGCGCCTCTACAACGCGTGTCCTATCGAGCGAAGCCGAGACATCTCTAAATATTTTTGTAGGTAGGGGCGATGGAACCGCTATGGCGATTGAGGTCTCTGTGAACCGCCCCTACCAACCGACCAGCGCAGCCACATGCGGCCAAAATACGATGGCTCCGATGATCACGGCCGCGATTGCCGTCATTAAAACCGCTCCAGCGGCGACATCTTTCGCATCGCGCACGATCGGGGAAAAATTTGGAGACGCGGCATCGGCCAGAAACTCAAAAGCGGTGTTGAGTGCTTCCGCCGTCCACACAATTGCTATTGCGAGCACAATCCAGCACCATTCGTCGCGCGAGAGTTGAAGGAAAACTCCCAGAACGATTGCCGCCACTGTCGCCGTCGCATGAATCCAAGCGTTGTGCTGGCATCGAATCATTCGCAACAAACCAACGATCGCGTATTTGAAGCTTCGAATGCGCCCCGTGAATTCAAATGGGCGGGATTGGGTGGTGTTTTCGTGAGCTTCCATCACTTCTTCAGCATCGCGTCGCGCTTCGGCTTGAATTCGCTTCCCGGTTTCCATTCCGGAAACTTGTCGGTGTTGGCGACTTCGTAGCCGACTTCGAAGAGAAGATCGACATCCTGGACAGCACCGGAGAGATCCCAGTCGGGTTTCACCTCGTCGCTCGGCTGATGATAATCCTTCAGATCGTATTCGTCGGCGCGAAGCGAACCATTTGGCGGACGCGACATAAGATGTTGGTTCTTGCCGATGTAGAGAGACGGCAAACCGACTTTGCTGAACTCGAAATTGTCCGCGCGATAAATGCTTCCTTTCTCCGGACGTGGATTTGGAATCATTGGACGACCCTGTCTTTTCGCGTCGGCCGCGAGCATGTCGTCCAAATCGGAGAAACCGTAACTGGTGTCCTCGATGTCGCGCGCTTTGCCCCAAACATTCAGCGTGTCGATGTTGATATCGGCCAACGTTTTTTGAAGAGGATATAACGGATGCTCGGCGTACCATTTTGCGCCTAACAAACCGGCTTCCTCCGCGGTCGTGGCCATAAAGAGAATCGACCGCTTGGGCGGCGGATCGGCTTTTGGAAACGCGTCCGCCAGTGTGATCACCGCCGAAACACCGGACGCGTTGTCGATCGCGCCGTTAAAAATCTGGTCGCCCGGGAAGCTCTGGATGTTTACCGAGATGATCCCAGTGGGCGCTGTAAATGAGGTATTGGTCCTTCTCAGTTTCGGATCAGTCGCCTTCGAACTTGCCGATGACATTGTGCGACTTGAACGAGCGAACGGTTTGCTTGATATCGATATTCGCTTTGGCGTTCAGCGGCACCGGCTTGAATTCTTTTGTAATCGCCGATTTCTTCAGCGCGTCGAAATCCTGGCCACAATCGGCGAGAAGTTTCTTGGCGACATCGACCGTGATCCATGAACGCGCCTGAACTGCGCCCATGTTTTTGTCCGGATTGTCGAGCTCGAAATTTTCCTTCGACCAACTCGACTTCACGACCTGCCAGGGATAGGCAGCCGGAACGGTTTCGTGGATGATGATCGCCGCGGCCGCGCCTTTCTGCGCCGCGATTTCGTATTTGTAGGTCCAGCGGCCGTAATAGGTCATCGCTTTTCCTTTGAACATGTTATCATCGAGCTTCGTTGGATCCTTGGGATCGGGAACTTGACGGATCGTTGATCAACATCAGGATCGTTTTGCCGCGAACATCGACGCCTTTGTAATCGTCCCAGCCGTATTCGGGTGCGACGACGCCGTAGCCGACAAAGATGATATCGGAATTGTCGATTTTGATTTCGTTTTGCAGCCGCGCGGACGAAGCAACGAAATCGTCCGCGAATTTCAAATCCAGTCGACGGTTTCCCGTTCACGACAAACTGCATGCGCGGATCGCTTTTGATTCCGGCGAGCGGCACTTCCTGGAAGTAACTGCCGTCCGGATTTCCGGGCGTCAGGCCGCGGCTTTGAATTGATCGGAGATGTAGTTGATCGACAGCTCTTCGCCTTTTGATCCCGGAGCGCGCCCTTCGAATTCATCGGACGCGAGAATCTTGATGTGGGAAAGCAATGCGTCGGGCGTGATGACGTCGAGCGCGGGTTTGAGGTTATCGGCAACTTTGTCTTCGGCGAAGACAGTAGCGGCGATTAAGGCAAGAGCGAGGCAACACAGACGACGTGCGTTTTCATAATGAAAAGAGTTGTAGCGGTGCTTGTTCTCAAGCACCGAACTCAAAAGATCAGGCGCTTGGCACAGAGCGCCTCTACAACAAAATCTACTGCGCTTCTTTCGACGGACCGGCGGGCGCCTTCTTTTTGTCATCGCCGCCTTTGACGCCGATCTTTTTCAGGAACGGCTCAACCGATTGCTTGCGACCGAGGAATTTTTCGATCGACATCGTCGACGTCGCGACCGTCGCCTTGTTCGTAGATTTCCTTGCGCAATTTCATGCCCGGCTTGTTTGTCGAGATATCCTTGCGGCGCTTTTTCGAACACGGTTGCCATGTCGGCGGCGATCGCGTCGGCCCAGGCGTAACCGTAGTAGCCGGCGTCGTAACCGTTCATGTGACCGAAATAAGTCACGAATGGTCGTGCTCGGATCAATCGGCAGAAAAACTTTCTCGAGAATCGGGTTGGAAATCGTCGACGCAATCCCATGGCGCGTCTTCGGGATGCGCATCGTGCATGGCGAGATCGAGCGACGCGAAGGCGAATTGGCGCCGATAAAAAACGCCGGCGGTCGCTATTCTTCGCGTCATTCATCTTTTTGAATGATGTCCGCCGGAATTTTTTTGGACGGATCGCGATAATCAGCGGCGAAAGTATCGAGCACCTTCTTGTCCCAAACCCAGTTTTGCAGCATCTGCGACGGCGCTTCGACGAAATCGCCGGGCACATGGGTGCCGGCGAAGCGGCCATATTTCGCGCGGGTGGTGATGGCGTGCAGGCAGTGCCCGAATTCGTGGAAGAGCGTTTCCACGTCCTGATGGGTCATGAGCGACGGCTTGTCCGCGCTCGGCGGCGGGAAATTGCAAAGCAATGCGACAGTCGGGCCGCTGATATTTTCCGTCGGCCAGCAGTTTGCCGCTGATGATCCCGAACTCGGCGAAGTGATTGAATTTTCCTTCGCGCGGAAACATGTCGAGATAAAACATGCCGAGCGGCTCGCCGGTCGCGGCGTCGGTCACCATGTAAAGCTGGAGATCGTCGACCCATTTGTAGGGCGCGTCGATCTTTTCAAACTTCAGGCCGAAGATGCTCTGATAAATGTTGAACATGCCGTCGAGCACTTTTTGGAATGGGAAAAAGTCGCGGAGCGCTTCCTTATCGACGGTGTATTTCTGCTTCTTGAGCTGGTTGTCGTAGTAACGCCAGTCCCAGACGCCGATCTTCGCGTTCGGATCGTTCGTGTCCGCCGCTTTCATCTTTTGCAGCTCGGCGACTTCGGCGGCGAACTTCGGCTGAATTCCGGCGATCAGATCGTCGATGTATTTTTTCGCGCCGGCGCCGGTCTTGGCCATTTTGATTTCGGTCTGGTAATCGTCCCACGATTTGTAACCGAGCCGGAGCGCGATCTTGTTCCGCAGCGCGAGCATTTGATTGAGCACGGTGCGGTTGGTGTCTTTGGCGAGCGAATCGTGGATGACGTAAAGCTTCTTGCGGGTCGCTTCGCTCTTGGCGTTTTCCTCGACGGTGATGAACTGCCAGGTGACATTCGCCATTACGGTGTAGGCGTCGTCGCCGGTCTTGACGCCGGGCGAAGCGAAGAAACTGTCCGGCACGCCGTCGAGCTCGGCTTTGGTGAAAACGACCGGCGCCTTCGCGTTCACGATGTTGGTGTCGAAATCGGTGCCGAGTTTCGCCAGTTGCTTGCGCAAGTCTTCGACTTCTTTGCGTTTGTCCGGCGGCAAGTGCCAGACCGGCGCGCCGATAATCGCGCATCGTTTCGTCGAAAAGCTTTTTGTCTTCGCCGGAGAGTTTCGGATTGGTGTCGGCGAACGCCTTCAGCGCTTTGTAAACGTCCTCGCGATAATCGATCCCGACCGCCCAATCCTGAAATGTTTTCACCGCGTTCTCGGCTGCATCGCGCACTTTCGGATCGGTGTTCGATTCCTTGATCACCACGGCCCTGTTCGCGGCATTGGCTGCTGCCCAAGTGAGATCATCGAGCGCGACGACGGTGCTCTTGAATGTGACTTTGCTTAAATCCTGGCTGCCGATCTTGTCGAGGCGCCTTGTTCGCGGTGTCGATCGCGTTTTTCATCATCGCGTCGACGGCGTCCGGAGTTTGCTCCCAATCGGGAAGCGTCAGGACGGCGTTTGCTTTCGCTGCCGCGGCGCTGAAATCGTTCACTGTCTTCAGATTTTGCGGCGCGAAGATCGAGGATCGACAAGCGAACAAAGCAATCGGAAAAATGAGCGAAGTGTTTTCATAAATTTCGTTCTGACCTTGAGCGGCCACAGATTTACACAGATTTGCACGGATGACAGACGGAATTTTGCTGAATCTCTATTTTATCTGTGTTCATCTGTGGCGAGATGATTCAAAAGTTCCTGCTCGCGTTCATCCCGGTGTTTGTGGCGATCGATCCGATCGGACTGGTCGCGATTTTTATGGGACTGGGCACGAGCGCGTCGCACGAACATCGCAAACATCAGGCGTTTCTCGGACTGCTGACCGGGTTGCTTGGTCTCGGTTGGATTTATTTTTCTCGGCAAAGCAATCTTCGCCGCGCTCGGAATCACAGTGGCTGATTTTCAGGTCGCGGGCGGCTTGATCCTGCTGGCGCTGGCGGTGCGTGAGCTGGTCGGCTTCGGCCGCGCCGATCGGAATGCCGACAACGAGTTTGGTGTTGTTCCGCTCGGCATGCCGTTAATTGCCGGCCCGGCGCTTGTGACCGCGCTGCTGATTTTGATCGACAGCGTCGGCGTCGTTTTCACGTTGCTGTCGCTGATCGCGAATCTGGCGATTGTCGCGATCGCGCTTTGCAACGCCGAGCGATTCGCGCGCTTGATGGGCCGGCAGGGATTGCGCGGAATTTCGAAAATTATCGCGCTGCTTGCTGGCGGCGATCGCGATCAGCCTGATCCGCCGCGGTTGGCAAACGCCCTAGACGATTCGACGCTCAGCCGATGCTCTCTCGAACGCGCGCAGAGTGCTGAACCCGCTGACCAAGCTTGCGATTACGGATGCTGCTGACCGGGCATCGCGCGCTTTAGCTCGGCGTTCTTGTCGCCGTGCTGGTAGCGATAGATTCAGCTCACCCTCGATCGCGTAGATCTCCTTCTGCTGATCGGAGAACGCTTCGCCTCCGTGGTGAATGAATACCGGCCGTCCCTGGCGTCCCGGTATGCTTGGTTGTCTCTGCGGAATCTGGCGATAGAGATCGAGCCGGCGCTGCTGCAACTGCGCTGTCGTCCATTTCTTGATATGGCGAATTCTCCGGCGAATAAGAGCCCGGTCCGGTTGTCTTTGGACCGACTGGCTGGCCGTTGCCGGCTGTCCCCTGACCGTAGGCGGAGCCGACGACGAGCTGCGGCGATTACAACTGCGAGTAATGTTTTCATAGTCTTTGTATTAGGTTCGTTTCTTCTACGAGCAAAAAGGTTCAAATATTTAACCGCGGGCGGCGTCCGGACGTTGCGGAAGATTTGCTCGCTTTTCCAATACATTCGGCTCTATTTCCGTCAAACCACACTGCTGGTTGACACGCCTAGGAGCGTTGTTAACATCCACGCCCTTTTATGAGATTTCCGCTCGCACTAACGACGAAGATTGCTGCCTACATCGTTGGGCAGAAGCTGCGCGGCACGAAGAAATTCGCCACCGTGCTGCAGCTCGAGCCGCTGCACACCTGCAATCTCACCTGCACCGGCTGCGGCCGGATTCGCGAATATTCCACGTCGCTCAAGGACATGATGACGCCTGGAGGATTGCCTCGGCGCGGCGGAGGAATGCAACGCCCCGATGGTCTCGATCTGCGGCGGCGAACCGCTGATTTATCCGCACATCGAAGCGCTGGTGAACGGCCTGCTCGAGCAGGGCCGGATCGTTTACATCTGCACCAACGCCATGTTCATGCGCAAAAAGATGCGCGAATGGATGGCGAACGAATTGGCAATGCGGACAACGGCACCGGCAATGAGCTCGAGGAAAAGATCGACGATCTTGCTCGCGCAGCGGATTGATTACCGAGAAAGACGCGGCGGAAATTCGCAAGGGTCCGAAAGATCCGGCGAAGCCGACGATCGGCCCGAGCAAATGGATGTACTGGAACGTCCACCTCGACGGTCTCGAGCGGATTCACGATCTGATCGTCGAGCGCGAAGGCGTCTTCAAGGAATGCATTCTCGCGATCAAGATGGCGAAGATTCTCGGCTATCAGGTCGCGACCAACACCACGATCTACAAAGAGACCGACATGGACGAGGTCGAACAGATGTTCGATTATCTGTCCGATCTCGGCGTCGACGGTCACACCATTTCGCCCGGCTACGAATACGACGCGGCGAAGAAGGACATGATCAAGCGGCTGAATCTGCAGCCGGAGAATTTCTTCCTCACCCGCAAGATGACGAAGCAGAAATTTGCCAAGATCGAGGAATGGATGAATCGACTACACGTTCTTCGGCACGCCGATTTATTTTGAATTTCTCGCCGGCAAACGTGATCTGACCTGCTCGGCGTGGGCGATCCCGACTCGCAACATTCGCGGCTGGAAAGGGCCCTGCTATTTAATGACCGACGCGCATTACTCGAGCTACGCCGAGCTGCTCGAGAAAGTGGAGTGGGACAAGTACGGCGTGGTCGACGGCGTGGCGCGGGATCCGCGTTGCGAGAATTGCATGGTGCATTGCGGCTACGAGCCGACGGCCAGTCTTGGGCTTGCAGGCGCAAGCGCGGCGACACGTGGAAGACAATTAAATTCAATTTTGGGCCGAAACCGAAACCGACCGGCCGCGGCAGCGAAATTCTCGCCTTCAACGGCGTCAGCTGCGGCAACGGCCATCTGACCGGCAAGCAGGCGCAAGCCGAGGCCGCAGCCACCAAGGCGTCGTAGATCATCGCGTTGTCATGACTATCGCGTGCAAGCAATCGTTCGACAGGCAAATCTGAAATCACTTCAATGAGTTCGTCACGAGACGTGATTGCGTTGCGAAGCGCGACGCCCGAACCGGCAGAGCCGTACTTCGCCGACGAACGCGGAGATTTCCGACGCGATTTCACGCGCGCAGCAAAATCTTCTGCGCCAGCAACACGCGGACGGCCATTGGTGCGGCGAACTGCTGGTCGATAGCACGCTTTGCTCCGATTTCGTGCTGTTCATGCACTGGCTCGGCGAGATCGATGTCGAATCTTCAGGAACGTTGCGTCCGTCACATCCTGAAACGGCAACTGCCCGACGGCGGCTGGAACATTTATTTTGGCGGCCCGAGCGAGATCAACGCGTCGGTCAAAGCTTATTTCGCGCTCAAGCTGGCCGGTTACTCGCCCGATCTGCCGTTCATGCGGGAAGCGCGCGCGAATATTCTGCGTCTCGGCGGCATCCCGCGCATGAACACGTTCAGCAAGCTTTATCTCGCGTTGCTCGGCCAGTTTCCCTGGAAATATCTGCCGACGATTCCGGTGGAAATGATTTTGCTGCCGAGCTGGGCGCCGTTTCACATCTACAAAATGTCGTCCTGGAGCCGGGCGATGCTCATCCCGCTCGCGATCATCAATCATTTCAAGCCGACGCGCGCGTTGCCGGGAAACAAACAGCTTCACGAGCTTTATCCGCTCGGCACCGAGCAAAGCGATTTGCGCTTGCCGCGCGAGCGAGACGGTTCTGGACCTGGCGCAATTTCTTTCCTGCGCGTCGATGATGTCTTGAAAATTCTGCACCCGTTGCGAATCAGTCCGATGCGGCAACGCGCGCTCGAAGAAGCAGAGCGCTGGATGCTCGAACGAATCGGCGAGGGGAGCGATGGGCTGGCCGCGGTTTTTCCGGCGATGCTGAATTCCCTGATCGCGCTGCGGGCTCTCGGTTATCCGAAGAGCATCCGGTTTACAAGAAGGCGGCGCAGGATTTTGCCGGGATTGTTTGTCGATGATCCGGAAGATTTTCGGATTCAACCGTGTCTCTCGCCGGTTTGGGACACCGCGATCAACGTGATCGCGCTCGCTGAATCCGGTCTGCCGGCCGACGATCCGGCGCTGCGACGCGCGGCGAAGTGGTTGCTCGACAAAGAAGTGCGGATCCGCGGCGATTGGACGCGTAACAATCCGCATCCGCGAAGCGAGCGGCTGGGCGTTCGAATACAACAACGTTTATTATCCCGGACGTCGACGACACCGCGATGGTGCTGATGGCGCTGCGACTGGTGAAACCGGAGAATGAATCGGAGCTCGACGAAAACTCTTCCGGCGCGCACTCGATTGGCAAATGAGCTTTTCAATGCCGCGACGGCGGCTGGGCGGCGTTCGACAAGGATGTCACGACGCCGTGGCTCGAAGACATGCCGTTTGCCGATCACAACGCGATTCTCGATCCGACCTGCAGCGATCTGACCGCGCGCACGCTCGAGTTGCTCGGCTACATCGATTTCAATCCGAAAGTCCGCAGCGTGCGCGACGCGATTCAATATCTGAGCGAGACCCAGGAGGAGGACGGTTCGTGGTACGGACGCTGGGGCGTGAATTACATTTACGGAACCTGGCAGGTGCTGCGCGGATTGCGCGCGATCGGTCAGGACATGACCCAGGATTGGATTTTGCGCGGACGCGATTGGCTCGAGAGCTGCCAGAACGACGATGGCGGCTGGGGCGAAACCTGCGCCACCTACGAAAATCCGGCGACGAAAGGAATTGGCGAACAGCACCGCGTCGCAAACCGCCTGGGCGCTCATGGGGATTTGCGCGTGCGGCGATCTTGAATCGTCCGAGCATTCAGCGCGGCTTGCGTTTCCTGTTGAGCTCGCAAAAAGACGGATGGCTCATGGGACGAACCGGAAATCACCGGCACCGGATTTCCCGGCGTGTTCTATTTGAAGTACGACATGTATCGCCAAAATTTCCCGCTCCTCGCGCTCGCGACCTACGTGAATTACCGCAACGGCTTCATCACCCAGCCGGGATTTTATCAGCGCGAGATAATTGGAGCTAGGTGCGGCGATTCCGCAATCGGTCCGAGCCGGACTGGCACTTTGACGGTTCAGTGAACCGTCGCTCGCCGATCAATTGACCGCATTCCCATGCGGCCTAACGTGTTATTATGGCTTACGAACTACCAAAATTACCTTACGCCTACAACGCGCTCGAACCGCACATCGACGCGCGGACGATGGAAATCCATCACACCAAGCATCATCAGGCTTACATCACGAACCTCAACAACGCGATCAAAGGCAAAGCCGACCTCGAGAAGAAATCGGTCGAGGATTTGATCCGCGATTTGAATTCCGTCCCGGAAGACATTCGCACGGCCGTGCGCAACAACGGCGGCGGTCACGCGAACCATTCGTTCTTCTGGAAAATCATGGGCCCGAACGCGGGCGGCGAACCGAAAGGCAAACTGGCCGATGATATCAAATCAACGTTCGGCGGGTTCGATCAGTTCAAAGAGAAATTCGCTGCCGCGGGCGTCGGCCGATTCGGCAGTGGCTGGGCGTGGCTGATCAAAAACAAGAGCGGCAAACTGGAAATCGTTTCCACGCGCGAACCAGGACAGTCCGCTGATGGGCAAGGCGATTCCGGCGCGGAAGGCACGCCGATTCTCGGCGTCGACGTTTGGGAGCACGCCTACTATCTCAATTATCAAAACCGCCGGCCCGACTACATCAAGGCGTGGTGGAACGTGGTCAATTGGGACGCTGTGGCGAAGAATTACTGATTCGTTTCGATTTGGAGGGACGACCTCCGTGTCGTCCGCCTCAATTGATCGGACGCGACGGAGCGCGTCCCTACCATGGCGTACCTAAACGAAAATTATCTCAAGCTTCAGGCCGGCTATCTCTTCCCTGAGATCGCGCGGCGCGTTCGCGAATTCTGCGAGAAAAATCCGGACGCGGCGAAGAAATTGATTCGTTGCGGCATCGGCGACGTGACCGAACCGTTGCCGCAGGCGGCGATCGACGCGATGAAGCGCGCGGCCGACGAACTCGGTCATCGCGAAACATTTCGCGGTTACGGTCCGGAGCAAGGTTACGAGTTCCTGAGATCGGCAATCGCGCAGCACGATTTTCGCGATCGCAAGATCGACATCGCCGACGACGAGATTTTTGTCTCGGACGGATCGAAGTGCGATTGCGGTTTCATCCTCGACATTCTGGGCGACCAAAACAAGGTCGCGATCACCGATCCGGTTTATCCGGTTTACGTCGACACGAACGTCATGGCCGGTCACACCGGGGCCGTGCGAAAAGACGGCAGCTTACGAAGGCATCGTTTATCTGCCGTGCACGGCGGAAAACAATTTCGTTCCCGAAGCCGCCGAACGGAGCATGTCGATCTTATTTATCTTTGTTTTCCGAATAATCCGACCGGCGCGGTCGCGACGCGCGAGCAGCTGGCGCGCTGGATCGACTATGCGCGCGAACACGACGCGTTGATTTTGTTCGATGCCGCCTACGAGGCGTACATTTCCGATCCGCAGATTCCGCATTCGATCTACGAAATTCGACGGTGCGCCGTGAGTGCGCGATCGAGTTTCGCAGTTTTTCCAAGATCGGCGGATTCACCGGTGTGCGCTGTGGTTTCACGGTCATGCCGAAAACAGTTCTCGCGCGAACGGATTCGGGAAAGAAACTGCCGCTGCATCCACTTTGGCATCGGCGTTGGAGCACGAAATCGAACAGCGTGAGTTATCCGGTGCAACGCGCGGCGGAAGCTTTGTATTCGGTTGAGGGCAAAAAACAATGCCGCGGGTTGATCGACCACTACATGGGTAACGCGAGAATTTTGCGCGAAGCCTGCGAAGAGATCGGGCTTGAGGTTTTTGGCGGAGAAAACGCGCCTTACATCTGGGTTAAGACGCCGAAGGGCCTAACGAGTTGGGAAATGTTCGATCGAATGTTGAACGAGATCAATGTGGTCATTACACCCGGCGCGGGATTTGGCGCACAGGGTGAAGGTTATGTTCGAATCTCGGCGTTCAACAGCCGCGAAAACGCCGAAGAAGTGGCGCGGCGGTTGAAGGTAGGGGCGATTGACCTCAATCGCCCGCGGGCGGTTCCGTGAACCGCCCCTACCAAGTTTTGATCTTTTCGTTGCGATCTAGGCCAGGCGCGTAACATTCCGGCCGGAGAAAAGTCCGGGTGGCCGAAGAAAAACAAGATCTGCTCCAGCTTTACCGCTTCTGTTTCCTAATGCTGGCCGATGCGGGGAAAGCGCAGGAGATTTTTCATGCGACTTTGCGCGAAGCCGCGCAATTGGCGGCCGACGGAGAATCGCCCAGGGATAGGCTGTGGTTTTTTCGAAACGCGCGTTGGCGCTGCCTGGAAGCAGGCGAACAAGGTTTGCAGGCGGAAGATAGCGATCTCGAGCGGGGCGAGCTCGCGGAATGGGCGCCAACGCAAATTCAACAGCTCGAGCCGGAACAATTCGCCATCTGGATTGCCGCGGCCCCCGATCCGCAACGCACGGCGCTGGCGCTTTTTTATCTCGATGAGTTCAGTTATCGCGATTTGCTTTCGGTGACTGAGTTGAAACCGCCTGAATTGTCCAAATTGCTCGGAAACGGCCGTCGTGAATTTCAAGCATGGTTGGACGCAACATTCCCGGTATCGCAAGTATGAGCGCGGCCCAACTTTCGCGACGCGACCAAATTCTGATGCAGTGCGCACCGGTTCGCGAAGAGCATGTGGATGATCGCGCGTTACGAACCGCTCTGCATCGCGCTCGCAAGACGCCGGCGTTTGCGACCCAGCAAAATTTCGACAAAGCGGCTGAGCGCGTTGGTTCAGGCCATTCCAATTCCGAAAGAAATCATTGAATGGGTGCCGACCGAAACGTTCATCGCGCCGGCGAGGCCGAACTGGAAGAAATACGTGCAGAATCCGGTCTTTCTCGCGACCGGCATCGCCGCGCTCGTGATCGCGGTGATTCTGGTTTTCCAATTGATCGATCGACTGAACCGTTTTCCCGGTGAACCGACCGCGCGCCGACTACTGACGACTGCGGCCTCGACGCACTCGGTGATCTTGGATCCAGTGAAGACAACTGCTGGCGCGCTCGGCGATTACTTTTTCATGAAGCATCGGCTCGCGCATTACGACGTGCCGGCAGAGTTTGCCGACCTGAAAACGCTCGGAGTTCGCGTTTTTGACGATGAAGAAGGTCAGCGGGTCGCCCAGGTCTGGGCTGTGGAAAAGAAGATGCAGTTTTTCCTTTTTCCAGCGGAACGCGATCCGAAAAGTGGTGCGACCAAACATTTCAGAGGCTGGCGATACGTGGATCAAGATCGTTGGACTGGTGTCGTGGAAGAGCAAGGCGGCGTTTGCTTCATGGCTGCGCTGCGAGGAAGCGAAAAGGATCTCGCGCCTTACGTTTCGCCGAAGAAAGAGTAGGGGAGTGCCAGGGGGGAGAATTGAACTCCCGACCAAGGGCTTATGAGTCCCCTGCTCTACCGCTGAGCTACCCTGGCGTGAAGGCAGCAAAATTGAATCGCATCCTCGAAGGTGTCAACGTGGTGGCTGGCAAATGAACGAAGAGATCGAGAGATTCTTCGCCCGCGGCAATGACTACTGGCTGACGCGGTTCATCATTCTGCGGCTGCTTGGTTTCGTCTACGTGATCGCGTTTCTGGTCGCGGTGAATCAACTGGTCCCGTTGATTGGCGCGACCGGTTTAACGCCGGCCCACGATTTTCTTTCGCGCGTGCACTCTCATTACGGCTCCCGAACGCAGGGAATGATGCACATGCCGACGCTGTTTTGGTTCGGTGTGTCGGATTTTGGCTTGTCGATCTTCGCCTGGGTCGGTCTCGCGCTGTCGCTAATCGTCATGTGCGGTTACGCAAACATGATTCTTCTCGCGTTGCTTTGGATCATCTACATGTCGATCGTTCATATCGGCAATATCTGGTACGGTTACGGTTGGGAAATTCAGCTCCTCGAAACCGGATTCCTGTCGATTTTTCTTTGCCCGTTGATCGATCCGCGCCCATTTCCGAAATCGCGTCCGCCGATTTTGGTGTTCTGGCTTTTTCGCTGGCTCGGGTTTCGGATCATGGTCGGCGCCGGGTTGATCAAAATGCGTGGTGACGAGTGCTGGAGGGACCTGACCTGCATGTACTATCATTACGAAACGCAGCCGATTCCAAACCCGATCAGCCGCTATCTGCATTTCCTGCCGCATTGGTTTCACAATCTTGAAGTGATTTGGAACCATTTCGTCGAGTTAATCGTACCATGGTTTTCTTTTGGACCGAGGAGGGCGCGCCACATTGCGGGCGTATTGCTCGTTCTATTTCAGGTGATTCTCATCATTAGCGGCAATCTTTCGTTTCTAAATTATCTGACGATCATTCCGTTTCTCGCGTGTTTCGATGACACGTTATTGCGGAGAGTGCTTCCGAAATCGCTTGTGAAGCGCGCTGAAGAAGCGGCCGCGCAATCGCAGCCGTCGCGCGTTCGCAACGGGATTTCCGTCGCCTTGGCCGTGTTGGTTGCGTGGCTGAGCATTCCGACGGTAATGAATCTCGCCGGCGGACGTCAGTTGATGAATTACTCGTTCGATCCGCTCGATTTGGTCAACACCTACGGCGCGTTCGGCACGGTCGGTCGCGAGCGCGACGAAATTATTTTCGAAGGAACAGACGACGCAGTCATCACCGGCGAAACGAAATGGAAAGAATATGAATTCAAAGCCAAACCAGGCGACCCGAATCGGCGTCCGGCGTTTATCGCGCCGTATCAACCGCGGATAGACTGGCAAATCTGGTTCGCGGCCATGGAGACGCCCGCCGAGTATCCGTGGACCTTTCATTTCGTCTGGAAACTCCTGCACAATGACAAGAACACGTTGTCGTTGCTGGCGAACAATCCGTTTCCCGATGCCCCACCAAGATTCATCCGTGCGCGTCTGTATCGTTATGAATTTGCGCCGCTTGGGGAAAAAGGATGGTGGAAGCGGGAACTAATCGGTGAATGGCTGCCGGCATTGTCCGTGGATAATGAGCAACTGCGTGAGGTGCTGGCCGCGAAAGCGTGGCTCGATTAACAGGACCGACAATTCGCTGCAGGGGCATCGTTCATGAAATCGCGTTCAGTCGTCACGGAAAAATTTCTCGAGCAAATAGGCGACCCGAAATCGCGTCACCATTCCGATTATCTGGCTTATCAGCGCGGTGAAATTACGCGACGACAGTTGATTTCCCGTCTGCCGCACGTTGCGATGATTGGCGACAGCGTCTGCACCGGAATCTACGTGACGACGCGCTGGGGCACGTTTTGGCGCGCGCGTGATCGTCACAACCGCAATTGGTTTCTCGATCTTAGTCCGGCGTCAGAAATCCAAAGCGTATCCAGGCGTTTGAAAGAAATAACACCATTCGTGGCGATTCATTGCGCCGGCGTAGGCGCCATGATCGATGCGGAGGGCGAACGGGAAACTCGTTTCCGGCGATTTCTCGGCACGCGCAATCTGTCCGGTCAGATCAATCAACTCATTCGCGAGCGCCGATTTCCCGATCTGGTTCTGGTTTCAATCGGACATAACAATGTGGATTGGGCGTGGCGCTGTCCGCCGGACGAGCTCGAACAATCGGAGGAGCGTTTGCAGCGCCAGCGCCGACGCGTTCGGGAACTTTTCGCGCATCGGCTGCGACGGCTGATTCACCATGCGCAGCAGCAACGCCATCGCGTCGCCATTGTCGTTTTTGGCCTGATAGACTTTGAATCCTACTTTAAAGGCCGTGAACAAGCGGAGCGTTTGCGTGCCACGAACTCAGCATTGTATCCACACCTCGAAACGACCTACGAATACCTGATCTCGTTTCGTCCGGCTTTGCGCGACAATGTGATTCGTCTCGCGGTGATGGTGAACGACGAGCTGCGAGCGATGGTGGACGAGTTTAATCGTGAGCTCCCAGAGAACTCAAATGTGCAGCTACGTTATTCCGACGCGCTGGCAACTGCGGATTTGAGTCGCGCTGAGCTGCTTCACGCTGTCGACGGCTGGCACGCGTCAGCCAAAGGACATAACGTTCTTGCCGAAGCTGTGTTCGACGATCTCAATTCGAGTTTGCAATTTCTCGGGATCGTTTGATTTACAACCCGCGCTCTTTCAGACGCGCCATCGTATCGCGCATCATGCGATAGCCGAAGTGGCCTTGCGGCACGCGCAGCAGCTCCGAGCCGCGCCATTTCTGATGAAGCGCTTCGATGTCCGCTGGCGGAGCGACCAGATCGAATTCGCCAAGGACAAAAAGAACGCGCGCCGGATCGCACAACGGGTCGGTGTGCGATGGCGAGCTGAGATGAAAATGCCGCGCCACTAAGGCTGGTGCGATGTTCGCTCGACGTAGTTTTCGCCGCATCGTGGCAGTTGCTGGATTTTGCCAGATCGCGTGGTCGACATTCACAATCGGCGCCATCAGTGCTAGAAAACGGAAATCGCTTTCCACGGTGGCGAGTAGCGCGCCAATCCACGCCCCGTAACTGGTCCCGAGAATTCCGAACTCGCGACAGCCCTGTTCGCGCAATGCTGCGATCAATTGACGCACTTCCATCACGCCCTGGCGCAATCCTTCCGCGTTCCGAATGAGATCGGCTGTGATGGCGAGCTCGCCGTTCCAGTAGCCGCGCGGCACACGCGAGTAGTGATACGGCAGATGAACAAAGCAGGCGTTCCAGCCGAGCTCGTTGAATCGCGTCGCCCACCGACGATAGCCAATGTTGGCGGCCGACATCAGGGCGTGCAACATGAATACAGTCGGGGCCGCTCGGGGATGTGCGCTTGGAAAAAATTCGGCACGTGCGGTGTTGTTCCGGACAAATTCGGTTTGAATCGGGCTGCGCCATGCGACCTTCGGGCCGTTTCCACTGGCAATCGCGTTTCCCAGGGCACCATCATTTGGCGCGGCGTAATACTCGTGTGGCGTGAGCTTCTCGCACGCGGCCACGTATTGCTCCATCGCTTCCACGCTGTGACCGTTCAGCCGATGCCGCGCTTGGAGCAGATTCATCGACGTGCACATCGCGAAATCGACGGCTAAAGCGTTGAAGCGTCGAATTGGTAGGGACGCCGCGCCGCGGCGTCCGCGGGCAGCGCAGCGCGCTGTCCCCGTCTTTTTCATGCGCTCGTGCGGCGGATGCGGAAGATCGTCGGAAGTAAGCCGAAATCGTCCGCGCAAATCGGCGTAAAGATTTTGGAATCCGTTCTTCAGTTCGTTTTCGATCCGACCGCGGGCAGCGGACCTTTCCAAGCTGGGAAGGATCTCTATGGGTTTGCCGAACGCGATCCAAACCGGTGTGCGTTTCAACGGCAGCCAGCGTCGCGTCGCGTAAAGTCGATCGCTGCCAAGAATGACGCACGGCAACACGGGAACCTGAGCGATGTGCGCCAGGGTCGAAGCCCCGGCACGGAGCGGCGCGCCTTCGAGCAATGACTGCGCCCCATCGCGAATCCCGCCTTCGGGAAATACGCCAACGATGCGACCGCGTTTCAATCGCTCGATCGCGGTGCGAATTGTTTTGCGATCGGCGCGATCACGCTCAGCCGGGAATGCGTCCACTGCGCGCAGGAAAAAGCCGACGATTGGTAACGGAAAAAATTCCGCCATGGCCATCCAGTCGATTTTCCGTCGCACGACCGACGAAATGATGAACGGGTCAAAGTGGCTGATGTGATTTGATGCGAGCAGCAATCCACCGGCGCGTTCAATATTTTCCAGTCCCAGAACATGAACCCGCGACGAGTAACCGAACAGCGCTTTCATGAAGAGCGCCGCCGTCCGATTGGCAATTGAATGAAAGGCTTTCCTCATTCTGACTCAATTTTCGCCTGAGCTGCCATTTCCTGACATTTTCTCAAGTCGAGTTTGCCTGAGGCCATGACTGGAATTGAATCGACTCGGCAAACCTTCTTCGGAATCCACAAATTTGGAACGCCGGCCTCGCGAAGCTTGTCTCGCAACTGAGCGAGATTGACATCGGTGGCGTTCAATAGCACGAGCGCCTCGCCTTTCGCGGCGTCCTGCACGCCCATAATCGCGATCAGTCGTTCGTCTCTTCCGGCCAGGCCTAGAAGCTCAATGATTTTGTACTCGATCGATTCGTGCGGAACCATTTCGCCACCGATCTTCGAAAAACGCGAAAGACGTCCTTCGATGTAGAGAAACCCGTCCTCGTCAAACCGGCCGATGTCGCCCGTTTTCAGCCAGCCATCATGCAGAACTTCTGCAGTGCGTTTTTCATCCTGAAGGTAACCTTCGAAAATGTTGACTCCGCGGAACCAGACCATGCCGGTTTCGTGAAGCGAGAGCCTTCTGGTCGGTCTCGGGATTCCGGATTTCGGCGGCGATACCAGGCGCCATTTTTCCGACGGAACCCAAGCGACTGGAGGGTTGCACTTGTTCATCCCGCTGTGGTTGGGGCTCAGGCAAATTGACGCTCACTACCGGGGATGTTTCGGTTAGTCCGTAGCCTTCGAAAACCCGCTGTTGGAATCGCTCCTCGAATGCTTTCGCGAGGTCGAGCGGGAGTTTTTCCGCCCCGGTGATCACGAGCCGAAGGCTACGAAGTTGATGCGGCTCGGCTTTTCGCAAGTAACCGCGCAAGAAAGTCGGTGTCGCGAGCAAGCAATGTCAGTTTGTATTTCTCGATGAGGGCCGCGTTTTTTGCGACTTCCAGAGGATTGGGATAGGTGACAATGGGGGCGCCTTCGATCAATGGATACCAAAGAGTGACTGTGGCGCCGAAACTGTGGAAAAACGGAAGCGACGCGAGAATCCCGTCAGATTTCGTGAGATCCAGCAGCTCACAGAACTGGGAGACGTTACCGACAATGTTCCGGTGACTGAGGACAGCGCCTTTGGGGTCACCGGTGCTGCCACTAGTGAACAGCAGACTCGCCTCGGCGTGGCCGCCAGCCTTGGGAATTTGTAACATCCGCAATAGCAGCCGGGCGGGACAGAAGATCGACATCATCCACCAAAAAAAGATGTGCGGTTTCAGTCGCGGCATGAGTTCGTCCAATTTCAAAACAGTTTGGGGCCACGGAAAATCCTTCAAGCGTTCCGTAAACGCGGTCGCAGTAATCGCGACGCTAAGCTCCGCACGCTGGCAACAGAATTCATTCGCGGCGCGGCCCATGGTGAAATTCAGATCCACTGGGACTTTGCCGGCTAGCGTCACGGCCAAATTTGCAACCATTGAGCCTTTGCTGGCCGGCAGAACGATCGCGATCCGTCGATCGGAAAATCGTTTTCGCAAGAAACGGCTTAACGCGGCAGCAGCGCCTAGAAGTTTTGCGCGGCTCAGCTCAGTGTGATCCAGGCCATCAATTACCGCGGTGCCGAAACGCTTCCGTTTCAAACCGCGCACGCACGCTTCGCCGAGATGCCGGTCCAGTGAAGGCCGCCGGCTGTAACAGAATTCGCCAAGCTTGAGGAGTTCCTCGCGGACCGTGGCAATGTCGGCGGCAGCTGGTTCCAGCGGCTTACCAAACGCGGCACTGACGCGATAAGGAATTTCCTTTGGCCATTTGGTGAAGAACTTTCCGCCTTGAAATGAAAAGATTGAGCCCCAAAGCCGGTCCAGCCAGACCGGAACGACTGGAGCGTTTGCGTGTTGGGCAATCAATTCGTAGCCGCGCCTGAGCCGTAACAATGTGCCAGATCGCGTGAGTTGACCTTCCGGAAAGAGGCAAACGACCTCGCCGGCCGCTAGTCTTTCGGCCGCAGCTCGGATGGCGGAACGCGAATGGCGAGTGTCGATTGGAATGCAGCCAACCGTTTGCAGTAACGGCCGCAGCAACGGTTTGCGATAAAATTCCTGGTCGATCACGTAGCGGATCGGGCGAGGGCATGCGAGCTGGAGGACAATGGCATCGACCCAGGTGATGTGATTCGGCAGAAGTAAGTAGCCGCCGGGCGGCAACTTATCCGTGCCATGCGCGCTGACCCGGTAAAAGCAGCTGAAAAGCGCGCGACCGAAGAAATAAAGCATGCGCTGGGCGCCGGAGGTTGAAGCCATCGTTTATGATTTACAATCAGCCTGTGCTCGTCTGCAATCGGCAACTCTCGAATGGAAAATAGTGGTCGTTCCTCCTCAGGCGCCAAGATAGCGCTTGGCCTACTGCTGACGATTAACCTGTTTAATTACATCGATCGTCAAGTGCTGGCCGCTGTCGAGCCGGAAATTCGGCAAGCGTTTTTCGCCGTCGGAGATCTCAATGCGATGACAAAGACTGGGTGGCTTGGTAGCGCGTTCCTCGTCACCTACATGCTCAGCGCGCCCGTGCTGGGTTTCCTGGCCGATCGCATGTCACGTTGGGTGATTGTTGGATCGGCTGTGATCTTGTGGAGCCTTGCGAGTGGAGGGACCGGTCTCGCCGCCACGTTTGGAATTCTTTTTGCCACGCGAGTCTGTGTCGGAATCGGCGAAGGCGGCTATGGGCCGGCTGCGCCGACGATTCTGGCCGATCTTTACCCGATCGAAACCCGTGGCCGGGTGATGGCTCTTTTTTGCGCGGCAATCCCAGTCGGCAGCGCGCTTGGTTATGTGATTGGCGGCTTGGTCTCCGCGCATCTCGGCTGGCGCTGGGCATTCTATATGGTCGCGCCTCCCGGAATATTTCTTGGATTGCTCTGCTTTTGGCAACGCGATCCGCGCGTGGTGTCACATCACCTAATGCAACAAGTGCCTCGCCGCGGACTAAGAGATTACCTCAAGCTCTTTCAGACACGTTCGTATTTGATCAATTGCATCGCCCAAACGTTGATGACCTTTGCTGCAGGTGGTTTGGGCTATTGGGTTTCGGAGTACTTGAGCTTTCGCCATCAGAGCCCGGCCGCGGGCAGGACAATCTTCGGCGCAATCCTAGTCGTCGCCGGGTTGACCTCGACTTTACTTGGCGGCATGGATCGCCGACCAACTCCGAACGCGTTCTCCGGGCTCTTATTTTTGGGTTTCGGGAATCGGAATGCTAATTGCCTGTCCGTTCTTTGTCGTGAGTCTCTACATTCCGTTTCCCGCGGCTTGGGTGGCGATGTTCCTGGCGATTTTCCTGCTTTTCTTGAACACTGGGCCGTCAAACACTGCACTGGCAAACGTTTCGTTGCCTGCGGTGCGGGCAACCGCGTTCGCCGTGAATATTCTTATCATCCACGCGCTTGGTGACGTGCAGGCCTTCTGGCTCCTCGGCTACATCGGCGGTCACACGAATATCCGCATCGCTTTCTTATTTGTCTCCGGGATTATTCTGGCTTCTGGCCTTGCCTGGATTATCGGGGCGAAATATTTGCCAGGAGACACTGCGCGCGTCGAAGCAGCGACGGCAAGGGCTACCTAATGCCCCACGGTTGTGCCAAGATGAACGTCGTATGCTCGAGCTTGCGACAACGCGTTGGCTGCCTGATCCGCGTGGCCGGCTTTGATTTCCAGCTCGCTTAGCAATTGCCAACTTTCTGCGCGATACGACTGGGTTTGGAGACAACTGAGTAATTCGTTGATCGCCGCGCTTCGTTGCGCCGGTTTGATCCAGCACCTGAATATAGGCTTTCTCGATCGACCAATTCGGCGGACCTGTTCGCGAAGCGAGGCGCATTCGCATCAGGTCGACTTTTCCCGTCTCCTTGATGGTCCAAAACGGCCAGGAGTTGATGAGCCTGCGCGTCGACTACCGGCATCTGGGTGGCGCGAGTGAGAAGCTCTCGCGCGAGCTTGAAGTCGTTTTGTTTCAAAGCCACCGCGGCAAGGTTGATGATCGCGAAAGGCTGATTCGGCTTTTTTTGCAGCGCCGCGTGCAGATGCACGGCGGCATCTTCGAGCTTTCCTTCGTTCAACTCCAACCCGGCCAGGTTGATGAGCATTCGGGCCGAATCGCCGCCATGCCTGATGGTTCGCTCGAGA
This sequence comes from uncultured Verrucomicrobiae bacterium, assembly GCA_963786135.1. Classification (GTDB taxonomy): domain Bacteria; phylum Verrucomicrobiota; class Verrucomicrobiia; order Chthoniobacterales; family UBA10450; genus AV40. The sequence goes on along the minus strand of CAWAYF010000009.1, from coordinate 193,300 downwards.
AACGTACGCTGGTCCTTCCAATCAAGTGTTCGGACAAACGTGCGACCGCCGAGAAATGCCATCCACAGGGCGATCAGGACCGCAGCCGATGCCACTGCCCAACCGTCGGGCTTGCAGTGGCCGCGTGAATGATGCGAGTTCGATCGCTATTGCCAGAAACAGAAAAGCGCTTGGCAAATAAATCCAGTGCTCCGCCGCGGTTGCGTTCAATGCAACGATCCCGCTCACCGGCAAGTAACAGATAAGCGCAAACAACAGGCACACGAACGCTGCCGGGTTGCGCTTGCGAGCGCGCAGCAGCCAGATCAAAAAGGCAACGATCAAAACGAGGCCGAGGAGGGTTTGCAGTTCGCGCCACGCAGCCTGCGCGAGGCTCGCCTCGCTGAATCCGCTCGGCTGAGTTTCCACGTCGCGATCCATGTGCAGGTTCAGAGGAAACACGATCAGACCCGCATATTCGGCCACGGCACGCGCGACGATGATCGGTCGGACCAGCAATGGCGGTGGAGGTGTTAACTGCGGCGCGGGTTGATGTTCTGCGCCGAAGGCGAGAAATGAAGTAAATCGTGGCGACAAAAGCGCCCATCGCGATCGTTTTCCAAAGCTCTCCCCAATTTTTCAAGACGAGGACGAGAACAATTCCGAGGATCGGAAAAATCAGGCCAGCTTCCTTGCTAAATGCGCTCAGAACAAAAGCGGCGCCGCTTCCAATCAAAAGCAATAACTGCGGTGCGCCAGTGACCCGAAGGCCTCGGCAGAAGCAAAAATAAGCCGGCGAACCCAAAGGCGGCGGCGAGCGGATCAGCGCGGCCTGAAATGTAAACGACCGCCGCGCTTTGAACGGGATGAATTGCCCAGATGAGTGCCGCAACCAGAGCGACCAGACTGCTCCTGCGCCGCTCGATGCCAAAGTTGGATAACAATTCCTGGGCAAACAAGAAAAGCGCGATAGCAGCCATGGCATGCCAAAGGATGCTCGTTGCGTGGTAAAGTGCGGGCTGAAATGCCACCAAGGCGTAATCCAACGTATAACTCAGTCGTTGCAACGGACGGTAGAAATCTGAGGCCGTTGCGTCGATAAAAAGGAAATGATTGAAGCTTTCAGGAATCAGGCGCCAGCTCCGGATCAACGGATCTCGCAGAATCAACGCGGTGTCGTCCCAAACAAAACCGTTGCGCAAGGCCGGCGCATAGCTAACGAAAACAGCGGCGAGCAGGATTAGAACAGCCCAGATTTTTTTCACGACAAACGAGGACATCAATAATCTGGCCGTCTACAATTGCGAATGTTTATGTCGATCTCACGTGCAGGACTAATTTGGGGGATGGTTGCCATCGGAAGCACTGCTTATGCCGACGGCGTGCCCTCGGATTGCTCGCAGCTGATCGTAGCAATCGCGCCGGACGGGAATTCGATGCATGGCAAGCTGCAACGCTTCGAGCGCGCGAAGGACAACTGGAACACAGTCAGCGCACCGATTCCGGTTTTGTTCGGTAAGAACGGCCTCGCCTGGGGCAGCGGTCTCGCGGGCCAAAATGAACCCGGCTTACACAAGAAGGAGCGAGACGGGCGGGCACCCGCCGGTGTTTTCGCGATCGGCGAAGTTTTCGGATACGAACCCAAACTGCCTTCCGGCGGCGATTATCCCTACCATCAGGTGACTGAGGCCGATATCTGGAGCGACGATCCGCGCTCACCGAATTACAATCGCCACGTCGTGATCGATCCAAAAAGTCCTCCTGACAATTACAGTCACGAAAAGATGCGCTCGGGAGATTTCGCGTATCATTGGCTGGTCGAGATCCGGCACAATTCCGATCCGCCGGTTCCCGGAGAAGGGAGCGCGATCTTTTTTCATATTCGCCGCGGGGTGAACCACCCGACAACCGGCTGCACCACGATGGCGCAACCCGAATTGGAGAAAATGATTACGTGGCTGCGTGCAGCAAAACATCCCTGCTATGTCCTGCTGTCCGTGGACGAATACGACAAGAAGTGGCGAAGTTGGAATTTGCCGGCCCCTGAAAAAACACAGCTGAAGTAACAAAAAAACCGCGACTCATTGATTCTCTCGTGGTTTGACGTATTTGTTAGGCAGACTCATGCGAAGACGATCAAATCCAGATTCGGAACCAAATATCCGCCGTATTGATACCAAGACGCGCGCGAAAAAGCAGACGCACGGTTTCCAAGTGCATTTTTTGCGTGGAAAAAATGCTGTCACCAGAATGTTCAGCGACTCGCTTTGCGGCGGAAAAGAAGGAGCGCGAAGGGCAGCGCGAAAATTCAAAAAGAGAGCGATAGGCCGCGCGGGTAAACGTGGATCACAATCGAAATCTCGGCGCCGACGCCGGCGCTAATTGTTTTTTCCGCGCGAGACTTTCCAGCATTCCAAGAATGCCGGCGCAAATTCTAGCGGCCGGGCCTTAGTCCATTCATCGACGAGCTCAGGTGAAAAGAACTTGCCGGCTTCAATTTCGGTCGCGTTTGGCCGCAGTTGGCCATCGTAAAGTCCGTGGTACAGACAAACAAATTCCTGATCGGTCTGTTTAGAGGCCGGCAGTTTCGCGATTTTTCGTAAGGGGGTTTCGATACCAAGCTCTTCCCGAAGCTCGCGGTTTGCTGTCTGATCGTATTCTTCTCCGGCGTTTACATGCCCGGCGGCGCTCGAATCCCACATCAGAGGGTGCCGATCCTTCAATCGGGACCGTAATTGGAGAAAGACCTCCCCGGGGGAGTTGAAAATGAGCACGTGAACTGCCCTGTGGAGCAAGTTATTCGCATGCACCTGGCTCCTCGGAGCAGCTCCTTTGGGACAGTCGTCTTCATCGACCACCTGAAACTGCTCTTCAGGGGGACTGGCGTTACTTGCTGGTGTGATGGGAGCAATTCGATTCGTTAGCGCTATCCATTCTTCTAACGAGAGCTCTTCCGCTCGCGCACGCGGATTTAAGTCAAGCTCGGCGGCAATCGTTTCCCAAGCTGGCGTTTCTTCGCGAATCAGTTTGCCAAGTTGCTTTCGTCGTTGCGAGAAACCGCGACGAACAAGGCGCTCGAAAATCTTGTGATTACACACCGACAATTCATTTTGGGTGCGCGGCAGGATGCGAACAACAGCAGAGTCTACGTCAGGCTTGGGCAAGAAGACGCTGGCGGGAATTGTTCGCAGATATTCAACTCGATACCGGAGCTGAACTTGCAAAGTCAGTGCTCCGTAGTCGCGTGTCGCGGGAGCGGCGCTCAGGCGTTTTGCCAGCTCCTTCTGTAACATCAACACCCACAGCGAGATAGGACTTGGATATTCCAGGAACCTAACGAGGAGCTGACTGGAAATGTAATATGGAAGATTTCCAAGAAGTTTCACTCGCGGTTTCGTGAACAACAATCGCAAATCAAATTCCAGCGCGTCGCCGTGCACAATTTCGACTTTTCCGTGCGCAAACTTCTCTCGCAAAAACTTCACTAGCCGTTCGTCTTTCTCGATCGCGAGGACGCGCGCGCGTTTGGCGAGGATGATTTCGGTCAACGCGCCGAGCCCCGGTCCAATCTCAACAACGAAGTCCTCCGCGTCGATTTCGGCTTGCTCGACAATCCAGCGAGCCAGATTTTGGTCGTGCAAAAAGTTTTGGCCGAGGCTCCTTACGGGAGAAACACCGATTTCCCGCAGAGTCGTGGTTATTTCGGACAACTTCATCAAGATCGACAACTTAGGTCGCGAAGGACCGAAAATTAAGTCCTTATTCACAGAACCGTGTGAATAAAACCGCCCCCTGACGCCATTTTATTCACAAGTTATTCAACCCCGTAGCCTGGGCCTGCCGACCATAGGGCTATCGGGCCGTCCGGCGGCGAAATTGGGAAAGAGATTGCGCAATCGGCGATCTAAAACCATAAACTTTGTCATGAGTTTGAATATCGAGGCTCTCTCGCGGGCGGCAACGGAAGCGCGCGGCTTGTGCATGGACGCGGTGCAAGCGTCCCAATCCGGCCATCTTGGGCTTCCCCTGGGCTGCGCCGAAATGGGCGCTGTGCTTTATGGCTACGCTCTAAGACATAATCCGGATAAGCCGCGCTGGATCGGACGCGACTATTTCGTTCTCTCGGCCGGCCACGGCTCGATGTTCCTTTACGCGTGGCTGCACATGAGCGGTTACGATTTGCCGATGTCGGAAATCAAACGTTTCCGGCAATTGCATTCTAAAACGCCAGGACATCCCGAATTTTTTGAAACGCCGGGAGTTGAATGCACGACGGGCCCGCTCGGCCAGGGCGTCGGCAACGCAGTCGGTATCGCCGTCGCGATGAAAATGGCAGCGGCGCGCTTCAACACGACCGAGCACCGCATTTTTGATCAGCACTGCATCTGTCTGGCGGGTGACGGTTGCTTACAGGAGGGCGTCTCCGCGGAAGCCAGCGCGTTCGCCGGTCATTTCGGTCTCGATAACCTGATTCTCATCTACGATTCCAACGCTGTCACCCTCGACGCCCCGGCCACGGCGACGCAGAGCGAAGACACAGCGATGCGCTTCAAAGCCTACGGATTCGACGTTCAGGAAATCAATGGCCAGGACATGCAGGCTTTCCTGGACGCACTGAACAACGCCAAGGAGAACAACAACGGCAAACCGAAGCTTATCGTCGCCCACACATTGATCGGGAAGGGGATCCCGGAGGTTGCCGGAACTTACAAAGCGCACGGTGAAGCGGGCGCGAAGTTCGTCGATGCCTCGCGCAAGGCCCTTGGTCTCCCGGCCGAACATTACTATGTTTCGAAGGAGACCTACGCGTATTTTGCAGAGCACAAAAAGAAATTGCTCGCCGAATACGATCGCTGGGAAAAAAGCTATAACGATTGGCGTAAGAAAAATTCAGAGCTCGCCCGGGTTCTCGAGGATGGGGTTGAGAGAAAAGTTCCGACCGATCTGTTGTCGAAGATTCCGAAGTTTCCGAGCGACGCGAAGCTCGCCACGCGCAAAGCCGGTGGCGAGGTCTTGCAGCCGATTGCCAAAGAAATGCCTCTGCTGATCGGCGGCAGCGCCGATCTTTACGGCTCTACGATGAATTACATCAATGATGGCGGCGATTTCACGAGAAATACGCCCGAAGGCCGCAATATCCGTTTCGGCATTCGTGAGCACGGCATGTGCGCGATCATGAACGGCATTTCCTATCACGGAATTTTTCGCGCGTCTGGTGCGACGTTTCTGGTGTTCACCGATTATTGTCGCGCTTCCATTCGCCTCGCCGCCCTTTCCAAGCTTCCTAACCTCTACGTGTTCACGCACGACTCCATTGGCGTTGGGGAAGACGGCCCTACTCATCAACCAGTCGAAACAGTGAGCAGCGTGCGCGTGATGCCACAGATCGACGTCATCCGTCCGGCTGATCCGGAAGAAACGGCGGGGGCGTTTGCAGCCGCGATGGAGCGCGTCGATGGACCCACGTTGCTTGCGCTGACGCGCCAGACGGTTCCGATTTTAAATGATGTCGATGTTCAGTTACGGCGAGACGGCGTGCTGCGCGGTGGTTACATCGCGAAAAAGGAAAAAGGGAAGCTCGACCTCATCATCATGTCGTGTGGGAGCGAGTTGCAACATGCGCTCGCAGCGGCAAAGGAATTGGGTGATGGCACTCGCGTTATTTCAATGCCGTGTTTCGAGCGATTCAAGCGCCAGCCCGAAAAGTATCGCGAAGAGGTTCTGCCAAATTCATGTCGCAAACGCGTTGCGATCGAAGCCGGCGTGCCCGACACGTGGTACGAGTTTGTCGGGCTGGATGGCAAAGTAGTTGGGCTGCATCGCTTTGGCATGAGCGCGCCCGGCGCTGAAGTGATGAAAGAATTCGGGATCGACGCGAACCACGTCGTGGAAGCTGCGAAGTCGCTCTAAAACGCTTCTTCGGGTTCAACCGCATCGTCTGCGCGATCTTCAAATCGCGTGAACTTCTTTAGGAAAGTGAGTTTGACCTGGCCGATTGGACCATTTCTCTGTTTCGCAATAATAAGCTCAGCCTTGCCTTCCAATTCTGTTCGTTCCTCGTCCGTATCGGCATAATATTCTTCCCGAACGAGTAAACCAACGAGGTCAGCATCCTGTTCGATGGAGCCTGATTCTCGCAAGTCCGCCAGCCGCGGGACACCTTTGCCGCTGCCTGTGCGAATCTCTGGATTGCGATTCAATTGTGCGACAACAATGATCGGAATCTTTAATTCCTTGGCCAAACCCTTGAGCCCGGCGGAGATTTCCGAGATCTCAAGTTGGCGATTGTCCTGTGCGCGGCGGGATGTCGATCTCAGCAATTGCAAGTAATCGACGACGATCAATTGCACATCCTGCTGCGCTTTCAGGCGACGTGCTTTCGCGCGCAACTCGAGAATGCTGAGGCCGGCGCTGTCATCGATGAAGATTCTCGCTTCGGCCAGTTTGGAAGCGGCGTGCGTCAGCTTCGGAAAATCAGATTCGGCAAGAAATCCATCACGTGTCGTTGCTAGGTCTACGCGAGCCCGCGAACAAAGCATGCGCTGAACAAGCTGCTGGGCGCTCATTTCCAAGCTGAAAATTGCCACGGGAAGTTTCAGCTGTATGGCAGCGTGCTCAGCAATATTCATTGCCAGGGCCGTCTTTCCCATGCTCGGCCGCGCCGCGATCACAATCATCTCCGAGGGATGCAGGCCGCTGGTCAGCTTGTCGAAATCACGAAAACCGGTCGAGACTCCCGTAATCGCGCCTTTGTTTTCAAAGAGCTTCTCGATCGACTCAAGAGTGCTCCATCACTTGCTCTTTCATCGAGAGTATCTGGCCCTTGAAGCGGTCCTCGCTGACGGCAAAGATTCTCTGCTCTACTTCATCGAGCAGCTCGTTCACCTCCTCTTGCTCTTCGTAGGCGCGACGCACGCTCTCGGTCGCCGCCTCAATGATGGAGCGCAAGATGTATTTGTCGCGGACGATTTCGAGGTAATAAGCGACGTTGGCCGCAGTCGGCACGAAGGTGAACAGGTTTGTCACCATCGCTGCGCCGCCTACGGTCTCGAGCAAATTCCGATCACGCAGAACTTGCGTGAACGTGATGAGATCAATGCCCGCGCCTGCATTCCAGAGTTCGACCAGGACGGTGAAGATGGTTTGATGTGCCGGGACGTAAAAATACTCGGCCGTGATTTTTTCAACGACTTCCGCGATAGCGTCGCGCGGTGAGATCAGCATTGAACCGAGCACGCCTTGCTCGGCTTCGACGCTGTGCGGTGGCGGGCGGTGAATATCCTGCGCAGAACCTGTGCGCGGAATCGGAATAACATTTTCTCCGCTTCGCGCCGCCGAGCCTCGGCCAGCGCCATTTCCTGACTTGCGAGGCTCTCGACCTATCCCGGAGGATGGTTGAGTCGCCATTAATTACTCTTCTTTTTTCTCTTCCTTGTGTCTGCGGAAAAATCCCCGGCGCTTCTTTTCCGGATGCTCACCCGTAGGCTCAGCCTCCGCTTTTCGCGCCTCTGCTGATTTCACATCAAACTTAAATTGTGCGGTCACATCGTGATGCAATTTGATCGTGACCTCATGTTCGCCGGTATCCTTGATCGGGCGCTCGAGCATGATCTTGTGGCGATCGATTTCGATCCCAAGCTCGTTTTTCATCCGGTGCACAATGTCCTGCGCGGTGATTGAACCGAACGCTTTGCCGGATTCGCCGGTCGCTAAGGTAAATACGAGATGAGCCTTGCCAATCTTGCGGGATAACTCCTCGGATTCGTTCAATTCGCGGGCTTCCCGTTCAGCGCGCTTCTTTTTCAAATTATCGAGTTGGCGCAACGCGGCTGGCGTTACCTCGTAGGCCTTTTTCTGTGGGAGCAAGTAGTTGCGGGCGTAGCCGCGACGGACCTTTACCACGTCGGCCTCAGCGCCGAGTCCGGGCACGTTGTCGGTCAGAATAACTTCAGTCGTTGGCATAATCGAAAATTTTGCGCGCGCGAACTCGTATGAAAGCAGTGCACGCATACTCTGTCAACGCGTGAACAGAAATTAAAATTCCACGTCCGGAGAAAATTGTCTCGGGACAAAAGTCATTTTTGTTCTTGCCCGCCGTCTTCCTTGTCTGTAGGCCGGAGGCTCATCTCGGTCTCATGAGCCCCACCATCCATGAAAACACAAAACAAGGTCAGCTTTGCTGCGGTCTGCGTTTTTCTCATCGGGTTTATACCGGCTAAAGGTCAGGTCACCTTTAACGTCACCGATTTGGGAACTCTCGGTGGCAACACCAGCACGGCGAACAGCGTTGCCGGAAATGGCACAAATGCCGCCGGAATGATCGTCGGTTCCTCAACTACAGCCGACAACTCCGAGCACGCCTTCCTTTTCGTCGAGGACAAAATGTACGATCTGAACACGCTGTGCGATCTTTCCCAGAGCGATTTCAAAGTGCTGACAGTCGCGCGTACGATCAGCGATTCCTGCGTCGTTATCGGTGACGGAATTACGAAGAACGGCGACAAGCACGCCTTCAGGCTCACACCGCAAAGTGTCGCCGGAGGGCAATGGCATTATCAATGTTGCCAGTGGGTTTGGATCCAAGACGGCGGCGGCTGGTGGTGGGAAGAAGGTTGCGGCTGCTACAAATGGCACGGCCCTCCCGGACCGCATCCACCATGTCCGCCGGAAAATCCGCCTTGCTGGTGGCTGCCGCTTCCATGTCCACCGCCGATCCATCGTCCGACGCCAACCCCAACACCTCCGCCGTCTTGTTGGTGCTGTATAAACGGGCAAGTCGTTCAGGCTACGCCGGAGCAGTGCCGCGAACACGAGGGTCAATGTTATCCGACTCAAGAAGAAGCGCTCAGGCACTGCAAAGATCTCTGCTGGTGCTGCATTGATGGTCACATCGTTCAAGTCGACGCTGCGCAATGCAAAGAGCGCGGCGGCCAGTGTTTCACTTCCCGCGAAGAGGCGCTCCGGCATTGCGGACAATTATGTTGGTGCTGTATCAATGGCCAGGTCGTCCAGGTGCCTGTGGCCGAATGTCGGGAGCAAGATGGTCAGTGCTTTGGTTCCAGGGAGGCAGCGTTGAGAAACTGCCGTCCACACCGAACCCCGACTCCGCCACCAAATCAAACGCCAACCCCGCCCCTTACATATGTACCGGGTATTCAACCAACACCGACTTCTCCTCCTCGAAGGACCGCGACTCCGTCGCGGCGGCCTCACGGGAGTCCAACGCCGCGGACATTTATTGCGAAGCCGAAATCGACGACAACTTCATCGACACGCGGGACGACGACCGGTAAAAAGCAAAGAGGAAGTCCAACCCCGCCCGGAAAGCCTTAGGAATTAACGCGCAGGTATCCGACTAAATCATTCCGAGCTTCATTCGCCCGGCTTCGCTGATCATGTTCTGGTTCCACGGTGGGTCCCAGACAAGCTGAACGTCGGCTTCATCTATACCGTCGATCGACAAAATTTTGCTTTGGGCGTCGTGGGCAATCGCCGGTCCCATTCCGCAACCGGGCGCGGTCAGCGTCATTTTCACTTCCACGCGCGTGCCGCCGTCATCTTTCTTGATCAGACGACAATCGTAAACCAAACCAAGATCGACAATGTTCACCGGAATTTCCGGGTCGTAACATTGTTTCAATTGATTCCAAACCTCGTCCTCCGAAACTTGGCCGTTGGTTTTTGCAGCGGGCTTTTCTTTCGCTTCGGTTTTCGGCTTTTCAATGCCGAGCGCATCCAAATCCTTTTCGGCGACCTGCGACAATCCGTATTGGGTCGCGATGGTGTAGTTTCCGCCCAGCGCCTGGGTGATCACGCCTTTGGTTCCCGCCGGAATCGTATATTTCTGTCCGGCTGGGATCAGAATCACCTCCAGATCGCGCTTTAACTCGAATTCCTTGTCCTTATGCATTGCTCTAAAATTGTAACGGCGGTCTATGACCGTCGCAAATTGTAGCGCTGCTGTGGAGCCAGCCGCTCGGCTGCATCGCGGTTCCTGAAGCAGCGAGGACCTGCCCCTACAGTTTCTTCGGATCTTCGAGCAGCTCGATCACGCGCTTGAGCAAGCGCCCGGCGCCGCCGCCGTCGAGGCTGCGATGATCGAAGCTGAGCGTCATTTGCGCTTCGGTTCTCGGAACGAATTCTTTTTTTGATTCGTCCCAGACCGGCGTTTTCTTTCCGACGCCGAGGCCGAGAATCATCGTTTGATCGGGCAGGGGAATCGGTGTGCCCCAATCGAGTCCGAAGGTGCCGAAATTCGAAACGGAAGCGATTCCGCCTGAAGTCATCTCAGTCGTCAGGCGCCGACGGCGCGCAAGATCGACAAGCTCCGCGTATTTCGTTCGTCAGGTCTGCGAGCGACGTTTTGTCAGCATTGCGAATGACCGGGACCATGATCCCTTCGCCGGCTTCAACGGCGAGACCGATGTCGATTGATTGCGAACCAATCGCGCGTCCGCCGATCAATCGTGCGGCCGCATTTGGTTGCTCGGCAAGCGCAAGCGCGAGCGCGCGCAAAGCGTAAAGGGCCGGGCCGGGTTTTGGATCGCGTGATTGTCGATCTTGCAGGACCGGATCGAGGCAAACCGAGACTCCAACTGTCGCCAGTGGTCGCGTCCAACTGCGTCGCATCGCGTCGGCCACGCCGGTCCGAATCGCGCTCGGCTTTTCGGCCGGCTGCGATTCGAATCGAGCTGAGAAAATCTTCGAGATCTTTAATCGTTACGCGACCGGCCGTACCGGTTCCGGCAATGCCAGCGAGATCGGCTTGGGTTAATTGCAACTCCGCCATGCGCGCACGCACGCGCGGCGAGAGATATCCCGCGCCTTTCGCGCTCGCCGGAACCGGCAGACCTCCGCGTTGTCCACTTCGGCGCCGGTCGCGACTTGTGGAAGATCGACGTCATCCACTTGGAAATGTGAGCCGCTGCCATTTCCGGTGCGTGCCACGGTTTCTTCTTCGCGACCGGGAATTTCTTTTGCCACTTCGCCTTGGCGGTGGCTCAGGTGCGCGTTTTTGAAATCGCGCGGCGTCCGCTTCACTCGCCTCGACATAACCGAGCACCGTGCCGACGGCATACGTTCCTTTCACTTCCGCGTCGATCTTCGCGATCTCGCCCGCACACGGCGTGGTCACGCCCATCACGGCTTTGTCGGTCTCGACTTCGATGATCTCCTGATCGGCCGAAACTTTGTCGCCGGGTTTGACCTTGATGGAAACGATCGTCGCCTCGGCCATCGATTCGCCGAGCTGCGGCATGGTGATTGGAACTTTAGGCATGACAAGGTTGAGAGGTTAAGTCGTTGAGAAGTGGTTTTACTCCGCAGAATCTGGCGCGCTTTGGCCGCGATGGCTTTTCGGTTCGGCCGGTGTTCGCTCCACAGATTTGGGTGATAAGGAATCGGCGTGTCTTTGGCGTTGATGCGCGCCGGCGCGGCATCGAGCAGATGAAAACCTTCGGCTCGTAACGCGCGCGATCACTTCGGCGGTCACGCCGCCCCACGGGAAACGCTTCGCCGACGGCGAGCAAACGTCCCGTGCGCGCAACCGAAGCGAGCACGGTCGCGGTATCGAGCGGCTTTACCGTTCGAAGATCGACAACTTCGATTTCGAATCCGTCACGTTGCAACTCGTTCGCGACCGCGATCGCTTCGTGCAGCATCGCGCTGTAAGTCACGATGGTCAGATCGCGGCCCGGCCTGACGATTCGCGCCTTGCCGACCGGAAAGCTTTCCTGTCGGCAGCGCGTCGGCCTTGAGATGGTAATAAAGATACTTGTGCTCGCAGTAGATCACCGGATCGTCGATCGCGACGGCGTCGATCAACATGGTGTAAGCGTCTTCCACCGTTGCCGGAGTCATCACCACAACCCCCGGATAATGCGAGTAAAGCCCTTCCATGCTTTGGCTGTGAAACGGTCCGCTGCCTTTCGTTCCACCGGAGGGCAATCGCACCGTGATCGGCACCGGAACATTTGTTCGATAATAATGCGTGCCCGCGTTGTTCAAGAATTTGGTTGAGCGCGATGCTCGAAAAATCGGCGAACTGCATTTCGACAATCGGCCGCATTCCTTCCAGCGCCGCGCCGATCGCCGTGCCGACCATCGCATCCTCGCTGATCGGCGTGTTCAATACGCGTCCCGGGAAATTTCTCCGCCAGACCTTTTGTGGCTTTGAACGCGCCGCCGAATTTTCCGGCAATATCCTGGCCGTAAATGAAAACGCGCTCATCCTCGCGCAGCAATTTCGTCTGCGCCTCGCGAATCGCCTCGAGATAAGTCACGGCTCATAGCCGAAATCCGAAACAAGCGCCAAATCCTAATTTCGAGTCCTCGAAACAGAGGGCGAATCTTTTGGAAGTTTCGTATTTGAACATTTGAATTTGTTTCGGATTTCGAGATTCGGATTTAACTGAGCTGAGGCTTATCGATCAGTTCCTGGGTCGACATGGACAGCCAATCTTCTTCGCGCGCATGCGGCGGGTCTTCTTGTTGCGCTGTCGCGACTGCCTCATCGACCTGCTTTGCAATTTCGGCGCGCATTTGCTGAAGCGCGTCTCGATCAAGCAATCCGTTCTCGAGAATGAATTTTTCTGTCCGCGCGACAGGATCCTGCGCGAACGGTTGGTTCTTCATCTCCGGCGGAACGTAACTGGCGTCGTCATGTTCGCCGTGACCGGCCAGTCGCAAAACCTCGGCGACAACCAGTTGCGGCGGACGGCCGGCGCGCGCTCGCTTCACCGCAGTCTCGATGACTTCGAGGCACTGATTCAAATCGGTCCCGTCGATCGTGTGCCCTTCGTAACCGTAACCGATTGCGCGATCGACCAGATTTGCGCAGGCGAACTCGCGTTCGTTAGGCGTGGAGTAGGCCCAATGATTGTTGGTGACGACGACCACCAGCGGCACTTGTTCGACCGCGGCAATGTTCAAACCTTCATGCGACGCGCCGGTCTGCATTCCGCCTTCGCCGAGCGTGGTCAGGCCGACAAATCCTTTCTCGCCTTTCATTCGCTTCGCCATCAGCTTGCCGACCATCACCGGAATCATCGCGCCGAGATGACTGATCATCGCCAGTTGGTTCTCGCGCGGCCGGCCGCGATGAATATTGCCGTCGCGGCCGCGCATCGGCCCCTTGACCGATCCGAGATAAGTTCGCACGACATCGAGCAACGGTTCGCCAAACGCGGAACGTCCCGCTTGATCGCGAATCAGCGGTCCGAAGACGTCGCCCTTTTGCAAAAACATTCCGCACGCCGCGCTGACTGCTTCCTGACCGCGGCCGAGATAAACGCCGCCAACGATCAGGCCGCCGCGATAGAGACTAGCGAGTTTGTCCTCGAGCACGCGGGCCAGCAGCATCCAGCGAAACGCTTCGAGAAATCGTTCGTGAACGCGCGCTTTCTTCGGCGCAGCTTTGTCAGACGCAGCTTTCTTCGATTTTTTTCCGCGCTGCGCCGTTTGAAGCATCGGCCAATTTTACCCAAGATCGACCACTGCGCGCAAAATTTTTTTGCGCTGAGAGGTCGCTATCGCGCGGCGTGAGTCTGTTTTGTGCGTGGCCGTTTCCGTTTTCGGCCAGGGCGAATTGTCGCTGCGAAGGAACGGATTCACGCTGAGGTGTCGGTGTTTGTTCGGTTGCGGGCGGCGCAGTCAACTTCATTCCGACGAGTTTGCTCACGCCGCGCTCCTGCATTGTCACGCCGTAAAGAACGTCCGCCTTGGAAATCGTTCGTTTGTTGTGGGTGATAATGATGAACTGGCTTTGGGCAACGAACCGGTCGAGCATGCGAACGAAGCGGTTGATGTTGCTCTCGTCCAGAGGCGCATCGATTTCGTCCAGGACGCAAAACGGACTTGGGCGCACCATGTAGATCGAAAACAGCAACGCGACCGCGGTCATTGCCCGCTCGCCGCCGCTCAGCAACGAAACGCTCTGCAACTGTTTGCCGGGAGGCTTGGCCGAAATCTCGATCCCGCAATTGAGTGGATCGTTTTCGTCCATCAACGAGAGATCCGCGCGGCCGCCGCCAAAAAGTTCCGCGAACATTTCCTTAAAGTTGGCGCGGACCTGCGCGAAAGTATCGGCAAACAATTGTTTCGTCGTGGCATTGATCTTTGCGATCACGTCAAGCAACTCGCGGCGCGAATTCGTGAGATCGGTATTTTGTGTTTCGAGGAATTTGTAACGCTCTTCGAGCTCGTCGTATTCCTGGACCGCTTCAAGATTGACCGGCCCCATGTTGTCGAGCTGGCGGGTGAGATCGCCGATTAGTTTTTGTAAATCCTCATCGCCGAGATCGACATCCTGGACTTCTTTTTCGGCGCGTTTGAGCTGCACTCGCAACGTTTTCCCGAATGCCTCCTGGTCCGGAGTGAAGGTGCGCAAGTCGACTTGATAACGTCGGGTGATGCTTTCCGCCAGATTTTCAATCTGCATCTGCAATTGAGATTCGCGGACTTGCTGATGGCTTCGTTTTTCTTGCAGTTCGCTCAACGAGTTGCGGAGTTGACGCAAATCGGTCTCACGTTGTTCTACTGCACCTGCGCGACCGGTCCGTTGCGATGAAATTTCCCTGGCAGCTGCTTCGGCTTCGGCAGCGCGTGCTGTTTGTTCTTTAATCGCAGTTTCGGCATCGTGGGTTTCCTGCGCCTGGGCCGCGACTTTGGATTCGTAACTCGCGATGTCGGCCTTGCGGGCTTCGATTGATTCCAAGAGCTCTGTATCGCGGGCCGCCATTGGTTGTCGCTGCGCTTCCAAGCTCTCGAGGCGTTGCCGCGCCGTCGCGATTGCCAACCGCAGATCGTTCAGCTCCTCGACCGTTTTTTCCTCCTGACCGCGCGCGCCTTTTTCATCCTTCTCGGCGTCGCTCTGCGCGGCCTCGTGTTCGGAGAGGACATCTCGTGCCGAGTTCAATTCAGCTTCCAATTCGGAAACGCGCTGGCGTGCCACTTCGATTTGCTGCTCGAGCGCCGCCTTTTCCGATTTCAGATTGTCGATCTTGCGCGCGGCTTCCTTTTCCTCGCCTTGAAGCAGCGAGATCTTGTTGGCGTAAGTCGAATGCGCCAAATGCGCTGATTGATGATGGGACCGCGCTTCGTCGAGCTGGCGGGAGGCAGTTGCGACATTCGCTTTCGCCTGATCGCGCTTCTGAATGAGAATCTCACGCTGGGTGGCACAGCCGGCTTCATCCCTTTCCAATGCCGTCACGCGCGCTTTGCGCTCGAGCAGTGAGTCTGCTTTCACGGTGCTGCTGCCACCGAACAGAATTCCTTCGGTGGAAATGAACTCTCCATCGAGAGTTGTCATTGCGAGAGTTGGCTCGTCTCTCTTGGCGGCGAGCGCTTGATCCAGTTTCGAAAAAATCACGACACCGCTGAGCAATTGCCGGATCAGCGGTTCGATTAAACGCGGCGAGACCACTTTGTCGATAGCCCATGCGATCGCGCCTTTCGGCAAGCTTTTGCGAACCGATTCATGGGTCGAAGCGCCAAGTTTCGGAACAAACAGCGCCGCTTGCCCAAGTTTCTTTCGGGTGAGACGTCCAAGGATTTCTTCGGCAGATTGCGCGTCTTTGAGAATGACGGCGTGCAGGTTCCGGCCAAGCGCGGCTTCAATCGCCGGAATAAATTTTGGATCGACATCGATCTGGGCAACGAGTGAGCCGGTGATCGAATCGCGGAACCGATCAGGATCGCCCAAGCCTTTGAGCACCGCTTGGGAACCTTGAGCTAATCCTTCGCCTTCCGCGTTGAGCTGGCGCAAAACTTCAAGTGTCGATCGTTTCTCGGCCATCGTGCAGTCCAACGCAGTGATTTCGACGTCGACCCCGGTTAGATGTTCCTGTTGTTGGCGGAGATTCGCTTCTGCGGTCTGCAATTGCGCGAACAGCGTTTCCAACTTCTTTTGTTCAGTTTCAGTTGCGCCATGTGCCTTCGCGATTTGGCTGACGATCCTTTCATGCGCCCTGAGCGCATCTTTTGTTTCTGCAGAGATTTGCCGGATTTGTTCCTCCGTTAGTTCGCGGCGAGCAGAAATTCCAGCCAGGTCGTCTTCGAGCTCATCAATCCGTGCTTCATACTTCGAGAGTGAGGTCCGTGCGGATTCGCGGTCGGCCTGGCGTGCTTCACGACGAGCACGGAGTTTGTCGAGCAGTTCGGTAATCTTGGCCAACTCTGCTTGTTTCGACTGCAGGAGATGCTGCGTCTTCTCAATCAACGAGTCGCTTTCGCGAATCTGGGCCGCGTGCTGTTTACGTTTGGTCTCGGCGCCCTCGATATCGCCGCGGGCGCGCTTCATTAGATCGCTCAGCTCATCTTTGCGTTGGCGATTAAATTCGATCCGGCTTCGATTCGTGGCGATTTCACTCTGCAATCGCTGGGCTTCGGCGCGGATGTCGGCCACCTCACTGTCGATTTTGTCGAGCGCGCGGCGTTCTTCGGCCAATTCGTTTTCATCACGATCGATTTTTGTGCGTGCCGTTTGTTCGGACGCCGCAATTTTTTCTATTTCCGCGCGGCAGTAAGCAAGGTCGGTGTCGAAAGTGGCGAGTTGCTTTTTGGAATAATGAGTATCGAGCACGCGCAAGTCCGCATGCAACGCTTGATAACGCCGTGCTTTGCCAGCCTGACGCTGAAGCGAACCGATTTGCCGCTTCACTTCCTTGATCACGTCACCGATACGAAGAAGGTTCGCCTCCGTCGCTTCGAGTTTTCGAAGTGCTTCCTTCTTTTGCGATTTGTACTTCGTAATCCCAGCCGCTTCTTCAAAGACTGCGCGACGATCTTCTGGCCGCGAACTCAGGATCATGTCGATCTTGCCTTGCTCCATCATCGAGTAGGCAGAACGCGCGACGCCGGTGTCGGCGAAAAGGTTCTGGATGTCCTTCAAGCGGCACGGCGTTTTGTTGAGCAGGTATTCGGAAATTCCGTCACGATAAACGCGCCGAGTCACTCGCACGTCATGCCAGTCAACATTCAACTCCGACGCGCAATCGGTGAATGTCAGCGAGACTTCGGCGAAGCTCAGTGGTTTGCGATTGTCGGTGCCGTTAAAAATGACGTCGGCCATTTCGCCGCCGCGGAGAGATTTGGCGGACTGTTCCCCGAGCACCCACTTAATCGCGTCGAGCAGGTTCGATTTGCCGCAACCGTTGGGGCCGACGATCGCCGTGACCCCTTCGTGGAAATTGAAAAGTGTTTTATCGGCGAAGGACTTGAAGCCGAAAAGTTCGAGCGATTGTAAATGCATGCGGCCCAGGCCACGTGTCAGCCTTAGAAGGCAATATAGTAGCCTGAGTGCGCTGACAAGCAAAATCACACAATTTGTGGGCTATCAATGACCCTAAAGCCCCATATTTGGTAGGGTGATGGGCTTCGAATCGCCCTTGATCCAGGTGGCGGAATCGAGCACGATTCTGCCCGTGATAGGCGAGACCCAAACGGAAATCCACCAAGCCGAGCAAACCGATCACCAGCTGATTCGGGGGATTGGAACTCCAGCGCTCACAGCAAACATCGTGAGTGCGACGATTGGCGCAGGGATTTTTGTAATTCCGGCGACGGTTGCGAAAGGTCTCGGTGCGGCCGCGCCGCTGGCGTTTATCTGCTGCGCAATCGCGATGGTGTTATTCGTCACGTGCTTCGCAATCGCTGGCAGCCGCGTGTCGTTGACCGGCGGACTTTACGCCTACGTTGAAGTGGCGTTTGGACGGTACGTCGGGTTTCTCGCCGGGATTCTTTATTTCTTAACCGCGCTTGGCGCGGTTGCCGGAGTGGTGAACGTGTTGGCAAACTCAGTTGCGCTGGTGGTGCCATTTCTGGGCGGGCCGGTAATGCGCATCGTCGTGATGCTGGCGGTGTACGGAGTGCTTGTATTGATCAATATCCGCGGCGTGCGCCAGGGTGCGGGCGCAGTCACCGTAATCACATTCGCCAAACTGCTACCGTTGCTGTTGTTCGTTTGCGCCGGACTTTTCTTTATTCATGGAGCGAACCTCAGCTGGCCGGGCTGGCCGAGCAGTAAGTCGTTAGGCGACGCGGTGATTCTTTTGATGTTCGCTTTTGTCGGGATCGAGGTGGCGTTGATTCCAAGCGGTGAAGTAAAGAACCCGTCCCGAACAGTTCCACGCTCGGCCTATCTCGCCCTCGTGATCACTTCGATCATTTACATTTTGATTCAACTTGTAGCGCAAGGAACGCTGGGTGCCGATCTTGCGAATTATCCGGACGCGCCTCTGGCTGAGTCGGCGGCGAAATTTCTCGGCAACATCGGGCGGACCGTATTAATCGCCGGCGCAACGATCTCGGCGTTCGGATTTGTAACCAGCGACATTCTCAGCTCGCCGCGGATGATTTTTGCCTTCGGTCGTGATGGCGCGTTGCCACAATTTTTTGCGCACGTGCATCCACGTTACCGCTCGCCTGACGTTGCGATCATCACTTACGCGTCACTCGCGTTTATTTTATCCATTAGCGGATCGTTTGAACGGTTGGCGGTTCTTTCAAACGTTGCGGTGTTGTTGATGTATCTGCTTTGCTGTGCAGCCTGCTGGTTCTTGATTCGACGAGGCGTCCGCTCAGATGGGGAACCATTTAGTGTTCCCGGAATGAAGATTGTTCCGGTGCTCGCGATTGCCGTGATTTTGTGGATTCTTGGGCAATCGTCGATGAGTGAGAGCTCAGTCGGTAGTGACACGCGCGCCGGCTTGCTTCTGGCAGTTGAAGTGATGACGGCGGCATCATTTTGGTATCTCATTTCCGCTCGTCTGCGCCGGAAGTGATAGGCAAATAACAGAAAAACGTCTAGCTTTCCGACATGCGCGACGAATATCTCAAAGACTATTATTCCTTTTTGCGGTTCCCGAGCGTTTCAACGGACGAAAAATATGCCGGCAAGGTTCGCGACTGCGCGGATTGGCTTTCCAAAAAACTCGACGCGATCGGTTTGGAATCGAAAGTTGTTCCGACTGCCGGCCACCCGGTTGTCTGGGCGCGCAATGAGCACAAAAAAAATCGCCCGACCGTGTTGCTTTACGGTCATTACGATGTTCAGCCGCCGGACCCGCTCGAATTGTGGGATTCGCCTCCGTTCGAACCCGTTTTGAAAAATGGCTACGTATTCGCGCGCGGCGCGACCGATAACAAAGGCCAAATCCTTTCCCACATCATGGGTATTCAGGAAACTCTAGAGAAGAACGGCGACCTACCGGTGAATATCGACGTTGTGGTCGAAGGCGAGGAGGAAGTAGGCAGCCAGAACCTTGGGAAATTTCTGACCGACAATCGCGACGCGTTGAAATGCGACGTCGTGCTGGTGTCCGACACGGGAATGATCGCCAAGCAGACGCCGACGCTCAGTTATGGACTACGCGGAGTCACCGCGCTTGAGCTGAAAGTTACCGCTGCGAAGATGGACCTTCACTCCGGAGTTTTTGGCGGCGCAGTCGCGAACCCTGCTGCGGCACTCGCGAGAATGCTTGCCACTTTACACGATAAGAATGGCCACATCACGGTCGATGGTTTTTATGACGAAGTCGTGCCGTTGCAGGATTGGGAGCGTGAAGCCTGGAAAAAATTACCGATCGATGCCGACGCCGAAATGCTGGCCGAAACCGGCGCGCCCGCGCTTTTT
This sequence comes from uncultured Verrucomicrobiae bacterium, assembly GCA_963786135.1. GTDB lineage: Bacteria > Verrucomicrobiota > Verrucomicrobiia > Chthoniobacterales > UBA10450 > AV40. Next base: position 173,691 of record CAWAYF010000009.1, on the reverse strand, counting down.
GGCGAAGCTGGGTTCAGCACGCTGGAACGGATTTGGGCGCGGCCGACGGCGGAGATCAACGGGATGGGCAGCGGTTATCAAGGACCCGGAACGAAAACCGTGTTGCCCAGTCACGCGATGGCGAAGCTGACGTTTCGATTGGTTCCAAATCAACAAGCCGACGTCATTGTCGAACGTGTTAAAAAGCATCTGCAAAAAAATCTGCCGCCGGGCGTGACGTTGGAAATGACTGCCGGTCATAACGGACCGTGGTATCTAACCGATCCGAACAGCAAATTCGGAAAAGCGGCGCAGCGCGCTTTAAAAAAAGCTTTCAACAAAGATGCGGCGCTCATTCGCGAAGGTGGCAGCATTCCGATCGTCTCCGATTTCCGAAAAATTCTTGGCGTGGAGACACTGCTGCTCGGTTTGGCGCTCCAGGATTGCCGCGCGCATTCGCCCAATGAAAATTTTCCGCTGGAGAATTTCGACGTCGGCATTCGAATGAATCAGGCGGTCTTGCAAGAGCTAGCCGCGTGAAACAAAGACGGCGCCTCCTCATCGTCATTGGACTGACGGTGGCGGTGACTCTGGCGCCGGTTTGCGGGCAGGAACAAAAAGAAACCTTGGGCGACAAGCTGAAAAGGCTTTTCGCCCGTCCGACGCCGACGGCGACACCACGCAGAACGCAGCGAAGAAGTTCGCCTTCACCAACGGTCGCGCCAACTTCGTCGGCAACGTCCCTGCTGCAGGAAGACGCGACCGCTGCCCCGTCCTCCACGGAACCACCGATCGTTTTACCGGAAGAAGGCGCGCCGACGGTTACGCCTTCGGTGCAGGGGGAAAGCCAATATTTCGAACCGGTGCGCGCAATCAGTCCCGGTCCCCGTTCCCGAATGCAAACCGCGCCCAAAATAATTCATGGGTCGCAAACAACGCCGATCCCAAACGCGACAGCGGCTGATGTTACGGAAAGTTCTGCGGAGGAATCGTTGGAGTCGAGACCGACACCGAGTTTGCCGCCGATGACTGAATCAAGAGCATCGCCAGCTTCGAAAGCCACGTTACCGCCACCCGTCACGGTTTCGGATTTGGAAAGTTATCCGCCAAACGTGGGGAAAGTTATCGACCTCGGCATGGATCTGATGAGGCAGGATCTGCCTTACAAATATGCTTCCGCCGACCCGGCGAACGGCGGAATGGACTGCTCGGGGTTCATTTATTATGTGCTCACGAAGTGCGGGGTTAAAAACGTGCCGCGTGACGCGCGCGAGCAATACATTTGGGTGCGGAAAGCGGGAAATTTTCAAGCCGTCCTCGCGCAACGTGATGATACGTTTGAACTCGACGCACTGAAACCCGGCGATCTCCTTTTCTGGGCGAACAACTCCGGAGTCAACCGCGACCCGGAAATCACGCAGACAATGATTTATATCGGCCGCGATAAGGCGACGAACCAGCGTTTGATGATTGGCGCAAGCGAACACAGCGCCCACAACGGCGAAAAGAAATCGGGAGTCAGCGTGTTCGATTTCAAACTCGGATCCGCTGAGCCGAAATCCGACGAGGAAGCGACTTCAGTCTTTGTTGGTTACGGTCGTGTTCCAGATTCGTCCGGAGACTAATCGCGCGAATCGTCGGTCGCTTCATCGTTTACGTGATGTGTTGGCGACGTGGCAGCCGGCGATGGTTTTAATCTTGGCGAGGGCGGCTGCGATTTACTTCGCCAAAGATGTTTCACAAACGCGATCGCGACCAAAAGCGTGACAACCAGGATGACGATTCGCTGTTCATGTTTGGTCAGCTCAAAAATATTTCGCATCAGCTCGCGTATTGTATCGGATCCGTGACGCCAGCCTCAGCGAAGCCGTTCTTTCGTAGCTGGCAAGAATCGCATTCGCCGCACGCGCTACCATCTGGCAAGGGGTCGTAGCAACTGTGAGTCAACGAAAGATCGACATTCAGCTCAACAGCTTTGCGCACGATGTCGGCCTTCGACATTTTGATCAGCGGCGCGTGGATTTGCAGCCGGGCACCTTCGATGCCGGCTTTGGTACCGATGTTAGCGAGCGTTTCAAAAAGCGCGATGAACTCCGGTCGACAGTCAGGATAACCGCTGTAGTCGATCGCATTCGCACCGATGAAAATATGGCCGGCATGAATTGTTTCCGCCAGGGCCAGGGCGTGCGCGAGAAAGATCGTGTTGCGTGCAGGAACGTAAGTTACGGGGATGCCGGTCGCGATTTCTTTTTCTGACCGTGACTTAGGAACGTCGACATCATCGGTCAGCGCCGAGCCACCAAAGATTTGATTGTCGATCTTGACGACGAGATGTTTTCTCGCGCCGAGTGACTTCGCGATTTTCTTGGCCGCTTTAAGCTCGCGCTTGTGGCGCTGTCCATAGTCGAACGATAATGCATAGATCTCGTAACCCTGCGAGCGGGCAATCGCCAGAGTTGTCGCTGAATCCAGTCCGCCGCTGAGGAGAACGATTGCGTGCTTCATCACAAATGGAAATCCGAAGCTCGAATATCGAAACCCGAAACAAATCCAAATGCCCAAAGCTTGAAATTCTCAAACCGCGCGGGAATACAACCCATTTCGAGCGTTTGGATTTCGGATTTTGGTATTGTTTCGAAATTCGGATTTCGGATTTCGAGTTTCATTCGCCATCGCGGCCAATCTTTTTCGCAGGTTTGTCCGGATATTCAGCTCGCACGCTGAGGGCGATTCCGCCACGCGCTGAGAATTGGGCGGTAATCGTCGCTTCGCGGGGTGAACACGCTTTGACCAAATCGTCGAGAACCCGGTTTGTGACAGCTTCATTGAAGGCGCGCTCGTTACGGTACGATGCGAGATAAAACTTGAGCGACTTGCTTTCAACACAAAGACGATCCGGGACATAATCGATGTCGATCCTCGCAAAGTCAGGCTGACCGGTCACTGGGCACAGGCAGGTGAAATCGTCGGTCTCAAAATGAATGTGATAATTCCGCCGCGCAGGATTTGGAAACGTCTCCAGGCGCGCTTCCGACGGAGCGGACGGCAACTTTGTTTCGCTCCGGCCAAGCAGTGTTAACGTGGTGGCCTTGGACGACTTTGCGCGCTTCATTTGCTTGAACGTTCAACGCGCAACAGTGAACTTTCAAATCCAATGACTGAATCGAGCAGCAGCCGTCCAAACAAGGAAGACCGTGTTGGGGTCATCGACATGATTGCACACGATCCGAAGACCGATGAGGCAGTGCTGGTAATGAACGAGCCGGAGCCGTGGAAAGGTTCGGATGACCGGCTGTTTCAATTACAAGAGCGCTTCAACGCCTACGTTTCGTTCTTGCTCGACGGCGAATTTGCCGAATGGGACCCCAAGCTCGCCCGAAAACGAGCGCGGATTGAAGTGCGTTGTGCCCACATGCCGGACAATCGTGCGATTGAATTGATGGGCCAGATCCGCGATCAACTCGCTCACCAGGAGATTGACGTCCAGATTGTGGTTGGTCAGGGGCAGTTCACCCGAACCGCCCGCAGGCGATTGAGTCAATCGCCCCTACCTAGTATTTCAGAAAAGCGGTAACCGGCGTGGGAGCGAGTTTGTCTCGACCGCGTAGAAAATCCAGTTCGATCAGGAACTGCGCTTCCAACAACTCGCCGCCGACTTTCTTTATGAGCGCGGCGGCGGCGGCGGACGTTCCACCAGTCGCAAGCAAATCGTCCACCAGCACAACTCTCTCGCCCGATTTCATGGCGTCGATGTGCATTTCCATTTCCGCTTCTCCGTATTCGAGCGAATATTTTGCGATCTCGGTTTTGTAAGGAAGCTTGCCGCGCTTGCGAATCGGAACGAATCCGATGTTCAATTCGTAAGCGACGGCGGACCCGAAAAGAAATCCGCGGGCGTCAATTCCGACGATTTTGTCGATCTTTTTGCCGCGACAGCGTTCCAAAAACAGATCGATCGACGCTCGAAATAGATCGGGATCACTCAGAATGGGTGTGATGTCCTTAAAGACGATGCCCTTTTTCGGAAAATCCGGCACGTCCCGCACCCCGGTGCGCAGCTTTTCGAGGACGTTGGAATTCACGAACACGATGCTAGCGGGGACCAGGTCACGGTCAACGCTATGGAGTTACTTCTGTGTGAGGTCCAGCTCCTCGGTTCGAGAGACTTGTCATTCTCCGCGGCAATGATTTTGCCATCGCTTGAGGAAACGGCATCGCCCGCGAGGCAAAAAGTAATTTCCGCATCCGTTGCAAGGAGCAGGCCAACTACTAAAGCTGTTAGGTAACCGTAAGCATTTACGTGGAATATTCGCCCTGAGTAGAAGCTTCTTTCAAAGCGGTTTACCCCACTTTACAATTACGATTCCTGTGGATCGATATTTTCTCATTGTCTCGACGGTTTGTTTCCTCGCGGCGATCGCCCACACTGTTATCGAGCTGCGCGGCAGAGTTTTTCGGCCTATGCGGTTCAATTTCGTCGCGGTCGGGCTCGGGTTCATCTTTCAAACCGCATTCCTGTCGATTCGCGGACACGAGCTTGGCCGGTGCCCAATTACAAACTTGTTTGAGGTAATCATTTTCGTCGCGTGGTCGGTCGCGCTTTTTTACATGGTAGTCGGGCCGGCCTATCGGCTTTCGCTAATGGGCGCATTTACCGCGCCTTTGGTGGTGTTGCTTCAGGTGATAGCGTTGTTGTTGCCGATTGATCATCCTCAGCGAGCGAAATTACCGCCGAGTTCGTGGTTGGAATTTCATGCTTCGATTTCACTTGTCGCCTATGGCGCGTTCGCACTCGCCTGCATTGCGGGAGTGATGTACCTCGTCCAGGAACGGCAGCTTAAGACGCATCATCTGCACTCGATTTTTTATCATCTGCCTCCGTTGACAGATCTTTTCGCGGCCATCACCCGATTGCTATGGTGGGGCTTCGCCCTTTACACGCTTGGATTAGTCAGCGGGTTTTTTGTGGGCGAGCCTTTGCCCTGGGCCCAGATTGTCTGTGCGACCGCGGTTTGGGTTCTTTACGCATTAATCTTACAAGGCCGGTACTTGCACTGGTTCGCGCCCAAGCGCGTGGCCGCCCTTTGCGTCCTTGGCTTCAGCGCCGCGTTGACGCTGCTTTGGGGGATCACGTTCACCTCGCAAACGCACACGCCATGAATCTTTTTTGCGTTGGGCTCAGTCATCACAGCGCGGACGTTGAAACCCTCGAACGTTTCGGTGGCAATGCGGAAATCGATCGTCTTTTAAAAAGCTCGGGATGTGCCGAAGCGCTTTTACTTGCTACGTGTAACCGGGTCGAAGTTTATGGCGCATCGGAATCGCGCGTTTCTACCCTCGACATCGCTCGTTGCCTCGACCGCAAAATCGACAGTCATGTTTCACCGGAGTCTGCACCGTTTTATCGATACGAAGACGCGCAATGCGTTCGGCATTTGTATCGTGTGGTCTGCGGGATCGATTCGATGGTCATCGGCGAGACCGAAATTCTCGGGCAGGCAAAGAAGGCGTACGAGGCTGCGCGTGCGGCCAGCTCGGCAGGGCGATATCTGCACCGATTGTTTCAGCGTGCCTTCCGTGTGGCCAAACACGTTCGCACCCACACTGAAATCACCCGCGGCACGGTCTCGGTCGGTTCCGTGGCGATAGATCTTGCCCAGAAAATCTTTGGCGATCTTCGCATCTGCAAGGTGCTCGTGCTCGGCGCCGGCGAAACGAGCGAAAAAACGGCGCGCGCTTTGGTTTCACGCGGCGTCAGCGATCTGCGAATTAGCAATCGTTCCGGCGAACGCGCGGAAAATCTCGCGCAATTGACCGCCGCGCGCGTTGTTCCGTTCGAGGCCTGGTCCACTGAATGTCGCGAAGTGGATATCTTGATAGCGTCGACCTCTTCCGAGGTGCCGTTGCTTTCGCGAACCGAACTCGAACCGATGTTGCATGAGCGGATCGATCGTCCACTGTTCATCATCGACATCGCCGTTCCGCGCAACGTTAATGTTGATGTCGATGCTCTCGACGGCGTTTATCTTTACGACATCGATTCGCTGCAATCGATCGCCGAACAATCACTCGCCATGCGCCGCGAACAGATTGCCGCGGCCGAGCAGATCATCGCTCGAGCACGTGGCCGAATTTGATGAATCAATTGCCCGCGGGTTGAGTCGGGTCGCGCAGACGCCGGAACATCCGGCGGTGGACGACCGTTCAATGCGGACATCGGAACTCTAGGCGACACATCGATTTAACGGCGCAACTGGATGATCGTCAGGTTGCTTGCGACGGCACCAGACCGCCGCTACAGAAACAGCAGCCATGACGCGTCCATCCCGCATCAAGATCGTGATCGGGACGCGTGGGAGCAAACTGGCACTTACTCAGACGGAAATGGTCGTCGAGAAATTGCAGACGCGTTGGGCGGACTTGAACTTTGAAATCAAAGTGATCAAGACGCGCGGCGACGATTCGAAGACGGCCATTACCGACGTTCGCGCCGGACGAAAAGGGCTCTTTACCGGCGCGATCGAGCGCGAGCTGATTCAGAAGGAAATCAATCTGGCGATTCACAGTGCGAAGGATTTGCCGAGCATATTGGCGCCTAAAACCGAAATCGCTGCCGTGCTGCCGCGCGCCGCGGTCGATGATGTATTGGTGGCGACGACGCCGTGTGACCTAGCATCGCTTCCCGCGGACGGGATCGTGGCCACCGGCAGTGTTCGACGACAATATCAGCTCCGCTGGAAACGGCCCGACCTGGAAATTGTCGATCTTCGAGGCAATGTGCCGACGCGTCTGCAAAAACTGGCCACCGATCAATGGCATGCGATTATTCTTGCGAATGCGGGTTTGCAGCGGCTCGAATTGAATTCAAGCGAGCAGGAGATCGAATTCGAAGGAAACAAGTTTTTTACAGCAATGCTTCCGCTCGAGATTTTTGTTCCGGCCGGCGGGCAAGGTATCATTGGAATGCAAATTTGCTCCGACAACGAGCAGCTCAGAGAAATTGTGGAAGCGATTAGTGATTTTGACACGCGCCTGAGCTTGCGCGCCGAACGTGAGTTCTTGCGATTGTTGCATGCGGATTGCAATCAGCCGGTCGGCGTCCTGGCAACTGTCAAAGGAGCATTGATGAAGATTCGCGCGCAAATCTTCGATGTTGGAGCGACGACGCCGCGACAAGGCGTTATCGAAGGGCCGAGCGAGGATGCAGAACGACTCGCGGCGGAGCTTCTGCAACAAATCAATGGCTGACAAAAAACAGACTGGAAAAGTCTATCTGGTTGGCGCGGGCCCGGGCGATCTCGGACTAGTCACCTTGCGCGCGAAAGAGTGCATCGAGAGCGCGGACGTCATTGTGTACGATCATCTGGCGAACCCCGAAATGCTTGGCTGGGCGCGCGATGACGCAGAGATCGTTTACGCGGGAAAGAGATCTGGCGAGCACACGTTGAAGCAGTCCGAAATTAACAAGTTGATTGTGGAAAAAGCGCGCGGGGGGAAAAATGTCGTTCGTTTAAAAGGCGGGGATCCGTTTGTTTTTGGGCGCGGCGCGGAAGAAGCGAAGGCGATTGCCGATGCGGGCGTCGCCTTTGAAATCGTTCCCGGAATTACATCGGCGATCGCCGGTCCGGCCTATGCCGGGATTCCGGTAACACATCGCGCGGAGAACTCGCACGTTACATTTTTCACCGGTCACGAGGACCCATCGAAATCTGAGAGCGCGATTGATTATGCGGCGCTGGCGAAATTGGGTGGAACGCAGGTCATGCTGATGGGCGTCGAGCGAATCGACCCGATCACGCGCGAGATGATGGCGAAGGGCGTACGCCGCGATCTTCCAGTGGCGCTGGTTCGCTGGGCAACGACTGGCCGGCAGCAAACGCTTACGGGGACCCTCGAGAACATCGCCCAGCGCATGATTGAAGCAGAATTCGAAGCGCCGGCGGTCGCAGTGTTCGGCGAGGTGGTTGCGTTGCGTAAAGATCTAAATTGGTACGAACAGCGGCCGCTGTCTGGAAAACGGATCGTGGTCACTCGCACACGGAAACAAGCGGGCGCCCTCACCAGTCAACTGCGCGCGCTCGGTGCCGACGTCATCGAATTACCGACGATTCGGATCGAGCCACCAACCGATTTACGCGAATTCGGCGAACTCGTTCAAGACGCGCATCGTCTACGACTGGATCGTGTTTACAAGTCCCGAACGGCGTCGATGGCGTTCTTCGAAATGTTCTTCAAACTTTACGACGACGCGCGCGAGATCGGCGGTGCAAAGATCGCGGCCATCGGGGCGGCTACCGCTCAGCGGGTGCGAGAATATCACTTACACGTCGATCTTCAGCCGGACGAATTTGTCGCTGAGGCGGTCGTTCGCGAATTTCAGAAGCAAGGCGGGGTGGAAAACCTGCGAATCCTGCTCCCTCGCGCGGCAAAAGGCGCGGGACGTGCTACCGAGGGAGCTGTCGAAGCTGGGAGCGATTGTCGATGAAGCATTTGCCTACCGAACTGTTCCGGAGACGCGCGACGTTACCGGCGCGCGCCGCCGTTTTTTGGATGAGGGGGCCGATTTGATTACCTTCACCAGTTCTTCCACGGTGGAAAATTTTCTCGCCCTGGGCTTGGCCTGGCCAAAAGGAATGCGTGTGGCGAGCATCGGACCGATTACTTCGAAAACCGCTCGCGATCACGGATTGAAAGTCGACATCGAAGCGCGACGCCACGACATCGACGGTTTGGTTGAAGCAATTAGAAAATTTTTTATGGCGGAGAAACCGGAGTGAGCAAAGCGATCCAGACCGAACAAGATTTCACGGTGGCGATGCAGCAGCTAAGTGCTGAAGCCGAGAAGAGTACTGACACCGGCCGGGGGTGATTGTTAATGATGGGGCGCTACCGGCGGGCGCCGTGAACATTGCCGGAAAGCGTTCGGTCGCTGGAAAAAGCGCTGTTCGGGCCGGCTTGACCAATTCTCCGGCGAGATCGACGAACAATTGGCGCTGATCCGCAACACGGAAAGTGTGAATCAGCAGCTCTTCGATTCGCTTCACGCGGAGTTGCTCAAATATCGCGACAATTTTTTGCACGAATCGCTCCAAAAGCCGTTCATTCACGATCTGGTTTATCTCTACGACCATCTCAACGGATTGTGTGAGCAACTCTCCATCGCCGCCGAGGAAAAAGGCAAACGCAGCCCTGTCTCGCAGTGGCGTGACAATCTTGAAAACGCCATTGATTCGTTGGTCGAAATTCTTCATCGCTTCGAGGTCCGCGAAATTGAACCTCGGGAAAGGGTCGATCGTGCCTATCACCGTGTGATCAGTTTCGAGCCGGCGGAATTTCCCGAAGAAGACGGCACGATAGTCATGCGATTGAAGCGCGGATTTGTCTGGCGCGGCAAGTTGATTCGTCCCGAAGAAGTTATCGCAAAGCGCTTTGGCTGAAGGCAGTTCAGGGTGGTCAATCTAGCGCTCTAGTTGACAAAAATTTCGTTCCGCGGTGGGGCACGAAAACTGCACTAGAAACACCCCGTCGAAGCCAAGCAATCGCCCAAATTTTGTCATGAGTACACGCAAAGTAGTTGGAATTGACCTCGGGACCACCTTTTCGGCCATCGCGCACATCGATAACTACGGGAAACCGCAAATCATTCCGAACTAGCGAGACCGAACGAATTACGCCGTCGGTGATTTTTTTCGACGGCACAAACGTCATTGTCGGCACGGTGGCGAAAAACAACGCGGTGGCCGAACCGGAGAAGATTGTCGATTTCGTGAAGCGCGAAATGGGCAAACCGAAGGAGCAGTTTCATCGCGAATTTGATCGGCAAGATTTATTCGGCCGAAGAGCTCTCCGCGGTCATCATGAAGAAACTCAAAGGCCGACGCGGAAAAATATCTCGAGCAACCGATCACCGACGCGGTCATCACGGTGCCGGCCTATTTCAATGACGCCGAGCGCACGGCGACCATCACGGCTGGTCAGCTTGCCGGTCTAAACGTTCTTCAAATCATTAACGAGCCGACTGCCGCCGCTCTCGCGTACGGACTCGACAAACTCGACGAGAATCAGACCGTCTTCGTTTTCGACCTCGGCGGCGGCACGTTCGACGTGACGATCATGCGTATCGTCGACCACAAAATCGAGATGATCGCGACGAATGGCGATCATCGCTTGGGCGGCAAAGATTGGGACGATGTGATCGTCAACATGATCGCGGAAGAATTCGATCGCCTTCACGGCGAGAATCCGCTTGCTCGACTTGCACAGCTACCAGGATCTTCACAACCGCGCGTTGTCGGCCAAGATTCAGCTCTCCAGCCGCAACAGCACGACGATCGTTTATCATCACGGCGGCAAGAGCGTGAAATTGACGCTGACTCGCAAAGATTTTGAGAATGCGCACCCGCCATTTGGTCGAGAAGTGCAAGACCATTTGCGAAATGGTGATGCAGGAAGCGAAATTGAAATGGGACAAGATCGACAAGGTGCTTCTCGCCGGCGGCATGACACGCATGCCGATGATCCGCGCGATGATTTCGAGTTTTGCCTCGGTGCCGATGATCGATCAGCTGAATCCCGACGAAGTCGTTGCCCGCGGCGCTGCGATCCAGGGCGTCTTGTCGATCTTGAACGAGGAAAATGTTTCCGGCGAAAGAATCGATCAGCGACGCGGTGCGCCAACAATTTTCCGCACTCGATGGCAGCTTGATTGAAGTGACCGACATCACTTCGCACACGCTCGGCGTGGTGCTTTGGGATGAAAAACATCTTCAGGAATACGTTTTTCCGATGATTCGCAAGATGACGCCGATTCCGGCGGTCATGAAGAATTCGTTCGGCACGGCCGATGCCAACATGCAGCACGCGGTCGTGAAAGTTGTCGAAGGTGAGAGCACCGTGCCGGCCGAATGCACGTCCGCTCGGACTTTGCGACATTCAGCTTCCGCCTTATCTGCCGAAAGGCTCGCCGGTGAGACTCACCTATCAGTACAACGCCAATCAGGTGTTGGAAGTGCAAGTAGAAGCCGCGGGCAACAACGCTCAGGTGACGATCGACCGCAATACGGGTTTGGCCCCGCAAGACATCGATCAAGGCCGCCTCGGGGTTGGGCGAGCTCAATGTCACTTAGGCGATGACCAAGTGCGACATCAGCTTCCCGCTTCCGCTCCCAGACGATCCGCGAAAGTGGCAGGGCTGGAATAATTATCGGTCGCCGAATTTCTACGAGCGGCTGTGCCTCGATCCGTACTCCAATCCAAGCAACGAGCTGATCGAGGAACACTGCCGCGAGCTGATGCGCTGGTGGCAAAAAAAACTGCCGCTCAAAAATCAACCGAGCAATCCGCTGGCCCAGATGCTTTGGTCCGGCCTGGAAGAATCGTCGCGCTTCTTGACCGAAGCGCGGCTGGAGCTTCTCGATCCGGACCGGCGCAAATTGCTCGATGAACAATTGGCTGCGCAGCAACACGAAGCGGCCGTAGCTGAATTTCGAAAATATCTCGAGTTCGCGCTGGCAGGCGGCGTCTTAAACCCGGAAGAGGAAAAAAATCTGGTTCGCTTCGGAACCGAACGCGGCCTCTGTCTACGGCAGAGATAGATTCGTTGATCGAAGACGGACTGCAGCGAAAGTGGGGCCAAACGTGCCACACCTCCTTCGGCCGTCGACCCACTTGTCGGAACTGGCCCGCAATCGGCAGCGTCCGCAAATCCTCAGGAAGAATTTCTGCGAATGCTCCGTCTGAGCAATCTCGACAGCATGAGCATGAGCGACGATCAGCGAGACACCTTCATCGACATGGCGGAAAATCTCGGACTCGATCCGGGCGAAGCCGAAGACCTTGTCGATCTGTACCTGGAGGAAGCGGACGAGAAAGCGCTCGCCATGCTGGCAAAACCGCGCGCCGAAAATCGAGACTGAAGCAGCGCCCGCGTCAGCCAGCTCGGTCCAGAAAAGCATCGGCGCCAATCAAATTCGAGCACAACGCCGATCTGGAACGTGCGCGCTATAGCAATTTCACAAACTCACTGGGAGCGACCGATGATCTTTGTTCCGTCGGCGGAATTCACCATGGGAAGCGATGTCGAAGACGCTTCGCCAAACGAGCGGCCGACTGTCGCATGTGACCGTCACGCGTTTTTATATTTCGCGTTATTTGATCACGAACGCGGAGTACGAACAGTTCGACCGCTGCCACGCCTGCAAGCGCGCCCCAGGCGCGGGCGATCGACACCCGGTCGATGTACGTCAGTAGTCTGGACGCGATCAAGTTTTGCAACTGGCTAAGTACGCGCGAACGTCGCAAATATCGGCTCCCTACCGAAGCGGAATGGGAATACGCCGCGAAAGGCAGTGACAATCGCAAATTTCCCTGGGGCAATCAGGATGGCCGAGGCGATCTGGCGAACTTTGCCGACAAAAACACCGTTTTTGCCTGGAGCGATCACGAGATCGATTGCGGTTACGCCGAAACGTCGCCGGTTGGCGCATTTCCGCTCGGCGCCAGTCCGTTCGGGATCGAAGACATGGCCGGAAACATCTGGGAATGGTGTCTCGACTACTACGAGCCGTATCGTTCGGGTCCGAAAGTGAACCCGCGCGGACCGACCATCGGGGCCAAGCGCGTTTATCGCGGCGGCAGTTGGAAATCGCGCTTCAGCAGCCTGCGCACGACGGTGCGCGGTTCGAACGTTCCCAACTTTTCCTGCAACGATCTCGGCTTCCGGATCGTTTGCGAATGCGACTAGACGAATCATCGGAGAACAAGAAACCGATGTATGGTCGCCCGAGCGACGATTGCGTCAAACAATCTTTCCCGTTTCCGCTGTGGGCTTCCGCTTTCCGGTATCGATACGACGGATTAAAGCGGAACTTCGTCCGGCCGCGCTTGGCGTTAGCCTTCATCTTGCGGCGGTGCTTCTGGATTGGCGTCTCGAAAGCGCGTAAACGGCGCACTTCCTCGAGAATGCCCTCGGCATCCAGTTTGTTCTTCAGCCGCTTCAACGCGCGATCGACTGGCTCACCTTTACGAACGAGTACTTCTGGCATCGATATTCAACTCCAATCCTAGCAAATTTTTTGCCCGACCGGGCGAGGCCGACCCTAAGCGGGGTCATCGGTTGCCGTCAAATTCGCGCCTGAATTTGGCCTAACGGGCGATCGGATTTGCGCTGGTGGTCGGCCTGAGTAACCTCGCGGCGGAGCGAAGCGGTGCTCTTGCCGCGGGCGCGTGTCCACCAAAGGACGATGGGCGAGGCGATAAAGATCGACGAATACGTGCCGACGATCACGCCGACGAGGAAGGAGAACGCGAAATCGTTCAGCACCGGGCCGCCGAAGAAATACAAGCGCGAGGACGGTGAGCAAAACGGTGCCACCGGTCAGAATCGTGCGCGACAGCGTGTCGTTGATCGAGTGGTTCATGACCTCGGCGATCGAACCCGAAAGGCGATCGCGCAGACCGCTGCGGATTCGGTCGAAGACGACGATCTTATCGTTAATCGAGTAGCCGGCGATGGTCAGAACCGCCGCCACCATGATGAGCGAAAGCTCGCGGCCGCTGAGCGCGAAAATTCCGAGAGTGATAATGAGATCGTGCGCCAGCGCGACGAGCGAGCCGACGGCGAACGAAGTTCCGAATCGCATGCTCACATAGATGAAGATCCCGATCAAGCCGAGGGTGAGAGCGAGCGCGCTCTTGCTGGCCAGTTCCTTTCCGACCAGCGCGCCGACGTGATCGGTCTGTTCGAATTTCAAACCGGCGTGTCGGAAGCGCTTCTTGCAACCGCGCCCTGATTTTGTCCGCAGTGCCGGCGTCGGAACGGATGCTGATCAGATCGCGATTCGCGACTCGCTCAGATTGGATCACGCTGTTCTGAAGCCCGGTGTTGGCGAGCGCGGCGCGAATTTGATCTGGAGTCAGTTTCTGGTTGGCGGACAGCACCATTAAATCGCCGCCTTTGAAATCGGCGCCGAGGTTGCGTTCACCGCGAACAAACAAGAACGGCGAGACATCAGCGACCGCCGCGGTTCCGGAAACGAGCATGAATTTCTTGGCGTGCCCGAGAAAATCGAAATCCTTCGAGCGAATGAGGTGGAGCATCGAAACCTTCTTCAAAATGTTCAGCGCGAACGCCCACGAGAAGCAAGTGTAGGTGACGAGCAGCGACGAGAACATCGAAGCGACGATGCCGATCGTCAGCGTCAGCGCGAAACCTTTGACCGGGCCGCTCGCCAGCCAGAACAAAATGACCGCGGTGAGAAATTGCGTGACGTGCGCGTCGAAGATCGCGCTGAACGCCTTTCGATACGAAGTGTCGATCGCCGTCCGCAGCGTTTTGCCCTGTTTAATCTCGTCGCGCAGGCGTTCGTAAATCAGAACGTTGGCGTCGACCGCGATTCCAAGGCTGAGAATTAATCCTGCGATACCGGGAAGCGTCAGCACGCTGTTAAACATGCCGAGCGCGCCGACGACCATGATGCAATTGATCGCCAGAGCGATGTCCGCGATGAGGCCGACCAGCCGGTAATAAATGATCATGAAGACCACGACCAAGGCGAAGCCGGCGATGCCGGAATAAATTCCGCTCTTGATAGAATCGCTGCCGAGACTGGCCGATACCTGGCGTTCCTCCTCGATTTTCACCGGCGTTTGCAGCGGATTCTCAAGCACGCTGGCCAGTCCGCGCGCCTCGGTCTCGTCAAACTTGCCGGTAATAATCGCGTCGCCGCCGTAAATCGCATCGCGAATCACCGGCGCCGATTGAATCACCCCATCGAGCACAATCGCGAAACGATGGCCTTTGTTCGCTGCGGTGATCTCGCCAAACTTTTTCGCGCCTTCGCTGTCGAACTTCAGCTGCACCGTCCAGCCTTCGTTTCCGTAATAGGCATGCGATTCGCGCACGTGATCACCGCCCAGATCGGCTTTCTTTTTGACCAGCAGTCGTTCTTCTTTCGGCTTTTCGTTCTCTTCCGCCCGCATCGTATAGGTTTCGATGCGGTAATCCGGCGGAATCACTTCCTGGCCTTTGTCGATCTTGTCCAGGCGGTCGCCGTTGTCGGGATAAACGAGGCGAAACTCGAGCTTGGCCACGCGCGAAAGCTGGTCGCGCGCTTCCTGGATTTTTCCGGCATCAAGCCCGGGAATCTGAACGAGGATCCGGTCAGTTCCCTGCGGCGTGATGATTGGTTCGCTGACGCCGAATTGATCGACACGCTTGCGGATCGCCTCGATCGCCTGGTCCACCATCGATTTCGTGATCGGGCGCTTCGTTCCGTCGGGGCTGGCCGCCGGTTCCAGCCGAATCAAAAAGGAGGTGCCGCCCTGCAAATCGAGGCCGAGATGGATTTTGCCAGGACGAATGATTGTTCCGTCCGGGCGCTTTTGGTCGAACGGCGGATAGGTCGATGCAAGGCAGAACGCCGTGATCGCGATCGTCAGGACCGTTCCCAAAAGTCGGCGGATTCGATCGCTATCGGTCGCAAAATACCAGCCGAATAAGATCAGCAGGCCGATACCGGCGAAAAATGTGGCTGCAGGACTCATGCGATGTTGGATCTGCTCATTTCTTCAGGCTCTCGACATCTCAACCATCGACTCTCAACTTTCTTTTAGCACATTCGTGACCGCCGATTTTTCCACCTCGATCTTCACGTTGTCGGCCACTTTCAACATCACAGTCGTTTCCTTCACGTTCGCGATCAATCCATGAATGCCGGCGTTGGTCACGACTTTGTCACCCGTTTTCAGCGCGGAGACCAATCGCTGCTGTTCCTGTTGCCGCTTCTTCTGCGGCCGGAACAGCATGAAGTACATGATAATGAAGATGAAAATGAACGGGCACGAAAGTAACCGATGCCGCCGCCCGGACCCGGGGCTGGCGTTGCAGGCTGCGCTTGAGCTAGAAGCTGGAACATCATCGGAAAAACTTTGAGGGAGGCCGGACTTTAATCCTGAACGCGTGGCGTGCAACGCTGTTTGTTGTAGAGGCGCTTGTCTCAAGCGCCTGTCTATTAATTCGGCGTTTGAGAACAAACGCCGCTACAACGCCGCTTCGACCTATCCCGCGTTTGATAATTCGCCACGAACTCACGGCGAAACTCCTCGAAGGTCCCATTGTCGATCTTTTCCCGGGCCAGCCGCATCAGCTCTAAATAGAAATGCAAGTTGTGGATGGTGATCAGCCGAAGTCCAAGAATTTCCTCGACTTTAATCAGATGACGAATGTATCCGCGCGTGAACTCGCGACAGGCCGGACAATTGCAGCCTTCTTCGATCGGTCGTTTATCCATCGCGAACTCCGCGTTTTTCAGATTCAATGTGCCGGTCGAAGTGAATGCGGTTCCATTTCGGGCGAGTCGCGTGGGCAACACGCAATCGAACATGTCCATTCCGCGCGCGATCATTTCCAATAAGCTGCGGCGGCGTCCCGAGCCCCATCGCGTAACGAGGCTTGTCCGCTGGCAAGATTGGGCTCGCTCGATTCGACCGCTTTGAACATTTCCTCTTCCGGTTCGCCGACGCTGACGCCGCCAATCGCGTAACCATCGAAGCCGATTTCGACAAGCGCTTGCGCGGATTGCTTGCGCAGATCCGCAAACGTCGCGCCCTGGACGATGCCGAACAGAAGTTGACGCTTCATTGCGGATTGCCGATCGCGGATCGCGGACAGACTAGTTGCCTCACTGTTGCATTCCGCATTCCGCAATCCGGTTTCCGCAACCTCTTTGCATCGTTTTGCCCAGCGCATCGTCATCTCCAGGCTGTTCGCCGCGTAATCGCATTCGCACGGCCACGGCGGACATTCGTCCAGCACCATCGCGATATCGCTTCCGAGCGCGGCCTGAATTTCCATCGCGATCTCCGGCGAAATGAACGCCGGCGTTCCATCGACGTGATTTTGAAACTGCACGCCGTCTTCAGTGATCTTCCGCAACTTCGCCAATGAAAAAATTTGGTAACCGCCGCTGTCGGTCAGAATCGGTCCGTCCCAATTCATGAATTTGTGCAGCCCGCCGAAATGTTTGATCACTTCGATTCCTGGCCGGACGAACAAGTGATAGGTATTTCCGAGAATGATTTGCGCGTTCAACTCGCGCAGTTCACGCGGACTGACCGCCTTCACCGATGCCCTGCGTCCCGACCGGCATGAAGGCCGGCGTCTCGATCACGCCATGCGCAGTCGTTAATCGTCCATGCCGCGCCTTTGATTGTCGATCTTGCGCCAGAAGTTCGAACGTTTTGTGCATCCGCGCAGAGATTCCGCGCAATCGCGGCGTAAAACAAATTCAGACGCAAAATAATCTTTGCGGGCGCACGATTTTCTCCTCTATAGTCGCGGCTCACCGCATCAGGCGCGTGACAGTGTGTTAACGCGTTTGAGCGGGTTTTTTTGTCGCCCGGAATTTCAACCCCGTTCGGGCGGCGCTTTGTTTAGAAAAATGCCAACGATTAATCAGTTGATTCGGAAAGGACGCCGGAAGGTGTCGGTGAAATCGAAGTCACCGGCCCTGACGAATTGTCCTCAGCGTCGCGGCGTGTGCGTGCAGGTGATGACGCGCACGCCGAAGAAGCCGAATTCCGCCCTGCGCAAAGTGGCGAAAGTGCGCTTGACGAACGGCCAGGAAGTGATTGCCTACATTCCGGGCGAAGGACACAACTTGCAGGAGCACTCCATCGTGCTCGTGCGCGGGGGACGAGTGAAAGATTTGCCGGGCGTGCGCTACCACATTGTGCGCGGCACGCTCGACTCGTCTCGGTGTCGATGGACGCCGGCGAAGTCGCTCCAAATATGGAGCGAAGCGCCCGAAAGGTGGCGCGGCGGTGGAGGCGGCGCTGCGAAAGCAGCGTCCGGCAGCCGGCGGAGAAGAAGTAAATTTTGAAACAGAAGATCGACAATGTCGCGACGGAAGAGAGTTTACAAAAAGGAAGAGCGCGTCGATTCCCGCTACGGGAGTCCGGCGGTCGCGCGTCTCATCTCCACGGTGATGAAGCGCGGCAAGAAATCGCTGGCCGAGCGGATTGTTTACACCGCGATCGATAAATCGCGCGAAGGCTCGGATTCGGTCGATCCGCTCGAAGTTGTAAACAAGGCGCTGGAGAATGTTCGCCCGCGTCTGGAAGTGAAATCGCGCCGGGTCGGTGGTGCGACTTATCAAGTGCCGATGGAAGTTGCCGCCGGCCCGCCAGATCTCGCTCGCGATGCGCTGGATCGTGCAGTACGCCGACACGCGCAAAGGCATGCCGATGGCGCGAAGCGCTGGCGCACGAAATCAAGGACGCGGCCGCGGGTCAGGGCAACGCGATCAAGAAACGCGAAGACACACACAAAATGGCGCAGGCGAACCGCGCGTTTGCCCATTTCCGCTGGTAACGATTATGGCGACCGCGACCTCGGAGAAAAAATCAGCCGCAGCGAAAAATCCGAATTCGCCGAATCGCAAATTCCCGCTCGAGCGGACGCGCAACATCGGGATCGCCGCGCACATCGACGCCGGCAAAACGACGATCACCGAGCGCGTCCTGTTTTACACCGGCATGATCCACAAGATGGGTGAGGTGCACGAAGGCACCACCGTCACCGACTGGATGGAGCAGGAGCGCGAGCGCGGAATCACGATCACGTCCGCGGCGACGACCTGCAGCTGGTCGCAGAAGAAAGAAGAAGGCGTTTACAAAATTTTCGAAGGAATCAAGCAGCGCATCAACATCATCGACACGCCCGGTCACGTCGATTTCACGGCGGAAGTGGAGCGTTCGCTGCGCGTGCTCGACGGCGCGATCGCGGTTTTCGACGGCGTCGCCGGTGTGCAGCCGCAATCGGAAACGGTTTGGCGGCAGGCGACGAAATACAACGTTCCGCGGCTCGCGTTCATTAATAAGATGGACCGCGTCGGCGCCGATTTCGCGATGTCGGTCGACAGCATTCACAAAAAACTCGGCGCGAACGCGTGGCCGGTTCTGCTGCCGCTCGGCAGGGAAGATCAACTCCGAGGCCAGCTCGACGTCATTAATAAGAAGGCGATCATTTATTCCGATAGCGACCAGCTTGGATCGACCTACGAGGTGACCGACGTTCCGCAGGAACATGTCGCCGCGGTCGACAAGGCTTACAACGATCTGGTCGAGCAAATTTCGAATATTGACGACGAAATCGCCGAAGTTGTTCTCGAAGAGAAGCCGGTTACGCCGGAGCTTTTGAAAGCGGCCATTCGCCGGCAAACGATCGCGAACAAATTTGTGCCGGTGATCGGCGGCTCGGCGTTGAAGAACATCGGCGTGCAATATCTGGTCGACGCGGTGGTCGATTATCTGCCGAGTCCGCTCGACATTCCGCCGGCCAAAGGCATGGAGCCCGACACGCACGAGCCGATGGAAGCGCCGACGGACGACAACGGAAATTTCTGCTCGCTCGCGTTCAAACTTTGGAGCGATCCATTTGTCGGCAAACTCGTTTTCTTCCGCGTTTATTCCGGCACGCTGAGCAAAGGCGACACCGTTTACAATCCGCGCACGAACAAGCGCGAGCGCATTTCGCGTTTGATTCAGATCCAGGCGGACAAACGCGAAGACATCGAGACCTGCTACTCGGGCGACATCGCCGCGATCGTCGGAATCAAGAACATCACGACGGGCGACACGCTGTGCGACGAGGATCATCCGATCCTGCTCGAGCCGCCGTCGTTTCCTGATCCCGTTATTTCAATGGCGATCGAGCCGAAGACGAAGTTGGACCAGGAAAAAATGGGCATCGCTTTGCAGCGTCTCGCCGAAGAAGATCCGACGTTCCGCGTTTACACCCACGAAGACACCGGCCAGACGATCATCGCCGGCATGGGCGAGCTGCATTTGGAAATTATTCGCGACCGCATGTTCCGCGAATTCAAAGTGGACGCGAACGCGGGCAAACCGCAGATCGCGTATCGCGAAACGATCACGACCAACGCGCATGGCGTTGGCAAGTTGATCAAACAATCCGGC
Source organism: uncultured Verrucomicrobiae bacterium (assembly GCA_963786135.1). GTDB lineage: Bacteria > Verrucomicrobiota > Verrucomicrobiia > Chthoniobacterales > UBA10450 > AV40. The sequence goes on along the minus strand of CAWAYF010000009.1, from coordinate 153,735 downwards.
GGTCGCGGTCAGTACGGTCACGTCGAAGTTGATCTTGCGCCCGGGCGAGCGCGGCAAGGGTCTCGTGCTCGAAAACAAGATCGTCGGCGGCATTATTCCGCGCGAATACATCCCGGCCGTCAAGAAAGGTATCGAAGAAGCGGTGCTCAACGGCGTGCTCGGCGGTTATCCGGTTGTCGATGTTGAGTGCGACATCGTGTTCGGAAGTTTCCACGAAGTCGATTCGAACGAGCTCGCATTCAAGATGGCGGCGATTTTTGCCATGAAAGACGGCTTCCGCGCGGCCAAACCGATCCTGCTCGAGCCGATCATGAAGGTCGAAAACATCACGCCGGAAGAATATCAGGGCGATATTTGCGGCGACTTGAGCCGTCGTCGCGGCAGCATTCAAAGCATCGAATCGCGCGGCAACCTCGCGATCATTCACGCCGATGTTCCGCTGGCGGAACTATTCGGTTACGCAACCGCGATCCGTTCGTTGTCGAAAGGCCGCTCGAGTTACTCGATGGAGCCGTCGCACTTTGAACCGGTGCCGCAGAATCTGGTCGCGGCCATTCTCGATCAGAAGGAGACAAAATGACCGACGGCCAACGCATTCGCATTCGGTTGAAGGCATTCGATCATCGAATGCTCGATCAATCCGCGGTCGAGATCGTCGAGACGGCGAAGCGCACCGGTGCGCGCGTGGCTGGTCCGATTCCGCTGCCGACGTTGATCGAAAAATTCACGGTGAACCGTTCTCCGCACGTCGACAAAAAGTCGATGGAACAATTTGAAATCCGCACGCACAAACGGTTGCTCGACATCATCGAGCCGACCGCGAAGACGGTGGATGAGCTGAAGAAGCTAAACCTGCCCGCGGGCGTTGATATCACGATTAAGATTTAGCGCTTGAGAATTTTCGCACGTCGACAACATGAGCATCGGTTTACTAGGACAAAAAATCGGCATGACCAGCGTCTACGACGCCAATGGTCGGCTGCATCCTGTGACCGTGATCGCGGCGGGCGATAACGCTCTCTTGCGTCGCCTAACGCAGGAAAACGACGGCTACTCGGCGATCCAAGTCGGGTTCGATTCGCAAAAGGAATCGCGCGTCAGTAAAGCAGAACTCGGCATTTTCAAAAGGCGCGAACTCCGAGCCGAAACGTTTCGTGCGCGAGTTTCGTTTGAAGGCCGATCTGCCGGAAGGCGAAGTCAATCTCACCGTCACGCAATTTCAGGCCGGCGATTTCGTCGATGTGATCGGTCGCTCGAAGGGCAAAGGCTTCCAAGGCGTGATGAAGAAGCACAACTTCCACGGACAAGGCGCGGCGCACGGTTCGAAGACGCACCGCCGCAACGGCGCGATCGGCAATCGTTCCACGCCGGGCCGGATTTGGAAGAACATGGGAATGCCCGGCCACCTGGGCGACGAGCGTGTGACCGTGCAGAACCTGCGAGTCATGCAGGTGCGCGAAGCGGAGAAAATCATTTTGGTGAGCGGTGCGGTGCCGGGATGCAACGGCAGTTACGTAGTCGTTAGGCCGGCGATTAAGAATCCAGCTGCGCAGATCGCGTTGCACAAACAGCACGCGAAAGAAGACACCGCCGTGCATAAGAAGGCCGAGGGGTCCAAGAAAGCTGACGAGAAGAAGCCCGAGAAAAAGCCTGAAGCCGCAAGGAGCAAAAGAAATGAGCGCGAAAGTTTTAACCAAAGCGGCGGCCAAAGAAGCGAAAATCGACATCATCGAGGATGGTCGCGGTTCGCAGGCGGTTCACGATGTCGTAGTCGCGATGCGAGCTGCGCGTCGTTCCGGTTCGGCGAACACAAAAACGAAAGCCGAAGTCGATATGTCCGGCGCGAAACCGTGGCGACAAAAAGGAACTGGTCGTGCCCGCGCAGGTTATGTTTCGTCGCCGGTTTGGCGTGGCGGTGGCGTAGTGTTCGGTCCGAAGCCGCGCGACTATTCCAAGAAAGTTTCGAAATCGGTCCGGCGTCTCGCTTTGCAAAAAGCGTTGAGCGAGCGAATCAAGGCCGGCGACGTTCTCACGATCGACAAGTTCGCCGTCTCGGAAATCAAGACGAAGGCATTTGTCGATCTTGTCCGGAAACAAACCGACGCGGAAAAGGTGCTGATCGTTTCCGATTCGTTCGACGACAAGACCCACAAATCGGCGCGCAATGTAAAGCCGGTGAAACTGGCGACTGCGGCGGACGTGAATACGGAGCAACTGCTTGCATTCCAGAAAATTTTGGTGACGTCGAAGGCGCTCGAGAAACTAGCGGAGAGATTGCAATGAACGAATCGCACGAAATTATTGAGACCGCTTCGTTGACCGAGAAATCGACGCTGCTCGGCGAAAAGCAGAACAAATACGTTTTTCGCGTCAGCCCGCGCGCGAACAAGATTCAAATCAAAGAGGCGGTCGAGCGTTTGTTCCAAAAGAAAGTCGTCGATGTGAACACCTGCAACTACGCCGGCAAACAGAAGCGTGTGCGTGGACCGCTCGGACGGCGCGCGCATTGGAAAAAGGCGATCGTGACGCTCGCAAAAGGGGAAAAGATCGAGCTGGTTTAATTTTATGGCGCTCAAAAATTATCGTCCGCTCACGCCGATCCAGCGTTTCAAACAAACGCCGGCCTTCGATGAGATCACGAAATGGACGCCGGCGAAGAGTTTGCTGGAGCCGAAGAAAAAAAGCGGCGGACGCAACAATTACGGCCGCCTGACTTCGCGCCACATCGGCGGTGGGCACAAGCAGCATTACCGCAAAGTCGATTTCAAGCGCCGCAAACATGGCGTGACTGCGGAAGTCGTCGGAGTTGAATACGATCCGAACCGCTCCGCGCGTATCGCTCTTATTAAGTACACCGATGGCGAGTTGAGCTACATCCTCGCGCCGAACGGACTGCAGGTTGGCGCGAAGGTTGTCGCGGGCAACGACGCCGCGCCTGAACTTGGCAATTCATTGCCGCTTCGCGCGATTCCGCTCGGCACAAACATTCACAACATCGAGCTTAGCCCCGGACGCGGTGGCCAGGTTGCGCGAAGCGCCGGTCAGCAAGCGATCTTAAACAACCTCGAAGGTGGCTACGCCCTGGTGAAAATGCCATCGGGCGAAGTGCGCCGGATTCACGAGAACTGTTTCGCGACCATCGGCCAGGTCGGCAACGTCGATCACATGAACGTTGCCAGCGGTAAAGCCGGTCGCACGCGTTGGCAGGGACGCCGGCCGCATGTCCGCGGCATGGTGATGAACCCGATCGATCACCCGATGGGAGGCGGTCAGGGCAAATCGAAGGGCGGCGGCGGCCGTCATCATCCAGTGAGTCCGTGGGGACAACTGGCGAAAGGATTTAAGACCCGCGCGAAGCGTAAGCCGAGCGACCGGTTCATTCTGGAACGGCGCCGCAGCAAGAAGAAAGTTTGATTTTTATGGCAAGATCATTAAAGAAAGGACCCTTCGTCGAATCGCATCTTCTGGAGAAGATCGACAAGATGAATGCCTCGGGCGCGAAAAAAGCGATCAAGACCTGGTCGCGGCGCTCGATGGTAACGCCGGATTTTGTCGGCCACACGTTCCTGGTGCACAACGGAAAGATATTCAATTCCGTTTTTGTGACCGAGAACATGGTCGGACATAAACTCGGCGAATTTTCGGCCACGCGAATCTTTAAGAAACACGGTTCGCATACGGCGAAGGTGACGAAGTAGTTGAGGATTTTTTTAGCAGTTTGCGGAGTGCGTCGTCGCGGCTTCGGTTGCGCAGGCGCAGGGAAATAGTTCTTTGTCAGAATCCAAAATTGAAAATGCGGGAGGCAGCGTCTCGCCTGCACCATCTGGGGATTTGCAGCCGGGACGGCGCCACCAAAGGTGACCGCGGAGTCACTGCTTCCGCAGAACGAAGAATTGCGCAGGCAATTGTCGATTCAACAGCGAATCGCTCAAGACGTTGACGGCGAGCCTGGCGGAATCGAATGCCGAAGCGGAAGTGTTTCGGCGCAAGTTCGCGGATTTGGAATCGCGAATGGAAGCGTTGGGGCTCGCGTCGGCGAGCAAAGATCGGGCAAAGCTCGAGCAACGTTTGCTTGCGGCAGTGAGCGATCTGCGGCTCGCGCAAAAAGAGCGCGAGCGAACTTCGCGATCAACTGCTCGGTTTGAACGAAGCTCTCTTGCAATATTTGAAAACATCGCAAGGCGGTGATGCGCAGGCGCGAATGGACGTGGAAGCGCAGTTGCGCAAAACGAACGACCTGGTGGGGAGATCGATCCTCTCGTGGCAGGAAGCGAAGGAGCCGCAAGCAAGTTTGATGGACGCCAGCGTGCTTAGCGTGAAAGACGAATGGTCATTCGTGGTTGCGAACATCGGCGAGCAGCAGGGCGTGAAGATTGGAATGCCGCTGCGCGTGATGCGCGGTGATACGAAGATTGCGACGTTGCGGGTGGTGGATGTGCGCCAGCGGATTTGCGGCGCAGTAATTGAGGATTCTGGGAAGGAAAAAATTAAAGTGGGCGATCGACTCCAAGTCGATGCCTCAAAGGTGAGTGTGAGATGAAAGATTGAAGAGTTGAAGCGTTAAAGCGGACGTCGCTGTAACGCTTCAGCGTTTCAACGCTTAAACGAAAAAATGGAAGTTAGATCGATATATAAGTATGCGCGGATTTCGGCGTTCAAGGTGCGCGAAGTCACGCGAGAGATTCAGGGTCTGCCGGTATCGGCGGCGCTGGACGTTCTCGCATTTACGCCCAAGAAGGCAGCGTTCTTGATCAACAAGACGCTCAAGAGCGCGATCGCGAATGCGGAGAACAACGCGAACTTGAAGGCCGACGGCCTGGTCGTGAAGGAAGCGGTCGTCGGCGAAGGTCCAACTTTTAAACGAATGATGACTCGTGCGCGCGGGAGCGGAGCGCGAATTTTGAAACGGACGAGCCACATTCGGATCGTTTTGACGGACGAAAAACCGGAGAAGGAAAAGCCGGCCACTGAGAAGACCGAAGAAAAGGCGGCGACAACGGCTGGGAAAAAGCCGAAGAAGATCAAAGAAGAGCGCGAAAGCGGCAGCGAAGAAATAATTTGTATGGGACAAAAAGTTAATCCAATTGGATTCCGACTTGGCGTGAACCGCGACTGGCGTTCGCGCTGGTACGCCTCGCCGCAGGAGCTGCCAGCATTTCTGCACAGCGATCTCGAGATTCGCGATTACGTGAAGAAGAAGCTGCAGTTCGCCGCGGTCGCGAAAATTGTGATCGAACGCGCTTGGAATTCGATTCGCGTGACGATCCACACCGCGCGTCCCGGTATCGTGATCGGCCGCAAAGGCGCCGAGATCGAGAAGATGACCGAAGAAATTTCGAAGATGGCGCAGGGCAAACAAATCAAGATCGACATCCAGGAGATCAAAACGCCGGAGCTCGATGCGCAACTGGTTGCCGAGAACGTTGCGCTGCAGATCGAGCGCCGAATCGCATATCGCCGCGCGATGAAGAAGGCGGTGCAAACTGCGATGGATTTTGGCGCTGATGGAATTCGTTTGCGCTGCTCGGGCCGATTGAACGGCGCGGAGATTTCGCGTTCGGAGTGGTATCGCGAAGGCAAGGTGCCGCTGCACACTTTGCGCACGGCGATCGATTACGGATTTGCCGAAGCGAACACAGTTTACGGAAAGATCGGCGTGAAATGCTGGATCTGTAAGAAGGAAGAAGCGCCTGCCGAAATGCCAGCCGCGCCGCCACCACCACCGCCGCCCGCGCCGGAGCCGGTCCAATCGTAGGAGAATTTTATGCCGTTGATGCCGAAACGAGTGAAGTATCGAAAGTCCCAGCGGGGAAGCCGCAAGGGGACTGCTTCGCGCAATTTGCGGATCAACTTCGGCGAGTTCGGTCTGCAAACGCTCGAGCGCGCATGGATCACGAACACTCAAATCGAAGCCGCGCGGGTTGCGTTGACTCGCAACATGAAGCGCAAAGGCAAACTTTGGATCCGGATCTTTCCCGACAAATCAGTGACCGCTCGTCCGCCGGAAACGCGAATGGGTAAAGGAAAAGGTCAGCCGGAATTTTGGGTGGCGACGGTGAAGCCGGGAAACATTTTGTTTGAACTGGATGGTCTGACGGAATCCGTCGCGCGCGAATCGTTGCGACTGGCCGCGGACAAATTGCCGGTGCGCACAAAATTTATCAGCCGTCACCACGTGGCCGCGGCCTAACGAACATGAAAATCAAGGAAATCGTTGAGATGAGTACGGATGAGTTGCTGACGAAGCGGCGCGACCTTCGCCAGGAACGATTGCATCTCCGTTTGCAACAACAGAGCGGACAGCTCGAACAACCGAGCCGACTGCGTTTGATCCGCCGCGACGTGGCGCGGATCGAAACGATTCTTTCGAATCGCACCAAGCAACCGCAGACGATTGCAGCCGAAGAGCCAAAGGCGAAAAAGAAGAAATAATTTATGGCCGAGCAAGCAACCCAACCAGTAGCACAACCGCCGCCATTGCCGGCGAAATACACTCGCGCTGCGCGCAAAACACGCGTCGGCGAAGTGATTTCCGACCGGATGAACAAGACGATTGTTGTGCAAACGACGACGCGCGTGCCACATCCGAAGTTCGGCAAGATCGTGAAACAGATTCGCCGTTTCTACGCGCACGATGAGGAGAACAAGGCGAAGACCGGCGACACCGTGCGGATCATGGAAACGCGGCCGCTGAGCAAATTGAAACGCTGGCGATTGGTGGAGGTCCTCCAGAAATAAAAAGGGTTAAGAGGAAGAGGTAGATTTTAATGGTACAAATTCAGATCCAGACTTGAGGTGGCGGACAATACCGGCGCGCGCATGGCGACGATGATCGGCGTGATCGGCAAGGCCACGCTTTACGCCGGGATCGGCGATGTCATCACCGCGAACGTGAAAGAAGCGAGCGCCACCGGCACGGTGAAGAAGGGTGAAGTTGTGCGCGCTGTTTTGGTTCGCACGCGACAGCCGATTCGGCGCGACGACGGTTCGTTTCTGCGCTTCGACAACAACGCGATCGTGATCATCGACAAGGATTTGAACCCGCGCGGGACGCGCATTTTTGGCCCGGTCGCGCGCGAACTGCGGGAACGCAATTTCATGAAAATCGTTTCGCTGGCACCGGAGGTTTTATGAACCGGATGAAGTTTCACGTGAAGAAGGGCGATGAGGTCGAGGTGATCTCTGGGAACTTCAAAGGTTCCTCCGGAAAAATCCTCGAAGTGATCTCGAGCAAGCAACGCGTGCTGATCGAAGGAGTGCGGATCATCAAGAAGCATCTCCGAAAGTCGCAGGACAATCCGCAGGGCAAAATCGCGGAACGCGAAGGCCCGATTCACATTTCGAATGTGAAATTGATCGAGAAGAAAGCGGAAAAGAAAACCGAAAAGAAAACCAAGACGAAGCCGAAGAAAGAGGCTGAGAAAAAGGCGGCGTAATGGAAAACGAATTTTATCGTCATTACAAAGACCGAGTGGTGCCGGCGTTACGCGAACGGCACAAGTACAAAAACGTACACCAGATCCCGAAGATCGAGAAGGTCGTGGTCAATACTTCGATCGGTTCGCAGCCGGACGTGAAGCAGGCGCTCGACGAAGCGAAGGCCGAGCTGGCATTAATCACCGGACAACAGCCGGCCGAGACGCGCTCGAAGAAAAGCATCGCGAATTTCAAACTGCGCAAGGACCAGCTGATCGGCGCGAAAGTAACGTTGCGCGGCGACCGGATGTACGAATTCCTCGAGCGATTGATCAAGGCCGCGTTGCCGCGCATTCGCGATTTCCGCGGAGTTTCGCCGCGCAGTTTCGATGGCCACGGCAACTACACGCTCGGCGTTCCCGATCAGACAATTTTTCCCGAGGTCGAGCTCGATAAAATCAAGCGCAACATCGGTTTTGATGTTACAATTGTGACTTCCGCGCGGACGGATGAAGAGGCCAAGTCGCTCTTGAGCGAATTGGGAATGCCTTTTGCCGATCGCGCGAAAAAAGCCGCTGTGGCGGCACCATCTGGCGGACCGGCTGAAGCGGCTGCCTGAATTTCATGAGTACCGTTACTGATCCAATTGCAGATTTGCTTGCCCGCATGCGCAACGGCGCGCGCGCGCAGAAGATGGAGATCTTGGTGCCGTACTCGAAGCTCAAAGCCGAAGTCGTGCGCATTTTGAAAAATGAAGGCTACATCACGCGATTACGAAGTCGATACGAAAGCGGCGCATCCGCGGATCAAGATCACTAACAAACTGGTCGATCACACCTGTGCCATCACCGGTTTGAAACGAGTGAGCCGGCCGGGCCTGCGGCGTTATGTTGGCGCGGACGAAATTCCGCGCGTGCTCGGCGGAATGGGCACGGCGATTTTGTCGACATCACGCGGCGTTATGTCGGGCCGCGAAGCCAAGAAACAAAAAGTCGGCGGCGAATTGCTCGCTTACGTTTGGTAATTTTATGTCGCGAATTGGAAATAAACCGGTCGATATTCCAGACAAGGTCAAGGTTAACATTGACAATGATGGCGCTGTTTCGGTGGAAGGACCGAAAGGCAAGCTGAGCTGGAAATTGCCGCGCCAAATCAAGGGTAGCGTGAAGGACAATCACGTCTCGCTCGCGCGCGGTGCGGAAACGCGCAGCGTAAAGGCGTTGCATGGTCTTTCGCGGGCGCTCGTGCACAACATGGTCGTGGGCGTGAGCGAAGGTTTTACAAAGAACCTTGAGATCGAAGGCGTTGGATTCAAAGCCGCGGTCCAGGGGCAGAATTTGAATCTCAGTCTCGGCTTTTCGCACCCGATTCTCTTTCCGATTCCGAAAGACATCAAAATCACCGTGACCGACAACACGAAGATTTCGATTCAGGGCCCGGACAAGAAAGTTGTCGGCCAGGTCGCCGCTGACATTCGCCGCTATTACCCGCCGGAGCCGTATAAGGGCAAAGGCGTTCGTTACGCCGGTGAACAAATCCGTCGCAAGGAAGGCAAGACGGTCCAGTAATTTTATGGCGACGTTTAATCGAAAAGCAGCTCGGCAGCGATTGCATCAGCGCATCCGGAAAAAGGTTTCCGGAACGGCCGCGCGTCCGCGTTTGTCGATCTATTTTTCGGGTAAACACGTTTACGCGCAGGTCATCGACGACGATGCCGGCAAGACTTTGACTGCGGCTTCGACAGCGGAGAAGGCCGTCCTCGGCAAGAGTAAACCGGGAGCGAATCGCGCCAGCGCCGAGGTTGTTGGCAAGACCATCGCCGAGCGCGCGCGCGGCAAAAAAATCGAGAGCGTGGTATTTGATCGCGGCGGATTTCAATATCAAGGCAAAGTGAAAGCGCTCGCGGACGCAGCACGCGAAGGCGGATTAAAGTTTTAAATTCATGGCTCAAGGACCTCCAAACAGACGACAAGACCGCGGCGCCGATAAGGCGCCGGCAAAAAAAGGCGACACAACCGAGAAGGTCGTGTTCATCAATCGTTGCGCCAAAGTCGTGAAAGGCGGCCGGCGTTTCAGCTTTAGCGCGCTAATTGTTGCCGGTGATCACGACGGTTCGGTCGGCGTCGGATTCGGAAAGGCGAACGAAGTCTCGGAAGCAATTCGAAAAGCGTCCGACGCCGCGAAGAAATCGATGGAAAAAGTTTCGCTCCACGAAAACACGATTCCGCACGAAACGATCGGCGAGTTCGGTGGTGGCCGTGTGCTGTTGCGACCTGCGTCGCCCGGAACAGGCGTCATTGCCGGCGGCGGAGTGCGCGCGGTGGTCGAAGCAGTCGGGATTCGCGACGTGCTCGCGAAATCGCTCGGCTCGAGCAATCACGCGAACGTGGTCAAGGCGACAATCGCGGCGTTGAAATCGTTGCGGCGCAAAGATGAAATTTTTAAGGTTCGTGGAATCAAAGGCGGCGACGGAAAAGCGACTGCCGCACAATCACAATCATGATGCGGTTACATAATCTCCGGCCGCGTCCAGGCGCTCGTCATCGCGTGAAGCGACTCGGTTGCGGCGAAAGCTCGGGTCACGGAAAGACCAGCGGCAAAGGCCACAAGGGTCAGAAAGCCCGCTCGGGTGGCAGCATTCGCCTCGGATTTGAGGGCGGACAAATGCCGTTGATTCGACGTTTGCCAAAACGCGGATTTAACAACGCGGCGTTTCATGTCCATTACGCGATCGTAAACTTGAGCGATCTCAGCGCGTTTAAGGCCGGTACCGTTGTGAACGAACAGCTACTGCGCGAATCCAAACTCGTTCGTGGCAACATTGCGGGAATAAAGATTTTAGGCGATGGCGAATTAAAGCACGCCCTGAAGATCGAAGCCGACAAAGTGAGCGAATCGGCCAAAGCGAAGATCGAGAAAGCCGGTGGAACCGTCACGATGCGGGACCGCAGCGCGGAGAAGGCCAAGGCGGAGAGCTCTGATCAAGTGGCGAAGGAATCCGCCGCACCCGCGCCGAAGAAGAGATCGACATCCGCATCGAAGGCGCAGAAGAAGACTTCCCGGAAATAGTTTTCGGAAATGGTTTCGGCCTTTCTCAACACGGTAAAAATACCGGAGCTGCGTCGTCGAATTCTGTTCACGCTCGCAGTAATCGTGATTGTCCGACTTGGTGCGGCCATCACGACGCCCGGAGTTAACCAGGCCGTCTTGCAGGAATGGTTTCGCAGCGCGCTGACCGAAAAGTCCGGCGGCAGTCTGGCTGCTCTTCTGAATCTGTTCAGCGGCGGCGCGCTGGAAAACTGCGCGATCTTCTCTCTCGGTATCATGCCTTACATCAGTGCATCGATCATGATGCAGTTATTGTCGGCGGTGATTCCGCAGCTCGGAAGACTCGCGCGCGAAGACGGCGGCCGGCAAAAGATCATGCAATACACGCGGTTCATGACCGTCGGTCTTTGCGTTTTCCAAGGCTACCTCCTGGCAATCTCGTTCCAGCATCCGGAAGCGTATCGCGTCGCCTTGCCCGGAATCTCGGAAACAATCGCCCGGTTGGGAATTCCTCTCGTCGACGATCCCGGATGGGTGTTCCGTGTCGTAACGGTGATTTCGCTCACCACCGGCACGCTGCTGCTCATGTGGCTAGGCGATCAAATCACCGAGCGCGGAGTCGGCAACGGTATCTCGTTGATCATTACCATCGGCATCGTCGCGCGTTTGCCAGCGGCGTTGGCACAGGCGTGGAAAACTTTCGTGCCGTCCGCGGCAACCGGAACAAGTCAGGTAAATCCGGCGATCCTGGTGCTGATGGTGGCGTTCTTATTCCTGGTGATTGCAGGCGTGATAGCGATCACTCAGGCTGTCCGAAAAATTACCGTCCAATATGCGAAGCGGGTTGTCGGCCGGAAGCAGTATGGCGGCAACACCCAATACATGCCGTTGAAGGTGAATTACCCGGGCGTGATGCCGATTATCTTCGCGTGGGCGCTTTTGTTGTTCCCCAATCAGATCGTGAGCTGGGCGTTTCCGAACAGTCCGACCGCTCGCCAGATTTCGGAGATGCTGTCCACCGGTTGGCTTCATTACGTGGTTCTCGCGGCCATGATTTTCTTCTTCAGCTATTTCTGGGTCGCGACGCAGTTCCAGCCATCGCAGATTGCTGACGACCTGAAAAAATACGGCGGTTATATTCCGGGAGTGCGTCCAGGCAAGCCGACTGCTGATTTTCTCGATTTTACGATGACCCGACTGACCTTTGCGGGCGCGATTTTCCTAACCTTGATTGCCGTGCTTCCCAGTTTGTTGAGTCAGAGTCTGCATGTTCCGCAAGTGACCGCCCAATTTTTTGGCGGTACCAGCTTGCTGATTATTGTGGGCGTGATTCTCGACACTATGCGCCAGGTAGAGACGCATCTGATTCAGCGGCATTACGACGGCTTCTTGCGAAAAGGTCGCGTGCGCGGAGGATTTACCGGTCGGTCCGCCTATGTGCGCGGCGAAGCGGCGGCGCAGCGTACACTGATGTGGCTGTATGTTGGCATCGCCATCATTGTAATTGGCGGGGTTGCCGCGTTTTTGGCGTCGAAGTGAAGCGGCGACTCGTTTTACTCGGCGCTCCCGGTTCCGGAAAAGGAACTCAGGCGGAAATGATCACCCGTCAATTCGGAATTCCGGTTACTTCGCCCGGAGCGATTCTGCGCCGCGAAAAAGATTTGGACACACCGCTCGGCCTGGGGACGGCGGAGATGCTGCAGCGCGGCGACCTCGTGCCTGACAAAATTATTGTGAAGCTGATTGAAGACTGGCTGCACTTGCACGGTGGTTACGGATTTGTGTTCGACGGCTTTCCGCGGACGTTGCCGCAGGCGGAAAGTCTCGCGTCGATTTTGAAAAGCCTGAAGACTTCTTTGGAGGCCGCGATCTGGCTCGATGTATCGGAAGACACGGTGCGCTCGCGAATTTCCGGCCGTCTGCAATGCCGAACCTGTGGATTTACGACGAGCGTGGACAGCGCTCAGTTTGCTAATCGGCCGATCTGTCCGTATTGCGAGGGCCGTCTCGAACGGCGCAGCGACGATGACGATGGAGTGCTGCAACAGCGCTTGCGTGAATACAATACCAAGACGCAGCCGTTGGCGGATTATTACGGGAAAGTGTCGATCCTGCGGAAAATTGACGGCAACCGTGACCGCGAAGCGGTGTTTGCCGATATATCGCGCATCATCGAGGACAAGGTGGCGGCATGATTCCAATCAAGAACGCGAAGGAAATCGAGAAGATGCGGCTATCATGCCGGACTGCGAGCGAGATTCTTGATCGCTTAAGCGAGCTGATTCGTCCAGGGATCACCACCAAAGAAGTGGATGAAGCTGCTGCCGATTGCATGAACGAAGCGAAAGTGAAGAGCGCGTTTCTCGGCTATCGACTCGGCCACCGCGTTTTCCCCGGGAACATCTGTATCTCACTGAATGACGAAGTTGTGCACGGAATCGGCAGCCAGCGGCGGATCCAATATGGCGACATCGTCAAGCTCGACATCGGCGTGGTCCAAGATGGTTGGGTGGGGGACACAGCTCAAACGATTCCCGTCGGAATTGTCGATGAACGCACCGACCAATTGCTGCGAGTGACGGAGAAAGCGTTGGAGCGCGCGATCAGTGTGGCCGATGAAGGCCGGCGTCTGGGCGACATTTGCGCGGAGATTGAAGATGAAGCGTCGCAAAATCGGTTTTCGGTGGTGCGCGAATTTGTTGGCCACGGCGTGGGCCGCAAATTGCACGAGGAACCGCAAATCCCGAACTACGGGCGACGTGGCAGCGGTCCGAAATTGAAAGCCGGCATGACACTCGCAATTGAGCCGATGATCAATATTGGCGGACCGGATGTCCGCCTGCTCGATGACGGCTGGACCGTGCGCACGGCTGACGGAACTCGGTCGGCCCATTTTGAACATACGGTCCTGATTACCAAAGATGGGCCCGAAATCCTGACATGGCGCGGAAAGACGCAATTGAAGTAGAAGGCACTGTCGTCGAGCTGCTTCCGAATACCATGTTTCGGGTCCAGCTGCCGAATGGCCACAAGCGTCCTGGCCCACATTTCGGGCAAAATGCGCCTCCATTTTATTCGTATCTTGCCCGGCGACAAAGTTATGCTAGAGGTATCTCCCTACGATTTGTCGAAGGGGCGGATCACCTTCCGCCAGAAGTGACAACGCGGATATGGCTCCGCGTTTTTTGTTTCGACCAAAATGAAAGTACGACCCTCAGTTAAAAGACTTTGTGAAAGTTGTAAAATTGTGAAGCGCAAGAACGTGGTGCGCGTGATTTGCAAGAATCCGCGTCACAAACAGCGCCAGGGATAAGAGCGGTGACTAGTTACGCGTGACCAAGCGACAAGAATTTAGAATATGCCAAGATTACTAGGAGTTGAAATTCCAGCGGATAAGCGCATCGAAGCGTCGCTGACCTACATTTACGGGATCGGTTTTAGCACCGCCCGGAAGATTTTGGAGCAGACAAACATCGATCCGAATCTGCGCGCCAACAAGCTAACGCCGCAGCAGATCAACGAAATCATTCACGCGATCACGAACAACAAACTCAAAATCGAGGGCGATCTTCGCCGCGACATTCAGGGAAATCTGAAACGGTTGCAGGCAATCAATTGCTATCGCGGTCAACGTCATCGTCGCGGATTGCCCGTGCGCGGTCAGCGAACGTCGACCAACGCGCGCACGCGTAAGGGTCCGCGCAAGACCGTCGGCGTGATCCGCAATCCGGAAGCTAAAGCAGGAAAAGTTTAAACAATGGCCGAACACAAAAAACCAGCGAAGGCGAAGGACGAGAAGCCGAAGGCGGAGAAAGAGGAAAAGCCGAAGCAGGCGAAGCCCGAAGAGCACGCTCCGGCCGCCGACGCAAAGATGGAACAAACCGCCGCGTCAGGTCCCGAGAGTCAAGCGCCGGTCACGGCTGAAGCGAAGCCAGCCAAGAAACCGGCGAAGCCGGCTAAGTCGGAAGCTCCGGCAGCTGAAGCGCCTCGCGAAAATCTTTCACTCGACGCGGACGACGTCGAGAAACCGAAAATTGTTAAGGCGAAAGGTGCAAAGAACATTCACAGCGGCATCGCCCACGTTTACGCGACCTTTAACAACACGATCGTCACGATCACCGATTTGAACGGAAACGTGATTGGCTGGTCGAGCGCGGGCAAAGTTGGATTCAAAGGCTCGCGCAAAAGCACGGCCTACGCTGCGCAGCTCGTCGCACAGGACGCGTCGCGGCAAGCGATGGGTCACGGACTTAAAGAAGTTCAGGTTCTTGTGAAAGGACCAGGCGCCGGACGCGAATCAGCCGTTCGCGCCCTTCAGGCGATTGGTCTCGATCTCACTTTGATTCGCGACGTGACGCCGGTTCCGCACAACGGTTGCCGCCCACCGAAACAACGCCGGGTCTGATTCATTCAACTTTCAACTACGACTTTCTAACTTTCTTCACATGGGCAGATACACTGGACCGAAAACAAGAGTCAGCCGCCGTTACGGCGTGCAGATTTTTGGACCATCGAAATCGCTCGAGCGGAAAAATTATCCGCCGGGAATGCATGGGCCAAAAGGCTCGCGTCGCAAGCAATCGGAATACGCCATCGCGCTCGGCGAGAAACAGAAGCTTCGTTATCAATACGGTCTGCTCGAGCGCCAGTTCCGTCGGATTTTCCAGCACGCCCTGCGCAAACGCGGCGTGACCGGTGAAACGCTGCTTCAACTGCTCGAAACGCGGCTCGACAACGTGATTTATCGGCTCGGGTTCGCCAATACGCGCAATGCGGCGCGCCAGCTCGTCTCGCACGGTCACGTCCAGGTCAACGGCCGCGGCGTCAACGTTGCCTCCTACAACGTGAAAGCCGGCGACGAGGTCGCGATCAAGGACAAACCGAAATCGCGGCAACTTGCGGTCCGCAATCTAGAGCTCACCCAAATTGTTCCGGTTCCGGATTGGCTGACCGTTGATCGCGACGGGCTCAAAGGAAAAGTTGCCCACATTCCGTCGCGCGAAGAAATGCAACCGATCGTCAACGAACAGTTGATCGTCGAGTTGTACTCGCGCTAAGCGAGCATCTTAATCGTCTTAGAAATGTGGCGGCGAGCGTCCCTCTAGCAATTCAAGCGCTTTGTCATAACTCTTGCGCTGGAGAAAATGGGCGAGCTCCGGGTCGACCGGTTTAGGCAGGGCGGCGGCGAGATTGTCGATCTTCTCTGAAACGGTGCGAAGTCGCGCCATGTGCCTTTCTGGGTCGCTACGGCTGTTATCGTCGCGAATGATGGCGAGTCGTTCGCGAAGTGCCGCGACGAGTTCAGGAGTCGTGTGTTGCATGCTCTTCCTAACCACGAAAGGGTGAGTCTACATGAATAAACTTTAGTCGTCCCACGCTGTCGAGGGGCTGTTCCTTTTCACGCGAGGGAGCGGTCGTGGCAACAAATCGTTCGTGTTCATTCGTGTGAATTCATGGTTAAATCTCGGGCGTGGCGGTTGAGGCCAAACGATTCCTGATGGTCGATGACGACGTCGCGCTGCTGCGGGTCGTGCGCGAAGCGTTGCTGGCGACGTTGAATTGCGAAGTCGATACTTCGCCCCAACCGGAGTACGGATTTGAGCTCGCGTTGAGGAAAAAATACGACCTGTTCATCTTCGATTTCCAAATGCCGATGATCGATGGAGCAATGTTGTTCTTCCTTATCGGCAAGGTTTATCAAAACATTGAACCGATCCGCGACGTGCCGCCGCTGATTCTCGTTTCCGGAAAAGCCGAAGAAAAACGCGCCCAGGAATTACTTAAAGAGCCGGGCGTGGCCGGGTTGATCGCGAAACCGTACGCGATCAACCGGCTGGTCGATAAAATCAAAGAGTGTTTGCCGGGCACCCAATTCTCGACCCCGGTATAAGCGGCCCTAAGATTCTAAAGAGACGACCGCTGCTTCAGATTTAGTGGCGAATTTCAGCCAGAAGCTGCCGTTTCGCTTCGAGCCAGTCTGAATTTGCGTCGCCGGGCAGATCGAATCGGCGCCGGCGCTCGGAAATGAAATAGGCGCGCATCTCGATTTGTGCATCGGTTGGATCGAACCCACTTGTGGATACTGGCGCTGGCTGCGCTTCAGTTTTGTCCCCAGCAGATTTCTTCGGTACCGCAGCCTTTTTCGCCTTGGCGGGTCTCGATTTTCCGCCTGCCTTTACTTTGCTTGCTTTGCCGGACGCCGCCGCGTCGGCCTTGCTTTTCTTTGCCACAACTCAAAATCCTCCCTGGATTACGCTTTAGCGAAGGCAGTTAGATTGACAAGTGGTTTGTCGAACGCACTTGGCGAGGACGCAAATTTTCAATAGCTTCGCCTCATGCGGCATTTCGTCTTTCGCTGGTTCATAACTGCGTTCGCTGTCTTCGTGGCAGCGAACATCGTGGGGATGGGTTACACCGGAATCGGTTGCCTGCTGGGCGCCTCGCTGCTGCTCGGGATCATCAACGCGTTTGTCAGGCCGATTCTGCTCTTCCTCAGTATCCCGTTCATCCTGGTGACGCTCGGTTTTTTCATTTTGATCATCAACGCACTGATGCTGAAGCTGGTCAGCGAAATCGTGCCTTGTTTTCAAGTGCACGGTTTTTGGCGCGCACTATTTGGCGCAATCATCATCTCGTTCGTCAGCTGGCTGCTCAGCGCGTTTTTCCGCGGTAGTGACGGACGAGTGCATGTCTTGACGCACCACAGTCAGATCAAACAGGTTCGGGGTCGTGTAATTGAACCCGACGAATAAGGCGGGGATGTTCGGCGGCAAATTGACATCGAGCGACCGTCTTTTCATCAAAATCTGCGGGATCACAACCGAGCTGGATGCTCTGGCCGCAATTGAAGCCGGCGCCGACGCTCTGGGATTCAACCTGGTCCGCAAGAGTAAGCGCTACATCGACATCGAGAAGGCGAGCGATTGGATCGGCAAGCTGCCGTCAAGCGTGTGCAAGGTTGCAATTCTGCTGGACCCGAACTGGGAAGATGCCCAGCAGATCGCGCGGCTCCCTTTTATTGACGCGTTGCAGTTGCACGGAAATGAGTCGCCGGAGTTCTGTCGGCGATTGGGCCGCGCTGG
Source organism: uncultured Verrucomicrobiae bacterium (assembly GCA_963786135.1). Classification (GTDB taxonomy): domain Bacteria; phylum Verrucomicrobiota; class Verrucomicrobiia; order Chthoniobacterales; family UBA10450; genus AV40. Next base: position 136,189 of record CAWAYF010000009.1, on the reverse strand, counting down.
AATTCGCTTCGCCAAAGCGGTGCCAGTAGAAGACTCGAGCTCGCTGGCGGACGTGCCTGATTTTTCGACCTATACATTAATCTTGGATTCCAGCTCGGGCGGCGAATTCGGGGGAACGGGGCGCGTATTTCCGTGGAAACTGGCGCGTGACTTTGTGCTCGATCATCCAGATCTCAATATCGTGCTCGCCGGTGGGTTAAATCCCGAGAATGTGGCGGAGGCTGTGAATGCGGTCGGTCCGCGCGGTGTGGATGCGACCAGCGGGGTAGAAGCCTCCCCGGGTCGGAAAGACGACCGCTTAGTGAACGCGTTCGTCAAAGCGGCCCGCCGCCTGGAAGCCTAAAACGCCTTTGCCGGCCCGGTCGATTGCACGGCTAGCCATCTTAAAGTTCCGAGGGGCTGGTCTGCTTCCTGCTTTCATCGCGGCAGCACTTATCTCACTTCCACAAACTATGGTTACTTCTTTTAAGCAACGGGGATGCGTCGCGGCGGCGGCGTTTCTGACCGCGCTTTCCATGTCACAGGCGCAAACGAATCCAGCTCCCGCCGCAGGATCTCCGGCGCCAGATCAATCCAATTCCGCTGACAAATCTTCGTTGTTGCTCGTGCAGGCTCCGGTCCAGGCCGCCAGCCCTGCGCCAAAACCGGGCACCACCGCGACGCAAGCGCCGGGCTCGACCGAGGCCGACGAAAACGTTGAGGGCGGCGGTGTCGGTGTTCGTGAATTTCAAGGCGACGACGTCGGTCAAGTGCTCCGACTGCTTGCCCGCCAAGCCAAGGTCAACATGGTAGTGAGTGATGCTGTTGCAGGCACCGTCACGATGCGCTTGGAAGATGTGACCGCGCTTCAGGCGATTTCGATCATTGTCAAAGCCAAGGGGCTGTTCATGGACAAGATCGAGAACGTTTATTACATCAAGACCGCGCAAGAACGCACGGCCGAGCCAACAGAAAGCGACAGCTATCAGTTTAGCTATGCCCGGGCAAAAGATATATCCCCATTAGTTACTTCGCAGCTGCAAAGCAAAGACCCGCCTCAGATTGACGAACGGACGAACACAATGTTCTACCGTGAAACTCGAAGTAACATCGACAACATTCGCAAAGTTCTTCTGCAAATCGATAAGCCGACCAGGCAAGTCATGATCGAAGCGCGGCTCGTGGAAGTGACTGCTGATCCAGTGCAAGCTTACGGAATCAACTGGGCTGGGACAGTCGGCAGCGCATCTGCCCCGAAGACAATCACTTATGGTAACCCGATTGCGTCAGGCAGCCCGGTGCCCGGTGGGAATGTGCCGACCGGCGGCTTTGGGCTGGGCAATGCGAACAACAACAACTTCTTCGGCAGCCTTGGTCATTTGATCCCTGGACAATTCGCGATTCTGTCGGTTCCGCAATTTTCGGCGACGCTGGCAGCACTAAATGAAGATGCCGACGCCGAATTCCTGGCTAATCCTCGTGTAGTCACCGCAGACAATCAGCAGGCGAAGATTGAAGTAATTCGCAATCAGCCGGTGCCACAGCTGAATTTCAACGAACAAACCGCAACTGCCGTATTCGGTGGATTCCAGGACAAAACTTTTGGTAACACGTTAGTCGTGCGCCCATCCATCAATAAGGACAACTTCATCACGCTCGCGGTGAAACCGGAAATCAGCAACAAGGTGGCCGATTTTCACTTCACGCTTTAATGGCGCCGACGTCACGAGCCCGATCATCGACAAGCGCACACTGGACTCGAACGTGCTCATTAAGAGCGGCGACACGCTTGCGCTTGGTGGTCTACTTTCCGATCAGGTGGCGAAAGCGCGTACCAAAGTCCCGGTCCTTGGCGATATTCCGGTGCTTGGTTACGCGTTCCAGAGTCACGACAATGAGCGGCACAAGCGCAACCTGCTAATCTTCGTCACACCGACCATTATTGATCAGCGCTACGGCACCGGCTTGGAAGACCAGGTCGCCGGTTTGCATCACGTCGGCGAGGAATATGCCGATCCAAACGGCTGGCGGAACAACGCGAAAGGCGCAGTGCGTCTGATGCCAACTTCAAATCGTCAGCTCGCTGCGGATTATGCCAAGCCAGGAGCACCGCCAGCACCCGAAGAAGCGACGCAGGTGCAGTTCCACAGCGACGTTAAAGACCGCGACGAATAAGAAATTTTAGGAATGTGGGGTTGAGAGGGGGCGGGTGCCCGCGCAGGGGCCCGCCCTCTTTGCTTTATTGCTTTAGATAAACCTGCAATCGTTCGCGCAATTCTGTCCGCGCGCGAAACAGCAGGCTTTTGACCGCCGGCACCGACAACTCCAGGACATCTGCGATTTCTTCGTAGCTCAGTTCTTCGTAACGTCTGAGCACAAGCGCCATTCGTTGGGTGTCCGGAAGCTCAGTGATGGCGCTTTCAATCGCTCGTTGTAATTCCGCCTGCAGCAGGGTTGCGTCCGGAGTCGCGGTTACCTCATCCTTGATTGGCAGTTCTTCCGTTTCGGGATCGATCTGGACCGGCACGTGCGGATGACGCTTGGCGCGACGCATTTCGTTGAAAACGAGGTTGCGGGTGATCTTGAGTAGCCAGGTCGTGAATTTCGCCCGAGCCACGTAGCGGCCGGCGCTTTTCCAAACGCGGATAAAGACCTGCTGACTAATGTCTTCCACGTCGGAATTGCTGCCGAGCATCCGTGCCACTGTGCCGGCCACCAGGGCTTGATGTCGCTCGACCAGCGTCTCGAAGGCAGCCGTGTCGCCACCGGCTACCAAGAGCATCAGGCGGACATCTTCCGCGTCATCGCCGGATCGCGCCGGTGCTTTTGGGTCGGCCATTGATAAACAGACGGGGTTGGTGGGGCACCGATTCGAATCTTATTGCGCTCAATGGGGGCACGTCTTCCTCGTCAGATGCGCTCCGGTGCTTTTTGTTGCAACTCACGAGGCGGCTGTGCATGGTAAAGCCATCGATTTCAGCATCGGCCCGGGATGAATTACTCACTTATTCCAAAGGAACTTAAGCCGATTGCCGAGAAAATCGAGGCGGCCGCTCGCGTCTCGGAAGCCGAGGCGGCAGTTCTCTATCGGGCGACCGATCTTAACGCTCTCGGAATCATGGCCAACGTCGTTCGCGAGCGAAAAAACGGGAACTTCGCCAGTTACATCCACAACCGTTACATTAACTATTCAAACATCTGTGTTCTGTCGTGTCAGTTTTGCGCGTTTGCGGCCAAGAAACGCGACGCGCACGCGTTCGAACACGCCCCGGCGAAATCATTCAGGCAGTTGCCGACGCTGTTCCGCTCGGGATCACAGAAGTTCACATGGTCGGTGGTTTGCATCCATCTTTAAAGAAGGAGTGGTATTTGGATTTGCTGGATGGGTTGCGCGCTCTCGACCCGCGTCTGCACATCAAAGCTTTTACCGCGATCGAAGTCCGTCATTTGGCCGAGCGCATTTTTAAGATGCCGATCAAAGATACGTTGGAGCTCTTGCGGGAACACGGACTGGGTTCAATTACCGGCGGTGGCGCGGAAATCTTCGACGCCGAGGTGCGTGATCGAATCTGTCGCGGCAAGGAGACCGCCGAGGAATGGCTCGACGTTCACCGGACATGGCATCGAATGGGCGGCCACAGCACCTGCACGATGCTCTACGGACACGTCGAAACGCTGGAACAGCGCGTCGATCATTTGCGCCAGCTCCGCCAACTTCAGGACGAAACTGGGGGCTTTAGCGGGTTTGTTCCGTTTGCGTTTGAACCGCAAACGACCATCCTCGCTCATATCAAACGTGCGTCCGCCGTCGAGCAATTGCGGAATCTGGCGGTAAGCCGGATTTATCTCGATAATATCGATCATCTGACCGCTTATTGGGTGAGCACCGGTCTGCCGCTCGCCCAGATTTCACTCAGCTACGGAGTTGACGATTTGCACGGCACGATCATGGAAGAAAAAATCTTTCACATGGCGGGCGCGACCACGCCGCAACAGCAAACGATCGCAGCTCTCGAGCACGCGATTCGCGAGGCCGGGCGCGTTCCGGTCCAACGCGACAGCCGTTATCGTCATCTGACGAATGGCCGAAACGGGTCGACATCCCGAGCCGCGCTCCGAAGCTGAGCTCGCCTGCGCCTAAAGAGTGATCGTGATCAGCCGTTTCAAATTTCTGGTCACTGATCACAGGTCACTGGTCACTTGAAATCCCTGCGCGTCGGTTGTGTTAAGTATCTCAATGCCCGGCCGCTGATTCAGGGTTGGAAAGGCAAAGTCGTCCTCGATCATCCATCGGCGCTTTGCCTACAGCTCGCCCGCGGCGAGCTCGATGTCGCGCTCGTGTCCAGTTTCGAATTTCTGCGGAATCCGATTTATCGAATCGTCGACGGCGTTTCGATCTCATCGGACGGCGCGGTTTACAGCGTTGTCATCGCTTACGCTGGCGATACGCCGCCGCCGGAAATCGAATTGGATCCCGCCTCGGAAACTTCGGTTGTTTTGCTGCGCTATCTATTTGCTGAGCGTGGCCAGGAATTTCGCGCTGTTGAAATGGCAAGAGATTCACTTTCTCCCATCAAACGCGGCCGTGCCCGGCTCTTGATTGGTGATCATGCGATTCGATTTCGTCAGAAGTTCGCCGACGATTATCGCTACTGGGATCTGGGGGAGGAATGGAAAGGTTTGACGAAATTACCATTCGTTTACGCGCTCTGGCTCGTTAGGCCGGAGGTTAAGGACGCGAAAGCAATCGCCGATCGCCTTCGCGTACTTCGTGACGTGAATCTCGACAACATTGAGAGTGTCATCGCCGTCGAACACGAATTTTCGCCCGACTTTTGTCGCTGCTACTATCGCGAGCATCTCCGATTCAACTTCGGAGAAAATGAAAAGAGCGGGCTGCGTGCCTTCTCCGGTTTATGCCAAAAGCATGGGCTACTGCCAAAACGCGAACTGGTGCTGGACGTAATCTAAACGCCTAGGGCCGAGTCGGTTTCGGCGCGTTCATGTTCGGACCGGTGTCGCCGCCGGGCGGGGTATATTGACCCATGATGTCCGCCGCCCAAATCCACTCACCCATGCGCGCTCCTTTCACGTCGAGTGTCTTCTCGTAGTATTTCCGGAGATTAATTTGTTCGCGCTGCAAATTCGCTCTCCCGTTTAGCGCGAGTCAGTCGTAATACCGAGCCGTCCTTCAGCAGCTTGAATCGATAGGCACCGTCGTCCAACACAACTTGGCCCGTAAACCGTTCGGTTTGCTGTTGCAAGACTGGAGATATTTCACTGATGGCCGCTCGGTTGCTCCAACATTTTTTTGCCGAATGCGCACCCGGACAGAGCAAACGCGCCCGCTAACAGCACGATTCCGGTCAATTTCACAGCCCCTGTGTAATTGAGTCGTCAATCGCGAGTCAACTGATTACGAGAGATTGTCTCGCAGTTGTCAGCTGATGCCGGGCGGGATAAAATAATCGGTGCAAAGCCGCGTAAATGTCGACCCGCCCCAGGCGAACACGCGTTCAAGCTTTACGCGGCAAACTCGCTGGATCATTGCTTCTCCCGAACAGCTCAACGACGATGCCGTTCCTTGGAGCGAAATTTGCGGCTGCGAATGCATCGCTCGTTTGTTGTCGCGAAAGGGCTTTGCCAGCGCGGATGAAGTCCAAGCTTTCCTTAAACCGCGTCTGAAGATGTTGAGCGATCCTTTTCTGTTGCCGAACATGGAAGCAGCGGTCACGCGGATTGTTGCCGCCATCGATCGCCGTGAACGCGTCGTTCTGTTCGGCGATTACGACGTCGACGGAGTCACTTCGCTCGCGTTGCTTGCGGAAATCTTGCGTGCATACGGTGCGACACCGGATCTGTTTCTGCCGTTGCGAATGGAGGAAGGCTATGGGCTGAGCCGCGAAAGTGTCGAGCGCTGTGTCGACCAGTATCGTCCCGCAGCTTCTCATCGCGCTCGATTGCGGGACCTCGTCGGCGGCGGAGATTGCCGATCTTCGCAATCGCGGTGTCGACGTGATTGTCGTCGATCATCACGAACCGAAATCGGCGTTGCCGGACTGCGTGGCGATCGTAAATCCGAAAATCGATCCGACATCGCGCGTTTCATTATTTGTGCACCGCGGGAATTGTTTTCAAACTCTGTCACGCGCTTGTTGAAAACGCGGCCGATCGAGTTCGATCTCAAATCGCGACTCGATCTGGTCGCGCTCGGGACGGTCGCCGACATCGTTCCGCTTGTCCGGTGAGAACCGAACGTTTGTTCAACGCGGCGCGATTGAAATCGCGCGATCGACGCGACCGGGCTTGAGAAAGTTGATCGAAATCAGCGGGGTGAAGCCGCCAATTCTTACCGATGATATCGGTTACCGGCTTGGTCCGAGATTGAATGCGGCCGGGCGATTGAGCACCGCCGAGAAATCGCTTCGACTGCTGTTGACCCAGAATGAGAGTGAAGCGACCGAGCTGGCCGAATTGTTGGACAAGCAAAATCGCGAACGACAGGAAGTCGAGAAACAGATTTTCGCCGCGGCCGAAGAGAAGATCGCGAACGAGTTCGATCCTTCGCGCGACGCAGCGATTGTGGTGTGCGAGCGCGGCTGGCACGCGGGCGTTCTCGGGAATCGTCGCGTCGCGCATCGCGCACAAATATCATCGTCCGGCGATCGTGATCGGTTTTGACGAGAAGGGACTCGGCAAAGGAAGTGGCCGCAGCATCGAAGGTTTGAATCTGGTGCGGGCGCTGACTCGTTGCGCGGACAAGCTGGAGAAGTACGGCGGTCACGAAATGGCGGCCGGCCTGACCATTCGCGAAAAAGATATCGATCTTTTTGCGGAACAATTTCGTCGCGTCGCGCGGGAGCTATTGTCGGATGAAGACTTGCGGCCGCGGCTCCGGCTCGATCACGAAATCAGTTTCGCGGAATTGAATTTCGATTTTCTCGGCTGGCACGAAATGCTTCAACCGTTTGGCAACGGCAATCCACAGCCGCTCTTTTTCGCCCGTAAGGTCGAATCGATAGGCGCGCCGCGGGTCGTTGGTGAAAAACATCTTGCCCTCGTCCTGCGGCAGCGAAATCATCAGCGCCGCGCGATTTTCTTTGGTGCCGCTCGAGATCCGTTGCCGGCCCAGCCGTGGGACATCGCGTTTCGCATTCGCCCTGACGAATACGGGGGCGAGACGCGATTGGAAATTCGACTCGAAGCGGTGCGCGAGTCCGCGGCGGTGGATTGATGGAAATTTCGCAACCGCTGGAAGAACTGGATTGGATTCCGCGCCCGAAAATCCTGGCGCTGCGGCGGCTCGGCATCACAACTGCGGAAGATTTGCTGACGCATTTTCCGCGACGTCACGAAGATCGACATCAGTTTCCGCAGTTTCCGCGCGAGGAAAGCGAAACGCCGATTTGTCTGTCTGGCGAAGTGATCAAGACATCGCTCCGCCGGTTCGGTGGCTGGAAAAAAATCTTTGAGGCAACGTTGCAAGAACCGAATGCCAACGCGCTGAGTCAGCCGTTGGTCTGTCGCTGGTTCAATTTGCATTACATCCAGAAAATGATCGCGACCGGTCAGCAGCTGGTCGTTTTCGGAAAACCGCGACTGCGCGGCAAACGGATTTGCATGGATCATCCCGAGTTCGAGGTGATCGAAAACGACGAAGAGCAGTCGATTCACTTGCGGCGGATCACGCCGATTTATCCTGCGACCGAAGGTCTTTCGCAGCGAGTGTTGCGCAGCATCATTTACCGTCTGTCTCAAGAACTCGATACCGAGCCGATCGAGCCGCTGCTGCCGCGGAATTTGAAGAACGGAGACCGCGGAGAAGCGATCCGCGCGATTCATTTTCCCGAAACCTGGGAATCGCTCGAGCGCGGCGCGCGAGCATCTGGTTCTGTCAGAGTTTTTCGCGATGCAAATGCTGATCGCGTCCCGGCGAAGCGAATCGCATTCGCGTATAAGCGCGATCGCACGGTGGGCGAGGGGAATTGATGGAGAAATTTTTGCGCACGCTTCCGTTTGAGCTGACAACTGCGCAAAAAAAAGTCATCGCTGAAATCAGGCGCGATCTGGCACCGCGAAGTTCCGATGAACCGTTTGCTGCAGGGCGACGTCGGCTCGGGAAAAACCGTGGTTGCGATCGCTGCGATTCTGCTCGCGGTAGAAGCCGGTTATCAGGCAGCGTTCATGGCGCCGACCCAGATTTTGGCGGAGCAACACTACGCCGTTCTGCGGCGGTGGCTCGAACCACTCGGCGTAAAGTTGTCGATCCGTACCGCCGCACGACAGGAGGAAAGTTTTCTGCCGTTGATGGAAGGTGACGAAAAAGCCGATGTCATTATCGGAACGCACGCGTTGCTTTACGAGAAAGTCTCATTTTCGAACCTCGGACTCGTCGTCATTGACGAGCAGCATAAGTTTGGCGTCGCGCAACGCGCGCGCCTGACCAGTCGAGAACCGGCGCCGGACGTTCTGGTGATGACCGCGACGCCGATTCCGCGGACGATCACGATGACGGTTTACGGCGATCTCGATGTTTCGACCCTGGACGAGATGCCGAGCGGTCGCGGGAAGATCATCACTGCGGTTCGCGATTCAGCGAAGCTCGGCGAGGTACTGAGTTTTTTGCGCACGCAATTGGAAGCCGGCCGGCAACTCTACGTCGTTTATCCGCTGATCGACGAAAGCGAAAAACTCGAAGCGAAGGCCGCGGCCGGAGAGTACGAACGCTGGCGCGAGCGATTGCATCCATTCACCTGTGAGTTACTGCACGGTCGAATTCCTGCACCGGAAAAGCAGGAGATCATGGAGCGATTTCGCCACGGCGAAGCAAAAGTGCTGATCAGCACGACAGTGATCGAAGTTGGTGTCGACGTTCCGAACGCAACCGTGATGTTGGTTGAAAATGCGGAGCGGTTCGGATTGGCTCAGCTTCATCAATTGCGCGGACGGATCGGGCGCGGCGAGCACAAATCGTATTGCATTTTGCTGCTCACATCCAAGCCCTCGCCGGAGGCGACCGAAAAGTTGGCGGTGCTGGAAAAAACGACCGACGGCTTCGCTGTGGCCGAGGCCGATTGGGAAATGCGCGGTCCGGGTGATTTGCTAGGCACGGCCCAAAGCGGCCTGCCCGCGCTGAAGATCGGCGATTTACGCAAAGACGCGCAACTAATGAAGCGCGCGCGAAACAGTGCGATGTCGATCTTCGAGATGGACCCGCACTTGGAATGGCCGGAAAATCAACGTTTCCGGCGGTTGATTGTCGAACAAGAGGGACGAACCTTTTCCAACGTTAGCTAATGAAGAATCTCTTTAAATTTTTTCTTTTTGTGGCGTTGCTCAGCCTCGCGATCTCGGCGTTGTACGACTACCGTCTGAAACATGGCGGCTTGAGAACAGCGCAGCGGACTCCGGAAAAATACACGCTTGCCAATTCGCCGACTGTCGATCCGAAGCAGGTCGCTATCGCTGGAAGCCTCGAACCGCGAGCGTCGCGCGCTGGTCAGCGCGGTGGTGCCTTCTGTCGTGGCGGTGAAGACAACGAAGAAGATTGCGGTTGAACGGCAAAACCAGCTCGATCCGTTTGGCTTTTTCTTTCGCCGGCCGCGAGGATTTCGAAATCCGAACGATGAAGCGCTGGTCCAAAATTCGCTCGGCTCGGGCGTGATTGTCACCAACGAAGGGCACATCGTGACGAACAATCACGTGGTCAGTCAGGTGGACGAGATCGAAGTGGAACTCAGTGATGGGCGAACCGAAAAGGCGCGTCTGGTTGGGGCGGACGAGCAAGTCGATCTCGCGGTGCTTGAAGATCGACGACCCAGGAGTGAAGCCGCTCAAACTGGCTGATTCGGATACAGTCCAGGCCGGAGATTTTGTCCTGGCGATCGGTAATCCGTTTGGATTCGAGGAAACGGTTACCGACGGAATCATCAGCTCCAGAGGCAGGCCCAATCGTGCAGATGTTTTTAGCGATTTGATTCAGACAAACGCCGCAATAAATCCCGGCAACAGCGGCGGACCGCTGATAAACCTGCGTGGCGAAGTCATTGGCATCAACACGGCGATCATCTCGCGCAGCGGCGGTTCTCAGGGAATTGGCTTTGCCATTCCTTCGAACACAGTGCGCACCGCGCTGGAGAGTTTGTTGAAGAAGGGCCGGATCATTCGCGGTTATCTCGGCGTCCAAATGCGTGTTCCACAACCGGGCCAGCCGGCGCCGCCCAGCGATGGCGCAATTGTGGATGAAGTCGTTCCCGGTTCGCCTGCGGAAGATGCTCATCTGGAAAAGGGCGACGTGATCCGAAAATTTGACGGGCACGACGTGAAGAGTTTTACCGACTTGCGCAACTTGGTTTCGCAGACTGATCTGAACAAGAAAGTAGAACTCGAGGTTATTCGCGGTGGAAAACCGATCACGGTCGCGACGCAAATCAAAGAGCAGCCCGCCGGTTATCAAACTGGGCAGGCTGTGCCGCGGCAGACGCCGCCTTCGCAACAAAACCCTGACGAAGAAGAGCAGGACTCGAACGCTCTGGGTGAAATCCAGGTCGGCGAACTGACGCCCGCACTGGCCCGCCAGCTTGATCTTCCGAACGGCGTGCATGGAGTTGTTGTGACAGGCGTTGATTCGAACAATGGCACCGTGGAGTTGCAGAAAGGCGACGTGATCGAGCAAGTGAATCAGCAACCGATCAATTCAGTGGCAGACTACAACAAGTTAGTCGGCTCGCTCGACCCGAACCAGCCGCAAGTGCTTTCAGTCTGCCGGCACCGGGCGCGCTCATTTTTGGTTTTGCGCCCGCGCTGATCGCAGCAATCGCGATACCTTCGGAAGGTGACGTTTCCGAAGCAAGACGATGGTGAATAAAGCCACGCCTGACAAAGTCCAACGCTCGTAAGATTCAACCACGCATGAAAAAGCTGCTTTCTATTTTAGCGGTAACTGCGGTTTTGCTCTCAGTCGCACCTCAGACCTGGAGCCAGGACACCTCGGTAAATTTCTTTTACGATAACCTGAATGGCGGCAGTTGGATGGAAGTTGGCGATTACGGCTATTGCTGGCAACCCGACGTCGCGGTGAACGATCCTACCTGGCGGCCGTACGCGGATGGTTATTGGGCTTACACCGATGACGGTTGGACGTGGATTTCGTACGAGGATTTTGGTTGGGCGACGTATCACTATGGCCGCTGGGTTAAATTAGCGGACTACGGTTGGGTATGGAAACCAGGTTACGATTGGGGTCCGGCCTGGGTTTCGTGGCGCACGGGCGGCAATTACATTGGTTGGGCGCCATTACCGCCGGAGACTGAGTATATTTATGAAAGTCGGCCCCTGACCGGTCAGCTCGACATCGAGTTCGACATTGGTCCCGGGTATTACAATTTCGTTGACGTTCGGTATATCGGCGAACCGGTCCTTCGTTCTCGGCTTGTGCCTTACCAACAGAATGTCACCTACATCTCGCAAACCGTAAACGTGACCAACATCACCTATAAAAACAAAACCGTTTACAACTATGGGCCGGACGTCAACGTCATGAATCAATATTCGAGCCGGCCGATTCAAAGGCTCAAACTTGAACGGCAAGCGAATGCCGACGTGTCCGTCGCCGCAAAGTCTGGTAGCCTAACGAAGGTTCAAGGCAATGCGCTTGTCGTTGCCGCTCCGGAGAAACTCAGCAAACCGGCAAAAGAGGTCGCTCCACCAACCGTGAAAACGAAGGTCGCGCAACCGAAGATCGAGAAAGGCTGGTCCGAGGTCGGAGATGCGAACGCACAGACTCAGTTGAAGGAGAAGATCAAGACACAGGATTTGAAGAATGTTCCTCCTCCAACGCTCGGCGCAGCTCCCGTTAAAACCTCGGTGGCGCCGAATGCGTCGCCCCAGATGTCTGGTTCACAAGCAGTCGCAACGTCACCGTTTGAAAAGGGAAAGGGTAAGGGCAAAAACAAAGGCGATAAGGGTGAGCAAACGCAAGCCGGGAGCGCAGGTGGTTCGGCGACGAGTTCGGTCGTCCCTGAGGGCGGAAAGAAGAAACGCAAACATGGCGAACAGGGTCAGCCTAGTGCTGTCACTTCGCCCGCAGCCGGTCTGGGAGGAGAAACGTCGCCTGCCGCAACGCCTGAATCAGGAAAACCAGGGAAAGGCGGCAAGAATCATCGCAACGAACAATTTGGCGGAACCCCGCCGCCGTCGCCCGGGGGGCAAGCTTCAAGTCCCGAAGGTATGAACGCGCCGGAAAACAAATCGAAAGGAAGAGGGAGAAGCCTCGAAACGCCTGCGGCCGGAACAACTCCGCAAGGAATTTCCGATGAATCTCGCGGCGGACAGCAAAAGAACTTGGAACGCCAACAGCGCGATATGTCGCCGTCAGGTCAAGCGGGCGGCCAGGGAGCTCCGGCCAGCACTGATGCGGGACCCCAAGGCGGACCTGGTGCCGGCGAGGGACAAGGAAAACACACAGCTCAGCCGGCGAGCGCGTCGGTTTCCGGACAACCTAACGGCGAACAACAGCCACAGGGTGGCAAACACGAAGGAAAAAAGAAAGGCGGCGAATCGCCCGCGCCAACTCCCCAATAGACTTGAACCAACATTCCGATGTCCCCGGATTTTCTGGAGCCGTTTGTTTATCTCAATGGGCGACCCACCAGGCGCGCAGTTGCTGCATCACTGCTGTCTTACTGGCGACTGGCACTTTCTTAGCCCACTCGCCGTTGACTTTGAGATAATAGTGCCGGCAAGGAAACGGCAGATCGAGCAACTCGATTTCCAATTTTTGACCGGTTTGATGATCTACGAGGGTCAGACTGTAATGAAGATCGTCCTGGTGGGCTGGGGGCATAGTTCCGGTTTAAACGAAGGGTCAAGGTAATGACGAGTCGGAAAATTAATTTTGCCGTGAATTTTCATTTTCACGTGCATTTACAAATCTATGGATCTAATTCTCGTTAGGCTCTCACCGTGTGAAACTCGCGTTATGCGGTTTCTGTTCTTGTGATTCGATGATGGTCTTCTACACTCGACGCCCCAGACTTCATAGCATGTCGCAGAACGTCATCAGGCTTCTTGCATCTTTGTTCCTGGCCTGCGGCCTGTCACAGGCGCAAGGGGAAACGGCGAACGATCCCTATCCGTCCATGTCGCCCGTGGACCAATACATGATCGCGGACGTGAAAACCGAGATCGCCTTCGCCCGCACTGCCGCCGTGCCCGCCATCTCGGACGCGGCCGAGGTCATGGTACTGGGGAAGGAGGGCTACACCACGGCGGTCAAGGGTACTAACGGTTTCGTCTGCGTGGTGGAGCGAGGCTGGGGCGCAATGACCACCGACCCACAGTTCTGGAACCCCAAAGTCCGCTCCCCTACCTGCTTCAATGCGACGGCTGCCCGGAGCTTTCTGCCCATCTATCTCCTGAAGACCAAGTTGGTACTGGCGGGCAAATCCAAGGCCGAGATCCTGCAGGCCACGAACGCTGCTTTCGGCAACAAGCAGCTGCCGCTCTTGGAACCCGGGGCCATGTGCTACATGATGTCCAGGCAGCAATACCTAAATGACGGCGGCCTCGCCTGGCATCCGCATCTCATGTTTTTCGTCTCCGGCGATGCGGAGAAGATGTGGGGCGCCAACCTGCCGGGTTCACCCGTAATCGCGGCCGCCGACCCCGAAGAACGGGTCACCATCATGATGGTCTGGGTGAGCAAGTGGTCCGACGGGACGCCAGGCCCCGCGCCCCTACATTAGGGGAGGGCCCTGGTTCGATAGCGGGAGCGCCATCACTACAGCCTAACCAAGCGATGAAGCGAATCGCCACCGAGTAGAAATTCATTTTTCTGTGACAACACACGTTCAGTCCGAACCAGCCTCGCTCTCCGTGGCGATTCGCTTATCTTGGTCTCGTTAGACCCCATGCGCCTCATGCGCCTCTGCTCCTTTGATGGTTTCGGTTTCACTTGCGCCCGCCGGAGTCATAGCCGAGCCATCCTGACTTCCACTTGCGTTGCGGCTACTACAACTATTGAAAGAGTAAAAATTCTTGACATTTGTAAGCGGATTTCGTAAAAATCGCGGGAGATCCCAAAGAGCTAGGCCGCTTCCAGCGGTCAGGACAGCGGGTCAACCGCTGAAAATGGCTTTTCCCTTCGGGTTCGAAAGGAACCCTTAGAATCCATTGAATCCTATGAATCAGAAGAAGCTCATAGCAGTGGCAATTGCTCTTACAGTTTGCGCTTTTGCAGGCTCAAACGCGATGGCACAGCGATACGCCGGCAGCGGCTTTCACGGTAGTGGCTTTCGCAACGGTGGCTTTCGCCACGGTGGGCTCGTCTCCTTTGGCGGTTTTGGGAACCCGTTCTTTTACTATCCCTCTGCATACTATGGATACGGCAACGACTATGTCTCCAATGTCGTGGGCGACATCCTCGCTTCTGAGTCTCGGGGCGAGTCCCGAGTCGATCGGGCAAATGACTATGCCCGACAGCAAGCCTACGACAATGCTGTAGCCAACCTTGCCGCATTACGTGCATACCAAGCGGCGACCGAGCGAGCCGAAATCGACCGCTTGACGCTAATGGAGAACTCGCGGGCGCAGCCGCCGAAGCCACCATCGGCCGAGTTCTTGGCCACGCAGAAACGCTTCGAGAGCAAGCCCTAACCGACTTCAAGAGCTGTAAGTAAGGAAGGAACTGCGGTTGCCAACGGCCCCACCGCGAAGCAGCTTCAGACTGTTTGCCACGACACCCGCCCGTGGCTTATCTCTGTCTCGTTAGGCCCCGATGCACAGTTCACTAATGAAATCCCAAGCTTTCGTAGTTGTTACGACGTTGTTCTTTGCGCTTGCTGCCGTTGCGAGTGACGAAGAGATCAAATGTAAGTCGCCTGATGGAAAGTTGGCGTTGAGTGTTAAGCCGACGCAGACGTCTATCGTGAAGCTCCCGAGTCGCGAGGTAGTCATCGAAGTGGATGACATGGGGGCACCGTTTCTCGCCGGCAAACGATTGGTTTGGTCGGCCGATTCGAATCGCGTTGCTTACTACGGTCCTTCCCGACGGGGCGGCCATCTGAGGGTTTACTTTCGCAAAGGCGATTCCTTCGAGTCGGTTGACATGCCCGACTTTCCGTCTCCAAAATTTTCGCCCAAGCATAGCGAGAAGTGCGAAGTAGTTAGCCGTACCGATCTTCCGCTTCGCTGGCTTCCATCAGGATCGCTCGTCATTTACAGCGAGCGAGAAGATGAGTGCGATAACACAGCGGCATCCGAGGTAACGGTCACATTCGAGCAAGATGGCACGCCGAAAGTCGAGAAAGCAATTCCGACCGCCCCGCGGAAAGGGAAGGAACAGCGTTGAAATGAAGCACAGGGCATCCCATTTAGAGAGGTGAAGGTTCGAATCTAATTATGAGTTATACCGAGTGGCCTAACCAAGCGCTGGAGTGAACCGCGAGCCGCTGCGCGGCAAGGATGAATTAAGAATTATAAAGTGAAAGAAAAGCTCGCGCCCGTCGGTGGTGGCTGAGCTTGGTCTCGTTAGATGTCGGTACGCACGGCAACCAAAGGTTACGTTGCGCTAAATTCTAATTGTTAGAGGCTCAGCTTCTGGACATCGCCAATCGATTGGCACTTATCATCCGAACGCCTCAGGACACGGGCCACCCACATCCAGTCTTTTCCTCGCTGCAACCAAAGCGAGTTAGAAGCCCGACCGAGCTCGGCGCTCGCAATTTAATCCGATCGCATGGCCACCCCTACAACAATTCGGCGATTTGCACCGCGTTCAGCGCCGCGCCCTTGAGCAACTGGTCGCCTGAAACCCAAAAGGCGAGACCATTTTCCAGCGCGCAATCGCGCCGAACGCGCCCGACCTGGCAATTGTCTTTGCCGGCAACGTCGAGCGGCATCGGATAACGATTTTTATGCGGCTCATCAACAAGTTCCAGACCAGGCGCTTTCGCTAAGATCTCGTGCGCTTGTTCGACGCTAACAGGTCTTTCAAACTCCGCGCTTACTGCGACCGAATGGGCACGATAAACTGGGACGCGCACACAAGTCACTGAGGCGCGAAATTCCGGCAGGTGCATGATCTTGCGGCCTTCGTCCTGCATTTTCATTTCTTCCTTGGTGTAACCGCTCTCGAGAAACACATCGACATGAGGCAGCACGTTGAACGCAATCGGATGGGGATAAACCTGCGGTGGGGATTGACGGTTTTCGGCGCCCGCTTGCACTTGTTCTCTGAGCTCGGCAATCGCCCTCGCGCCGCTTCCGGATACGGCCTGGTAACTCGCCGCGAATACGCGGCGAACGCCGAACGCACGATGCAATGGGAAGATCGCCATTAGTGCGACCGCGGTTGTGCAATTCGGATTCGCAATAATACCTCGGTGCTGTTTCACGTCCTGTGGATTAATTTCCGGAATCACCAGCGGAACGTCCGGTTCCATTCGGAACGTCGACGAATTATCGATCACGACTGCCCCGGCATCGCGCGCGAGGGGTACGAACTTTCGAGACCGTTCTCCGCCTGCACTAAAAAATGCGATGTCGATCTTGTCGAATGAGTCAGCGCGCAGTTCTTCGACCGGAATGATTTGACTACGAAACGAGAGCTTCTTGCCGGTGGATTTGCCTGACGCCAACGCACGAATCGTTGCTACCGGAAAGTTTCGGCGCTCCAAAACGCGCAAAAGTGGCTCGGCCCCGACGGCGTGCCCGCCGAAGTGCGGCGCGCCGGCGATTGCAATGTGATACTCTTTTTTCACTGCCGGCGAGAATTGTAAGGCCGGTCTCACGCGATGCAAAGTCCACGAACTCAGATCGACATCTCGATTCGCGATCAAACCCTTACCCTCACCCGAGATGGCGAAACGGTTCGCTCGTATCCGATTTCCAGCTCGCGCTTTGGAATTGGAACGCAGGAAGGCAGTTTTAAAACGCCGACCGGGAATTTTACGATCTCTCAAAAGATTGGCGGCGATATGCCTCACGGCACGATTTTTCGAAGTCGCGTGCCGCTGGGACCGGAAGACCCGCTTCCATCAACCGAGGATTTGGTGATGTCGCGGATTCTCTGGTTGGACGGCGTAGACGAACACAACGCGAATACGCGGGACCGGTTCATCTACATCCACGGCACCAAACACGAGGACAAGATCGGGACGCCGGCGAGCCACGGGTGCATTCGGATGCGAAATGCGGACGTGGTCGAGTTATTTGAGCTGGTTGATGAGACCACGCCGGTGGTCATCCGCGAATAGATTGTAGCAAGCACCTTTCAAAAAAGGCGTTGCGTCAATTATGTTCATCGCCTAGAACGTCGAAGCAACTAGCACGGAAAGGAGGCGAAATTAGATTGAAACTATTAAAAGCGATCATGATTATGGCCGTTTTGGCCGGTGCGTTAAGTTTGGGAGCCTGCGCTCAACACAAGGAAGCAGCCGCAACAACGACCACCGCAAGCACGCATTACGGCAAATAACCCCTTCGTCGAAGTTCGTTCCATTGCGGGACGGCTTTGACAAAAAGGCCGGGTCGCTTTTGCGGCCTGGCCTTTTTATTTCCGGCGAAAGGTGATGCGACCTTTTGCTGCTGCACACTCAACCACATCGGATAAGTTTTCTATCGTGAGCCCAAGAATCGCGCTGGCGGTCGCCATTGGCGTTGTGGTTTGGGATTACGGCCATGGGCCCAGGACGAAAAGTCGATCAACGATTTGCGCAACGCGCTGATTGCGCTTTCGCCAGGCACCGTCGATCCACAAGAAGCGGAATTATTGTCAGACACTGCTCATCGCACGTCGCGTGAGCTCGCCCGGGAATATGGCGTGACTGGCGACCCGGCAGTTCACAATTATCTCATTCACATTGGCGTGAAAAAGCGAGGCATCTGCGCGGATTATACCCACGACATCGGCGCTCGGCTGCGAGAGATGCGATTCAAGACGCTGGTGCTCCACTGGGGCACCGCCTGGGAAAAAGAATCCGATGAGAACAACGCATTGATCGTCACAGCGCGAAACCAATCGTTCTACGACGGAATCGTCCTCGACGGTTGGCGACGGGCTGGCCGATTATTCTGGTGCCACGTCAGGGACGACGCGGAATACGAAGCTGGACGCCACGGGTTCCTTGGTCACTTGGGCGGACGCGCCCGCACCGGAATTACCGCGTGGAAAGAGGACCCGCAGGGAACGGCGCTCATTGCAACCGCAACCTCTTCCACCGAAGCCGCAACCAAGGCGAAAGTCGTCGAAGCGCCCACCAGCTTAAACTAACGCTACGTCCACTTCCCTTTGCACGACTTGTCGCTAAGATCGCTTCGATGGAGTTAAACGGGCAGAGGTTAGAGTTGTCTGAAATTGCCGCCGTGGCCTATGGCGGTGAGCGAGTTCAAATCGCCTCCGCCGCCAAAAAGCGAATGGCCGAGTCCCGCCAGGTCATCGACGACATCGCCACGCCGCGATTCGGTGGTTTACGGCGTCAACACCGGCTTCGGCAAGCTGGCCGATGTCCGAATTCCGCGTCAGCAAATCGAAACTCTCCAGTTGAATCTCGTTCGCAGCCACGCCTGCGGGATCGGTACATCCGCTCTCGGAGCCCGAGGTGCGTGCGATGATGTTGCTTCGCGCCAATGTGCTCGCGCTTGGTTTCAGCGGCATTCGACCTGAGGTCGTCCAGCTGCTTTGTCGAGATGTTGAACGATCGCGTGCATCCGGTTATTCCCGAAAAAGGATCCGTCGGCGCAAGTGGCGATCTCGCGCCACTCGCGCATCTCGCGCTGGGTCTGATCGGCGAGGGCGAAGCGTTCTTTGACGGGAAACGGATGGAAAGCGCCGAGCGCTTAAGCGCGCGAAATTAAAGCCGGTGAAGCTGGCAGCGAAGGAAGGTCTTGCGCTTCTCAACGGCACTCAAGGCGATGCACGCGGTCGGTGGATTATCGATCCTGCGCGCGAAGCGTCTGTCGCGAACTCGCCGATGTCGCTGGCGCGATGACGCTTGAAGGATTGCGCGATACTCCGGCGGCGTTTGATCCGCGAATACAAGACGCCCGACCGCATCCGGGCCAAAAAGCTGCCGCGACGCATCTGCGTTCGCTTTTGGAAAACAGCGAGATTCGCGAATCGCATCGCAAGAACGATCCGCGCGTGCAGGATGCCTACAGCATTCGTTGCATGCCGCAGGTTCACGGCGCGGTCCGCGGCGTTCTCGCGCATTGCGAACAAGTTTTGGAGATTGAATCCATGTCCGCGACCGACAATCCGCTCGTCTTCGCCGAAACCGGTGACGTGATTTCCGGCGGAAATTTTCACGGTGCACCGCTTGCGTTCGCATTCGATTATGCCGCGATCGCGCTGACCGATCTGATGAGCATCAGCGAACGACGCACTCGATCGACTGGTGAATCCGGACAAGAGCGAAGGGCTTACCCGCATTTCTGGCCCGGCATCCGGGCTTGGAATCTGGCTTCATGATTCCGCATGTCGTCGCAGCGTCCCTTCTCAATGAAGCGCGTGTGCTCGCGCATCCGGCGAGCATCGATAATGTGAGCACGTCCGGAGGAAAAGAGGACCACGTCTCGATGGGAATGACCAGCGCGCTAAAATTGCGGTCCATTGTCGATCTTGCCGAAAATCTTTTCGCGATCGAATTACTCGCCGCCGCGGAAGCGCTGGAGCATCGGCGTCCACTGAAGGCAGGCAAAGGTGTGGAGCGCGCCTTTAAGCTTGTTCGACAAATCGCTCCTCCTCTGACGCGGCGATCGTCCGTTGTCCGGCGACATCGCCCGCGTGGCCGAACTAATTCGTTCGGGTAAGTTCGACAAGTTATGAGCGGCCGACGAATCATCCGGGCGCCGCGAGGCAACGAGCTGAGCTGCAAAGGCTGGCACCAGGAAGCCGCCATGCGGATGCTGATGAACAATCTGGATCCCGGATGTCGCTGAAAATCCGGACCAGCTGATTATTTACGGCGGTACCGGTCGCGCTGCCCGCAGTTGGGAAGCGTTCGATGCGATCGTGCGTTCGCTGCGCGAACTGGAAAACGACGAATCGCTGCTCGTTCAATCCGGCAAACCGGTCGGAAAGTTTCGAACCCACGAAGAAGCGCCGCGCGTTCTGATCGCTAACTCAAACCTTGTCGGCCAATGGAACAACTACGCCGAGTTCAATCGACTCGAGCGGCTTGGTCTCACGATGTACGGACAAATGACCGCCGGTTCGTGGATCTACATCGGCAGTCAGGGAATCGTGCAGGGCACATTCGAAACGTTCGCCGCGGCCGGCCGAAAACATTTTGGCGGTTCGCTCGAGGGAAAGTTTGTTTTGACCGGCGGCCTCGGTGGAATGGGCGGCGCGCAACCGCTCGCCGCGACCATGAATGGCGCGGTCTTTCTTGGCGTCGAAGTCGATCCGGCGCGGATCGAAAAGCGATTGAAGAGCGGTTATTGCGACAAGATCGCGCATTCGCTCGATGAAGCGCTGAAGTTGATCGAGAGCGCGCGGAAAGATCGGAAATCACTCTCAGTCGGACTGGTCGGCAATTGTGCCGATGTACTGCCCGAAATGGTGAAGCGCGGAGTTGTTCCCGATGTTCTGACCGATCAAACTAGCGCACACGACGCGCTAAATGGTTACGTGCCGAACGGAATGTCGTTGGAAGATGCGCTCGCATTGCGCCGCAAAAATCCGGACGAATACATCGAGCGCTCGATGCAAGCCATGGCGATGCATGTCGAGGCGATGCTCGCGTTGCAAAAAAAAGGTGCGGTGACGTTCGATTACGGCAACAACATTCGCGCGCAGGCCCAGAAAGCCGGAGTCAAAAATGCGTTCGATATTCCCGGGTTTGTTCCGGAATACATTCGTCCGTTGTTTTGCGAAGGACGGGGTCCCTTTCGTTGGGTTGCATTGAGCGGCGAGCCCGATGACATCGCGCGAACGGACAAACTCGCGCTCGAATTGTTTCCCGAAAACAAAACTCTGTCGCGCTGGATGAAGCTCGCGAAAGAGCGAATTCACTATCAGGGATTGCCCGCGCGAATTTGCTGGCTCGGTTATGGCGAACGCGCGGAGTTCGGCGTCGCGATGAACGATTTGGTCAAGCGCGGCGAGATCAAGGCGCCGATTGTCATCGGTCGCGATCATCTCGACGCCGGTTCGGTCGCCTCGCCCAACCGTGAAACCGAAGGAATGATCGATGGCAGCGACGCGATTGCCGATTGGCCGTTGCTCAATGCGCTGATCAATACCGCCGCGGGCGCGTCCTGGATTTCAATTCACAATGGCGGCGGAGTCGGAATTGGTTACTCGCAACACGCCGGCATGGTCGTCGTAGCGGATGGCAGCGACAATTCGAAACGAAGATTGGAGCGAGTGCTTACCAGCGATCCCGGGCATGGGCGTGCTGCGTCACGCCGACGCCGGTTACTCCCGGGCGATCGATTTTGCCGCCAAAAACAAAATCGACATCCCGATGCAGCCCAAGCCGCGCGACTGATCATGCAAAAGCTGATCGAGTGCGTGCCGAATTTTTCGGAAGGACGCGACGAAAACATCATCCGGCAAATCACGGACGCGATTAAATCGACCGAGGGCGTTTCCTTGCTCGATGTCGATCCTGGCGCGACGACAAATCGAACAGTCGTCACTTTTGTTGGAACTCCGGACGCGGCGGTTGAGGCGGCGTTTCGCGGAATCAAGAAAGCCGCCGAGTTGATCGACATGCGCAAGCACAAAGGCGCCCACCCGCGCATGGGTGCGACCGATGTTTGTCCGTTCATTCCGGTGAGCAACGTCAGTTGGGAGGAAGCGATCGAGTGCGCGAAAAAATTGGGAAAACGTGTCGGCGAAGAACTGGAAATTCCCGTGTATCTCTACGAGAAGGCCGCGAAGAATAAATCGCGATCGAATCTCGCGGTGATCCGAGCTGGCGAATACGAAGGCTTCGCCGAAAAGATTCAAACAGCCGGAATGGAAACCTGATTTTGGTCCGGCCAAGTTGAACGAAAAAGCGGGCGCGACGGTGATTGGCGCGCGCGAGTTTCTGGTCGCTTACAACGCGAATCTGAACACGAAATCGGTGCGCCGCGCGAATTCAGTCGCGTTCGACGTGCGCGAGCAGGGACGCTTCAAAACGGAAGACGGGACGCCGACTGGCAAAAAGATCCTCGATAAAAACGGCGAGCCGATTCGCGATACCGGGAATGTTGAAGCACGTCAAAGCGATCGGCTGGTTCGTCAAGGAATACGGAATTGCCCAGGTCTCGATGAATCTGACAAACATCGACGAAACGCCTTTGCATGTGGCATTCGACGCCTGCGTTAAGTCTGCGAGCAGGCGCGGCATGCGCGTAACCGGCTCGGAAATCGTCGGCATGGTCCCGAAAAGATGTCTCACTGACGCCGGCCGCTATTTTTTGCGGAAACAGAAATGGTCGGAAGGCGCGTCGGAAGAGGAACTGATCGACATCGCGGTGAAGTCGATGGGCTTGAGCGAACTGAAACCTTTCGATCCGAAAGAAAAAGTGATTGAGTTGAAGATCAGCAGCGATTCGAAGTCGCTTTTGAAAATGAACCTGCGCGAATTTTGCAACGAAACCTTGAGTGATTCGCCTGCGCCCGGCGGCGGGTCGGTCGCGGCACTGATGGGTGCGCTCGGCGCGTCGCTTGGCGGAATGGTGGCGAATCTTTCCGCCGGAAAACGCGGGTGGGACGACAAACTCCAATTCTTTAGCGATTGGGCGGTGAAAGCGCAAAAGCTCAAGGACGAGCTGCTTTTTTTGGTCGATGAAGACACTAATGCGTTCAACAAAGTGATGGACGCATTCGGTCTGCCAAAAGGATCCGATGAAGAAAAGAAAGCGCGCGCGGCTGCGATCGAATCGGCCACGAAATATGCCGCCGAAATTCCGCTGAAGGTGATGGAGACCGCGTCCAAGTCCTACGAATTGCTGGCTGAAATGGCGGAAACGGGAAACCCGGCGTCGGTGTCGGATGTCGGCGTTGGCGCACTGGCAACGCGCGCGTGTGTCGAAGGCGCGGCGTTGAACGTGCGAATCAATCTCGGCCAGTTAAAGGACGAAAAGACGAAGGCAGATCTTTCGAAGAAAGTCGAGAAACTCTGAGAGCTGATTCAGAATCGCACTTCAAGAAGATCAGCGAATTGTGTAAGAGCAAGATAGGGTGAATGTGCGCCGATTACTGAATGTCATGTTGAGCGAAGCGAAACATCTCTGACTTCAGTTACAGGAAATGATCAGAGATTCTTCGCTTCGCTCAGAATGACAATGAGTTCACTCGCTCTTCTTCACGCGTCGCAGTTGGTCACGCTGTCAGGTCCGAAACGTCCGCGGGTCGGAAAAGAATTGTCCGAGCTTGGAATTATTCGCGACGGCGGAATTTTGATTCGCGACGGCAAAATCGACTTTGTCGGCCCAAGCGACGAGCTGCAGGAAAACTTGACGGCTTTAAGCCGTCGAGTTTCAAAGAGCGCGAGCGAGTTTGAGATTGTTGATCTTGGTGGACGGGTTGCATTGCCGGGATTTGTCGATGCGCACACCCATCTGGTTTTTGGCGGGGATCGCGTGGACGATTTTGAACGTCGCGCCCGCGGGGAAACCTACGAGCAAATCGCCAAAGCCGGCGGCGGAATCTGGTCGACCGTTCAGAAAACGCGTGCCGCGAGCGAGGACGACCTTTTCGAAATGGCGAAGAAACGCGTCGATTGGTTTTTGAAATGCGGAACCACGACAGTCGAAGCTAAATCGGGTTACGGACTGACGCTCGACGATGAACTAAAGATTCTGCGCGTGATCCGGCGATTGGGTGACGAGATGCCGCTCGAAATCGTCCCAACTTTTCTCGGTGCACACGCGGTCCCGCGCGGCACGCCGGCCGAAGAGTATGTCGATCTTGTGATCAACGAGATGTTGCCACGGGTCGCGAAAGAGAAGCTCGCGGAGTTTTGCGATGTTTTTTGCGAGCGCGGCTATTTCGATCTCGAGCAATCGCGCAAGATCTTAAGCGCGGCCAAAAAACTCGGACTTGAGTTGCGCGGGCATGTCGACCAGCTCTCAAATTCCGGCGGCGCGAGATTGATGGCGGAGCTGGGCGCCACGACAGCCGATCATTTGGAAAAAACCGACGAGCAGGGGATTGCAGCCTTGAAATCGGCGGCCGTGCAGCCTGTGCTGCTTCCAGGATCGGTCTACGCGCTCGGTTTGAAAGAATATCCGCGCGCTAGAGAAATGATCGAAGCCGGCCTCGCGATAGTGCTGGCAACCGATTTCAATCCGGGCTCTTCGCCGACGCCATCCATGCCGATGGTGCTTTCTCTCGCCTGCACCCAGATGAAGATGTCACCCGCCGAAGCGGTCTCCGCTGCGACGATCAACGCAGCCTGTTCGTTAAACCGCGGCGATCGGATCGGCTCACTCGAAACGGGAAAACTTGCCAACGTCGCGGTGTTTGACTG
The DNA here is from genome assembly GCA_963786135.1 of uncultured Verrucomicrobiae bacterium. Taxonomy (GTDB): domain Bacteria; phylum Verrucomicrobiota; class Verrucomicrobiia; order Chthoniobacterales; family UBA10450; genus AV40. The sequence goes on along the minus strand of CAWAYF010000009.1, from coordinate 111,743 downwards.
CGAAGATCACCGTGAACTCGCGTATTGGTTCGGGATTCCACAAACACATTCGGTTTACGTTCGCGGGGTAAAAGTATGAGCCGATTTCTGATGTTGGTAACTGTCGCGCTCACAGCGTCGTGTCAGATGAGGAACGACCATGCGGAAGAAGAACTTTTGAAAGTGGAAAAAGATTTCGCGGCGGCGGTCCTGAGCAACGATGCCGGCGCCATCGGCAAATTCTTAGCTGACAATTGGGCTATCGTTGACGCGGACGGAGGAGTCATCGACAAGGCCCGATTTCTTGGCGCGATCAAATCGGGAACTTTGGTTCATGAGGAAATGGAATTAGACGACATGATAGTCCGCGCTCATGGGGATAGCGCTGTGGTCACTACGATCACTTCAACGAAGGGGAAATTTGCCGGACGAGATTTTGCGACCCAGGAACGCGCTACCGATTTCTTCGTAAAGCAAAATGGTCACTGGCAGTGCGTGTTCTCGCAGCTGACGAAATTTACCAGGAAATAAAACAACGGGAGCGGTTGCCCTGCAATTGCCTGCGGCGTAGCGTGGCTGCTCTCATGAAGGTTCAGGTCGAAAAAAAGCCCGAGTCAGTCTCGACGTTGAAGATTGAGCTGCCGGCGGACGAAGTTTCGAAAGAGTGGGACACGATCGCGAGCAGTTTCGCGCGGTTCGCCAAAATACCGGGCTATCGGCCAGGCAAAGCGCCCCGAGCGGTCGTCGATAAACGATTTCGAAAGGAGATCCAGGAAGAGGTTACTAAGAAACTGGTTTCGAAAAGTTATCACGAAGCGATTGAGCAGAAGAAATTGCGGGTCGCGTCGCTGACGAATCTGGAAGACGTCCAGTTTGGCGCCGACAAATCGATGCGGTTTCAGGCAACGGTGGTGACCGCACCGGAATTTAAGTTGCCCGAATACAGGAATATTTCCGTCGAATTACCGGACCCGAAAGTCTCGGAAACCGAAATTGACGCGACGCTCGAGCGCTTGCGCGACCAAACAGCGGATTTTGTCGATGCTCCGGATCGTCCGGCGCAGATGGACGATTTCGTGGTGATCGATTTTGAGGGGACGGTCGACGGAAAACCGATCAGTGAAGTCACGCCGAACGCGAGCAAGAATTTGCATGGCGGCAAGAAATTCTGGCTGCGACTCGCTCCGGACAATTTTCTGCCGAAGTTTTGCGAACAGATCGTTGGTCAGAAAAAAGACGAGAGCCGGACGGTGACAGTTGACTTTCCGGCGGACTTTCTAGTCAAAGAGCTGACCGGGAAACAGGCGAACTACGATGTGACATTGCGCGAGATTAAAGAAAAAGTCCTGCCTGAGGTGAATGACGAGTTCGCGGCCAAACTGTTACCTGGCAAAACCCTCGCGGAACTGCGTCATCAGATCGAGCACGATCTCGAGCATGAGAAAGAGCATCAAGTGGAGCACGCGAAAGAAGAGCAAATCATCAAATTCCTCCACGAGAAAACAAAGTTCGACGTGCCGCCGCCACTGTTGCGAAACGAAACCAAACGCGCGCTTACGGAACTGGTCCAACGCAACCGTGCCCGCGGAGTTCCCGACGAAATGCTAAAGGAAAAGGAAAAAGAACTGATCGAGACCGCAGGAAGCGTCGCTTATCATCGACTGAAGACGAACTTCATTCTCGAGCGTATCGCGGAGCAGGAGAAGATCGAGGTGACTCGTGAAGATGCCGATCTTCGGATTCGCCAGGAAGCGCAGCGCTACAACATTTCGAGCGACAAGATGCGCAAGGAACTTGAAGAACACGATGGACTTAACGCGCTGGCGGAACAAATACTGATGGGTAAGACTCTTGATTTCCTAAAGGCGAATGTTAGCGTCCAACCGATTTCGGAAGAGAAGACATGAACGACAGTAACGCAAATCGATCGCAATCGATCCTGATTCCGATGGTGGTCGAACAGACCGGCCGGGGCGAACGCAGTTACGACATTTACTCGCGTTTGCTGAAGGACCGCATCGTTTTCATCGGAACGGCAATCGATGATCACGTGGCAAACCTCGTAATCGCGCAGTTGCTCTTTCTACAAATGGAAGATTCGAAGAAGGACATCAGCATTTACATCAACTCCGGCGGCGGCGTTGTGACCGCTGGACTTGCGATTTACGACACGATGCAGTTTTTAACGTGCGACGTGACGACTTACTGTCTCGGCATGGCTGCGAGCATGGCTGCGGTTTTGTTGTGCGCGGGGACCAAAGGTAAGCGATTCGCGCTTCCGAACTCAGACATCATGATTCATCAGGTCTCGGGCGGCGCGCAGGGACAAGCGAGCGATGTTGAACGCCAGGTCGATTACATGTTCAAACTCAAGAAGAGGATCATTAGGATTATTTCGCAGCATACAGGTAAACCAGAAGACCAGGTCCGGCTTGATTCGGATCGCGATTATTACATGTCGGCTCAGGAAGCAAAGGCCTACGGTCTTGTGGATGAAGTGATCAAATCTCGCAAGGAAGTGAAAGGGTTGGATGGCGCACATTCGGGCGAGTCGGAGCGCAGCGGCCGCAAATCGGAGGAATAGAAGCTGCTCCCCCTGAGGGCCAAAATATGGCGCGCGCGACGAACCTGACGATGTGCTCCTTCTGTGGCAAAAGCCACGCCGAGGTTCGCAAACTCATCGCTGGACCGGGCGTTTATATTTGCGACAGCTGCATCAACGTTTGCAAAAGCATTCTCGACAAAGAACTGAACGAGGACGCGCGACGGCAATCGTCGAACATTCGCGTCCCGAAGCCGGTGGAGATCCGGCGCGCGCTCGACCAATACGTGATCGGGCAAGACGTCGCCAAGAAAACTCTTTCAGTCGCGGTGCACAATCATTTCAAGCGGGTGTTGCAGGCTTCCGCCGCCGGCCGATTCTTCCGCCGCGTTCCAACCCGACCCGCTGGCCGATGTTGAAATCGAAAAGAGCAACATTCTTCTCATCGGCCCGACTGGTTCCGGCAAGACGCTGCTCGCCAAAACCCTGGCGCGCATTCTCGATGTTCCATTTTGCATCGCCGACGCGACGACGCTGACCGAGGCGGGCTACGTCGGCGAGGACGTTGAGAACATCATTTTGCGATTGCTCCAAAACGCCGACTACGACGTGAAGCGCGCCGAGATCGGCATCGTTTACATCGACGAGATCGACAAGATTGGCCGCAAAACGGACAACGTGTCGATCACGCGCGACGTTTCTGGCGAAGGCGTTCAGCAAGCGCTGCTGAAAATTCTGGAAGGATCGACATGCAACGTTCCACCGCAAGGCGGGCGCAAACATCCGCACCAGGAATACATTCAGGTCAACACCGAGAAAATTTTGTTCATCTGCGGCGGTGCGTTCATCGGCCTGGACAAGATCATTCAAAAACGAATCGGTCAAAAAGTCATGGGCTTCGGAGGTCCGACGCTTGAGGTCGAGGAAGCGTCGCGCAAGGAAGCAATCCGGCACGTCGAACCGGAAGACCTGCTCGCGTTTGGAATGATTCCGGAGTTCATCGGCCGCTTGCCGGTGGTGAGCTCGCTCGACGCGCTCACAGAGGAAGAGATGGTCGCGATCCTGACCGAAACCAAGAACGCGATGATCAAGCAATACACCAAGCTTTTCTCGATGGAGGGCGTTCGACTGACGGTGACGAAAGATGCATTGCGGGCACTCGCGGCCCAATCGGTCACCAAGGGAACCGGCGCTCGCGCGCTGCGTTCAATGCTCGAGCGGATCATGCTCGACATCATGTACGATGTGCCGAGCCGCGAAGACATCGCCGAAGTCACGATTAATCGCGCGGTGGTCGAAGGCAAAAAGCTTCCCGCTGATTCGCAAGAAGCAGGATAAAGACGCAGCCTAGCCGCGTTACAAGGGTTAAAAAGTTAAAAGCGTTACAACTTCTCTTGTAACGTTGTAACTTTTTTAACCAATCACTTTGTCAATGCGCACGGTTCTTCTCAACACCGGCACGGAGCTTTTGGCCGGCGATGTGCAAGACACGCATCTGGCTTTCATCGCGCGTGAAATCTTTTCGCTCGGATTGAGAATTGAAGAACGCCGGACGGTCGGCGACGGCGCCGTGATCGGCGAAGCTTTAAAAGAATTGTTTCCCCGTGCAGAAATAATCTTTGTCACGGGTGGGCTGGGGCCGACGAGCGATGACATCACCCGCGATGTTGTGGCCGAGTTACTTGGCTTGAAACTGGAAGAGAACGCGGAGTTGCTTTCATCTCTGAGAGAGCGATTAAAGGTGCGCGGAATCAAATGGGTCTCAAGCATTGCGCGGCAGGCGCAGGTTCCCTTCGGTGCGCAAATCCTTCCAAACGAAAATGGCAGCGCCTCCGGTTTGTATTTGAAAGCGAATCATCAATCCGAGGATTCCGTCGCCACACATTTTTCTTTTGCCCGGCCCGCCCCGCGAACTGCAACCGATGTTTCGAAAATCGGTGATGTCGATCCTGGATTCGATTGTTGAAGCGCCGCGGATCGAGCGCCGTTTCTACAAGATTGCAGTCATGGGCGAATCCGTGGTCGAGGAAAAGATTGGAAAGAAAATTCTCGCAATCCCCAATATCGAGCTCGGTTATTGCGCGAGACCGGGTGAAGTCGACGTGCGGATGATTGGCCCGCATACGGCACTCGATCAAGCGGACCAGATTGTTCGCGCTGAACTCGGGGACGTTATTTTTGCCAGCGACGACGAAACTCTTGAAGAAGTTTTGGTGCAGTTGCTGACGACAAGGAAGCAAACGCTGGCAACAGCCGAGTCCTGCACGGGGGGATTGCTCGCAAACCGAATCACGAATGTTCCGGGTGCGTCGGACGTTTTCGTTGCCGGCTACGTGACGTATGCGAACGAGGCGAAAATCGACCTCCTGAGTGTCGATCCGAGATTGATCGAGCAAAATGGCGCGGTCAGCGAAGAAGTGGCGCGGGCGATGGCTGAAGGCGCTCGTAAACGCGCCAGATCGACATACGCCGTGGCAACAACCGGAATCGCGGGACCGGCCGGGGGTTCGGAGGAAAAACCTGTGGGAACGGTTTATATCGCGCTCGCGGACGAGAACGAGACGAAGATCAGGAAATTATTTTTCCCCAGCGACCGCGAAACATTCAAGCAACTCGTCGCCCAGGTCGCGTTTGAAATGTTGCGTCGAAAGCTAATGGGCTACGGATAATAGCGTGCGACCTGGCCTGGTCTCGCGGGATTCGGGATGACTATTAGAAGTTGCCGACGTCGACCGGTGTGCCGACCTTGGCGTGATCGTAAAACAATTTCGCGCCGTCGACTGATTCCCGGACGCATCCGTGGGATGCCGCGTAGCCAGGCAAGATCCCGATGTGCATTCCAACGCCTTCCCCGGTGAGACGCAGGAACCATTTCATCGCCGCACCGGCAAAATGGGTCCCGCTCGGCGCAGAATCGATGTGAGCGCTAACACCCGCGCGCACGACGCGACCTGAACCATCGACGAAATCCCCATAAATGCTCGAGTGGTGGTTGGGATCCTTCTCCATGACATTGAAATGCCCCAGCGGCGTTTCGTGTCCGCGCTTGCCTGAGGAAATCGGTCCGTCCGCCACGATTTCCTCTCCGATCATCAAATAGGCGCGTTGTTTTGGAATGGAAACGACAATGTGAGTGTTGTCCTGCGTAGCCTGGGCGAGCAGTTTCTGGTTCACTTTCAATGGCGCTTGCTTTTGAATCATCTCGCTCGGCTTCTTCATCTTCGGACCGAACCACTGCGCGTGGGCGAGCCCGACCATCGCAATCGCAAGAACGACGATGCCGAATTTGAGCAGGCGCAAGCGTTTCATGAATTTTGGTTGTAAGTGCGGACCCGATTCAACCAGCCAGGCAGCCAGCGGGTTTCGTGTCGTTCGGGCGGAGAATTTTGCACGCGCCGGCGCAAAATTGCAGCTGCAGAATTCGCAAATTCCCGAGTCGCGGCCGGACCGGCTCCGGTGCCGTGCATCTGTTCGAGCACTTGCAGCAATCCCCAGCCCTGGCCGTGATAACGTTCGGTTTGCAACACGCCTTCGCCTTTAAAGTTCACGTAATCGACCAATGCATAGCAGCCGTGAGGCGTGCTGGCAACGCGCGTGAATTGTCTCTCGACATTAGTGCCTTCGTTCGGAGCGGCTTCGTTGAGCATCTTGGCGAGTGATTGCTGCAACCGCGTCACCAAAAATTGCGCCTGAAGATCGACCGTGTGGACGAGAAACTGCCGTAAGTTCGCGCATGTGGCGCAGAATCTTGGGCGCTGGAAAATTCGGCGCGCGAACTCCACGGACAAAATGTCGCCTGATTCAACCAAACCGGCACAGTGGCATTGCGTTCGCGCGCAAACTCCAGGAATTTGGGAAAGCTTTCTTCAAACGGACCGCGCATGCCTTTCGGATACCAAATGAAATGCCCGATTCCAAGGGAAGCGAAATCTTCGCCGGCATTCCACGAAGTGAGTCCGGCGATCGTCCCATTACACTCGTTCTGCCAGATGCGTTTTCCAATGTGAACGGCATCAGTCTTGGAAATATTGACTGGCGGCCGCTGCCTTGCCGATAGCGGGCAACAACACTAAAATCGGCCCAACCGCCAGGATGCGATGGACGTGATGATCGGTTGACGAGCGCTGTTTCTCCACTAGCGTTGCAAACTTCTGCGCTGTTCCCAGGTAAAGCGCAACCAGATTCGCAGACCCATTTTATGAAATCGATCATTCTTAGCATCGTTGCTTTGTCATTCGCGGTCAGCGCGTTCGGCGAAGATAAACCAGCCCAATTGAAAGACCAAAAGGACAAATTCAGCTACGCCATCGGCTTGAACATCGGTATGAATTTCAAGCGACAGAATGTGGACGTGAACACCGACACTCATCACCGCCGGAATCAAGGACGGGATCGCGGGCAAACCCCAGATGACCGATCAGGACCAGATCCGCGACACGATGGTCGCGTTCGAAAAAGAGATGCAAGCAAAACAGGCAGAGGCGGGAAAAAAGAACGAAGCCGACGCGAACAAGTTTCTGGCCGATAACAAAAGCTAAGGACGGCGTGAAGACGACCGCCAGCGGACTCGCAATACAAGGTGTTGAAAGAGGGCAACGGCGCGCAGCCGAAGAGCAGCGACACCGTGACGGTGAATTACCGCGGCACCTTGGTCGATGGCACCGAGTTCGACAGTTCCTACAAACGTGGCGCAGCCTGCAACCTTTCCGGTCGCGGTGTCATCAAGGGTTGGACCGAAGCGCTTCAGCTGATGAAGGTCGGCTCCAAATATCAGCTCTTTATTCCCGCCAAGCCTCGCTTACGGCCAACAATTCGCCAAGTCCGACAATCCCGGCGAACTCGCTTTTGATTTTCGAAGTAGAGCTGATGAAAGTGGAATCTCCTGGCAGCCTCACCGGCGCCATCGGCTCCGGCGAAATAAGGATTTGTACCTTAATTTCAGCGCGCGACGGTCGCTGTCTCCCAGGCGACCCGCGGCGCGTCGCCCCACAAATCTTCCAGGCTGTAAAACGCGCGTTTGTCGCGGTGGAAGATGTGGACGACGACTTCGAGATAATCGAGCACGATCCATTGGCTCGCCGGGAAACCGTCGACTGCTGCCGCGCGTCGGCCGTGGTCTTCCCGCAATCGCGTTTCAATTTCGTTCGCGATCGCCTTGAGCTGCGGTTCGGAGCTTGCCGAGCAGATCACGAAGAAATCGGTGAAGCTGGAAATGCCGGCGAGATCCAGAACGACAATGTCTTCGGCCTTCTTGTTCGAAGCGAGCTCGGCGCAGGTCGTGGCTAACTGTTTCGCGGTTATGTCGCTGACTCCCGGTAAAGTTTCTCCCGTCGAATAATTTCTTCCACGGCCTGCGGTACGAGATAGCGGATGGAGCGCCCGGACGCAACTCGGTTTCGAATTTCGGTCGCAGAGATGTCGATGTTGCGCTGCACAACCGGATAGTTGTGAACGGTTGTCTTGCCGCGGCCGCGATCGAGCACCACGAACTGGACGAGTTTCTTCAAGCGCGTCGAACCGGTGCCATTTGTTGAGGCCGCTCGCGTTGTCGGCGCCAATCAGCCAAAATAATTCTGCGTTCGGATCGCGTTCCCGGATTTGCAGCACGGTGTCGATGCTGTAAGACGGCGGCGGCCGTTTCAGTTCGCAATCGTCCGCGATAAAGTCTTCCTGCCCCTGGATTGCCGCGCGCAACATCGACAATCGCAATTCGCCGCTCGCTTTGGCAGGCTCCTTCTTAAACGGTGACAGCGCAGCTGGAATGAAAATGAGCTGATCCAGTTTAAGCTCTTCGCAAGCTTGCCGGCTCAAAATCAAATGGCCGTGATGGATTGGATCGAACGTTCCGCCGTAGATGCCGATTCTTCAATGCCCAACGCTTCACGCTTAACGCCGAACGTTCAACGCCTAATATTGTACGCTGTCATTCTGAGCGATGGCGAAGAATCTCTGATCATTTTCTCATGTTGTTTCAAAGATTAGTAGTCAGAGATGTTTCGCTTCGCTCAACATGACAGAACAGTGAAATCGAGCTTGGAGTTTGAACGTTTCCTTGGAACGTTGATGTTTTGAGATGAAAAGCGGCAGTAATTCACTCGGTCAACTATTGGGTGCCGACAAAGGTGGATCGTGCTCTCCGAGCGCGATGGTTAACGATTGTTCGGAATTATGAGCGCTGATTCACTCGGTCAACTGATACTCGCTGCGGGAGGTGGATCGCGCGCTCCGTCGCGCGATGTTATTTTGGCGCCGAAGGCGCATTGTTTAGCATCGAGCAAGGGACTGCTCGATCCACCTTCGCTCAGCGTGGATAACGAACATGAAGAATGATTCACTTGGCCAGCTCATCTTGTGCGGGGTTCCCGGAAAAGAACTCGACGCCGCCAGCGCGGAAATGTTTCGAAAAGTTCAGCCGGGCGGATTCATTCTTTTCGGGCGCAACATCGAGAGCGCGCCGCAGTTGCGAAAGCTGATCGACGATCTGCGCGATCTGAGCCGAAGTCGAGCCGATCATCACGATCGATCAGGAAGGCGGCCGCGTTTCGCGGTTGCGATTGATCGGCAGCGAGCCGCCGAACGCGCAGCAATTGCGCGACAAGGACGATCTCGATCTTATCCGGCGACACGGCGACATTACCGGACGTTTGTTGCGCGTTTTTGGATTCAATCTCGATCTTTGCCCCGTGCTCGACATTTCGTTCGACGACAATGCCGACAATTCGCTGCGCGGACGTTGTTACGGCAAAACAGTCGAGCAGGTCGTGCGCAACGCGGGCGCGTTCAACGACGCGATGCGCAACGCAGGGGATCGCGAGCTGCGGCAAACATTTCCCCGGATACACCTGCGCGAAATCGGACGCGCATTACGAATTGCCGCGAATCGATCGCACTCGCGAAGAACTGGATGCGAATGAATTGGCCGTGTTCCGCGCATTCATAGGTGGGGCGCGACCTCCGGGCGCGCCGATAAATCCCGGGCGATTCTGTGAACCGCCCTTACCTCGAAGGCGAATCGTCGACAGCATGATGATTTGTCACGGCTGGTATCCGTGTCTCGAAAAGGAAAGAACCCCGGCGAGTTTGTCGCGTCGCGTGATCACCGATTTGCTGCGCAACGAATTTGGATTCGATGGTCTGGTCATGACCGACGATCTCGACATGGGCGCGATCCTCAACGGCTACGGTTTGCAGGACACGATTCGTCTCGCGATCGACGCGGGAAACGATCTGGTCATGATTTGTCATCGGATTCCTGAAATCGAAAACGTTCGCAAGATTTTGGAAACGTTGCCGCGCGATCAAATCGATCGCGCGCTCGCCAGCGTCGCGAAGTTCAAGAAGACGATGAAACCGCCGCATGAATTTTCCGAAGCCGCCTTTCGCAAGATCGACAAAGAGATTTGGGATCTGCGCGTCGCGACTCTCGGCGAAGAACGCGCCAAACAACGCAGCGTCGAAGACGGCAAACGCTCGCCGGTAGAGACTTACTAGCTTTAAGTGCGAAGAAAGATCGTAATCAAAACGACGAATTCTTCGAAGTCTGTCATTCTGAGCAGAGCGAAGAATCTCTGATCGTTCTCCGTTTCGGCATTTCCGCTCCAAGAAAAAGTCAGAGATGTTTCGCTCCGCTCAACATGACACCGAGCGGACTGAGTAGCCTTGACCCGTTCATGCGCTCCCCTCTATCCTCCGCGCTAATAGATCGATCGAACATGCGCGCTGAACTTACAGTCCGCGGAATAATTATCGGAGTCATCATCACGTTGGTGTTCACCGCGGCGAATGTTTACGCCGGGCTCAAAGCCGCGCTCACTTTTTCGACATCGATCCCAGCGGCCGTGATTTCGATGGCGATCTTGCGCAGTTTTCGCAACGCGACAATCCAGGAAAACAATATCGTGCAAACGGTCGCCTCGGCGGCGGGCACGCTATCATCGATCATTTTCGTTCTGCCCGGGCTGATCATGATCGGTTACTGGACCGATTTTCCGTTCTGGACGTCGTTTTGGATCTGCGCGCTCGGCGGAATTCTCGGCGTGATGTATTCGATACCATTGCGTCGCGCGTTGGTGACGAACTCGGACTTGCCATATCCGGAAGGCGTCGCCTGCGCCGAAGTGTTGAAGATCGGCAGTAGCGATGAAGGAAAGCACGCTGCCGATATCGAACACGGCCGCGCGGGATCTGCTCGCAGTATTGTGGGGATCGATCGTGTCCGCCGCTTTCGCATTAGTCATCGAGACACAAATATTCGCTTCCGATGTGGTGCAAAATTTTCGAATCGGAAAGAAAGGTGCGGTCAGCGGTTACGATTTCTCATTGTCGTTTTTGTTGTTCGGGATTGGGCACCTTGTCGGTCTCTCGGTGGGCCTAGCGATGCTGGTCGGCTTGCTGATTGGTTGGGGCTGGGGAGTGCCGCATTATTCGGGTCTGGTCCACGACCTGACCACCCCGGTGGCCGCGCTAGCGCGCAGCGCGTGGAGCGGCAAAGTCAGATACATTGGCGCCGGCGCGATCGGCGTTTCCGCCATTTGGACTTTGTTGAAGCTGGCAAAGCCGCTGATTAGCGGTCTGGCAGGCGCGATGGCTGCGTCGCGTGCGCGTAAATCGGGCAAAGCCGACACGTTGCCGATTACCGAACGCGACATCCCGATCGGCATTGTGGGTCTCGTCACATTGGCCTGCATGCTGCCGATCGGATGGCTGCTCGGAATTTTTGGGAGCCAAAGCGGACTCGGTGCGCATTTGCCAACTCTAGTCATCGGCGGCGTTGTTTACATCGTGTTGATGAGTTTTTTCGTATCGGCGGTCTGCGGTTACATGGCGGGTCTGATTGGCTCGTCGAACAGTCCGCTTTCGGGAATTGGAATTTTGGTGGTGATCGGCGCGGCGTTGTTACTCGTCGTCGGCGTGAAACCGTATGTCGGTCCGGATGCGGGCAAGGCATTGATCGCGTTCGCTCTTTTTACAACGGCGGTGGTCTTCAATGTGGCGGCAATTGCCAACAACAACCTGCAAGACCTGAAGACCGGCCAGCTTGTCGACGCGACGCCGTGGAAGCAACAAGTCGCGCTGGTGATTGGTGTCATCGCAGGGGCATTGGTTATTCCGCCGGTGCTAGATCTTATGAATCACACCTACGGTTTCGCTGGTGCGCCCGGTGCAGAGCTGCGTCCGCATCCACTTCCAGCGCCGCAAGCCGGTTTGATTTCGTCACTCGCCAAAGGTGTGATTTCTGGCGACATCGATTGGAGTTTGATCGAAATCGGTGCGCTGATCGGCGTTGGAATTGTTTTGCTGGATGAAATTCTCGCCCGCACAACCAAGCATATGCGCGTTCCGCCGCTCGCGGTCGGTCTCGGAATTTATCTGCCGACGGCGGCCACCTTGATGATTGTTGTAGGAGCCGTTGCCGGTTGGTTCTACGACCGGCGAGCTGATCGCACTTCCAAGCCCGAAGCCGCGAAACAGCTTGGTGTGTTGCTCGCATCGGGTCTGATTGTTGGCGAAGGAATAATTCAGGTCGTGATTGCGGTGATCAAATCCTTGTCCAGCAAACCCGCGCCGCTCGCGTTGGTCGGTCCGGGATTTGAAACCGCGGGAATCATCCTCGGCGGCGTTACATTCGCAGCGATGGCATTCATTCTCTATCGATGGATCTCGCGAATGTCGCCGGCTCGCCACGGGACGAGTCCGTCCTAATGGCGGACAAGATCGACATGAAGCGGGGATGGAACTGGCCGATCTGGTTCGGCTTCGTCGTCGCTGTCGGCGGTCTCTTCAGTTACCAATTTTTCATTCAGTTTCCGAGCACGCGCGATTTTCCGTGGGCGACTCTTTTGATCTTTGGCGTTGGCGCAGTGTTGCTCGTCGTCGGCCTCTTTCGCGCTTTTGGAAGACCGCAGGTTTATCGAGGCAAAATCTTCGGCTCGATTTTTCTCGTCATCACCGTCTTACTATTCGCGTTTTTCTCTTACGTAACCTTTTACGTCCTGCAGCAAGTCCCGCTTTCGGCACAGGCGCCGCGGGTTGGCGAGAAAGCGCCGGACTTTTCGTTGCCGGATCAAAATGGAAAGCAGGTTTCGCTGGGCGATCTGCTTTCGCCCAATGGCGCGGTCCTGATTTTTTACCGCGGACACTGGTGACCGCTCTGTAACTCCGAGTTGCGGAGTTTTCAGAAGCATCTGGCGTGATTTTAAGGCGCGCGGCGTCCAGGTCGCAGCCATCAGCGTCGACCCAGTCGACGTAACGAAAACGCATTGCGCGAAAATGGGTTACACGTTCACTTTCTTGTCCGACACCGACGCCGCTGTCATAAAGCGTTACGACGTGCTTCACCGCGGAGCCGGACCCAAAGGCAATGACATTGCGCGTCCGGCTGAGTTTTACGTCGACGCCGAGCGGGACGGTCCGCTGGGTCAATTTGACTGAGAACATTGCCGTCCGCGCCCGGCCCGAACAGGCCCTGGCCGCGATCGATTCGCATTAACCCTGTCCGAGCAATTGACGACGCTGGGTGGAGTTAATACCTTCATCGGCTCGTGCGTGCCGAACTGGAACAACTCCTCATCCTTCAAGATCGACAACAAAAGATCCGACAGATCGAAAGCGAGATAAAAAGTCTGCCGCTGCAGCGCAAGCATCTCGAAGCTCAATTGGCGGACAGCGCGGCGGCCCTGGAGGGGAGCAAGCACAAGGCGCAACAAGTCGAGGTCGACCGCAAGAAGCTTGAGCTCGATGTCGGCACGCGAACCGAAAGCATCAACCGGCTCAAGACTCAGCAATATCAAACCCGTAAGAACGACGAGTTCCAAGCAATGGGTCACGAGATCCAGCGCTACGAGGACGAAATTCGCAAACTGGAGGACGAGGAGCTCGAGCTGATGGAGCAGGGGGATAATCTGAAGGCCGAAGTGGCCGTCGAGGAAAAAAAAGCTGCGGCGACCAAGGACTCGATTACCCGCCAAATGAATGATCTCGGCGAGAAAACCAAAGCGCTCGAAGCGCGCCTGCAGGAATTATCGAAAGAACGGGCGGGGCTGGCAGAAAAAATGGACGAGGATCTGTTGGATCGCTTTGAACGACTTTTCGTCAGTAAAGGCGATTCAGCGATCGTGGCTGTGGAGCACGGTTTTTGCACCGGTTGTCACATGAGGTTGACGACGGCGACGGTGAATGCGGCTGAGGCCGGCAAGGAAATCGTCAACTGCGAGCAGTGCGGAAGAATTCTCTACGTTCCGAACTAATCTTCCTCGTCCGCTTGGTCTTCTCTCTTAACTCCAGCAGACGAGACAAAGAATAAGAGGAAGAGGTAGAGGAAGATTACACATTGAACCGAAACGTGATTACGTCGCCGTCCCGGACCTCGTACTCTTTGCCTTCGAGCCGAAGTTTTCCTGACTCACGCGCCTTCGCGAACGAGCCGAGCGCGATTAAATCCTCATAAGCCGTCGTTTCGGCGGCGATGAAGCCGCGCTCGAAATCCGAATGGATCGCGCCCGCGGCCTGCGGCGCCTTTTCGCCTGCGTGAATGGTCCAGGCGCGCGTTTCCTTTTCGCCGGTGGTGAAAAACGTACGAAGTCCGAGCAAGTGATAAGCTGCGCGAATGAGCGCGTGCACGCCGCTGTCTTCCACCCCGAGCCCCCGTAAATATTCCAACGCTTCGTCTTCGCTGAGATCGACCAGTTCGCTTTCGATCCGCGCGCTGATCACGAACGCTTCGGTGCCGAAGTGATGTCGCGCGTAATCTTGAACAAGGCCGACATACTTGGCCGAGGCATTATTTTTGTCGCCCTTGGCAACAGCCGCGAGATCGGTTTCCGCGACATTGCAGGCGAAAAGAGTCGGCTTGGAAGTAAGAAGAAAGAAATTGCGAGCGATTGCTTTCTCTTCCGGATCGAACGGTGCAGAAATTGCAGGTTTTCCGGAATCCAGATGCGGCAACAGCTTTTCAATCACCGCGCTCTCGACTTTGGCGCTTTTCTCACCCGCGCGAACTTCCTTTTGCAGTCGATCGTGGCGTTTTTGGAGCGAGGCCAGATCGGCCAGCACAAGCTCGGTGTTAATCACTTCGATGTCGCGGATCGGATCAATCGTCGCGTTCACGTGGTGAACATCCGGATCGGCGAAACAGCGCACGACTTGGATGATCGCATCGACCTCGCGGATGTGACTGAGAAACTGATTGCCGAGTCCTTCGCCCGCGCTCGCGCCTTTGACCAAACCCGCGATGTCGACAAACTGGATCGCCGTTGGCGTAACTTTTTTCGACTTGGAAATCTCCGCGAGCTTTTGCAGTCGCGTATCAGGGACGGTCACGACGCCGACGTTGGGATCGATGGTGCAGAATGGATAATTTTCCGCGGGCGCGTTGTGCGTCCGAGTGACGGCATTAAACAACGTCGATTTTCCGACGTTTGGTAGTCCAACAATTCCAGCGCTAAGCATCTTCATTGGCTGTAGCGGCGGTCGAAGGATCGAAGACAGGTCGCGACCCATTTCATCCCTCATCGGTCTGACGTCATCCTTGTTCTCGGATGGTGGAATTTGAATTACGCCTCTGTAACCCCATTCGGGCGTAGTATCAGCTTGGTAGAACAGCTTGAATGGGGTTCAAGAGGTCGCTGAAGCGTTCAAATCGCCGCCAGCTCCGAGTTGAATTTGGTACAACCCCCAGCATGAATGCGCCGCCCTCGCCGTCCTTCTCGAACAGTCTACACTCTTGCGGCATTTCATTTTGCGCGACACGGAGCGGAGCAGTTCAATTCGAGATGCCGACTGAATTACCGCTGAAGCATTTGACTTTGCGTGCGAATCTGATTAACGCGAGGCCGTCTTGTTGTCGACAAGAAAGGCGCCTGGAGCAGTGATCATCCGACTCGAGCACAAGAAAATGACTTTGTTCGCAACCATGGATTCCGGGAATACGCGAAGTGGTGTCTCGTCGTGGATGAGCGCCATGGGCCAAATGGCAAAACGCGATACAAATTCCCGTTTGGCGATTTTCGCAATGTTCACCGCTGTGGCTTGCTTGCGGTCAAAGCGCGTGCTCACGAATACGGCTATCAGGAAATTGAGGATGCCGCAGCGAAGTTGCTCGCGATGATCGAATCAGCCGGCCCAGTTCGTCAAAAACGCATCGATTAATTCCGGCAAATCCTCGCTGTAGCCGCCTTCAAGAATCGCGGCGAAAGGTATGCCTGCTAGGCCGGAGCGTTGCGAAGGCGAGTCGATCTCGCGCAGCCATTCTGCCGAACGCGGCGAAATCTTCTTGTTCGAGGGTCATCTGGACCAACGGATCGCGGGCGTAGGCGTCAAACCCGGCGGATACGAGAATTACATCGGGTTTAAACGCGACAAGTTTGTCTAAGGCGCGCTTGCAAACATTCACATGCTCTTGGCGCGGCGTCTGTGGCGCGACCGGGTAATTGTCGATGTTGGCGAAAGATTTCTCGCCAGTTCCCGGATAAGCGGGGAATTGGTGGATGGAAGCGAACCGAATTCGCGAATTGTTAGCGACAATGTCCTCGGTCCCATTTCCGTGATGTGCGTCGAAGTCCCAAATCGCGACGCGCTCTGCGCCGTTTTCCAGCGCGTCGAGTGCCGCGACCGCGATGTTGCTGAAATAACAAAAGCCCATCGCTCGAGTGCGGGTGGCGTGATGACCTGGCGGCCGCATCAGAGTGAACGCCCGTTCGCCTTTCATTGCCGCGCGCGCAGCTTCAATCGCCGCACCGGCGCATTGGCGCGCGTAAGTGTCGATCTTTGGATAAGCCGGCGTGTCGAGATCAAAATCGCCGCGCGGATTTCTAACGTGATCAATGTGCTCTGGCGAATGGGCACGCAGCAATTCCTGGTCTGTGACTGGTCGCGGTTCGAGCCATGTCCAATCCGCGTGTCGTTCTTTCAAAATCGGAACGGTTCGTGCGATTCGGGACGGGCGTTCCGGATGCCCCGGGGCAGAATATTCGATGCAGTGTGGGTCGTGAAAAATAATCACACTGGCGTGCTTTGTAACATGTTTGTGTCAAAGCGCGATTGCAATTGACCGAAGTTCTGGGCTCGCGAAATTGCAGTCGGCAGCACGCAAGTTGCTGCAAATTGCTTCATGACCATAACAACGAAAGGAATCAAAATGAAAAGTGGAATGCTTAAGTTGTGTATTGCAGTTGTATCGAGTCTGGCCGTAGCTGGCTGGGTCAAGGGGGCGAATCCGACAGTGGACGACGTCGGTGACGCTGACTCCTTCGGCAACAATGCCATCTACATGGGCGCGGAAAGCGGATTCATAACCCTGCAAACCGATCCATGTCCGGCGCCGACACCAGGACCCAGTCCATCGACCAATCCGGCGAACGGGGACCAATGTTTCCAGATCGCGGACACGTCGGTCACGACGCCGTTCGATGCCGAAAACAGTGCCCGGATTAATCTCCCGAAGAACGCTGCCAAGACGATCATCTATCCAGTTTTGAACTTCTTCTACACCTACAACATGAACAACACGACCGGCGGATCGGCGCAGGCGCGGTTTCAGTTCACTGCCAACATCACATTGTTAGCACAGTGTTGAACGACCCGAGCTGCATCGATCCGAACACCAGCGCGCCGTGCGGAGGAAAGCTTACCTTTCAATTCACTCCCAATCGCGTGTTTGACGATCGTCATCTCGATGCCGGGGAGACTGCCCAGGTGCGAATGACGCTGACGCGCGCGGGCAACGCTGGAATCAGCAAGGCGAATCTGGTCGGACAGGGCTTGCCTTCCGCACTGGTGGACAAGCTGTTCAACAAATCCAATGACGCTTCAATTGAACGTCGTGGGCACGGCGAAAAATGTCGACTTCGCATCGGTGACCGACAACATGCGTCTCTTCGGCGATTAGTGATCAAGACGACCACAGTAAACTTCCTATCGCCGCTTCGGAGTGAATTTCGAAGCGGCGATTTCTTTTGGTGTGATTCGGACTTGATGAAGCCGAAGCCGCAATGCGGATGGTGCGCGTCGTTTAATGTTAAAAGGCCAGAAAATTGTAGTGGTGATGCCGGCCTATAACGCCGCCCGCACCTTGCAACGAACCTACGACGAGGTGATGCAGCAGGGGATCGTCGATCTCGTCATCGTGGTGGACGATGCAAGCCACGACGAAACGGCGGCAATCGCGCGCACGTTGCCGAACGTGCAGGTGGAAGTGCATCCCGAAAATCGCGGCTATGGCGGCAACCAAAAAACCTGTTACCGCCTCGCCCTCGAGGCCGGTGCCGACATCGTCGTAATGATCCATCCCGACTATCAATACACGCCGCAAATTCTTCCGGCGATGGTTTCTATGGTGGCGAGTGGGCTTTATCCCTGCGTCCTCGGCTCCCGCATTCTCGGGGGCGGCGCGCTCGACGGCGGAATGCCGTTGTGGAAATACGTTGCCAATCGTTTCCTGACGGCGGCCGAAAATTTCATGATCGGCGCCAAGCTGTCGGAATATCACACCGGCTATCGCGCGTTTGCGCGCACTTTGCTGGAACGGGTGCCGATCGAGAAGAACTCCGACGACTTCGTTTTCGACAATCAAATGCTCGCTCAAATCGTATGGTTCGGTTTCAGGATCGGCGAAGTCAGCTGTCCCGCGAAATACATGCCTGAAATGTCTTCGATTAATTTTCGCCGCAGCGTGCGTTATGGGCTCGGCTGTTTGGGAACGGCATTGCATTTTCGCCTGGCGCGATGGCGACTGGCTTCGCCTCCGGTTTAACGATGCCGACAGCGCCGGAGCTGACGGGTCAGCGGGACGATCGTCGAATCAAACTCGCAGTTTGCATCTTTCTCACCGCGATCATCTGGGTCGTGTTCGCCCAAACCCTCGGGCACGATTTCATCAATTTCGACGACGATCGCTACGTTTACGAAAACAGCGAGGTCAGTCGCGGACTTACTGTCGAAGGATTCAGGTGGTTGCTCACTCACAGCCACGCCGACCTTTGGCATCCGCTGACGACTCTGAGCCATATGCTCGATTGCCAGATCTATGGGCTAAAACCCGCCGGTCATCATTTCACCAATGTCCTTTTACACAACATCGGAGCGGTGTTGCTGTTTTTGGTGCTTTGCAGAATGACCGGCCGTCCGAGCCGGACTGGCACTATTTGGCGAAGCGCCTTTGTCGCGGCGATTTTTGCCATTCATCCAATGCGCGTGGAATCGGTGGCCTGGATCGCGGAACGCAAGGATGTGCTCAGCGGCGTCTTTTTCATGCTGACTTTGGCCGCGTATTTACGTTACGCGCGCGCGCCGAGCATCGGTCGTTACATCGCGATGTCGGTCTTCCTGGTCTGCGGTTTAATGTCGAAGGCGACCTTTGTCACCGTGCCGATGGTGCTGTTGCTGTTCGACTACTGGCCGTTGAACAGATGTCAGAGGTCAAAGGTCCAGCGGTCAGATCGTCGGTAATCCGTGGTCTTGTTCTTGAAAAAATCCCGTTGTTGGCGCTGGCGGCCGCTGCCGCTGCGGTGACGATATTCGTGCAGAGAGTCACCATGCCGACGTTAGATCAATTGCCGCTTCTGCCGCGGACCAAGAATGCTGCTGTAAGTCTCGTCGCTTATCTCGGCCAAATGTTTTGGCCAACCGGTCTCTCGATTTTTTATCCGCACCCGCACGATCAGTTGAATGTCTGGCTGGTCCTCGCTTCAGCGTCGCTGCTGATTGCGATCACGCTGCTCGTTATCTTTCTGCGGCGAGAGCGGCCTTACCTGTTCGTTGGCTGGTTCTGGTTCTTGATTCTGGTTGCTCCGGTGTCCGGGATTTTTCAGGCGGGCCTGCAAGCCAGGGCCGATCGTTTCACTTACTTGCCGCATATTGGAATCACCATTGCCCTGACCTGGGCGATCGCGGACCTGACGAAGCAGTGGCAGAACCGAAGTGTGATTCTGACGTCAACGGCGAGTTGCGTCATTGTCGCGTTCGCGATTGTTAGTTGGAAACAAACCACCTACTGGCGCGATAGTATTTCGGTTTGGAAACACGCGCTCGTCGTTACCTCCAACAATCAGACCGCCCACCGGAATTTGGCCGCTGCGTTGTATGCGCACGGTCAGATCGCCGAATCTAAAATTCAATCGCGAACTGCCGACATCATTCACGCCCGAACAACGCTGAAAGATTACCCACTTGATGTTTCGGTGCGCGATAACCTTGGCACTCTCCTGATTCGAGCTGGCGACACTTCCGCCGCAATCCAGCAGTGGGAAACAAGTTTACGGATCAACCCAAACGACGGCAACGCTCTCAACAATCTCGCTTGGATATTGGCAACTTATCCTACCGACTCGGTCCGCGACGGTAAAAGAGCGGTCGAACTGGCGAAGAAAGCGGTCGCTCTTCCCGGCGGACAATTACCAGTGGTGCTTCGAACCCTGGCCGCGGCTTATGCTGAGAATGGTGACTTTGCCAATGCAATCAATACCGCGCAGCACGCCGCTGAGCTGGCCACAGCTCAGGGAAACAATTTGCTCGTCGAAACTTTGCGACATGAAGCAGAACTTTATCAGGCGCACGCGCCCTACCGTGAAACACCGCCGGAATAACGATAAGAGCTGCCGGTTTGCCACATGAAAAACGCAGCGCATCAATCGAAGAACATCTGGCCGCGCTTTGCCGTTTGCGCGGTCATTGTCGCACTGATTTGGATCGTGTTTGGCCAAACGCTTCGATTTAATTTCGTAAACTACGACGATCGCACCTACGTTTACGAAAACTCGTTAGTCTCGGCCGGAGTGAGCTTGAATGGATTGGCACGGGCTTTCGTTGATACGCAAACGCGCAATTGGCATCCGCTCACGATCGTCTCGCACATGATCGATTGTCAGTTCTACGGCCTCAAAGCCGGCGGCCATCATTTCACCAATGTTTTGCTGCACTCGGTCGCGGCGCTGTTGCTGTTCGCCTGGCTATTCAACGTCACCAACAAGTTTTGGAACGCCGCGTTTGTGACCGCAGTTTTTGCAATCCATCCGTTGCGCGTCGAATCCGTCGCCTGGATCGCGGAACGCAAGGACGTTCTGAGCGGGATCTTCTTTTTTCTGACCTTGTTGGCTTACGCGCGATACCTGCGAGCGCGATCGGCCGGCCGCTATGTGACAATGTCGATCTTGTTCGCCTGCGGTCTGATGTCGAAGCCGATGGTGGTGACGCTTCCGGTCATACTGATTTTGCTCGATTACTGGCCATTCCAACGCATCAACGATCTGAAGTCGTTGTGGCGCCGAACTGTTGAAAAGCTTCCACTGTTTGGCCTTTCGCTCGCGTCCTGCATTATCACTTTTCTGTTACAGGAACGATCAACCGGTTCGATTGCGCAACTGCCATTCATGTGGCGCTTGGACAATGCGCTCGTTAGTTGTGTCACATACATCGTCCAAATTTTCTGGCCGGCGAACCTCACCGTTTTTTATCCGCATCCAGAAGACACCCTCGCGTGGTGGCAAATCGCAGGCGCGACTGCATTTCTCATTGTGGTTACTTGGGTCGCGTTCGTTTTACGCCGAACCAAACCGTATCTCATCGTCGGCTGGCTTTGGTATCTGGTCATGCTGTTGCCGGTGATTGGAATTGTGGAGGTCGGGTTGCAAAGTCACGCTGATCGTTACACCTATTTGCCTCACGTTGGATTGTACATCGCGGTAACTTGGTTGATTGCGGATGCGGGGGCGTCCTTCCGCGTTCCCAAACCTGCCGTCGCAACCCTTGCTGTGGCCGCAATTGTCGCCCTGACTTCCTGTGCGCGGAAACAAACGACTTACTGGCGGAACAGCGAAACGCTTTGGACCCGTGCGCTTGCGGTGACGAAGGACAATGACGTTGCGCACACGAATTATGGCATGTGGTTAATGGATCGCGGCCAGCTAGACAATGCGTTGTCTCATCTTCAAACCGCGCTCAGTATTCGGTCAGCAAGCTCGCATGCGCATTACAATCTGAGCCTGGCGCTCATTCACGGCGCCATTGGCAATGTTCTGGCGCGCAAAGGCCGACTCGACGACGCGATCTCTGAATTGCGCGAATCGTCGCGTTTGCAGCCGGCCTACCCCGATGCCCACTACAATCTCGGAACCGCCCTGTTCCAAAAAGGCGACGTTGACGGCGCGATCGCGGAGTGGCGAACGACCTTGTCGATCCAGCCTGATGATGCCGGCGCTCAGACGAGTCTGGGAAATGCGCTGGTTCAAAAAGGCGAGCTCCGCGAAGCGACGGAACATTACCAAGCTGCTTTGCGATCCGCGCCGGACTCGGTTCTTCCGCTCAACAACCTCGCCTGGATTTTGTCGACGTCCCCAGAGGCAGCTTTGAGAAATGGCGGGAGAGCGGTTGAATTGGCGAAGGAGGCGAACCAGCTATCGCAAAACAAGAATCCAATCTTCATTCGAACTCTGGCCGCTGCATTTGCCGAAGCCGGCCAGTTCGAAAACGCAATTGGCACTGCCGAGAGCGCAGCGCAACTTGCTGACGCGCAGGGACAACCGGCGCTTGCTCGGCAAATCCTGGAGGACGCCGATTTATATCGACGCAAGTTGCCGTTGCGTGACCAAAGTTTGACGAATGCGCCAAAGAATCGTTGATCGCTGGAGCGGCATCGCCGTTTGCGCGGGCCTGGTCGCGCATCGTTTGGTTCGTATTCGGCCAGACGATTCGAGTTCCCGTTCATTAACTTCGACGATCCCGAATACGTTTATGAGGTTCCCGAGATCCGCAGCGGCGTTTCACTCCACAACATCGCATGGGCGTTCACTCATTGGCCGGCCACGAACTGGTTTCCCCTCAAGAACATCTCGCACATGCTCGAATTCCAGTTCTACGGATTTAACCCCGGGCTTTTTCACCTCACCAACGTTTGTCTTCACACGCTCGTCGTCATCTTACTCTTTCTCTTGCTGCGGCGACTGACTGGCGCGACTTGGTGCGCGGCGTTTGTGGCGGCGGTTTTTGCGATTCATCCGTTGCGCGCGGAGTCGGTCGTGTGGATCGAGGAACGTAAAGATGTTCTTAGCGGCGTTTTCTTCATGCTCACGCTTGCCGCGTATTTCCATTACACACGTAAACCGTCGATCGGTCGTTACGTCACGATGTCGATCTTGTTCGCTGCCGGATTGCTTTCCAAACCGATGCTGGTGACGACGCCGGTGATTCTTTTGCTGCTGGATTACTGGCCGCTGGCTAGGAGTCAGAGGTCAGAGATCAGAGGACAGAGATCAGAAGCTGTGTGGCCGAAGCTGATTCTTGAAAAGGTTCCTCTGTTCGCATTAGCGGCGACAGACGCATTTTTGAGTGCGGGCGGAATCGCGTCTGCTCATGGCGCCGCCGATCAATTGCCGTTTCTCGCGCGCATCGGCAACGCGTTGGTCAGCTACGTTGTTTACATCTGGCAAATGATCTGGCCCGCCAAGCTCGGCGTTTTTTATCCGTATCCGCCAAATGGTCTGCCGGTTTGGCAGCCGGTGATTTCAGCCGCGATTTTGCTCGGGATCACAATCTTGGTTTTCGTACTTCGAAAGTCGCGCCCCTACCTGCTCGTCGGCTGGCTCTGGTATGTCGTGATGTTGTTGCCGGTCATCGGAATCATTCAGATCAATCTCCAATCGCACGCCGATCGTTACACTTACCTTCCGCAAATCGGCCTCTACCTGATGATCGCCTGGGGCGTTGCCGATCTTTTGGCAAACGTGCGATTTCGAGCCCAAATCGCCACCACGGCCGCAGTTGTTGTAATTCTCGCGTTCTCGTTCGTCGCGCGCGCCCAGGCTTCGTATTGGCGCGACAGCGAAACCCTTTGGATCCACACCATCGCCGTGACGAAGGACAATTATTTTGCGCATGCGAGTCTGGCCGATCTCTTGATGCGACAGGGCCGTGTTAACGAAGCAATTGAACATTCCAAACAAGCGCTCCGCATCCGGCCGAACGACGCCAATTCCCAAAACAATCTTGGACTCGCCTTGTTGCAAACCGGGAACACAAAGGACGCGGCCACGCATTTGGAAAAAGCCTTGGAAATCGATCCCGGCCAGATGAACGCAGAAGTAAATCTCGCCTGGATTCTCGCGACTTCGTCCGACGATTCACTGCGGAATGGAGCTCGCGCTGTTCAACTCGTGGAAGATGTTGCCAGTCGCGCGGGTCATCCAAACCCAATCGTCCTTCGAACTCTCGCTGCCGCTTACGCGGAAACCGGCCGCTTCAACGACGCGATCAATGCCGCGCAACAGGCAATCGAAATTGCAAAAGCAACCGGCGATCAAGCTTTGATCAGTGATCTCGAACGAAGCATTGCCGCGTTTCGCATGAATCAACCAATCCGCAGTGGACCGTAATGGCCACTGCTATAATGGAATTAGGCGGAAAAATTCCGTGTAATCCTCGTTAGACCCCTGACGCGCCAGAAGTTTCCGTTTTCCTGTGCCTTATTGCGTGACTACCGGTTTCTGATCGGCGGCGATCCGCATTACTACCGCCATTCTGCATGTCGGCGACGATTTACGCGGTGCATTCTCGCGATCATGGGTAGGTATCGGATCAACCGGACTTGGATGGCTTTGTTCTATTGTCCCAATCCCGTGGTTGCGCTCTATCGTTGGATCTCCGCGACACTGCAAAGCTCTGGACGCGAAACACGCAGGCACCTCGATGAAGCCAACGGCCCCAGCGCAACAACTCGGCGTTTGCCAACAACCTGGTTGCTATCTCTTCTCGTTAGTCTACGCGATCCAGATTGTTTTGGCGTTCATGAATTCGCGGATGCCGGCGGCGCCGAGCTCGCGGCCGAACCCGAACGTTTGACTCCGCCGAACGGTAATCGCGGATCGGAGGCGACCATGGAATTGATGAACACCATGCCGCTTTGAAGTTCTGACGCGAAAAGTTCTTGTTCGATTTGTTCGTTGGTCCATGCGCTCGCGCCCAAACCAAATGTGCTGTCATTCGCGAGTTCGATCGCTTCCTCGGCATTTCGAACCCGTAAAACCGCTGCGACTGGACCGAAAACTTCTTCGCAAAACGCCGGCGCATTTCTCGGAACATCGACCAGCACCGTCGGCTCGTAAAAGAATCCCGGGCCGGCGATTCGATTTCCGCCGGTTAACAGCTTCGCGCCCATCGCGATCGACCTCTGCACCTGGTCGTGAACGCCTCTCAAAATGTTTTCGGTCGCTAGGGGGCCGACCTCGATCGCTTCGTCAAACGGGTCGCCGACTTTGAGCGATCGCATTTTTTCGACAAACTGATCGAGGAACTTGTCGTAAATCTTGTCGGCAATGAAAAATCGTTTCGCAGCGATGCACGATTGCCCGGTGTTCTGCGTTCGCGCCTTGACGGCCGTGCTCACCGCGAGTCCGAAATCGGCGCTCGGCATCACGATGAACGGATCGCTGCCGCCGAGCTCGAGCACGCTCTTCTTGATTTCGCGCGCGGCGATGCTGCTAACGATGCTGCCGGCCCGATCGCTGCCAGTTAACGTGACCGCTTTCACGCGCGGATCGACAATTACTTTCTCAGCCTGCTCGGCTTCAATGAGCAGCGCTTGAAAAATTCCTTCATCGAAACCGGCGCGACAAAACAGTTTCTCAATCGCGAGCGCGCATTGCGGAACATTCCCGGCGTGTTTGAGAATTCCGACGTTGCCGCCCATCAACGCCGGCGCGGCGAATCGGAAAACCTGCCAGAACGGAAAATTCCACGGCATGATCGCGAGGACCGGGCCCATCGGCTCGTAATGAAGGTACGAACGGCGCGCGCTTGGTTTGCGCCGGTTCATCTTCGAGAAAACGTTCGGCATTCTCGGCGTAATAGCCACAGCCGCGCGCGCATTTTTCGATCTCGGCGACGCTGTCGCGAAACAATTTCCCCATCTCGAGCGTGATGATCCTGGCGAGCTCGTCCTTTTCCTGTTCAAGCAGTGATGCCACAGCCATCATCAGGTCGGCGCGTTTGGGGAACGGCTCGCGCGCGATGTTTCTCAAATGCAGTGATCGCGAGCTTCAGCCGTTTCTCGATTTCCGCATCGTCGTGCGGGGGAAAATCCTTCAGCTTTTCGCCCGTGGCCGGATTAATCGACGCGATCGCCATACATTAAGTAAACGCAGCTCGACGACTCAGCGAGTCGTCGGAAAAATCCCAAATCCCAAGTTCCGGGAAATTCCAGACACCAAACTTCAATGTCCAAAGACAGTCGCCGTTTCGAATATTCAGATGATTGCGCGAGCTGCCGGATTTGGATTTGGGATCCTTGGGGTTTCAAAGATTGGGCTTTGGGATTTACAATCGCAGTCCTTTTGGAATCAAAACGCGATCGAGCAGATCGAAGAACCTTTGCACCAGCAAGGCGAGGATCGCGGCCGGGATCGCGCCTTGAAGAATCGTGGCGTGATCGTTCAGGTTGAGGCCGCTCAGAATCGGTTCGCCGAGGCCTCCAGCGCCGATCAACGCCGCGAGCGTTGCCGTTCCGATATTGATCACCGCGCTGGTCTTGATTCCGGCGAGGATCGATCGCGACGCTATCGGCAAATAAATCTGCCACAGGCGCGCGCGTGGACTTAACCCAAGCGCGATCGCGGACTCGCGCAACGCGCGCGGAATGTCCTGCAGGCCGGTGGCAGTGTTGCGGACGATTGGAAGCAAGCCGTAAAGAAAAAGCGCTGCAATCGCGGTGCGCACGCTGATTCCAAAAAATGGCAACGGCACCAGCAGCGCCAGCAATGCAAGCGACGGAATCGTTTGCACGATTCCAGCAAATCCAAGGATCACATGTCCGATTGCGCCGCCGCGACTTGCCCAAATGCCCAGCGGCACTCCGACCAGAATTGAGAGCAGCAACGAAAATCCCGCGAGCTCGAGATGCCGGGTAGTCCAGCGTGTCAACTTGTGAGCAAAGCTTTCCCCAAAGACCGACCGTGAAACTTGACCGTTTAAAACGGTCGAGTTTTCCGCCGGCTCTTGAAACGATGCGAAGAACAAATTTGCTGCCACAGTGTAGTCTTTGGTGCGCTCGGCTTCGGCGTTCAGTCGGGTCATCGTGGATTCATCGATCTTTCCTTCGAGGCCCTTCAACGATGCGACCGCTTTGTCGTTCAACGCCAGCCGATACAAGAACACAGCGTCATAACGCGGAAAGAATTTCTGATCGTCATCGAGAACGACCAGATCGAACTGCGCGATCTTGGCGTCCGTGGAGTAAGCGTCCTTCACATCGATCTGGCCACTCTTCAGCGCGTCGTAACCGAGTGCGTGATCGATCCCGATGACGTTTTGTGGATTCAATCGATACGCGACCGCCAAAGGTCGCCATCCATCTTGTCGATCCAGAAACTCGTGAGTCAGTCCAAACTTCAGTTCCGGATGCTTCTGCAAATCGCTGATCGTGCGAATGCCGAGCTCGTTCGCGCGATCGCGCCGCATTACCAGCGCGTAGGTGTTGTTGAAGCCGAGGGGTTTGGTCATGCCGATTCCGACTTTGCTCAGCTCGTCCGCGACGAAATCAACGGGCATGGATCGCTCCGCTTCAAGATTTCCTGGACGATCGTGCCGGTGTACTCCGGATAAACGTCGATCTGTCCGTTACGGAGCGCTTCCCACAGAATGATCGTCCCGCCCATTCCCTGGCGATGTTCGGCGGAAATTCCGGCGTCGCTCAGTCGGCGTTTCGCGATTTCGCCGAGCACATATGACTCGGTGAACTTCTTTGATCCGATCACGACAGTGTCAGCTGCTGAAGCAGAAGATTGAATCAGGAAACCAGAAGACCCAGGAAAAGATCAATAGGCCGACCCACAGTCTCTTAAAACTTGACTGTTTAAAGCAGTCAAGTTGCCCGACGCATCTGCGCGACTGAAATTTCATCCGATTGCGAGACTCCGTTGAGCGTTGATGAATTCGGTAACAAAATTGCTGACTGGATTCTGTTGAAGATCTTTGAGCGAACCTTGCTGGACGATTCGGCCTTCGTTCATGAGGACGATTTCGTCCCCGAGGTAAGCGGCTTCGGCGAGATCGTGAGTGACGAGTAGTGCGGTTTGCTTCAGGCGCCCGAAGATATCTCGTAGATCTTTCTGCAATGCAGCGCGCACCAGTGGGTCGAGTGCGCCGAGCGGTTCGTCGAGCAGCAGCAACTCCGGCGAAAGCATCAATGCGCGCATCAAACTCACGCGTTGGCGCTGGCCGCCGGAAAGTTCGAGCGGATACCGGTCGAGAAGATTTTCGGGAAAACGTGTCAGCGAGCAAAGCTCGCTTAATCGCGTCTGCATCTCGCGCTCGCTGTCAAAACTTGGCGGCTTAAAGCCGTCAAGTTTTGCTGCGGCCGATTGCGATCCGCTCACTCGGCGAAGGTGACGCGCCATCAGCAAGATGTTTCCGCGCGCGGTCAGGTGCGGAAAGAGTCCGCCTTCCTGAATCACGTAACCGACGCGGCGACGAACGATGTCGAACTTGTCCGCCTGAACGGCGTTCCGTCGAATTTGATTTCGCCGTTGTCTGGTTCGAGCAGGCCAATGATTAGCCGCAGCAAAGTCGATTTGCCGCAACCGCTCGGCCCGATAAGCACGGTTGTCTTGCCGCGGTCGACCGACAGATCGATCGCATGAACGGCGGCGGCGTCGCCGAAGGTTTTACTGACAGCTAAAAGTTGAACCAGAGCGTTCATGTTGTAGCCGCAGCCCTATGGGCCGCGTGCAGGCGTCGCCCAGCGACGCGGCTAGTTTGCCACAGTGAAATAAAAAACGCCAAACCACTGCGTCATCGTCGGTCCAAACCTGCTGGAATTCGAAATCCAGCCTGACGCGCCAGCATGGTGAATCCGCCGATCGTGTGTTTGTAGGAATATTCGGTCAGAATTTTTTCGCCGGCGCGAAATTGAAAACTATGGTCGCCGATTCGGACAGTTTGATCGGTTTCGCTGATCAAGTAAAGATTTCAATACGGCCCTCGGCGGAATTGTAAATGGCGTAATGTTGCCACTGGGTGAGATCGAAATCGCCCCCGAGCTCCCGATTGATCCGCGCGAGCAGATTCTTGTTGAACTTCGCGGTCACGCCGGCGCTGTCGTTGTAAGCGGCTTCGATGACTTGCCGATCTTTCTGGAGATCGACGCCGATCAGCAAACCGCCGTCGTCGCCGGCCAGCTCGACCAAACGCGAGAGAAATTCACCGGCATCATCAGGTTCGAAATTACCGATCGTCGATCCGGGAAAATAAACGACGCTGCGCGACGAGAGTTTTCTCGGCAACGGCAGCTCGAACGGTTCGAAGATAATCCGCAGCGACCGGCAAGAATCTGCAGGTTGGGAAACATTTTCCGAAATCGCGTGGACGATTTTTCCAATTGCTCCTTCGAAATATCGATCGGGACGTAAACGGCCGGCCTTTCGCAGTTCTTCGAGCAGAATTCGTGTTTTTGTTCCGGCGCCGGTGCCGAGGCCGATCAATTCGATTTGCGGTCCAAGAGCGTTCGGCCATTTCAGCGCCGTGCGATGCGCAGGATCTCGATCTCGGTTCGGGTGATGTAGTATTCGGGCAGCTCGCAGATTTGTTGGAACAACTTCGCGCCCTGGTCGTCGTAAAAAAATTTGCACGACAGTTGTCGCGGCGACTTGGAAAGGCCGGCCAGAACTTCGTCGCGAAAAATTTTCTTCGCGGCTTCGGCCGCGAGTTGCATTTCGGTTTCACGACAGATCGCGCGCCAAACGGATTCCCATGAATTGCCACCGTTTTTCGGGTTGAAAGAAATTTCGATAGGTTTTGCGAATGTGAGTGCGCGACGTAGCGCAGGAGCCGCCGCGCAGGACGTATTGATTGCACATGAACTTGCCATTGTATTCGCCGAGCGCGCCCGGTTCAGCGCGATAGCCGGGATAAGGTGAATAAGAACTGCGGGTCCATTCCCAAACGTCGCCAAACATTTGCGCGAGTTCGCCGTTTGCCGGTGCGCGGTTTAATGCTTCAGGATGAAACCGTTCGGCTCTCGACAAAATTTCCGTCGACTTCGATCTTCTCAGCTGCGCGTTCCCATTCAAATTCAGTCGGCAACCGCGCGCCAGCCCAATTCGCATAGGCGTCGGCTTCAAAATAACTCAGGTGCGTGACCGGTTCGTTTGGATCGACTTTGCGCAATCCGGACAAGAGTGAAATTCCACCATTCACCGTCGCGCTCGATCCAGTAAAGCGGCGCCCGCCAGTTTTGTTCGTTAACAGTCATCCAGCCTAACGAAAGCCAGAATTCGGAGCGCGAGTAGCCGCTGTCAGTCATAAATTCGAGATATTCGCGGTTGGTGACGAGACGATTCGCCAGCGAGAACGGCAGAACCAGCGCGCGATGACGCGGACCTTCGTTGTCGTAAGAAAATCCGTTTCCGGCGTGACCGATGTCAATCGTCGCTTCATCGAACTCGACGAACTTGGCAAGACGCTCCGCCGAGCCGTCCGCACGCCGCATCGCGGCGTCCCCACCTCGAAAAACGGGATAGAGCGGGTTTTGCGCGAAAACGTGTTTGATGTCGGTGATGAGAAGTTCCTGATGCTGCTGCTCGTGATGAATTCCAAGCGTCAGGATTGGTTCGATTTCTCGAAACAGTTTTTCGTCGGCGCCGGCTACCAAGTCGTCAATATCCGAATTGACCGATGCGCGATACTTTTTTGTTTCCTCAACCGTCGGTCGTGAAATCAGTCCGCGTAGATCGCGCCGATGCATGGTGCCGGCGGCGTTGTAATAGGAGTTGAACAAGATAAGCGTACTCCGGAACGGCGTCGCTGATAACCGGTGACCCATTTTTTCAGAATGAACGTTTCGAAAAACCAGGTCGTGTGCGCGAGATGCCATTTGGTCGGGCTGACGTCAGGCATCGATTGAACAACGCAATCTTCCGGCGCGAGATTCTCGGACAGTTTGCCGGTGAAATTCCGGACTTCGTGAAAACGCGCGAGGAGTTTCTCCGCGGAAGAGATTCCGCCCGCGAACGCGGTGGCGCGGTCGCTGTCCGGTTTTCTTTGGCGACCGCCGTTTGAATCAAGTGATTCCGCCCTCCTGCTCGAGCTCTTCCCGGCGTGCTTCGAGCATTTGATCGCGGGCCGCTTCTTCCTGTCCGTCGCTCACGAGCGATTCGCCGAGAGTTTTCTCGTCTTCATCAATACCGGGTCGCGGAACTCGATGGCCGCGATCATCCGGTGTCACTTCCCATTCTTCTTCGAGCTTGATGTTTTTGTCGTCTTCTTCCGGCGGCATCGTCTGGCTATCGCCTAACAACTCCCGGCGAGCCTGAGTCCAGTCCGCGTCGGTAAATTCATCCGGATCGCGCTCGTCGATCATCGCAATCTCGCGGGCGCGGCGCTCGATATCCTCCGGGCGATGGCACGCCCATTCCATTTCCGTGGACCTCAATCTTGCCGCCGTTAGTTTCGTCTCGTTGGTTCATCACTTTAAATTACGAAAGCCGCAGCGTTGCTACGTGCAAAAAGTTACAGCGCGAATCGGCAGCGGCAAAGAGGATTTTCCTCGGCCTGGTTTCAGCGGATAATCGAAACCCGATGGAGGACTGCAAAGTTTTGTCTCTTACAAACGGAGGCGAGCTCGCCTATGTCGAATATGGGAGCGCCAACGGCGTGCCCGTTTTCTTTTTCCACGGCTGGCCAAGCTCGCGAACGATGGGCGAACTGGCTGATGCGGCCGCGCGCGAGTTGAACGTGAGAATTATTTCGGCAGATCGTCCGGGAATTTGTGATTCAAGCTTTCAACCGAACAGACAACTACTCGATTGGCCCGAGGTTCTGCGGCAGCTTGCCGATCATCTTGGAATTGACCGGTTCCGCATCCTGGCAATCTCGGGCGGTGCGCCCTACGCATACGCTTCGGGATTGAAATTGCCCGAACGCGTTCAGGCGATCGCAATCGTCAGTGGCGCGGTTCCGTTTGCCGATCTGAACGATCACCGCGGTTTACTTCCGCTTTATCGATGGATGATGTGGTTTTATCGAAACCAGCCGGCGTCTGTTGCGCGCGATCCTTTCGCCTGGCGCGTCCGATTATTTCATGGCGAACATCGTTACGGATGGCGCGAAGTTTTTTGCACACGTTGCCAAGACCCGACGCGGAAGCGCTTCGAGACAACGCTGCGTTCGACATTTGTTTTGAAAGTCAGCGTAGGGCGTGGCGCGGATCCGGTGCCGAGGGCGTCATGGCCGACGCGGAAATTTATGGGAAACCGTGGGGCTTTCGTTTGGAAGATGTCGATGTTCCGGTGCGGTTGTGGCACGGAAAGCAAGACCGCGCATTTTCGTTTCGCGTCGCCGAAGAAACGGCAAAGCGTTTGCCGGATTGCGTGGCCCGTTATGTGGACAACGAGGGTCATTTTTCGCTTCCGATCCGATACATGCGGGAAATCCTGGCCGATTTGATCGCGGTGTAGCTGCCTCTACAGTGCGGGGTGGAAGATTTTACCGGAACAATTCAGGACCAGCCGGCACGTCGGCAATGGAGCTCTCGAGCAACCGTTCGATGAGCGTGTCCGTCAGCTTGTACGCGATTGGGGCGCAACCAAAACGCCGGAGTTGATCGAAGAGATGATCGTGACTGCGCTGAAAATGGCGCGTGACGAAATGAGTGTTGCGGACCTGAAGCTGATGAACCGTTCCCTTAAGGAAATGCGCTACGCGGCGAAAGTCTTTGCGCACTATTCGCGCTTCCGAAAAGTTGTTGTGTTTGGATCGGCCCGCATTCCGCCCGAAGCGCCGGAATCGAAGGTAGCGGAAGAGTTCGCGCAGAAAATGGTGGCGAATGATTACATGATCATCACCGGCGGCGGCGACGGGATCATGGGCGCAGCGCAAAAGGGAGCGGGGCGCGAGCACAGTTTTGGTTTGAACATTCGACTGCCGTTTGAGCAGCAAGCGAACGAAATCATCGAGGGCGACTCGAAGCTCATCAATTTCAATTACTTTTTCGATCGCAAACTCAATTTCGTGAAGGAATCGCACGCCTTTGCGCTCTTTCCCGGCGGCTATGGAACGATGGATGAGACGTTTGAAGTTCTCACCCTGATGCAAACCGGAAAGGCGCGCATTATCCCGGTAGTGATGCTGGACCGGCCGGATGGCAATTATTGGGAGATGTGGATGAAATTTCTGACCGAGTATCTTTTCAAACTCGGCCTGGTTTCGCGGGAAGACTTCTCATTCTTCAAAATCGCACACAACGTCGATGACGCGGTCCAGGGGATTCTGCAGTTCTACAAAATTTACCACTCGACACGCTGGGTGGGAGATCAGCTTGTGATTCGAATTTGTCAGCGGCTATCGAATGGCGCGGTCGCCGATTTGAACAAAAACTTTGCCGATTTGATTCGCGAAGGCGAGATCGTTCAGGGAAGTGCGCTGCGCCCCGAGAAGAACGAGCCGGAGATCTGGGATCTTCCTCGACTCGTCCTGACGCCTCATCGGGAAAATTTCGGACGAATGCGGCAACTGATCGACGCGATCAACGCTTCGTCAGTCGCGTAAAATCGCCTCGGGATGGGCAATTGGCGCCAGCGGTTCGGGCGCAACTGGGTGCTGCTGAACCATGCGATCTCGGTTTCTGCTCGCTTCGATTAAGGCAAGATCGACATCGAGCTTGGCCCGCATCATTCGATCGAAACAGAAATGCTCGCGCGAGTAACTCAGGCCGTTCGCCGCGCAGCGTTCGGCGAGACTTTCGTCGGAAAGGAAAAGCAGAATGGCGGTGGCGAGCGCATTGCTGTCGTTTGGCTGAACAATGAGCCCGTTTTCGCCGTGAACGATGATTTCCGGAACGTCGCCAACGCGCGTCGCGACCACGGGACGGCCACTGGCGAAAGCTTCGCGCAGAACAATCGGTGATGCTTCGGTGTGGCGGGACGCGATGACCACCATGTTCGCGGCCGCGAGAATGTCGGGGATATCCCAGCGATATCCCATCATCAAAACATTCCCGTTCAGACCGGCGCGATCGATCGCCTTGCGCACCCATTTTTCGCGACTGCGGCCGCCGGTTGCTTCACCGACGAACACAAAACGGGCATCGGGCCGTTGATGAAGGACGATCCGCGCGGCTTCGACGAGATTGAATTGGCCTTTGTCCGGGCGAATCATTCCGACGTTCGCGATGATGGGCGTTTCTGCGGACAAGCCGACCTCGCGCCGGAATTTCATTCGATCTCGGTTTGGCGAAAATTTATCGAGATCGACGGCCGACCCGATCACTTCAATTTTTTCCGGTGCGATGCCGTACTGCTCGATGAACTCGTTCTTAATGACTTGCGCGTCGGCGACAATTTTTGCGCAACCATGTTTGTAGATGAAAGCGCGCTGCTTTTTGCCGAGAGGATCGGTGATGCAGCGGGCACGGGTCACCGGCCAGCCGCACAGAAATAGCGGCAGACAAAGCCAGTGATCTTTTGAACTGTAACTTTTGATCAGATCGACGCGATTGCGGCGGCAGAAG
The DNA here is from genome assembly GCA_963786135.1 of uncultured Verrucomicrobiae bacterium. GTDB lineage: Bacteria > Verrucomicrobiota > Verrucomicrobiia > Chthoniobacterales > UBA10450 > AV40. The sequence goes on along the minus strand of CAWAYF010000009.1, from coordinate 77,739 downwards.
AGCCAGATGCGAAACGAAACCAGCGGATTGATCCGATGCTTGAGCGACATCGGGATGACCGGCGTGCCGAGCTCGCGCGCCTTGGTCATGACTTCACTCGTCGGGTCGCAAATCAACCAGGCGCGATGTCCGTTCGCGTTAAGCCAATTGATTTCGAGACAGGTCCGATACTCCTGTCCGCCCCAACTGCCGCTGCTCTCGAGATGAAGTAAATTCACGCGGAATTGTCGACCTTTTTGCCAGTCTGACTGATTTCCCCGCGTTTTTCGAGAATATAATCGTGAATCGTATTGACCGTGCGTAGGGCCTTGCCCGCGACCTCTGAGTTCGGAACCCCAACCCCAAACGTCTTTTCCATGCTGACCACGAGCTCGAGAGCGTCGATTGAATCCAGCCCGAGGCCGTTCGGCCCGAACAAGGGGAGGTCGTCGCCAATTTGGTCCGTCGTGACCTGCAGCATCAGGTTTTTGACGAGCATCTCCTTAATGCGCGGGCGGAGGTCTTGGTCGGACATAGGTTAAGGCGCGCGAAATTGTCGCAAACGAACGCGCGGGTCAACTCTGATTAACCGGAGGAACACTCTCCGTCGTGTTCGCACAGGCGGCGCCAGTGGAGCGGCGCAAAAGCTCAGACCTTGTCCGCTGGTTTGGAATCGGGTTGTGAGCCGGACGGTGGACTTTGTGGAACCGTCGATTGCGGAGGGTTCGTCTTGGCCGCAGTATCCCCGGCCTTGTGAATTTCGTCGGTGAATTCGTCCTTCGCTTTCTGAAACTCTTTGATCGCCTGTCCCAGGCCGCGCGCGAGCTCTGGCAACTTCTTCGCGCCGAACAGCACGAGAATGATCACGAGAATGACCAACAAATCCGGGCCGCCCAGATTCATGAAACTGGCGAGCAAGTTCATCTTCAGTGGCAGAACATCCGTCTCGGGTGACTCGGATGCAAGCCATTTCGGGATTGGCGTCTTGGCTGGGCAGGCTGGTCGTGTTGGCGAGTCGCTCGCCCGAGCTCCTCGCAGCTACCTTCGCTGCTTAACCGCCTACCCGCGCCGCTCCCGCTGGCGCGTGTTGTGATTTCGCGTGGGAAGCGTAACTTCGCCAGTGCAACGAAGCCGGGCATTTACGCTGGTGGAGATCATTATCGCAGTCGCGATCATGGCGACGGTGCTTTTGCTGGCCGTGCCGAGTTTGACCGGCGTTCTGGCCGACCGCAAGTTGCGCACATCGCTCGACGAATTTAATAAACTGGTCCGTCAGGCGCAGGAACGCAGCGTGGCCGAGCACCGCGCGTATCTGCTGGTTTGGACGGACAAGAACGTATTTCTGCAGCCTGAAGCATTCGCGAAAGATGAGGACCAAACAGCGTTGGCGAGGTTTGAACTTGGACACGGAACAGTTCTGACGCTGACGTTGCCGGCGGCGCTTTCCAACAAGCCCGTGGGCGAATGGATATTCTGGCCGACAGGCACGTGCGAACCGGCGATTATTAGCTTTAAGGGACCTGACGGAACATGGACGGCAAACTACTCACCGCTTACCGCGCATGGCGAACTGACGAATTATGCGGCGAGATAAGGAATGAAAGTCCGAAATTTTTGTCGCGCTTTCGCGCTGTACGAAGTGTTGATGGGTGTTGCGATCTTCGCTTTGGGCGTGCTCGCGCTTGGCCGCGCGGTCCAAAATTGTATGAATGCGAGTACTCTCAATGCAGAGGAGGAACGCGTTCGTTTGATTCTAACGAACCGAATGGCTGAAGTTCAAACCACGCCCGGACTGCCTGCCGAGGCAAAGGAATTCACGGTTGATACCGGTTACGGGAAAGTGCAGCTGATTCAGACCAGTACGCCAGCCGGGTTGAAAGATGACAACGACGCTGAGCTTGCGGGAATGCATCGCGTGAGATTGATCGCGAAATGGACGCGCGGCGGAAATCCGCAATCGCAGCAGATTGAATTTTATGTTTATCGCCCCGGTTAATCGCCGTCGCGGCTTCACGCTGCTGGAAATCATCATCGCGGTGGCAATTCTGGCGACCATGGCGATGTCGATCTACCGCTTCGTTGAATCGAATCTCTCGGCGATAAGCGCGTCATCCAACGCGATTGCCGCCGACGCGCGTTACGACGGTCTGCTCGAAGTGCTGACTGCGCAGTGGCAGAGTCTGCCTCCGGGAAAGGGAGCGCTCCTTGGCGATTCATTTAAGCTGAGTGATCGCCCACGGGACGAGATCAGATGGGTTTGCGGGGCCGGCCCGGGACTGATGACGCGATACGCATCGGGGGAATACAATGTCAGCTTGCGGCTGCAATCAGAAAAGGACGGCAAGCCGATACGATCTCGGTCTTTTACGCAAACCGAAAAGCGATACAGCGCTTAGCGATGTGCACGAAAGCTGGATTCCGTTGATCGAAAACGTGACCAGTTTGCAGATCCGTTACTTTGATCCGCGAATAAACACCTGGGTAGAACGTTGGACCGATGCTGGTACGCTGCCGCGACTGGTGAAATTGACCATCGGCCGTCCCGATTCTTCGGTGCCTTGGGAAGCGATCGTCCCGCTGGGTCGAACCCCCCTATGATTCCAAAGAGCGGTCAGAGATCTGAGATTGGAGGCCAGAAAACCAAATCCGGCGCCGCCATCATGCTCGCACTTTGGGCGTTGTTCTTGTTGAGCGCGCTGGTGATTTCATGGGCGCTCGATATTAATTCGCGGCTGGCAATTTCCGGCGAGGGAACGCGAATGTTGCAAGCGGAGGCGGTTGCGTGTTCCGGCGCGGAAGTGGCCTTGAATCCGGTCGTCAAGCCCCGCTCATCGAGCCTAAACGGGCAATTGAACAACGGCGCGATTTACAGAGCGCGCCTAACGGGGGAAGGGGGACGTTTGAACTTGAACTGGCTCGTGGCAGGCGAAGACCCGACCCGGTTAGAAATTCTGCGTCACTACCTTCAAAACAAGGGGGTCGATCTCAACGAACGGGATACCATGGTCGATTCGCTCCTTGATTGGGTGGAACCGAACGTCGGCGTCCACCACCTGAATGCGCCGGCCGAGGGTGACAATTATCAGCCTCCGCACGCTTTACTGACTCGAATCGACGAACTGAAAAAAGTTGCGGGCTGGGCCGATTTCACCGCTACTCCGGGTTGGGACGATGATTTTACCCTTAACAGTAGCGGCCCAATTGATCTGGCGTGGGCGTCGCGTGATGTCTTGCTTGCCTTGCCGGGATTGACGAACGACATGGTGGACCGATTCTTGCAGCAGCGGCAGGGAGCGGACGGCGTCGATGGAACAGAAGATGATATGGTATTCCGGAGCCTGGATGACGTGCGGCAGGCCCTTGGGTTGGCTGGAGAGCAGTTCCAACTGTTGAACGGATTAATAAACCTTAACGACCCGGTGTATCGCGTTATCAGTGTCGGAACGGCGGGCAAGGCGAAGCGAACCGTGCAAATGGTGTTCCGGCGGGTCGGAGTAATGCCGCAAGTGATTACCTGGAAGGAATTTTAGTGATCGACGACAAGTCCACAAACGCGAAGCCAGTCTTCATCACGCCGACCGCGCACGGTTGGAATCTCTTGCGCGCGCGGGACAACAATGGCGCCTGGGATGTGCGTTTGCTCCGCACTCTGGACGAAGTGGCACCGCTCGTTTCCGCACAGGACAACATCGTCTTGAGCTTGCCGGTAACTGCCGTTCTCGCACAACGATTTCGATTGCCGACTGTCGATCCAGCGGAGTTTCCGGAAATGGTGCGGATTCAAATTGAAAAGGCGCTTCCATTTTCACCCGAAGAAGTGACGGCAGACTTCGAATTGATTGAGCAAAACGAAACCGGCAGCGTGATTTCAGCAGTGGCGGTGAGAAACGAGCAGTTGGCGGAGATCGCGGCACCGTTGCTCAACAAAGGCGTGATTCCGCAACAGGTGACGGTTTACGCGGCTCAGCGTGCCACGACGCACGCGCCGGAAGGGCGGGCCTTGTTGATTTATCCCGAAGGCGAAACTTTAGTTTCAGCGGTCACGGAGAATGGCAAGGTGAGCCTGATGCGAACCCTGGACGGAATTCAACCGGAACAGTTGCAATCGGAACTGCCACAACTTGCCTTGAGCGCGGAGTTGCAGGGCATCAACACGAAGTTTCCAAATGTCTTGCTCGACGAAAGCTGTTTCGAGTTGCGAGACACCGTTCAAGGAATTCTGGACCGCAGGCCGGCGCTTGTCGGGATCGAAAAGCCGCCAGCCTCGGTAAAGCTCAATCTGCTGCCGGAGAGCTGGCGGCAGCGACGCACACAACTGGCCAAGCGCGGCGAATGGAAAAAGCGCCTTACGCTGGCCGGTGGAGCTTACGCCGCGCTCTTTTTGTTGTTCCTGCTTTATCTTGGCTATACCCGGTTTGCTATCGCCCGGCTCGATCGTTTGATCGCGCGCGATGCTCAGCCAACGCAGTTCATTCGCGAAACCGAAGTAAACTGGAAGTCGCTCGCACCGGCGATCGACTCCCGCTATTACCCGGTTGAGATTCTTTCCCGTCTCTCCCAGGATTTGCCGTCGCCCGACGTCCGGATCACGGCTTACAACCAGTCGGCTCGCCAGATTTCCGTGGACGGGGAAGCCAATACGGCCGCGCTCGCCTATCAATTCGCTGAAAAAGTGAAAAAGGACAGCGCGTTGCAGAATTTCCGGTTCGACATGGCAGCTCCGAGAATTTTGCCGAACAACCACGCCCAGTTTCGTTTGGAGGGAAAACCGCGATGATGGAAAAACTGACCGCCGCTTATATGCGGATGAATCAACGCGAACGCAGGATGACGCTCGGCATCGCGGCGATCCTATTCTTACTGATTAACATTTTCGTCTGGCGAATGGTCCTGGGAAGCATCGGAAATTCGGGGAGCGAGCTTGCCGTCCGCAAGTCGACCCGCGCGCAGCAGGTTGTTTATATGAAGGAGAAAGACCTTTGGGCAAAGCGCGAAGAATGGCTGGAGAAAACTCAGCCGCCGATGAATGGCGCCGAGGAGGCTTCGAATTTGCTGGACCTGCTCAAGCAAGTTGCCGGTAAGTACAATGTTTTAATCTCAAATCCGGCGATCGGTTCCGGCGAAACAACGCCGACTCATCAAACCGTCTTCGCGTCGATTGAAACCAGCAGCCACTGGCCGGACCTGGTTCACTTTCTTTACGACGTTCAACAACCGGACGCTTTCATTGTCTTTGAAAGTGTCAATCTGGCGGTGGATCCTGAAGATGCGACAACGATGACGCGGAAAATTCAAAGTCGCTCGCTGGTTTGCGCCGGTGCAACGGAAGAAAGGATAAATCATGACAAAGAGGTCCGTCTACTTGCCGATCTTGACGCTCAGCCTGGCGCTCTTCGTCCGAGCGGACGACCTGCCGATGAAATTGAGTTTCGATCGCTACAAAGGAATGCTGGATCATTCGCCCTTCGCAGTGGCTACCGCAGTCGTCGCTCCGGCAGCGACCCCGAATTTCGCGAGGGATCTTTACGTTACGAGTGCCGCGAAATCTGCCGACGGCGATGTGGTGACGATCGCGTCGATGACAGATAAGGAGTTCAAGAAATATCTCACGACGAAAACGCCGGTAGACGGCTACGCGATTTCCAGCATCGAGTGGTCGGACAAAGTGGGTGAAACAAAAGTGACAATCAGCAAAGACGGCCAGTATGCTACCCTAACATTCAATCAGACGGAGATGTCGAAGCCGGCGGCGAACCGGCCGAACGCAGCGCCTCCCGCGCCGGTCTTCCAGCAGCAACCGTCTGGTTTTCAGAGACCACCTGGAATGACAACACCCACCCCGCACGTCCGCGGCGTGATTCAGCGAAACCCGATGGGGCAGCAGCCAACCGCGCCCAATAATTCGTCCGAAGATTAGGTGACTTCCATTTTGGGCGAACACTATTCGCCCCAGTCGTCATCGCCGCCACCGTTGTCATCGATACGATTTGGGCCGGCCGAGTAGAGATCGAAGCTTTCTGGATTCCTGATCCCCGGGCAGCGATAAATGTAGGGATTTTGCCATGGGTCTTTTGGCATCTCTTTATATAGCTGATACCAACGTGACGGCCGCGGTTCGGTCGTAGCTTGCGTGACGAGTGCCTGCAAACCTTGTTCAGTCGGTGGATAAAACCCATTCATGCTCTCATACAGTTTGAGCTGCGTGCTGATACCTTGAATGTCCGCTTGAATGCGAGTGTGTCGGGCGTATTCGACGTTGCCTCCCAATTTGTAAATCGCTGTTCCAAGCAACAGCGCAATGATCGTTACCACGATCATGATCTCGAGTAAGGTAAAGCCCGATTCGTTGGTTGGTTTCCTCATCTTGTGATTTAGCTCAGACACACAACTCCCCGGTGCGGTTCAATCAACTCGCGAAGACTATTCGGAGTCAATGGCTGGTTTTCAGCTGATAATCCGATTTTTCCCAAAGATACTTCAATTGAACCTGCGTTCCGCGGATTGCCGATGCCGGCGTTCCCGGACCGGCGAGGACCATCACATCGTTCGGGCCCGTTTTCAAGCTGCTGACGGGAATAAGCTTCTGCGCGCGCAACCACCCGGTGTATTGGAAATGCATCTGTTTGATGAGCGATTCCATTTCACCGCGATAGCCGGGATCGGCCAGTTCCGGGAGAGTTACGGTAGCGGGTCCAACGTCTTCGCCATTTACGTAAACTTCCGGCGGTGAATCGACTCGCGGACTTGCAACTTCAAACGTGAGCAACGCCATCAACGGTTGCGATTCAATTCCAAATTGGAATGTCGCGCCATGTTCGACATCCGCACCCATCGAGATCGCTTCGTTCGCCAGCGCTGCCGTCACGGTTCCGAACTGCTCCGTATCCTGGTTCGGCGAATGTAACGGTGGCATAGACGAGAACGGCTCTGGAATCACGTCGCGATGCTCCACGTTGACTGGATGCACGACTTCACTACTCGTCATCCAATCGAGATACATTCCGCGGACATTTTTTCCGTCACCGGGAACTTCAACGTCGACCGTTGAAATGCCTTTCATGGGAATCACGACCGAATCCGAGCTTGGCAGGCCGATACCGGAGCCGAGTGCGCCGGAACGAAGTACTTGCGTTCCCGATTCGTCCCAGGCGACGACTTCCGGGCGTGTCTTGTCGATATCGTCGAAGAAAAGACGCACGAACATCACTTGAAAATCCTCGGAAGGATGAGAGACCCGAATGCGAAAAATGGTTTTGCCTACCCCATCCGAGGTCATGTCAACCGCGTCCACCCAGTCGGGCGCACTTTGCGGGCGAGAATTCGCGGTGGGATTCTGACGCAGATCGATCCACGCACTTTCGGAGGAATTTTGCGCGGTCGAGCCGCTTTGCGGCTTCGGCAACCCGTTGCTAATCGCTTCCTGAGCAAGCACGGATGAGGTTGCGCCGGTCAGGAAAAGCAGCGCGGCGAAACGGAGGACCATTGGCCGCGAATCGTATCTTAGTGCGGTCGAAACTGCAAGCTGTGTGTAACGGTAAAAACCGCGTCGAGAATGCCGTATACGACCAGGCCGACGACAATCGCAATTAAGACGATTATGATGGGCGGAATCAGCTGAGACACGATGGCGACGTTCCGGTCCAATTCGCGTTCGTAAACATCAGCGATCGTTTGCATGGTCTCCCCAAAGCGCCCGGTTTGTTCGCCTACCGCCATCATATCGGTGAACAGATCCGGAAAGATCCGATTCGAACTAAGGGCTGCCGAAAGCGTTGCTCCATCGATAACGGCCCGACGCGCCTGCACCACTTTCAACTCGAGATAGCGATTGCCGGCGATTTCGCTGACCAAATCCAGCGAGCGAAGAAGGGGAATTCCATTTTGTATGAGTGTCCCTAATGTTCTCGAAAATTGTGCGTAGTAGCGGTAGCGAAGTATTCGCCCATATCCAGGAACGTTTAATCGAAAGCGATCCCACGTCAGCCGGCCTTCATCGGTCCGGACGAATGCACGAAATCCGACGGTAATTCCTATCGCAATAAGCGCCCCCAGCCACCAATATCCGACGATAGCATGATGAGTGTCGATTAGAAGGCGAGTGGCGAATGGCAGAGCACCCCCAATTTGCTCAAGAAAGCCCTGCAACTGCGGCACCATGTAGGTAATGAAAATCGTGATCAGCCCGGCGCCGGCGGCGGCAAGAAACGCCGGATAGATCAGCGCCTGTTGAACTCGGTCGCGCAGGTTTTTCGCCTGCATCAAGTGCTTCACCAGTCGTAGCAAGATTTCAGGCAGCGCGCCGCTGGCTTCACCGGCCGCGACCAAATTCACGTACAATGGCGGAAAGATTCTCGGCATTTCGCGCAGCGCCTGGGAAAAACTGCGGCCGTCAACCAGCGCCTGATGCAGTGCGTGTGTCATCTGCTGAACCCGAGGCTGCTTTAACCTTTTCTCCAGGATCGACAATCCCTCATCCAGCGTCATTCCAGCCTGAAGGAGATGAGCAAGTTGCTCGGTAAAGATGAGCAACTGATTGTGCGGAATTTTCAGGCTTTGTATTGGCGTTGACCGTGTCGTGGATGCCGCGGCCCTTGGCGCGGCGGGCTTTCCAGTTGCTTCGCCTCGTGCATTCACGACCTCGATCTTGATTGGAATACAACGCTTCAGTTCGATCTGCCGAATAGCGATGGAACGATCGGCGCAATCCAGCACGCCCTCGACTAGAGCGCCCTGCGCGTCACGCGCGCGATAGGAAAACTGTGGCATTGCTCAGAAGCTAATTTGAAATCCCCAATCCTGCCACGCCGCAAGTCCGTTGGCGAAGGCGGGGGCTCGGTAAGCGAACCGTGGCATCGCGGTGGAAGTTAATGCGAAAATACAAAATCGAAAGTCGCGGCCGAACTGGTTGTATAAAAATTTGGACATCGCACCACTCAATGCTACTCTCCGCTCCGTTAGGGGAGTGAACATGCTGCGGGTTGCCGTTTTTCCTGGAGTCATCGCAGGTGTTGTCTCGATCTTCGCCTCCTGGTTCTGGATGGCGGTCGTATTTCATCGTTATCAGCGCGAAACACCAAACTCCTGGCGCCAGGAAGGTACACGCAGTTATGTGGCGGCCAGCCTCCTCCACCTTTTCGCCGCGATCGGTATTGCCTCTCTGGTTACGCTGGTTGTTCGTTTTCATGTCGCATCTTTTGGCGAAGGCATCGTCGGAAATCTTCGCTTCGCATTGTGCATTTGGGCTGCGATCGCGCTTCCAATTATTCTGGAGTCGGCAGTTTTCGTTCGATTGCACCCGTTCGTTGTCCTCGGCCAACTCCTTGATTGGCTCACTGTCTCGATCCTCGCTTGTTTAATTACGGGCTGGTGGCTCAGGCGGTAACGCGGCCGTCAGAATTGAATTTTCCATGGCACAAATGATGCAGACAGAAACAGCAATATGAGAACGTTCGCTCTCGGCGTTCTGCTAAGCCTTGCGATGATTTCGCAGGGATTCGCGATCATTCGTCCTCCGTATCCGATGAAACCGATGCCGCCATATCAAGGCCGGTTCATCGTGATCGGCGATGACGCGAAATCGCAGACCGCCTCAAAGTCCCCCAAATAGGTTCGCGAAAGGGAAACGCGAATGTGTTTGCGCCGATTTTTATCGGTGCTTTGGCGAATTTTCTCTCTGGCAAATTCAACTTTCGGTAACGTTGACACGTTTTGGTCGCGCGCTACGCTGCCCTTCCGCTAACGGCGGGGTAGCCAAGTGGTAAGGCTGCGGTCTGCAAAACCGCTATTCGCGGGTTCGATTCCCGCCCCCGCCTCACTTCATAGGTAAATTCGCAAGCAAGAACACTGAAAAAATGATCGAGTGAGAACAAATCCACGGAAAAATCCGCCGATGTTCACCTACATAATAAATACGGTGCATAGAGATCATTCCTAATCTCCGCGCGAGCAAAAAACGATGCTGCAGAAACTGGCCGACCTTCAGTTTCCCCCATTTCGATCGGATGACGTTTGCCATGAAAGAGGATAAACTTTCGAGTCCAATGCTGCGTATGCTTTCGCGGTTCTCTGTGAGTAATGTTTGGTGCGGATCGCCGCTCAAACTTGATCGAGAAGTCGCGGCGGTTTTGTGGCTGTTGCAGCGGAAGAGGGATCACGAAGGTGATAGTCCGTCGGCGCAGTTTGGCGGACTTGGTGGGGGGAGAGAAAAGGGCAAAGAGTAAAGAGTAGCGCCCCGTGTGGCTATCTCAAATTTGAGACAAAGTCGGAGTTGCTGGCTAATACGCTGGATAACCGACGAAATAATCGGTTATCCAATAGTTAGGCCGTAACCATCACTCGCCATGGACTACCCGAAAGAACACAGCAAGTCACTTTACGATTATTCCGATAAGAGCGCTCAACACGCCGGCTACGCTGCCGTCGCGTATGGAGTCATTAACCTTTTCAGTGGTCTGCTCGCGTGGGTTCAGTATTTCTTGTACCATAGGCCTAGCACTGGCGGCATTCTGAACCGTGACTTTGCTTCGCAGCAGTACCTTCAGCATACGCCGTTCAGCACCGCAGTTGCCGTCGTCTTCAGTGTTCTCATAGCTGCAGTTTCCGGTGCACTTGCATTTGGCATTTTCCGCAGGAGTCGTGTTGCGGTTGTCGCCATGCTTGCTTTAGTCATCGTCCTGCAGCTTTACACGTGGTTTGCTGCACATTCACCAGCAGGCTCGATTGTCAGCATCATCGTCGTCGCTTTTCTGTTGCGCGGTGCAAGACGCATTTTCCAAGATCATGCAGAGCGTAAGCTCGAAGCCCCAAAGGCCTAACCAGGCGCTGGAGCGAACCGCCGCCCGTCGCGTGTCTACGTTTCAAATGATTAAAATAGTTTCAGTTGAAGCCACGCTCGCTGTCGGCGGCGGTAGCTCATCTTGTTCTCGTTAGGTCTCGTGCGGCGCTGAATGTTTCCCGAAACGCCATCAGGAGTGAAGTGCGGCTTCGCCGCTGGCTATCTGCTCGCGGTGGTTGGCCAGCGAGTGTTGCGTTTTCTCAACGCGATAGGGGCGCCGCACCTCGCCGTCTTCGGTACGGTCATCGCGTCAGTCGCGATCTCAAACGGATTCGTAGACAAAAAAGCGACCGCTGCCGAAAAAATTCGCGCTAACTGGCCGCGACTGAAACCGAGCCAAATGGATTTGTTTTGCCAGGCAAGGGAACCTCTTGAATGAGCGAGTCGAGCTTATTGAGGTCCACCGGCTTTACGAGGTGATGCGAAAAACCTACATCTCGGCTTCGGCGAATGTCTTCTTCCATTCCGTAACCTGACAAGGCGATGCCAAAGATTTGCCGCCGGGCGCGCAATGTCCGAAACAGATCTGTTCCACTGCCGTCCGGCAATCCGATGTCGCTCACCAGCACATCGAAATCCTTGGTGGCAGCCAAATCGAGGGCGGTGCGTACATCGTAAGCGGGATGAACCTCGTAACCACGCCGGCGAAGCATCCGAGTCAGAGAACGATTCGTGTCTTCATGATCCTCTACCAGAAGAAGGCGGACCGATCGTCGTTTCGAGACCGACTGCGGTTTCGAGATTGATTCGGAAACGAAGTTTCGCTCGCACGTCATGAACACAGTAGTGAACTTTGATCCGCGATCTCGTCCGTGACTTTCAGCGGCGATCGAACCTTGATGGGCTTCAACCAGAGCCTTGGTAATGGCCAGACCAAGTCCGAGGCCGCCAAGCTGGCTCCGGCGGCCCTGTTCGAACGCGTAAAAAATTCTGGGCAACACTTCGGGATCAATGCCGCACCCGGAATCTTCGACTTCCACTTGCAGGTGGCCGGCGCCGTCGTTGCTCGTCCGAATCCTAAGTTGGCCGCCATTGGGCGTGAATTTGACTGCGTTCTTGATCAAGTTCCAAAAGATTTGCTGAAGCCGCGCCGGATCCGCCCGGAGAAAGACGCTGTTTGCTCCAAACTCAATCAGAAGCTCGAGTTTCTTTTGCTCGATTTCCGATTGGCAAATTTCGAGAGCATTTCTCAGAAGGGTGTGAGCGTCTACGACTTCAAAACTTAGCCGCACTTTGCCTTTGCTGATCCGGGTAAGGTCGAGCAGATCATCGATTAAGCGTGCTTCCAATTCGACGTTACGGCGAATGATTTGCAGGGCCTCCCGTAGCTCTTCAGGAAGGCTCTTCTCATGTTCGAGGGTTGTGACCGACGCCAGAACGGGAGTAAGGGGAGTGCGCAGTTCATGACTGAGCATGGCAAGGAACTTGTCCTTGGCTGCGCTCGCTCGTTCCGCTTCGACACGCGCATGTTCAGCCATCGTCTGCTCGCGAATCAGTTTTTCGCGCTCTTCGGCTTGTCGCTTGATCTGCTCGGTTTTCTTAAAAAGGTCGACAAACACTGAAATCTTCGCGCGGAGAATGTCGGGGACGACCGGCGTGAGAATGTAGTCCACCGCGCCTAACGAATAACCACGGGAAATGTGATTCACGGTATCGTTGATGGCACTTACGAAGAGGATCGGCGTCGTTTCACTGCGTTGGCGTTGTCGAATCAAGGCGGCGGTGTCAAAGCCGTCCATCCCGGGCATGTTTACGTCCAAGAGGATCGCAGCGAAATCATTTTGCAACAGATGGCGAAGCGCTTCCTTTCCGGACCGGGCGCAGACAATGTTCTGGTTGAGCTCAGCCAGCATCACCTCGTAGGCGAGCAGCTTGTCCGCGCGATCGTCTACGACGAGGATACGGACCCTCTCGCCTTGCGAATTATTTCCCCCTTTGTTTGCGGACATTACCGGACCAGCCAATTGCGCAGCAGCGCCAACAATTCTTCAGTCTCCACCGGTTTGGCGATGTAATCGCTCGCTCCGGCATCAATACATTTCTCACGGTCGCCCTTCATCGCTTTCGCAGTCAGGGCGACGATCGGGAGCTCCTTGAAACCGTACCTCTGGCGAATCGCGCGCATGGTGTCATACCCGTCCATCTCGGGAAGCATGATGTCCATCAGGACCAGATCGATATCCTGCGATTTCTGGAGCGCTTCGATTCCGGCTTTACCCGTTTCAGCGGAAATCACGTTGATCTTGTAACGCTCCAACAGACTCGTCATCGCAAAAATGTTACGAATGTCGTCGTCCACGATGAGAACCTTCTTGCCGGCGAGGATTTCGTTCGGATCGTGCAAACGCTTCAGAAGATCGCGCTTATCCGCTGGCAATTTCGAAACGTCGTGATGCAACCAGAGAGCAATCTGGTCATAGAGCCGCTCCGGGCTGCGGACATCTTTAACGATAACCGTCTGGACAAGGCGATTCAGTGTCGCCTCCTCCTTTGGAGAGAGATCCTTGCCGGTGTAGATGACGACCGGGAGGTGCTTATGTTCCGCCCGGATCTGTTCGATCAGTCTGAACCCGGAAACGTCCGGCAAAACCAGGTCGAGCACCACACAACCAAATTCGTGATTACGAAGCGCGTCGAGAGCGTCGGCGCCCGTTGGCGCTTCCACGATTTGGACTAATCCATTTCCAACCAGCTCGCCGATGGCTGTGCGCTGAATCGCATCGTCTTCAACTACCAGCAGCTTCTTTGTGCTCGAGGATGAAATCATCGCGGCCTTGCGAAAGACTTTTTCAATGGCCGCTGAGCTGATCGGTTTTTCTAATGCTGCAATTGCGCCGTGCTTTAGCGCTTTCTCCAATCCGAAACCCGGTTTGGCCAACGCAATGACCGGAATGTGCCTGATCCGAAGATCGGATTTCATCCGCTCCAATAGCTTGGCGCCATCGATGTCTGACAACTGAAAATCGAGGGCGATCGCGACGGGCGCGTATTCGTGGGCTAGGGCCGGGGCGGTTCGTCCCTGTGGCGTAACAATCGCTTTGAACGCGGCCTCATGGGCTAACTGGAATAACCACTCCGCGTCCTGGTGGTTTTCTTCGACAATGAGTATCGTCTTATCCGACGGCAATATTCCGAATCGATCGTCCGGGATTGAAACGTTGGTAAACGGCGAAACAATGGGCTCGACTGATTCCCGTTCGCTAGGCCGAGTGGGCTCCGGGCTGCGAGCCGCGGTCAATTCCTCCTTGTCGGCGGAGGGATGCATGTCCGGCAAAAACAAGGTAAACGTGCTCCCACTGCCTTCATCGCTTTTGAGCCTGATGTCTCCGCCGAGCAATTTGGCTAGCTCCCGACTGATGGCCAGGCCAAGTCCAGTTCCTCCGTAGCGGCGGCTGGTGCTGCCGTCAGCCTGCTGGAACGCGTCGAAAATCGCAGCTTGTTTGTCGGCCGGAATTCCAATGCCGCTATCGCTCACCGAAAACGCGAACACCGCTTTCGCACGGTTGAGTGAGGGATGTTCCGTGTTCCAGCCCTCCGCCGCGGACGCGACTCGCAATTTCACATGACCGCGATCGGTAAATTTGAACGCGTTGGACAGAAGATTCTTCAGCACCTGATCCAATCGCTGGGCATCGGTATAAATTGCCGGCGGCAAATCTTCGGCGATGTCGATCTCGAATGTCAGACCCTTGTTCGCGGCTACGTGTCCAAAGGTTCGCTCAAGGTTTTGCTGCATCTCGGCAAAGCGGACTTCGCCGACGTCGACTGTGACCGTGCCCGACTCTACTTTGGAAAGATCGAGAATATCATTGATCAATTTCAAGAGATCGACGCCGGAATCCCGAATCGTCTTCGCGAACTCAACTTGTTTCCCGTTTAAGTTACCTTCCGGGTTGGTTGCCAATTGCTCAGCGAGGATGAGCAAGCTGTTCAGGGGTGTGCGCAATTCGTGCGACATGTTGGCGAGAAACTCACTCTTGTAACGCGAGGTGAGGGAAAGCTGTTGCGCTTTGTCTTCCAGTGCCTGCCGCGCCTGCTCGACTTCGCGATTTTTCCTTTCTACTTCCGCGTTTTGCTCGAACAACTGCTGCGCCTTTTCTTCCAGTTCCTGATTGGTCTGCTGCAATTCTTCCTGCCGGCTTTGCAACTCGATGGCGAGCGATTGTGATTGGGTGAGCAGGTTTTCCGTCCGCGTATTCGCTTCGATCGTGTTGAGAACAATTCCGATACTTTCAGTTAACTGATCAAGAAACGCCTGGTGGGTCGGATTGAATTCTTCGGCTGAGGAAAGCTCCATCACAGCTTTGACCTGGCCTTCGAATAGGATTGGAAGCACGACGATGTTTCTCGGCGCCGCCTGGCCCAGACCGGAACTGATTCTAACGTAATCGGTCGGGACGTTCGTTATCAGGATGCGCTCCTTTTCCAGGGCAGCCTGTCCGACCAGTCCTTCACCGAGTTTGAATCGGCTATTGACGCCTTTGCGATCGCGATACGCATAGCTGGCGAGCAACTTGAGTTCGGGTTCGCTGCCGCTGTCGTTAGCGGTGTGTATAATATAGAAGACGCCCTGCTGGGCCGACACGACCGGGGCGAGCTCGGAGAGAATCATTCGGGCGACGGCGAGCAGATCGCGTTGGCCTTGCAACATTCGACTGAACTTGGCCAGGTTGGTCTTGAGCCAGTCCTGCTCGTTGTTGCGCGATGTCGTGTCTCGAAGATTGCGAATCATCTCGTTGATGTTGTCTTTCACGAACGCGACTTCGCCTTCTGCAGCTACTTGAATCGAACGAGTGAGATCACCCTTGGTTACCGCGGTTGCCACGTCGGCGATGGCGCGCAGCTGGGAAGTAAGATTCCCGGCAAGCTGGTTCACGTTGTCGGTGAGATCTCTCCAGGTTCCGGCCGCTCCTGGAACGTTCGCTTGTCCACCAAGTTTTCCTTCCACCCCCACCTCGCGGGCCACCGTTGTCACCTGATCGGCAAATATTGCCAGGGTGTCGATCATGCTGTTAATCGTGTGGGCCAGGGCTGCGATTTCGCCCTTAGCTTCGAGCAAGAGTTTCTGTTTAAGATCACCGGTTGCGACTGCGGTCACGACTTTCGCGATACCGCGCACCTGGTCTGTCAGGTTACTCGCCATGAAGTTGACCGAATCGGTCAGATCTTTCCATGTGCCGGCAACGCCGCGTACGACTGCTTGTCCGCCCAACTTTCCTTCTGTGCCCACTTCCCGGGCAACCCGCGTCACTTCCGATGCAAACGAATTCAGTTGGTCCACCATCGTGTTGACCGTGTTCTTCAATTCCAAAATCTCGCCTTTGACGTCGACGGTGATTTTTTTGGAAAGGTCGCCGGTTGCGACCGCAGTTGTCACCGCGGCGATGTTACGGACCTGGGCGGTCAGGTTGCTCGCCATGAAATTCACCGAGTCGGTAAGGTCCTTCCACGTCCCGGACACGCCTTCGACTCTTGCCTGCCCGCCAAGTGCTCCATCCGATCCTACCTCGCGAGCCACGCGAGTCACTTCGGATGCGAACGAGCGCAATTGGTCCACCATCGTATTGATCGTGTCCTTTAGTTGCAAAATTTCACCGCGGACATCGACTGTGATCTTTTTGGAGAGATCCCCGTTGGCGACCGCCGTTGTAACCTCGGCAATGTTTCGCACCTGGCCGGTAAGGTTACCTGCCATGGAATTCACAGAATCGGTCAAATCTTTCCACGTACCGGCAACGCCGCGGACATTTGCCTGGCCGCCGAGGCGTCCTTCAGTTCCCACCTCGCGCGCAACGCGTGTTACTTCCGAGGCGAAAGAACTCAGTTGATCGACCATGGTGTTGATCGTGTTCTTCAATTCCAGAATCTCGCCTTTGACGTCGACGGTGATTTTTTTGGAGAGATCCCCGTTGGCGACCGCCGTTGTAACCTCGGCAATGTTTCGCACCTGGCCGGTGAGATTGCCGGCCATGAAGTTCACGCTGTCGGTCAGATCTTTCCAGGTGCCTGCGACCCCGCGCACATCCGCTTGTCCGCCGAGTTTTCCTTCAGTTCCCACTTCTCGCGCGACCCGCGTCACTTCCGCGGCGAACGAGCTGAGCTGATCGACCATGGTGTTGATGGTGTTCTTCAGTTCCAGAATCTCGCCTTTGACGTCGACCGTGATCTTCTTGGACAAATCGCCACGCGCGACTGCGGTCGTGACTTCGGCAATGTTGCGCACCTGGCCGGTAAGATTGCTCGCCATGAAGTTGACTGAATCGGTCAAATCTTTCCAAGTTCCCGAGACGTCACGCACGTCCGCCTGACCACCGAGCTTTCCTTCGGAACCGACTTCGCGCGCTACGCGCGTTACTTCTGAAGCGAAAGAACCAAGACGATCAACCAGCGTGTTGATTGTGTTTTTCATCTCGAGGATTTCTCCCTTCACGGCGACCGTGATTTTTCGGGAGAGATTCCCATTTGCAATCGCCGTCGTGACTTCGGCGATGTTTCGGACTTGGGCCGTCAGATTTCCGGCCATCAGATTCACGTTCTCGGTCAAGTCTTTCCATGTACCGGCGACACCTTTGACGTCAGCTTGTCCACCGAGTTTTCCTTCTGTGCCAACTTCGCGAGCAACACGGGTTACTTCCGAGGCAAACGAGCGAAGCTGATCCACCATCGTGTTGACGGTGTCTTTCAATTCCAAGATCTCGCCGCGCACATCGACGGTGATTTTTTTCGAAAGGTCGCCGTTGGCCACGGCAGTGGTGACGGTTGCGATATTGCGCACCTGCGCGGTCAAATTGCCGGCCATTAGGTTCACGTTCTCAGTCAGGTCTTTCCACGTGCCCGCCACTCCTTTGACTTTCGCCTGGCCACCGAGCTTTCCTTCGGTACCGACTTCGCGTGCGACGCGTGTCACTTCCGACGCGAACGCGCCCAACTGGTCGACCATCGCGTTGACTGTTCTGGCGCTCTGAAGGAATTCACCCTGAAGCCGGCGGCCTTCGATCTCTCGCGCCATTTTCTTGGAAAGATCGCCTTTGGCGACGGCGCCGATCACGCGCGACATCTCGCTGGTTGGATGAACCAGGTCTCCAATCAATGTGTTAATGCATTCAATCGAATCAGCCCAGCCTTCCGAGACGGCTCCGAGTGAAATGCGTTGACTGATCCGGCCCTCCTTCCCGACGACGCGCCCGATCCGATCGAGTTCGCCGCTCATTCGCTCATTGAGTCCGATAACGTCATTGAAAGTATCGGCCACCTTTCCGGCAACACCGGTCCAGTCGTCTGGGAGACGAACAGAAAAATCGCCTCGCTTGAACGCGGTCAGCGCGGCAAGGAGTTGCTTAAGCTCAGAGTCTTTATCAGTGCTAAATCGGGTGCCGTTGCGGGTGCGACGAACGGATGGAGCGATCGATGTCTTCATAGGGAGTCAGGTGAGTGAATAAGAGGGCAGAGGGCCTGTGCCGGACGAATCTTGAGACTCATCACCTCGAATCGCGCAGGCGGACGAGGCCGTTCGTAAAAACTTTTGAGTTCGGTTTGCCACCACCGGCTCCATGAAACATCAGAAAATGAACCAAGTCCGGAATTTTAGGCTGAGTAGAACTCTGAAGCTTTTATCGGGATAATCCTTAGAGAGCGGATTCAAAGGCGAATTTCCGGCGCTCATCCAATACAGTTTTCGTTCAACGCACTGGTTCGATTGATTCGCTCGCTCCCGCGAGCTCACCCTTCGGGCTTCGTCGATGTCACTCGGCTTCCGCCGGCTCCATTCGGGGCCCGCCTGGTTCATTTAACGACTTAGCGATTTGGCTAATTAATGATTATCTTCGCCGCGTGACTTGCCGTTCGACCGAACTTTTTGATCGCGCACAAGCGCGCATTCCCGGCGGCGTTAATTCGCCGGTGCGCGCGTTGCGCAATGTCGGCGGCGACCCATTCTTCGTGGAACGCGCCGCCGGAGCGCGGATTTGGGACGTCGATGGAAAGGAATACATCGATTATGTCGGGAGTTGGGGCCCGGCGATTCTTGGACACAGCCCGAAAGTTGTGGTCGAAGCGGTTCGCGATGCAGCGACTCGCGGATTGAGTTTTGGAATTCCGAACCCACTCGAAGTTGAATTAGCCGAACTCATCTGCCGATGGATGCCGGCGCTCGAGAAAGTTCGAATGGTCAACAGTGGCACCGAGGCAGCGATGTCGTGTCTTCGCCTGGCGCGCGGCTTTACCGGCCGCGACAAAATCATCAAGTTCGATGGTTGTTATCATGGACACGCCGATTCGCTTCTGGTTCAGGCCGGAAGCGGCGCGCTGACGCATGGGCGGCCTGATAGCGCCGGTGTTCCGAAGGCGTTCGCCGATTTCACGATTTCGCTGCCGTTCAACAATGTCGATCTCGTCCGGAAAACATTCGCCGAAAACCAAAATGAGATCGCGGCAATCATTCTCGAGCCGATCCCGGCCAATGCCGGGCTTTATTTCCCGAAAGAGGATTTCCTGTCGAGTCTGCGCGAAGAATGTACAAAGCATGATGCCCTTTTGATTTTCGACGAAGTGATGACTGGATTTCGTGTTGCGCGGGGCGGCGCCCAGGAAATTTTTGGAATCAAGCCCGATCTGACGGTACTCGGCAAGGTGATCGGAGGCGGGTTACCGGTCGGCGCGTTTGGTGGCCGCGCCGAAATCATGGGCCAACTTTCGCCCGATGGGCCGGTTTACCAGGCTGGGACACTGTCAGGAAATCCGCTGGCGATGGCAGCAGGGCTTGCGCAACTGCGTGAGCTCGAACGCATCGATGGCTGGAAACTCCTCGAGAAACTCGGCGCGCAATTCGAACAACTTGCGCGTGACTTGATTTCAAAATCGAAACTCGACCTCACATTTCATCGAATCGGTTCCATGTTCTGCTTGTTTTTCTCGCGCGGTCCAATTGTCGATCTGGTGAGCGCAAAGCAGAGCGATTTGAAGCTCTTCTCCAGATTTTTTCACGCTTGCCTGGAACGCAATGTCTATTTCGCGCCGTCGCAATTTGAAACCGGGTTTATTTCCGCCGCTCACACGCCGGACGAGATTGTGCACACTGCCAAGATTGTAGCGCAAGTGCTTCAATCGCTATGAGCGATCCTGTAAAAACGCGGATTCGAGCTGCTTCGAAATTCTTTTTCGAGGGCGATCGCAAATTTTTCATCAAAGGCGCGACTTACGGACCGTTCGCGCCGGACGCGAACGGGGACCAGTTTGGCCGTCCTGAACAGGTGGATGTCGATCTTCGATTGATGCGCGAAATCGGCCTGAATGTGATTCGAGTTTATCACGCTCCGCCGGAGTGGTTCCTGGAGAAATGCAGCGCCGCCGGAATGCGCGTGCTCATTACGCTGCCGTGGGAAAAGCACATCGAGTTTTTGCGCGTGAAAAAAGTCCGCGACCAGATCGGGCGAATGGTGCGCACGACGGTGAAACGTTACACCGGGAATCCGGCAGTGCTTGGTTATCTCGTTGGCAATGAGATCTCGAGCACTATGGCGCGCTGGCTCGGCGTCCAGCGCGTGATTGAGTTCGTCGAACATCTCGTGCGCATCGGGCGCGCGGTTGATCCTGGGGTTTTGTTTTCCTACGCGACTTTTCCGCCGACGGAATACTTATTGCCGCAAAACGTCGATTTCTTTTGCTTCAACGTTTATCTCCACAACCAGCGCGATTTCGAGCGTTACCTCTTGCGCCTGCAAAATCTGACTGAGGAGCGTCCGCTCATTCTTGGCGAGTTCGGCATGGATACGATTCGCCACTCGCAGGACGAACAGGCTGAGATGCTCGGCTGGCACATCGAGAGCGTCGCAAAATGCGGTCTGGCCGGAACGATCTTGTTTTCCTGGACCGATGAATGGTTCACCGGAGGGCAGGACGTTCCCGATTGGGCATTCGGCATTGTGACTCGCGACCGCCAACCGAAGAAATCTTTTTACACACTGCAGGAGAAATTTGGTCAGGACAATTCCACGCTGCCACATCGGACCCTCGCCGAATCGCCGTTCGTTTCGGTGATCGTCTGCTCTTATAACGGCGGACGCACGCTCGCGCGTTGCCTTGAGTCGTTAGGCAAAATCAACTATCCGGATTACGAAGTGATTCTGGTCGACGACGGTTCGACCGACAACACCGCTGAAATTGCGGCGCAGTTCCCAAGCGTTCGTTACATTCGCCAGACCAATCACGGTTTGAGTCATGCGCGAAACACGGGCGGAGCCGCGGCCAAGGGCGACGTCTTCGCTTATACCGATTCGGACTGCATGGCCGATCCCGACTGGCTTTATTATCTGATCGGCACACTCACCAGCGGCGATTACGCCGGTGTCGGGGGACCGAACGTGAGCCCGCCGGCCAGGAACGCGATCCAGGCGGTCGTAGCGGCGGCACCGGGAGGACCCAGTCACGTTTTGCTAACCGACACCGTGGCCGAACACATTCCCGGTTGTAACATGGCCTTTTACCGCTGGGCGTTCGAAAATGTTGGCGGCTTCGATCCCGAATATCGAAAAGCCGGTGACGATGTCGATTTTTGCTGGCGGCTGCAACAGGCAGGCTTCGTCATCGCATTTAGCCCGACTGCGATCGTCTGGCATTATCGCCGATTTACGCTGCGCGAATTCTTGAAACAACAGGAAGGTTACGGCGAAGCGGAATCGCTCCTGCGTTTCAAACATTTGATTTTCTTTGGACCAACCGGTACCGCGAAATGGCGAGGGCAAATTTACGGGGCGCCGCGTTTCACCTGGTTTATCAATCGCCCGGTCATTTACCACGGAATTTTCGGCGAAGGATTTTTCCAATCGATGTATGCGACGCCGCAGTCCGATGTCGCTGCCTACCTCAGCAGCATTGAATGGTTCGCCCTGACACTTTTCCTTTTTGGGCTGGGAATTTTTCTACCGGCGCTACGGATTGTTCCCTATCTCATGCTCGGTGGCACGCTCACCGTGGCGCTGTCTTACATGGTCCGCGCGCGAATTGAGCCAAAGTTCGACACCGTGCCGGCGCGTTTGCTCGTGATGTGTCTGGCGTTTGTGCAACCGCTCGTGCGCGGATTCTCCCGATACTTTACCTGGCTCCATTTCAAACGCACGCCGCGGAACGTTATTCGCGCACACGAACCATTGCCCGCCGGAGCCATGGGCCGCGGACTACGAAAGCGCGTCTTTTGGAGCGACGATGGAAAGGATCGACATCATTTGCTCGGCGCGATTTTTCAATTGCTCGAAGAAGAAGGCTGGCGCTATTCGATCGATACGGGTTGGAAGGAATGGGACATCCAAATCTACGGGAACTTTTGGTGGAGCACCGTGCTTCAGACCGTTACTGAGGATCATGGCGGGGGAAAACGACTGACGCGCGTTCGTCTTCGAAGTCGATTTGTTACCAGCACGATAATTTTTAGCCTGGTGGCGCTTAGCATTGTCATTTATCGCCAGCTGCACATTTCACACCTCGATCTTTGGTCGGTCATTCCGTACTCACTCTTTTTGATCTTCCTGGCCTCGCGGGCACGCGCGTTGAAAGCGCGAGTGGCAGAACTGGTAGATCTCGCCGGGTATCGGGCAGGGTTGCAGCGCATGACCCGACGTGGTCTTACAGTTTCGCCCGCCATGCCGGTTCAAGCTCTTGAAGCCATGCAAACGGACCCGGCGGCGCGAACATGAATGTTGGCCGCCCCTGCGATTTTCGCTTCCCTTACCTGGCGACGGTCTCGAGCGACTTTGCAACGACTTGAAAATCGTTCGGCGCGGGTGCTTCAAAACTTTTCCATTCTCCGGTGCGCGGATGTTGAAAACCTAGCTTCCACGCGTGCAGCATTTGTCGCGGAAAATGCCTCGCGTGTTTGGCGCCGTAAATCTTGTCGCCCAGCACCGGATGGCCGAGGTGATGAAGATGGACACGGATTTGATGCGTGCGCCCGCTATGCAATCTGCATTCGACCAGACTCATTGTGTCCGAAGAACTGAGCACTTGATATTCCGTCTTCGCCGCTCGCCCGCGTTGGGAAGCGATCGACATCCGTTGTCGGTGCACCGGGTGCCGGCCGATTTTCTGTTCAATCGTGCCGGCGCGTTTGCGCATTCGGCCGTCCACCAGCGCCAGGTAAACCTTTTTAATCGTTCGCTCGGCAAATTGCGTCGATAGCCGTCGATGCGCTTCATCCGTTTTTGCGACGACGATGCAACCGCTGGTCTCTTTGTCGAGGCGGTGCACAATTCCTGGCCGTTCCCTTCCGCCGATTCCGGAAAGCGTGGGAAAATGGTGCAGGAGAGCGTTCACCAGCGTGTGTTTCCGATGGCCCGCACCGGGATGAACCACCAAACCCGATGGTTTGTTGATCACGATCAGGTCGTCGTCTTCGTAAAGGACGTCGAGCGGGATCGCCTCCGGTTGATTGTCGATTTTTTCCGGCGGTGGCTCGTGGATTTCGATGCGATCTCCGGCATGGACGAGATCGCGTGGCCGGGCCGGCGCGCCGTTTAGTTTCACATTTTGACTCCGGATTAGCGTTTGGATGCGCGTCCGTGAAAATTGCGGCAGCGCGCGCGCGACAAATTGATCGAGGCGAATGCGAGCAGGCTCTGTCGGTACAATCAGTTGAATCTCTGCGGTGTTCACTTTCCAGGGACAACATTGCCCCAGGAGTTGACGATGTGACAATCCGAAGAAGGGGTGCTCGAAGCCAGATATCGCGATCAATCGCCGATATCGGAGAGGCAAGGGGAGATGCAACTGGCGCATTTCGTGCTGGTTATGGCGCATGCGCCGCTGTTGGGCTTATCTGGTCCTTTCCCTGTTCATTCTTGCAACGCAGGCTGGACAGCTACCACTCACTGTCAGCGAGATCGGTCTGATGCTGCGCACCGGTTACTCGAGCAACGCGCTGATGAAAGAATTATCGGCGCGGCGATTCCTCGACACACTCGATGAGGCAAAAGAGAACACATTGATGAACGCCGGCGCTTCCACTGAATTGATCGCGGCATTGAAGAATGGGACTTACTCGCTCTCCGCCGACAAGACTGCGGTCGTATTGCAACAGATGGCTACGCTGGACCGCCGTCGCGCCGCCCAAGCCGAGACTTC
Source organism: uncultured Verrucomicrobiae bacterium (assembly GCA_963786135.1). Taxonomy (GTDB): domain Bacteria; phylum Verrucomicrobiota; class Verrucomicrobiia; order Chthoniobacterales; family UBA10450; genus AV40. The sequence goes on along the minus strand of CAWAYF010000009.1, from coordinate 53,816 downwards.
ACAAAAGTCCGACGCGCATTACCAGGCGCAGGTGGCACGTCAAAGGTCTTCTAATAAAGCGTCTTCATCCGATGCAGGAGCGAACGCCGCGGGAATTTCCGATTTGTTGAAAGGAGATTTGGTTCAATACCGCAACGGAATTGTCCATGTCGACGACACTGCGCTCGCGGGTAAGAAATTAATCGCGGTGTATTTTTCGGCGCACTGGTGCGGTCCATGCCGCAAATTTACGCCGCAGCTCGTGGAATATTACAATCGGGTCGCACCACAACATCCGGAGTTTGAGATCGTGTTTTTCAGTCACGACCGTTCGCCGGCCGATTTCGAAACCTACATGCGCGAGACGAACATGCCATGGCCGGCTTTCGACTTCGCGAAACTCAAAGCTAAACAGGCACTGACCAAGGACGCTGGGCCGGGAATCCCATCGCTGGTCTTATTCGATTCCAGCGGCAACCTGATCTCAAGCAGCTATGTCGGCTCCCAATATCGCGGACCGCAACAAGTCCTGGCCGACTTGGATGCGATCTTCTCCGGCAAACTCCCAGGACGATTCGCTTCCACGCAATAATTGCGGCGGCGGCCGGCTGTGACCGCCGAAATGCTCTGCGCAGTTGCTCAATGTGCGCAATACCTCTCTATTTTTCAGGATAATGACGAGTGAATCTTTCATGAAACGAATGGCGCGGCTCGGCGTGCGCGAGGGTGATCTCGAAGAAACCTTCGCGCGTTCCGGCGGTCCCGGCGGTCAAAACGTAAATAAAGTTGCGACCGCTGTGACGTTGCGCCATCGACCGAGCGGAATCACCGTCACCGCACAGGATTCGCGTTCGCAGGCGATGAATCGCAAATTCGCGCGGGAACGCTTGCTGGGCGCGATTGAAGATCGGCAACGGGCAACCCGACGTGCGCAGATCGCGGCTCGCGAGAGAGAACGTCGTCGCAAATCGCCTCGGCCGCCGGCGCTGAAGAGGAAAATTCTCGAATCGAAGCTCAAACGCGGCGCACTGAAAAAGCTGCGCGGTCGCGTCCAAGACTAATTTTATCAAAGCAAGCCTGAAACGCTCTAAGACCGACAATTAGTTACGTCTGCCGAAGCGGCTAGGCGCGAAGTGATTATGTAAGTCTAATTTCACTATGAAAAAACTCCTTATACCTTCGTTTTCGCTGCTGATTGCCGTGTTTCTAAGCTCTTGCGCAAGCGAGCCGAAGTCGACCTCGACCACAACAACGACCCGAGAAACAACGGTCACGCAACCGACAACGACGCAGTCCACCACGACCACGCACTACTGATTTCCCCCTCCAGCGAGAAAAGAGGGCACGCTTGCCGTGTCCTCTTACGCTTTTTCCGGCTTCTCGTCTGCCGTCTCGGAGGTTGCTTCTTCTTCGGCCTGGCTGACAACCGGGGCGATGGCCTGCAATTTTTCGCCACTGCGCAAATCCATTAATTTCACGCCCATGGTATTGCGACCGGTCTCGCGGATTTCTTTAACCCGGGTGCGCACCATTTGACCCTTGGTCGTGATCAACATCAACTCATCCGAATCGCGCACGGTCAGAGCGCCGACGACATCGCCGGTCTTGGTGCCGGTTTTCATCGTAATGATTCCTTTGCCGCCGCGATTTTGTTTGCGGTAATCGTCGAATGATGTGCGCTTGCCGATTCCGTTTTCGCCCGCTACCAACAGCATCGAGTCAGAGTCGAGAATAGCCAGGGCGACCACCTGGTCTTTCTTGTCAGGGCGGATTCCCCAGACACCAACGGTATTGCGGCCCTGGTCGCGCAGCTGCTCTTCGTGAAAGCGCAGGCTCATTCCTTCTTTGGTGATCAAAACCAACTCGTTGTTTCCGTTCGTCAGCTTGGCGTCTATCAATCGATCGCCCTTTTCGATCTGGATCGCGATAATCCCGCCCTTCCGGACATTTCGGTAATCCGAGAGATTTGACTTCTTGACGATGCCGGACTGCGTCGCGAACACGATGTGAAGATTTTCATCCCAGGTTTGGTCGACCGCGTTCGCGCCGGTGCCGGACTTCTTCGATTGAATCCGAATCGTGGCCGCGATCTTCTCGTCTGGTTTCAATTCCAAAATGTTTGCGATCGAGCGGCCTTTGGCCGCGCGGCCCATTTCGGGGATCTCATAAACTTTTTCGACGTACGCGCGACCCGCTTCGGTAAAGAACATCAAATAGTCGTGCGTCGTTGCGGTGAAGAGGTGTTCGATGAAATCGCCCTCTTCTTCCTCGGTCGCTCCTTCGCGCGTGGTCATGCCAATCACGCCTTTGCCGCCGCGGCGCTGTGCGCGAAACGCGCTTACCGCCGTGCGCTTGATGAAACCGCCGTGGGTAATGCTGATAATGCAGCCTTCGTTGGCGATGAGGTCTTCCATGTTGATGTCGCCCTCATCGGCGATGAATTGAGTCAATCGCGGCGAGCCGTGCTTCTCTTTCAGCTCGCGCAGCTCTTTTTTGATGATCGTGAAAACGCGCTGCTCCTTCGCGAGAATGTCCTGCAAATCCTGAATGGTTTTAATTAGATCCTTGTATTCGTTCTGAATCTTGTCCCGCTCCAGCCCGGTCAATTGATACAAGCGAAGATCGAGAATCTGGTTGGCCTGATGTTCGCTGAACGCGTAACGGCCTTCGGTCAATCGCGCCGGATTGCGAATTAGAATTCCAATCTGTTCGACCTGTCTCTTGGTGAAATCGAACGCCAGCAATTTGATCCGCGCTTCCTCGCGATTGGACGATCCGCGAATGATCCGGATGAATTCGTCCAGATTCGCCAGAGCAATGAGATAACCTTCCAGCGTCTCGGCGCGCTCCTCGGCTTTCCTTAACTCGTATCGCGTGCGGCGCAGCACGACTTCGCGGCGATGCTCGATGTAAGCACGCATTCGCTTCCTTGAGTGAGAGGAGTCTTCGGCCGGCCATGATCGATCGCCAGCATCAGCGCCGGCGAACGAGCTTTCCAGCGCCGTGTGCTTGTAAAGATTGTTGATGACGACCTTCGGATTGGCGTCGCGCTTGAGCTCGATCACCACCCGCGTGTTTTCGTCGGACTCGTCGCGAATCGCGGTGATGTCGCTGAGGACTTTTTCGTTCACCAGCTCGGCGATGCGTTCGACGAGCGTCGCGCGATTCACGTTGTACGGAATCTCGGTGATGACGATCTGCTCGCTTGCCGCCCTTGATTTCTTCGACGCCGACTTTGCCGCGCACTTTCATGCTGCCGCGGCCGGTCGTGAAATATTGTTTGATGCCGCTCGACGCCGCAGATCATGCAGCCGGTCGGAAAATCCGGCCCTTTCACGTGCTTCATCAATTCCTCGAGCGTGATGTCCGGGTCGTCGATCTGCGCGCAAATGCCGTCGATGACTTCGCCGAGATTGTGCGGCGGCATGTTCGTCGCCATGCCGACCGCGATGCCGGTGCCGCCGTTGACGAGAAGATTTGGAAACGCCGCCGGGAAAACCGTCGGCTCGGTCCGCGTTTCGTCGTAGTTCGGGACGAAATCGACCGTGTCCTTGTCCATGTCGTCCATCAGCGCCGCGCCGAGATGGGTCATCCGCGCTTCGGTGTAACGCATGGCGGCGGGCGGATCGCCTTCGACCGATCCGAAATTTCCCTGGCCGTCGACCAGCCGCTCGCGCATCGCCCACGGCTGCGCCATGTGGACGAGCGTCGGGTAAATCACCGCTTCGCCGTGCGGATGGTAATTACCGCTGGTGTCACCGCAAATCTTGGCGCATTTACGATGTTGCCGCCCCGGAAAGAGCGACAGGTCGTGCATCGCGTAAAGAATTCGGCGTTGCGATGGTTTCAGTCCGTCGCGCGCATCGGGCAAGCGCGCGCGAAATGATGACCGACATCGAGTAATCGAGGAACGACCTCGACACTTCGTCGGCCACATTTATCGGATCAACTTTTTCGTTCGCGTTATACATCGCTTCGCGTCGTTGAATCGTTACACGTCGAGATTGCGAACGTTTAACGCGTTGTCCTCGATGAATTGGCGTCGCGGTTCCACCACGTCACCCATCAGGATCGTGAACATTTTGTCAGCGTCGACTGCGTTATCGTCGTTTAAATCGACTTTAAGCAACTTGCGCTTCTCGGGATTCATCGTGGTCTCAAACAATTCCTTGGCATTCATTTCACCGAGACCCTTGAACCGCTTGATCTGGACGCCGCGCCGACCGATTTCCAGGATCTTCTGGAGAATATCGGGAATTGAAAACAGGGGATGCGTTACGGATTTTTCCCCTTCGCCTTCGATCAATTCAAAGATCGGTTTGTCGCTCGCCGCATAGTGATCGACCTTCAACCCCTTGCGTGCGAGCTCGGCGATGATTTTCTGGATCGCGGCCGATTCGTGAAGTTCGACAAGTTTGCCACGACGTCGCGGACCGCCGTTTGTCTTGGTCACGGTTTGAGCCGGGTCGCCGAGGGGCAACAGCTCCTGCTCGATCTGGGTGTCGAATAAATTCAGATCGAGATTTGATTCATGAAATCTCCGGACTGCTTTTTCGTCGTGAAAATAGTGAACCGATCTCTTCGTTTCCGTCGCGCACTTTCACCAGATAGGAGGGCAGCTTGCCGCTCTTGGAATTGCGCTCTTCCAAATAGGACTCGAAATCGCCACCGTGGCGACGGACGGCTTCGCTGAGCTTGGCCAGTTTTTCCAGCGTCTCGAGAATGTCCTTCAATTGCGCCGCCGTGATTTCCTTGTTGTCGGCCAGATTCTTCAGTTTTACGTCCTCGGCGCCGAGCGAAATCAGGATTTTGTTCAGCTGCACATCATCGTCCACGTATTCCTCGCGCTTCTTGCGTTTGATTTGGTAAAGCGGCGGTTGCGCAATGTAAATCTTCCCGGCTCGGACGAGCTCGGTCATCTGGCGGTAGAAAAACGTCAGCAGCAACGTGCGAATGTGCGATCCATCCACGTCCGCGTCGGTCATGATGATGATGCGTCCATAGCGCAACTTCGACATGTCGAACCGGCCCTCTTCCTGTTTGCCGTTGCCATCTTCCTCGCGCGGTTTGCCGATGCCGGTGCCGATGGCCGTGATCATCGATTGGATCTCGTTGTTCTTGAGAAACTGGTCTTCCCGCGCTTTCTCGACGTTGATCAGCTTGCCGCGAATCGGAAGGATCGCCTGGAACGTCGGTCCCGTCCCTGTTTCGCCGATCCGCCGGCGGAGTCGCCCTCGACGATATAAAGTTCAGTTAGTTCCGGATCGCGCTCCGAACAATCGGCCAGTTTTCCAGGCAAACCGCCGCCGGTAAGAGCGCCTTTGCGAATCGTTTCGCGGGCTTTGCGCGCCGCTTCACGTGCCCGTGCCGCGGTGAGTACTTTGTCGAAAATCCGGCGGGCGATCGGCGGAGTCTTATCGAAGAACGTCATCAACCCCTCGTAAACCGCCGAATTTACGATGCCGTCGATCTCAGTGTTCACCAGTTTCACCTTGGTCTGCGATTCGAAACGTGGATTCGGCAGCTTGATGCTCAGGACGGCGATCAACCCTTCGCGGACATCGTCGCCCGAGATTGATGGATCCTTCTCCTTGGTAAGGTTGTTCCCGCGAGCGTATTGATTGATCGCGCGCGTCAGTGCCGTTCGAAATCCGGTGAGATGGGTACCACCGTCGGGGTTCGGGATCGAGTTTGCGAACGGCAAAATCTGGTCGTTGTAGCTATCGTTGTATTGCAGCACAACATCGACAAATACTTCGTCACGCTGCCGCGAAATCACGATCGGCTTCGGATGGAGCACCTGCTTGTTTTCGCCAAGCTGCCTTACGAATTCCTCAATGCCCTGCTTGTAGATAAACGTTTCTTTCTTGGGAGATTCGGTCCGTTCGTCGGTGAGATACACTTCCAGACCGGGATTCAAGAACGCGAGCTCGCGCAGGCGCGTCGCCAGCCGCTCGAATTTAAATTCAGTCGTGATCGTGAAGATCGTTGGGTCCGGTAGGAAGGTAATCAGTGTTCCGGTGGCCTTCTTGCCTTTGACTTCGCCAATCACTTCCAGCTTTTGGGTCGTTTTGCCTTTGTCGAAGGCCATGTGATAGACCTTCCCGTCCCGGGAAACTTCGACTTTGAACCACTCGGACAGCGCGTTTGTGCACTTCGCGCCGACGCCGTGCAAACCGCCGGAATACTTGTAGGCGCCCTGCCCAAATTTCCCGCCGGCGTGCAGGTTGGTCAGAACCAGCTCGACTGCCGGCATCTTCCATTTCGGATGGATGTCGACCGGAATTCCGCGCCCGTTGTCCCGGATCGAAATGCTTCCATCGACATGGACGGTGACTTCAATCTTGTCGCAGAATCCTGCCAGATGTTCGTCGATCGAATTATCGACGACCTCATAAACCATGTGGTGCAAACCGCGCTCGTCCGGGTCTCCGATATACATCCCCGGGCGCTTCCGGACCGCCTCCAACCCCTCGAGTTTGTCGATCTGCGCGGCGTCGTATTTCTGCGCTTTGTTGACGCCTGAAGGCACGCGTTGACGATTTTTGTCGTCGGAATTTTCGTCGTCTGGAACGCGAACGACGGCGGCTCGGGCTGGCATCAAAAGAACGTAGTCGAAAGCGATCGGAAAACAACAAATAATCTCGTGGTTTTCAGGCGGTTATTTGCGCTAGCGGTTGGAGCACTGGGTGGGCAAAAGCCCACCATCTTGTGGTTGCGGCCGTAGACTTATTCACACACTTTTTTGCCGCCTTGACCAGCCTGTTTTGTGCTTCGAAAATGTCGCCTTTCCATGCGCTTACAAACCCTCGCCGAAGCTCGCTGGATCCTCGCGATTCTGGTGCTTCTTGCACTCGTTAGTCTGTTTTTCAGCATTTGGCTGGGCCTGTTCTTCCTGATCCTGGTCGGTTATACCCTTTATTTCTTCCGTGATCCGGAACGCAGCGTTCCCGCGGACCCGAACGTTATCGTAGCCGCTGCGGACGGAACAATTACCGACATTATTGAAGTTGATGAGGCCGACGTCTTGAAAACCAAGACCCGACGCGTTGGTATCTTCTTGTCGATCTTCGACGTCCATACCAATCGATCTCCGGTGGCTGGTCGCATAATTTTCCGCCAACATCGCCAGGGTTTATGTGTCGATGCGCGCCGGCCGGAGTGTTCGGAGAAAAACGAAGCGATGACGTGGGCGTTTGAGAATCCAAGTGCGACGATTGTGGTCCGTCAGCTTACCGGCGCCATTGCCCGACGCATTGTGGCCTGGGCGGACGTCGGGGATGAACTCAACAAAGGGGACCGTTTCGGAATGATTCGCTTCGGCTCGCGAACGGAAGTATACTTGCCCCTTGCCGCCACCGTGTTGGTGAAAGTGGGCGAGCACGTTGCCGGAGGATCGACAATTATCGCGCGTCTCCCTCAATCATGAACGAACAGCCGTCGAAGATCTATCTGCTGCCGAACTTGATGACGGCCGGCAATTTGTTCTGTGGATTCACCGCCACCCTGAAGATTTTGGAGGGCGCGCTGTTACAGAGCAGCGATGCGGTTGCTGCCAGTGAACGCTTTCATGAAGCGATTTGGTTCATTCTTGGCGCGTTTGTGTTCGATTTTCTCGACGGCCGTCTGGCCCGGCTCGGGGGACATGACAGCGCGTTCGGACGCGAATTCGATTCGCTCGCCGATATCGTTTCGTTCGGTGTTGCGCCAGCACTTTTGGTTTACCGGATTGTCCTCCAGGAATTTCGCACCGCCTGCTGGATTATCGCGCTGGTTTATCTTCTTTGCGGCGCGCTTCGTCTTGCGCGTTTCAACACTATATCAGCGAGCCAGGAGAAAAATGCGTCGAATCACATCGACAAAAATTTCACGGGTTTCCCAATTCCCGCCGCGGCCGGCCTCATTGCATCGATCACGCTATTCATGCTTTGGCTGACCGAAGGCGAGCATCAGCTCGGCAAATGGAAATTCGTTTTGCCGCCGTTGCTGATTTTTTTGTCGTTCATGATGTTCAGCCGGTTCCAGTATCCGAGTTTCAAGGCGATTAATTGGAAAACAAAGAAATCGATCCCGCGTTTTCTGGTCATCGTCCTCGTTCTGGTTTTAACGGGACTCTATTACCAATGGATGCCGGCCGTCCTGTTTCTCGCTTATTTGCTCTACGGCTTTCTCCGTCCCTGGCTTTCGCACGAATGGCGGCGCGAGATTGAAGAAGAGATCGGTGAAGAGGGTTCGGACGAACCGACCGAACAGACTTCGTAACTACCGGTTCAATCGCGCGAGAGTCTCCGGATCGCGAACGTCGACCCAGTCTCCTGTGAGTTCGATCGCCTTAACCGCCCGTCCGGCTCGGACCTTTCCGGACTGAGCGAGCTCGCGAATCGCATCGGTCAATTCGTATTCGCCGCGCGGCGAAGGTTTTAGTTTCGCGGTGAAATCGAAGATGCTTGGCCGAAACGCGTAGAGACCGGCGTTGTACCACGGACTGGTTGCTTCGCCGGGTTTTGGTTTCTCTCGAAGATCGATTAGCTCCATTCGTTCGTTCAGGAAAACGGCGCCCCCTTTGCTCACGTCCTCTCCGCGCGTCACGCTGATAAACGCTTCGATGTCGCCCGGAAGGTCGAGAATGCCTTTGTAATTCTCTCGGGCGACCAGAATGTCACCGTAGCCCAGGACAAACGGAGTGTTGGCGACAAAATTTTTCGCCAACTCGACAACACGCCCCGTTCCGTCTTGGGTTGCCTGCATCGCGTACTGAATGCCAATGTTGTAACGCGAACCGTCCCCGAAAAAATTCTGTACTGTTTCCGCGCGGTAACCGACGATGATCAGGAATTCTGCAACGCCGGCGTCCCGCAAACCTTCGACGATGTGTTGAAGCACCGGTTTGCCGTGCACCCCGAGCATCGGCTTGGGAATATCGGCGGTTATTTCGCGCATCCGCGTTCCGCGACCCGCTGCCAGCAACACCGCCTTGTCGATTTTGGGCATAACTAACGACCTCCTCTCCCTCAGGGAGAGGACTGAGGTGAGGGCTTTACAAGAGTTGGTTCGGCCCAAAGCGATTTTTCGGGATCAATGGCGTAGATGATCAAATTCAAAACGCCATCCAAGTTTTCGAAGACCTCGCTATTACTGAATCGTAGAATGCGAACGCCTTTCTCATAAAGCTCGATTTCGCGATCTAAGTCGTCTTCGCGTTTTAAATCATAGGAGTGTCCCGACCCATCCAGTTCAATGGCGAGCTTTGCCTCTTCGCCATAGAAGTCGAGTATCCGCTTCCCTAACGGATGCTGGCGGCGAAACTTGAAACCGACGAGCTCGCGGTTTCGCAATTCGGACCAGAGGCGATTTTCTGCATCTGTCGATGTCTTTCGGAAACGGCGCGCCTGGCGAACACTCATTGTTTACCCTCACCTTAATCCTCTCCCAATGGGAGAGGAAAGAAAAACCCTGGCGGCGCGCGTTTCTTAGTTTCAATTGAAATTCACATGTGACTCAAGCACAGTTCGCGGGAATGGCGGCCCTGCAATTCCTAAGCAAGTATCGCGAAACCGGTTTGCTCTTATTTCGCTGCAGCATCGGGTTGGTTTTCATAATCCTCATTGCGCCGATTTTATGGAGCGGTTCCGAAAGCTGGGGACATTTAGGCTCAGCCATGCGCTATCTGGACGTTCACGGGCACTATGAGTTCTGGGGATTTGTGGGCGCGATCCTCGGATGCGCCGGCGGAATTCTAATGATTCTTGGGCTCTTTTTTCGCGTCGGCGTTCTTTTTGCGCTGGTCGTCACTGCCGTTCATCTCCTGTCTATCGTTCACAGTCGCGGCGATTTCTTTGCGCGATTGCCCGCTTTTGAAATGTCGATCCTGCTCTTAAGTTTGCTTTTCATCGGACCGGGCAAATACAGCGTAGACAAAAACTAGGACGCCTTACCTTCTTTCGCCGCCGCCGCCTTGTCCGGGGGAACTATCAACGCCGGAAGATCGAGTTGTTTAATCATCGCGCTCACCGTCGGCAGATCGTCGGCTTTGATTTGCGTCCATTTCTTCAATTGTTCGTCGAGTTGGCCGCTTAATTTCTGGAAAACCTCCATCTGCGACGCCGTGGGCGGATTACTGTCGCCCGCGTCGATGAAGTGACTGAAAGCATCAAAGCGCTCGTTCAGCATGCTCGGGAAAGCGAGATTCGCTTCTGACCCTTTCATGTTTACCTGAATCAATTCTTTTTCGACGTCCGACATCTTCTTGTCGAGACTGTCCGCGGCCGCGAGCGCTGCTTTTAGTTTTTCGTCGTCTCCAAATCGGTAATGCAGCGTTTTGATCTGCGCTTTGATGTCGCGGATTTCGTTGACTGCCTGGTGCAGTTGCGAAATGCGATCGTTCACCTGCGTAGACAGCGCGAACTGCTTTTGCAACGCCGGCTCCGAGCCCTTATTGCGCGGATCGATCGCTACTTTCAGTGGCACCGTCTGCGATTTGCCGGCAACCGTCAGCTTGACCTGGTAATCACCGGGCAACGCCAGCGGCCCCTTCGGCCCGGTGCCTGAATAAAACGCGCCCGGAATTTGGACCGGATCGTTGTAGCGCAAATCCCAGGCGAACCGATTCATCCCTTCTTTCGCAGGAATCGTCTTCACGCGTTCGACTCGATCGGGCCATTCCGGCGGTTGTTCGCCTTCCTTTTTCTCTTTGTTCGACAAATGCCTAACGACTTTGCCGGTCGAGTCGAGAATGTCCATCGTGACTTCGCCGGTTGGCGCCGTCTTCAAGTAATAATCGATCATTGCGCCGGCCGGCGGGTTGTCGCCGACCGGTTGGCGTCTGTCGAATTCCTCGGGGTAGTGCAGACGCAGGGCGGTTTCCGGTTGGTACAAAATGAAATCGGCATTCGCGGATTGCGCGCTCACCTGACGAAGTGGTGTGAGATTGTCCAGAACCCAAAACGATCGGCCGTGCGTGGCGGCGACCAGATCGTCGTCCTTCACCACCAAATCGTGAATGGGCGATTGTGGCAGGTTCAATTGTAGCGGCTGCCAATGCGCTCCGCTGTCGAACGAAACGTAAACGCCGAGCTCCGTGCCGGCGTAGAGAATTTCTTTCTTCTTTGGATCTTCGCGCACCGCGTGCACGTAGGCGCCGGCGGGAATCCCATTCGTAATCGATGTCCACGTCTTGCCGAGATCGGTCGTCTTGAAAATGTACGGCTTGAAATCGTCGAGTTTGTGTCGATCGACCGCCGCGTAGGCAGTCTTCCCGTCGCTCGGTGAAGCTTCGATCAAATCGATCGTGCTCCATTCCGGCACTTTCGGGCTGACATTGCTCCAGTTGGCACCGTCGTCCGTGCTGACTTGAATCAGTCCGTCGTCGGTCCCGGCCCACAGCGTGCCTTTATCGACCGGTGATTCGGCCAGCGCGAAAACCGTGTCGTAGTATTCAACCGATGTGATGTCGTTCGTTAGCGGACCGCCGCTCGGTTGCTGTTTCGTTTTGTCATTGCGTGTGAGATCGCCGCTGATCTGCGTCCAGCTTTGGCCGTGATCGGTCGATTTAAAAACGCATTCCGCTGCGGTGTAAATGACGTCCGGATTGTGCGGCGAAAGCATGAGCGGCGAGACCCACTGAAACCGGTGAACCAGATCGACTGCGCCGTGTCCGGAGTTGTCTTGTGGCACGGGGCTAATATCCTGATCGTCTTCTTTCGTTTTGTTGTAACGAACGATGTAGCCCTCGCTGTTCGAGTAAATGATGTGCCAGTCGCGCGGATCGGGAATCACGAAACCGCATTCACCATCGCCCGCCGGATACCAGTCTTGTGGCCCGATCACTCCGGAGTCGGTGCGGCTTGCGATGCAAATGTTCGAGTTGTCCTGTTGCGCGCCGTAGATGTGATAGGGAAACGCGTTGTCGACCGCGACGTGATAAAACTGCGCGGTCGGTTGGTTGTTCAGCGTTGTCCACGTTTTGCCTCCGTCGGTGGAAATGCTCGCGCCCCCGTCGCTCGCGTTGCCGATGCGTTCAGGATTCTTCGGATCGATCCACAGACCGTGATGGTCGCCGTGACGCGCGGGAAGGAGATTGAACGTCTTGCCGCCGTCGACGGATTTGAACGCGCCGGTGTTTAACGTATAAACCGTGTCGGCCGATTTCGGGTCCGCGTAGATTTTGCTGAAATACCATGCGCGCTGACGGAAACGGCCGTCCTCATTGATCCTTGTCCATTTTTGGCCCGCGTCGTCTGATCGATAGATTCCGCCTTCCTTCGCCTCGATGATCGCGTAAATGCGATTCGAATCCGCGCCCGAAACTGAAACGCCGATGCGTCCAAGAATTCCTTCGGGTAGGCCGTTGCCTTCCAAACGTTTCCACGTTACGCCGTTGTCTTCCGACCGATAAAGTCCGCTGCCCGCGCCGCCGCTTGAGAAAAACCACGGCTGACGTCGCGCCTGCCAGAGCGCGGCGAACACGATGTTCGGATTGTGGGGATCGAACACAATGTCGATGCCGCCGGTGTTTTCGTCTTTGAACAAAACATTCGTCCAGCTCTTGCCGCCGTCTGCCGTGCGGAAGATTCCGCGCTCCTTGTTCGGCCCGAACGCGTGACCAAGCCCGGCCACTAGTGCGACATTTTCGTTCCGAGGATCGACAATCACCGCGCCGATCTGATGAGTATCTTTGAGTCCAACATTTTTCCAGGTCTTGCCGGCGTCGATCGATTTGTAAACACCGGTGCCGTAGGTCGTGTTGCCGCGAATCGCCGCTTCGCCGGTTCCGACATAAATCACGTTGTGGTCCGACGGCGCGACCGCAATTGCGCCGATCGATGAGATGTCTTCCTTGTCGAAGAGAGGGGTCCAATTCTGTCCGGCGTCCATTGTTTTCCAAACCCCACCCGCAACTCCGCCGAAATACCAGGTGTCGGGTTCGCCCGGCACGCCTTCGATCGCAAGAGCGCGGCCGCCGCGGAACGGTCCGACTTGTCGCCATTGCATTCCGCTAAAAAGCTTCTCATCGATCGCGCCAGGGGGAACCGGCTTTGGCGTCGCCGTTGGAGAATGTGCGGGGGACGGCGACGGTCCGCCTTCCCGCGGCGGCGGACTAACTGCGAAACTGTCGGAACAGACAAAAGCGAGCGACAGCGGAGAAAAGAAGACCCAGGATGGACGTAGGCATCCGCCTAAGTTGAAAAGAGTTAGAGCTCCTTCAACTGGAATTCTTCCTCTGTGGTGGCAGCCGTCCCCGGCTGCAAATAGTTTTTCTTGCCGGCGAGACGCCTGCCGCCGCAGTGATTAGTGTTCGCTCGCCCGTACGGCGAGAATATAGGCGACCACGGCATCACGATCGGCCGGTTTCAGACTCGCGCGGTGCGACATGTCGTTCACGATCTGTGGCCAATCTTCGTCTGAATATTTCCACATTGCCGGCAGAGTGTGGCATTCGATGCAGCGATGAACGAAGAGTGTTCGCCCGCGCTCGAGTTCTACAGGACCGACCCGTTGTTTCCGCAACGCTCTCGAAGCCATTGGTTGCGTCACGGGCGGAGCGTAATTGGCCGTTTCGCAGGCAACAAAAATCAGGCAGAGCACAAAGAGTTTTTTCATTTCAAAAGCCAATTCCGAAGATTGTCCGCAACTGAAAGTTCGGTTCGTCCGCAGTGTCGGTTGCTTGCGCGAGCGCCGTGACCGTCACGAACCATTGATTGCGCCGATACGAAACATTCGGTCCGATAAAAACGTTCCGGATTTTTTCGTTGTCGCGCCAATCGGGAAAGACGAACTCATGCAAAAGCTCGACGCCGACCGAAAGTCTCGGCGAGATTTCATAGCTTGCGCCGAGCGCTTGCTGAAATTCGCCCTCTTGTTCCTCAAGATGTTGATCTTCCCACTCGGCTTCGAGCGTCGCGTTATAATCGAAAATCCAGCGGCCAAGATTTTTTTGGGCGATGAGTTTCGATTCCAATTCAAAATGCTGGCGTCCGGCACTGATCTCCTCGTAGAGCGAAATCCCAACCGGATCGATGACCGGATTCGACAAGTTGTAGATCAACTCAACCGCTCCGCCGTCGTACTCAAAACCGTTGTCGCTGTGATGACTCCAATCCAGCGGATAAAGTCCAAGCTGGAAGCGATCCGTGATTCCGATCTCTAGTTCTTCGCGAATGAAAACGTCATCACCGTTCCCGCTCGAGCCATGCGCCCACGTCACCGTGTTTTCTAGCTCGACACTTCCGGGCGCTGAAGTCGGCGCTTCGTAGAGAAACGTAAAGTGGCGCACGCCTGCCAGGACGGCAGTGGCAGACCACTCCGTCAATAAAAGGATCAGCACCGTGAAGTATCTGAAAAAGCATGTCTGAATCACGAGTCGAAGCCTAACTCTTTCGCAAAAGCTCTGCTGCCGGATGGTTGCTAATTTTTAACGCGCGGTTGCTGCCGGTAACTTGCGGTTTCTTTAGCGCTGAATTGCTGTGCGGCAAGTGATTTGCAAGTGAACGAAGCAGTGCTTCAGATGCGCCAGCTTCTGTAGGGGAAGCTGCTAGCTTCCCATTCGTTAGGCGAGACGCTAGCAGCGTCTCCTACAGTTTGACTCGTCGCTTTAACGCACTGACTGCAATTGCCGGCGCGGCAACGCGATGTCTGCTTCTGCTTTCGCTTCCCGAACCGGCTCCTCGCTCACGGGCATGACGCCGCTGCCGAGTTTTCTCGCGGCGTAATAGGAGCCGACCACCAAAACCGCTGCGATCGCCTGTGCGATCAGCGTTTCGTACGTAGGATAAACCGAGAACCAAAGCCCGGCCCATTTCGGAATCATTGGAACGAGCGACGCAACTGGCGTGGTCGAGATCCAGTGCGCGAGCTGCATCTCCTGCGCTTGTTCGCCGACCATCACCAGCAACACAACCCCGAGCAGAATGCCGGTCGTGATCAACATTTTGCGGTAGGGCAACTTCTGCTGAAGCACGAACGTCAGGACTGCCACGATGGCCGAGAGCGCGATTCCGAGCAGCGCGCCTTGTAAGACAACGCCGCCGCCAAAGCGCAGATGATACGTCTGCAAAAACAAAACGACCTCGAATCCCTCGCGATAAAGCGACGTGAAACCGAGTAGGATCAGGCCCCAGATCAACGAGCGCTTCGCGAGGTCTCTGCCGTGGCCGTTCTCCAGTAAATGCTTCCGGCGACGATTGTGCGCGCGGATCCAGCCGCCCCAATAAATCTTGTGGAAGAACCAGTTCATGATCACGAGCAGCACCACGACTGCAAGCAACCCGGTGGCAGCCTGCAAATCGAGCGCGCGCATATTGTCGCTCAATGAATCGACGATCCCCACGGCGATGACCCACGTGATCAGTGTCGCGAGAAACGCAACGCCCGCGCCGACTGCGACAGGTTTGCGATGGGCTCGTTTCGCCCCCGTCATACTCGCGGTGATCGCCGCCAAAACCAGAATGCATTCAAGTCCTTCGCGGAAAACGAGAACGCCAATGTCCAGTGCCGCAACTGTCTTACTGGTGTTCGGCTGCGTCGGGTCAGGTGCGCCTTGGGCGAAAATTCCCTGCCATACCAGAATCGCGATCACGGCAAGGGCGGCGATCGAAATACCGATCCCCAAAAACATCCGCCACGGCTTTTCAACCGGGCGCGAAACCGTCCCATTCACGATGCAAAACTAACATAGCGCCAGCGAGCCTGCTGCCGGTTAATTGCGATTTTTTAGCGGAAAATTGCGCAAAATCCAACCGCGCCCAACAAATCTGTCTTAAGAAGACTGCGCCGCGGTTCACAAGTCACGCTTGGGTAGCCGTTCGTTCGCATAATATTCCACAGTTTTCCGTCGAAATTTCGGGAGGCCAATTAGAGCGGTGGTGGTCTCTCTCTGCCATTGGCCATCGCGGTAAACTTCGAAAGCGCCTTGAACAGCCTTGGCTCCGCTCTTCACAACGCACAACCGCATTGCCGGGCTCAACAAGTCCCTCACGAATCCCATCGCCAGTTGCGACGTTTCGTGATGATTGCCTTCGGATGTGAAATGCTGATGGGCTGTGTGCTCGGAGTATACGGTGACTTCGTCCTCGTCAGCGACGACTGTAATGTCGAAGCCCCGTTCGGAGAGTTTCGGAATGAAGAGTTCGCACTTATCGTTTTTGTCTTCGAGCCGCCAATCTGATGTGTGCGACGGATCTCGAGCGATAATACTACCCGCAACTCCGCGAAATTCCGCGGGGAGGGACGATACCATATTCGTCTATTGAATCAGCTCGGCCTAACTCAAAAGAAACGATCACACGTCGTAGTACATCGAGAACTCGTACGGATGCGGGCGAAGCCGTAGCGCGTCGTATTCTTTTTGTTTCATGTCGATCCAATTGGCGATGAAGTCGGCATTGAATACGTCGCCGCGGAGCAGGAATTGATGATCGGCCTGGAGCGCTTCGATCGCGCCGCGGAGTGAGTCGGGCACGCTCGCGATTTGGGCGAGTTCTTCCGGCGGCAGATCGTAAAGATTTTTGTCGAGCGGATCGCCGGGATCGATGCGGTTCTGGACGCCATCGAGGCCCGCGAGCAGCATTGCGCTGAACGCAAGATACGGATTCGCCGCCGCATCGGGCGTGCGGAATTCGATCCGTTTTGCTTTCGGACTCGGCGAATACGTCGGGATCCGGATCGCAGCCGAACGATTACGCGCGGAATAAGCGAGATTGACTGGCGCTTCGAATCCGGGCACGAGGCGCTTGAAGCTGTTGGTGGTAGGATTCGTGAGGCAGGTGAGCGCGGGCGCGTGTTTCAAAATGCCGCCGATGAAAAACAAGGCCAGATCGCTCAGTCCGGCGTAACCGTTGCCGGCAAAGAGCGGCTTGTCTCCGTTCCAAAGTGAAATGTGCGTGTGCATGCCCGAGCCGTTGTCGCCAAAGAGCGGCTTTGGCATGAACGTCACCGTCTTGTTGTGTCGCTTGGCGACGTTGCGGATGATGTATTTATAATACTGCATGCTGTCGCCCATGCGTTTGAGCGACGTGAAACGGACATCGATCTCGGCCTGACCGGCAGTCGCGACTTCGTGATGCTGACGTTCGATGGCAACGCCGGCTTTTTCCATCTCGAGACACATTTCGTTGCGAATGTCCTGCAACGAATCCATCGGTGAGACCGGGAAATAACCTTCCTTCGGTCGAATCTTGTAACCGAGGTTCGGAAATTCCTCTTTCCCGCTGTTCCAATGCCCCTCAATGCTGTCGACAAAGTGCATCGATGCATTACCTGCGTTGCTGAACCGGACGTCATCGAAGATAAAAAACTCGGCTTCGGGTCCGAAGTAGGCCGTGTCGGCAATACCGGTTGATTTCAAATAGGCTTCGGCTTTTTCGGCAACGCCGCGCGGATCGCGATCGTACGGCTCGCGCGTGATCGGGTCGACGATCGTGCAGATCAAGGAAAGCGTCGGCTCGGCGTTAAAGATGTCGATCCAGGCCGTGGCGGGATCGGGAATGACGAGCATGTCGGAGGCGTTGATGACTCTCCAGCCGCGGATGCTCGAACCGTCGAAGCCGAGGCCGTCTTTGAAAATCTCTTCGTCGTATTCGGTGAGCGTAGTGGTGAAGTGCTGCCACGTGCCGAGCAAGTCGGTGAACTTGAAGTCGATCAACTTCACGTCGTTGTCTTTGATCATTTTACTGACATCGGATGGAGTTTTGTCTTTTGAGGCCATTTTCTCAGAGGTTGATGGTTGATGGTTGAGAGTTGAGAGAAACTAAAAATTCAATTTTCAAAATTCGCATCCTGCCGCGTCTCACATTGATAGTTGCGCGCGAGTCTGACAGTCCCTCAACCATCAGCTCTCAACTATCAACTTCTGCATTACACTGCTTTTTCGCCGATCTCTTCCGTGCGGATGCGGATTGCGTGTTCCACCGGAAGCACAAAAACTTTTCCGTCGCCGATTTTTCCTGTTTTGGCCGCTCCCACGACTGCGGCGACCGCTTTCTCAACCATGTCGTCGGCCATTACGACTTCGACTTTGACTTTAGGCAGGAAATCGACGGTGTATTCGCTGCCGCGATAAATCTCGGTATGGCCTTTCTGGCGACCGAAGCCTTTCACTTCGGTCACGGTCATACCTTCAATCCCGAGTTCGGCCAGGGCTTCCTTGACCTCCTCGAGCTTGAACGGCTTGATGATCGCTTCCAGTTTTTTCATGTCGATACGGCTGAGGGTTATTCACAAATGAATGAGCTGACCCCCGAATGCTTTCGGGGTTCATTAACAACGCGTTCGTGCGATTGCAAACAAGAAATTTTCTAATCGTGTGCCGAAATTTTTTGCCAAAAATTCTCACTGAATATACTAAGTCGATGCCGCTCGATTCGTTCCTCCTCTGCCACAGAATCGCCAGCGAGGCATCCCAGAGAGCGTGCCCGCGGTATGCCTGATTCATTCGTTCATCTCCACCTTCACACCGAATACTCGCTGCTCGATGGCGCGATTCGAATGAAGGAGCTGATGAAGAAAGCGGCCGAATTCGAAATGCCCGCGGTGGCGATGACCGATCACGGCAATCTATTCGGTGCGATCGAATTTTACCAGGAAGCGGAGCGTGCCGGCATCAAGCCAATCATCGGATGCGAGGCTTACATCGCGCCGCGCTCGCACAAAGAAAAGGCGAATTCGATGCGGGAAGCGGCGTATCATTTCACCCTGCTGGCCGAAAACGAGATCGGCTACCGTAATCTGGTCAAGCTGATCTCGACCGCGCATCTGGACGGTTTTCATTATCGCCCGCGGATCGACAAGGAACTTCTCGCGCAGCACTCGGCGGGGTTGATCGGACTCAGCGGCTGTCTCGCCGGAGAGGTGAATTCGGCAATCCAGGCGAACAATATTCAGAAAGCGACTCAAGCCGCGGCGGAGTATCGCGACATCCTTGGGAAAGAAAATTTTTTCGTCGAGCTGCACGATCACGGAATCGAAGAGCAAAAGTGGTGCAACGCCGTGTTGCCGAAGATCGCCAAGGACCTTGGCGTGGGACTTGTGGCGGCGAACGATGTCCATTTTCTCAGGCGCGACGATCACGACGCGCACGACGTGATGCTTTGCATCGGCACCGGCAAGATGGTGCAGGACGAAGCCCGGATGCGTTATGCGCCGGAGTTATATTTCAAATCGCCGGCGGAAATGCGCGATCTGTTCAAGGATCTCCCGGACGCAATCGCGAACACACTGGCAATCGGGGAGCGTTGCGACGTCACGATTGAATTTGGGCGCTCGAAATATCCCGAATATCCGGTGCCGCAGGGTTACACACGCGAAGCGTACCTGCGCGAACTTTGCTCCAAAGGTCTCGAAGAACGGTATGGCGAGCGCGCGAAGAACGACAAGCAACTTAGCGAGCGACTCGATTACGAACTAGGTGTCCTCGAGAAGACGGGGTTCGTAAGCTACATCCTGATTGTTTGGGATTTCATTCACTTCGCTAAAGGTCGCGGGATTCCGGTCGGTCCCGGGCGAGGCTCCGCGGCCGGGTCGCTCGTCGCCTATGTTCTCGGGATCACCGACATCGATCCACTTCAATTTGGCCTGATCTTCGAGCGATTTTTGAATCCGGATCGTGTGTCGCCGCCGGACATCGATGTCGATTTTTGCGAAGCGCGGCGGGGCGAGGTTCTCGAATACGTTCGCCAAAAATACGGTGAACGTCGCGTCGCGCAGATCATCACCTTTGGAAAACTGAAAGCGAAAAGCGTGGTGCGAGACGTGGGTCGCGTGATGGGGCTGCCCTACCGCGACGCCGACCGGATCGCCCGGATGATTCCAAACGAGCTGGACATCACGCTCGATTCGGCGGCGGACAAGAATTCCGAGCTGAAGCGAGCGATCGCAACCGAGCCGCAAACCAAACAGCTTTTCGAATACGCGAAGATTCTGGAAGGACTTTCGCGCAACGCCGGAGTGCACGCAGCCGGCGTTGTCATCGCGGATCGTGATTTGTCCGATTACATCCCGCTCTGCCGCGATGTGAAGGGCAACGACGTGATCAGTCAGTATCCGATGGGGCCGCTAAACGATCTCGGACTGCTTGAAGATGGATTTCCTCGGCCTGAAAACGCTGACCGTGATCGAAGACACCGTAAATTTGATTCGCAAGCAGCGAGCCGGAATTTTCACCAAAAAGCATTCCACTCGACGACAAAGCCACGTTCGACCTCTACAACCGCGGCGAAACGATCGGCCTCTTCCAAATGGAATCGGGTGGAATGACCAACTTGTCGAAGCAGTTCGAGGTTAAAAAACTCGACGACATCATCGCGTTGATCGCGCTCTATCGGCCGGGGCCGATGGAGCTGATTCCTGACTACGTGAAAGCGAAGAAGGGGATCACGCCGATCAAGTATCTCCATCCGCTGCTGGAAGAAATCTGTGCCGACACTTACGGCGTCATGATTTACCAGGAGCAAGTGATGGCAGCGGCGAGCAAACTCGCCGGCTACTCACTTTCGCAAGCCGATCTGCTTCGCCGCGCGATGGGCAAAAAGGACCAGGAGAAGATGGCCAAGGAGCGCCAGAACTTCATCGAGGGTTGCGCGCGCACGAACAAGATTCCCGAGAAAAAAGCGAACGCCATTTTCGATTTGCTGGAAAAATTCGCCGGCTACGGATTCAACAAGAGTCACAGCGCGGCCTACGGCGTGATCAGTTATCAGACGGCGTATTTAAAATCGCATTATCCGGTCGAGTTCATGGCCGGTTTGCTGAGCAACGAAATCAATAACACCGACAAGATTTCAGTTTTCGTCGGCGAATGTAAACGAATGGGCATCGCGATTCTTCCGCCGGACATCAACAAGAGCGCGCTCAAGTTCACGCCCGAAGAGCACGACGGCAAAATAGCGATTCGCTATGGGCTGGCGGCGATCAAGAACGTGGGCGAATCGGCGATGCGAGCTGTCGATCGAAGAACGCGAGCGGGGAGGGGATTACACTTCGCTGGAGGATTTTTGCGGCCGAATTGGGACGCGCGTCGCGAATCGCAAAATGCTCGAAAGTTTGATCAAGGCCGGCGCTTTTGATTTTCTCGGACGCGATCGCGCCGAGCTTTTTGACTGCATCGACGAATCGCTTGCTTCCGCGGCCGCGGCCCTGCGTGATCGGACCGCTCGGTCAGGTTTCGTTGTTCGATGAGGAGACGCATGCCGCGACCACGCGAAAGCGCGTCGGTCGCGCCATGGAGCGACCACGAAAAACTTTCCTACGAAAAGGAGCTGCTTGGATTTTATGTGAGCGGCCATCCGCTCGACGCTTATGTCGGATTTGTTCGCAACGAAAAAGTATCAGCCGATCGGTTCGTTAGGCGATTTGGAGGACCGTTCGCAATTCAGAATCGCCGGAGCGATCGTGCAGGTCGAAAAGAAGTTCACCCGCAAGGAGGGCAAACCGTTCGCGGTAGTTTGGATCGAAGATTTAACCGGTACGCTCGAAGTTGTGGTTTGGAACGACGTTTACGTGACGATTTCGGAGCTTCTGGTCCCGGGTCACGTCGTGGAAATTCGCGGCACGATCGACACTCGTGG
Organism: uncultured Verrucomicrobiae bacterium; assembly: GCA_963786135.1. Lineage (GTDB taxonomy): Bacteria > Verrucomicrobiota > Verrucomicrobiia > Chthoniobacterales > UBA10450 > AV40. The sequence goes on along the minus strand of CAWAYF010000009.1, from coordinate 32,280 downwards.
CGATTCTCTGCGCGCTACCGCGCAGAAAGTTAGACTGCCAACCGCGAACAAACCAAATGGCGCCTCGAACGGGAATGGCGGATCTACATCACTCGATGAGCCCGCGCTGCTGTTGCAATTTTCACCCGCGACAACGAGCGAAGAGTTACGTGAAGTGCGGGATCTTTTGGCGAGCTCTCCCGGCAAGCGTCCCGTTCAACTTCTGTTTGACCGGCCGAGTGGCGAACCGTTGCGAGTGGATGCGGGGTCGAATCTGCGCGTTAATCTCACGAGCGAGCTCGAGGGGAAATTGATGCGCTGGCTGGTGACTTCCAAGCCTGTCCGCCGCGGCGAACCCGCTCAGTAACTATCTCGCTGGCACCGCGCTTCAGCGCGGTGGACTCCTGATTTTCGCGATCAAAACCGTTTGAACGGTTTTCATAGTTGTCCTGTATCGAATTACCGGCTGGGCCCGGCGTTGCCCGGCGTTACTCATTGAACGTGCCCTTGGCATCGCGGCAACCGGCGCGTGCGCGCGCTTGCGCTCGCTTCGATCAACTTGAATGCAATATGCATTCAAGCTTGCTGGGGGCGTACTGATGTTGAATGCATATTGCATTCAAGTTATCCCCTCGGTCGACCGGCGAGGGAGCAAATGCGCTGAAGGGCAGTTAACGGCGCTTTGACCTCGGGCGCGGCCGTTCGGGCGTCGGTGCCGGTTTCGGATGCAGACCAAACGTGAATGATTGCGGTGCCGGTTTTTCCCCGAAACAAATCGGAATCTTTGTGGCCCCCGACGGAAGCGGTTGCCCTTCTGCCGTGATAACCGAATGTCGCGGCGTCATGCTCCAGCCGCCTTCAAGAATTCCGCCAACCAGTTCGATTTGGTTGATCATAGGCGCCAGCGTGATGCCGACCGGCTGAAGATTGATGCGACTGACGCAGGAATCTGGCGGCGTGGTCAGCTCAAACACCGGCACGCTCGGAAAGATGACGATCTTTGTTTCCGCAAGATCGTGCAGATCAATGTCGCCGCGAAACGAAACATCTACGTCCGCGGTCGCAGCATTCAAAAACTCAATTTTGCCATGATCGCCGTCGAACGTCAGACGGCCGCTAGCTTGTGTTAAATCCAACGGCGCGTTTTGCAACTTGGCGTTGACCAACTGGACGTCGCCAGTGATGGACGGGTGCTGAAGGGTCTGGCTCCACGAAATGGCGCCGGTCAAAATTCCTTCATTGAAAACTGGCGGGTGGAAGAGCTGCGGCGCGCTCGCCAAAACTATCGTCGGGAAACTAATCTGCAGCTCCAACGGTGAAGACAGGAACCCTTTCCAATCTTCACCAATCTTCAGTGGAAATTTAGCCGCTGGCATCAATCGGACTCGATCCCGGCAAGGTAAAGAGGGTGTGAGCATCCCATACGCCTGATGAAATCTTTGCCTCGAGCTGAACCGGAACAGCGGCCCCAGAGGCAGGCCGGCCCAGGAGAAGATATTCGGACGCGTCACCCACTTTCGCCTCGATATTGCCGGAATAGTCCTGCTCGTGCTCGATGTCGATCTTGCCTTGCGCACGAACGAAGTCTTTTTTGCGGACGAGCTCAAATTGCTCGAGCTCGAGCTCGCTGGCTTTAAGATTTATTTTCGCGTTCAACCGGTCGATCTGTCTCTTGAACAGCGACAGGGAATTTCCGCTCGCGGTCAGGTGGCCACCCAGCTTTCGCTCGCGCGCGTTGAGTGTTCCTTCAATCGCGATCGCACCGGCGAAATCACCGCGGGCAGCGCCGAAGAGTTCGGCAAATTGTCCGAGATCGCTGATCGATCCCAGGATCTGGCCGCGGAAATCGGGGTTGAGCCAGTCGGCAGATTTCGAAGGCAGCGCGCCATCGCCGCTCATGGTTAACTGATTCTGGCGCTGTTTGATGAAAAGCTGTTGAAGCTGGATCTGCCGGTTATAAAAAATCGCTCCCAGCATGATCAGGTCGGCTGCGCGATTGTGCCAGCTCAGCCCATTGAGCTCAGTCCAGATGGAAGCCGTTCCGCTGAATGGGTCGCGCGGATCCCCGCGAAAAGTGAAGTTGCAGGCGCGAAGCGATCCGCCGAGCCGATCGGTGAATCCGAACGCGTCGGACGTTTGGGCGAGTGAGATGCCGGACGCAGTTCCAGCGAGGTTCCAAATCGAATGTTGTCCGTCCCACTCGTTGGAAATACTGGCCCGAATCTTACCGCCAAGGACATCGAGATCGAACTGGAGATCGGCGCGCTCGTTATCAAGTCGGGAAAGATCAACGATGATGGATTGAAGATCGATGCCGCGCTCCAGATTCAGGCCGCCGATGGTGAGACGATTGTCCTGCCACTTGGTTGCGCCACGCAGTTGCGAGAAGGTTTGTCGAAACAGCGGGGACGTGATCGCGAATTCACCGGCGGAGAAACGGCCGGACTCGATTTGGTTTCCGGAAATGGACGCATTGCGCAAAAGAACAACGCTTGGCCCGTTCTCAACCCGCACATCGAGATGCCCGATGTCGAAGTTGGTGGGAAGCAGCGCTTGCAGCGCCCGCCAGTTGAAATCGAGCGGTCGCTTCGAGCCTGAGAAATCGCGGCGAATTTCAGCGTGTGTGTTTTCGATCGTCAACCCATGAACGCCGTTTGTTTTGGCGGCTATGAGTCTCGCCAAATTGAGACGAAGGACGACATGCTCGGCGGTCAATTCGATCTGGGTCGATACGCCGGTCTCGTTCGTAACGCGGATTCGTTCGATGGAAACCGGTCGCAGAAACGGCGCCTTGATTTTTCCGAGCTCGATCTTCAAATGTTGGCGATGCGCCTGCCAGTGGAGCCAGCCGCGGAACGCGCTCGCTATCAGGACCGGTGACAACGCGATGCTGGCAAGAGCGGCCAACAAAACGAAGGCGAGCAGAAGCAGTCGGGTTCGAGACATGCGCGGTGGACATTGCTTTAATCGCAAACCTCCAACGCGGAAAGCAGGTTTATTTCTGGGCGCTCGGCGGCGATTCGACCGGCGTTGGATTTGTAAAAACAAGGCGAATCGGCTGCCGCGCGTGGATTCGTTTGCTAAGCTGACTTTGCAATTCCCGCTCGGCATCACGCCGGCAAACCAATCTCGGCTGCCTGCTTTCGCGCCATCTCCGGCAGCTGGGCGAGTTCATTCTGCAAATCAGCGCCGGAAATGTGGTTCCAGAGGCCGTTTTCCAGTGCCAGCACATCGACGCGCCGTTCCTCGACGCCGACGATCTCGGCATGCGGCAGCTGGATCACGATTTCGTCCGGACGAACTTCGACGCTCACGTCCTGCCGCAGATCAAAGCCGGCCTTGGCCACAAAGGTGCCGCTCAACTTGATCCGCTTCGAGCTGCCTGCCCAGGTATGGGCGAATTCGCGTTTCACTTTTAATTCCTTGGTGAGCGTGGTGAGCTCAGCCGTCGGCGAGGCAGTTGGGTCCACCACCGTCTTATTGTTGATCGTGATACGCGGCTGCAAATTCGCGATGTCGACAAAGGCGGAACGCAAATCTTTTCCGAGCCGTTCAAGATCTTCGGTCCCCTGACCAATGGTGCGAGCCGGCCAGCTTTCCAGACGCAAGAAAACAACGACGCCTGCGGCAACTACGACCAAGGCAACAATCGTAAGCGCCGCCGGCCAGGAAAATCTACCGGACGTTTCGGAGTTCGACATTGGGGCGAGCCGCACGGGTATAGTTGGACGTTAAGAATTCGACGTTTTCTTCAATCCCCAAAAAAGTACCGCCCCCCACGCCCGATGGGCGTGAAGGGCGGCTGTTCCCCCCAGAACAATTTTTAAAGCTGTGGTGCTAGTAGCCGAGCTTATGCGATGCCGCAACAAAAATTTCTATAAATTATGAGCATTGTTTGGCTTCAGGCGCAAGTGACACATTCTGGACCGGTTAAATATCGCCAAAGCTGGTCTCTGGGGAAGATCCAGCCATCCGTCGGGTGACACTTGCGGAACCAGATGATGCGCGTTCTAATTTAATATGCGCGATTTGGGTTCGAAAAAGCCGCACAGTCTCGCCGGCTCTTTGCTGGTAGCGCATCCAAGCATGCTCGATCCAAATTTTCGCCGAGCCGTGTTGTTTATTTCTGCGCACGATCCCGACGATGGCGCGATTGGCGTCATCATCAATCGGCCGTTGGATAAAAGTGTTTCCGATCTCGTGACCGAGACGCCGCCGCAAAATCTGGCGGACGTTCCGGTTTTTTTTGGCGGGCCGGTCGGGAACAATCAATTAATGCTGGCGGCTTTTGAGTGGCACAAAGGCGACGGTCTGAAATTGAATCATCAGGCGACGAATGTCCTCGAAGCCGTTCCTGGCGCATCTGGAGACGGGCAGGGCATTCGCGCATTTTTGGGTTATGCGGGATGGAGTGCTGGCCAGCTCGAAGCCGAGATGAAACAAAAAGCGTGGATCGTGCAAAAACCAAGTCGCGCGGCTTTGAAATTCGAGCGGCTGTCGCGGCTGTGGTTCGACATCATGAACAAACTCGGCCCGTGGTATCGCATGCTCGCGGCCGCGCCCGACGATCCGTCGCTGAACTAGTGACATGTGACGTGACGAGAAAAAAGACTCGCCATCTTGCATTTTTGACTTGTCACTTGTCACTCGTCACTAGTCACTGTCTCCATGATCATCGGCGTTCCCAAAGAAATTAAGGAACAGGAGCAGCGCGTCGCGTTGCTGCCGTCGGCGGCGGACCAACTGAAACGGCGCGGCCATTCGGTGCTGGTGGAAAAGAACGCGGGCGTCGGTTCCGGTTACTCGGATGACGAATACAAAAAGGCCGGCGCCGAGATCGTCGATTCCGCCGACGAAGTTTTTAAACGTGGAGAGCTGATCGTAAAAGTGAAGGAACCGTTGCCGGCGGAGTTTCCGCTTTTGCGCAAGAACCAGATTCTTTTCACTTATCTTCACCTTGCCGCGAGCAAACCACTGACCGAAGCGTTGCTCAAATCCGGCGTGACCGGGATCGCTTACGAAACGATCCAGGTGAACGGCCGTCTGCCGTTGCTCGAGCCGATGAGCGAGGTCGCTGGGCGAATGTCGGTGGTGATGGGCGCGAATTTTCTGGCGAAACACAACGGCGGCAGCGGAGTATTGCTGGGCGGCGTGCCGGGCGTGTTGCCGGGCAGGGTGGTTGTTATTGGTGGCGGAACATCCGGAGTGAACGCCTTGCGGATGGCCAAAGGCCTCGGCGCCGATGTCACGATTCTCGACATCGACGTCGAGCGATTGCGATTTCTCGATCTCGCGATGGAGGACTTGCACACTCTGTATTCCAGCGAAGCGAATCTCGATTATCTGATGCCGGATTGCGATTTGCTGATCGGCGCGGTGTTGTTGCCGGGAGCGAAAGCGCCAAAGCTGATCACGCGCGCGATGTTGCGAAGAATGAAACCCGGCAGCGTGTTCGTGGACATTGCAATCGACCAGGGCGGTTGCGCGGAGACTTCGCGACCGACCACGCATCGTCGATCCCGTTTATGTCGAAGAAGGTGTGACCCACTATTGCGTGGCCAACATGCCGGCGGCCTACGCACGCACTTCAACGCAGGCGCTCACGAACGTCACTTATCGTTATGTGCAACTGCTGGCCGACTGCGGAGCAAAAGAAGCGTGCTTAAAGCAACCGACGCTCACTGGCGGAATCAACACCCTCGATGGCAAGCTGACCTGCCAGGCCGTTGCCGACGCGCACGGTTTGAAATACGAACCGCCGTTCTAAAGGCAATTGACACAACCGCAGAGCGCGCTTGCTCCGAATCATGATTGAGCCGAGATTCCTGCTTATGAAGAAATACATCTGCCTTCTTGCCGGAGCTGCCTTGCTCGTGGCTTGCGAACAAAAAACTGAAACCGTCGCGCCGGCGTCGAGTCCGGTGAGTTCACCGGAAGCCACCGTAGCGGACACAAGCACACCGCCTTCAGCAGCCGGGTCCGGCGACACCACGCTCGCTACCCCCACACCAACGCCTTAAATAAATTAGGGCCACGTCCGTCAAAACCCTACATGAAGAAATACATCTGCCTTTTAATGGGGGCCGCGTTGCTCACAGCTTGTGAGCAAAAGGAAACGACGGTCACGAATCCGCCGGCCGAGAAAAAGGAAAGCAACACGACGATCATCAAAGAATCGCCGGCGCCAGTTACCAAGACCGAGACCAAGACGGACATTAACGTTACACACGTCGCCTTCTCCCTAACTCGGAGAAGTTTGAACATTCGCAAAGTCTTTCGTTCGCATCAGCGGACGAAAGACTTTTGCTGTACGCGCACTGTAGTATCGACGCGTAAATAATGTAGGGGCGGTTCACCGAACCGCCCGCAACGCCAGTCCGGCTCGGACCGATTGAGGTCAATCGCCCCTACCTGATTGGCTACGCCGCCGTGTCCTGTTAGTAAAGCAGCATCAACTCAAACAATCGTTTCGCATTTCCGAAGAGTCGGCGGCTTACTCATTCCGTCGACTTCGAGTACATCAAAAAGCACGGTCGCATCGAACGCGGTCGCTTGCTGGTGCTAAGTTTCGTCTTTCATGAGAGGCAACGATGCTGCGAGCAGGATTTGTAACCTCTCGCACAATTGGTCGCGCGGTTGTCCGTAACCAGGTCCGGCGTCGTCTGCGCGAGATCGTGCGCAAACATCAGCACCAAATTACGTAACGGGACCTGGATCGTGACCATCGCGCGTTCGAGCGCGGCGGCCGCGACTTACGGACAGTTGGAAGGTGAATGGTTGCGTCTGGCCAGACGCGCTTCTATTCTAAGCGCTTAATGCGCGGACTCATTCGCATTTGTATTAGAGCATATCAATTGACGATTTCGCCGTTACTGGTCGCGATCGGCGGGCCCGGCTCTGGATGCCGATTTCAGCCGACTTGTTCGGAATACTTTTTGCAGGCCATCGAATTGCACGGGACCGTGCGCGGATTTTTTTTGGGACTGAAACGAATCGCCCGATGTCATCCCTGGGGCGGCTCCGGTGAAGATCCTGTTCCTCGACATGTCGATCTTACCTGCCGTGCCGCAGATCCAGATCCGAGCCGGACTGGCATTTTGCGAAGACGAGCCAGGCGTTGCGCGTGATTCGAAGTCTCCAGGAATTTTATGGATCGAACCGCGTGGATTGCCGTTACACTTTGCGTCGTTGGATTGGTAGGGTGGGAGTGGTGGACTATCAAAAATGCCCCACCTCGGCCGGCTGCGGTCGCCTCTCCAACTCCGGCGCCGGCGATTAGCGCCAGCGCGACACCGTCCCCGCTCACATCGCCCATTGCCGCCGCTACTCCGGCAACCGAAGCGGCTCCCGCGTTCACAGAGAAAATGGAAGTGGTCCGGAACGATGACGTTGAGCTGCACCTGACAAATCGCGGCGGCGGGATCAGCGAAGCCGTGTTGTTGAATCAGCTCGGTCAGGGCGATCAACGCGTCGTTCTCAATTCGAAAGATCAAACACCGATCGGCGCGATCATCGATCAGCCGGCGTCGCCGAAGTTGGAAGAGTTCACTCTGGTTCGCGAGCCAGATGGCGGAGTCAGGTGTGAACGAAACGCAAACAACATCGCGATTCGAAAAAAGTTCTTCTTCCCGCCGAGCAAGGAGAAGAAAGACAACTTTCTTGCCGAGATGGATGTCGACATTGCGAACGGCGGCCCGCAACCGTACTCGAACCCCGGCTATTTTGTCGCTCTTGGGGCTGCCGCGCCCATTCATCCCAAGGACTACTCATATTATACACGGCTCGTTTGGTGCATCGATGGCAAGGCCAAAGGGGTTGACGTGAATTGGTTCGGCGGCGGCGGCGGTTTGTTTGGAATCGGCTCGCATGCCCCGCAGCCGTTCTATCAGCAAGATCTCGCCAATCCCGAATGGGCCGCGGTGAGCGATCAGTTTTTCACGACATTGATCTCGCCCCTGACCGCGAAAGCGGAACGGCGTTTGGGGCCATCGTTTCGATATTTCGCCGGAACAAAAAATGTTTGGAATCGCCGGCGCGCTGCGAATGCCAGGTTTCCAATTACCACCGGGCCAGACTTACAGCGCGCGCTTCGAAATTTGGGCCGGACCGAAAATTTACCATCGCCTCGCTCGTCTCGACCACAACGAGGCCGAGATCATGGACTTTGGAATGTTCAAGATTGTGAGCCAGTTCTTGCTCAACTTCCTCAACTGGCTGCACGGTTTTCTCGGTTCCTACGGCTGGTCGATTCTCGCGCTCACCGCCGTCGTGAAAATTGTGCTGTGGCCGCTGCAGAGCAAAGCGAACCAGCTCGATGCGCCGCATGTCGCTGCTCAATCCGAAAATCCAGGAGCTGCGCGAAAAATACAAAGACGACCCGACGCGGATGAACCAGGAGGTGATGAAGCTGTACAAGGATTACGGAATCAATCCGGTCGGCGGCTGTTTGCCGATGATGATTCAAATCCCAATCTTCTTCGGATTGTTCAAAATGCTCGGCCAGGCGGTTGAACTGCGGAATGCGTCATTCCTTTGGGTGAAAGATCTTGTCGCAACCGGACACGGTGGCGCATCTGTTCGGCTGTGCCGATCAACGTCATTCCGCTGTGTATGGCCGCGACCCAAATCTGGTTGATGGCAATGACGCCAAAGACGGGCGACCCGACCCAGCGCCGGGTGATGATGTTCACGCCGCTGATCTTTTTGTTTATCTGCTACAATTTTGCCGCGGCTCTGGCATTGTATTACACCACACAGAATCTTTTCAGTATCGTGCAATTCTATTACAACAAACGACAACCGATACCGACGCTCGAGAAAGTTGCGCCGCCTGGGAAACGCAAATGATGACGCCGAAAGAATTACTCGACACCATTCTCGGCTATCTCGGCTTTGTCGTGGAGATCGAAGAATCGCAAAACGAGGCCGGCAATCTGGTTCTGCAAATTTACAGCGAGGAAAGCCGGCGATTGATCGGCCGCGACGGCGAAACGCTCGAAGCGATCCAGTTTTTGCTCAATCGGCTGCTTCAGGCGAGGGACAAGGACGCGCCGAAAGTAGTGGTCGATTGTGAAATGTACCGCTCGATGCGCGAAGACCGGATCGTGCAACGAGTGCGCGAACTGGCCGAACGGGTTCGCGCTACCGGAAAATCGCTTCAGCTCGAGCCGATGAATTCTTACGAGCGCCGCATCGTTCACAATGCCTTCAAAGACGATCCCGACATCGCGACCTGGAGTCCGTCCGATTCCGCGCGGATCAAACAGATCACCTTGCTGAAGCGCCAGCCGAAAAAAGAAACAGCGCAGACGGAAACCGCCCAGAAGGAATAGCTTTAGCCCCTTCGCTGTTCCAAGGGCACGTGCGCTCTTTTGGTGGATCGGCCGCTCCGCGGACGATGCCAAGTAATGCGGCTTCGCCGCCTAGATTAACGTCGAGCAAGGGACCGCTCGATCCACCTAGCATTGCGGCGCAAATCGGGCGGCTTCTTTCGTTACTCCGGCTTTAACCTCCGGACGCCAGCGAAATTTTTTCAGAATCGGATTTGGTTTCGCTTCGACCGCGTCGGCGATGATTTCGCCCAGGACCGGCGCGAACTTAAATCCATGCCCGCAATCTCCCGTGGCAATAATCAGGTTCGGACGTTTCGGATCGGGAGCGATCCAGAAATCGCCGTCGTTCGTGTCGCAATACATGCAGATCCGGGTGTAAACGATCGGCGCGTCAGCCAGCGAAGGAATGGTCGATCTCAAGAACGCGCGCAATTCGCTTTCTTCCTCGCCGGTCACTACGCGCTCGCTGGAATCGGGCGACATTTCGCGACCAGCTCCGTGGTTCGCGATTTTGACGATGCCTTGGTTCAACGGAAAACCGTAGAAGCCGGTTGTCGAAATGTCCGCGCCGAAAAACGGAAATCGCTCCGGCTCGGAAAAGTTCCGGCTCGGCCGGTTTCAGATGAAAAACCGGATGCCCGGTCGCGCGGAGAAATTCAGTCGTAGATGGCAGCAGATACGGCGTCCACGCGCCCGCCGCGATCACGACCGCGTCGCCGCGAATGCGACTTCCATCTTCGAGCAGAACTCCTTCGACAGAATTGTTGCCTTCGTCGCACCCGGTAACCTTCGCGTTCTCGCGCAATTCGATGCCTAACGATTTAGCGTAATCGACTAACGTCGCGACTACGTGGCCGCTTTCCGCGTAACCTGCTTCGGGATCAAAAAATCCGTCGTGAAATCGCTCGGGAGCAAATGCCGGAAAACGTTGGTAGAAAGTGTTTGAATCGAACCGATCGAATCGATGTCCGTGTTTTTCAAGCGCTCGCGCGCTTTCGTATTCGAAGTCGCCAGGTTGCATCACCTGCTTGCACACGAATAACACCCCGATCTCGTGATAGAGCTCGGTCCCGAATTTTTTGTTCCATTCCCGCCAAATTGGAATGCAACGATCGGCCAACGCAGTGTAATCGTCGTCCGGTCCGTAAGCGGCGCGGACGGCTTTACTTATGTCGGTCGAAGCGGCGAGCGGATGGGGCAGGGGACCGGGGTCGACAAGGACAACTTTGTGCCCGCGATTTTTTAACTCGATCGCGGAAGTAACCCCGTTAATACCTGCGCCAACAACGATTATCTTCAACGATCAGTCGCGAGGAGATTGGAATTTGCCGTCTCCGCGGCCGTCGTCCGATACTGTCGAATCCGCTTCAATTCCTCGCGCGAAGCGTCCGATTTGGCAGTTTGGGTGGCCAATTTCGCATAACATTCCTGCGCGCGTGCTTTGTCCCCGGATTGCTCCGCGGCCAGCGCCGCGCCGTACAACCCTCTGAATCGACCGGGATAAATTTTGAGGGCTGCTTGAAATGCTTCCGCCGCTTCCGCCGGCCGGCCGCGTTCCAGCAACAGATCCCCGAGTTGCTCGCGGATCGGAACAAGCGCGCCGGGCGACACGGGATGCTTGCCAAGAATGTCTTCCGAATCGGCAGCCCGAAGCAGCATCTCCATCGCTTCGTCTTTCTTGCCTTCGGCGCAGGCGATCCAAGCCGCGGCCGCCTGGGTTTGCAATTCCAGGTGTCGCTTGAAGTAATCGAACTTCGCTTCCTTCGTGGCGTCACGCAGTTGCTGCATCCGCGCAATTGCTTTGCGCGCGCCATCCAAATCGCCCGTGTGCGCACGACCGAGCGCGTGAGCGTATTCAATCAACGCTTCCATGAATGGAAACGATGCCCAATGCGGAACTTTCGGAATCTCTAATGTCGCCGCGCTGCGCCAATCGTTGCGTTCCAGTGCGTAACGTGAAGGAATCGCCGCGAGCGCGTATGCCGCGCTGAATTCCATTTCCGGGTTCGTCTTTCGAACTTTTGCCGCCAAATCGACAATTTCCTTGGCTTTGGCGTCCTCCGCCTGCTGCAGGTACGAGTAGGCCAGGTAGTCGAGTGCGTGTAATTCTTCCGCCTCCGTGGCATCGCGGTGGCGCATTGTCGCGTAACTGCGCGACGCTTCAGCCGAAGATCGATTTGAAGCGATGGACTCGTCCCACATTCCCAAACGCGTGAAAATGTGCGACGGCATGTGCAGCGCATGCGGCACCCAGGGCGCGATGGAGCCATATGTGCGGGCGGCGTTTAAACCGCGTTCGGCGAGCGATGGGAAATCGTAACAGTGGATCAAGTAATGAACGACGCCCGGATGATTCGGGTTCTGCTTCCATAACTTCTCGAGCAACGCTGCGGATTCCAATTGTTTGGACAAAGTTGTGTCGGTCGGCGTCGCATAACCGGTCGCCAGCACGGCGAAAGCGTAAAACGTCTCAACTTCGAAATCGTTCGGATACTTTTCGTAGAGTTGTCTCATCGCTTGTTCGTAGGCGACGACGCGGTCTCGCGGCCCAACCGGACCGTGACACGATTGTCCAACTTGAGACGGCGCGGAGCTGTCCGCGGTGTTGTAATACACGTTCAAGGCGTTGATAAATCTCCGTTCGCGATCCGTTTTCGCTCCGATTTTCATCGCCTGTTCAATCGCGGCTTTGCCCGCGCTCATTTCGTCGGGATTCGGCGGCGTCCAGATCGGATGCCACCAGGTCATTGCGATTCCCCACTGCGCCATCGCACATTTGGGGTCTTGCTCGGCGACAGAAGTAAAAGCGCGTCGGGCTTCTTCGTAAAAAAACGAGTGGAGAAGTGCGATACCGCGAGTGAACTCCGGTTGCGCTGTTGTTGTGCAGGTCACCGGGAAATCGACTTTGCCGGTTCCGCGCAAGTCCCCTGGGGTAGGAACCGACGCGCTTCGAACAATGCCAACACTAATTATGAATAGCGCGATGAATACTCGGGCCAGCACGCGATCGAAGCACCACGTAAAATCTCACGCCTGCGGTTAGGCGGCAAACTGGAAAACAATCTTGCCGCTGCGCTTGGGCTGCATCGCGTGGGCCACGGCGGCTTTTGCGTCGTCTATTGAGTACGCTTTCTCAATTTTCATCTTCAACAGGCCGCGCCTGGCCATGTCGAAGAGCGGATTAAACGCCGCCATCCGCTCTGCCATCGTCGCATTGTCATACCAATGATTGATCCAAATTCCGCGAAAGCGGAGATCTTTGAAAATGAGAAGTCCGGTCGGAATTTTCAGCGGCTGCAAACTCATCGCGCCGAAACTGACCAGCGTTCCGCCGAAGGCGAGACAATTCGCCAAATCGCAATGCGCTGTCGCCGCCGACCGAGTTCAATCCCAAGCGAATCGGCGCGCCGTCCGTCGCGGCTTTCACTTCGTCGCGCAATTTTTCGTCGATCGACCAAAACAACGTCGCCGCCGTCGCGCTGCAGTTCGTCGATCAACTCCGGGCGCCGGACGACATTCACCGTTTTGAATCCGAGCTCGCGCGCGATTTGAATCACCGCGCGCCCGACCGCCGAATTGGCCGCGTTTTGAATCACCCAATCGCCGCGCGCAAGATCGACATAATCGTGCAGCAGTCGCCACGCTGTCATCGGATTTATTTTTAACATCGCCGCGGAGACTGGATCGATTTCCGGCGGAACGGCGACCAGATCGTTCGCCTTTACTGCGACCGCTTCACGCCAGGTCCCGATGTTATGCGGCAAAATTACCAGTGCGCCTTTTCTGATGGTTGAAACATCCGCACCGGTTTCGACCACGACGCCCGCGCCTTCGAATCCCGGAACTGCCGGCACTTCGCGCCGGGCCGGATATTTTCCTTCGATCGCATTGATGTCGGCCGGATTGATCGGCGCGGCGAGCATCTGGACGACGGCTTCGCCTGCGGCCGGGCTTGGCCACGGCTCGGTCTTAATTTGCAAGACTTCCGCCGGATTTCCGTGTGTTTCGTAAACAACAACCTTTATAGTTTTGTTCATTCGATGAATTCGGCGCAGCCTCAACCTGTCGCGACTAATCTGCAAATTGGCGCGCGCCTTGCACTGATTGGTTTGGTCGTGAACATCGCGTTCGCGATCATCAAAATTCTCGGCGGCATTTTCGGGAATGCCTACGCATTGATGGCCGACGGAATCGAATCTGTCCTGGATGTAGCCGGTTCGATCGTCATCTGGAGTGGCTTGCGGTTCGCTGCCCGGCCGCCCGATGAAACGCACCCTTACGGCCATGGCAAAGCCGAACCGCTCACCGCGGTCTTTGTTGCCTGCATTGTCTTGATCGCCGCGATTGCCATGGCAATCGAAAGTGCGCGGACAATGTTTCTGCCACATTCGAAGCCGGCCGGCTTCACTCTGCTGATTCTGCTCGCCGTCGTCGTGGTGAAGGAATCGCTTTTTCGCTACGTGTTGCGCTTCGGCAAATCGGTCGAAAGCATGGCAATCGAAGCCGACGCGTGGCGCCATCGAGCCGATGTGCTGAGCTCGATCGCTGCGTTCATTGGAATTTCGATTGCCCTGATTGGCGGCGATAAGTGGCGCGGCGCCGACAATTGGGCCGCGATTTTTGTCTGCTTTGTCATCGGAAGCGTCGGCGTCCGGCTTCTTCGTCCGGCGGTTTACGAAATTCTCGACACTGCGCCACGCGGTGAAATTGTCGATGTAGTTCGCGATTCCGCACGAACTGTTCCCGGTGTGATCGAGATCGAGAAGCTTTTTATTCGCAAAATGGGACTCAGCTTTTATGTCGATCTTCACGTGAAAGTGAACGGCGAGATTTCGGTGCGCGAAGGGCATCACATCGCCCACGAGGTGAAAGGCGCGATTCGAGAGAGCGATCGGCGAATTGTCGACGTTCTCGTTCACATCGAGCCGGCGGTGAATCTGTAGGGGACGCTGTTAGCGCCCGCCTTTCTCTAGGTCGGGAAGCAGGCTGCTTCCCCTACAACCCCCCAACGAGCGTAATGATTGCGTCAGTCAACTTCGCGCGAACCTGGGCGATTCTCCGTCCGAATCGCAAAAGCGGGCCAATCGAGCCGGGATGTCTTAATATATAAGCGAGCAAACGGCCGTAACGCGTTCGCTGTCTTTCGATATCGAACAAGATGTCGGGCGGCGCCGGAAACGGATCGTTGGGCGTGTCGGTTATCGCACGTAACGAAAGTAACGGCATGCCGTGCGCCTTGCAGATCTCCAGGATCGCGCCGGTTTCCATGTCGACCGCGGCCGCGCCGGACCCGCGAGCAATTTCATTTCGCTGGGAGATCGAATCGATGATCGATGAAGACGTGAAAAGTTTTATCGGAGTGGCTTTGCGATCGCGCAAAATCTCCCTGGCCAACCCGAGCAAACTGGGGTCGGAGAAATTCTCCGCCAGGATTAAATCACCAATCTGCAACTGCTGGTTGATTGCCCCGGCGAACCCGGAGGTGATCACAAATTTTGGCCGCGCCTTGTGCAGAAGAATTTCAAGTCGCTCATTGCAATTTTCTGAACCGACTCCGGTGTGCACAACGGCGACATCGCGATCGCCAATCTGTCCGAGGAGCAAACCATCGACCGTCTCGACTTGCCGTAGTTGCCGGACCAAATCCGAACTCTCTGCCGGCAGCGCAAATGTGATTCCAATCATTGCCCGGCGGCGATGTGCACCTGGAGAATGGTTTTCTCCGCCGCGTTTGGTTCGACAGCTAACGCGGGAACGGAGGCGCCGAGTTTCTTGAGCGCGTCGCGAAATTCATTCAGTCGCGCGGTTGGGATCTCAGCAAAAATCAAAATGCCGTTCTCGTTGCTTAGGCCTTTGGTCGCCGATCCTCCGGATTGTGTCGCTGCTGCAGTAACCTTGTTCGCCAATTCGTCACGTTCCGTCGCGGGCGCGTTGAATGTGATTTCCTCGATGCCCAGGGTTGGAGTTGGCAAAGCTGCAGCTGCGGTTTTGGAAAGACTTTGCGTCAGCTCGGTCCGATTTTTTTCCGCCCGTTCGCGCGCGACTTGCCTGTTTTTCATGAAAAAGATCGCGTAAATCCCAAACGTGACGTTGGCGGCAACCAGAACGATAAAAACAGTCATAATCCGCCGGGCCAGCACGGCGCCGCGCTCCGGCGATGCTGTGGCGACGTCGCCGAATCCGACAATCTCGTGCGACTCGCCGCCCATGTTCCCGTGAATCTGGCGCGCGACCGCCAGCTCGCGGCGCGCTTCTGGATCGGACATAAACCGCTCTTCCAGGTCGGCGCGCTCGCCGGGCGGCAATTTGCCGTCGAGATAATCGAAGAGTTTGTCCGGATTCATCGTTAGTTGAAGAAAGCGTGGCGCGACAGGCGGTTCCGCGCAATCGGGAACTCACGCATAAATCGCCCAAACTGGCCTGATTTGCGCTTTCCCTTCGTGCGGTCGAGTAAATCCGTCGTGAGCGAATATGCTCAGGGAAGCATCCATGGTGGGAGTTGGCGTCGTCGCGCGTTAATCGCGCTCGGGATTTTCTGCGTCCTGCTGCTGGTTTTTCATCGGCCGCTCTTATTATATATCGGTCGCCAGATCGCCCTTCATTACGCGGCGAAAGAGAACCTGAAAATCGAGTTTCGTCTCGAGGGCAGCGTTTTCACAAACCTCACTGTCCGGAATCTGCACGCCGTTCCGACTGGGCCGAGCGACGTAGAGTCAATTGACGTCGATCTTGCGCGCGTTGATTACGGGCTGTTTGCCTTACTGCGGCATGGAATCTCCAAGGCACTCCGAGACGTCGAGTTGAAATCCGCGCGGATCGTGTTGAATCCGGCCAAAGCGCCATTGCGTCCGCGTCCGCCGAATCCAAAAAACAAAATCAAGCTGCCGGATATTTTTCCGGAACGAATCCACGTCGTCGACGCGACGGTGATTGTTCGAAACCGTCCACACGATTTCATCGCCGAACATGCCGATTTGGATCTGGACCCGCGACGTCCCGGCGAGATCAAGGTCGACAAACTGCAGCTCGTTGGCGGGCAGACCTGGTTGAAGCTCGCCGCGAACGCGACCTACGCCAACCGCAGCCTGACTTTGCTTAATCTCGTTCTCGGCGACAACGAGCAGTTTCGCTCAATTAACTTCGACGCGTCACAAATCGACGCCCGCAAGCTCGGCATTAATTTCGATTACCGGGTCGCAGACGGAACCGTTAACGGCGCGGTGATGCTTCGCGAGTCGCAGGATTCGCTGGAAACCGGCGTTCGCATTCGCTCCGAAAATGTGCCGCTGGCCGCGATCAACAAGTTTGCCGCATTGCCCGAGGACTGGTTGCGCGGCTCAATCGAGAAGTTCGACGTCGATCTTGCCGGCTTGCTCAAATCGCCGGCGACCTGGAACGGAAACCTGACGGCGATCATCAAAGACTTTCGCCAGGAGCAAACCGCGTTTGATCGCGGTCAGTTTCAGGTTATCGCGAAGAACGGCGTTGCGACTTTGCAGTCGGCGGAGATCAAACAGGGAAAAAACGATTTTGATATCAAGGGATCGGCCGAATTGCCGCGCGATATTCGCGATTTTGGCCGGTCGCCGGCAACCCTGGAACTTGCGGCAACGTTGCCGGATTTGCAGGAAGTGACGGCTGCGCTGCCGCAGAAGATCAGCGGCTCCGCGCAGCTGAGCGGCAAGATGAACATCCGCAATGCGAAACTGGACGGCGATTTTACGGTGACTGCGCCGTCGATTGAGTTTCAAAACGGGCACTGTGAAAACGCGACCGCGACGATCAAGGTTGCGAAAAATATTCCCGGCGCGAATTCAGACAAGCCGTGGTTCAATGACCTGGTCTCGGATGCGACCCTCGCGATCTCAAATGTTCGCATTCGCGATTACGTCGCCGATTCGGTCGAAGCATCGCTTCACGGCCGGAATGATCTAATAACGTTTGATCGTTTGGTTATTAAGCGAAAACAAAACGAACTCACTGCCAGCGGCGATTATCGTTTGCCAAAAGAATTGGCGAAGGTTTCTGATCAACCGGCGAAGATCGAGATCTCGGCGAACATTCCGCAACTGGCTGACTATTGGGTTTCAGATTCGCCGGACAAGATTTCAGGACCGTTGCAGGCCGCTGGTCAGATCGAATGGAAGGATGGGATCGCGAACGGCCAATTGTCGGTCTTCGGTGCCAATCTTCGGATGCGTGATCTCGTGTTCACCCAGATCGACACGCAGTGCGAGATTTGGAACAGCGTCCTCTACTTGAACGACGTTAGCGCGAAATTGAACGACCGGGATTTTGTCAGCGGCAACGGAACTGTGGATCTTCGTGGACCGCATCATTACAGCGGAACATGGCGGGCAAACATTTCGGACTTGTCGACGCTGCGTCCGTTGCTGCGCACGTTTGGAAATCAAAACGAAGTGGGCGGCTCGCTTGTGATGGCGTGGGAAGGAAGCGGCGACGCTGCCGCTTTCAAGAAATCCGGCCAGCTGAAATTTGCACTGGATAACGGCCGCTACGGAAACGCCCGTTCGTTGCAGGCACACGCGGACGCGACTTACTCGCCCGACGGTCTCGACGTTCCAACGATCTTTTTCCGCAGTGACAAAATGTATTTCCAGGCGATCGCTCGTGCCCAGGGCGAGACGCTCGAGATCAGCAAGATCGAGCTCGATCAGGACCAGGCGAAGTATGCCGGTGGTTACGCCTCCATCCCGTTCGTTTGGAAAAATCTTGGCACTGATTCCGCGTTGCTTCCGTCCAACGGAAAAGTGACGGCAACGTTTCAATCTGCGAACCTCGACATCAAAAAACTCTTTCAAGACGTCGGACTCAAGCCGGCGGCGTCGGGGTCGCTGAACGTCAAATTCGATGCGAATGGAACACTCGCTGATCTGAACGCGCGGCTCGATGTGCAGATGCGCGACCTGCGGAGTCTAAGTTTGGAGAAGTTTGAACCGGCGTCGGTTGATCTAACCGCGCAAACCAAAGGCAAAGACCTGACGATCACCGGAAAACTGCAGCAGGCGAAAATTCAGCCGCTGGAACTGATCGCGAACTTTCCATTCGACGTTCCGAAGATCGCGGACCAGGGAAAACTACCGGACGACACTCCGGTGAATGCGAAACTGCGATTGCCGCGCAGTTCGGTGAACTTCCTGCGGCAGTTCATTCCAGGCGTTCAAGAACTCGACGGCGACGCCGCGCTCGACGTTGATGTTCGCGGCACAATCGCGAAACCTGTTCTTACCGGCAGCGGCGACATGACGGTTAACGTGGCGCGGATGACGGATCCGACTTTTCCGGCGGTCCAGAATTTCAAGGCGCGCCTGAACTTTGCCAATGACGCACTCACGATCGACCAATGCCGGGGCGAACTCTCCGGCGGACGTTTTACCGTTAGCGGCGGCGTCAGGTTTCCAACACTGCGAAACGCGGACCTGAATTTGCAGTTGAAGGCTGATAGCGTGCTCGTCGCGCGCAACGATACCCTGACTGCGCGTGCGGACGCCGACATCAAAGTTGTCGGACCATTCACGAGCGCGAATGTCAGCGGCACAATCGCGATGACCAACAGTCAGTTCCTGAAAAATCTCGACCTCATGCCGATCGGGTTACCAGGGCGGCCTGCGCCGCAACCGCCGCAGTCGCGGCCGCAATTTTCGATTCCACAGCCACCGTTTCGTGATTGGAAATTCGACGTAACGATTAAAACGAAGGACCCTTTCCTGATTCGCGGCAATCTCGCGAATGGCAGAGCGACCGGCGATTTGCATTTGGCCGGCACCGGACTGCAGCCGGGTTTGGAAGGCTACGTCCGACTCGAAAACGTGGACGCGACACTTCCATTCAGTCGCCTCGAGATTTCGTCCGGATTTCTTTATTTCGATCCGTCCGATTCCCTCAACCCGAAGATCGACATGCACGGCAGATCGGTGATCCGCGATTACACAATCAACGTTTACATTTACGGAACGTCTCTCGCCCCGCAGGCGATTTTCACCAGCGAGCCGCCGCTGGCCCAGGAAGAAATTATTTCTTTGCTTGCAACCGGTGCGACCCGGGAGGAATTAACCGGTAACAACAACGTGCTCGCAGGACGTGCCGCGATGTTGCTCGTCCAGCAGCTTTACCGAAAAGTTTTTAAGAAAGGGCAGGGGACACAAAGCAGCTCCGTCTTCGATAGGTTAGATTTGGACGTCGGCACGGTCGATCCACGAACCGGTCAGCAACAGGTGATTGCGCGTTTCAAGGTTAACGACCAGTTTGTCTTGCTCGGCGACGTCGGAGTGGGCGGCGATTACCGCGGCATTGTGAAATATCTGATTCGGTTCCGGTGATGGGTCGCGCTTGTTTTGCTTTTTTGATTGCGGTTGCTGCTCCGTTGGGAGCGCAAACCGCCATCGACGTTCCGCGTGCGGAGCAGAAACAAGAGCAGCAGAACGCGGTCGCCAAGGCGCAGGAAAAACGCGCACAGGCGACCACGAAGGTTGAATTCACCGGCCAGCAAGCATTCAAGGACAAGGATTTGCGCTCGGCGGTGAAGGAACAACTGACGACGATTGATCAATTCGGGCTGACTCCCGCGCGGGCGGACGATCTCGCGTTTTTCGTCGAACTTTTCTATCGCAAGCACGGTTACACAAAAGCAACCGTGCGTTACAAAATCGAAGGCCGGGATCGTCTCCAGCTCGAGATCAACGAGGGCGCGTTGATGGCGCTCGGCACAATCACCTTTGAAGGAAACGCGCGCGAGCCGGAAAAGAAATTGTTCGAGTTTGTCGTCGGCCCCACGCGCCAGCGTTATTCGAAATTGCAGCGCACTTTGCCTTTCGTCGCTTCGGACATTCAGGAAGGCACGGAATTGGTCCACCGTTTTTATGTCGCGGAAGGCTTTCTCGACGTCGTTGTCGATCAACCGCGTTACACTTTTCATGACGAAGAGGGCCGCGTCGATGTCACGGTCCCCATTCGCGAAGGCCGCCAGTATTTCTTTGGCGACGTCTCGTTTAGCGGACAGACGATTTACGGTGCAGACGCGCTGCGCGGACAGCTCGAGGATTTATTGAAACAACCGTACACCGAAGCACGCGTGGCCGATATTCCCCGGCGGCTTCAGGCCTATTTCAAATCACGCGGATATTATGAAGTGAAAGTGGAGGCGACACCCGAACCGGACCGCGTGAGCGCGGCGCGCATTCCCGTCCAGGTCGTCGTTTCGCCGGGCGCTCTTTATCATTTTAGTGGCGAAGTTTTTGTAAACGGACTGACGCGTTTGCATCCGGGCTTCGTTCAAAAGCGCTTCACGAAATTAAAAGGCCAGACCTACAGCCCGGAAGTTCTCGATGAAAGATTTCGCACGCTGATGAAGACCGGCTTGTTTAACGTGCTGAAAATCGAGCCGACGCCGATCGCCGACGAAGATGCTCTCTTGCTGAACATTTCGGCCGAAGAAGCCAAGAGCAAGGAGTTCGGGTTCTCGCTCGGTTACGGTACTTTCGAGGGCGGAATCGTTGGCGCGCAATTTCGCGAGCGCGACCTGTTTGGTTACGGACGCCCGATCACGATCTCAGCCGAAGTTTCACAACGCAGCTACAAGGGTGAATTCGTTTACGAAGATCCGTTTCTTTTCGACACTGAGTTTTTTTTCAGGAACCGGCTGGCCGCGTTCACTTTCGATTACGACGGCTATTCGAAATTTGAGATCGGCGATCGTGTTGAGTTAAGGCGAAAGATTACAAAACAATATGAAGCCGGTTTGGTCTTCGCCGCCCGCCACGTCGAAATCACCAACGCGTCGATTGCTGACCGGTTCCTTGGCCCCACCACTTACTGGGCGAACTCGCTCGGCTTCACCCAAACGCTCGATTTGCGCGAAAGTCCGCTCGTTGAACCGCGCGGTTTTGTCTTCAACAATACATTGGATGTCGCTTCGACCGCGTTTGGGAGTCAGATCCAGCTTATTCGCGGCACCGGTGGTGTTGCTTATTTCCTGCCGTTCGGCCCGAAGTCATTAACCCCGGGCGTTGCCGAAGACCAAACAGGGCCGCCGTTGCAGCGCTGGTTCCAGCAATCGTCGATCGCGTTCGGCGCGCGGGTTGGCGCGGTTCACTCTCTTGATAATTCCGGCCCGGATGAAGAGACGACGTTGCCGATCGACGAACGCTTTTTCAACGGCGGCGCGACTACGCGTCCGCAGTTTTGGTGAGCGCGACCTCGGCCCGCTCGATCCGAAAGGAAATCCAATCGGCGGCGAATTTTACACGATCTTCAATGTTGAATACACGTTTCCGATTTACGGCGAGCTTCAGGGCGCAACGTTTTTCGATGCCGGAAATCTTCTGCCGACCTCCGAACATCCAAGCCTCGACGAAATGCGCTACGCTCTCGGACTCGGTTTGCGTTACAAATTGCCGATCGGCCCAATCCGGCTCGATTACGGATTTAACCCCGATCCTCAAAAAGACGAAGACTTTGGCGCATTTCATTTAAGTTTCGGCTTCGCCTTTTGAATACAGGTCCGCCAAATACGCGAATTGAAGAGAAGGAATGCAATAGGTCGCTTGCGCCACATGGCTCTGAAATTTTTTGCGTGATTTAGCGCTTTTAGCGGTTCTCTTCTGACAAATGGAAGATCGGCATCTACTTGGCGACACGCCGCCGGATGTTTTTCGAAACCAACTTCATCAGCTGGTTGATTGGATCGCGACCTTTCGCGAAGGGCTCGGTAAACTGGCCGTGGCGCCGAATGACAAGCCGGGCGCGATCCGCGCGGCACTTCGCCCGCGCCGCCCGAAGAAGGCGAACCGTTCGAAAAAATTCTTGGTGACATCGACCGGCTGATCGTTCCGGGAATGGTGCATTGGAGCCATCCGATGTTTCTCGGCTATTTCGGCTGGCCCCAAACCGGGCCCGGAATTCTCGGCGAAATCGCCAGCGCGCCGTTAAACGTGAACGCGATGACGTGGCGCACCTCGCCCGCGGCCACCGAATTGGAAACGCTGGTCGTCGATTGGCTGCGGCAATGGATCGAAATTGCCCGAACGAATTTGGCGGAGTTGTCTACGACACCGCATCTGTCGGTATCATGCACGCGCTGGCGGTCGCGCGCGAAGAAGTCGCGCCATCGACCAGAAAGCTCGGTCTGACTGGGAGAGATCTTCCGCGATTCCGAATTTACACTTCCGATCAGGCCCACAGCTCAGTCGAGAAGGCTGCGATCGCGCTCGGCATCGGCGAGGAAAACGTGAGGCGCATTCCGGTCGATGCGGAATTTCGAATGGACGTGGCGGCGTTGCGCACAGCGATTTCGCAGGACCGGCGAGCAACATTTTCGGCCAATGGCGGTGGTCGCAACGGTTGGAACGACCTCAACTGCGAGTATCGATCCGGTCCCGGACATCGCGAAGATTTGTCGCGAACACAAAATGTGGTTGCACGTAGACGGCGCCTATGGCGGCGGATTCGCGATCCTTGCCGAATACGAATGGATCACCAAAGGTTGGAGCGATGCCGACTCGATCGTCATCAACCCGCACAAAACGCTCTTCGTGCCGCTGGATTTCAGCGTGCTGTATGTGCGCGACCTCGAACGTCTGCGTCGCGTGTTCACCCTGGTTCCGAATATTTGCGAGGCGACACGATTGAAGCCGAAAAAAATTACATGGACTACGGCATTCAGCTCGGCCGCCGGTTCCGCGCGTTGAAAGCATGGATAATCTGGCGCTCCCTCGGTCGTGCGGGCATGGCCGCACGATTACGCGAACAGATGCGGCTCACTAATCTGCTCGTCGATTGGATCAAAACCGACAAACGTTCGAACTCGCCGCTCCGGTAGTCATGCCGGTAGTCTGTTTTAGGTTTGTAGGTAGGGACGGTTCACCGAACCGCCCGCGGATATCGCAGCGCGATGTCCCGACCTTGGATAATATTGATCGGTTTAATTCCGAAATTGTCGAGCGAATCAACGCATCCGGCCGCGCCTACCTGACTCAGACGAAACTGCGCGGTCGCACCGTGATGCGGATCGGCCTGGGAAATGTGCTGACAACGGAGGAACATCTGCGGACCGCCTGGAAGCTGATTCAAGAAACGTCGGGATTGGAGGGACGCGCTCCGTCGCGTCCTCTTTACCAGTCGAGGACATTAATCTAACCCTGATACGGCCAGTCTTTTGATTTGCTGGCAAGGCCGGCGCGCACGGGATTCTCGACTACGTAATCCCATTTCTCTTCATAACTTTCGCTTTTCCGAAGCTGCGTGTCCCAGAAATCTCGCTGCCAGATGGGCAACTGCAAGGGATCACTCCAATTTCTCGAAACGTGTGTTTTCCAAAAGCGCACCCATTGCTCTAGCGGCATTGGAATCAAATCTGCGGGCGCGCAAAATAAATGGATATGATCAGGCATGATCGTGTATCGACCGACGAGCCATGTCGATGATTCCGACCAAGCCGCGCGTAACAGACGATGAGCGGTAGTGTTAACCAGGAGTTTTCGGCGGGCCTTTGTGCACACAGTCAGAAAGACAATGATCGGCGTATTGTGGCGCTCGATGAACGGCAAATGCGTCGGATGTCTCCGCGCAGGCTTATTCATGTTCTTGGGGGATCGCTTAAACTAACCGGACAAGACGCAGCCTGTCCCTCCAATTCTTAAAGAGGACGCGACGGAGCGCGTCTCTCCAAGCGGGTAGGCGCCCGCACAAAGCAGAAACCACTTGGCTCGCGCCCTCGAATTCGTAAATTGCCCGCCCACCCATGATCAAAATTCTTCGTAAACATCGCAACTGGCTCATGATCGTCATCGCGGTCCTGGCCTTGCCGTTCTGTCTCTACTTCGTCAAGAGCGACACCAGCCTGATCCGCTCCGATTCCTTCGCCCAGATGTACGGCCACAAGATCACCCTCATTGAGGCCCAACGGGACGCTCGTCTTTATGGACTCGCGAATTTCCTCGGGCTGGCCGATTTCACCAAGAGTCTGACGCCGGGCCAGGGCGACGAGAACCAGAAAGCGGGCTCGTTCATTATCAATCTGGCCGTGCTTCGTCATGAGGCCGGCCGCCTCGGGATTGAACCGTCCGAATCGGAAGTCGTCGACGCAGTGAAGAAATTTCCAGCCCTTCAGGGCAAGTCAGGTTTTGACGCCACTAAGTACGATCAGGTGGAGCGCGGAATTCTGCCCTCGCTCGGATTCACCGACGAACAACTACGCGAGATCGCGCGCGATGAGCTTTGCCTCAAACGAATCAAGGATCTCGTCGGCTCGGCGGTGACGCTCCCCGAAAGCGAGAGCAAATCCAATTACGACCAACTTTACGGAAAGAATTTTGTCACCGTGGTGCGCGTGAAAGCGACCGATCTGACCAAAGACGTAAAGGTCAGCGACGACGACGTTAAAAAATATTACGACTCGCACAGCTCCGAGCTGAAGACCGAACAGAAGCGGAAAGTAGAGTTTGTTCGGCTCGCGTTGACCGACGAGCAGAAAAAATTGAAAGACAAGGAGCGGATCGACGCCCTCCAGAAGTTGGCCGATCGCGCGAACGATGTCTCACAAGCGCTGCTGGAGAAGGGCGCCGATTTTCACCAGGTGGCCGCGAAGTTTCAATTGCCGGTTGAAACGACCGGCGAATTCACAGCGTCCGCTCCGGACCCGAAACTGAAAGGAGACGCTCAGTTGAACCAGGTTGCATTCGCGTTGACCCAGCAGGAACCGAACAGCGATCCGGTTCAGGCAACGGACGGTTTTGTGATCGTGCATCTTGCCGGAATTGTTGATTCCCGTCCACTCACGCTGGACGAAGCCAAGCCGAAAATTGTCGATGCGATCAAAAACGATCGCGCCCGCGAAATGGCACAGGCCAAGGGTCGGAAGGCGGCGGAAACGCTGCGCAACGGATTGAAGGCGGGCCAGCCGCTTCAATTTACTTTGGAACAGGCCGGCGGTCTGAAAGCTGAGAAAGTCGAGCCGTTCGCAATTGGCGATGACATCGACCAGCAGAATTCCGCCGATCCAAAGAAGGACGAACCGGCCGACATGATCGTCATCAAAAACATCGCCGGGGAGCTCTCGCCCGGTGACGTCAGCGATTTCGCACCGTGGATCGATGGTGGCTTGATTGTGATCATGGACAAACGCGAGCTGCCCGATCCGGCTAAATATCAGCAGGCAAAGGCGACATTCGCTGAGCGTTATCTCAAGACCGCCCGCGAGTACGTTTTCATGGAATGGCTGCGTGATCGTCAGCGGGACGCAGGCCTGCAATTCGCGCGAGGCTAAACCGTGGCGTCGCTTTGGCCGCTGCGGAAGATCCGAATCCCAAAACCCAAATTCCAGGGAAACCCCAAATTCCAGGCACCAAAACCCAAACAAGCTGAAGTTTAAATCCAAAGTCGTGCGAATTTCAGTGCTTTGAGATTTGGTAATTGGGAATTACCTGGGGTTTGGTTATTGGGGTTTGGGATTTGTAAAGACATGGCTACTCGCGACGAAATTTTCGACGACGCGAACGGTGACCTTGCCATCGGTGAACTGGAAAGCGCTGTCGAAAAGTACCGCCATTGCGTTGATCTCGATCCGAGCTTTTTCGACGGCTGGCATGCGCTGGGAATGGCGCTGATGAAAGTCGGCCGCTTCGACGACGCGATCGAAGCCGGCAAGAAAGCGGTCGAGCTCAAGCCGAACGACCAGATCGGTTGGACGAGTCTCTCACTCTTCTACAATCGCGCCGGCAACATCAAAGAAGCCGAAGCCGCCGGGACCAAGGCGAAAATAATTTCCTGGGGAGGCAAAATCGCGAACGAATAAAATACCTCGCACAAAGTCCACAAAGGACGCGGCGCGAATAGGTAGAGGCGATTGACCGAACCTAAGGTGGTAGGGCGAGACTCCGTCGAGCCGTTATTTAGAAGTCTAAGTCATTGAGGCAACCTTGATAAGGCCACTCGTCTGAATTGCGAACCAAGCCCGCTCGGACGGGGTTTTGGCGAACGTCACTCCCATTTCTCATCATAACTCTCATCGTTCCGCAAACGGTGATGAAAGCCACGCGACTGAAATCGGGGCGCTTTGCTAGCGATAATGCGTCGAAATCCTCGCTTCCAATAGGCAATCCAATCTTCAATTTCGTACTCTTCGTTTTGCGGTGAACAGAACAAGTGAATGTGGTTTGGCATAATCAGATAAAGCCCGACCAGCCACACATCCGCGCGTTTCCATGAAGTCACCAGCGCGTTGCGGGCTGCGATGCTGGCCAGCCCAGATTGCCGTTTCTCAGTGCAAACGGTTAGAAAAACGACAGTCGGCCGTCCGCGAAATATCAGAACACCTTCGTCAGGATGGTGGCGGACAGGCAAATTGTGCACGGGGGGCGTACAAACAGTGCCTAACAAAATAGATGTTAGGTGAAAAGCAGATTTGTAAATTTCGGCTCGACGGAGTCTCGCCCTACCACCGTCGCGGGCGATTGGGGTCAATCGCCCCTACCTGCGCCTGAGCGCAATTCAGATTTGGTGATTGGAATTTCCCCGGGGTTTGGGTTTTGGGATTTCCGCCGCTAGGCGGCGTCTCACCAAATATCCGCACGTTTGTCCGCCAGGCGCACCATCGGCGAGCCGTCTGGAACGTTGAACGCCTTTGCGAATTCCGGCAGGTCCGACAGCGAACCGTTCACCCGGAAATGTCCCGGTGAATGCGGATCGGTGTTTAACCGAAGTTTTTGGTCCTCGTCGCGGATCTTCTGTCTCCAGATTCCGGCGAAGGCGAGAAAGAACCGTTGTTCCGGCGTATAGCCGTCGATCTTCTTGTTCCGGTCTTCCGGATGTTTATCGAGCGCTTTTTGAAGCGCCGCGTAGGCAAGTTTCACTCCACCGATATCGGCGATGTTTTCGCCCTGGGTCAGTTCGCCGTTTACGTGCAATCCTGGCAGCGGTTCGTATTCATTGTACTGGTCGACTACCGCCTTGCGCCGTTTCTCGTAAGCGTCCGCCGATTCTTTCGTCCACCAGTCGGTCAGGTTTCCGACCTTGTCGTATTGGCGGCCTTGATCATCAAACCCGTGGGTCATTTCGTGTCCGATCACGCAACCGATTCCGCCGTAGTTCACCGCATCGTCAGCGTTCGCGAAGAAAAACGGCGGCTGCAAAATGCCGGCCGGGAAAACGATCTCGTTCATCTTCGGGTTGTAATAGGCGTTCACGGTCGGCGGCGTCATGCCCCATTCCGTGCGATCAACCGGCTTGCCGATCTTGTTGACGTCGCGTTTCGCTTCGAAATTTTCCGCGCGCAGACTGTTCAATACCCACGGACCGCGATTGATCATCAACGTCGAATAATCGCGCCAATTTTCCGGGTAACCGATTTTCACCTGAAACGCGGCCAGCTTTTCCAGTGCCGCTTTTTTGGTCGGCTCATCCATCCAGTCGAGCGTTTTGATTCGGTCGGCCAGCGCTTCCTTTAAATTGTTGATTAGCTCGAGCGCGCGCGCCTTGGCGGCTGGAGGGAAATACTGATTCACGTACAATTTTCCGATCGTTTCGCCAATCTCACCGTCTTCGGACTTGATCACGCGTTTCCAGCGCGGCTTGATCTGTTTGGTGCCGCGCATTGTCGTTTCCTTGAAATTGAAATCTTCGTTCACGAAATCGCTCGAGAGTGCGGGCGCGGCGTCGTTGATCAGGTGCCAGCGCAAATAAGTTTTCCAATCGTCAATCGGTGTCGATGCAAACGCGGTGTCCATCGCCTTGAAGAAATCCGGCTGATGCACGTCGATGTCGCCAGGATTAGTCAGGCCGATTCCGCTGAAGTAATCGCTCCAGCTCCAGTCTGGCGTGAGCTTTTGCAGTTCGTCCTGGGTCATCTTGTTGTAATTCTTTTGCGGATTGCGCAACTCCACTCGCGTGCGCGATGCCTGCGCGAGCGAAGTTTCGAGCGCCAGAATCTTCTTTGCGTCCTCGCCCGCTTTGGCCGGTGGTTCGCCGAGCAACGTCAACATTTTCGTTACGTGCGCGACATATGCGTCACGAAGTTTTTTTGAGGCGTCGTCGTCCTTCGTGTAGTAATCCCGGTCCGGCATCCCGAGTCCGCCCTGCAACGCGTTCGCGATCTCGCGCGTGCTGTCCTTGTCGTCCTGACTAGATCCGAAATTAAAAAAGACATTCACGCCGATCATGTGCAAGTGAGCAATTTCCTTGAGCACGTCGTTGCGATCTTTTATCGCGTCGATCTTTGCCAGCTCATCCTGGAGCGGCTTCGCTTTCGCCGCGTCGATTGCTTTCTCGTTCATGCCGCTGGCATAGTAATCGCCAACTTTTTGTGACGTCGGATCGGTCGACTTCGTCTTCGCCGCCTTTTCCGCGATCTCGTGCAACGCGTCGTTGTTGTGCTCGATCAACTGGTTGGAGCTGCCCCAGCGCGAATATTCCGGCGGAATTACCGTCCGCTTGATCCAGCCGCCGTTCGCATAAAGGAAGAAATCGTCCGACGGCTTGACTGATGTGTCGAAATTCGACTGA
The DNA here is from genome assembly GCA_963786135.1 of uncultured Verrucomicrobiae bacterium. Lineage (GTDB taxonomy): Bacteria > Verrucomicrobiota > Verrucomicrobiia > Chthoniobacterales > UBA10450 > AV40. The sequence goes on along the minus strand of CAWAYF010000009.1, from coordinate 3,454 downwards.
TCGATGGGCTTCGCGTTCTCGTCTTTTGCGCTTGTGGCCGGGGTCTTGGCCTTAGCTTTTTGCGGTTCGCTTTGCGCGGATAACGTGATCGCCCAGACCAGGATCAACAATGAGGACAGGATCGGTTTAATCATAATCAGAAATTGCGATGCGACGCGGAAAATAAAGGCGGCTCGGTGGATCGCCAAGTTGTGGGTTTGAGTTGAATTGTGGTTGAGTCGTTCAAAACAATTGCAAGCAATGTGCCATCGCGAAGCAATCGACAAATCCAGCTGGCCGGCAACGGCTTATAAAGAGCAACCTTTCCTGCGGCGATTGCACTCGCTTCAATTTCGGGATTTTTACGTCCCAAAATCGGAACGAAGCGACGCATGCTAAACATCCAGATCTTAAAGGCGCGCGACGTCACTTTCTGTTTTTGCCGTTGGAATATCGGATTTTCCCTGGGACTTGGAGCCTGGGATCTAAGTAGCTGATTGACCTCAATCGCTATTCCAATGATTATCCAGGTAGCGGCGATTGACCTCAATCGCCATCTGATGGTTCCCCCAAAACCAAAATCATTCATCCGCAAGAATCTCGATCACGAGGCTCATTTTGCGGCCCGATTTGGTGCCGAATATTTCCTGACAATTTCTTGTGCTTACAAAAACCGGAACCAGCTGTGCAAGAATACAGTTCGTGATTCGATCTTCACGACCGCTCGAATTTACGATGCGCGAGGGGCGTGGTATTTGGAATTGATGCTTCTCATGCCAGATCATCTTCATGCACTGATCGCAATCGATGGGGAGGTGTCGCTCTCGAAGGTCATTGGTAACTTTAAACGCGCGACATCCCGTTTTGCGGATGTGCGTTGGCAACGAAATTTTTTTGATCATCGGTTGCGAAACGATGAGAGCTCTGATGAAAAGGAAGTGTATATTCGGCAAAATCCAGTGCGCGCGAGACTAATCGAAAGAGAAGAGGATTGGCCGTATGTTCTGGACCGCTCTAAGATCGATGTGGCGGGTCGGTGACCCGCCGCTACCTAAAACGCATGATCGCAAATCCCAGGTGGCGGCGATTACGTACCCTGCTAGTGGATTCCAAATGTTCCCCGATCTTAAATTGCGGCAGAGCGTCGTCTATCAAATTCGGTACTTGTCACAAGCACCGCTACAACTTAACAAACGACTCATGAAAAAATCTCTGAGTTACGTAGTGGCACTGTTATTTGCAGGAATCGCTGTTTCCTTCGCCGGTCCAGACAAGGCCGCGATGGAAGCGAAGGAAAAAGCAGCCTGGCAGGCGTTCAAAGACAAGAAAGCCGACGACTTCAAGAAAGTCGTCGATAAGGATATCCGATGTGTTTACGACTCGGGCATCATGAAGATGCAGGACGAATTGGACGCCATGCAAAAGTGGGACATGAAATCGTTTGAGATCAGCGATCTCACGTCGTTCTCCGACGAGAAGGACGTGGTCGTGACCACTTACACGGTGAAGCTCGAAGGGACCTACGATGGGCACGACATGACCGGCACCTACAATTGCGGGTCGGTTTGGAAAGAGGAAAACGGCAAGTGGCTCGCCATCTTCCACACCAACATTAAACAAGAAAAACAGGTGACGGGTGACGAGTGACAGGTTGTAGCCACGGCGCTGTGCGCCGTCATGCTGTCGACTTCCTACCACCAAGGACACGAAGTTTTGTTGTGGGGGCGGCCGTGTTGTAGAGGCGCTCGCCGCGGCGAGCGCCTGTCTAACAAGTTCGGTGCTTGGAGAACAAGCACCGCTACAACATCACACGTAATAGCTTTCTTCAGCCTTTCTTTTTTCTCGCGGACGCAACGGTCGCGCCGCCGCCGCCGCCTCGCGCATACGCGCGCTCGGCGTCCGCTGTTCGCCCTACCGCACGGTATTCCTGCCCCAGTTGTCGCCAGGTTTTTTTCGAATTCGGGTCCAATTGAACTGAGCGTTCGTAGGCTTTGATCGCGTCAAAATGTTTCCCCAGCTTTTGATAGGCGAATCCGAGTTGTTCCCAGCCCGGGCCGTAATTTGGGTTCAATCGCACTGCCTCTTGCAAATGAGATATTGCCGCTCCGACCTGGCCGGTTGACTCAAGGCAATAACCAAGCTGTGCCTGAATGAGATAATTGTCCGGCTCCATTCTAGCGGCACGCTCGAGCGGCGAGATCGCCTGGGGAATGCGATTTAAATTAATATAACTGTAACCAACCGCAGCAAGCATGTCGGCGCTGTCGGAACTCAGCGAGGCCGCGCGCTCGATTGCGCCCAATGTTTCCTGTGGGTGTCCGGCGGCTCTTTGCGCGCGCGCGAGTTGGATCCAGGTATAAACCCAGTCCGGCTCGATTGACGTGGCCCGTTTCGCGAAAGAGAGGCTTTGGTCGCGCTTGCCAAGATGGTCCGCGCAGATACTCGAAAGGACCCAACCGACCGCCCAGCTCGGTTGAAGCTCGCCGGACTTCTGCAATGACGCCAATGCTTGCGCGTAATGTTTTTGATTCATTTCCGCTACCCCAAGCACCAAGTGCGTGATGCCGGCTCCGGGTTCGATTTCGATGGATTTGTGCAGGGTCGCGCTAGCTTCGGCCGGCTGGTCCGCGTCTACCGCCGTTACGCCGTGAAGGAGGTGAGCAAACGCGCTGTTCGAATCCTTCTGCGCCAATTGTCGCGCAAGGTTTAGTGCGCCGCGGTAATCTCCCGATTCCAATGCGGCCCACGCGCGGCTGGCCAGCGGATCTTTCGTCGCGGGATCCTGCAATGCTTGTTGCACATGCGGTTTCACCATCTTTTGCGGTGACGGCAATCGGTTCAACAAACTGTCGATCGACTCCTCTGCCGCTTTCACCGATGCGCAGATCATCAGTGCCCCAAGCGCGACGGCTGCGGTTCGAATACAGTGAGACGCGATCATTCTCTTTCTAGAGTTGCTCGATCTGGTAACCGCGCGCGCGCAGCATCGCGATGACACTTTGTGATCCACTGAAGTGCGCGGCCCCGGCCACGATCATCGTTGGCTTCCCTGACTTGATCGCGTTTTCGATCACCGGGATCCAGTGCGCGTTTCGGTATTCCAAAAATCGCGTGTTTATTCCCGGTGCTTCGCGAACCGTCGGATAGTCGAGCGTGGCGAGCTTTGCCGTGTTGCCGGCTTTCCAGGCCGCAATCATCTCGCGCGTTTCCGAGTCGGCGTGATCGGCATATACAATGGCCTGGAGCAGATAAGCTTCGCTTTCGACGTCGTTCATTGCAGTCCAAGGAACCGCGTGGGCGTCGGGACTTTCCAGCCCGCGCATCGGGCAATGCCGCGCTTCGGCTTTCCCGACCACGTGATTGTCGACCCCAAAAGCGCTGCTCGTCTGCTCGTGAACTGGATAGTCCAGAACGTAAAGAGCGATTGCCCAGGCCTTCATGTGCACCCATTCGAAATTTCCGCCGCGCGCCGTTG
>CAWAYF010000008.1:0-107891 GCA_963786135.1 uncultured Verrucomicrobiae bacterium | reverse complement strand
CACTCCGGTGCAATTTTTCAGTACGCCGGGTCTGTGGGTAGGGCTGGCAGTCGCCGCGATATTCCTTGCCGCAGCGGTGCGGCTACGGCGGAATCGGGAACCAATCTGATTCGATGCTCGCTTGATGCAATCCCCGGCGTAACAAGGAGAATATCCAATGAAACACAACGTCATGTTAACCATCGCGTCTCTGCTCTCGATCCTCTTGCTGACGCTTCACATTACGGACGACATCGTCCGTGGGATATCGAAGGCCGAGCCCTCAAACATTGCGTTGGCCGTTCTCGTGGTGTTGCTGTACGGGACGCTGGTGCTCGCCGAACGGCGATCGGGGTACGTCATCATGCTGCTCGTCGGGTTGTTCGCGGCAGGCATGCCCGTCATCCACATGAGGGGGGCGCATTACGGCGAGATCGCCAAGTCCACCGGCGGCTTCTTCTTCGTCTGGACACTCTGGGCGCTCGGCGGGCTCGGGGGCTTCACCTTCATCCTCTCGGCGCGCGGACTGTGGAGTCTGCGATGGGGCCAGTCCCGGTGGGAACACAGCCGTAAAGTTTAATTATCTGTTCAGGAGGACGCATGGAACCCGTTATTGGTCTTAACTGCTCACCAGCGATTGAATGTACTTCTCTCTCACCCAGTGCTCCGATTTGGCAGGACGTCCTGGCACAGGCGATGACCGGCGAACTGGTCGCCGCGATGAACTACACCTCCTTATCGGAGATATGTGACGATCCCGCAGAAGTAGCCGATGCATTGGAGCATGCGCAGGGTGAACAGGGGCATGCTGCCGCGTTCGCTGCCGAGGGCCGCAAGATTGGAGTGGACGTCCCCAATAACGTCGACGCAAAGCATTGGAAGCGGCTCCGCGAAGCATTCCTGCGCTGCATCGCAGAGCGCGACTTTATCGGCTGCCTGATCGTCCAGGAGATCATGCTGGAATCATTCGCCGTCGCAAGCTATGCACGCGTCGGGAAGGTGGCGCCGGGGAGTCTCGGCAGGACCTTTGCCTCCATCGCCGCCGAGGAAGAAGAGCACATCGATCACGCCATGGCGATTCTCAGAGCGGAGCGAGCCTTGGACGCGCAGCGCTTCGACGACAAGGTGCACCGGCTGCATCTGGAAGTGATGACCACGCTCGCGGAGATGCTGGCGAAGGAATGCAAGGCATGGACATTGCGAAGTGTGCCACGACAGTTGTGTGAAGCCATCGCTGTCCGAGATCAGCTTGAGTGCAGCCGAGCTTCGCGGAGCGTCGCTGCAACAGTACCTGAAGACGCTGGACATGCTGGGGCTACCCGGGGAGGTAACACTTGCATGGGTGAGCTCAGTTGCCAGTGTAGCCAGGCGCGGGTCGCGAAGTCGATTTCGCCCTGATCGGGCATCAGGAGAGTTGGAGAGCGGCTGCGGACGTACTCGCTGTCCTGCGCGGACCGGAGCATACGCCGCTGCCGGACGACGAGATCAAGGACATCCTTCCATGGATTCCGCCCAGAGCAGTCTGCCATGTCGAGGTCGGATCGATCGCCGGCGCGAAGGCGCGCGGCCTCTACATCGACTCCTTCATTCCTCCCGACCGTCTGGAAGCCGCCTACACGCACGACAACCTCGCCCGCGTTCGAGGGGCGGCGGCCTGCGCGATCAAGGCCGGAGCGAAGATCGTGAGTCTCGGCGGATTCAGTTCCATTCTGATCGAGGGCAACTTCGATCAGCTTCCGGAAAGACACGATACGGTCTTCACGACCGGCAATACGTTGACCGTTGGTTTCATCGTTCAGGGCATCCAGAAGATGTGCGCGCTGGAGGGCCGGGACCTCCGAAGATCGACGCTGCTCATCGTTGGAGCAACAGGAGATGTGGGTTCCGGCTGCGCCCGTTGTCTGGCGCCTGTCGTGAAGCGCGTGCTGCTCAGCGCACGCAACGTGGAGCGGCTACGCAGGCTCGCCGCGGAGTTGGAAGCCGATGGAGTTGAGGTGGAGATCGCGACGGATCTCCAGCAATTCTCCGCGGAGGCCGACGTCGTGATCTGCGCGGCGAGTCTGGCGTCTCCTTCGCTTCTGTTGGGCCGGATCGCGCCCGACGCAATCGTTTGCGATGCGGGCTACCCGAAGAACCTGTCTCCAAGCGCGGAGATGCCTGGCGCCAGAGTCTTCTTCGGAGGTCTGGGACAGATCACCGGCGGATTGAGGTTCACGCCGGATTTTCATGGAATTCTGAATCGGCATCCGTTCCCCGATGTGGTCCATGGATGTCTGCTCGAAGGCATGGCTCTTGCTCTGGAGGGCCGGTTCGAACCCTTCTCTCAGGGAAGAGGGTTCATCACTCCGGAGCGGGTCGAGGAGATCGAGACAATTGCCGCACGGCATGGGATCTATCTCGCACCGCTTTACAACGCCGATGGACCAGTGATGGGCGTAGCTGCTTTGCATGTACCTCTAGCGTTCGCCCGAAAATAGAACGTCAACCATCGTCCTTCAATGGGTTGGCCTTACGGACACCCAAGCTCTTGAATTTATAAGCTTTAGCTTCAGCCCAACGAATGTCGACTACCTGTCAAAAGTGACAGTGGCGATAGCATCGATACTTTTATATTTTCTGGCGCGAAGCTTTTGCAAGGTAGGTTGCGGCCCTTTGTTTCTCGTTGACCAGACACATAAGAGAGTCGAGTGGCGCAGACCTTCATTCGGTTGTCCAAGTCCGTACAATTTCGCGCTCTTAGTCTACTCAGGAGGTAGGTGTATGAAACCATCGATCAGAATCTTGGTAATCGCGGTAGGAATGCTAGTGTTTGCTGGTGGAGTCTGTGCTCAAAGGGATCTATTGGTACCAGCCGGCACACTTCTGCAATGCACTATGAATGAACCGGATTTCTCCTCGGCCACTGCAACGGTGGGAGACCCGGTGTTGTGTCACCTGCGCACGCAGCAGGAGTTTGGCAGGGTACTATTTCCGCGAGGCAGCATGTTAGGCGGGCATCTGGAAGCGGACAAAGAGCCAGGGCATTTTATCGGGAAGGGATATCTGAAGATTTCGTTTGACAGGGTGATTCTGCCCTATGGCGATTTGCCTGTGCCCGCGAAAGTGATTCAAGCAAAGGGATTTAAAGTGGACAAGAAGGGAGACATTGACGGAAAGGGACATGCGAAGCGTGACGTGGCTGAGTGGATGATCCCGCTCCTATGGCCGTGGAAGGTCGTTTCGCTGCCGATGCGTGGCCCACGGCCCACATTAAAGGGCGAAGAACCGCTAGAGCTGCGATTAATGGATGATATTTCTCTTCCGGCGACACTGGCCTATGGGTAAATGAAACCGGATCGGCCACCAAGCGCATCGCAAGCCCAACCGAGCAATTTTTCCGGGAAGGAGTTCGAACACTGCTGAGCTGGCAGCAGACAAAACGATTGCCTTCAGAGAGAGCGTGGCGCCCCCTGCCAAATGGCAGCAGCCCATCCGTTCCACGATTCTGGTGCTGAAATCAAACGAGACCTACACCATGAGCAAATATCGAAGAGATGGAAATTCGTTGGTGTTTGAAGAATTGGATGGAACCAAGGGCTCGGTCGACATGGACTTAGTGGATTGGCGGAAGACTACGGAAAGGAATCGCATCAGTTCGGCTGACTAAAGCCATCCGAAGTCATTTTTTGCGAATACCTGGGAACTAAACGAGGCTTGCAACGATTCTTGGCGGGGCTCTCTGTCATTTACCGCAATGGATTGCAGATTGTCCCGGCCATACAAAGACGTAATCTTGACTGTTGACTGTGATGTAGTAGCGGATCGTCCCGATGGGGTGGCAGCCATCGAGTGAACAACGGAGAGAATAATAACGAGGATCCTGGACCACAGATGAAACGGTCAGCGCCGTTTTTGGAGAGACTTTAAGAGTGTGCGAAGCTCCATCAGCGGAAAATAAGTGATCATGCGAGAGAAAACCATTTGTAAAGCATTGCATTTTCTCGGGCTCAACCACATACGACTTGTTCTTGCTATCACGCTTCGTGAACTTCTTGCCGGGAGGAACAACCCACGGAAGGGAGACCGCGTGCCCATCAATACTGATTCCACCATATTGCACAGACAGTGTTGAGTCTGAGCTGTTGACGATAGTCGTTGTGTAATTGAGGTAAGTCCCCACTTCGTCGGCGCTGACACGCTCGAATCCGACTCGGGAACTCACTTCGATTGGCCCGTACGCCAGTTTACGGATGGGATGGCCGGTCAGTGGGTCTTGAATGGTCGAGGAAATCGCACTGAAGGGGGAATCCTCTCCCCACACAAACGCGCTTACTACCTCTGTTTTGATCTCCTGGCCGAACAAATAGCATGTAAAGGCGAAAGCTGTCAGCAGAACCGAGCAGCCGCGTCCCATCATTGTCCTGAACTCCGAGACGCTTTGCCGACCGCATGTAGTCATTATTCAGTTTCTAGCCTCAACATTAAGTCCAGCCAACTGGGAAAATGACTAGTACGCGCTGGAGTGAAAGCTGACCGCCTTTCTGAATTGGACAGATCTTCTGGTTGGAGCGACACTTAGTCGCTATCGCATCGAAATATCGCGCTCGATGCTAATTTCCCGAAGGCTTCTCGGCGTGGTCGATGACGAGAACCTCCGGGGGAGCTTTCTGCGATTCCAGATTTAGCCCGAGCTGCTCCTCAAGGGTCGTGAAGATGGGCTTTCAGTTTGTGGCCGACATCAGATTGGTGCAGCGGACAAGGTGATCGACCTTACCCGCTGCTCCACATCCAATCTTGGCGTTATTTGCGGGGCTCGGTACCCAGCAAGGCGAAGTACTTTCCCGTCTCTCGCTTTGCGATCTCCGTCTCGACGCGTGACTTGAGCAGTTCGCGTCCAGTGTCCTGGCCGGGAGTCCAGACTTGCGAAAGAAAGCAGAGGTCGGCGTAGCACTCGAATACGACTTCGCCCGTTTTGCCAACCGTCCGTCCGCTGACGGCATTGGTCAGAACCATGGCGACACGTTTACCTTGTGAGTCCTGCACGAAGACTTCGTCGTGGACTGACGAAAGCAAATATTCACCTTCAGGAAGTGTTTTGTTGGCCACCACGAACTTGAAAGGCACCTTCACCCTAACGCCCCAAACCTGGCCGTAAGCCGGCGCTACTGCAAGTCCCACCAACAGGCCAAGGGATGCTAACAGCGTAGTCTTCTTGTTCATGACCATCCTCCTCATTTGGTTTGCTGGTCGAACTGGAACCGCCCAGCTTGGCCGCCTGAATGTGCGGCATGGGTGGCACTATTGCTGGGGAGCGGCGGGCAGGACAATGGGCGGGGAGATGGTCCCGGCGAGGAACAATTGTGACCCGTTAATCCGCTGAAAACGCAGAGGTCCCGTGAAAATGTGATTTACAGCGAGGAGCCTCCTAAGGCCACGTTTGGGTGTACACTCTGTCCCAATGGAATAAGTCACATGTCTGACCCCGCGGTACGAATCCGAAAACCCTGCGGTTCGGGCTCTTCGAGCTCGACTTGGAGGCGCGTGAACTACGAAAATCTGGCGTTAGGATCAAGCTTCAGGACCAACCCTTCCAAATCTTGGCCATGCTCCTGGAGCGTCCCAGCGAGATTGTGACCAGGGAGGAGTTGCAGAAGCGACTCTGGCCTGAGGATACGTTCGTTGATTTCGACCTCAGCCTGAACAGCGCGGTCAAGAAACTGCGTCAAGCCCTGAGCGATGACTCGGAGAATCCCCGGTTCATTGAGACTTTGTATCGCCGAGGGTACCGGTTTATCGGGCCGGTGAATGTGAGCTCACCTGCCGTCCTGGCCACGCGATTGGCTCAGCAGAGGATTGGTATCGGCACCACCGGTTTCTGAGAAGCCATTGCCGTCCGTCCGTGCACGAAATTTTCGGGTCCTGCCTTGGGCAATCATCGCTGTGCTGGTCTTGGTGGCCGCGGAAGTTTTCTGGTCAACTCCGTCGCAGCCTCCCCGAATCACGGGTTACACCCAAATTACCCGCGATGGGCGTGCCAAGGGATTTGGCGGTTTGGTTGCCGGTGGCGAACGGCTGTACATCGCGGAGATTGAACTCGACCACTTTGTCGTCGGCGAGGTTGCGGATTCCGGCGGCGAAACTGCAATCCTACCCATGCCATTTCATAACGTTGGAGTCCAAGACCTTGCTCCCAACGGTTCCTCCATTCTGGTCACAGCTTCGGAGGGCACTTCCGAAGGAAGGTTCAGTCTGGGCATTTCCCTTACCGACTGGCTCTCCTCGCCGGTTGGGAGATCTGGTCGTCTACATCCGCGACATGGTCGCCGGACGGCAGCGACCTGGTTTTCTCGAAAGGCCAAGAGATCTTCATCGCGAAACAGCGACGGAGGCTCCCCGCGTAAGCTGGCGACGGTGAGCGGCTGAGTGTTCGGGCTTCGCTTTTCTCCTGATAGTCACAGGCTTCGCTTTACGATCCACGATTTGAAAAATGATTCCGAATCACTCTGGGAACTCAATCGCGACGGCAGCGGCCTGCGTCCTCTGCTTCCTGGCTGGAACGACTCACCCCAAGAGTGCTGTGGCAACTGGACTCCCGATGGGAAGTACTTTCTCTTCCAAAGTTTTCGATCAGGCAGGTTTAACTTATGGGTCTTGCCCGAGCGTGCGCATTGGTTCAGAGGACACACCCAGCCCATGCAATTGACGAACGGCCCACTGGATTTCACACTTCCCGTGCCCAGCAGAGACGGGAAAAGGATTTTCAGCGTGGGTGTGCAGCGCTCGCGCCGAGCTGGTCCGTTACGACGCGAAAACAGGCCTCGTCCCTTATTTCGGAGGTATGTCAGCAATCGGCCTGGCGTTTTCGCCCGACCGACAGTGGGTCGCCTATATTTCCGTTCCCGACCAGGCTCTTTGGCGCAGCAAAGCAGACGGCAGCGAGCGCCTCCAGCTGACCAATGCATCTGAGATGTGGGCGAGCCTGCCGCGTTGGTCTCCCGATGGGAAACAGATCGTGTTCATGGGCCGAACGATCAACACGAACTGGCGCGCGTACTTGGTTTCTCCCAACGGCGGTACCCTGCGAGATTTGGTTCCGGGGGCAGAGGCTGGTTTCGACCCATCCTGGTCCCCGGACGGCGGGTCCTTAGTTCTGTCGTTGCATAACGCTGGGCGGACGCCACGTGGCATTTCCATCCTGGACTTAAAAACCCAAAAAGTCTCTGACCTGCCGGGCGCAGAAAATCTTTTCTCGCCGCGCTGGTCTCCTGATGGGAGGTACATCGCCGCCGTCACCACGGATTCCCAGAAGCTGATGCTGTTCGATCCCGCCGCCGGACGCTGGATAGAACTGGCCAACATAAGCATCGGATATCCCAGTTGGTCGCACGACGCTCAATATCTGTATTTCGATACCACTCTTACGGACGATCCCGCTTTCTTCCGCATTCGCATTTCGGATCGCAAGCTGGAACGCCTGGTCAGCTTGAAAGGCGTCCAGCGGTTCTGGGGCGCACTAGGAGAGTGGACTGGGCTGGCTCCTGATGATTCACCTCTGCTCGTGCGCGACACCAGCAGCCAGGAGATCTACGCCCTCGACTTTCAGGCACCTTAGCTAGCTATTTCTGATGCGCTCAAAACAAAGGTATTTGGTGTTGGTTTCTTCTCAGTTCCTTTTAACATTCGACTTTCAACCTCTCTCCCCGCCCGACGTTCCGACAATCCTTCTGTTATTCTTAAACCCATGCAGTCCTGCGCCTCAATCCTATCCTCAACACCGACTCCTACAAGCTCACCCACTGGTGGCAATATCCCCCCGACACGCGCCACATCTACTCCTACGTCGAATCCCAGAAATCCAACCACGCCACGGCCAAGACAAATAACCGAAGGCTTCTTCCGGTTTGCGTTCGCTCGGTGTAAAAAAAGCATCGCAATCGACACCAGAACGACCGGCAACAACAAGAAAGCCTGCATCAACACCAAAACCCATATGGAGGAAGGATATCTGGTGACGTGAAGTGTTTCTTGGATCGGCGCGGTCGTAACAAGAAACGAAGCCAACCGATCAAACATAACGGCGGGCTGGTTCAGTTCAGAGTTGCTTCAACAACGTCTTCCATCGCGCCCAAGCTTCGTCATGTGCTTTGGCGTCCGCGTCGCGGTTATTCGGATTGATTTCTCGCCGGAACGCATGAATCCGTGGCCGGCGCCTTTGTAAATTACCGGCTCGTATTTCTTGCCGGCGGTTTTCATTAACTCTTCGCCTTTCGGGATTGTCGCATCCACCCGTTCGTCATTCTCGCCGTAGAATCCGTAAACAGGACAGGCAACATTCTTCGCATCGTCGGCGTTATCGACTGCGACGCCATAAAATGAATACGCCGCCTTCAATTTCGGATTCATGTGCGCGTAACTGAACGCCCATCCCCCGCCCCAGCAGAATCCGCACACTGCCAGCGTCCCGTTGGAGGCGGGAATTTTTGTAAGCGCGTAATCTGCCGTCGCATCCAGATCGCGCTGCACCTGTTCTTTCGGCAACGCCGAGGTGGCTTTGCGCGCGCCATCAAGATCTTCAAACTTTTGGCCGCCGTGCAAATCAGGCGCGATCGCAATGACCCCGTTCTCGGCGAGCTCGTCGCACAAACTGCGCACCCAATCGGTCAGGCCAAAGATTTCGCTGACCACCAGCACTACCGGCGTTTTGTTTTTCGATTCCGGATAAACAACGAACGCTTTGATTGTCCGGTCGCCCGATTTGATGTCGACCCAGTCCGCATGTCGCGGCGAACTATTCAGCCGGTCGCGACCAAAATCCTTGATCTCTTGGGCGCGAAGCGATTGTGCGAGGAACAGTAAGATCAGCGCGACGACGAAGCGTCTCATCACAAGAAGAATGAAATCTTTAACTACGTTGTGCCGGGTGCCGCGGCCTTCCCTTTGCTGATCATCGCGTCGATACTCCATCTACCGGCGCCGCGTAGAAATATATAAAAGAAGATAAAGCAATAAACGACGGCCAATTCCCCTTTGTTCAGATAGGGAATGAGACCGTTCTTCGCGTGCACCATAAAGAAGGCGACCGCCATTTCGCCGGAGGCAACAAATGCCGCAACTCGCGTAAGCAGGCCCAGCACAATCAAAAATCCGCAGACGATTTCGATCCAGCCACCAGTAACGATCAAAGGCGGCAGCGCTTCGCCTTTTGGATGGAACGTACCGAAGATCTTATCCAAACCGTGGCAGGCAAACATCAGTCCGACAACTATCCGCATGATGCAATAAAACGGATCTGCAAATCGATTGAGCGAGTTCATCGCCGCTAAGGCTGCACGATATCGATCTTGTGTGTCAAGAGAGTAGCGGCGCTCGCAGAGCGCCAAAGTCGCAATCGAAAACACGCCGGTCATAGACCGCCCTACAATCTACGCCGCTTTTTTATGACGTTGCGAATGTTTGCTCTCACTGGCCGTTTTCTTCTTCGGGCCGGTTTGCTCGAGACTTCGCTGTAAGACTTTAACGAGATCGATGACTTTCGTCGGCTTCGGCGCTTTTTTCGGCCTCTTTTCGATTTCTTTTCCGCCAGCTTCGACTTTCTTTTCGATCACTTCCATTAGGGCTTCGCGATAATCGTCCTTGTACTTCTCCGGATTCCATTTCGCGCTCATGCTGTCGATCAACGCCGTTGCCATCTTCATTTCGCGTTTCCCGACTTCGACTTTCTTCGGAATGTGAAGCTTTCCGCTGTCGGCCAGCTCATCCGCGAAATGCATTAACTCGAGCACGAGCACGCCGTCCTCCGGCTTTACACCGGCGAGATATTCACGTGTCTTGATGACAACCTTGGCCACTCCAATCTTCTTCTTCCGCTCCAAAGAATCCCGCAGAAGCGCATAAGCCTTATCTCCGCCTTTTTGCGGCTCTAAATAGTACGGCTTGTAGAAGTAGATCGGATCGATCTCTTCCAGATCGACAAAGTCCTGGATGTCCACAGTCTGGGTCGCCTCGATATCGACTCGTTGAAAATCTTCGTCCCTGAGCACGACGTATTTCCCTTTTTGGTACTCGTAACCTTTCACAATCTCGTCCCACGGAACTTCTTTGCCGTCCTTTTCCGCAACCCGCTTATAGTTCACCGGACTCAGATCGCTTTTTCTAAGCAATCGAAACCTGAGTTCCTCTTTCCGGGTCGCCGGATAAAGCCCGATCGGAATATTAACCAAACCGAAACTGATGCTGCCCTTCCAAATTGCCCGTGCCATAACTCACAAATATTTCGCATGGCGCGGGCGGTTTGCGTGCAGATGTCATTAACACCTCACTTCAGTAAGTAACTGACCAGCGACATTTCGTGAAAACCGTTTAAACGGTTTCTCCGGCCGCGAGGGCAACCACACCGCTCTAAAGCCGCGGTGTTAATGAAGCGATGTCGGACCTACGCCGCGAGTTCGAGTTGCTGGCGCGGAATTCCGCGCAACTCGAAAAGGCGAATCAGAGTTTCTTCGATTAAATTATTCGGGCACGACGCGCCGGCGGTGATCCCGACAACTGCGGGACCAGTCGGAAGCCAGAAATGCGAAACGACTTCGCGTTTCTCATGGAGATTGTAATGCTTGATCTCCGTCCGCGACACCAGTCGCGAAGCGTTAAGCACAAAGTAAGTCGGCAATTTCTCTTCGCCCATCTCCGCGAGATGCGACGTGTTCGAGCTGTTGTAACCGCCCACCACCAGGAGCAAATCCATCTTCACGTCGAGCAATTCGCGCAACGCGTCCTGACGTTCCTGGGTCGCGCCGCAAATCGTGTCGAAGAAACGAAAATTCTTGGCCGCTTCATCCGGCCCATCACGATCAACGATCGCCTTCCGAACGCGGCGCTGCACTTCCTCCGTTTCGCCACGCAACATCGTGGTTTGATTCGCGACGCCGACGGTTTTCAAATGCACGTCAGGATCGAAACCCGGTGAATAGGCCCCTTTGAACTTTTCGAGAAACGCGTGCTTGTCGCCACCGTGCCGGATGTAATCGCAAACGTAATCGGTATCGGCCAGAGTGAGCACGACCAGATAATGACCAGTTCCGTCGCCGAGCGCTCGTGAGCTGGTTGCTTTCGTTTCCTCATGCTCGGCTTTGCCGTGAATAATCGACGTCACTGACTCACTGGCGTACTTGCGGACTCGTTTCCAAACGCTCATGACGTCGCCGCAAGTCGTGTCGACAATCTGGCAACCGCGCTCTTTGATTTGCTGCAACATCGAGAGTTCCGTACCGAAAGCTGGAACGATCACAATGTCGTCAGGTTGAAGATCGGAAATTTCCGCCTGCTTATTGCGTCCGGTAAGATTCTTGATCCCGAGTGACGCGATCTGATGATTGACCTCGGGATTGTGAATGATCTCGCCGACGATGAAGAGTCGGCGGTCCTTGAAAACCTTGCGCGCGGCGTAAGCGAGGTCGATCGCGCGTTCGACGCCGTAGCAAAAACCGAATTGTTTGGCGAGCCGCACGGTAGTGTCGCCGACTTTGATGACTCCGCCCTGGCGGCGGACTTTGTCGACGATGTCGCTGCGATAATGGGCCTCGACCTGTTCCTGGACGGCCGCCATCACGTCCGGCGTCCGCAAGTTGACCTTCTCGCGTGCCGTCGTCCCGCTGGATATCAGGTTCGTGCTCATGGCTCCGCAAACTCTAGCACGTCGCGGCCGAGTTTCAGCCGTCAATCAAAGCTCGTTTGGCGAGCTTTATTGGTCAACCAGCAGCGGACCCGGCGGGTCCTTGAACCACTCCGAAGACATTAGCAATGAGCGCGGCGGGTTGGGATCGCCGCTTTGATCGATCCGCATCACGTCCTTCGCGTATTTGGCATCTTCGGGAAAAGACTGCGCGATGTGGACTGGCGTTCCGATTCGCACGAGCGCGTAAAGACGGGCAGCTGCCTCGCGATGCAGCCGAACGCAGCCGTGTGTCCGCGGCGTCGACCAGACAAAGCCTTCATGAAAACCGTAGGCGGGCGCGAATTCACACCAATAGGCCATCGGATAACCGGCATCCGGTTCGCTGACGCGGCGTTTGGTTTTGTCCTTATCGATAATCGAGAAGTTGCCCGAAGGCGTTTCCGCGCCGCCACGGCCAACGTTTGCCTGCGCGGCCATAAGCAATCGATCGCCTTCCATCACGTATACGGTCTGCGTGCTTTTCGAGAGCTTCACCTGCACCATTGATTGGTCGTGTGGTTTATAGGCAACGACGTGATAAGCACGTCCGCCTCGATAGGCGGTGCCACCTCCTCCGGTTTGGCAACCGGTGAGAAATGACAAGACAGCTGGAACAGCAACGGCCAACGCTAAACGGGAAACGATTCGCATGGCGGTACTTGAAAAGGGGCGCGGACGTTTGTCAACGCTACATCTTCATCGACTTCGGCTTGTTTTCCGGGACGCCCGCGATTCGCTTGTCGAACCGACGATGTGGCCGCGCGTAAAACGGATAGGGCCTGGTCGCATTCGCCGGTTTGTATCGCCAATGTTTATACATCCAAAGCCACGGCGCTGGATTCTTGCGCGCATACGGCTCGAACGAATCCCAGCACGCTTGGGCGATCTGCCGATAATCTTTCCCCGCAGTTTCAATTTTTCGATGAAACACTACCCGATAGCGCCCGTTCGGCAGCGGCTCGGTGTGCGCCGGAATGATCGGCGCGCCGGTTTGTTCGTTTAGCCACGCGTGCGCCGAAGTCACGTTCGTCTTCAAACCGAAACAATCGATCACCACCGACGGCATTTTGGGATGCAAAGTAAGATCGACCAGCAACGCCGTGCGGCCTTTTCGCCGCAGCCTTTTGTAAAGACGGACGATTCCGCCTTGTCGCGGGATCAATTCGTGGCCCGATTGCTCGCGCAATTTTCTGAAGATCGGATCAAGCAATGAATTTCTGAATTCCTGGGAAATGATCGTGCCGCCCAATCCCGAATATCCACTTGCCAGACTGAACCATTCGAAATTGCTGTAGTGATAACATGCATTGATGAAGCTGCGCTCAGCTCCGCTCGCGCGATCGATTTCTTCCAGGTTTTCGAACTCGATGTAGTCCGGAAAATTCTCGCGAGTTAATCGCGGGCTCCACAAAAGATCGAGCATGGTGCGCGCGAAATGCTGAAACGATTCGCGCGCGATTCGTTCGCGCTCTCGCGGCGTGAAGCGGTCGCCAAACGCGACTTCGAGATTACTGATCGCGACTTCTCGCCCGTGCCGATCGAGGATCGACATCAGCCGCGCCGAGCCCAAGCGCCAGCCGATAACACGCCTGGCGCGACAACAACGGAACGAACTTGGTCGCGATCAGCAGGCCAGCCCATTCCAGACGGTATCGGATTCTTTTCCAAACGGAGCGCATTCGGCCGCATTCTAGCGCGTCATGCGCCGCTCGCCACCGCGCGACCTAAGATCTTGGCCCTTCCTGGTCGCCCTCGATCTTACGCAATCGGGTTTCCAACTCGCTGATGCGAATTTCGTATTGCTGCAAAATACGCGGCATTATTCCCGCGATGCGGCGCGCGCTGTAAACGCGAATGGCAAGATAGAGAACAAACATTCCGAAAATCCCAACGGAATAAAGCGGCTCGTTACGAGACAGGGCGAGATAAAGAAAAAGCGCCGCCAGCGCTGTGCAGTAAATCGAGGAGCGAAGTAAAGCGCTGACGCCGTTTCGCTTCGACTCGTCAAACCGGCGGACGACGGATTGCTCCTGCGGGCTCAGGGCCATGGCCAACAGTTAGCGAAAGATAGCCCGTGGTAGCAAGCTGCAAACACGCGCCGCCCCAGCGGCTTGATTGACCTTGTTCGCGTTCAAACATACCTTGTTTCCGCGTTCGCAAGCGCGACGCGAATCGTGAAAAGCGTCCTCTTTGTTTGCACCGGCAATATTTGTCGCAGTCCGATAGCAGAGGGGCTTTTTCGTCGTTTGATCGGCAATCGCAAAGACATCGAAGTCGATTCGGCCGGAGTTCACGCGGTGCGCGGTCAACCGCCGAGCCTTTATGCGGTCCAGGTTTGCGAATCCGACGGCGTAGACATCAGCGATCTCCGCAGTCAGCCGCTGACCCACGATCTGGTCGATCGCGCCACCCATATTTTCGCGATGACCGGCGCGCATCTGGAGACGATCCACATGCTTTTTCCGCACGGCGCCGAGAAAACTTTTTTGCTTCGCGAATTTGAAGAACCCGGTTCGACTTGCTGGCGCGACGTGCCGGACCCGATCGGAATGGGCCGCGAGGTTTACGAGGAATGCGCGCGCACAATTAAAAACGCGTTGCCGAGCGTGCTTGGCTTTGTCGAACAAAGCGAACTGCGTTCCTCCTGGTGCGACGCGAAATCGCGGAATATCTTCGTACTCAATGAGTGACATTTCACGGCCAACTCAAGCCAGCGCCGGATCGACATCGTACGGCGGCAGCTCACTGGAAGCGCTGCGCAAAGTCGATCCGGAAATTTACGACGCGATTCGCGCCGAAGAAAAACGCCAGCGCGAAAACATCGAGCTGATCGCGTCCGAAAATTTCACGAGCCGCGCGGTAATGGAAGCGCAGGGCTCCTGTCTGACGAACAAGTATGCCGAAGGTTATCCGAAGAAACGCTGGTACGGCGGCTGTGAGAATGTCGATGTCGCCGAACAACTCGCCATCGATCGGGCGAAGCGATTGTTCGGCGCCGAGCACGTGAACGTGCAGCCGCACAGCGGCGCGCAGGCCAACATGGCCGTCTATTTCTCGGTCCTCAAACCGGGCGACAAGATCCTGACGATGAACCTCGCGCACGGCGGCCATCTCACTCACGGTCATCCGGCGAATTTCTCCGGCAAGTTTTATAACGTGTCGCACTACGGCGTGAGCGAGAAAACAGAGCAGATCGATTACGACGCCCTTCAAAAACAGGCCGAAGAAGTTCGACCGGCAATGATCACCGCCGGCGCTTCCGCTTATCCGCGCATCATCGATTTTCCGCGGCTGCGACAAATCGCGGACTCGGTCGGCGCTCTTCTCTTTGTCGACATGGCGCACATTGCCGGTCTGGTCGCAGGCGGTCAGCATCCGAGTCCGGTTCCGCATGCGCAATTCGTCACCACCACCACGCACAAGAGTTTGCGCGGCCCGCGCGGCGGGATTGTTTTGTGCACCAAAGAATTCGCCAAGCAAATCGACTCGACAGTTTTCCCCGGAGTCCAGGGCGGACCGCTCATGCACGTTATCGCGGCCAAGGCGGTCTGTTTTCACGAAGCGCTGCAGCCGGGGTTCCGCGATTACCAACGGCAGGTCGTGACGAACGCGAAAGCGCTCGCCGCCGGTTTGGCCAAGCATGGTTTCCGGATCGTTTCCGGCGGCACCGACAATCACCTCATGCTGGTCGATCTTCGCCCGAAAGACCTGAACGGCAAAGATGCGCAGGAAACACTCGATCGCGCCGGCATCACCGTGAACAAGAACGCGATCCCGTTCGACACCAGTTCGCCCTTCAAGCCGGGCGGCATTCGCGTCGGCACACCGGCCGTCACCACGCGCGGCATGAAAGAAGAAGAGATGCTCGAGATCGCCGATCTGATCGCCGAAGCTCTGCAAAACCGGGCCGACGAATCCGCTCTCACGCGCGTCCGCGAAAAAGTGCGCGACATGACCCGGCGCTTCCCGCTGCCGTCATAAAACTGTAGCCGGCGGTCTGCGACGACGCGATGCAGGCGAGCCGCATTCGCCTTCGCCGCCACAAGAAAAAGATTTAGTTTCGGCGCTCACAGAGCGCCGCTACAATTTATCCGATGAATCGAGTGGCCGAGCAATCACAAACGAATCCCTTGCGCGAAGGTTTATCGACCCGCGCCGTGCCGCAGCCGTGCAGCGTCGTGATCTTCGGCGCAACCGGCGATCTCACTCATCGCAAGCTGCTTCCGGCGCTCTACAATCTCGCCGCCGATGGCGAACTGCCGCCGGCCGTCACAGTCATCGGTTTCGCGCGTCGCCCGAAGACCGATGACGATTTTCGCAAGGAAATGGAAGAAGCGGTCAAACAATTCTCGCGTCAGGCGGTGCGCGATGAAATCTGGAAGAACTTCGCGCAGTCGATTTTTTATCATCAAAGCGATTTCGCCGACGAGTCCGGTTTCAAAAGTTTGGCCGAACGGCTGGACAAGATCGACAAGGAACGCGGCACGCGCGGCAACCGGCTGTTTTATTTCGCGGTCGGCCCGGAACAGTTCGAACCGATCCTGAAACATCTCAAGGCCGCTGGATCTGAACAAGGCGCGCGAAGGAAGCTGGGCGCGCGTCATCGTCGAGAAACCGTTCGGGACCGATCTCGCATCCGCGCGCGAACTGAATCGCGTGGTCAGCAATTCGTTCAGCGAAGATCAAACCTATCGGATCGATCATTTTCTCGGCAAGGAAACCGCGCAGAACATTTTGGTGCTGCGCTTCGCCAACGCGATCTTCGAGCCGCTCTGGAACACGCGTTACATCGATCACGTCCAAATCACCGCCGCGGAAACGCTCGGCGTCGAAGGCCGCGCCGGTTATTACGAAGACGCCGGCGCGTTGCGCGACATGGTGCAAAATCATTTGCTGCAACTGCTCTGCCTCGTCGCGATGGAAGCCCCGACGCGATTTGAGCGCCGACAGCATTCGCGACGAAAAAGTGAAAGTCGTTCGCTCGCTGCGGCGATTCACGCGGAGATCGAAGTCGGCGCCAACGTCGTGCGCGGGCAATACGCCGACGGCGCGATCAACGGAAAACCGGTCCCGGCTTATCGCAAAGAGGAAAAGGTCGATCCGAAATCGATGACCGACACCTTCGTCGCGCTGAGACTGAACATCGACAACTGGCGCTGGTGGGACGTGCCGATTTACATGCGCGTCGGCAAACGGCTGCCGAAATCGGCGACCGAAATCTCCGTCCATTTCAAAAAAGCGCCGATGGTTTTGTTCAACAAGGAAACTAACGACGCCAACGTCCTCGTGATTCGAATTCAGCCGGACGAAGGAATTTCGCTGCGCATGCAGGCCAAAATGCCGGGCACAAGTTTTCGGATCGAGCCGGTGAAAATGGATTTTCATTACGGAACATCGTTCGGCAAAGCGAGTCCCGAAGCCTACGAACGCTTGCTGCTCGACGCGATGAGCGGCGACGCGACCCTGTTCGCGCGACGCGACGAGGTCGAAGAAGCCTGGGCGTTCATCGACCCCATCGAAAATGCGTGGTCGCGAAAAAAGAATGCGCCCGAATTATATTTTTATCCCGCCGGCTCGTGGGGCCCGGAACGAAGCCGACGAACTGCTGGCGCGCGACGGTCGCGCCTGGAGGAGATTGTGAGCATGCCATCGACGTCGCTGAAACTTATTCGTTAGGCGAACCGGTTGAGATTGCAAGAAATCGCCAGCGAGTTGAAAAAACTTTGGCAGCGACGGCGAAGGCGCGATGACGCGCGCGTCGCTGATCAATCTCGCCGTTTACAGCGAGAAGCCCGGTTCGCTGGAAAAAAACACGCAACTGATCGCGCGAATCACCGAAAACCATGCCTGCCGCGCGATTGTCATCGGTGCCAACCGCGCAATCGAAAGAGAACCGGGTGCGAAGCCTGGATCAACGCGCATTGTCATGTCACCCGCGCCGGCGGCAAACAAATCTGCTCCGAGCAGCTTTCCTTTTTGCTCGAAGGCCCGTGCGCGAAACTGTTGCCGAGCATCGTTTTTTCCCATCTCGATTCCGATCTGCCGCTTTATCTCTGGTGGCAGGACGAATTTCCCGAACGAAATGGACCCGCAACTGTGGGCCTGGGTCGATCGATTGATCTACGACAGCCAGAGCTGGAAGAATTTCGACGCGCAAATGCGACTGGTCGAAACCGCGGAACAGGAAGCAAAGCAACGCATCGTGCTTTGCGATCTCAATTGGACGCGGCTCGACAAAGTTCGTTACGCGATCGCACAGTTTTTCGATCATCCGGCTTCGCATCATCATTTCGCGGAAATGGAAAGCGTGACCGTAGATTTCGCGCCCGGATTTAAATCGACGGCCATCCTTTTGATCGGCTGGCTGGCCGCGCAGTTGAAATGGAAAACGAATCAGCAGCAGATGAATGGAAGCTGCCGATTTCTGGATTCGAACAATCGCAAGATCGACATCGAACTGCGCGAGAAGGCTGGCAGTCCGATTGGCGAAGTGGTTTTAGCATTCGCAGGCAGTGAAATTTTGCGTCGCGCCCGCGAAGTGCGGCGATCTTCTGGAGGTTTCGCGCAGCGGCGAAAAAGAAACGGCGGTGCCGCAAATGATGCCAGCGCAAAGCAATGATCCGGTCGACTTAATGACGCAGGAACTTCTGCGTGGCGGTCCGCACCAGATTTATCTGCGCGCGGTCAGTTCCATGCGCACGTTGCTGGGTAACGGCGGTTGATTCGCCCGCTCCCACTCGCTCGCCTCTCAGGCTTTCCCGTCGGCCTCGCACGGCGTGTGCTCTTACAAGCAACGTGCGCGAGCAAATCTCAACCCTCGGCCTGATCATCGTTTTCGCTTTCAATCTCAACGGTTGCAGCTCCATGAGCCCCCAGGCTCGCCGAGAACGCGCATATAATCACTACGTTCAGAAGCGCATTCATCAGCGGCAACGTGAAGTAGCGCGGGCCCAAAAGGCGGCCAACCGTCAAATAAAGGAAAAAATGAAACTGGCCAAGGTCGAGCGAGCCGCAAATATCGACCAGTTTGGGATCCGAGCCAGGTTCGTTTTCGGAACCGACGGCCGAAGAAATCGCGCCGCCGATCACGGTCTCGGGGTCGGACGCGAGCGCGACCCAACCGCCGCCGCGCGCAATCATCGACAGCCGTCCCGGCCATAATCCGGTCACGTATACGATCCGGGTTAGTTCGAAGTTGCCCGCCAGCAGTCACTTGGGAAAGACACTCGCACGAGGCTTGCTTTGAAAGAGACATGGCGCGCGGCAAGGATTTCTTTGGCTTTTGCACGACTCTAAAGCCGTTGGAGCGAAAAGCTTTGGGCGGGCTTTCCGAGGTCCGGCACCTCGAAGAAGGAGAAATTGTCTATTCACCGGGTGAACCCGCCGACGCACTGTACATTATCAACCGCGGCGTAGTTGAGGTCGCACATTACAACGGCGACGAGAAAGTGGCCGAAACTTACCTTTCGCGCGGAGATGTTTTCGGCGACGTCGAAGCGCTTAGCGGCCTTCCCTATAAACATCTTGTCCGCACACGCGAAGACGCAAGTCTTCAATGCTTTCGGCGCCGGGATTTTCCAGAACTTATGGAGCGGATCCCCTCTTTCTTTCTCTACCTTAGCAAGCAGCTCGCCCTTCGACTGTGGCAGGCCCGTGACGTTACCGTTGCCCAAAGTCATTGCATGGAACTTAGCGGCAGTCTTTCCAACTTCGACCTGGTCTCGATCTATCAAACCATTTTGAATTCGTTCCAGACCGGGGAGTTGCGAATCACGAATGAAAAAGGCGAGCCGATCTCGACTTGTTCCTTTGAATATGGCCAGCCGCGTCACTGTCAATTTGAACACCTCGACGGACAAGAAGCGTTTTGGCAGCTGTTTCTGAACGCGAACCTCTCGGGAACATTTTCCTTCTTTTCAGGCGAACGTGCTCAAGCCGACCAGATCGAAAGAGGACCCATCACTGGGAACGGACAGGAGTTGCTGATCCAAGCCTTGCAATTCCGGGATGAATTCGCGGACGTGAAATGCCGGGTGCCCGATCCGAATGCAATCGTCCAGAGGCGCCAACTTAATATCTCATGGCCGGAAGAAGCGCCCCGCGAGCTGCGGCCACTGGCCGAGCAAGTCTGGCAAATCGTCTATAGCGAACCAGTCGCTATTTCTGAATTGTTCCGCGGCTGCGCAGTGTGCGAATTGAAATTGTACCGCGTCGTTGACGAACTTGTGAATTCGCAACACTTCGATTTGCTGTCCGCTTCTGAGCCGAACGGAATGGCGGCCTGATCCTTCGTCAGTTCTCGCGGGCAACTGGAGCCGGTTTTCCATCCGGTCCGAGCGCAACATAAGTGAACACGCCGCTCGTAACTTTCACGCGCTCGTCGGTCTTGTAACGGATGACCCATACGTCGACGCAAATTTTCATCGATGTGCGTCCGATTTTTTCGAGCCAGCCATAGCACGCGACGGTATCGCCAACTCGCACCGGATTGAGAAACGACATCCCTTCGATCGCCACCGTGACGACCCGCGACTTTGCGATCTTGCCGGCGATGATTGCGCTGCCCAGATCCATTTGCGAGACCAGCCAGCCGCCGAAGATATCGCCGTCGCGATTGGTGTCCTTTGGCATCGCGATCGTCTGAATGACAAGCTCGCCTTTGGGTTGATCGTTCTCTGCCATCGCTCCTCTTTTAACCACGAATGGGCTCGAATTTACACGAACAATCTTCGCTCTTCCTCTTAATCTCACCGTCTGGGACTAAGAGTGGACGAAAGATTACAGGATCAGCATGCAATCGCCGTAACTATAAAAGCGGTAGTGCTCGCGCATCGCTTCCGCATAGGCTCCCAGCAGAAATTCCCGGCCGGCAAATGCGCTCACGAGGATCAGTAAGGTCGAGCGCGGCAGATGAAAATTTGTTAGCAAGCCGTCCACAACCCGAAATTGGAACGGCGAATAAATGAAAAGATCCGTTTCGCCTTCCTGCGCGGCAAATTCGAGCCGGTGCCTTGAATTCTCGAATGCATTATGCATTCGAGATTTTTGAGCCACTGTTTCCAGAACGCGAACAGTCGTTGTCCCCACGGCAATCGTCCGCTCTGCATCATTGATCTTCTTCGCCGCGTCGTCCGAAATTGAAAACGACTCCGCGTGCATCCGATGCTCGGTAATGTTTTCCGAGTGGACTGGTCGAAAAGTTCCAGGGCCGACATGAAGTGTAATAAACGTGTGTGGGATTTCGTTTAGGATTTCTGGCGTAAAGTGGAGACCGGCCGTTGGCGCCGCCACTGCGCCGGGCGTTTGCGCAAAGACAGTTTGATAACGGTCACTGTCCGCGAAATCGCTTTCCCGTCTGAGGTATGGGGGCAGCGGCATCGAGCCATCCGCGTAAAGATCCACTTTCTCGTCCAACGCGACGATTCGTTCTCCGTCCGGCAAGACTTCTTCAACGCGAAGCGGCACGTTGCCGATCTTCGTGGTGGCGCCGACCCGCATTTTGCGGCCGGGCCTCACCAAACATTTCCAGCGCTTAGCGCCGAGTTTTTCCACAAAACAGAAAGTCGATCGCATGGTCGTCTGAAAATCTGCGCGCGGCCAAAACCCGGGTGTTGTTGAGCACGAGAAGATCGCCTGGTTGCAGAAGAGTCTTGAGATCGCGAAATTGTCGATGTTCGATCGTCTGCGAATCGCGATGAAGCACCATCATGCGCGAGTCATCCCGTTTCGGCAGCGGCCGTTTCGCGATGAGCGATTCGGGAAGCGGATAATTGTAATCGCTTAATTTCGAACTCACGCGCCTATGGTAGCGGCGATTGACCGCAATCGCCATTTGGGGTTCGATGAACCACTAGCAATTCGCGAATCAATTCATTTGCCGATACGGGCGAAACTTTACAATATCGGGTTGATGCAATTTCCGCAGGCGCTCGAAACCGTTTTGCAAACTCTCGAGCGCATGCGCGACGAAAGCACGCAACATCCGTGTGCATCCCGGCGTGCGCTCGAGATCCTTAGCCGAACAGCGCGGCCGCGCCTTTCCGAAAAGATTTCCGAATCGAAGATCGACCGGCCTTCGCCAAGCCTGCGGCGAGAGAGCAGCCCAGCGTCCTCCATAGATCAAAACAAGCAAGGCAAGCTCGCCGCGATCAGCGAGCGCGTTTGCGCCTGCGTGAAATGTCCCAACCTGGCGAATTCGCGGACGCAAACCGTATTCGGCGTCGGCAATCCGGACGCCGACGTCATGTTCGTCGGCGAAGCGCCCGGCGCGGACGAAGACGCACAAGGCGAACCATTCGTCGGTCGCGCCGGTCAATTGCTCACGAAAATCATCAAGGCAATGGGATTCGCGCGCGACGAAGTTTACATCGCGAACATTTTGAAATGCCGGCCCGACACGCCAGGGACTGCTTATGGAAATCGGCCACCGACACCGCGCGAAATGCAAACCTGCCGGCCGTACTTGATGGAACAGATCGATATCATTGAACCGAAGGTGATCGTCGCCCTTGGCGCAGTAGCGGTGGAAGGACTTCTGGGTACACGCGCACCAATGCGTGAACTCCGCGGACGCTGGGATTCATTCAACGGCACGCCGTTAATGGTCACTTATCATCCGGCATACCTGTTGCGAAATCAGTCGCCTTCGGAAAAACGCAAAGTCTGGGAAGACATGATGCTCGTCCTGGAGCGGCTTGAGAAATCGATCAGCGAAAAACAACGGAATTATTTTCTGTGAGGTATTGACGGTTGACATGCCAATCCGGTCTGGGCTCGCCATGCCGCGTCGGTGACCCGCTCCTACCTGGAAAGTTCGCCATAGAGCGAATCGATGCGCGACCGCGCACCGAAGCTGGAAGTGAGTGAGCGGACAATCGCGCGGACCTCTTTTCGCGAAACTTTGATGCGCCGGTGAAGCATGGTTCCGCCCGCGTCACGCAAAAGTGCAAGAGTTCGCGCGCCAATTAGTGCGGGCAACACCGTCGCAATCCGAATGCGGCGGCTGCGAATCTCCCGCGCGTATTCGGTGCCTGCTTTGATCCCCTGCTCTGCCTTCTCGCGCCAATTCCGATAGATTGGCTGAAACCGCTGCGGTTCACGCAAAATCTGCGACGGCTCCAGCGCAACCGCGGTCAGTTCCTGGCGCGGAAAATAACAGCGGCCGGCACGAAGATCGTCGCCGGCGTCGCGCAAAATATTGATAAGCTGCAAGCCCTGGCCATAGCGTTTGCCAAGGTCCAGCATTTCCGCTTCGCAACGCGATGAGAATTTCTTTAAGTGCCGGAAACAAAGACGCGTCCAAAATTCCCCTGCGCTTCCCGCAACGAGATAGGTGTACTCGTCGAGCTCCACTGCCGTTTCCAAGGCCGCGATTTGTTTGGGATCGCGGAAACGCTCGAGGTCCAAAATCTGGCCACGATTGATCTTCTCGAGCACAGCCTGGACATCCTTGCGGTCGAGCGTTTCGATTCCGTTGAGCCACGCCAGGCACGACGGCAACGACTCAATCAGTGCGCGCTCGGATTCATTGTTCTGCAATCGCGACACCGATGCGCAAAGTTCGGCGATCGGGTCGCGGGATGTTTCGCTCTGAATCGCGCCAGCGAGGAGTCGCAATTTTGCGACGCGCAATTCAATCGGCAATTCGGCCGTATCGGCGATCGTATCTGACGCGCGGGCGAGCAGGTAGCCAAGCGACACCGGGTCGCGCAACTTTTTCGGCAAAAGAAAAATGGAAAGATAGAACGAGCGCGACACGCGGCGAAGAATCGAACCGCGCAGAGCAGAAGTTGGAACCGCCGATTGCGTTTTCTCCGCCGGCAACGTCTCAGCGACCGACATTTTTCACCTCGATTCGACTCATGTCCGAATTGCCGAGGCCAACTGCGGTCGCCGTTTGCACATAACTCGCGAGACGGCCGATCGGCGGAAAGTTCTCCTTGGCACGCCAGGCCTCAAGTTGTTTTAACGCAACAGTGTCCAGCGCCACCGGATCTTTGCTGGCGTAAAGAGTTGCATGGTTGAGAGCAAAGTTTGGTTGCGACGCCGGTCCGCCGCCATATTCCGCCAACAAGCCGTCCATTATGTTCAGCACCACTTTCTGCGCAATGACCGGGTTCGAATAAATAAGGGCGATACTTTCCGCGCCGAAGGGAGTTCCTTGCGAAAACCGGCGCCAGTTGTCGATGTTCGGAACGGTCATGTTGTAAAGGCAACCGGCGATGCCATTCATCGTGCTATTGCTCATGACCGGGACGTTAATGACTTTCGTCACATCAGTGGTGAGGATACGCGAAAAATGACTGACGTTGCTGGTGTTCTCGGTATCGGACAGTGGGACACTTTTTCCTCCGCCGCTGACATAATCGATGTCGCCCCACACCAGTTTGCCAAGTAGCGGCGCAGTCACCGTCGCTTTTGGATCGTATCCGGTGCGCGGCGCGATGCTCTTGAGTTGAAAACCGTCGGCGTTCGCTTTGTATCCGGCTCCCTTGGTCCCTTCCAGCGACCGGTCCCAAACGATGATGCTGCCGCGCGAATGCCCGGCCGCCACCAGACCGTCGACGATCGCCGCGACAACGTCGTGGTGGGTGGTGAAGAGTTCGCCACCGGCGGCCGAGATTTTTATCCCGACCTTGTCGGCAGGCGAAACCAGCGATCCCCAGGCTTTACCTAAGTCCGATTGACCCGTAGCCGCCAAAACCAGTCGATCCACCATCGCCCGAACAACCCGGGGATTCGCCTTATAATCGACGATCGCATTTGCGTCGTGAGTCGTATAGACAACCGACGTTTGCGCCGAAGACGAAGGCTGCGCCAACAAGGTAACGATGGCGCAAGAGCAAATCAGAATTACGTTTCGAGACGACAAGAACCTTTGATTTTATGGTGGCCGCTGCGAATCACAACTCCTCGCTTTCACGAGACAAACAAACCAGCGAGACCGCGTCGGGCATTATCCGCCATATCTATGTTCACATTCCATTCTGCGCGCGGATCTGTCCCTACTGCGCGTTTTACAAGACCCTGCTTGATCGTTCGCAAACTCAACGGTTCTGCGAGGCGCTCGCAAGCGAATTGGAGACGCACGCGCAGAGCCGGCGTTTACGGCCAAGGACAATTTATTTCGGCGGCGGCACGCCGACCGCGTTGACAACCACTCAGTTGGAGTTCCTGCTTGGCCGGTTTCGCAACGCACTCGACTTGTCGGAGCTGATTGAATGGACGATCGAAGCCAATCCGGGGAGTGTTTCAGCGATCAAGGCGGCGGTGCTTCGGCGGCTCGGGATCAACCGAATCAGTCTCGGCGTTCAATCGTGGGACGATGATCTGCTGAAATTGCTCGGTCGCGAGCACAACGCGAAGCAGGCAGCGCATTCATTCCAGATTTTTCGCAACGCTGGATTTTCAAATATCAATGTCGATCTGATGTTTGGATTGCCGGGCCAAACGGTTCGGCAATGGAAACAAACCTTGGAGCGAACGATCGCGTTGAAGCCCGAGCATATTTCCACCTACTGTCTCACCTACGAAGAAGACACCGAATTTTTTGTTCGACACGCGCGCGGCGAATTTCGACAAGACTCGGACGCTGACGGGGACTTTTTCGAGATGACGATGTCGATCCTCGAAAACGCGGGTTACGTGCATTACGAAATCTCGAATTACTCACGTCCCGGATTTCGTTCGGCACACAACCGTGCCTACTGGTCGGGCGCAGAATATCTCGGGGTCGGCCCGAGCGCGTTTTCCACAGTCGGCATGACCCGATGGCAAAACGTGGCCGATTTTCGACAATACTCGGACGCGGTCCTGTTGAAGCGCAGCCCAATCGGTTCAAACGAGGGTTTGACCCCAGACATGAAACGGACGGAAAAGATCGCCCTGTCGCTGCGCACCGATACCGGAGCCGCCGCGCACTTGTTCGATGCGTTTCCAAATCAGACTCGGGAATTTCTGCGGCTCGGTCTTCTGCGAAAAATAAAGAACCGCTTTGTTTTGACGCGCGCCGGGAAGGCGCTGGCCGATTCCGTGGCCGAGGAGTTCGTCTAGTTACTCACTCCGGCCGTAGCGCCGCTGACGCCGTCCGTACTCTTCCACTGCGGCGAACAAATCTTTCCGGGTAAAATCGGGCCAGAGTTTCGGTGTCACGTACATTTCGGTGTAGGAAGTCTGCCAGAGCAGAAAATTCGAGAGCCGCATCTCGCCGGAAGTTCGAATGAGCAGGTCGGGATCGGGATAATATCGCGTGTAAAGATGTTTGCTGAACATCTCGACGTCGATCATGCCCTTGTCGATGTGGCCAAGCTCGATCGCGCGAAGCAGACTCTTGATGCCATCGATGATCTCCAACCGGCCACCGTAACTCAAGGCAAGAACCAGGGTCACACCGGTGTTGCGCGCAGTCTCTTCAATCGACTTGTGCAACTGTTTCTGACAGGAATCCGGTAAATCGGTCAGTCGGCCGATCGCCTGGAGGCGAACGTTTTTCTCGATCAATTCCGGCGTCTTCTCCTTCAAGAACTTTTCCAGCAGCCGCATCAGGGCGAAGACCTCGGTTTTTGGTCGCTGCCAGTTCTCGGCGGAAAAGGCGTAGAGAGTGAGGAATTCTACTTTCAGCTCAGCACATCCTTCCACGCATTCACGTGCCGCGCGGGCCCCTTCCTCGTGCCCTTTGATCCGCGGCAGGCCGCGCTCTTTGGCCCAGCGGCCATTCCCGTCCATGATAATAGCGATGTGTCGCGGGACCGATTTACCGGCGGCGGCCATTTCTACAGAAAGATAGTCTGGGCGCGGGTCGGGCCAACGCTGACGATGGAAACACTGGCACCGGTAAGCTGACCAAGACGTTTCACGTAATCTCGAGTCGCGCGTGGCAGTTGCGAAGGTTTTTTCGCAGAACTCGTGGATTGATTCCAACCCCGCATCTCTTCGTAAATCGGTTCGCAGTTATCCAACTGGACCGCGTCGCACGGCGGAACATTAAGACGTTTTCCATTCAACCGGTAACCGACACAGATCCGGATCGGATCCACTGTATCCAAACCATCCAAATTCGTGATCGCCAGTTCGTCGATTCCGTTGATCATCGTCGCATAACGCGTCGCCACGGCATCGAACCATCCGCAGCGCCGCGCCCGGCCGGTCGTCGCACCGAACTCGCGACCAAGCGAATGAAGCATGTCCGAAAGCTGCCGGTCCTCGGTCGGCAATGGCCCCTCGCCCACGCGAGTCGTGTAAGCTTTCATCACACCTACCACGCGATCGATTCGATTCGGCGGAACGCCGGTGCCGGTGGAAGCGCCGCCCGCGGTCGTGTTGGAAGAGGTGACATACGGATAAGTTCCATGATCGATGTCGAGGAATGTTCCCTGCGCGCCCTCGAACAAAATCTCTTTTCCGTGCTGGAGCGCGTCATGGAGATAAACAACCGTGTTGGTGACGAACGGCCGCAACTTCGCGCCCGCCGCAAGATAACTCTTGTTTACCTCCTCGTGATCGATCGGCTTGGCGCCGAGTGCGCGGAGCACGGCATTGTTCTCGCGATTCTTGGCCTGCAATTTTTTCGAGAACAATCGCGGTTGCATCAAATCGGAAATGCGCAAACCAGTTCGCGCAGCTTTGTCGGCGTAGGCGGGACCGATGCCGCGCTTGGTTGTTCCGATCTTCGCGTGGCCTTTGCGCAGCTCACGTTGTTCGTCGAACGCCCGATGATAAGGCAAAACAAGATGCGCGCAATCGCTGACCAAAAGATTCTTGCCAATCTTCACGCCTGCGCGGCGGAGCTGCTCGATCTCGTTCACCAGCGCGATCGGGTCGACCACGACGCCGTTGCCGATGACGCAAACTTTTCCGCGGCGCAAAATTCCGGACGGAATGAGATGAAGAATGTAGGTCTTGCCGCCGTGGACGACGGTGTGACCGGCGTTGTTGCCGCCCTGACTGCGAACAATCACGTCCGCTTTCGTCGTCAGGACGTCGATGATCTTGCCCTTACCTTCATCGCCCCATTGGGCGCCAACGAGAATCGTGTTTGCCATTGCAGTTCGGGTTCGGGCAAAAAATTTTCCCGACGCATCTGGCTCGCCATAGGACGAGTCCGCCCGGTGGCGGACAAGACGCAGTCGGGACTTGCCCACGAATGATAAGAAAGGCCCGGGTTCGCGCAAGCGGTTTCCGGCGTTCAGTTTGAAAAAAGTGCAACCGCTTCGAACGGCTCCTGCGTAGTCTGAGTGATGCGCACTATTCTCCTTATCATCCTGATTATCTTGTTGCTCGGGGCGTTGCCCGCATGGCCGTACAGCACCGGCTGGGGCTACTATCCAAGCGGCGGGCTCGGACTCATTCTGCTGATCGTAATAATTCTCGCGGTGATGGGCAGACTGTGACCGTAAGGGTCAGTTTTAGTCGCGCTTAGTGCTCTGCGAAGCCAGAGCTTTCTTGAGCGCGTAGGCAGATTCACTCGTGCCCCCGCCAGTGTGGGCGTGGGAGTAATTCTTAAGCTTGTCCCACGGAATTCGCGCATCGTAGGTGAAGGTGTTCATCGCGACTCGCGTACTCGCGCCACTGCTTTGAATATGTCGGTGCGCGGTGATGAACTGCGATGGATCATAATAGTTGCTGGAGTCTTGCGCGAATTTGTCGCGACTCATTCCGATCTCAAGGTTCTTGCGAACTTCCAGATGCAAATGGGCGTCGTAAAGACCGTGTGCGTTTCCGATCGCCGCGATCTGCTGCCCGCGTCGAACGCCTTGCCCGCGCTTCACCAGGATCCTATCGAGGTGTCCGTAGAGCGAATCGATGTAATGCGTGCCCAAGCCATCACGATACGCATGTCGGATGATGACAACATTCCCCCAGCCCTGATGACAATCACGCGCAAAAACGACCACGCCGTCAGCGATCACGTAAACTGGATCGCCAAGGTCCGTGTCGCCGCCGCCGACGCCATCCCAATCCTCGCCAAGATGCCCGTGGGCGCGAAATCCCCGTGCCCTGTAATAGCCTTTTCCATCCGGTTTCCCAACCGGCATATCGAACCCGTCTGCTAACTTTACGAACGCGGTTTGGCCTGAAAGATTAATTGGCGGCGTCGGTGATGTTTCGATCTCGCGAGATGGATGCTCGACCGCGCGGACCGCGTTTGGCGCGGACTGTTTCTTTGGCTGAGCAGCCGGCTTCGGAGGCGGCTCGTTTTCCTCGATGTCGTGCATCTCCTCCCTCACACGCTGCCCTGCCAACGCGCCGGCTTGTCGCATTTGTTCGATGCTCAGTTTCGGAGACGGCGCGGTGGTGGTAAAAGAAACCCGTTGGGCTTGCGGACGAGCCTCGACCTGCGGTTGCGGAGCTGTCTTCGCCTGATGGGCGACTGTGACTGGCTTCTCGCGCGCAATTTCCACTTGTTGCGCGAACGCCGGTGCGATTGAAACCAACGCGACCGGTAGAATACCGATGACGACTTTGCCGACCATGAACTCGTCGGTGATAACGAATCCACATCTGCGTGGCAAGCAGTTATTCACAAAGCATTTGCGGAAACCAACTTTCCGGCGGGAGGTGCCGAGGCCGCCGGAGCCGCCGAGCGCACCTGCGGAAGCCGGACTCCGACGTTGGGAACCAAGGCGTCTACTTATTTCCGCTGGATGCGGACTACCGGAAGCGGGAAGCGCAGCCGCAATTCCTCTTGCAGAAAAATCTCTACATGATGGAGGCCAAATTGCTGGAACTGCACTCCGCCAAAATAATGAACGTTGGTGGCATGGCCTTCCATTTCCTTCAGCTCGAATTCAACCTCGGCCTGCGCCAGGACATTTTGCTCGTCCACTCCGACGATCCGCGACTTTTGCTTGAATTTGCCCGAGCCACTGCACCAGCGCGTCCAAATGCAGAGCCGTAGATAATTGATCGGCAAGGACGGCGCCGCGATCACGTTGAGCACACCGACGAGCGTGTTCATTCCGTTGAACTCGCACCTGACGTCTTCGCAAAGCACGCAGCTCTGCAAATCAGGAAAAATTGCCTCGGTCGGTTCCATCGGCGTCGATCTAAATAACTCCGCGAGTTAAGAGGATCACCAAAACGATTCCGAGCGCGATCCGATAAATCGCAAATGGCGTGAAGCCATGTCTCCGGACCCAATGCATAAACCAAGCGACAACGACCAGAGCGACAATGAACGACACCACGAACCCGATCGCGAGGACGATCCATTCGTGCCCATTCATCGTAAGAGGGGCCAGGTCTCCTTCCTCGAGCGGTGTATGGCCCGGCTTCAACGTTTTGTAGAGATCGTACAACGTCGCCACCGCCATCGTTGGCATCGAGAGAAAAAAAGAAAATTCAAGCGCGGCTGGACGGGACATCCCGGCAATCTGTCCGGCCGCGATCGTCGACATCGAACGCGATGTTCCCGGAAACACCGCGGACAAAATCTGGCATGCACCGATCCAGATCGCCTGAGGCAAACTCATTTCCTCCATATGCGTCACGCGCGGTCGGGTAAACATGGCGTCGACAATCCACATCACGATTCCACCGATGATAAGCGCAAGCGTTATCACCCACAGATTCTCGAGATTTTTGCCGATGACTTTGGTCAACGCCCAGGCCGGCACGGCGGTCACGATAAACGCAATGATGGTCAAACTCAGCGGATGGGTCAGGAAATTTCGGTCGCCGCGCTCACCTTTTGGAAACGTGGCGAGGAATTTCAGGATCCGGTTCCAGAAATAAACCGGCAACGCCAGGATCGCGCCCAGCTGGATCACAATCGTGTACATCTTCCAGAAGCTATCGTGCAGATGCAGACCGAACAGCGCTTCGACGATGCGAAGATGCCCCGTCGAGCTCACTGGCAGGAATTCGGTCAATCCTTCGACAATTCCGAGCACGACTGATAATAAAAAGTCATTCATCTCATTTCAGAGTTTCAGTTTTCAGTTTCACGAAACTGCTTCCGCTCCATGCTCGTCGGTGCGGATGCGGATTGCTTCCTCGACTTCGGTCATAAAAACTTTGCCGTCGCCAATCTTTCCGGTTTTGGCGGACTGCAAAATTGCTTCGACAACGCGCTGGGCCACATCGTCCGGGACCACGATTTCAAATTTTACCTTCGGCAAAAAATCTACGGTGTATTCGCTGCCGCGATAAATTTCACTGTGGCCTTTCTGCCGGCCGAAACCGCGCACCTCGCTCAGCGTCATTCCTTCAATGCCCACCGCGGAGAGCGCATCTTTCACCGCTTCGGTTTTAAAAGGCTTGATGATGGCCTCGATTTTTTTCACCGCGCCACAGTAGAACCCGCGTTGCAAAGCGCAAGCAAATGGGATCGTATCGTCACTCCGGCCTTACTTGCGTGAAATACCAGTTTCTCGACATTGGCCACTTAAATTCGGAATTTTCCCTTGAAACCGGTATTTCGCACCGAACCCGGACGGCGTAGGATAGATTTCACCCAAACATTTTCAGTTGATCGCATGAACGCAACCAAGTTGGACATTTGCGGCAGAAGTTCGGTTTTTAAGACACCTTGGTTTGAATTGATAGGCAAGAAGATTGGAGACGATGCCGCGCTGCATTATTCAATTAGCACCCAGGATTACGTTTCAATATTTGCGGTAACAAACAGCGGCGCGTTTCCGTTGGTCCGCCAGTTTCGTCCGGCAGTCGAACAGGTGACTCTCGAGTTACCCTGCGGTCACGTCGATGAAGGCGAAACTCCCGCGCAAGCCGCGGCCAGGGAACTTCGCGAGGAAACGGGATTCATCGCAAAAGAATTGGTCCCGGTGGGCAGTCTGTGTCCGGACACCGGTCGGCTTAACAACAAACTTTGGTGTTTCTTTGCGCCTGGAGTCACGCTGGCTGAAGAGCGCTTTGCGCCACCGGCTGGAATTGAACCCACGATCTACGACCGGTCGTTGCGCGACTTGATCATCGACGAGCCCGCTTTTTCCAGCGCCTTGAACCGCGCAACTATCCTGATGGCGGTGGCCCAGGGACACATCAAGTTGCAATGATGCAGAAGGACCCCATGGCGAGTTACGATGTTTGTGTCGTCGGAGGCGCAGGCCGGGTTGGGCTGCCCCTGGCGCTCGTCCTGTCGGACAGCGGTTTTAAAACAGCAATCCTGGACATCAACGAGACGGCATTGGAAACGATTGCCAGCGGAACCATGCCTTTTCGCGAGGAGGGCGGCGACGCACTTTTGAACAAAGTGCATGAGACCGATCGATTGACCCTTTCCTCCGATCCGAAAAGTGTCGCCCAGGCTGCACTCATCGTATTGACCATTGGGACGCCGGTGGATGAGTTCAACAATCCCAATCTGTCGCTTCTTACCCGCTGTCTCGATGAATTGATTCCGCACCTTCGGAACGAACAGACGATTATTCTTCGGTCTACCGTCGCCCCGGGAACAACAAAATACATCGACGGATATCTTCGAAGCCGCGGAAAGAAAATTGGGATCGCGTTTTGTCCGGAGCGGGTCGTGCAAGGAAAAGCCATCGAGGAAATTCGCTCCCTTCCGCAGCTCGTGAGCGGAACTACCTCCGGCGCCGTGACCGCGGCGAAAAATCTTTTTTGCAAGATAGCACCCGAAGTTGTGGAAATGAGCCCGCTCGAGGCGGAGTTCGCCAAGCTCGTCTGCAATGCTTTTCGCTACATGCAGTTTGCCGCAACCAATCAACTTTACATGGTCGTCGAAAGCGCAGGACTAGATTACGGCGAGCTACTCTCAAAAATGAAGCGCGGTTACCCGCGAATGGGAAGTATCCCGGGACCAGGTTTTGCCGCCGGGCCATGTTTAATGAAAGACACGATGCAACTGTTCGCCTTTCAAAAACACAATTTCGTTCTTGGCCAGATGGCCACGACCATCAACGAAGGGCTGCCGAACTTCATCGTCGAACAATTGGCGCGTCGATTCGATTTGCGCGAGAAACGCGTCGGCATTCTCGGAATGGCGTTTAAGGCTGACAGTGACGACATCCGCAATTCGCTCTCCTACAAACTTGGCAAACTTCTTCGTTTCCACGGCGCGCAGGTTTTCTATTCGGACGAATACGCGAAAGATCCGACGTTCGTCAGCAAGGAAGAACTGGTCGCGTCCAGTGACATTGTCATAGTCGGGGCCGCGCACAACGCTTATCGGCAATTGCGCATTCCCGCCAAAACGACAGTGGTCGATTTGTGGGACGTTATTCCCACCGGCCCAAACCAATGAGCGATCGAAGTCGGATCGACGAGTACTGGGAAAATGCCGACACCATTTCGCTGCTCGACAAAAATCTGCGAAAACTCGAAACCGATTTCGTGCTCTCACAGGTTAAGGCCAGCGATGAAATGGCCGACTTCGGCTGCGGCGACGGCGAATCCACGGTCCACTACGCGGCGAAAGCGCGCAGTTGTCTTGCGTTGGAACACTCAAACCATTTGCGCGCCAAAGCGGGCGAGCGCTTCGCAGCAGCTGGCCTAACTAATGTGACGCTTGCCGGCGGCGATGCTTTGGACTTATCAGGCTACGCCAACAAGTTTGACCTGGTTGTTTCGCAACGGGTCGTGATCAATTTCATGACCTGGGAGGAGCAGAAGCAAGTGCTGCAAAATATTCGGAGCACTTTGCGGCAAGGCGGCCGGTACATCATGATCGAAAATACTTTCGAAGGCTTCGAAGCGATGAATGAGGTGCGGCGCGCCGTGGGATTGAAGAACGTGCCATTGCATGACTGGCACAACTACTTTCTCCACTACGATCAGTTGATGGAGTTCCTCAATGGAAAATTTAGCGTGGAAAAAACGCATACCTTTAACCTGTATTATTTGCTCACGCGCGTATTCGTAAACATGTTCGCGAAATTTGAAGGTTTCGGCCGCACGGCTATTAAAGACGATATCTTTGATGCCGCCGATGCCGCCGCGCGCCAGCTCTACGAATTAATGGGCGATCGAGTCAAAATTGCGGTGGACAAGGGAGACTCATTCGGTCCGATCCAGGGATTTGTCCTGCGCCGGGTGGATTGATATGGGGCGGTCCATCTCCTGGTGGTCACCCGAGATGACCGGCGACGAATTACCGCTGCTTAAGAAAGTCATCGATAGCAATTTTCTTAACGACGGTGAAGTCACAGACCAGTTCGCGCAAACGATCGCAAAACTTACCGGCGCGAAATTTGGAATCGGCGTTACCAGCGGCACCGCGGCCATTTACCTGTCACTCATGTCGCTCGACATTGGTCATGGCGATGAAGTGATTGTTCCGGATATCAGTTTTATTGCGACCGCCAACGCAGTTTCGATGACTGGAGCGACTCCGGTATTCGCCGACGTCGATGCCGATACGTTGAACCTCAGCGTGAAGGCGATGGAGGCTGCGATAACTTCGAGAACAAAAGCAGTTGTGCCGGTCCACGTCAGCGGCCGCGCCGCGAACATCGAAAAAATTGTCAACCTTGCCCATGCCCGCGGTCTTGCGGTTGTCGAGGACGCAGCGGAAGCACTTTGTTCTCGATTCAAAAATCGCTGCCTCGGAACATTTGGCCGGACCGGCTGCTTTTCATTTTCCCCGAATAAAATGATCACTACCGGACAAGGCGGCGTGATCGTAACCAATGACGAAGCGATTTTTCACCGACTTCGCGAATTGAAAGACCAGGGCAGACCCGTTCGCGGCACCGGAGGGGCCGACGTGCACGAATCGATTGGGTTCAATTTCAAACTCACGAACCTTCAAGCGGCCGTCGGCCTGGGTCAGCTGGGAAGTCTCAAACCGCGAATGGATCGGGTCCGGCGCACGTATTCCATTTATCGCGAAGGACTCACCGGAACCAAAGGCATTCGTGTTCTTCCTTTCAACATCGAAGCCGGTGAGCAACCGCAGTGGGTCGACGCTTTAGCCGAGCGTCGCGATGAGCTCGATACTTTCCTGGCTAAAAACGGCGCCGGTTGCCGGCGGTTCTGGTTTCCTTTGCACACCCAGAAACCTTACCTGCGTGACGAGAAACATTTTCCGGTCAGCGCCAAGATTGGTAAACAGGCGATTTGGCTCCCGTCTGCCTTTCAGATGACCGATGATGATGTGCGCAACGTTTGCCGGTTGATCAAAAAGTTTTACAACGAATGACCAGCACTGCGGCCACTGCGCCAATTGAGACGAAAACGGCAGCAAATCGCTGTGAAATGCTGTCGATCCTCCTGCCGGTGCGCAACGAGGGCATCAACCTCCGGATCATGCTTAAAATTCTGCGAGCGGTAGTTGATCTGCCCCACGAGGTCCTGGTTGTTTACGACTCCGCCGGTGATGACAGCATTTCCATTGTTGAGGAAGTCCGCCAAAATTATCCGGAGCTGCGCGGTGTCCAGAACACGCTCGGCAACGGCGTTGTGAACGCCATCCGCTCCGGAGTTGCTTCTTCGCAAGGCGATGTGATTCTAATTTTCGCCGCTGATGAAGTCGGTCCGGTGTTGGCGATTGAAGACATGATCGCGCTGATTCAGGAGGGATGCGATTTCGTGAGTTGCACTCGCTATGCTCATGGCGGCCGACGGCTGGGAGGCTCGCTCATTGGCGCTTTCCTCTCCTACTGGGCCAACTGGTTGTTCCATCGAGTGGCTGGTTCGCCCTTCACTGACGCCACGACCGGCATCAAGATGTTCCGCAAAGAGATCTTTCCCTCGCTCAATCTGGAAAGCCGGCCGGTTGGGTGGACAGTCGCATTCGAAATGGCGATCAAAGCGCATCACGCCGGTTTGCGATTAGGCGAAGTCCCGATTATCTCGATCGACCGCTTGTACGGCGGCGAATCGAATTTTCATCTCGGTCCCTGGGTCAGGGAATACTCGCAATGGTTTGTCTGGGGAATGCGCAAGAATCGCAATGCGCCGCGGAGTGTGACCACAGTCCGGATTCCAAAATTTCATCGAGGCGTAAAGCGAACCGGAGCTCGAAAGCTCCGTTGATTAGAAGAGCCGCGCGTTTTTCAAATGACGAATTCGACAAAAGAGTCCCGGCTTTCCGGTAAGCATTGTCTCGTCACTGGCGGCACTGGTTTCATTGGGTCCGCATTGGTGAAAGGTTTGTTAACGGCAGGAGCGCGTATCCGTGTGTTCGACAACAATTCGCGAGGCTCTGAAGAGAAGCTCGGCCAGGAAGCGCGCAAGGTGGAACTGATTCTCGGTGACATTCGCGACAGTGATGCCGTCAACAAGGCGGCGCGTGGCGTCGATGCCGTTTGTCACCTCGCCTACATCAACGGCACGGAATTCTTCTACACCAAACCGGAGACGGTTCTGGAAGTCGCGGTCAAAGGGATGGTGAACGTGCTCGATGCGTGTCTTACGCATGAAGTCCCCGAGCTGGTCCTGTTTTCCAGCTCCGAAGTTTACTACGCGCCGGCCAAGGTGCCGACAGACGAAGCCGCTCCGCTCATCGTCCCAGATGTCTTAAATCCGCGTTACTCCTACAGCGGAGGCAAGATTATCAGCGAATTGCTCGCGCTAAATTTTGGTCGCAAGCATTTTCAGCGGGTGGTGGTTCTCCGGCCTCACAATGTTTACGGCCCGGACATGGGATGGGAACATGTCATCCCTGAATTCACACTGCGAATGCGCAAGCTGCCCAGAGACAACAAACGCCCTACCCCATTTGAAATTCAGGGCACTGGCGAGGAGACCCGCGCTTTCATCTATATTGATGACGCAATCGACGGCGCCCTTCGCGTTATGGAACAGGGCGAGCACCTCGGTGTCTATCACGTCGGCAACGATCACGAGATCTCCATCGCGCGGTTGGCTCACGAGATCAGCCGGTATTTCGGCCTGAATCTCGAGATCGTGCCCGGTGAATTGCGTCGTGGCAGTCCGGCCCGGCGTTGTCCCGATATTTCCAAACTGCGCGGATTGGGATTCGAGCCGCGAACAACTCTCCGGGATGGACTGGCGCCGACGGTGCAATGGTATGATGTCAACGCGCATCGAAAACCTTCGAGCGAGAACAATCAATGATTCGACAGAGAAAACTTGCCGCTGGGACTAACTCGAGCGTGGTAGTCGAACGATGTCAGATCTGTGATTCCCCCGACCTCGATAGCGTCCTCTTCATTGGCTACCTCCCGCCCGTCAACACCATGCCACCGATTGGAAGTCGCCCCGCGGAACAGCCGGCTTATCCCGCGGAATTACTGCACTGCAATCAGTGCCGGCTCGTCCAGATTGGGCTAATCGTCGACCCGGCGATTCTCTTTCCGCCCACATATCCTTACACCAGCGGAACCACCAGGATTCTCCGCGACAACTTCGCCCAGTTATCCAAAGAAATCGCGGAGCGGTATCCCTTGAAGAAATCCGAGCTCATCGTCGATATCGGTTCCAACGACGGAACGCTCTTGAGCAATTTCACTCAGCACGCGCGAGTTTTTGGAATCGAACCGACCAACGCGGGGAAACTCGCGGTCCAACGCGGCATCCCGACTTTGACTTCTTTTTTCAATCGCGACGCGGTGGAAAAGGCGGTGACAGCGCATGGAAAAGCGAAAATCGTTACCGCTACCAATGTCTTTGCCCACATCGAAGACATTCACGAAATCGTGGACTGCATTGATAAGCTTCTGTCCGACGACGGCATCTTTATCTCGGAATCACACTACCTGCTGGCTTTGATTGAGACGCTTCAATACGACACGATCTATCACGAGCATCTGCGTTACTATTCACTCACAGCGTTGAAGTATTTGCTCGAAATGCACGGATTCGAAATCATTTACGCGCGCCGCATTCCAACTCATGGCGGATCGATCCGCGTCTATTCGGCGAAGAAAGGTAAGTATCCGGTAGACGCCGCTGTGAATCAGTTACTCGAGCTCGAAAAGCGAAGCATTACAAAACAGACTCTGGCCGAGTTCGCGCGCGCGGTCACGCAGACCAAACTCGACCTGCTCGCGTTGATCAAGGAGATCAAAGGGGCCGGAACTCGCATTTATGGTGTCGGCGCTCCGTCACGTGCCAGTACCCTGATTAATTACGTCGGCTTGGATAATGGCATTCTGGAATGCGTACTGGAGATCAAGGGCTCGTACAAAATTGGAAAATATGTTCCCGGGACAACGATTCCCGTTGTGGAAGAGGAGCGGCTATTTGCGGACCAGCCCGAATACGCCCTGTTGTTATCCTGGCACATCGCCGACGAACTCATCCCAAAACTGACTGCACGAGGCTACAAGGGTCGCTACATTATTCCGTTGCCAAAGCCCCGAGTGCAGTGAGAGGCAACCCAGTCGACTCGATCATTCGCTGAGCCACGGCAAAACGCGAGAAATCCAAACGATATTAATGCAAAAAATCGGCAAAGTATCTGCCCTGGTCGGATTGCTTCTGCTGATTTGGTCCGCTCTTTTCGCATCCACATTTCGATATCCGTTTTTTTGGGACGACTTTCATTTAATCCGGCCCTACAGCGGCGTGGAAATTCGGTCCGCTTTTCATGCCGAACCCGATCCGGACAAAATCGAAACCCCGGGTCTGCGGCCATGCAGCATCTTTCTTTACGATTTCCAAGGCTCCGTGTTCGGTGAAAACGTTGTCGCACATCGCGTCTTCATGGTTGTCCTGATCGGCATATTCATGATCGCGGCCGGCATGCTGTTACTCGAAGTCGGACTCAGCTTTACGCAACTCGTGATAGTCTTTGCGTTATTTGTTTCGTCCAGAATCTTCGCCTCTTTGGTTCTCTGGATCAGTCTTAGCCATCTGATCCTCGCCTACATCTGGATCGTCCTCACGGCGTACTGCTTTGTTCTTTGGGCGAAGAAAGGCCGCGGAGTCTTTTTCTTCCTTATGTTGGTGGCCTGCACCTTGGCCACGCTTACCCGCGAAGAAACCTATACCCTTCCGGTAGTTCTGCCGGTTCTTTGGCTAATCTCTTCCTTTGATCGCAACCAATGCCGCAGAGTTGCGATCGCCGCATTGAGTCTGTTAGCAATCGTCTCACTCCATTACCTGTTATGGCACCTTCTGGTCCCCAACGCGCTCTCGCCTAAGTTCAATTTTGGCGCAGTCAAAAGACTGGTCACCGCGATTGGCGCCTCCTGGATGCCGGGCGGCATCAAAATGGTGGGAACTGCCGACATCTTGTTCGGAGTGTTGTGGATCATCTTTGTGGTTGGACTTGTTTCGATGTTCGTAAAGCTCGCCCGTCCGCGCGTCGGTTGGCAATTCTTGGGCGCTTGTTTCCTGGGCGCTCTTCTCTGCCTGCCCGCGCTGGGAATTGGCAGGCCATTCGGGATCGCGTTACCGACGCTGACGTTCATGACTGCGATCTCAATCGCCATCGGCTACGTCTACACTCAGATTCAAACCGGAACTGGCTTGCGAGAATTTCAGCGTAAGGCAGTCATAGTGGGAATGATTTTAGGCCTCGTGATTGGAATTGGTGGCGGGATTCAGCGCTCCCATTATGTCGCTGAGTCTCTCCGTCAAAATTGTGCCGTCACAATACTGCGAGACGGTGAATTCCTGTTCGATCTGTTGGAGCACCCAGTCACGATTCCAGAACAGAGGCGGAAGGCCGGTCTGGCGAGGCTGGAAGGTCTTGAAATTAGTTCGGCCGCCGATTTAGGCCGGCTGAAGAGCGATTTGCAAAACGACCCATCCTCCTATCGACAAAATAGACAAACCGGAAACGGCATTTTCCTGCCCAAATACGATTACCTCTCGTTCTAACCCCGGCATTCAACTAAAGGCGCACTTGGCTCTTAATAGTACGTCACAACTTCGCCGCATGGCGTGCCGGGTGCCTGGTTCACTTGCGCCGGGGGAGGCCTATCTTAAAATTGATGGTTTTGAATACGGAAACGTCCATCGCTGTCACTGATCCGGATGCACTTCAAACGTCGGGGCTCGCAGCCACTGGAAGCGCAGAGCCCACCCTGCGAATTCGTCCGACCACGGGGTGGGCCGCGCTGAACTTGCGCGAGCTCTGGAGCTATCGCGATCTGCTTTGGATCCTTGTCGAACGCAACATCAAGGTGATTTACAAGCAGACCGCGCTTGGCATCACCTGGATTGCCCTGCAGCCGCTGATTGCCGCGATCGTTCTTGGAATTGTTTTTGGCCGGGTCGCCAAACTTCCAAGCGATGGCGCGCCGTATTTCTTGTTCGTTTTTTGCGGATGGACGGCGTGGTACTATTTCTCGCAGACCGCTCAACGCAGCAGCACAAGTTTGATTAACAACGCTCAGCTCGTCTCGAAAGTTTATTTCCCGCGGATGCTGATTCCGCTTTCCCACACGTTTTCGACGTTGGTCGACTTTGGTCATCATGCTGGTCATGCTTTTCGCGATGATGGCTTTTTACCATGTCGCGCCAACCGTGCGACTGCTGGCGATCCCGGGATTTTTACTTCTCACCGCCATCACTGCTACCGGCGTTGCCCTCTGGTTCTCAGCGCTCAGCGTGAAATACCGCGACACCAATTACGCGTTGCCTCTCTTTCTCCAGATTTGGATGTACGCCAGCGCCGTGGTTTATCCCACAACGATGATTACGTCGGACCTGCGACGGTCGCTGTTTGCGCTCAATCCCGTCGTTGGATTTGTCGAAGGCTTTCGCTGGTGTGTGCTCGGTCGCAGCGCGCTCACTTCCACAATGTTGTGGATCACGATCGGAATGTCGGTCTTTGTGCTGCTCAGCGGCGCGTTTTTCTTTCGCCGCGTCGAGCGCGACTTTGCCGACATCATTTAATTCTCAGGAACGACCATGTCCGACATCGCCCTTTCCATTCAGGACCTGAGCAAGTCCTTCCGGATCGAGCATCAACGCACCGGCCGGCCCGGCTATAAAACATTGCACGACGAGCTCATGAATCTGCCCCGGCGCCTGATCAACCGGCTGAGTCGCAACGGGAAGCCCACCCACGAAACATTTTGGGCGCTCAAAAATATTTCGCTCGATATCAAAAAAAGTGAGGTGCTCGGCATAATAGGAAGTAACGGCGCGGGCAAGAGCACGCTGTTGAAAATCCTCAACCGCATCACCGAACCGACAACGGGTGGAGTCGACATCTACGGTCGCATCGGCGCGCTCCTCGAAGTCGGCACCGGATTTCATCCGGAACTGACCGGTCGCGAAAACATTTTCCTCAACGGCGCAATCCTTGGAATGACTCGCGCCGAGATTAGACGGAAATTCGACGAGATCGTGGCCTTCTCCGAGGTCGAAAGATTTCTCGACACGCCGGTCAAACGTTACTCCAGTGGAATGTACGTGCGACTCGCCTTCGCTGTCGCGGCCCATCTCGATCCCGAAATTCTGTTAATCGACGAAGTTCTCGCCGTGGGCGACGCCGAGTTTCAGAAAAAGTGTCTCGCGAAGATGGAAGACGTCGCGGCAAAAGAAGGGCGAACGGTAATCTTCGTCAGCCACAACATGGATGCGATTTGCCGGCTTTGCTCTCGATGTATCCTGCTACGGCAAGGTGAGATTGCTAAATCCGGCGATACGTCCGAGGTGGTGGGCGCTTATTTGGGCGGCGAACAAGAACCACAGCACGCTCCAATCGTTCACTTCCCCCAAAAGGATGGCGACGCAGTCCTCGGCTTCGCCGGTTTGTACGGGCCCGGCGGCCAGACCACAACTTCCTTCAGCACCAGT
The DNA here is from genome assembly GCA_963786135.1 of uncultured Verrucomicrobiae bacterium. Lineage (GTDB taxonomy): Bacteria > Verrucomicrobiota > Verrucomicrobiia > Chthoniobacterales > UBA10450 > AV40. The sequence goes on along the minus strand of CAWAYF010000008.1, from coordinate 66,583 downwards.
GAGCCGGTGTTTCTTAAATGTTTATTCAACGTGCACCGCCAAATCCCGGGTCTCCAGCTCTCGTTCGATGTCTTCAATTTCAAGGGCGACCATGTTTTTTATTCCACTACCTCAATGGCGGAACCGGCGATTTCAATTGAAACACCTGGCGAACACAAAATTGCGGCCCTCATTCCCGGCCGTTTGCTACTGCCGGGAAGCTATTCCATCACTCTTGCTCTGCACACGCCGAGAACAAAGCTTTACGATCGGCGCCCGCAGGCGCTCACCTTTAAAATCGTTGCCACTGTGGCGGATAGATTTGACGGCTTCTCGGGAGACGATCTGGGACAGATCTATGCGGACGTAAAATGGCAACAAGCCTCCGCAGTTTCCGATCCCGCTTCTGTTTCAGCCCTGAATTAAATGGCGAATCTGCCCCAAGCTAATGAAGTGGCTGTTACCAAACCAAATTTTCTGATTGCTGGCGCCGGCAAAGCCGGGACCACTTCGCTGCATCAGTATCTCGCTCAGCATCCCGACATTTTCATGTCGCCATTCAAGGAGCCAAATTTTTTTGTGCACGGCTACGGTTACGATGACTGGGAAAACTATCTCGCGCTTTTCAAGGGCGCGCGCGGCGAGAAGGCCATCGGAGAATCATCCACCGGTTACCTCTGTTCCAAAGAAAGCCCCGACTGGATCAAGTCCGCACTCGGTGAGATAAAAATTATTTTGATGCTGCGAAATCCGGCCCGCCGCGCCGAATCGCTTTACTGGTGGATGGTCCGAGAGGGCTACGAGGACGCGCCAAGTTTTGCCGAAGCGCTGGAACTCGAAGAGGCACGCAGACAAAATTCAAAGTTTCGCACCAACTCTTCCCACTTCTTTCCCGATTATCTTTATTTCGCGAGCGGTCTTTATTGCGAACAGGTCCGCCGTTTCCTGGAAACATTCGGAAAAGCCAGCGTTCGCATCTACATCTTTGAAGAATTCGCTAAAGATCCGCTCGCGATCTGTGGCGACATTTTCAATTTCCTTGAGATCGATCCCGATTTTAAGCCGGCGATCGCGATCCATAATGAAGCCCGGCTTCCCGCTTCTCCTCATCTGCAGTTTTGGCTGCGAAATTCCGCTCCTGGTGTTGCCTCGATTCTACCGTCGAAAGTCCGTCGAAAGCTTGTCGACGCTTTAATGCAATTCAACATCCGGCGCGGATCGGCCCCCCAACGCGACGCCGAAATCGAAGCGCGGCTTCTCGAACGCTACCGAGACGACGTCCATCGGCTCGAGCAAATCTTGCAGTGCGATTTGCCTTTTTGGTTCAACCACCTGCCGGTATCGAAAGCGGTTCCCGATTATGTTTCAGTTCAGTAAATCGGCGCGTTTGCAGCGAGAGCTCGATGCCATGCGTGGCGAAATTGATTCCTTGAAGATCCTCACGGCTCAGGCCCTTATCTTAAACATTCGGAACGGAAAATCGCCAGTGTCGCTGCATGAGGTGGAATTCAAAGTCTTCTCCCAATTCGGTGACGACGGCATCATCCAGTATCTGATTCATCGCCTCGAGCGATTGCCGGATTCCTTCGTGGAATTTGGAGTCGAGAATTATCGGGAATCGAACACCCGCTTCCTGCTTTTGAACAACAACTGGCGAGGTCTGGTCCTGGATGGAAGTCAAAAGTCTATCGATCAGATCCGCAGTGACGATACTTACTGGCGTCATTCTCTGATCGCAAAATGCGCCTGGATCTCGCGCGACAATATCAACGATCTTTTGCGAGATTCCGGCTTTAGCGGGGAGATCGGACTTCTGAGCATCGACATCGATGGAAACGATTACTGGGTCTGGGAAAAATTAGATGTGGTTGATCCAGTGATCACCATCGTGGAATACAATAGCGTCTTTGGCCCCGAGCTCGCCGTCACGATTCCTTATGATGAGAAATTCGTCAGGCACCATGCGCATTACTCCGGACAATTTTGGGGCGCATCGTTGGCGGCGCTCGAGCTGCTGGCCAAACGCAAAGGTTATTCTTTGGTTGGCTGTAACAGCGCCGGCAATAACGCCCACTTCGTTCGCAACAGTAGGCTTAATGGGCTGCCGGTGCTTACCGCCAAAGAGGCATTCGTCGATGCGCGTTGGCGCGATTCGCGAGATAAAGATGGAAAACTAAACTATCTCCTGGGCCCGGAGCGATTTCAGGCAATTGAAAACATGGAAGTTTACGACCTTCGCCAAAACAAACTCGCCCGGTTGGGCTCGCTCGGCCCCCACATGTCATGACTGCGGAGGTCATTACCTACGGCGGAATCAAATACGCGGAAGTCATTCGCGCTAACGTCTCGGTCGACAAAACGCAATTCTTTTCGCCGCCCGGAGTCGTCGTTTCAGTTTGGTCTCCTTGCCCACCAGGCGGGATTTTCAGAGCCGCCCCACTACCACAAGCCGTTCCCGCGCGAAGTCAGCGATCTCCAGCAAATGTTCGTCATGCAGCGCGGTCGCATTGTGATCGAGCTTTACAGCGATGACGGCAAACGGTTGCGCGAAATTGAGCTTGGACCGGGCGATGCGATTGTTTTGATCCACGGCGTTCACGCACTCCGGGTGCTGGAAGATTTTCAGGCAGTGAGCGTAAAACAGGGACCGTTTCTGGGCACCGAAAATGATAAGATCAACGTCAACGTGAAGAAGGCCTCCGATTAGGATAAAATAAAATGGTCTTGCTGGTCACTCGTCACTGGTCACTTCTTAAATAATGATTCCCGTTTTTGAGCCGGATATCGGCGAAGAAGAGATCGCGGCGGTCGCCGAGGCGATTCGGCGCGGTGAAATCTCGGGCTCTTTTGGCGAATCGATTTTACACTTTGAACAAGCGTTCGCCGATTATTGCGGGTGCAAGTTTGGAATCGCGCTCAGCAGCGGGACGGCGGCTCTCCAGCTTGCTGTCGCCGCGCTGGAACTCGAAGCCGGCGAAGAGATTTTGGTCAGCGCGTCCACCAACATTGCCACCGCGCTCGCCGCCTATCACAACAATCTCGTGCCCATTCCTGTCGATTCCGAATCGAACACCTGGAATCTGGATCTCGATTTAATCGAAGACTTAATCACCCCGCGTACGCGCGCGATCATTCCGGTTCACCTCTTCGGTCATCCCGTCGATATGGATCGTCTTCGCCAGATCGCGCAGAAACACAATCTCGTAGTGATCGAAGACTGTGCCGAATCTCACGGTGCAACCTTTTGTGATCAAAAAACCGGCAGCTTCGGTGAGATGGGCTGTTTCAGCTTTTACGCGAACAAAATCATCACCACCGGCGAAGGCGGAATGATTGTGACCAACAACCCGAAGCTCGCCGAAAAACTTAAACTGTTGCGGAATCTCGGGTTCACCACACCGCGTTTTCGGCACGAGGTCGCCGGTTACAATTTCCGAATGACTGGTTATCAAGCCGCGATGGGGCTGGTCCAGCACAGCAAAATCGAAAAGATCATTGCGGATAAAATTCGCGTCGCGAATACTTACAATCGACTCCTGAGCAATCTTCGCGGGTTGCAACTTCCCGTTCCGGCGAAGCGGGGCCGGCACATTTATTGGATGTACGGCGTCGTAGTCCAACCAGAGTTCGAAATGTCTCGCGACGAATTACAATCTCGACTGCGCGAAGCAGGTGTCGACACGCGCACGTTTTTTTGTCCGATGAATCTTCAGCCGGTGTTGCAAAAGCAGCCGGGCTATCGGCGAGTTAATTGTCCAGTCGCCGAATCTCTCTGGAACACCGGGTTCTATTTGCCATCGAGTGCGACGTTGCCGGAGAAAACGATTCGCAAAATCGCCGAGACCGTTTCCCACATCGCGGCAACGGCCAGAACGAAAGTCACGGCATGACGAATTACGCCGGCCGCTACGCCGAGCTCTACGATCTCTTTTACGCGGACAAACCGTACCCAGCAGAAGCGGTCTTCGTGCACGACTGCCTCCAGGAATTCGCGACCCGTCCAACGCGCGAAATTCTAGAACTGGCGTCGGGCACCGGCCGGCATGCTGTTGAGCTCGAAAAATTCGGTTACCAAATCACCGCGACCGATCGCTCGCCCGACATGCTGGAGATTGCGCGTCGGCGCGCGTCCAAAAACAGCTCGAAGGTTGTGTTCGCGCCTGTCGACATGCGACAGTTTGAATTGCCGGGGAAAGAATTCGACGCAGTCATTTGTTTGTTCGATTCGATCGGGTATTTGAAAACCGACGAAGCGGTGCGCGACGCCTTGACTCAAGTTTGGAATCATCTGCGTCCGGGTGGCCTTTTCATTTTCGAATTCTGGCACGCGCCCCCAATGTTGAATCAATATTCGCCGACGCGAGTCCGAAAATTGAAAACCGCGAACGGCGTGATTATTCGGACCTCGACTACAACCCTCGATCGCAAAAATCGACTGGCCAATGTTGAATATGTAGTCGACGAGAAAGCAGGCAATGGCTCGTCTTCGATTTTGCGCGAAGCACATACCAATCGATTTTTCTCAATCGACGAAATGGAGTCCTTTGTTGTCGGTGCAAATTTTGAGCTGGTGAAGTTTTTCGCCGGTTTCAACAAAACTGGGACGATCACCGATGACACCTGGCACATCGTGGCTGTTGCCCGCAAGACATGAGAGTCGGCATTTTATCGCCCATTGCGCCGGAGGAGATCGGGGGCGGCTATACCTTCGAGCAGGAAATTTTCGAGCGCATCTTGGAATTGGCGCCCGCTTCGCAACACGAATTCGTGGTTTTCGAGAATTTTCGTGGCGCCAAAGCAGGCAATCGGTCGCCCGGCTTCAAACACGTTACCATGAAACGACCGCTCTCGGACCACCTTGTCCTGGGCAAGCGAAGATTTCCCTGGGAACACCGATGGATCGACAACGTGCTGAACCGGGAAGGAATCGAGTTCTTCCTCAATACGACATTTGAGGCAGTCACTTTGACCATTCCCTTCTCGGCGATCGTTTGGGATTTGCAGCATCGACTCCAGCCGTCCTTCCCCGAAGTAAGTGCGAATGGTGAGTGGGAAAAGCGTGAGATCTTTTATTCACAGGTCCTGAAACATGCTGCGTTTGTCATTGTCGGCACCGAGGCGGGGAAGAACGAAGTTCAAAGGTTTTATGGAACACCCGATGAAAAGATCAGAATTCTTCCACACCCAACTCCCAAGTTTGCTCTGGAGAAGACTGCTCGCGATACCGGAAGACTTGCAAAGTACAAATTGCCTCCCGATTACATTTTTTATCCGGCACAGTTCTGGACCCACAAGAATCACGCCGCTATCGTGAGAGCGCTCAGCCATCTCAAGGAGACCGAGAATTTACGTTTGCCGGTGGTCTTCACCGGTTCAGATCAGGGAAATGAGCGTGCCGTGCGCGAACTGGCTGACAAGTTGCAGTTGCGCGACCAGATATTTCTTCTCGGCCATGTTTCGCGTTCAACCTTGAAAGCGCTTTATCAAAACGCGCTTTGTCTTTGCTATGTGAGTTTTTTCGGGCCGGAAAATCTGCCGCCGCTGGAAGCATTTGGGTTGGGATGCCCCGTTATTGCCGCAGATGTTCCAGGCGCGAGCGAACAACTCGGTGACGCGGCGATCCGCGTGAACCCTTCGAACGATCTGGAAATCGCGGACGCGCTCAAGCTGGTTTTCCAGAACAAAACAAAGCGTGAAGAACTGATTCGCCGTGGCACGGAGCGCGCGCGGCGCTTTACCGGCCGCGATTTCGCCAAGGGTCTGTTCGGGTTGCTCGACGAATTTGAATCGGCCCGTCGCTGCTTGGCTCCGCAATCGTAGTGGCAAACACGCCGAAAGTTTCGCTTCTGCTGCCGTCGCTCAACGCGCGGAAATTTCTCGAACCGCGAATTGAATCGCTGTTCAAGCAAACATTCGCCGATTGGGAGGCGATCGTTCTCGACAGCGAGTCAACCGACGGAAGTTGGGAGCTCTTCCAGTCGGTCGCCAAAAACGATTCGCGTTTTCAACTTCATCAAGTTCCGCGCGAAGGACTCTACGCCGCGCTCAACCGCGGATTTGAATTGGCCGCCGGCGAATTCATTCACATCGCCACCTGTGACGACTCGATGGCACCGGAATTTTTGGCGGAATTGCTCGACGCTTTCACACGATGTCCTGAAGCGGGAATCGCTGTCTCCGACGTTTTACTCATCGATCGACATGGCGACCCGCTTTCCGCAGAAAAGTTGATCGGCACAATGAGCAAACGCTCGGCCGGAAATTTATTAAGCCTCGATGTGGTGCGCACCGTGGTTCCCGGCGAAGCGCCGACCAAGATGAACTTCCGGCCGGTCCCGCACGATTGGCTTCTCCATTTCGACGGACGCAGCGTTTATCTCTCGCTCAATCAACTTCTGGTCCGAACCCCACTCGCTCGCGCCGCTGCTCCTTTTGACACCGCGATCGGTTCCGTCGCCGACTTCAAATGGCTGCTTCGCCTGACGAGCTCGACTGGCACCGTTCACGTTCCTGAAAAATTGGCGATGTGGCGCTGCCACGGGGATCAACTTAGTCTCCAATCCGATCCGTCCCGGGCCGCCTCGCGAAAAATCGCAGCTGAATTGGCATTGCATGAGAGTCGAGATCGAAACCTCATCCAGCTGAGCGCGAACGATCGGGCCGCGCTGCTTCTGCCGTTCAAAATCATTAAATCACGATCTGTCGCAGGACGTTTTGGCGTTTGGTTCGAATCGCTCTTCACACTAGCGCGCATGCTCGCCGAACGTCCCGGGCCGACATGGCGGGCTCTTCGCCGCGCCGGATTCCGATTCGGAACCCGTCGCAACACGCTAGTACCCGATGATTTTCGAAGCCAGGAGCGTGGCTCCGAAGATTGTTGAGTAGCTTGGATGTCGAGTCGCTTAGCGGGTCCGTAGAAAATCCCGTTAGACATTTCCACAACTCCTAAACGGCTAAACCTCTCAACGCCTCAACTTCCGCTTGGACCATTTCCCTAACCAGGTCCTCGAAGCTTTCGCTTGGTTTCCAGCCCAGCGCTTTCCGAATTTTGTCCGCGCATCCAATCAAACGCGCCGGCTCAATCGGTCGATCGAAAACGGCGTCGTGTTTGACGTATTTTTTCCACGGCAAATCGACTACTTTGAACGCCGCTTCCACAAACTCGCGCACGGAATGGGCCTCTCCGGTTGCGACGATGTAATCCTCCGGTTTCTCGTGCTGCACCATCAGCCACATCGCGCGCACGTAATCCTGGGCGCGGCCCCAATCGCGTTTGCTTTCGAGATTTCCCAGGACAAGCTCCGTGTCCAAGCCGCGCGAAATCCGCGCCGCCGCTCCGCGCGATTTTCCGCGTGACAAAATTCTCACCGCGGCGCGGCGATTCGTGATTGTAACAGATTCCGTTGCACACAAAAAGCCCGTACGATTTTCGATAAACGCGGCAAAGCTGCGTTGCGAAGGCCTTAGCGCATCCGTACGGACTCGTCGGACGCATCGCCGTCTCTTCCGTTTGCGGCGATTCCGCTGCATCGCCGAAAATTTCCGACGTCGACGCGTGATAAAATCGCACCGGTTGTCCCTGATCACGCATGATCTCGAGAAGGTGCAGCGTCGACATCCCCGCTTCATCGCAAGTCGACTCGGGAAGCTCGAAGCTCAAACCGACGTGGCTTTGACCGGCCAAATGATAAACCTCACTTGGCAGGACCTCGCGAAAGATGCGTCGCAGGGTCGTCGCGTCCGATAAATCTCCGTAGTGAAGAAACAGAATCTTGTCATAAATCTCTTCGTCGCGCCGCAAATGTTCGATCCGCGAGCGTTCCAGGTTGCTCGTTCGCCGCACGATCCCATGGACCGTGTAGCCCTTCTGCAAAAGCAGCTCGGTCAAGTACGAACCGTCCTGGCCAGTGATCCCTGTAATTAGCGCCACCTTCTGATCGCTCACGACGGTGATTTAAGCTGGAAAGATGCAAACGCAAAGCGCTGTTGGCGCTAGTAAGCGACCGCGCTGGAGCCCCAAGCTCTTTCTGTCTGTTAACATCTCGACACTTAAACGTTCTTCATGCTTTGCGGCCGAATTTCTTTTCCAGTTCTGTGTTTGAAATCTGGATCATGGTCGGCCGGCCGTGTGGACAGCAGTAGGGCAAATCGCAGGCCAACAAATCCTGGATCAGTTTTTCCACTTCCAGGTAACGCAGCGGATCGTTCGCTTTGACCGCGTGGCGGCAAACCGTTTTTGCAATCATCTCCTCGCCCAACCGTAACGGTGAGCTGCGGTCGCTCGCGCCCTTGAGATCGTCGATCACTTTGCGCATGAACTGTGCGCCATCGGTCACGTTTAGAAATCCCGGCAGACTGTCGATCTTGAATGTGTTCGGCCCGAAGTTTTCGATCCCAATTCCCATTTTCTGCAAGACATCCATGTTCTGCTCGATCCAGTCCGCATCGCGCGGCGGCAACTCGAATGTTTGCGAAAGGAGCAGTTTTTGCGACGGGACCCCCTGCTCTTCCATTCGCCGCCGCAGCTCTTCGAACAGAATTCTCTCATGAGCGGCGTGTTGATCGACCAGCACCAGTCCGTCGGCGTTTTCCATCAACACGTAGAGTTTGTTGAGCACCCCGATGATTTGGAATTGCTGGTAGGGGCGATTGACCTCAATCGGTCCGAGCCGGCCGGGCATTTCGTGGCGGTTGGGTGAACCGCCGCCGCCAAATTCAGGCGCAGCCGCGAGAGAAACTTGGGACGACATCGATTGGCGATTCGGTGAATCGCCCCTACCGAGATTGGAGATTGGCAATTCGCGATCCGAAATTTCCGGCCCGCTGACTTGCGGACGCAAGGTTAGATTAATCCCCGCCTGCGAAACTGTTGTCGCCGGCGGTTGAAATTTTTGCTGCCAATCGCTGCGACTGCCGGCCAGCGTTTCTTGAATAGCGCGCACAACTGCTTCGCGGACACCGTTCGGATCGCGGAACCGAACTTCGCGCTTGGCCGGATGCACATTCACATCCACCGCGCCGGGATCGAGCTCGAGAAATAAAAACGTGACCGGATACTGGCCTTTCATCAGCGCGGTGTGATAACCCTCGCGTACGGCCGCGGTGATCACCGGACTTTCAATTGCGCGTCCGTTCACAAAAACGAGCTGTTGCGACCGCGTCTGCCGGCTCAATCCGGCCCGGCCGATCAACCCGCTGATCCGAATCTGTGATGCACCCCCGCCATTGACCGGAAGCAATTGCTCCAGCAATTCCTTGCCGTAAAGATCGCGGATTCGATCGTTGAGCGTAGCGGTCGAGGGAAGTTGAAACACAACCCGCTCGTCGCGCGCAAATGTGAACGCGATTTGGGGATGACCGATCGCCTGCAAATGCAATTGGTGTTCGATGTTGCGGCTCTCGGTATTTTCCGCGCGCAAAAACTTGCGGCGGGCAGGCACATTGTAGAAAAGCGAACGCACTTCAACCTGCGTGCCTGGAGCTTCGCCGCCGTCGCGAACCATATCGATCTTGCCGCCGTTAACGACGATTTCCGTGCCCGCGACCGCTTTTGGCTCGCGGGTAGTGAGGCGGAAGCGCGAGACGCTGGCAATGCTTGGCAGCGCTTCGCCGCGAAAACCAAGTGTTCCCACGGCCTCCAGGTCCGCCACCGAACGAATTTTGCTGGTCGCATGCCGCTCCAGCGAAAGCAACGCATCATCCCGATCCATGCCGCAGCCATCGTCAATCACCCGAACCAGCGAGATTCCGCCGCGCCGAATGAAGATGTCGATCTTGTGCGCGGCTGCGTCGATGCTGTTTTCGACGAGCTCCTTCACGACCGAAGCCGGCCGTTCAACCACTTCGCCCGCCGCCACCTGACTGGCGACGGTTTCGGAGAGCAATCGAATCTTAGACATGAAGAAGAGGTTGAGGAGTTGGGTAGCTAGTTTATTCGAGCGCGCTGGCTTCGGTGAAGCGCATTCAGTTGCAGCGACAACTCCTCAATAGAACCTCCCAGTTAGCCGTTAACTTCTCAACTTCTCAACGTCTAAACATTCTCAACTTCTCCAACGTCTTCTGCATCCTAACATCCCTTTATCAGCCGGAGACCACGGCAATTCCCGCAATGCTGCTTTTCATCTTGAATGCTTAAAGCATTCAAGTTTCTCTCATTTCGCATTTCTTCAGACCTATCTTGAATGCATTATGCATTCAAGATTTGATATAGCGTTTTGAAAATATCCCCCAGTTCGGCTCTCGGTACGGCCGCATTCGCACCTTCTTTGACCTGCTTTTACGTTTAGCGGATTGCGACGATCGCGCGAAGTCCGAACGCTTCGCGAGCGGAAGCCGCTCGCTTATCTCAGCGATCCGTGTGATCTCCCGAAAAAGGGGGTGGGCAGTGTTTGCCGCAAAAAATCGCCGGAATCCATCGGAGTGACTGGCAACGAGCCCGACCGCGCTGAGTATTTTCAGCTCATCCTGGACGCTCCGGAGCGCCAGGCTGCTATCTCCCATTATCTCGCGAATATATCGTGGTCGCTTCTTGCTTCCGAACAGCAGTCTAAAAATCTCCGCCCGAGCTTTTGGGAAAAGGACTTCCAAAAATGTTTTCCGTGACTGCATTTTCTCGTTTGTAACTTGAATGCATTATGCATTCAAGTTTAAATACGGCGCACGAATCTTTCAATACTCGATAAGGCTTGCGCCCGCCAAGCTCCTCGACCCTCAGCCCGGGGCGCCGCAAATTCCTCGACAACTCCACCTCTCGACGCTGGCTCAGTGCCCCGGTGCCTCGATACCTCGATCTCACCCCCTGCTCCGCATGTCAGTTTCTCAGCCCTCAGCGTTTCGTGATTCCACCCTTCCTCAACGTCTCAACCCTCACGCTCAGCCTCTCAACATCTTCTCAACCTCCGTTTTTTGACTTAGCCGCGCGAGATCGTAATTTGCCGTGGAATGATTGACGTTACCCAGAACGCGGCAAGACAACTGCGCGCCCTTCTTAATGAACAGAAGCAAAACGCCGGTAGAGGTCTGCGTGTGCAGATCACCAAGGGCGGTTGCTCGGGCTTGCACTACGAAATGACGCTCGACGAAAAAAAAGCCGGCGATGCCGTGGTCGAGCGCGATGGCGTCCAGTTTTTCATCGACAACGAGAGCGCAAATTATCTGCGCGGGGCGACTCTCGATTTCCGCGACGGGCTGACGGGAACCGGATTTCACATCGTGAATCCGAACGCGAGCCGGACGTGCGGTTGTGGCACGTCATTCGAGGCGGCGAAAGAACCGCCAGTCCGGTCCGGGTCTTGAACGCGCAACCGAATCCCGCAGCTAGTTAGATGGATTACGGACTTTATCGTTACGACGAGCCTTATGCGCGACCGGTCCGCCGTCGGATCAATTATTTCGCCTGGACGATTGCGATTCTGTTGCTGACCGGGTTCGCGTTCGCGGCCTGGCTCGGCAGTTTCTACATCTTCAGTCAACCGGAGCGGCCGGACAGTTATCGGCTCCTGCAAAAATTGCACAAGATCGAGCCGCCGAAACGTTTCGAATTAACGGCAGGGCCGGCCGGCGAATTTCTCAGCGCCCATCAGCTTTACGATCGCTACAACGCGATGGGCGCGGCCGAGTTGACCAAAACGAATGCGGATTTGGTGCGAAATTATATTCGAAATTTTCAAGCAAGTGCGCGGGCTCGTTCCCTACGTCGTTGGCCGTTACGTAATCGAAGAAGCGCATGAACTCAGCTCGAGCGACATCTTCACTTCCGGAATGGTGGCGCTGACGGATTCGGTCGAGAGCCCGGAGCTCTTGATGGAACACATCTATCCGGCCGAACCGCAAACCGTCCCGATGATCAAGCAAACACTGACCACTGGTTTGGAATTGAAGCTGGACCGCGCCCACGACCTTTCCGCAGTTATTCATGTCGAGCGCTTCAATGACGGGCGAATCATGCTCACCGCGATTCCGCTACTCTACGGAACCTACACTGTGATGCGCGGCACAGGAACATTCAGTCTTGAGCCGCCGCTGACTTTGAATCTGGAAGCAGGCTGGCCGGTGTTTAAAGAGCAAGCCCGATTCCGCGGCGAAATGCATTACACGCAGTTCAAAGAAGGCCGTGGCCAACCGCAGACGCCCACTCAAGTCGCCATTCCCGGTTTTGGTCCAAGCGGAACACCGCCGCCGGCGGACAACCAGCTCATCCGGGTCGAGGCCGCGGTAGCGGTCACTCCGCCGCCGATCGTCCAGACGAAAAATAAATCCGCAAAGGCGACGCCAACACCGAAAGGCAAACTCGCGAAAGGAAAACCAACACCGAAGGCGTCAGCCTCAGCTTCGCCAATCGTTATCGCCGAAAAATCGACACCTGCGTCGCCGCGCCAGCTTCGACCGACATCGCGGATACGTCACCTATTCCGGCACCTCAGAAATCGCAGGCCGCGAAGGTTCAGCCTTCGGCTCGGCCCGCAGCTACGCAATCGATACCCGAAGCGGCGATGGCTCAGACAGTGCCAACTCCGGTCCGTGCTCAACCAGTTCAACCCGCGCGTCGGACATGGGCACGTTGGCGTCGACAACAGGCGGCGGCACATGGAAAACGTTTCCGGCGGGAAAAATGCCGATCGGCCGGCTGATTGGGACAAGCGATCTTAAGGAAATCGCCGACCAGGGAACCGGAGGCGAGCGAATTTACCTCAAGGGACAATTTGTGGTGAATTTCTCCGACGCGAATCGTGCGGTGCTTGCGGCCGCGCGGCAAGTTGACAGATTCGGTTCTTCATTTCGGTGCCGCGCCGACGCGAATCATTGTCGAATTTCCGGCCGGCTACACACCGCCAGCGCAAGGATCGACCGTTAACCGCGATGAAGCGCGCCCGCTGGAGATCACCGAGGTACACAAGCAGGACGACGGTCAGCTCAACGTTTTCGCGCGCGAAATCATGCAGTAGGCAGGTATTTCGCTGACATGTCGAATGGTAGGGACGACTGGCTGGGCCGTCCGCTTGAGTGCCGCCGCTGCGAAAACAACTGCCGCACAAAGTTCCGGTCAGTAGCGGGTCACCGAACCGCCATGGCGACTGAGGTCAGTCTCCGCTACCTACATTTCGCGGACGTCGTAGCGCGACGTCCCTACCAATTTATCGGCGAGGGTGATCACGGTGACGGAGAGGGCGACAATGACAGCGACAGGGTGGGCGTGGACGTTGGCGACGGCGACGGAGTAGGCAGTGTGGAAGCGAACGGATCGTCGCTGCTCGCGTTAGTTTCCAAAATTACTTTTCCGTCCGAAATCTCGAACGTTTTGAGATTCGTCTCGCCAGTCCAGTCCGTGACGTAGCGTTTGAACGACCACGCGCCGTACTGCCAGCTCAGAAATTCTTCCCCGACCGGACGGCCGTTGACGACAATGCTCGTAATCCGTGCGTCTTCCGGTTTTCCGCTCGGCGCGGATTCGATAATGCATTGGGCATTGATATAACGGCCGCGCAGCCACCAACTTGTTCCGACTGGCATGCTGACCTGCAGGTGCGCGCTGTTATCCTCAATTGTCACGTAAGCATCGGCGCGCAACCTTCGATCGGAGGCAATGAGCGCGTTGAGATCGTCGGCGCTCAGCTCAATTCGCGCCGGTTCGTGCGCGCGAGCAGCTTTTTCGAACGCGTCCCATCGCGCGCGCACTGCGCTTCCTCGTCAACACGTTGCCTGGCTGATCGGTAGTCGCTCGTGGTCGGACGAGAAATATTCGGTGCGGACAAATTTTGCGGCGTAATAGGTGCCGGCCACAAACGCGAGGCCGAGCAAAATGAAAAAGACGCAGAGGATCAGACAGCCCTTGGCAAAACAGCCAAGGCCGCGTTGGGGCGGCGGCGGTTCGATCCATGAAGAGCTTCCGTTCATCGGGCGCGCTCGCTGTCCATTTTAGTCTGCGCGTCAACCAGCTTGTCGTAGAGGGCGGGTAATCCTTCCGAGATGGTTTTCGTCCCGGCAATCACCGGCATGAAGTTGGTGTCACCGCGCCAGCGCGGCACGATGTGAATGTGCAAATGATCGACAACGCCCGCACCGGCGGCTTCGCCGAGATTCAAGCCAATGTTGAAACCCTGTGCGCGAGTCGCAAACCGGAGCAGCGATTGCGCGTGAACCACCAGATTCCACAGATCGATGATTTCGTTCTCGCCTAACGACGACAGCTCAGCGGTTTTCTTATAAGGCACAGCCATTAAATGCCCGACCGAGTACGGATAGCGATTCATCATCAGGAATGCCGTCTTGCGCCGAGTGATGACTAGATGTTCGGCGTCGTTACTGGCGCGGGCCGCAGCCGAGAGAAATTCCATGTCCCGCGGCTCTTTCGTGAAATACTCCACCCGCCACGGCGCCCACAGCGTTTCGATCTGCTTTTTCGGGAACTCCTCGTTCGACATTTGCCAGAGGCGCGAGACTAAAAGGCCGCGAGCGAAAGTCGAGCCACATTTTGTCAACGCGTGATAAAAATATAGCCAACTTTATGATTCGTAACCGCTTCGAAGCGTGGCCCTGCGGCAACGCCCTGAAGCTCCTGCGACAACCTCGGCCATTCCGTCTTCGGGGCGACCAAAGAGTTGATCGTGCCGTCATTCCACGCCTTGATCGCTTCCTCGTCCGTCAAGAAATGGGTACGGTCGAGATATAGCAACAATACCCCGTCCTTAAATCGAGAAGTCGCGGTCGTTGCTTTTGGAATTCTGCGGCGCAATCGCCATTCTGCAGTCGTCGAATGACTGCCTTTGCCGGTACCGGCCGAGCGCCGGCCAAGAATTTCGTAATGCAGATTCTCAGCTGCGGCTTGATGGCGAACGTTGTAGCCGAATACGGCGAGCTGGCGATGCCGCCATTCCTTGATCACTTTGGCAACCGCGTACTCGCCGGTTATCGCCAATCCAAAAGCAACCGCAATCGCCGACCATCGTCGAATGCGTTGAGACAACTGGCTGTCGAATTCGCTCGATCCAATTTGCGTCGCGATCAAAAGACAGAGCGGCGCAATCACCGGGAAGATTCGGTCGACCCGCTTGGACGGGACGATCGACATCACGAAGATCGCGCCAACGCACCAGCAAATCAGCCACAACATCACCGGAGAAATGTGTTTGAAGATTTGCGCGAACCGGATCTTCGAATAGCGAAACCAGATCACGCTCAGCGCAATCAACAGAATACTCCACGGCGCGAACTTGTGCAGGAGGTGCAGGATATAGAAATAGCTCGGCTGCGGACGGTGCACCGCCTGGCTGAAGCGCGCGGCGAACTCGCGCACGACTACTTCATCGTAAAAATTTGGGACCAAAAAGATTCCGCCTGCGACCCAAAGCAAAAACACCGCGAGTGATGCGATCCACGGCCACCAGCCAGGCCAGGCCCGCGCGTCCTCACGATTGTTGTGCATTGCCCATTGGAAAACGATGATGCCCGGCAACAGAAACGCGTAGACGATCGGTCCCTTGATCAGCATCGCGGCGGTCAGCAGTAAAAAGAAAATTAGCCTGTCCCGACGCCTCCATGCCTCGCGCGTGCGGATTTTCTCCCAGATTTGCAGTCCGAGCGCAAAGATCACCAGTGCCAGCGGCATATCGGTCCGGACAAGTGTTGCCAGTCTCGGCGTGAGGAGATTCAAACAGAACGCGCCCATCGCGACGAGTGCGGCAAAATTGCCGAAAGCTCGTCGGGCCGCGCCGAACAATAGGATCGATATCGCGAAAGCCGCGGCCAACGATGGAAGACGCCACCCGATCCCCCACGAGCGAGTCACTTCGAAAATTCCGGAGGAAATCCAGCCGACCAGCGGCGGTTTGGTCGCGACTTTTCCGTTCGGCGTGTCCTGGTAAAGCCAGCGGCCCTCTTTTACCATCTCAAACGAGGTGAACGCCTGCTTCGCCTGGTCGTACTCATCCAGCGTCCACGGAAAATTGGCGAACGAAAGCAACAGCGTCGCCACGATCGCGACGAGCCAAATCGCCCAGCGTTGTTCGAGAACCGCGGGCCAACGCGCTTCTTTCACTGAAAGTTCGCCGCTCATGTCGCCTAACCGATCTCCGCTAATATCGCCCTGGCGGCCCGCTCGCTTGCGCCGGCCCCGCCCAGTTGCTCGCGAACGCCATCGAAGCCGGCAAGCATTTGCTTGCGGACATCGGCTTCAAACAAACGAGAAACCGCTTTGGCAATTGCGGCCGGCCGCGCGCGATGCTGAATAAATTCTGGAACAATTTCTCGCTCCGCCAGCACATTTGGCATCCCGAGATATTTCACCTTAACCAAAAGCCGTCCCGCCAGGTAGGTGATCCACGAAACTTTGTAGATGAGGACAAACGGCATTCGAAAATAAGCCGCCTCGAGGGTTGCACTTCCCGAGGCGACAATTCCGGCGAACGCGCGCTGCATGATTTCGGCAGTCTGACCGACTTTGATCTGGATTGCTTGCCGCTCTTGCAGATCGATCATTCTTTCCATTTCTCGTGCCAGCTCCTCTGAAGCGGCGGCCACTTCGAAACGTAGATTCGGTTTTGTTCGCCGAAGTTCGCGCACGGTCTCGAGTAAAATTGGAAAAATTTTGCGGACTTCGCGCAATCGGCTACCCGGAAACAGCCCGATCAGGTTTGGATCAGGCGCAATATCGCTCTTTCGCGCGCTCAGGCGTTCGATCATCGGATGGCCGACAAAAATCGTGCGTAACCCGCTTTCATTATAGAGATCGGCTTCAAACGGGAAAATGCAGAGCATCAGGTCGAGCCAGCGCGCCATTTGTTTGATGCGCCCGCGGTTCCACGCCCAAACCTGCGGACTGATGTAGTAAATGATTTTCTGCGCCGGAGATTTTTTCCGAAGCGCGCGCGCAAGGCGCAAATTGAATCCAGGATAATCGATCAATACCACCGCATCCGGTTTGCCGGTGTCAATTTCCCGCAGAGCCTCATGAAACTGTTTTCGAAAGTAACCGTAATGTTTGATCACCTCCCAAAGGCCGAGCACGCCGGACTGTTCGATCCAGTTTCGAAAGCTCGGATCGGCCAACGCCTTCATTTGTGGTCCGCCACGTCCGACAAAATGGAGGTTTGGGCTGGCATGGCGCAAGGCGCGCATCAAAGCCGCTCCGTGATTGTCCGCGCTCGCCTCGCCCGCGACGAAGTAAATCGTTTTCAACGCAAATTCGAAATCCTAAATCCGAAGCTCGAAACAATCTCCAAATTCAAAATTCGAAAAATGATCAAAACACCGACTTTCGACGCAACTTGCTACTTTGGAATTCCGGTCATTAGTGCTTGTTTCGGATTTCAACATTTGGATTTCGGATTTTCGTCGCGTTAGTCGGATTCCTGGATTTTCCTGGTTATTTCCACCGCCAGTTCGAGCGCAGCGGTTGCCTGAGATCCCGAGACGCGCGGTTCGCGCCCGGTGCTGGCACATTCGATGAAAGAAACCAGTTGTTGCTTCAGTGGTTCTTCGCGCTCGATTGGAACTTTGTCGCGCGTGATTTTTCCATTCTCGAGTCGATAACTTTCGCCGCTCTGCTTTTCGTAATCGAGCGAGAGATAAGCGTCTTCCTGGAAAACGCGGATTTTGCGCATGCGTTCCGGGCTAATCCGGCTGGAAGTCACGTTGGCCACGCAGCCGTTTTCGAAACGAATTCGGGCGTTCGCGATGTCCTCGCTCTTGCTCAAGACCGGAATCCCGACCGCATCGATGTTCTGCACCGGCGAACGCACCAGATGCAAAATGATTTCGAGGTCGTGAATCATAAGGTCGAGCACGACGCCGATGTCCGTGCTGCGGTTTGGATAGGGCGAAAGCCGATGTGCTTCGATGAATCGTGGATGAGTCAGTCGCATTTCCAGGGCGCTCAAGATCGGATTGAAGCGCTCAACGTGGCCAACTTGAAGAATCAATCGGTTGCGCGCAGCCAATTCTGTCAGCTCGGTAGCGTGCAGCGGATTTTCGGTGATCGGCTTTTCGACCAGTAGATGTTTGCCTCGCTGCAAAAGCGGAAGCGCAACGTCGTAATGCGAATTCGTGGGCGTCGCGATCGATACCGCATCGACCAGTTCGGCAAATTCATCCAGCGATTTCGCGGCTGTGACGCGAAACTTCTTCGCGATTGAATTCGCGCGCGCAGCGTCGACATCGTAGATCACGGTGAATTCCGCCGCCGGAATTTCGAGCGTAAAGTCGCGCGTGATTGCTTCCGATGTGGCCGACGCCGACCACGCCAACGCGAAGTTTTTTCATTTGGCGACGTTTTTCAGGAACCAGTCGTACATCTGAGCGACGCCTTCGCGAAGTGGAATCGTCGGAGCCCAACCGAGAGAGCGCAGTTTAGAAACATCAAGAAGCTTCCGCGGTGTTCCGTCCGGTTTAGTCTTGTCCCAGGTCAGTTCGCCGTCGAAACCAACCACGTCACAAACCAATTCGGCCAATTCGCGGATAGTAAGATCTTCGCCCGAAC
This sequence comes from uncultured Verrucomicrobiae bacterium, assembly GCA_963786135.1. Classification (GTDB taxonomy): domain Bacteria; phylum Verrucomicrobiota; class Verrucomicrobiia; order Chthoniobacterales; family UBA10450; genus AV40. Next base: position 48,132 of record CAWAYF010000008.1, on the reverse strand, counting down.
CGACGTTGATTATTTCGGGCGAGTCGTATTTCTCGAGTAAAAACAAACCGGCAGACGCGCAATCGTCCACGTGCAGAAATTCACGGCGGGGAGTGCCAGTCCCCCAAACCACCAGTTCTCGCGCGCGCCTGGTTTTAGCTTCGTGCGCCTTGCGCAATAACGCAGCGAGCACGTGTGAGGTTTCGAGATCAAAATTTTCGTTCGGACCATAAAGGTTTGTCGGCATTGCCGAAATAAAATTGGCGCCGTACTCACGCGCGTAGGCCTGGCAGAGTTTGACTCCTGCAATCTTGGCGATGGCGTAGGGTTCGTTCGTCGGTTCCAGAGGTCCAGTGAGCAAGGCGCTTTCCGGAATCGGCTGCGGCGCATGCTTTGGATAAATGCAGGAACTGCCAAGAAAAAGCAGCTTCTTCGCGCCGTTCGCGTGGGCCGCCGCAATGATGTTGGTTTGTATCCGCAGGTTATCGATCAAAAATTCAACCGGAAAATCGTTGTTTGCCTTGATGCCGCCGACCTTGGCCGCCGCAAAAACAACGATCTCCGGTTTTTCTTTTTGGAAGAATCCGTCCACTGCGGCGCGAACAGCCAGGTCCAGTTCGGCCCGCGTTTTCTTGAGCAAATTGGAAAAGCCGCGCGCTTCCAAGGCACGGATAAAGGCGCTGCCGACCATCCCTCGGTGGCCGGCAACGAAAATCTTGTCAGACTTGTTCATAGCCTAAAAAGTCCAATAGCATTTTCTTTTTTCGACGTTTGCGCAATCCCTCACCTTCGGGGCGATGAAACTGCCCGCGAAGTGTCACTGTCGAAATCCAAAATCCCAGGCCATGAGCAATAGCCAATAACCAAAGTGTTTGGAGCCTGGCACTTGGGATTAGGGATTTGCTGTTTGTAGCCCAAGAATGGCACGCATCGCGCTCATCCAGCGGCTGCTGTATGCATATCCCGACTGTCATCGAAAAGAAACGCGATGGCCACACGCTAACGACGGAGGAAATCAAGGGCCTGGTGGAGGATTTCACCATTGGCGAAATCCCCGATTACCAAATGAGCGCGCTGGCTATGGCGGTTTTTTTCCGCGGAATGTCCCCGACCGAGACCTATCAGCTCACGGACGCCATGCTGCAAAGTGGCCGCGTCTTGAAATATCCGGAAGGTTCGCCGCCCAAGATCGACAAACGTTCGACGGGCGGCGTTGGTGACAAAGTTTCGCTGGTGCTGGCACCATTACTGGCCTGTGACGACGTCTGGGTTCCGATGATATCCAGTCGCGGTTTTGGGTTCATTGGCGGCACCTTGGATAAACTTGAGAGCATTCCCGGTTTTAACGTCAATCTGGACGAGAAACGCGCGCTCAAACAGCTGGACAAGATCGGCGTCTTCGTTCTCGACCAGACAGAAGATATCTGTCCGGCCGATAAGAAGCTTTACGCGTTGCGCGATGTCACCGGCACGGTGCCTTCGCAACCGCTGATTGTCGCGAGCATTATGAGCAAAAAGCTAGCCGAGAATCTCGATCGTCTTCTGGTCGACGTGAAATTCGGCAGCGGCGCGGTCATGAAGACGAAAGAGGAAGCGAAGCAACTCGCCGATGCGATGATTAAAGTTGGCCAATCGATGAAGGTAAAGACGGTGTGCCAACTCAATCCGATGGACGAACCCCTTGGCCGGAATGTCGGCAATGCCCTGGAGGTTGCCGAGTGCGTGGAAATTCTGCAAGGCGGCGGTCCGCCTGATCTGGTGAAATTGATTATCGATCTCGCGGAGAAGATTTCCGAAACACCGCGCGCGCAATTGGCAAAACGTCTTCAGGATGGGACCGCGTGGAAAAAATTCATCTCATTGGTCTATGCCCAGGACGGCGACGCGACTCTGCTAGAGAAGATTCTCGATGCGCACGCGGCGCCGATCATTGAACCCTTCCCCGCGCGATCCACCGGTACCGTCAAGAAAATGGATGCCGAACTGATTGGTCGCGCTTCCACAATTCTTGGCGCAGGTCGTCAACGCGATAGCGAAGCGATCGATTTCTCCGTCGGATTCTCGAAGATCAAGAAAATCGGAGAAAAAGTCGAAGTCAATGAACCACTGTTCATGATTCACGCTCGCAACGAGCGCTCGATCGTCAATATCACGCCGCTGATCGAGAAAGCAGTTGAGATCGGCTAGATAAGGTAGCCGCCGATTGGGCTGTCAGCCTTCCTCAGAGGCCCGAATTGTCCAGAAATCGTCCGCCAGGTTCTTGGCTGGATCGAGGTAATCATAAGGCATCGTGAAGTAGCCTTTCATTCCCCAATCCGTGTCCCAGGAGTTGCGGACGATGAAACGGTTCTGCGAATCATCGTAGCCGACCGCCAGGACCGCGTGACCGCCCACGACGGTTTCGTCAGGTCCGGGCATGTTCAAAACACCGGACCTGGCGACCGTGGCGGACTCGAATGCCGAGTAAACCGTGAAACCAAACACGAAAGGAAATCCATCGGCCAGGCAGGTCTTCATTTCGTCAACCGCGGTGATTCGATAGTAAGAAGTGATCTGGTGTTTCTTGGCATCGGAATAACACTTCGCGGCCGGTTTCTCTTTGAAACTGGCAATCTTGTAAGGCCACTCTTCCTCGGGACACACTCCTTGCTTCGCCAGCGATTTGATTCCATCGCGAATGAAAGCGCCGCTGTCCTGGTTCACCGTGCCTTCGATGACGCGCTCATTATAATAAATGAACAGACGGCTTACCGTGACTAGCGGTAACTCGTCCTTGAGTTCGAGGAACTCGACCGCGCCGGCCAGCGCATTGGCGGTGCAACTTCCGAGGTTTCCCTGATTTTCGACCGGCGAGCATTTGGGACGCAGATCAATCTTACTCGGCAACGCCGCAAGCGCCGGCTTGATCGCCGAATACATCAAATCACGATGGTCCGGCAAATCCGGCAACCAACCGTACCACTGCTGGGAACGAGTATTTATTTTAGCCATAAGAACAAGTTGAGGGAGTTGAACTAACTGGTAACTGCACTAACAACACTTTTGACGGCGTCGGCGATGCCCGACGGGTTTTCTGTGTAAATTGCGGCCGCAAGACTCACCAAGGCGGCGCCGATGCTGATGATCTTCTTAATGTCGTTGACCGTTTTGATAGTTTGATTCGCGTCGGCAGTCGCTTTCTGGATGTCAGCAAGCGAAGCCTGCGCATCATCAAGAATCTTGCCCACGGCGTAGGTGATTAAATCCTGGGAATGATCGAGAAGAGTTCGCCCGGTATTTCCGAGAACAAGGCGGTCTTCCGCCGACAATTTGTCCCAGTTCTTGAATCGGAAATCGCCAATAGCATTGGCAGATTCATTATAATCCTTCGCGAGCTGGAGCGCTTGAGCAGCAGTTATTTTGCTCATCATGATGAAACGACCTGGGAGCGAAAGGACTTCAAAATGTCACGCAATTGTTCGGCATATTGGCGCGCCACGCTAACGGTTTCCTTGAAACTCACTTTGTTGATGTTCTCCGCTAATTGTTGATGGCCCTGAGCAAATGCGCGCATCCCTTTGACGAGCGCCTTCGCGTTCTCTTTTTTCTTCTCGAGCGCATCATCCTGGCTTTTCGCCACCACGCCGACGATCCCCTGCAGACCTTCGAGATTTTGACGGTTCTCTTCTGACCCGGTGATTAGATTCGCAGGCCCGCCCACGTACTTGTCGAAATAATCGCGCTCGTCTTTAAGCGCCATCAGGTAACCATCCTCAACGATGGCAATTAAGTTACGGCTCGCCTTCTGAATTGCGGGATTGTAGGTTGTGATGAGCTGCCGGATTTTGTTTCTCCGATAAATGTCGGTGGCCAATTCAAAGCCGAACTTTGCAACCTTCGCGTAGATTTCAGTTTGAGCCGAAGTGGCCAGCTTGGCGTCGACGATACTCTGATTGAGGGCGTCAATCTCGCGGTCGTAACTAATAAGATCGCCGGCAGCGAGCGCACCCAAAGCGCGGGTGTACGCTTCCAGAACTCTTTGTGCCTCGCGAAGCCGTTGCGTGTCTCTTTTGCGAATAGCGATTTTTTCGTCACTAACCGCCGGGCCCTGGTCGCCGTACAATCGCTGACGCTGAAGAATCGCGGGATAATCATCCGCTACATCCGGATAACCGGCGATGACACTGGCGTTTTTTCCGAACTCCGCGACTGGCTGAAGACTGGAACAGCCGTCGAGCGCGAGAACAAAACCGGCAACGGCGCAGAGAGTTCGCCTTCGCGTTAAGCGGAATCGAATCATGAACTGGGGGGATTGCTACGGCGTCGATTGAGTCTTGTTCTCGCATTCGAGTCAATCCTTTTCTCGTTGATTGCGTCATCTCCACCTGTCTACAAACCTTGATGTTTATTCGTCCCAATTCGTGGTTAAATTATCGCCCTTCGCATGATAGGCCAGACGAATGAGACGTTTCAATTCGACGCGATTGACGATGTGGTCAGCGACATCGCCAAGGGTCGAATTGTGATTGTGACTGACGATGCGGATCGCGAGAACGAAGGCGACCTAGTCATCGCGGCAGAAAAAGTGACTCCCGAGGCGGTCAATTTCATGGCGACGCACGGACGCGGATTGATTTGTGTCCCGATTTCAAACGAACGTGCGGAGCAGCTCGGGCTGCAACGAATGGTGACGCAAAACCGCGAGGCGCAGCGCACGGATTTTACAGTGTCGGTCGATGCCGCGCGCGGTGTGACGACAGGAATCAGCGCCTACGATCGCGCGACTACGATTCTGGCAATCGCGAATCCGCATTCGTCCCCGGACGATCTCACTCAACCCGGTCACGTGTTTCCATTGCGGGCCAAAGATGGCGGCGTGTTGCGACGCGCCGGCCATACCGAAGCAGCGATCGATCTCGCCCGAATGGCCGGACTGCAGCCCGCGGGAGTCCTTTGCGAAATCCTGCACGACGACGGAACGATGGCGCGCTTGCCGGAGCTGATGGAGTTCCGGAAAAAACATGGGCTGAAGATTTGCACCATCCAAAGTTTGATCGCGCACCGGCGCAAAAGCGAAAAGCTGGTAGAGCTGGAGCAGGTCGTAAAGCTGCCGACCGATTACGGCGATTTCGACCTGCATTTGTATCGATCGCTTATCGACGGGATGCATCATCTCGCGCTTGTGAAAGGCAAGATCGACAAGAACAAGCCGACGCTGGTTCGCGTTCACAGCGAGTGCCTCACCGGTGACGTGTTCGGTTCGCGAAGATGCGATTGTGGAAATCAATTGCATGCTGCGTTGCGACAAATTTCTGAAGCGGGCAACGGCGTCCTGGTTTACATGCGCCAGGAAGGACGCGGCATTGGACTGGCGGCAAAGATTCACGCCTACAAATTGCAGGAACAAGGCCTCGACACGGTCGAAGCCAACGCGAAACTCGGCCTTCCGCCTGATTTGCGCGATTACGGAATCGGCGCGCAAATCCTTTTCGATCTTGGCGTCCGGCAGTTCCGTTTCCTCACGAACAATCCGAAGAAAGTCGTTGGCTTGGAAGGTTACGGACTCGAAATGGTAGAACAGGTGCCGATCCGAACGGAATCGAATCCGCACAACGAGAAATATCTGGAGACCAAGAAGACCAAGCTCGGTCATCTGCTGTAACTCCTGCTGAAGGTTGACTAGCGCCAGCTGGCAAAGCGGCTCCGATATTGGGCGCGCGTTTGGAGCAGACTGGCATTTCCGTCGTGGTAAGCTATATGTCCACGCCTGACTCATGAAACGGTCCGCTCCTTTCATCATTGTTGCTCTGGTCGCCGCCATCGCGATTGGCGGCGGAGCTTATTTCTATCACTCCAGGCGCGCCGCCAATCCGCCGTTGAAAATTACAAAAGAAGCCGCCACGGAAACAAAAGAACCGGGGCACGCGCTCGGACCGGCCGACGCGTCCGTGACGTTGGAGGAATATGGCGACTTCCAGTGTCCACCCTGCGGCAAACTTTCCGAGCCGATCAATCAGTTGCAGAAGCGGTACAATCTTCGCGTGATTTTCAGGGAGTTCCCGTTGGCGATGCACGCGCACTCGCGCGAAGCTGCCAGCGCGGCGGAAGCTGCCGGCCTTCAGGGACGTTTCTGGGAAATGCACGATCTACTTTTTCGGGAGCAGGCTGTCTGGAGTAATTCTGGCGATGTTCGCACCCTTTTCAGCGCCTACGCAGGAATGCTTGGATTGGACCTCGACCGTTTCAAACGCGACATGGATAGCAGCGACGTTCAACAGCAAATCGAACTGGACCAGCAACGAGGCGCGTTCATCGGAGTCAGAACGACTCCCACGATTTTACTGAACAATCAGGCAGTCCCGTCGGACCAGTTAAAGCCGGAAACATTTCCCGCAGCGGTCGAAGCCGCAGTGCAGAGCGCCAAGCCCACCTCCTGATTACGTGCCGATAAAAAAAAACGAAAATTCAACAAAGTTCCCATCGCGGTCGCGAGTGGAAGTGATTTTTTATTGCGCCGCCGCGTTGATTGCCCTGGCCGGTCTTGTGGAAGCCAGTTACCTCACGGTGATCTCCTTGAGCGGAGAAACGGCGGTATGTGGCGAATCGGCTGATTGTTTCAAGGTTCTCGGAAGTTCCTACGCGAAAATCGGCGGCATTCCCGTTTCGGGTTTGGGCGCGCTCGCTTATTTCAGCGTGTTCACCTTTGCCACCTTTGCGGCTTTCAGCTACGCGCGCGCCAGAACGTTCCTGACCTGGACCGTGATCGCCATGTTCCTGGTCACGCTCTGGCTCTTGTTTGTCCAGGCTTTTAGACTGCACGCATTCTGCCGTTATTGTCTATTTTCCGCCTCGCTCGTTTTTCTACTTACGGGTTTGACCGTTGCCTGTCCGTCATTCACTCAAAGGAGTTCTTAATGAAACGACAACCTCTATTCGCAATTGCGTTGCTCATCGCATTGACCGGGTGCCAGAAACAAAGAGCGCCTCGGTTTCAACGCAGCCCACAAACATCGACGCGTGTTCGCTTATCACCAACGACGAAGTGCAAAAAATTGTGGACTCGCCAGTGAAGGATACGAAGCCGAGCGCCAACTCAGACGGGAGTTTTCGGTTCTCGCAATGCTTCTACAACACAGAGATATTCAATCGCTCGATCAGCCTTGCCGTAACCGAACGCGATCCCGCATCCGCTACCGCGCGGGATCCGAAAACATTGTGGAAGGAAACGTTTGGCCGCTTCGAAGGGTCCGTCGTGGAGCAGGAAGGCGACGAAGAGAAGAAGAAGAGCTTGGCCGATGAGGACGAAGAAGAAGGCCGCCCACCGAAGAAAATTGAAGGCATAGGTGACGGTGCGTGGTGGACTGCGAACCGCATAGGCGGGGCGCTCTATGTATTGAAAGGCAACGTTATGATTCGCATCGGCATCGGTGGACCGGAAAGCGAGGAGTCGAAGCTCGACAAATCGAAAGCCCTTGCCGCTAAGGCGATTTCGCGTCTTTGATTTCAATTCGGAACACCGGAGATCTCGTAGCGTTGGCGGGCCGAATGGCCCTTGCCGAGACCGGTTTGTTAGAGCAATAGAGGACAATGTCGAACGCGATATCCCCTCGCCCACGCACTGTCGGCGTGATCCAGCGGCATTTCACAATCGTTGCCAGTCAATATAATGCAGCCTACGTCCAGGGGTTGGTTGATCACCTCGTCGCCGAATTGCGAGTGCTGGTTCCGAACGTTACTACTACCTTGCTTCAAGTCCCGGGCGCCTTTGAGATTCCCGTGGTCGTGCGCGAGATCGCTTCACAAAAGCGCGGCGACGCCATCATCGCCGTTGGCGTTATTCTCAAAGGCGAAACCGATCACGCCGAAAACTTGAGCCGTTCGGTGACGAACGCCCTCCAGGGCATCGCCGTCGCTCAAGCCATCCCGGTCATCAACGTCGTTCTCAGCTTTGACGACGAACGACAGGCGCGCGCGCGTTGTCTCGAAGATGAAATCAATCGCGGCACTGAAGCGGCCCGGACTGCGGTCGAGATGTCCAACGTAATGTCGAAGTTGCGAGCCAAATAAATCGTATGGGAAAACGGCGACGCGCCCGGGAAGCGGCGATTCAATATCATTTTTGGCGCGACCTTCAGCACGGCGAAACGCCCGAGCGCATCGAAGACTTTTGGGAATTCTGTCCCGTCAAACCGAACGTGCGCGAATTCGCCGAACCGTTGATCAACGGAATGGTCGAGCACCTCGACGAAATCGACGAGCGCATTCGCAAGTATTGCGAAAATTACAACCTCAACCGCATCTCCGTGGTCGATCGAAACGTTCTGCGGCTCGCCATTTATGAAATGCTTCACCGCGACGACATCCCGCCCGTCGTCTCGATCAACGAAGCGATCGAGCTGGCCAAAACTTTCGGAGGCTCCGAGTCAGGCGCCTTCGTGAACGGCATCCTCGATCGCGTTCGCAAAGACCTGGACCGCCCCGCGCGCGAGCCCGTTGTGCGAGGTGGAGGCGATTGACCTCAGTCGGCGGCGAGATCTCGTGGCATTCCGAGGCAAAGTTCTTTTACAAATTCGAAGCTCGAAATTCGATCAAGACGTTACTCAGTCTAGCGGAGCTGAAGAATCTGAAGCAAGAACGTCAGTAATACAGACATGAAGTTCCTCGACTCGCTTGCCCAACAGTTCGCCGGCAAACCGATCGATTGGGACGAACTTGAGCACGCGCTGATTCGCGCGGATCTCGGCGTTCCACTCACGACCCGAATCCTGAAAAAACTCCAGGAACGCGAGGCCTGGTCGCTTTTGGGAATCAGCGACGTAATCAAAGTCGCCCGTGAGGAAATCTCAAAAATCTTGCCGGCAGAAACGAAACCGATTGTTCCGATCGCCGGAAGCCCGACTGTGATCGTTATTGTCGGCGTCAACGGCACCGGCAAAACAACATCGACCGCGAAGCTCGCCCATTATCTAGGCAGCGGCGATTTGCCGAACCGCCATCAGGTAGGGGCGATTGCCCCCAATCGCCCGCATCGAATTCTCCTAGCGGCCGCAGACACTTTCCGAGCCGCGGCCATTGAACAGCTCGGCATTTGGGCGAAGCGGCTCGGTGTTGAAATGATCAGCGGACAATACGGCGCCGACCCGGCGGCGCTTTGTTACGACGCCTACGAGTCCGCGGCGAAAAACAAAATCGATTTTTTGCTGTGCGACACCGCCGGTCGTTTGCACACCAAAACCAATCTCATGGCCGAGCTGCAGAAAGTGAAACGCAGTATCGGGAAAAAAGATCCAGACGCGCCCCACGAAATTCTGCTCGTGGTCGACGCGACCACCGGCGGAAACGCGCTCGCTCAGGCGCGCGAATTTCATCAAGCACTCGGCCTGACCGGTTTAATCGTGACCAAACTCGACGGCAGCGGCAAAGGCGGAATCATCGTCGCGATTCAGGACGAATTGAAGATCCCGACGCGATTCATCGGCACCGGCGAAAAGATCGATAACTTCGCGCCATTCGACCCGCGGAAATTTGTGACCGAGATGCTGTAGCGGGTCCAACTGCTGAGCCCCGCCCGAACGCTAGGGAGTTTGCTTTCATCCCTCATCCTTTCCGTCTAGACCCGTAGCGAGGCACGGAATCCTCGGCCGCTATAGTATGATTGCGCGCCGTTGTAACCGACGAAGACGCGGCCGTAGCGGCGATCACAATAGAGCGCACCGCCAAGTTTTCGGATATTAGCAGGCGTTTTCACCCAGCTCGATGTTTTCGTATCGAACTCGCCCAGCTTTTGCAGCTGCAGATATTGTTCTTCCGTTAAAAGCTCGACGCCCATGGCCGTCGCCATATCCATCACGCTATTTTTCGGCTTGTGTTCTTTTCGAGAATCCAGCGCTTCACGATCATAGCAAAAACTTGTACGGCCGCTGGGACTTTGCGGTGAACAATCAAAAAACATGTGCTGGCCCGTCTTTTTATCATGACCAACGACATCCGGCTCGCCTCCGGTCCTTTCCATTTCATTGAGTGACCACAGTTTTTCGGGATTAGCTTTCAGCCTGGCTTCTACTTTTTCCCATTCGAGGCTTCTATGGAGGCTAGTATTTTTCTCAAAACGGGCTTTCAATGCTCTGAGTAGTTCTTGGTGTTGTTTGGGAGACAACTCTTTCTTATTCCCTTTCATATCGTTCACATTTTTGCACGGATAGGCCCTGTCACGTTGAACGTCGCGCACGAATTACCAACCAAATCTTCCACGCGGCGAACAAAATGATCTGACTCAGAAGAGCTGCTCCAAATCCAGAAAGCCGAAATGCACCGAGCCATAAGGCGACGCCGATGACAGCGAAGGATACATTTGAGTACATCCAATATCCCGAAAGGATCATTACAGGAACGAAGATATACCGAGCGGCGTTGACGTACTGTTGAACTTCCGAAGGCGCCCCATAGATGTAACCGAGTATCGGAATGGTAGAGACAAGGTGAATGAAGCGAAGAATCGAACGTTTGGTGGCATTATTCATAATCTATGAAGTTCCTTGTCCTGATTGATTGGAGTTGAGTTCGACCCCATTCGTAATCGCGCACTCTTTACCTTCTACTATTGGTCGAGGCCAATCACTTAAAGGCTTTGTAAGTGTAGGTGTTCGTGATCCAGGAGCCGTTAACCTGAGAGGTTAATGTCACGAAGATGCGTGCGCCCATCAGTGGGAATCTTGTTTACCGTCGCCGAGAGAGTGTGGACGATGCCCGAATTGTAAATGTCAGAGCCATGCAGAGAACTGCCCACTAGCAGGACGTAGGCAGTGGCACTGCCAGCACTCCAGTTGAACGTCACGGTTGAAGAACTAAACGTCGATCCCGGTGGCGGGCTGAGCATCACTGCTGCGCCGCTCGTCGGCGTAGGGGTCGGTGTCGCTGTCGGTGTCGGAGTTGCAGTGGGAGTTGGAGTAGGTGTGGGCGTAGCTGTTGGCGTTGGCGTCGGAGTCGCAGTGGGCGTTGGAGTAGCAGTGGGGGTCGGCGTAGGTGTCGTAGTAGGAGTAGGACTGGGAGTTGGCGTGGCCGTTGGCGTCGGTGTCGGGGCGCCGCCAGAAGCTTTATACGTATAATTATTCGTGATCCAGGAGCCGTTAACCTGAGAGGTTAATGTCACGTAGATGGTGCGCCCATCAGTGGGAATCTTGTTTACCGTCGCCGAGAGAGTGTGGACGATGCCGGAACTGTAAATGTCAGAGCCGTGCAGAGAACTGCCCACTAGCAGGACGTAGGCAGTGGCACTGCCAGCACTCCAGCTAAAGGTCACGGTTGAAGAACTAAATGTCGATCCCGGTGGCGGGCTGAGCATAACTGCTGCGCCGGTCGTCGGTGTTGGAGTAGGAGTCGCAGTGGGTGTGGGCGTAGCTGTAGGCGTCGGTGTCGCGGTTGGAGTTGGGATCGGCGTTGCGGTAGGTGTTGGCGTTGGTGAGCTCAGCAGACCAAAAACGCCTACGCCGCTGGCAGCGCCGACATACACCTTACCGTTAACAATCGTCGGCGTTACAAACTTAACGCTGTTACCGAACTGGTCGCGATTATTCGCAGCCTGTGTACTATTGTAGAGTTCGGTCGCGAGATTCGCCGCATTGTAAGCTCGGAGGACCGCCACCCCGCCAGAGCCCGAGGCTTCCGCCCAGACAATCGCATTCAAGGTTCCATTCGCCGAGACGCTCGGCGTGGTTCCTGGATAAGAGAACACTACACTGCTAGTGGAAGTCGGACTTGTCGCCATTCTAGCGCTGCTGAATGGAAATGCTTTCAAATGGTCACCCGTGCCGCCGATATAAAGCGTGTTGTTAAAGTAGGCCGGTGTACCCCACTCGCCGCTGGCGGTCCCTCCGGGCAAGTCCTGATAGATGTTCGCATTCGAGTTGGGATTGAATTTGCCCATGTTATCGCGGTCCACGACATAAATATGGCCATCCTTCCCGGCGCCGACCGCGAGATGACGAGTAACACCATTGCTATCCGTCAAGTCGGGAAGCAGTACCACGCCACCCGAGCCAAGATCTTCGTCGACACTCGATTCCGCGATGGTGTTGAACATCGTCCAGTAATCCGTCACCTGCAGCGTATTGTTCGCAGTGGAAATTTTGACAAAGCAGTTCCCGAAATCGGACTGATTGGGAAATCCATTCGCATCCAGACTCGTTTCAAACGTTCCGTTGCCGGTAAGCGCAAACATATTCCCGCCTGTATCGACAGCTAGCGCGGCGCCGGCGGCCCAGATCGATCCTTCGCTTCCGTTGGGAACAAGATCAATCACGCGCAATTGCGCGAGTGTCGTTTCGTCATAACCAATAATAAAGCTCGTGTAGGGGTCGATATCGCAATGTGACGACCAAGTCGTGTAAATGATTCCATTCCAAAGCACCAAGCCGGGTCGCTCTTTATATTGTTTCGGGTCAAAAAAAACATTGCCACCGCTACTGTTGGCTCCGCTCCCAGGATAACTCGCGGATACATCAATCGGACTACCGGGCCGTTCTGCGCCCGTAGCGAGGTCGAGCGCATGCAAGCGCTGGTGATAATGTGCCGAGGCGTCCTTGCTCATCGGCGTGAGGTAGATTGTTCCGTTTGGGCCCGCATTTCGGTCGATGACCGGCGTGGCGGTTATGCCGATCTCGGGCGTAATCTGACTACAGTTACGAGAGTCGGAAGGCGTCTCACCGGCTTTCAGAAGAGAAATCTGCCAGAGCACTCCGCCGTCATCGGCATCGCAGGCATAAACGGTGTCGTGTTGAGTCGCGATGTAGAGCACGTTGTGAACGCCCTTTCCAGAAATGGAAAGGCTGGAGACATAGAGTGGCTGCGCGTACACCTGACCATCTACCGGGATAACGAAGAGCTTGCCGAACTGGTTAGAATTAACATTCGCCGGGGTGAGAATTGTTTCAGTCAAATTCTCGCCCGTTCGCGCGAGATCGTTGTGCCAGGTTAGAACGTCCGTCGCCAGAGCGGCGGGCCCGATCACGATTACCCAAAGGCATGAAACGAAAGTTCGAAGGCCAACCTCTTTCGCCCAAAGCACGTCGAGAAAATTAGCATGTCGCGCATCGAGAGCGAATCAATTTTAATGGCCGCACAGTTGAAATAGGGAATGCTCGCTTGAAAAACCGCTGATCGCGGGGGCGTGCGCTCCCCAGAACTTCTAGTATTATCCTCGCCTGTGGCCGAGATAGTGAAGCAAGTCGTCCCTGCCGAAGAGATTGTTCCGCCAATTCCGGTGAACGGAATTCGCGGTTTCATCGCGAAGTTCGCCGTCCTCAAGAGTGCGAGGCGCGAGCTCTGGCTCACGTTTCTGATCAAGCTCCTGATCTACACCGCCTACTCGATCACGAACAAGACGATGGTGCTGTGGTTGTCGAAAGATCTCGGCTTCAGCGATCAAGCTGCCGGCGCGTTGGTTGGCTGGGTTTGGGCGCCGGCGATGACAATCTTCACTCTGCTCGCCGGCTCGCTCACCGATGCGATCGGTTTGCGACGAACTTTTTTCCTCGGCGTCGGCATTTGCACATTTGCGCGCAGCGTCATGATTCTGACGCAGAGTCCAACGCTGGCGCTCTTCTGCGGTTTGCTGCCGCTCGCGGTTGGCGAAGCGCTCGGCACGCCGGTTTTGCTGGCCGCAACGCGAGTCTATTCTACGACCGCGCAACGTTCGATCGCGTTCTCGATCATCTACGCGTTGATGAATGTCGGTTACTTCGTGGCCGGTTATGTTTTTGATTTGATTCGCAATCTCGATCTCCACCTGAGCATCGGAGGATTTCAGCCAACACCGCTTGAACAACTCTTTGGCGTGAGTCTAGCGCTGGAGATCCTGCTCTTCCCGACAATTTATTTTCTCAGACGCGACGCGGACGTACGGGTCGGCCTCAAATCGGACTCGCTCGCGGAGCGGCATTTAACTGGGCGATCCGACTCCGCCGAGGCTACGGCGGACGAGCCGTCAACCTTTGCGCATTCTTGGAGTCGAATCCTGGAAACAATGCGACAAGGCGCGAGTGACACCATGGCACTGTTTCAACGGCTCGTCGGCCAATCCGGATTTTACCGGCTGCTGTTGTTCTTTCTCTTCATCGGGTTTCTGAAAGCGATTTTCCTGCAAATGGATTATGTCTTTCCGAAATTTGGCGATCGCGAGATGGGATTACATGCACCGGTCGGCAAACTGGCCGGCATCAACGCGATTCTCATTATTGTGCTCGCCCCGGTTGTCGGCGCTCTCACCCAGCGCATAGCGTCGTATCGGATGGTCATCATCGGCAGCATCATCTGCTCGGTGGCAGTTTTCATCATGGCGCTGCCGGCGGATTGGTTCGTCCCCGCGGCAAACGGCCTGTTCGGACACGCGCTCGGCCACGGTTATCTCCGGCTGACTGGGTCCATTCATCCGTACTATATAATGTCCGCGCTTTACCTGGCGGTCTTTTCGGTCGGCGAAGCGTTCTACTCGCCGCGCGTTTATGAATACGCCGCGGCGATTGCGCCGCCCGGCCAGGAAGCTTCCTATGGCGCGCTTGCTTACATTCCATTCCTGGTTGGCAAACTCCTGATCGGAACCAGCGGCTGGATACTTGCGGCCTTCTGTCCCGAGCATGGCGCATGTCGTCCGCAGATGCTTTGGTTGATCTTCGCGCTCGCGGCCTCGGTTGCGCCGGTTGGATTGCTCGTCTTTCGCCGCTACATCCAGGTCCATGAAGCAGGAAGAACCGATTGAAGCCAAAGCTTCAATCGGAAATTCCAAGTCCCAGGTTCCAAGCTCCAAACAAATGCTAAGATTCAAAATTTTAAATGTGTGCACCCGCGCCGTCTTAGAGCTTTGGAGTCTTTGAAATTTGCCTGGGATTTGGAGCCTGGGATTTGGTTTCGACACTCCGGAATTGGTGATTACTGGACGACACGATTAAACGGCTTAAATTTTGCATGTGATTCAGCTTCCAAAACGCCCGGCGCCGTCCTCGCGGGGAATGTTGCTATGCTGCGCGATCATTTTTGTCGCGCTGCTCGGCGTTTTGATTTTTCTCAACCGCGCGCGCGGCCAGGCTCCGAGCGTTTCGCCCACCCCATCGACCTCTATGACAACGCCATCATCCACTAATCAAGCGTCCAACAAACCTTCGGCCGACGAGTTGAAGAAGAAACTGACGCCCGAACAATATCACGTGACCCAGCAATGCGGCACCGAGCCGCCGTTCCGAAACGAATATTGGAACAATCATCGCGCGGGCATTTACGTCGATGTTGTCAGCGGCGAGCCTCTCTTTACTTCGCTCGACAAATTCGACAGCGGCAGCGGTTGGCCAAGTTTCACCAAACCGATCGAAAATGGCCACGTCGCCGAAAAAACAGATCGCGCTTTCGGGATGGAACGGACCGAAGTCCGAAGTGGCAAGAGCGATTCACATCTTGGGCACGTCTTTGACGACGGCCCGACGGACAAAGGCGGTCTGCGATATTGCATCAATTCCGCCGCGTTGCGCTTCATTCCAGTCGAGAAATTGAAGGAAGAAGGCTACGGACAATTCCTGCCGCTTTTCGAAAACAAAAAGTAAGCGCGCGGGTCCGACGTTTCGGCAAATCCCGCCCCGGTTATGTCTTTTCCGGATTCGGCTATGTGTTCAAAAAAAAGAGTGACGTCGCCTGCGCTTTTCTGATTCACTGTTTGGCCGAGGCGTAGATGAACGGCGGTCGAATCCAGAGCGATGACACCTCACGCGTAAGCCTGACTATCGGGATCATTGTCGCCATTTTGGCGATCGGTGGAATCGTTTATCTGGTCCTTTTCGCTCACAGCGCGGTCAAGCAGGTAACCGGATTTGATCCCAACCGGCCGGTACCGGACGACGCAACTTTACGCAAGCGCCTTACTGCCGACGAATATCGCATCACGCGTGAAAACGGTACCGAGACCGCGTTCAAAAATAAACTCTGGGACAACACGCTCCCTGGAATTTATGTCGATGTCATCACGGGCGAGCCCCTTTTTTCTTCCGCTGATAAATTCGACGGCCAAACCGGCCGTCCCACTTTTAGCAAACCTATTTCGAACGATTTGATCGTCCAACGGGACGACAATTCCTACGACATGCACCGAATCGAAGTGCGCGCCAAACGAAGCGACGCGCACCTCGGGCATTTGATTCCCGACCCAACATCCCCGACCGGGCAGCGCTATGCCGTGAACTCCGCCGCTCTCCATTTTATTGCGGTTGAGGACATGGACAAGGAAGGTTACGGCGCCTACAAGTCGCTGGTACCGCAAGTCCCGCAAAAATAACTGTCGCGGCGGTCTATGACCGCCGGACGAAATTAATGCAGCGGTCGCACACCGCCGCTACAGTGCGACGATGTCGATCCGTTCGACTAGCGCTCAAGACAACGTCTCGAGAAATGATTCGACCAAGCCTCAAGAAACGCTGGGGCTTATCGCGGGCATCGCCTGCTTCACCAGTTGGGGCTTGATTCCAGTTTACTGGAAATTGCTGATTGCTGTCCCGGCGACTGAGATCCTGGCCCATCGTTTTGTCTGGACGACGGTTTTTCTTTCGCTCGTGCTCAGCTGGCAGCAGCGCTGGAGTGAGGTCATTGGCTACATTCGATCGCGTCAGGCGCTGATTTATTGTCTGACCGGTGGCGTTGCCATCAGTTGTAACTGGTTCGTTTTTATCTGGGCGGTAAACATCGGTCACGTGATTGAAACCAGTCTTGGCTATTTCATGACGCCACTCATGAACGTTCTCTTCGGCGCGCTTTTCCTTCGCGAACGTCTCACCCGATTGCAGTTCATCTCCGTTTTGCTCGCCCTCGTCGGAGTTTTGAATCTCACCTTTGGTTACGGAAAATTTCCGTGGATCGCCGTCTTGCTCTGCGTCTCATTCGGATTTTACGGGTTACTCCGCAAAAAATCCGGCACTGCGGCTATTCCAGGTCTGTTCATCGAGACGATCCTGCTTCTTCCATTCGCGATCGTTTTCCTCCTTTATCTTCAACACTCGGGCATGCTCTTGTTTGGCCGCGCCGGCTGGTGGTTGTCGATCCTGCTCGTCAGCACTGGCGTTGTCACTGCGGTGCCGCTCTTCTGGTTCGGCTACGCGACCCGGCATCTTCGCCTGATCACAGTCGGGTTCCTTCAATATCTCTCGCCCATTGGGTCGTTTTTTGTCGGCGTTTTTCTTTTTCACGAACCGTTCACCCGCGGCCATCTCGTCACGTTCATTCTTATCTGGATCGCACTGGCTATTTTTACCGCCGAAGCTGTTATGCGCTGGCGATCCGCTCGCGTCCGCGAGATCGACACCTGCGCCTTCGAAGCGTCCGCGCTTGATTAGGTTGGGGCGGTTCACCAACACCGGCTTTCAAGCCCCGCAAAATCAAAACGCCCACTGAACTCGACCGATGACATCGGTCGAGTTCAACATTGCCGTCGACGCGGACTGAAGCCATCAGCCGAAGCCGGCCGTACACCGAACGGCCGCTGGCGATTGAGGTCAATCGCCGCTACCTTCCCGTCCAAATGAAGGAAGACGATTTTCAATACGCGATTGAAAATACCCAGGTGATCCTCGCCCCCGAACGAAAGATCGCCACCTTCGGCACGACCAGCTTTCGCTTTTACCTGATCTCGGAACTGATGGATCGCGCGAATGAAGTTCGCGTTCGCGACGGGAAAATTCACGCCGATCGTCCGCAAATTCTAACGCCCGATCATTTGAGCCGTCTTTTGCTCGAAGGCTTCGGCGATAAAGCGCAGCGTTATGCCGATCAACTCCGCGAGCGCGCCCAAAATTTCGCCGTGCTCCGTTACGGGTTTCAATTTCGCAAGACTGATGTCACCGAACAAACGTTTCGTGACCCGATCGAATCAGTGATCGAGCGAACGAAGTCCCACGTTCAACATCGGGACGATGCGCTCAGCGCGGTGATTCAAGGAGTCGACGACGCCTGGGAAGTTTGCCTCCTCAAGTTCACCATCGATATGATCGAGCGCTCGAGCGGAGGCAACATCGGTGACTTCCGCAAACGCGGACTGATTTAACAGGATTCCATTCGATTTTTTGCAGACGCCCCTTGTGAAATGTATTGGATGTAGCGGGCTGTTTCCGGAGATCGAAGGCCCGATGCATCGTTACATGGAATCATCGCCTGGTTGTTGGGCGGCATATGGAGAAGTGCTGGCCCGAGAATACAGTAAACCCGCATATGCCATTGCTCATCGCCTGGGCGTTGACGCTTATGCGGTGCAACATCCGGGTAATCCTTCACTGCAAAGCATTCAGTCAGTGGCACGTCATCTCATTCGACTTTGCCTCCTGCTAGAACATGAACTCGAGATAGATCGCGCGAATCACGCAATGCTGGCAGCCGTGCGCCTAAAATCGAAGCTCGTTTGGCTAACTCCGCCATCGAATCGCGGAGAGATCACGGCTGCTGATGTACGTCGAACGACAACCGCTGAAGAACATACGGCGCTCGTCCGAGCGTGGGCCGAAAGCGCGTGGGCTGCGTGGAAGCCGCATCACGCACAAATCGAAGCCTGGTTACCATCTGAGTTCGTCGAACTGTAGGAGACGCTGTTAGCATCTCGTTTTTTTCGGGAAGCAAACTGCTTCCCTACAGCCTTCTGTAGCGTCGCATCAGTTTGAAAAAGCGAATGGTGTCGCGCACCGGGTGGACGCTGCTGACTTCATCCGAGTAAACAGTGCTGATCGGGACCGACACGATTCGAAATCCTTTGCGGCTGGCAATGATCAGCATCTCGGTTTCGTAATCGAAGCGCGCCGCGCCGCCGAGCAATTCAGGAATCAATTGTCGATGTAATAAACGGTAACCGCATTGCGTGTCGGGAATTTCCTGGCCGCACACGGCGCTGATCTGTTGACTCATCCATCGATTCACAAATCGTCGGACTAGCGGCATCGACGAAACGTCCTTCATTCGATTGCCGAGAACCAGTTTTGGTTGGTCCGGGGAAAGCGCCGCCGCAATGAAGCGGTCGATCTCTTCAGGCCGATGCTGGCCGTCGGCATCGAGAATGACCACCAGGTCAAATTGCCGATCCATCCAATGTCGCAGACCGGTTTTGATTGTCTCACCTTTACCCTTGTTTTGTTCGTGAACAATCACTTGCGCTCCGGCTTCGCGCGCACGTTCGGCCGTCTTATCGGCGGATCCGTCGTCGACCACCAGAACGTCAGCGAGATTCTGTCGCGTCCGGCGCGCGACCTCGCCGATGTGTTTCTCTTCGTTGTAAGCGGGAATGACCGCCGCGGTTTTCAGATGGTCCATCAACGAACGACCGGATGAAAGTCGGCCGCGTGATACGAGCTGCGCACAAGCGGACCCGATGCGACGTGTTCGAATCCTTTTTTGCGCGCGATCTCGCCGTAGAGATCGAACTGCTGAGGCGTGATGAATTCTACGACCGGCAAATGATTCGGCGTCGGGCGAAGATATTGCCCCATCGTCAAAACCTGGCAGCCGACTTCGCGCAAATCGTCCATCGTTTGAAAAATTTCCGGCTCGGTCTCGCCCAGGCCAAGCATGATCCCGCTTTTGGTCACCGTTTTCGGTGAGACTTCCTTGGCGCGCTGCAAAACGCGCAACGAAGTCCGATACTTCGCCCGCGAACGCACCAGCGGCGTGAGACGCTCAACCGTCTCCATGTTGTGATTGTAAATCTCCGGCCCCGCCTCGAGCACAGTCTGGATGCAGGAATCGTCCGCATGAAAATCCGGGACCAGCACCTCAATGATGATCGACGGATCCGCTTCTCGAATTGCACGGATTACGCGCGCGAAATGATTCGCGCCGCCGTCTTGCAAATCATCACGCGCGACCGCGGTGATCACGACGTGTTTCAATTTCATTCGCTGCACCGCTTCAGCGACGCGTTGCGGCTCATCGTCCTCCAACGCAAACGGCTTTGCCGTTGTCACCGCGCAGAATCCGCACGCGCGCGTGCAACGATCGCCTGCGATCATAAAGGTCGCCGTGCCCTGGCTCCAACATTCCCAGCGGTTTGGGCATTGCGCGCTTTCACAAACAGTGTGCAGTCGCAGATCGGAGATGAGCGCCTTGGTTGAGAAGAAAACCGGATTCGAGGGCAACCGCACTTTGATCCATGACGGTTTGTGCGACTGGTGCAGCGCCGGATCGATCTTCGCGCAGGACATTGTCGACCAAATTAACGAGCGCGTTGTCGAAAAGCAACCGTCGCGCGGTTGCTTCAGCGAGGATTCGGTTTCTTTCTTTGAAATTAACGAGTTCTAACTTCTAGTCTCTTTCATGTCACTTTCCTCCGACGCGCTCAATATTCTCCACGACTGGGTAAAATCCGAGAGCTTGCGTAAACATTGTTATGCAGTCGCCGATTCGATGAAATACTTCGCCCAACAGAGTAGTGAAGATGTCGATCTTTGGGAGGCGGTCGGCCTGCTTCACGACATGGATTACGAAAGACATCCGAATCTTGAGCGCAGTTCGACCGAAGGTCATCCGTTTGTCGGCGTCCAATGGCTGCGTGACCATGGCTGGAGTGAGGAGGTTTGCCGCGCCATCCTCTCGCACGCGGATTATTCCGGCGTCGTTCCGGAATCAAATCTCGAGAAGACGTTACGTGGCGTCGACGAGCTGAGTGGTTTCGTCGTCGCTGTCGCTCTCGTTAGGCCAACCAAGAGCATTCATGATGTCGACCTGGCAGCGGTGAAAAAGAAGATGAAAGACAAAGCGTTCGCCCGCGCGGTCAATCGCGAGGAGATCATCCACGGCGCCGAAAAACTTGGGATGCCACTCGACGAAGTCATTACCAACGTGATCGCAGCCCTCAAAGCCGACGCCGACCGGCTTGGCCTCGCCGGGGCTGCTAAGTGATTTCGGCCGCAGCGACTGAAAATGCGCGCGAAGCTACGGCCGGGCGCGAACCAGTATGTGAGTCGAGGAAAAAAACACGTCACCAAAAGCAAACGCTGGTCTGCGCGGGTGACGAAGGAGAGCAATGCGCTCGATCTTGAGCCGAAGGTTTTTCGGTCAGGGAGTCCGAGAAGGATCGCATTATCACTGAAACGTTCAGCCGAACGAAGCAAGCGGCGCAAAGCGAAGCCTTATCAATCCGCGATGTCGATGCTGAACTTTTACATCAACCGTGCCGGCAAAAATCTTCCGAGAAATCGGAAGCGCACTCTTGAACACGCCAAGGACGAACTGCGCGTCGTCTTCGGACGAAAGTAGTTATCGTTCTGGACAGTGAACAGAGTCAATAGTTGCCCAGCGTTTTAAAACTGGGACTTGGATATCTCACCATGACGCAGTCCCCAAAGAGGAAAGAACCATTCTACCGTCCCATGGCGGGACTCCTGACTGGCGTGAATCATAACCCAGCGCTTAAGCGCTGGGCTATTGTCACGGTTTTTGAATTTTGGAATCGCTCTGCGCGACGAACGAAATGCCACCTGTTGCGGCCGGCCAACGAACACATATTTATAGTGGCCCAGCGTTTTAACGCTGGGTTGAGTGGCCACACCAAATGCAAGTCCGCAAGGACGAAAGAAGCAAATTTGTTCAGCTTTCTTCAGCGCGTCGTGCCGGGGACTACCCGGTGCTGCTGAAACAAGGCCAGGTGTTTTTGATATTCCCGCTTTTCGTCTTCGCGAACTTCTGTGGCGTTGATCGCTTGCTGCTCGTGATGAATCGCAGAATCGAATTCGCCGGTGGCGGCTTCAGCTGCGGCAAGAACATCGATCAGGTCGCCATCCGACCAGGCCATAAGTCTGCAGGCAGTCGTCGCATCGGAGATAGCTTTTCGCACGTTTCGAATCGATGGGTCCGGGCAATACAAGCGCAAGAGAGCCCGGGTTTGGTAAGCTCTGGCCAGGGCGTCCTGTCGCGGTTGAATGCTGATGCAATGCTCGACTTCTTTCAGACCGATCCCGTAACGGCCAAGAAAGAAGTTTGCTCGTGCTCGAAGCAGCGCTGCTTCAACGACGGTGGAGTCTTGTTTCAGTATTCGTTCGCAATCCTGGACCGCAGCTTCGTAGTGGTGCTGATCCATCAGCACTTCCGCGCGAATAAATAACGCGGGCCAGTAGTTCGGATCCGTCTGGATTGCGGCATCTACACTCTTGCGCGCGACGGAAAGATCACCCTTGAGCATCTGGTCTTGCGCCTGTTCAACGAGCTTGACGACATTGGCGTTCCGGCCGCGACCAATTTCTATTTCGATGGGACGTGCCGACGCTGTCCTGCTGATAAAAAAGACGATGATAATGAGGGAAACGAATCGCATATCGCCGTTCTAACATCGGCGCGACAGATTCTACAAGCGCGACACGTAAAGATCGCCTTCAATCGCGCCTAAGCCTCTCGCTAACACCGGCCTTCAGGCCGGTGCCTGTTGTCAAAACCATATGCCGAAAGCGGTTTAAACCGCTTTAGATCAGCTTTGCCGCGTCAACCACCTGGCTAAAGCCAGGTGTTACCCGCGAAGTGCGCGCATTCAACCTCGCAGCGCTTCGGTAAAGCGAATCAATTCGTCGGCGACTTGTTCGATTCGAGCGACAACTTTGTTGTCTGCAACTTTGTCACCTTCGAACGCGTCGCTGGTGGCGTAGACAAAGCGCGGAAGGATCACGGTTCGAAAATCGAGCATCAAACTGTTGGCATAGGCCATCACCGCCATATAGCTACTGTTACCGCCGGCGGCACAGAGAAAACCCACCACCTTTTCCTCCCACGAGCTCCCGGTGAGCTCGATCATGTTCTTGGCCGCCGCGGCCACATCATAATTATATACGGGTGCGGCAATCAAAATGCCGTCCGCCGATTCAATTGCTTCGTTCAACTGCTTTGCGCCCGCGATGCCGTAACACTTGTCGGCATCGCATAGCGGTAGATCGAGGTCTTTAATATCGAGCCAGTCACAGTTCACCTTTCGCTTCTGCAAATGTGCAAACGCAACCTGGCCCATGCGCCGGCTGTTGCTGTCGGGATTACCACTGGTGCTGACTACGAGATATTTTGGCATGAACGATCGCCAAGCTTAACCGACCCCGGAAAATTGCCAATCGCGGTAACGAATTCAGGCCGGAGACTTGACGGACGACTCTGTGCACGCAGGTGATAGGATGGACGTCAGGGCGACGATACCGCAGGCCGCGCCTAACCAACGCGCGTTTCGCCGGCTAAAATTCTGGGTTTGGTTTCAAGACCGCACCCGACCCACCGATCTTCAAGTCACTTTGTTCTGGGCGGGCGTGATCGGATTCTGCGGCGGGCTTTCGTCGATTGCGTTCCGGGCGGGAACGAGCGCGGTCCACAAGATTCTTACCGGCAGCTCAACACCCGGTTTGGTTGAATCCTTTGTCGAATTGCCGGCCTGGATGCGCGTAGCAATTCCCGCGTTAGGCGGACTCATCGCGGGCGCGATCCTTCAATTCGGTGCCCGGTGGCGCAGTCGCATTCCGACGACCGATTACATGGAAGCGGTAGTGCTTGGTGACGGCCGAATCTCGACACGACGCACTTTGGTGAAATCTCTTTCCGCGCTGTTCACGATTGCGTCGGGCGGATCGATCGGGCGCGAAGGTCCGCTGGTTCAGCTTTCGTCAGTCATTGCGTCCGGGCTCGGCCGCCTTCAAAAGTGGTCGACGCCGCGACTGCGGTTGCTCGTCGGTTGCGGCGCGGCGGCGGGAATCGCGTCGGCTTACAACGCGCCGATCGCGGGCGCAATTTTCGTCGCCGAAATTGTTCTCGGCTCGATGGCGATGGAAATGCTCGGGCCGCTTATTTTTTCGTCAGTCGTTGCGACCCTCACCGTGCAGGGATTTCTCGGAAGCGACCCGCTCTACCAGATTCCGCCGTTCCAACTGAATCGTAACTGGGAAATCGCTCCCTACCTGTTACTCGGGCTGATCGCCGGTCTGGTCGCGCCCTGGTTCATTCGGTTGCTGCGCATGACGCGAACGAATGGTTGCCGGGCGTATCGCGGCGCCCGTTTACCTCAAGATGTTCGTGGGCGGATTAATCGTCGGCGTGCTCGCGATCTGGCATCCGGAAGTTTGCGGCAACGGCTACAGCACGGTGAGCGGGATCTTGCATGGCCAATGGATCTGGCAAACGCTCGCCGTGATTTTCATTTTCAAAATCCTTGCGACCACGGCGACGTTCGGGTCCGGCGCGGTCGGCGGCGTCTTTACGCCGACACTTTTCATCGGCGCCAGTCTCGGTTTTCTCTTCGGCACGGCGGCTCAGCATGTATTAGCGGCGTTTGCCGGTCAATCCGAGCGCGTTCGCGCTCGTCGGCATGGGCGCATTTCTCGCCGCGGCCACGCATGCGCCGATCATGGCCATCGTCATGATTTTCGAAATGACTCTCGATTATCAAATCATCCTGCCGTTGATGCTTGCCTGCGTAGTCGGTTACTACACTTCCGTCAGCATCGAGAAGCGCTCGATCTACGCCGAGGCGCTCAAGCGCAAAGGCGCGGGCGATTACCGGCGTCAACTGGCTGAACTCCACGTGCGCGACTTGATGAAACCGAAACCGCTGACTGTCGCGCCGACCGCCGGCTTCGCGGAGATCGGCGAAAAATTCATCGCCACCCGGTTCAATTATCTTTACGTCACCGATCAGCGACCGCTTTCTGGGCGCGATCTCGCTTCACGACATAAAAAATTTCCTGAACACGCCCGAGCTGGCGACCGTGGTCATCGCGAGAGACATTCTGCGCGAATCTTTTCCGGCGCTACGCCCGGACGCATCGCTCACTGAAGCACTGGAGCGATTCAGCCACCACGACGGCGAACGCTTGCCAGTTATTTCGGAAACCAACGGTCATATGTTGATCGGGAGCGTTTCGAAAACGGATGTCATCCTCGCGCTCGCAGGCAGTAATACGCGCTCGACAGCAGTCGTTCCGGCTTCGAGCTAGGATTTACTCTTCGCTTCCTCGCTCGTTAAGGCGTTAGAATGATCTTGCCGCTGTAAGGATCTTTCACCGGTGTGCCCGGCTGAAAACCGCGAACGTCGATGTAACCGCTGTCCGGTGCGTACGGACTGGTCACAAACCCTTTTTTGCCAGGAACAGGTATTCCGTATCGAAAGTCGTCACCTTTCTTCGAGCTCGCTTTTGTTGCGATGCGGGTATTGCGTTCGTTAGGCGGCGCGGTCGCGCCCGAATTCTCCGGTGACGTTGAAGTCGGAGTTGGGCTCTGGGTAGCCGTCGCGCTTTTCGATTCTTGCTTGCTCGCGTGTGAATGCGGATGCGAAGTCTGTTGCGGCTGGTTAAACGTGCGTCGCAATGACCGAAAGAATCGCTCGAATGGTCCGGGCTGGTTTGTTTCCGCTGCCACCATCCCGGCGCCTACGAACAAGATCGAGATCGTTACGAGTGCCGCCTGTAATTTCTGCTTCACCTGTTCGAATTAAATCGCAGTTGCCCAAAAAATGCCAGCAGATCGCGACCTCAAGCCGTAAAAGCTTGTTGTCTTCGCATTCGACTGAGACGATGTCGGACCGACCATGAAAATTCTCACCATCATTGCTCGCGTGCTCCTGGGACTCATTTTCGTTGTGTTTGGCGCCAATGCCTTTCTCCGATTTCTTCCCATGCCACCGCCACCGCCGACTCTAGCCGGCGATTTCATGAAAGTGTTCTTGGCCAGCGGTTGGGTATACGTCATCGGCGGAGTGCAAGTCGTTGGCGGTTTGCTTTTGCTCATTGGCCGGTTTGTTCCCCTCGCGCTGACGCTTCTCGCCGCGATGATCTTCAACATCCTGGTCTTCCACGCGCTGATGGCGCCAGAAGGCTTTGGCCCCGGAGTCCTGGTCACGGTCCTCGAACTTTTTCTATTGTGGCGTTATCGCGAGAGCTTCTCCGGAATTCTGCGGCCGTAGACTAAATCTTTCGCGAATCGTAGGCCCATTGGTTTCGTCCGCCAATAGACGTAGCCCTTCTGCATCTTGTCGTTCACCCGCACGCAGACTGGTCTCAATTGCGCAGCGTTGGATCAGTTCGGAAGCGAGAATGAAACAATCTCGTTTGCCGCGCGATGATTCGACCAAAAATTTTTCCCATCGAAGGTCAGCGACCGCGCTGCAAAAGTAATCTTCGCCAGGTCTTTGACCTCCGGAGTTTTCTCCCGGAGATCGAGTCGCGAAATCCACCACTGTTCTTCTCCCTCCTTCGCTCCCGTTTTGAATCGCTCTGGTGTCGGTGGTCCTCCCGCGTATTGCGGCCTCGGGACATTCTCGGTGCCGCGCAGCACAAAGAGCGCGCCGTTCGCAAATACATGCCCGCAAATTTCCCCGCCGACATCAATTTTATGAATGATGTTACCCTTCTTATCTAACTTTAGGATCCGCTGTTCGTACCATTGACTCAGGTAAAGATTCTCCCCGTCGTAACTCAGATACGATCCGGCGAGATCCGGACAGGCAAAAAGTTTCGTGAATCCGTCTTTTGAGTCGTAACGATAAACGAAGCGATCGTCATTTGTTCCTTTGCCGATTGTGACATGCACCGCTCCATTTGTGGCCACGGCCGCCCAAACCACCCCCGGCGGATCGACTTCGTCAGCGATCTTGCAGTTTTCCCTATCGACTCTATAAAGCGTGCCGAGATCGCGTGAGCTCAGCCAAAATTGTTGGCCGTCCCACGCCAGCGCCTGGGGCGTGACCGCGGGCGATTGAACTCGTTTCAATTCCTCGATCGTTGGAAGTTTCATTGACTGCAACCTATCACCGCCAACGCTCACGTAAAATCGCCTTGATCTCGTCGCTCCGCGGGCGATCCACCTTGCCGTGCAGAATTTACCACCTCAGACTGAGTCAGCGTGCTGTATCGCGGGTTTCCCTCCAAGCTATATCATGAAGTGCCCAGCTGGGTAGAAGATGGGGCATTGTTTCACATTAGGATCGCGCTTGATCGAACGCTTGACCAAAAACCGCTAACTGAACCGAAGCTCGGAAGATCGATTCTCGAGTCAGCGATATTTTACCATCAGAAGAGCGCAGTGGTTTATCACGCTGTTCCTTTTGATGCCAGATCACATCCACGCGCTTTTGTCATTCGGCAAGGATCGAGACATGAGTCGCGTGATCGGCGATTGGAAGCATTTTCACGCACATGAAAACGGAGTGCAATGGCAGGAAGGATATTTCGATCATCGCTTGCGCGATGACGAACGCGGAGAGCAGTTATCGGTGAAAATCGACTATATTCGGGCTAATCCGTTTGCTGCGGGTCTATGCACTAAGATTGAGGACTGGCCGTGGGTGCTCGAATGACTCGCGTAGGTGGATCGAGCGCTCCGTCGCTCGATGTTAAAATAATGTCGGCGTAGCCGAGTCAGAATTAGCATCGCCCGCGGAGCGGCCGATCCACCAAATTTCGCGACCGTCGACGGCCTAGCAGCCTCCGCGCCGACAGAGTAGGGCCGTGGCTACAATGACTCAAACCGAGATCTTCTGGAGGAGCGATTGCAGATCCTTAAAATTGATCGGTTTGGTCAGGTGGTGATCGAATCCGGCGTCGAGACTGCGCTGGACGTCTTCGTCCATTCCAAGTCCTGAAAGCGCGATCCCTTTCAATGGTTGCCGCCGCTTCGCTTCGCGCACAAGTTCGTAACCGTTGATGTCAGGCAATCCGATGTCGCTGATCAAGGCATCGAACGGCCCGTCATTCAAAATTTCCAAGGCGCTTTCCGCCGACGCTGCCGTAACGACTTCATGTCCGCATTTTGTCAGAAGACGCGAAAGAACACCGCGCGTGTCCGCATGATCGTCCACCAGCAGCAGGCGCAATTTCTTCGAACCGAGTACATCGCCGGTTGTTCCCTCCGTCGACGCGGCTATCGGCTCGCGTAAGAGATCGAGAAACACGCGGAACGTTGTGCCCTTGTTTCGGCCGGCGCTCTCGACCGCGATCCTGCCGCCGTGCAGATCGAGCAAAGTTTTTGAAATCGTCAGCCCGAGGCCGAGTCCGCCGAATCGGCGGGTTATAGACCGCTCGCCCTGGTGGAACGGTTCAAAAATACTGGCCTGACGGTCCGGCTCGATCCCGATTCCGCTGTCGGTGATTTCGAAAACGAATTGTTTTCCTTTGTTGAACGAACGGATCGTGATCCGGCCTTTTTTTGGAGTGAACTTGACCGCGTTGTTTATCAGGTTCCAGAAAACCTGCTGAATCCGCACCGGATCCGCCCAAATGTGCTGCTTGGTCGCGTGCAGATCGATTGCGAGGTCGATCTCCTTCTTCGAAACGTCATTCTTCACGATTTCGATCGCGTTCTGCAGCAACCGGTGCACGTCGGCCACTTCATAGTGAACTTCGATCTTTCCGCGCGTGATTCGCGTCACATCCAAAAGATCGTCAATCAACTGCGCTTCCAGTTGGACGTTACGCAAAATCGCGGCGACTTCCTCGCGAAATTCCGGACGCTGATTCTCGTGTTCGGCCAAGTAACTCGCCGCGATCATCGCCGGCATCAGTGGCGTTCGCAGTTCATGACTCAAGGACGCCAGGAAATCGTCCTTTGCCTGGTTAGCATTCTCCGCGGCGATCTTCGCTGCCTCGAGATTTTCTTGTGCGCGTTTGCGTTCCGTAATGTCTCGAAAACTCCAGACCCGGCCCACGGGCTTTCGGTCAAGCAACTGAACTTGTGAATATCGCTCGAGGATTGTTCCGTCTTTCCATTCAAGAACTTCAAAGGTTTCCGTCGGCCTCATCCGGTAAATCTCCATCACGCGCGTCATGAATCCTTCGGGATCTTTGAAACGCTGACTGAACTTCAGTCGCAACTTGCGGACGTCGGCCTTTCTCAACTCCTCGCGAGTCACTCCCATCATCTGGGCGTACTTTTCGTTAAAATTCCGCACATTGCCGGTCAGATCCGTCACCACGATTGCATCGGTCGTAGAGTCCAGCGTGGCTTGCATCATCGAAAGGGAAAGCGCCAATTCCGCGGTTTTGCATTCGAGGGCTTCCTTGGCCTGGAGCAACTCCCGATTAGAAGCATGATTGTTGAAACCACCGGCGTTCTTAGTTCGGCGCTTCTTCCCTGCGGACGGACGCTTTGTCGTGCCTTTGGAGGGTTTCACTTTGGCGGGCAATGATAGTTGGACCTGGCTAACCTGTCACTGAATTGCTTGCCACGGTTTTTCGGAGCCTCGCGGCCTGTCCTTAGCAAACTGCTTCCCCTCTGGAGGAAACATGATCATGATCCAGGTCTTATGCCGGGCGTGATTGTAATCGTCGGATACCGTCCGAAGCAGGGTAAAGAGAAGGAATTGCTGGAGCTTGTCCTCAATCGCGTTCCGACCCTGCGCAAAGAAGGTCTCGCAACCGAACGTGCGCCCACAATCATGCGGGCGCGTGACGGGACGATTGTCGAAGTGTCCGAATGGAAATCGCGGGAAGCGATCGACGCTGCTCACAAGAATCCGAACGTTCTTGCCATGTGGAGTAAATTTTTTGCGGCCTGCGATTGTGTTCCCCTCAATACTTTGGCCGAGGCCGAAGAGATGTTCGCAGGATTCGAACCAATTCGAGAATGAGTGCGGGAGATGCTTGCCACGCCAAAGTCCCGGTCTCTGACGTTTGATCTCTGACCCTGTGACCTGTGACCATGAAGGCGCGCGTCTTCATCCTGACACTCCTCGCGATGATTGCATTCGCGAGTAACTCGCTGCTTTGTCGCGCCGCGCTCAAGCAAACCACGATCGATCCCGCTACTTTTACATTCGTCCGAGTTTTCTCGGGCGCGATTGCGCTTTGGTTGATTCGTCACAATTCGACGTTTCCTTTCTGCAGAGCGTCATCACGTCACTCGTCACTCGTCACTGTCACTTCGTGGCGACTGGCCTTCCGCCATCGCTCTCGTCATCTACGCCGCGGGATTCTCATTTGCCTACGTCCACCTCTCCGCTGGAACTGGCGCGTTGCTTCTCTTTGGCGCAGTCCAGGCAACGATGATTCTCTGGGGATTTCGTAAGGGCGAACGACTGGATCCGATTCAAATCACCGGTCTGATCGTTGCGGTGAGTGGGTTGGTGGTGCTTGTTTTTCCCGGAATTTCCGCGCCCCCATTGATCGCCTCGATTCTCATGCTGGCGGCCGGAGTAGCTTGGGGGATTTATTCCTTGCGCGGCAAAGCCGCGGCTGAAGCGATTAGGTCGACAACTGGAAATTTCCTGCGCGCAGTTCCATTAGCAGCCTTAATCAGCATCGTCGCGCTGCAACAAATGCGTTTCGATTCGTTAGGCACGATTTACGCCGTGATTTCGGGCGCGATCACCTCCGGGCTCGGTTACGTAATCTGGTATTCTGCCTTGCCCGGCCTAAAAGCAGTCAGCGCGGCCACGATTCAACTGAGCGTGCCGGTGCTCGCCGCCACTGGTGGGATTCTTTTGCTCCGCGAACCAATCACTTTGCAATACGTCATCGCGTCCGTCGCGGTGTTGGGCGGAATCCTCCTGGTCGTCCTGGAAAAACGACGCGTCGCGTCAGGGATAGAAAATCAGCATTAGGAAGACGGCGAACAATACGAGATGAACGCACCCTTGAAGAATATTCGTCTTGCCGCTTCCAAATGTAACGATGCTCGTGGCCAGGGTAAGAACAAGCAGTGGGAGATTTCCGCCCTGGACCCCGAGTACGATCGGCCGATCCGTTATCAGGCCGATAATCAGCACGGACGGAATCGTCAGACCAATGGAAGCGAGGACCGAACCGTGGAGAACGTTCACCGAGCGTTGCAAATGATTTTGCGTCGCCGCCTTAATCGCCGCCAGGGCTTCCGGCGTGAAAACCAGTGCCGCAATAATTGCCCCGCCGAACGCCTGCGGAATACCAAAGCGTTCAATGCAATTGTCGAGAGGAATGGCAAACTTTTCCGCCAGCACGATGACAACAACGAGATAGAGCACCAGCATGGCTGCGTGAAAACCTCCAGACCGCAAATTCTTTGGGGAATGGTGGTCATCAGGTCCTGATTCGTCGTTGGCGTCTTTGAAATATCCACGATGCCGCCGCGTTTGAATGAAAAGAAAGATGGCGTAGAGCAGGACTGTCACAGCGATAAGAAATATCTCCTGGACCTTGGTAAAGCGCGGCCCGGAAAGTGACGTAGTGAAGTTGGGAAGTACTAGTCCAAGCACGACCAGCGCCATGATCGTATTCAAGTAGGCGCCGGCCCCCTGCAGATTGTAAATCTGTTCGCGATGACGCAATCCACCGAGAAGTAACGCAAATCCCACCAGCCCATTCAACGAGATCATCACGACTGCGAAAATTGTATCGCGGGCCAGAGTGGGATTGTTTGCGCCGTGAAGCATCGCGGCCGAGATCATCATGACTTCGATCGTGATCACCGAGATGGTCAGAATTAGCGTGCCATAGGGCTCGCCACATCTCACTGCTAGGCAATCCGCATGATGCACCGCTGAGATCGCCAGCCAGAGAACAGCGCCGAGCAAGACTACCAAAACCACGGTCAGCGCCGCCGGGTGCTCCACGTTCTCCAAAACCTGATTCCCTAGTCCCAGGAAAATCGCAGCAATCGTCAGTCCGATGAAAAGCGGATATTCAGCACGACAAAACGCCGCAAAACCGCCTGTCGGTTTCGACGAACTATGAGTCTTCATTTCGTGACGAGCCTACACAAACTTACCCGCGCCGCGCAACTGAGGTCCGGCGGCGCGGTTAAGTTCTATCTTCCTTCTCGAATTCCTGCTTTGCTTTCCAGAAATAAATGAAACGGCTGCTCTGGATCGACATTGCCAAGGGCCTGGCAATTTCCTTCGTCGTCTATTTTCATTTTTTTCGCACCGTCTTCGAATATTACGAACCTCCGGCGGCGGATTGGAGCAGCATCCTCACGGCAACAATCTCATTCCTCCGCGAGGCATGGTGGGAAATCTCCGGACTCGGTTTTCACGCAGTCGGCGCATTCATCATTCTCAGCGGCTGGACGCTGATGCAGTCAACCATGGCGCGCGCGGAATTGGGCCACGTTCACTGGGGCAAGTGGTACGGAGCACGGTTTGTTCGGCTCTACCCGATGTACTGGGTCGCGCACGTCGTCTACTTTGTCTCGCCATTCGTCGCCCGCCTGGAACCGGTGGACGGACGAATCGTTCTCAGCCTGCTCGGGCTCCGTTTCATCAACATCGAGATGAACTTCATGTACCTCAACGCCGCCTGGTGGTACTTTTCCATGCTGATCCAATTCTATTTGATCTTTCCCCTGCTCTTTTGGGCTGCACGAAAGTTTGGCGGGTGGACTTTTCTCATCGCGGCCTGTGCGCTCGGATTTTTTGTTCGCTACCTGATGCTCGTCGTTTGGCCGCAAAATGGTTTGTGGGTGCTCGGCGGATTGGCCATCTGCCGGCTGCCCGAATTTGCGTTGGGGATGGCCCTGGGAATGTGGCACTCGAAATCGACTGAGCGCGCAGAATGGTTTCTTTTGCGGGGCGCAGGACTCGCCGCCGGCGTGATTTTGTATCCGTTGGCGTTGAAGCTCTACGACAACGGCATCGCTTACGTCTTTTGCGACTTCGGCACCGGCACTTGTTGCTTTTTGGCAATCATCGGACTGGCCGGAATCATTTCGCGCGCGACGAGGTTGGCCAAAATTTTCAGTCTGTTCGGCGTCTACTCGTATGGTCTTTACCTCATTCATCAACCTTACGTCATCTGGCTCGGCCTTCACATTCGCCCCCAACCGGCGGTGACCTTCCTTTTGATTTTTTTAATCACCCTGGCAATTCTGAGCGCCTGGGGAATGTTTTTAGAACGGATGACGAATGCTGGGGTGAACAAAATCCTTTCAAAGCGAAGATCAGTAGCCATGGCCTAACGCTTTAACGACTCAACAACTCAATAATGCCAGTCCGGCTCGGACCTCAACTCCCTCAACCTTCTTATGAGCGATGTCGAACTCAGTGCAGTTGAAGATCACAACGGAATACTGACCATCCGCGGCGGCGGCAAACGCAGGGATTGGAACGGCATCCATTACAAGCAAGGCATGTCGTCGAAAAACGTCGGCACGAAAAAATTATCGGCCAACATCGCGACCATCCCGCCTGGCGGCGTGGCCTACGCACACATCCACGTCGATTTCGAAGTGATCCTTTATATCATCGAAGGCAAAGTTCGCCACGAATTTGGGACCGGCCTGAAGCAGTCGATTGAAAACGAAGCCGGCGATTTCATTTACATCAAGCCCGGGGTGCCGCACGAAGTCTTCAACATGAGTAAGACCAAGCCCGTCGTCGCCTTCGTCGCGCGCTCGTGCGCTGACGAGTGGGACAACATTGTTCCATATAATCGCAATGAGCAGCGGGACGCCGGCAGATGAACATGGCGTGCTGGGAAGCCGCCGGGTGGACTGGTCCAGCCGGACTGGCGTTTGGTCGCATGATTATACGACGGACTGATCGGGAGTTATGCGGTCGAAATTAGCCCAGCATTTTAACGCTGAGTTTCGACATGATGAATTCCAACAGTCCAATAGGACGCAAGAAAGCTTCTGCCGTCCCCGAGGGGGACTGCAATGTTTTTTACAGGCTTACCCAGTGCTGAAGCGCTGGGCTATTATCGCTTGTGAACAATCGAAGATCGCGAGTTAGTGGAAAACATTGTTCCCCACGACCGCAATCAACCGAATTGAAATTCGCCAAACCGGGGACGAGGTTGACCACATGATCACTCCAACCAAAAAGGCGATGGATAAATCCAACTCGAGAAATAGATTAGAGCTTCTCCGCAGGCGCGACGCTCCACTGGAGACGCGCACCGACCTCAAACCCGCTGCGACGCGAGATGTCTCGGCGGCCCTGAACCTGATTCTCGCTGACGTCTTCGCGCTTTATGTGAAGACAAAGAATTTCCACTGGCATATGAGCGGCCCGCATTTTCGCGACTACCATCTGCTTCTCGACGAACATGCCGATCAACTTTTCGCCATGACCGACCCGGTCGCAGAGCGAGTCCGCAAGATTGGTGGACTAACTCTGAGATCGATCGGGCAGATCGCGCGCACCCAACGCGTTCTCGACAATGACGCCGAATATGTCGAGCCGCTCGACATGCTGGCCGAGTTGGCCGACGACAACAAGACGATGGCCGCGCGACTCCGTCAGGCCCACAATGTTTGCGACAAACATCGCGACGTCGCGACCGCGAGCTTGATCGAAGTCTGGATTGACGAGACCGAGCGGCGGACCTGGTTCTTGTTCGAGGCGACCCGCCGGCGGAACTAAATCTCGCTGGCAGCAATTCCTTTGCGGCAAGGTGTTCCTTGGGGTGTCAAAAATCTTTGAACAAAATAGTTGACTGGTCAGTCTACTTAAGCTAAGAAACCGATATGCCGAGAGTAAGTGACATGAAGGAGCGCCTGACGGATGCCGCCATGGATCTGATGTGGCGAAATAGCTACGGCACCACATCGGTGGACGCGATTTGTGATCAGGCCGGGGCGAAAAAGGGAAGTTTCTATTACTTCTTCAAGTCGAAATCGAAACTCGCGGCAGCGGCCTTGGAAGCGGATTGGAACAAAAAGAAGACGGAAATGGATTCGATCTTTCTCGCCGACAGTCCCGCCGCTGGAACGATTGGATCGGTACTTTGATTTCGTTCATGACCGGCTGGCCGAGTTGCAGAAGAAGTGCGGCTCTATCCTGGGATGCCCCTTCGTGAGTGTTGGCAGCGAAGTAAGCACCCAGGACCAAGTCGTGCGCGAAGCCATTGATCGCATTATGGACCGCAAGCTGCAGTTCTTTGTGTCGGCGGTGCGCGATGCAGCAGCGCAGGGATTAATTGACGCACCGGATCCGGCGGCCAAAGCGAAAGCGCTCTTTTCTTGTTACCAAGGCACGATCGCCCAGGCGCGGATTCAAAATGACATCGACCTTCTTCGCGAGTTTAAGAATGTCGCGAAGGATGTCCTCGGCGTCAGGCGCGCCCAAGCTGTCGCTACGTAGCCCCCTTTTTTTGCCAATTTATAGACGACCGGTCAAATATAAATCCACTTAAACCAGAAAAACTCAGCTCTATGAAAACTGATCAAACCACTACACCAGCCACCCCAGTTTTCCTCCAGACCGTTTCGTGCGCGGTCACGCAACTGAAACAACAACTGCAGCTGGATTACGAACAGGCTTATCCTGAACTGCGTGAAGTCATCCATCTCGTCCTCAACGAGGAAGAATCAAAGGCTTGGGAATTAACACCGTTCCCGCACTTGGTTCTTCCGGACCTGGTCGAAGCGCATATCGCGACTCTCAACCTGCGTCCGGTTGAAACCAAACACGCGGATGTCTTCGCGCCGCATCCCTGCGACGAGATCGGCCATTATCAACCCGCCTTCGCCGCCTAACCAAAACGATATATCTTTGGAATATGAAGATGAAAGCAGCGCAAATCAGTAAACCGGGCGGTGATTTTGAAATAGTCGAACGCGAGATTCCGGAGCCAGGCCCAGGGCAAGTGCGCGTGAAAGTTGAAGCGTGTGGCATTTGTCACAGCGATGTGCTCGTCAAAGACGGTCTTGTGGCCCGGCCTTCAATATCCGCGCGTGCCCGGACATGAAATTGCCGGCCGAGTCGATGCGCTCGGCGATCGCGTTACGAACTGGAAGAAAAGCGACCGGGTCGGTGTCGGCTGGCACGGCGGACACGATTTTGTGTGCGAGCACTGCCGGCGCGGCGATTTCGCGATGTGCGTGAATCGCAAAGTCACCGGAATTGATTTTGATGGCGGCTACGCCGAATACATGATCGCGCCGGCGGAAACGCTCGCCCTCATTCCTGACGAATTGCCAGCGGAAGAAGCCGGGCCGTTCATGTGCGCAGGAGTTACGGTTTATAATGCGTTGCGCAATTCCGGCGCGCGCGCCGGTGATGTTGTGGCGGTGCAAGGAATCGGAGGACTCGGACACCTTGGCGTGCAATACGCGCGGCAAATGGGATTCGAAACCGTCGCGCTCGGACGCGGCAAAGACAAAGAGCCGCTGGCCAAAAAACTCGGCGCACATCACTACGTCGATTCGGATGTCGTCGATCCGGTTAAGGAATTGCAGAAACTCGGCGGCGCCCGCGTGATTTTAGCAACTGCTCCGAGCGGAAAGGCGATCTCCTCCGTTGTCGAGGGGTTGGGAGTGAATGGGAATCTGTTGATTCCAGCCGCGCCGAACGATCCTCTCACAATCAGCGTGATGCCGTTGATCATGGGCCGCCGGCAAATCTCCGGCTGTTATTCCGGAACCGCGCGCGATTCGCAAGATACGTTGGAATTCAGCACGCACTCCGGCGTGCATCCGATGATCGAGGAATTTCCGCTCGGCCGCGTGGGTGAAGCTTACGAGCGAATGCACAGCGGCAAGGTCCGCTTCCGCGTCGTGCTGACGATGGAGTGACAATTTACAAATCAAGAATTGAAAGGAACAAAATGAAGAATGGAAAATTAAACGGAAAAGTTGCTGTCGTAACGGGCGCGTCGAAGGGAATCGGCGCTGGAATTGCGAAAGAGTTGGCGGCTGAAGGCGCCGCCGTTGTAGTCAACTACTCATCGTCAAAGTCAGATGCGGACAAGATTGTTGATGAGATCACGAAACGCGGCGGCAAAGCAGTCGCGGTTCAGGGCAGCGTCGCAAAGAAAGCGGACGTCGAAAAACTTTTCGCGGCGGCGGAAAAATCGTTCGGCAAGATCGACATCCTGGTCAACAACGCCGGCGTTTATGAATTCGCACCGCTGGAAGATTTCACCGAACAACAGTTCCACAGGATGTTCGACACAAATGTTCTGGGGATACTCCTCGCAACTCAAACCGCGCTCAAACACTTCAATTCCAACGGCGGCAGCATCATTAACATCAGCTCGCTCGCAAGTTCACTGACTCCGCCAACCGCGGTTGTTTACAACGCAACCAAAGGCGCGGTGGATGCGATCACGCGCACGCTCGCCAAAGAGCTCGGGCCGAAGAAAATCCGAGTTAACTCGATCAATCCTGGCATGGTGATGACCGAAGGCGTTGTCGCTGGCGGATTTCACGAGAGCGAGTTCCGGACAGTTTTGGAAGCGCAAACGCCGCTCGGTCGGATCGGTCAGACGGACGATATCGCTCCGGCCGCTGTTTTCTTCGCGTCGGACGATTCGAAATGGGTGACCGGCGAAACGCTGCTCATCGCGGGCGGTCTTCGGTAGTCAGCGACATGAAAGGAATCAGAGACATGAAAAAGTGGGACATCTCATTCTGGTTTGCGGTCCTCAGCCCCATCATCGGGGTATTGATCGCCTTTCTCGCAATTAGGCTCTTGTAACCCTCGAAAACGAAAATGAAGGTTAAAACTCGAACCACGCTTCGATGGCCAAAGGTCTTCCAGCGCCGTCAGCGAATTCACGATCCACTCCTGGTTTTTAACATGGCGATATTCAACTTTGCCGGCGATTGGAATCGCCTCTTTAACCAGGTGAAAAGTCACACAAACGTAACATGACGGATCGCTCGCCAATCAATGTAATCGCCTACGCTTGCTGAACTAAACGTAAACGGGAGTTAACTATGCCATACGTCACTGCCGGAAAAGAAAACGGAGAGAACATCGACATCTATTATAAAGACTGGGGCAGCGGGCAGCCGATTGTCTTCAGTCACGGCTGGCCGCTCTCAGCGGATGATTGGGACCCGCAGATGCTTTTTTTCCTCAGCAAAGGTTATCGCGTCATTGCGACTGATCGCCGCGGACATGGTCGCTCGACTCAAACCGGCGACGGACATGACATGGACCACTATGCCGATGATCTGAAGGCCGTCACCGATCATCTCAACTTGAAGGATGCGATTCACGTCGGCCATTCAACCGGCGGCGGCCAGGTGGTGCATTATCTCGGCCGTCACGGCGACAAGAATGTGGCGAAGGCGGCGATCATCAGCGCCGTGCCGCCGCTGATGGTGAAGACTCCGGCCAATCCGTTAGGCACGCCCAAATCGGTGTTCGACGATCTCCAAGCCCAGCTCGCCGCCAACCGGGCCAAGTTCTATTACGATCTGCCGGCCGGCCCGTTCTACGGCTTCAATCGTCCCGGCGTGAAAACGATCGAGCCTCTCGTTTGGAACTGGTGGCGTCAGGGCATGATGGGCGGCGCCAAGGCGCATTACGACGGCATCGTCGCGTTCTCGCAGACCGACTTCACCGAAGATCTGAAAAAGATCAACGTGCCGGTTCTGGTCATGCATAGCGAGGACGACCAGATCGTGCCCTATCAGGCTGCCGGTCCACTCTCCGCCAAGCTCCTCAAGAACGGCACGCTGAAGACATACAAAGATCTACCCGCACGGCATGATCACGACGCAAGCCGACGTCATCAACGCCGACCTGCTCGCGTTCTTCAAAAGCTGACTCAAATAAGAACATGAAGATCGTGGTAATTGGCGGCACCGGCCTGATCGGAACAAAGCTAGTAAACAATCTCCGTCAGCGTGGCCATGAAGTAGTGGCGGCATCACCCAAATCGGGCGTCAACACCTTTACCGGTGAAGGACTAACTGAAGCGCTGAAAGGCGCTCAGGTGGTCGTCGATGTGGCGAACGCGCCACAGTGGGACGACAAGGCCGTGCTGGAGTTTTTTGAAACATCAGGGCGCAACCTTCTTGCCGCAGAAGCGACCGCCGGCGTGAAACATCACGTTGCGCTGTCAATCGTCGGCGCTGATCGATCTCCCGATAGTGGTTACCTTCGCGCGAAGGTGGCTCAGGAAAATCTGATCAAGGCATCAAAGATTCCGTTTACGATCGTCCGCTCGACGCAGTTCTTCGAGTTCGTGAAGGGCATCGCGCAATCGGCCACCGAAGGTCAAACAGTTCGGTTATCACCAGGTATGATGCAGCCGATCGCGGCGGATGATGTCGCCGCCGCACTGACCGACGTCGCAGTCGCCGAGCCGGTAAACGGTACAATCGAGATTGCCGGTCCCGAACCGATCCGAATGGACGAATTCGTTCGTCGTTTCCTGAGCGCAACGCGAGACCCGCGAAAAGTGACCACGGATGTTCACGCCCGCTACTTCGGCGCCGAGTTGAACGATCAAAGCCTCGTCCCTGGACCCGGCGACAAACCGCGCCTCGGCCCAACGCGCTTCGACGACTGGCTCCGTCGCTCCGCATAGTAACTGGAAATTAGGCGACGCTGGACGTCTGCGAAATGAAAACAACCCGGCTTGAAACGCGAAGGGTAACAGAGAAAATCTCCTTTCCATGATAAAGTTCAACGCTCACGATCAATGAACGCTCGCGAGTACGATAACAATTCCATGATCAGTCGTAGATCATTCAGAACGGCAACGTTTGGCGCGCTGCTGATTGTCGTTCTCCTTGCGAGTTGCTCGCGCAAAGCGCCGCCAGCCGGTCCGGCTGCGCCCGAAGTTCAGGTGACAACGGTGCAGCCGCGCGATGTGCCGCGGGTGTTGGAGCGCGTCGCGACGCTGGACGGTTTCATCAACGCCAACATCAACGCCCAGGTGCAGGGCTACATCATCTCGCGCGATTACAAGGAAGGCAGTCTCGTCAAGAAAGGGCGATTTGCTTTTTCAAATCGATCCGCGGCCGTTCGAGGCTGCGCTGGCTCAGGCCAAAGGAACTCTGGCGAAAGACCAGGCCAATTGGGCAAAGGCCGATGCGGATCAAAAGCGCGCGATCGATCTGTTCAACAAAAAGGTGATCAGCGATCAGGAGCGAGATACTGCCATCGCGGCTGCCGGCTCCAGCAAAGCAAATGTCGAAGCGGACGAAGCAGCAGTAAAACAAGCTGAGCTCAATCTTGGCTACACAAAAATCACTGCGCCAATCGACGGGCTTGTTGGGTTCGCAAACAATCAGGTCGGCGATCTGGTCGGGCCAAGTACCGGGCCACTTACAACCATGTCGCAGATCGATCCGATCAAAGCCAACGTAACTGTTGGCGAGAGTGCATTCACCGATTTCTTTGCGCGCTATCCGGATACAACCCAACGCGAAGCCCTGCTCAAAAGCATCGATTTCGACTTGATTCTCGGCGACGGCAAGGTCTATCCGCGAAAAGGAAAATTTTATGCGCTGGATCGAAACCTCGATCCGAAAACAGGTTCGATTCACTATTACGTGACGTTTCCGAATCCGGACGCCATGTTGCGGCCCGGACAATATGGCAAGGTGCGGTTCGTCCCTGACACGGTGCAGAATGCGCTCGTTGTTCCACAGGAAGCGGTGACCGAATTGCAGGGCAACTTCCAAGTCGCAGTAGTCGATCAAAACAACAAGGTGAGTATTCGCCCGGTAAAAACGGGCGAGCGCATCGGCGCCATGTGGCAAATCACCGACGGATTGAAGCCCGGAGACAAAGTCGTTGTCGAAGGCGTCCAAAAGGCGCGCGAAGGTTCGACCGTGACGGTGAAAGAGTGGACGCCGCCGGCCCAGTCCCCTGCTCCGATGCAATCGGCGAGCCCGCAGAAACCCTGATCCGCCATGTCCGAGTTTTTCGTCCGGCGGCCGATCGTCGCGATTGTCATCGCGATTTTGATGACGCTGATCGGCGGCGTCTGCATTCTCGCGCTGCCGATCGCGCAATATCCGCAAATCGCGCCGCCGGAAATTCAGGTGCAAACGCACTACACCGGGGCGGACGCGCTCACGATCGAGCAATCGGTCGCGGCGCCGATCGAGCAGCAGATGAGCGGGGTCGACAACATGAATTACATGTACTCGATCAACGCGAACAGCGGCGACATTCGATTGATCGTCAATTTCGACGTCGCGACCGACCCGAACATCGATCAGGTCCTGACCCAGCTGCGCGTGGCGCAAGCGCAATCGCAATTGCCGGCCGACGTGAACAACTACGGCGTGACGGTCAAGAAATCGACAACGGCGCCGCTGATGCTGGTTTCGCTCTATTCGCCCAAAGGAACCTACGACAACATTTTTCTCGCGAACTACGGCTACATCAATCTGTTCGATCAACTCACGCGACTGCCGGGAATTGGAAACGTCCAGATTTTCGGCGCCGGCCAATACGCGATGCGCTTGTGGGTGAAGCCGGATCAACTCGCGAAGCTTGGCATCACGGTTCCGGACATCATCACGGCGGTGCAGAAGCAGAACAATGTGAATCCTGCGGGCCAGGTCGGAGGCGAACCGATTCCGAGCGGACAGAAATTTACTTACACCGTGCGCGCGCAGGGTCGATTGCAAACGCCGGAGGAATTCGGCGAGATCGTCGTTCGTGCGAATCCGGACGGTTCGTTTGTTCGGGTGAAAGACATCGCGCGGATCGATCTCGGCGCGCAAACTTACAACTTAAGAGGCAGGCTGAACGGACAGACCTGCGGCCATTCTCGCTTTGTATCAGTTGCCGGGAACCAACGCCGTCAAAGCCGCGCAATCAGTGCGCAAGTTAATGACGGAAGCGAAGCAGCGGTTTCCT
This sequence comes from uncultured Verrucomicrobiae bacterium, assembly GCA_963786135.1. Taxonomy (GTDB): domain Bacteria; phylum Verrucomicrobiota; class Verrucomicrobiia; order Chthoniobacterales; family UBA10450; genus AV40. The sequence continues at coordinate 6,686 of CAWAYF010000008.1, read as the reverse complement.
GCCGACATGGATTACGTCGTCTCGCTCGATCAAACGCTCTCCGTCACAGAAGGCATCAGCGAAATTTTGAAGACGCTGTTCGAAGCGCTCGCGCTCGTTGTGCTCGTCGTTTTCATTTTCCTTCAAGGCTGGCGCGCCACCCTGATTCCGCTGTGCGCAGTGCCGGTCTCGTTAGTCGGGACGTTTGTGTTGTTCCCGTTGTTTGGATTCTCGATCAACACGCTTTCACTTTTCGGTCTGGTGCTCGCGATCGGTCTGGTGGTCGATGATGCGATCGTGGTTGTCGAAGCAGTCGAGCGTCACATCGAAGAAGGAATGGCGCCGCGCGAGGCGACATTGCAGGCGATGCGCGAAGTGTCGGCGCCGGTGATCGGCATCGCGCTCGTGCTTTCAGCGGTGTTTATTCCGACGGCGTTTCTGCCAGGCATCACCGGCCGATTATATCAACAGTTCGCGCTCACGATCGCGATCTCGGTCATCTTCTCCGCGTTCAACGCGCTCTCACTCAGTCCTGCGCTTTCGGCGCTGTTGCTGCGGCCGCGCAAGAAAACCCGCGGCCCGCTCGGTTGGTTTTATGATCGATTCAATCGCATTTTCGGCAGCGCCACCCACGGATATGTAAACTGGTCGCGGGCAGCGATTCGGAAAGCCGTGCTAAGTTTCGCATTGCTGCTCGTTCTTGCGATTGGCGCCGGTTTTTTTGGGAAAAGGTTGCCGAGCGGCTTTTTGCCGGAGGAAGATCAGGGCTACGTTTTTCTCGCGCTTCAATTGCCGGACGCATCGTCGCTCGAGCGCACCGATCAAGTCTGCCATAAGATCGAAGATTTCCTGAGCAAAACGCCCGGTGTTCAGTACACGACCAGCGTCATCGGATTCAGTCTGCTGAGTTTGGTGCAAAATACCTACAGCGCATTTTTCTTCGTGACTTTTAAACCCTGGAGCGAGCGAACGAAACCGGAAGAACAGTACACGGCAATCAAGGCGCGAATAAATCAATACCTCGGCAGTCTCAGCGAAGGTATCGCATTTGCGTTTCCGCCACCGGCGATTCCCGGCGTCGGCACATCTGGTGGATTCACCTTTATGCTTGAAGACCGCGCGGGCAAAGACGTCCCGTTTCTCGCGCAAAACGTGAAGACATTTTTGGATGCAGCGCACAAACGGCCGGAGCTCGGCACCTTGATTCCGACATTTTTGCCGAATGTGCCGCAGGTTTTCGTCAAGGTCGATCGCGACAAAGTCGTCAAGCAGGGCATCGATCTCACCTCGGTTTATCAAACGCTGCAGACATTCATGGGCGGCTTTTTCGTGAACTACTTCAACCGCTTCGGCCGCACCTGGCAGGTCTACATCGAAGCGGAAGGCGATTATCGAACCGACGCGAAGAACGTCGGCCAATTTTTCGTCCGCAACTCGACTGGCACGCCGGTGCCGCTCGATGCGATCTCCACGATCGAGGACATCGCCGGTCCGGAATTCACGGTGCGTTACAACGAATATCGCGCGGCTCAAATCAACGGTTCGGCCGCGCCAGGCTACAGCTCGTACCAGGCGATGAACGCCCTCGAGGAAACTTTTCGACAAACCATGCCTAACGAGATGGGCTACGACTACCTTGGCCTGTCGTATCAGGAAAAGAAAGCGCAGCAAGGCGTCTCGCCGACTTTGGTTTTTGGAATGTCGCTCTTGTTCGTGTTTCTGATTCTCGCCGCGCTGTATGAAAGCTGGTCGCTGCCGTTCAGCGTTTTGTTAGGCACGCCGGTCGCGGTGTTTGGCGCGTTCCTGACGCTGTGGTTGCGCGGAATGGAAAACAACATCTACGCGCAGATCGGTTTGATCATGCTCATCGGTCTGGCCGCGAAGAACGCCATCCTGATTGTCGAATTCGCCAAGGACGAATACGAAAAAGGCAAACCGCTGCTCGACGCCGCGCTCGAAGGCGCGCGTTTGCGCTTGCGACCGATCCTGATGACTTCGTTCGCATTCATCTTCGGATGTTTGCCGCTTGTGGTTTGCCAGCGGTTCCGGCGCAGTCGCGCGTCGCATCCTCGGCTCGACCGTCATCGGCGGAATGATCGCCGCCTCTGGCATCGCGATCTTTCTGATCCCGGTAACGTTTTACGTCATCGAGCGATTCTTCGCCGGTCACGAAAGCAAGGCGGAGCCGCCGCCAGAGCCGAAACCGGCGGCATGATCGAGAATCTTCCAAAGCCGATCGCGCTTTACATCGCGGGCGAGAACACCGGCGACGCGAATTTGTTCGACCAATGCTTCGCCGAAGGCGCCGCGGTGCGCGATGAAAATGAAACGCATAGAGGTCTGGCTGAGATCAAGAAGTGGAAAGCCGAAACCAAGAAGAAATATCAGCACACGGTCGAGCCGCTTTGCGTTCACCGAGGAGGACGGCAAAACAATCGTCACCAATCGCCTGACCGGAAATTTTCCGGGAAGTCCGATCGAGCTCGAGTTTGTGTTCACGCTCGACGGCGACAAAATTGTTTCGCTCGAGATTCTTTCTGAGCGGTGACCGATGAGGCCGCAGCCGGATTTCATTCACGAATTCGTTCCCGGAAAATCCAAGCGCACACTTTTGCTTTTGCACGGGACGGGCGGCAACGAGCGCGATCTCATCTCGCTGGGTCACGAGCTGGATCCGGATGCTTCGCTGCTTAGTCCACGCGGCAAGACTCTTGGAAAATGGAATGCCGCGTTTTTTTCGTCGACTGGCCGAAGGCGTTTTCGATCTGGAAGATTTGCGAAAGCGAACGAATGAGCTTGCCGATTTCGTGATTTCGGCGACGCAAAGCATTACGAGATCGACGATAAGAAAATTGTCGCCGTCGGATATTCCAACGGCGCCAACATTGCCGCGAGCATGCTCTTGCTTCGTCCGGAAGTGTTGTCGGCCGCGATTTTGTTTCGCGCAATGGTTCCGCTGATTCCAGAAAGACGCCGGATCTTTCATCGATGCGCGTGCTTATCAGCGAAGGCGATCACGATCCAATTGTTTCGGCGGCGAAGCACGAACGCCTCGCGGGTTTGTTACGGGACGCCGGCGCGGATGTAACGATTCGCTTTTTTCAAAGCTGGCCACGAGCTGACCCGGATGATGTCGACCTTGCGCGTGAGTGGCTGTCGAAGTTGTGAAACTGATCTTATGCGTCAACGCTCACGGCCCTTCTACCCCACTCAGGATTCCACCGAGATGGCCCGTGAGAGTGATCGTTACTAAACCAAGCGCCATTAGTGAGAAATACGCGATGCGGGGCGACTCGTTCTTCGTTTCGCAGGCGAAAACGTTTCCAAAACAAAATCAGGATGATCGTCGCGGTAGTTAAGCGCGAAAACGAGATGCAAGCGCAGATTGCCCTTCAGGGTCGCGCCTTCGAGTTGCAATTGCCACGCCGCCAAACCGGTCGCGACGGTGAACGGAATACTGATCGCCGCACCGAGAAGATTGAAGTAGGCGACGGAAGCAAACGCCGGTTGTTTCCGCCACAGCGCCAGCACTTCGAAGACAGCGCTGGTGATGAAGAGCGCGATCGGGAAATGAACGATCACCGGATGCTGCGCGTGTCGCGCCAGGATTGCGGCTTTGAGATCGAACGCGTTGACCGCAGCCGCAATCCATTGATTCGCGGCCACACTCATTTCTCGACCACGATTGTTCCGGTCATCTTCGGGTGAACCGAACAGAAAGTACTCGTAAGTGCCCGGCGCACCGGCAGTGATGGTGAACTCCTGGTCGGTATCGAGAGCAGACGATTTCTGAAACTTCTTTCCGACGCTAACCACGGTATGCGGTTCTTCGTCGTGATTAATCCAGGTAATTTTGTCGCCGGACTTCACCGTTATCTTCTGCGGACTGAACGCGAAGTCTTTGATCTCGATCTTGCTCGTTCCCGACGGTTCGTGTTGCCGGCATCGTCGGCGAACGCAGTGAGAGATACCGAACGAATTATGCCACAGACAGCGCTGCGAGTTAAATCTTCGAATGAGTGTATTCATATAGTTTGAGTTGTTATTGTTTGAGTTGTTCTAGCTGAGATTTGAATCGACGACCGCGAGGGACGAGCTGCCCTGTTTGTACTGCACACTCGTTAGGCCGAGCATGCTACGGAGCTTTTCGGCGGGTACGTTCAACGGACCGGGCGATGCCGCAGTTCCGGGCGCTGGCTGCGGGAACGCCGTCGACATCGCGGTGTGGAACGTTACGTTGCCTTCGACTTTTTGAAGGACCTGATGGATGTGACCGTTCAAGACCGTGACCGAACCGAAAGCGCTTCAAGAATCCCAAAGCGCGTTCGCTGTCACTTGTTCCCCAACCCCATTGCGGATAGACGGTCCAGAGCGGAATGTGTGCGAAGACCACGATCGGAGTATCCGAGCCGAGTCCTTTGACATCGTCTTCCAGCCATTCAAGCTGATCGTCACCGAGCTGGCCCAGGCCGCCGGCCTGAAGATTCAAGAACGTTCACCAATCCAATGAAATGAACGCCATTCTTGTTGAAGCTGTACCAGCCGGAGCCCTTTGCCTCGACCTTCTTCAAGTAACGATCCCGATACATCTTTCCGCCGTCGTTCAAGACATCGTGCTCGCCCGGCACATAAAAGACGTCTTTAGTGCGACAGCTCTTGGACTAATTGGTCGAAAGTGTCGAACTCCTCCGGCTTCGACAATTGGGTGATGTCACCAGTGTGAATCAGAAAAGACGGCGGAGTCGGCATCGCATTGATGCGATCCAGCGCAATCTTGAATGTCTCAGTCACATCTTTGTTCGCTTCCTTACTAAAGCCGATGTGACTGTCACTGATTTGAAGAAAACTCAGGTCGCTGGCCGGCAATTGGCCACCAGCCTTTGCAATTTGAGCCAGGGTGGTCGAGGCGAGTACGCCGCCTTTGATGGTCCAAAGCAGACCGGTGCCGGCCCAGGCCATGCATGTTAGGAAACCGCGGCGATCAATTCCGTCGTGCTCGTGATCGTGTGAGATGTAATCGGACATAATGTTGGTTATTCGGTTAGTTGTTAGGTGCTTTTCACTGGTTGTTACCGATCTCGCTCGCTTTTATTCCCGATATCTTTTGCTGAGATCGAACTCGTGACGCCGATGTCGTCACCCTATCCGAGTCATTTTGAGCCGAGCAGAGGCCTTGTTTCTCCGATCCAAATGTTATCAGTGAGTCAGGTATCTGTTGCTCGTTCGCGTACTCGATCAGTGCCGGATCGTTGAAAGCGTCTTTGACGGACGCGACGACCTTGTCGATGAGAGGCGATGGATTGAGCGACAGATAAGTTTGTCGATCGCGCGCCTGGGAGATAGCCAAGCTGCTGCTAAGACCTGGACTTCTTTTGTTGGACGATTTGTTTCCAACGCTAGCCAGAAGCGCGAAGGCAACGAACAGGAGCACCGCCAGCGATCGTTGGCTCACATACTTGAGAAGCGTCGGCGCCGCTTTTTCTCTGAAGGACTTTCGGTAATAAATAGGAGAAGTAATCATAATTAGGTCTTTCTGTGTTTCGGTTGATGGAACGCATTGATAAAACTGTCTTCATTCGTCCATACCGATCTTGTTGATCGAATATTCCCGGCGTTGCGAGCGGAGACGCCGGAACTAGCGTGATCTGCAGCGCATTGGGCCCAACTTGGCCAATGAGGCGCGTTATTGTGCGCGGAAAAACAAAGTCGACAGATGAACCGTCAACGATGCGGCAGTTGCTTCTCGAAAGCCTGCTTAAAGAGCTGTAGATCGCCGTCGCTCACATCGGACACAGCCCAGTAATTGAAATCTCCATCGATCCAGTGAAGAAGCTGATAGCCTTGGTGACTTATTGTCTTATCGGCAGTCGTCATTACTGATTCGGCCGGCCAAATAAACAAATTAATGAAATGTTTGCGTCTCTGATAGACCAAAGCGGCGACCTGCCTGTTTTCAATATAATCAAGGCGACCTCCGATCAGTGGAAACCCATCACTAGCAAGGTCAAAAACCGCGGGCGCGAAATTCAGTTTCGTATCCAACCATGGTTTTACCGTGTGCTGGTCTGAGGAGGCAACATCGGTAAGATGACTTGCCATCAGTGAACGCACGTGACTGGCGATGAGCTCCGTCGCGAGAAGTTGATCAGCCCGGGAACTCTGCCCTCGCGGCAAAATGTTGAAAGCGACAATTGCGGCAGCAATGATTGCGGCAGCAAGAGCTAACCAGCTCCATTGTGGAAAGAAAGTCACTGACGGTGGTTGCGACTTTCTACTACAGGTTCTTGGATAACGATCCCAGAGATGGCTTGAACGGCTGGCCGGAGACCTCCGCTCGCAAGGAAGATTGAACCGACTCACGCAAGTCAACAGGGCGCTCGATAATACGGAGCGTCGTTCCCCACCGACCGAACCAGGTTATGTTGCGTCGCATAAAGTGTCCGCGCACTTAAGCAATCGCGTAAATGGCGCTCAAACTCCTGATTGGTAATGGCATCCAATTCGCCATCCAGGTAACCGTCCATCAGGCCGATAGCTTGTTCGCAATTCATCTCATATCTCCTTACCGCTACGAGGCTTCAAAAATTCCTTTAATTTAGTCCGGGCGCGAGCAAGCCGCGACATAACGGTGCCCGGAGCGAGCTGCGCGACGTCCGCTATTTCCTTGTAAGAGAGTCCCTCCAAGTGACGCAGGACGATCACCGGAG
>CAWAYF010000007.1:0-146661 GCA_963786135.1 uncultured Verrucomicrobiae bacterium | reverse complement strand
TTCCATCACCGCAATAATTGTGACCGGGTCGGCGCCTTTGCCGCCGTACTCTTTCGGGATCGGTAATCCTTGCACCCCGAACGAGGCACATTTTTGCCAGCCGTCGCTCGAGAAGACCTGCTGCAGATCGCGCTCGATCATACTGCTGTTGAGTTCCCGACGCGCAAACTCGATCGCTGCGGTCTGCAACTCTTGTTGTTCGGATGTCAGATCAAAATCCATGGGTGAATGTCATCCGACACTTCTGAGCTTCTGATAATCTATCTTATCGGTAGAAGTCTTCGGCAGCGATTCAAGGCAGCAGAACAAATCGGGAACCATGTAGAGCGGCAGGTTCTCGGAGCAAAATTTCTTCAACTCTATAATAGACAGCTTCGTTCCATTGCGACTGCTGGCGAATGCCTTGATCGGCAGCGCGTCATCATCGGTAAAGGCCAGGACCGCCGCCTCCTTGATTTCGGGATGTTTATATAGAGCCGCTTCTATCTCGCCCAGCTCGATTCGATACCCGCGCTTCTTAATCATGCGATCGCGCCTGCCCAGAAATTTGTAGTCGCCATTCGAGAGTTCGAGAACGATGTCGCCGGTTCGATACCAGCGGGTATCCCGCCCTGGCAGAAATGCCTTCGCCGTATTCTCCGGCAGATCCCAATATCCCTGGAGCACGCTCGGACCGGCGATGCATAACTCTCCTTCGGCGCCACGGGCGACTTCAGTGCCACGTTCATCAACAACCAGCGGCCGGCAGTGCGAGCATGCCTTCCCGATCGGCACCGGGTCGGTTTGTGCTTCGGGAATCGTGGCCGGGACTTCGTACCATGTGCAAACATTGGTCTCGGTGGGGCCATAGAGATTGAAATAACGAGGATGCCGCCAAAGCGATTTCAGCAGCTTTAAGTACCTGATCGGAAAGACCTCGCCGGCGAACAATACCAGCCGAAGAGACGAGTAGTCACGCTGCTCCAGCTTTCCAAATTGCGCCAGCAGACTCAGGATCGACGGCGCCGAGTACCAGATTGTTATTTTCTTTTCGGCAATCCAGGGCGCCAGGCGTCCCGGCTCCTTGCCAATTTGCTCTTCGACCAGCACCAGGGTCGCGCCGTGTTTGAGCGACACATAAATGTCAAGAATGGAGAGATCAAAATGAAACGGAGCATGCGAAGAAAAGCGATCGTGCTCGTTAGGCTGAAATACATCAGAGCACCAGTCGATAAAGCAGGCGGCGTTGACGTGCGACAGCATAACACCCTTCGGGCGCCCGGTTGAGCCGGAGGTATAAAGGATATACGCGAGTTGGTCGCGCTCAGGAACAGCACTGGGCGTAGACGAAGCCGGTTTAACGGAGTCAAGACGGTCGAGAGCCTGCTTGAGCGCAACTCCTGCGCCTGTCCCTTCCAGAACGATAAATTCGGGCGCAAATCCGGCCCGGCTCAGCTCGCCGCGTAATCCTTCGGCCAGCCGCGATTCGACGATAACTGCTTTGACCGCGCAGTTATGAAAGATAAACGCATTTCGCGAAGCAGGAGCGGTCGGATCCACTGGAACATAAGCTGCGCCGGCCTTCATAATGCCGAACAGCGAAGCGACCGTGTCAGCCGACTTCTTCAAACAAGTGCCCACCCGATCGCCCGGCCCGATCCCGATTTCGCGCAAGCGGTCTCGCAAGCGATCTGAAAGAGACTTCAAAGCATCGTAGCGAATGCTGCCGCCTTCGGATTCCTCGACTGCGACCCTGTCTGGAAACCGTGAGGCCGACAGATCAAGAAGCTGATGAAGTGCTGTTGTAGTCATCGAAATGAGTCAAGAACGACCCGAAGCGAAACCGATGCTTCGACAGAAGGAATATTCTTTTACGCCCTAGCCTCGAGCGACAGCTCTGGTCACACTTTCTTGGACATGACGAGCCGGGCAAGGTCAGACACTGTATTCAGGTTCTCGACTACGGCTTCGTGCGGCTCAATCGTAATTCCGAACTCCTTTTCCAGGAAGGTGACTGCCTTCAGAACCGCAATCGAATCAAGAATTCCAGTTGTAACCAGCGCGGTACTGTCGGTCAGAGCCGCCGGATCTTCTCCCGGCAAAAACTCTTTCAGAATGTAGGCCCTTACCGTGTCTTTGATGCTTTGTTCGTCTACCATAAATACTGCTGCCTGGCATTGTATGACAAGCTGCGTCCTCCAGTCATCATCTTATTTGAAACCAATATCCCCTCAGTCATCGTAGCTTACCGCGCGCCAAGCCATTTCTCGGTCGTCTTAACCGGCGAGTTGATCTCCCAAATTGCCGCCCGTTCCGGGTGATAGCGCGACCCGATCGGAATCGAATAGGAATTATCAGTTTCGTAGGACCGCTCTCGTTCGCCTTCGCGCTTGAGCAACTTCCGGAATGAGTGCAGGGCCGGAGTAGGCTGATGCTCATGCCCATAGATGCGGCCCGCGAACATGTCAGTCATGTACTCGGTGTAGCGGGAGTAGACGCAATGAGCGAAAGAGAGCGGGTGTTCCCAGAAGGAATCCAGAACGTCCTCAAGGACGTCAATCCCCTTCTCGCAAAAGAGCTGATGTTCCGCGAACGGATTGGGCTTATCGCGGTTCGCGCCCTCCAGATACGCCTTAATGATGGGAGCTATGAACTGACCTTCTCGCATCGTAACCGTCAGCCCAAAGGAGAAAATAGGATCGATGAACCGATGGGCGTCTCCGATGCAGGCGAATCCTTTGCCCGTAAATCCATTTACCTGGTAGGAGTAGTTCGGGATGACATGAACGTCTTCCACCAGTTTGATTTCAGGAATTCTGCGGCTCAACTCAGGATGAAGCTCACGAAGTTCTCGCACGTAGAAATCGTGCTTGCTCTCTTTTTTATCAACGAAGTAGGCCGAGGGACAGACTATGCCAACACTAACGACCTTGTCGTCGAGCGGAATGAACCATCCCCAATGATATTTTTTCTGGTAGAAGATGACCGCGTTATCCGGGTGGGTCTCGCGGGTCCCGCCGTTGTCTCGCACGGTGTTAGCTACCTGGGAGAAGATCGCGATCTGCTTATCGTAAGCGCCAAGATACTTGGGCCCGGTGACGCCTCCAAGATTGGCGAGCCACGTCGCTTGTCCGGAACAATCAAGGAGCACTTCCGATTCTATGTCCAGAAGCTTGTCGCTGTCCGTCGGCCGGATTTGCGCGCCTTTAACCGAGCCATTGTCCCTTAACGGTTTCAAGGCCTTACCCGGAACCAGAGTCGCACCTCTCGAAATCGCCTCGTCTAGCATCATTTTATCAAAATCGCTGCGGCGCACCTGCCAGGTGTCCCACTCAAAAATTTTCCAATTTTCATCGCGCCCGGTGACCGGAACAAACCAGCTGCCCTTGTCACTCTGGCCATAGACCTTGACCCCTTGCTTGGTTGGGTACTTGCGCCGGTACATCTCGTCGGCTAGTCCCAGGTCGCGGAGAACTTTGCCGCCGGCACCGGTCATCGACTCACCGATGTGATATCGCGGAAATTTCTCCGCCTCTACAATCACCGGTTTGAGTCCCTCGCGAGCGAGGAACATTGCCGCGGAGGAGCCGCCCGGCCCGCCCCCTACTATCAGAACGTCAGTCTTCATATGTTACTAATTACTACTTTCTTCTTGTCGAAACCATCACCGCGCTCCTAACCACTTCTCGGTGGTTTCAATCTCCGAATTCGCTTCCCAAATCGCCGCGCGTTCAGGATGGAAGCGCGATCCGATCGGTACCGAATATAAGTCCTCGGTCTCGTAGGACTGTTCGCGCAGACCTTCACGATTAAGCAATTTGCGGAACTCATCCACCGCCGGCGAGGGTTGATGATCGTAAATTCGGGTGGCAAACATGTCGGTAATGAACTCTGTGTGTTTCTTGTAGACCAGCAGCGCGAAGGCCAGCGGTTTTTCCCAGAAGCAATCGATCAGATCCTCCAGAACATCGATCCCTTTCTCGCAATAGAGCTGGTGAGCGGCGAAAGGATTAGCGTCATCCCGCCCTTTTCCATTTAGATATGCCTTGATGTGCGGCGCCGCCAGCTGCCCTTCCCACATCGCCATCGTCATACCGAACGAGAAAATTGGGTCGACAAAACGGTGCGCATCTCCAACGCAGATAAACCCTTTGCCGCAAAACTTTTTCACCTGGAACGAGTAGTTCGGAATAACGTGAACCGATTCGACCAGCTTGATCTCAGGAATCCGGCGGCTGAGCTCCGGATGAAGCTCGCGCAGTTCACGAACGTAGAAATCGCGGAGGCTCTCCTTTTTCTCCTGGAAATAGCCCGATGGAACTACAATGCCAACGCTGACGACATTCTCATCCAGCGGGATGAACCATGCCCAATGAAACTTGCTCGCGTAAAATATGAGAGTGTTGTCTTTATGCTCGTCCCGGGTGGTGCCGTGGTCGCGGACGGTGTTGACGACTTGAGAGAAGATGGCGATCTGCTTGTCATAAGAGCCGAGATATTTCGGGCCGGTCACGCCACCCAGATTAGCCAGCCACGTTGCCTGGCCCGAACAATCGAGCAGAACATCAGCTTCGATGTCCATTACCTTGTCGCTATCAGCCGGACGAATTTGGACGCCGCGCACGGGACCGCCGTTGTTCAAAATGGGTTTGAGTGCCTTTCCCGGAACCACGGTGGCGCCTCTCGCCACGGCTTCATCCAGCATCATCTTGTCGAAATCGCTCCGCCGGACCTGCCAGGTATCCCAGGGAAATAGCTTCCAATCGGCGTCACGGCCCGTGACGGGCACAAACCAGCTTCCGGCCTTGCTCTGGCCGTAAACCTTGACGCCCTGCTTGCACGGATACTTGCGCTTGTACATCTCGCCATCGAGTCCTAGTTGGCGCAACACCTGACCGCCGCCGCCGGTCAACGATTCACCAATATGGTAACGCGGAAATTTCTCCTGCTCGACGATTATCGGCTTGATCCCTTCCCGCGCCAGGAACATCGCGCTGGTTGATCCGGCCGGGCCCCCACCCACTATCACAACTTCAGTTTTCATAATTAATACTTAATAAATACTTAATACTGCTACCTCTTCTAATCGTTTTTCATCTCGCGAGTATCGCGGATGAAAATGGGCGAGCCGGCGTCAGACATTGCTCACAGGCTGTCCCTGAATAGCAACTACTGTGCGACCGGTCACGCGTTCTGCCAAGTTCAACAGAGGAACAGCCAGGAATGTCGTGACCAGCGCCATCAACACCATCATGGCAAAGATGGCCGGAGACAAGATGCCAAGGTCGTAACCGATATTAAGCGCGACCAGTTCCACCAGGCCTCGGGTATTCATCAAGGCGGCGAGGGCGAAGGCGTCGTTCCATTTCAGTCCCATTAGGCGGGCCGAGACCAGAGTGCCGCCTCCTTTGCCCACTGTAGCGACCAAAATAATCCCCAGACAAGCGAGCCAGCCTGTCGCGTCACCCAGAAGACCGATATGGGTGCGCAATCCACTGAAAGCGAAGAACAAAGGCAACAGAAATAACCGGCTAACGTTTTCCACCCGAACCACGACGTGCTCGAGAAATTTCTCTCTCCGAGGCATTACAACCCCGGCCAGAAAAGCACCAAACAATGCGTGGATCCCAATTGTTTCCGTCACCAACGCAGACGCTGTCATGAAAATAAGAACGACGGCGACTACGTTGCGCCGGCCTGCTTCGCCGTTGAGTCGACCCAGACGCGAGCCAATCAGCCAGGCGCGGGCGAACGAACCAGAGCATCACGGCCAAAAACACAACGACCAAGCTAAGATTAAATGCCGTGGCCACGACTCCAGTGGCGCGGACGATGGCGACGACACAAGCAAGGACGCCCCAGGCTGTTGCGTCGCCGGCTGCCGCACAGGTGATAGCCATGCTACCAAGAAAGGTCTTAGCAATGCCGCGGTCCTCTAGAATGCGGACCAGAACAGGAAACGCAGTCAGGCTCATGGCGATTCCCATGAAAAGAGCAAAGGCCGCGAACGAACTGCCGGTCCCGGCGTAGTCTGCATACAAGGAAAGCGACAGCAATACGCCAAGCAGATAGGGAAAGACGATGCTGGCGTGACTTATTACGATGGCGGTCTGCGCTTTCCGTCGCAGATGGCCTAAGTCTAACTCCATCCCGATCACAAACATGAAAAGGCAAACGCCGACCTGGCTAAGTAACTGTAAATTCCCCAGGGAATTTTTCGGAAAAATAAAGCTGAACGCATCCGGGCACAGCCAGCCCAGCAACGACGGGCCCAACAAAATCCCGGCAGTCATTTCCCCCATCACTGCCGGTTGTCCGATTTTCCGGAAGATCGCGCCCAAAGTCCGGGCCGCGGCCAGAATTACAATGAACTGAAGCAAGAGCCGGCTAAGCGGTGTCTCAATGTTCTCAGCTAAAGCCGACCAGATGGAGGGAGAAGCTGCCGGCGAAGTCGATGCTCCTAGATTGGCTGCAACCGGCGACGGATCGGGAACAACTGAATGGACCGAGTGCCCGTCCCACCCGAACGCGATATACATCGCCAGTCCACCTAACAAAACCAAAACAGAGTAAATTAGAATAGTTCGCTTCATTCTCTTCTCAGATTCATGGAAAATTCTCCCCGAGTCATCGGTTCACTAAGAGTTAGCAGAGGTAGCGATCGCCAACCGCTATTGCTTGCTCGAACCAAAGAGCAGCGGCGTGAGATCCTGGTAAAGTTTTTCTGCCAGCAGTTTGTGGCCAAGCGCCGTCGTATGCTGGTCCCAATTTGCAATCATGAGGGTGTCGCGATTGGTCACTGAGTCAAAGGCGGGCGACAGATCGATCATTTGAAGACCCGCATCTTTGGCGAGACGGGTAATTTCGCTTCGGCCAGTCGGCTCTAAACCATCCAGATCCACCGGTGCCGGCCGATAGATAATGAGCGGACGAACTCCGCGATCCGCACATACCTTCGCAAAACGGTGAAAGGTCCAGGCATAGACTTCGCCCACATAGGGTTGCAGGCGGCGCTCAATCATCATATCGGGCATGTTCTTATGGACACCCGCTTGGTGGATGACCTGATCGAAGATGTCGCGATATTCGGGTGGCGGCTCGATCCCCTGGTTAAGAGCCTTTCTTAAATGTTCTATTAGAAACTGCTGATCGGCGGCAGCAACCGAGAGGATGGCCGCGTCGGGCTGAAATGCGAAGCCGTCTTGCTCCAGGCGCAGTAGCCTTTGCAGAATGCCGTACCCCCCTACGGACATGTTTAGGATCTCATAGTGCGAGTAACGCGAATCTGGGAGCTCCTTATTTAGACGATCTTCGACCAGATTCTCGTAAGTCTGGTTTTCTGGCACGCCCGTCCCCTGATCATGCGAGGCACCGACCAGAACTATCCGATAGGTCCCTGCCGGTTTGGCTTTTTCGTAGTCGCGGTCGCGCATGCCGAACTGGTTCGACTCTATCGGCGCGCCTCCCAGAACAGTGGAGGCTGATGGAACAATCTCACTCAAAAGGAAGTCAGGGCGTTGCCGGTAAAACATCTTTTTCCCTTCCCCCCATCCTTCCGCCATTCCGGCCCTACTCCAGCGCGAGCGCCAGTTATCCATGCGGCCGACGTCAAGTTCCTCGTAGTAGCCGCGACGTTCCTGCTTTAGATCTCGCGCGTTCAGCGTGTCAGTATGGATCAGCGCCATCAGCTTCTGGGCGCGCGGGATCGTTTTGGTGACGACCGATGGTAGGACCAGAATGAAGACGGCAGTCCCGGTAACCAAACCGGCTGAATGCCAGAAGAAAAATGGCTGACGGTCTGCGTGAGTAGCCTGCCCTTCCGAGCTTTCACGATTGGAGCGTCCCCATAACATGCTGGAAACGCAGATCACGGCCAATCCCGCAATAACGATCGCAAAGTCACGAAGAGTCGGTCGGGAAAGCGCATCCAGTAAGGTTTGGAACTCGGCCCATGATTGACACGTCCAAAATGTCCAGAGAGCGCACATCAGAGAAAACACGACGGCGGCCTGCAATCCAAGTCTCAGGCGCTGGCGAAATGTGACTCGCGAAGGCGTGAGGGTTCGCTGACGACCGGCAGTAGCCTCCTGCAGCGCATTGGCCAGCACCAGCACTGCCAGAATGACCCAGAAACCAAAGTCCTTCCAACTCAACAACGGTGTCCCGCGGATCCAGAACCATTGCCAGGAATGTAGCAACCAGGTGGCAAGAAAAGTGACCAGCGTAGCTATGGTCATTGCCTGAAGCGTTCCCATCTTCCGGAGCCGGAAATGCACGGGATAGAAAAAGAGCTTCATGACGAAGTCCTTCCAGTAGATGTTAATCCGGCGCCAGAGATCCGTGAAACTGGTAGCCAGGAAGTAGAGATGGTGTGTTTCAGGCAGATTAAAGCCGAACATGTGCAACAGGCCCACGATCAGGTGAAAATTCCCCGACACCCGCAGGTAAACCAAATACATCCCGACCATGAACCCGACCGCGTCGAGAGCAGATGTGAGATTTGAAACATCCAGCGGAGCGAAGTGGTAAACTAGTCGGTACAACAGCAGCTGGATTACTCCGCGCATCATCCACTTGAGCCCAGTCTGATAGATGCTACTTGGCTTGTCGTTGTAGTAGGTGGCCGAGAATGTCTTGTAGTCCACAACGGGAAACAATGGAAAACAGACGTTCGGCACCATAAAGAAGTAACACAGAGACTTAGCCGGACTAAAAGAAGCCGTCCGGTGCCTTAGATCGTAGAGATAGATCATCAATCGAAACATGAACATCGAACCGAAGATGACCCACATTGCCGACACATCTGGAAACCATTGTTTGTTTACTCGCAATACTGCGAGGACCGTGCCGACGATCACTACCAATCCAACCCGGGCGCTAAACCGGATCGGAAGATGGCACAACCCGACTAAACCAACGCCGATAACGATGAGGGTCAGGCCGGGAGCCAGGTGATACAGAAAATTGTTGAGCGACATGCTCCCAGTCAGAGCAGCGACCCATGTTTTCGGCCCCAATTGGCCGATGACGGTAACGGTCAACCCTACTGATAGCAGCGCGAAAAACGGGAGCCGAAATCGAGTCGGCAGCAGGTGATGAATGATGAAACCAACCAATGCCAGTTGCATCACCTGGTCCAGCGACAGGCTCTCCAGTTGCCATTGGTGAATGATCAGAACGAGCAAACCGAATTGTGCGACAATCGCCGCAAACGGGACGAAGCCGACGGCGGATTCGGGAAGGGAGCTTCTCTCCAGAGTCCCCGTTGCCCGCGCTGGTAGTTTAGGCTGCGGGTTAAGTGTTTTGGTTTCGGTTAACATAAAAGGTTATCGACCGGGCCGCTGACATTGATAAACGGAAAGCAGATGTCAAACCCAAGGCCGGAAAGCAGATAGAAAAATGATTAGCTCGTAGCCAGGAGCCTCGAGTAAACGTCCGTCGTGATTGTAGCCACCTTGGCCCACGAATATCGCTCGTTTGCGTACTTCTTAATCTCGGGCTGCCGGGTTTCCAGATTGTGAAACAGATCGCTCCGGAAATAGTTCGCGATCTTTATGGCCAGGTCGGACGAATCTTGCGCCCGCGCCATAAAACCGGTCTTGCCTTCGATCACTTCCTCTTTGAGCGAGCCGACGTCGGTGGCGATTGCAGGAAGACCGAAACTGTATCCCAGGAAAAGGACGCCGCTCTGATAGACATGGGTGTAGGGCAAGACCAAAACGTCCGCCGCCTTAAAGTAGAGTTCCGTTTCCTCGTCCGGAACATATTCAATCTTCTCGATGACGCGGTTCCCGATGCCGCTGGTGGCAATGGTGCGCTGAACCTCGTCCCAGTACTTCCCGGGTCCTTTTGGCTTCCCGACAATAACCAGGCGATAGCTTTGGTCTTCCTTTAGGAGTTCGACAAATGCGGTAATCAAATACTCGAGCCCTTTGTACGGCGCAATGTTCCCGAAAAAGAGAATCGTCTTATCGCTCTGATCTATACCTAACCGGCGTTTTGCTTCTACTCTGGAAAGACTGGTATTCGGAACTGTGTTGTTAATTCCAAATGGGATCACCGTCACTTTTTCTCCGGCAATACCAAATTCAGACATCAGATCGGCCTTCATCCCTGCGGTATGAACGAAAATATGGTCGCTCAACTTGTATTGAGTTTTCAGCGAAAAACGATTTAGCCACGAATCGTTTGAATCCCTCTTGCCCGCGTTCACGTTATGGGCGGTGAAAGCAAGGCGCTTGCCCAACACTTTATAATAAAGCATTAGCAACGTGCGATCGAAAACCAGGAACTTGTTATTCCACAGAAGATGAAACACCTTCGGTCGTGCCGTCGCCGCGTAAGCAATCAGCTTTACGTAATAGCTCAAAACTCTTGCCATTTTCGTTAGCGGGCTTGCTTCTGATCTTTGATCGCCGCGAAGATTGAGAAAACGCAGGCGCGGCTCACTCAGCAGCTCGGGCACGTTCAAATCGTCGCTCCCAATAAAATCAAGGCATACGCCTTCGGAGGTAAGTGCGGCGGCCATTCCAAGCGCATAAGGTTTGTCTCCCCCACCCGTCAGGAGGGAGATGTGGTATTGAGTTGAGGGTTGAGAGTTGAGAGTTGAGTCTGATCGCGGATTGCGGATTGCGACTGCGATTGCGGATTTGCGTCCTCTGTCCTCTGTCCTCCGTCCTCTGTCCTCTGTCATCCGCTCTCCGACCGCTGACATCTGATCTCTGTCTTCCGCCGTCCTCAGTCCTTCGTGCTGATGGCCGCCGCCGTCTCGAGTTGTGCCAATACCGCCTTCTCAACCTCATCGACAGTTATGGCCGTGGTTGCGCGCGCGTCATAGCCCCGTTTGTAAAAGAACTCTTCCAGGAGAGGTGAAATGAGCTTTCTCTGAATACCGTAATCGTAGATTTCCCACGGGCTGGTACAGTTGAAGATCGAAACACACGGCGTCCCGGTTCCCAGGGCCAGATGCATTGGCAAACTATCGCCGCCGACCAGGCACCGATGGTTCCGAACATCCGCCAGGTGCTGGAGGAGCGACGACCGTGCGGGAAGCACGTTTACAATCAACCCCCGGTCTTTAAGTCGCGCCTTTAGGTCTTCGTAATACGCCCATTTCTTCATTGGCCAGATCGGGCCGGCGTCGGCCGCGATCGCAATGTCCCCTGATAATCCGGTTTCAACCGGTTGCGGAAGGAGGTATGTCTCACCCGCAAATCGAAAACCGAGGCCATCGAAGATCATTTCTTGATACGTCCGGCGGTTGAGCAGCTTAAGTCGATCCGCCTCCTCCCGGCCATGGGCGCTGATCAGACTGAGATCAAACCACTGCTTAGAGCTGTCCGTGTACTTAAGTGAGTCATCGGAATCCGCGTAGGCGCCGAATATTTGGCGCACCTGGCCTGCTTTACGAACTGCGCAACATCGACCGTATCTTCCAGATTAATAGCCAGGTCATAGTCGTTATCCAGAGCTTTAGAGCGTTCTTCCCAGGAAAAACAGCGCAGGTTATCGACGACATTTTTCAGAAGAACCGTGTTCTTCGCTGCCGTGACCCAGGTAACCTGGCCACCTAGCCGGCTCAACAATGGCGTGGTTCTTACCACGTCACCGGTGGCGCCGAGCTTAACGATCAAAATGTTCATTGAATTAGCGGGTGCAGCTACTTACGAGTCTCTTTTGTAGTGTCAGATGGCAGTCAGGATAGCCTTTGCCGTTCTACAAACCTGAGATCAACCGTTGCCAATCGAACCCGGGATCTCCCACAGTCATGATTGACGGATTCTTCAGAGTAGCCTTGCCGTATTGTAACGGTTTCCCATCGAGGGTGTAAATCGCCCCACCTGCGGCATCAACAACGCAGTGGGCCGCGGCCGTGTCCCATTCCATCGTCGGAACATCGCGCAGATAAAGATCGGCTTTCCCTTCCGCCACCAGACAAAACTTGAGCGAGCTTCCCATTGATCGAAGCTCAGGCTTGGTGAGCCGCGCCAGCATTGCGCTGACCATTGGTCCGGCGTGGTCCTTACTGGCCACCACCGCCATCCGCGAAGAATCAGCTTTTCGTGCGGTGATCGAAGCCGGCTGTCCCCCGCCCTCCTGACGCCAGGAACCCAAACCTCGCCCACCGTAATACGTAAGATTGAGAGCCGGGGCATGGACAACACCCAATATCGGCCGCCGGTCCTCGATCAGGGCGACGTTTACGGTGAACTCGTTGGTTCCTTTAAGAAATTCCTTGGTGCCATCCAGCGGGTCCACCAGCCAGAACCACCGCGCAGCGGCAATCGAATCGCTCATTTGCTGGTCCGATTCCTCCGAGATTACCGGGATCTCCGGCGTCAGCGCTCGCAGCGACTCCAGGAGAAAATTATGCGACGCGGTATCCGCGGCAGTCAAAGGCGACGCGTCCTTCTTCCAGGTGACGGCAGCGCCGCCCTGGTAAAACTGCATGATTTTCTCACCGGCTTGTCGCGTTAGCTCACAAACCTGAGTCGTTAAGTTAACTAGTCGTTCCATTGATAAAAAATTCTAAGGTTGCGCAACCGCGAGCGATGACTCGGATGATGCACGCGACCGGTTAAATGATTTTGTTTCACGAGGGAGCTCATGAAAGAACAGGCGTTCGACAGCTTCCAGAGTCAGGACAGCATGAATCTCCGGAATATAGTTTCGCGACCCTGAATGTGGGCCGGCACCATGTTCGCGATAAATGCGCGTCCCCAGAACGGGCTTTGCCGCACTGAGGGCCGATCAAGAATATCAGTTAGATACGGAAGCCAATTCGCGCCGGAACCATTTCCTGTAATGGAGATACTTGTGCTGGCCGAAAACTCTTTCGACTGAGTTGACGCCTTGCAAACATGGGATCGAATCGGCAAAACCAGTCGGGCATTCCCTCGATTGTGGTAGTAATCCAGCTTAAACAGGACCTCGAGGAGAGCAACCGGTTGAAGGTTCCGGGATCAATTTTCCCGCAGTGCCTCCCACGCCACGATCGGTGGGACATCGCAGCCAGGCGCGGGTCGCCGTCTCTTATTATATTAAGAGCAGTCTTTGGCGATGTTCGAAGACTTTCGGGCGCCCGGAAGGCCAGAGCGACGATTCTATTATCAAGATAGGGCGATCGGCAGACGACCTGAGAGCGGCTGGCGGCCACATTACCAAACAGATTCCACGGCGCCTTTCGAAACGCGGTCGAGGTAATTGGATGCGCCCGAACTCCGTCGTCTGCTCGGCGACTGAGCTACTCACCGCCTGCTCGAGCTCCGGACCCAGGAGCGACGATGAAATGCCGACCGGCTTGAAGCGTTACAGGCCTCGCAAGATTTCACTGCCGAAAAGACCGGTCAGCCGAATCCGCGCAAGTTTCCGGCCCGCTCATTGAAGTAAACCTCATGCGCGCCCGTTACTCCGCGCAACCATCAGTTAAGTAAACGCCGCGATCCAAGTGGGAAGCGAAGTCCGGAAGGAAATCGCTCCCCAGGTGCAGGAGGTGGTGCTCGGAGCCGCATACCCTCGCTACCTTCGCCGCGACTCGACGTCAAACGTCTCGATCTTTCTGCCCCAAAAGGTGTAAGAGAGCCGGCTCGTGCCGACCTTGGCCGACGGCAAGCCATGATCATTCGGCGTATCCACTCCGCCGGTCAGAGACAATGCCGATCTCCGATTGCCGCGCTCAAAGTAAACCGGAAGGAGTCGCGCTGCACGGAATGCTTTCACGAAACTCAGAGTCAAAAGATTCCTCGGAAAGGAGCTGGTTGCGACTCCCAGGCTCCGGGCTCGAAATAACTTCTGTCTCAGGCAGCTTCCCGTTACAAAGCACCCAGGTGACCCGCCCGGAAGCAAACTGACGCCGCGGAAACAGAGTCTATCGCCAATTAACCGTGCAGCCGAACGCCACGAACTGAGCAACGCCTTCGCGGATCAAATTACGCTTACTTCCGGCAAGACTCCGCAGAAGAGCCTTGGCCTCGCTGGCGAAATAGAACGCGTCGTTGGTTTCATGCCAATAAATCCGCTCAACTCCGTACCGGTCGTTGAACAACATACGCTTTTCGTTGCCGCTTATCGATGAGAAGACCGCTAAACAGCCCATTCAGTTTCTCGAAAAACCGATCGCCTTCTTCCTCATACAGGTGAACCAGCCAATCCCCGTCGCTTGCGGCACCATTCTGTCCCCTTTGCCGAAGACCAATCACAGTTTTCGGATCTATAAAGCACTCGCCCGAAAAAATAAGGGCGACGTCCTTCTTTCATTCAAGAAGATCTGGCTGGCAGCAAATGAGTTGTCCAAGGCGACCCAGCCTCCGTAAACTCCCATGTCGGGTGCAGAATAGGTCCCCGAACAATAGAACTGCTCGTGCTCCATCGAGCCGACCATGGATTTAACGAGTGACTCGCACTCGTTAGCCGGTCTCTGGCTAATAATTCCAACTATACCGGGCATATCAAGAGATAGAAGTTAGAGAACAGAAATCAGACGTCGGCATGGGGCTCCGAAAAATAGGGTGCGTATCAGGATCGTATCCCAATGTCTTCATGCTTCCTTTTGTCAGGGTCGTAATGAGCCATCTATCACTAGCCGGAATTACGGTCTGCCATCGAATTGCCGCGCTCGGGTCAAAAGCCTTCTGCTGTTTGCCGGTCAGACTCGAAGGTTGGTGCAGATGAATCCCCGCCTCCGGATGGAGTAACTCGGGCTTGAATTCCATCTCCATGAATTTGCAAACCTCTTTGAGAGTTTTCTCCGGTTCGGCTAGCAAATCTTCGTAATGAAATAACTTGTAGTTTTTGAGGTGTTGAAACCGGAGATGCACCTGCGCAGTCCGACGGTACTGGGCGATTACAAACCAAATGCTTAGTTTTCTGATCAGCCAGGCGATGCGAGGGTGCCGTCGCACCTGAACGGCTGTGCCCGATGGGTCATTTGTCTTGGACATCGCTACCGCTCGAGGATCCCGGGTAATGTGCATGATTTTGCAATCGGGAAACCACGCCAGCAGCTCTGGAATGTGCCCAACATCAACCGGAAACTTCACACAAGCCCGCTCGCAACCGCTGAACTGTGTAATCTCTTCGATCAGAATTCTCGCAATCGCACCCAGGCTTCGATCCGATCCCTTTATCCGGCGAGAGATTTCCTTCTTCAGTTCCGGGTTTTTGATTACTTCGATGTTTTCGAACCGCCAAAAGGTGCTGTCCAGGCCCGGAATGTTTTTCTTGGCAAAGCAAAGCTCGACCATCTTATCTACGTTTTCGTCGATAGATAGATCTCCCGCGCGGGTTTTCAGAAAATAATTGAAATCCTTGTGCCGTCCTTCGCTCAAAAACCGAGGGTCCGTAAGCCGGAGAATGCCCGGATACATCGAAATCAGGTTGTGCCAAAGAGTGCTTCCCACTCGATGGGATCCGACAATGAATATTGGACGATTCATGAACCAATCGGACAATGAGTCTGGGTAACCGGTCTCAGTCTGAAAAAGTGCGGGATCATCGTTATGACGGTGACAGAGCGCTTGGCGCGCCCGCTTTAGGGGAAAGCTCGGCCTTGCGTCCAAGTTTCCTGGAGTACCACTTTGCGCCCAAATTCAACAGCCACACCTTAACAAAATCTGGAAGTATACCCTTCACGCCTTTATGCAGCCTTAAACTCAAGGCCAACCGGCCCTTTGATGTTAAGGGAACATATATCTCCGGAACGGGAATTTTCTGAAATCCGTTACGCTCTTGAAAATAAGCATGGCCAGCTCTGCGCCAAAGGAGGTAAGTGAGAAACGGAATATGTCGGTCGGCACATATCCTGACAGCATTGGCAAGCATCCCATTGACCGGCGTTTTGTCTCGATGCGACTTCTTATCCAGGATCATGGTCACCATCGCATACCGGTCTGCAACGAGTAGCTTGATGAAACCGACCAGCTCTTCTCGGTCGTAAGCAGCGATAAAAATGGATTCGGCCAGATCAGCCGACATTTCTCTTTTTACTGTCTCAAAATCCTTTCCATAGTGCCTAAAAGGTTTCCCGCGTCTAATCGGGGACTCATTAAAAATACCCATGATGCCGCGAACCAATGCGTCATCTAGTTGGGTTTCCTTTATCGTAACGCCGAGTTTCTCGACTTTCCTAACTAAGCGGCGCGTATTCGGATTTACCTGCTTGTCCCACCAATGCTTGAAATCGCTGATTGGAATTGCCGCGACTTGCCGCCACTCCTTGTAATACGGAAATTTGGGTTCCGTTTCAGGTATTCGCTGCCAGAATCTCAACAAATCAACTCTGGCCCCGGACTTTTTCAGCGCGCGAATGACCTCTTCCGGGTCGTCTATGTCTTCCTGCCATTCATTTTTCAAGCACGCCGTCTTAATAAACTTCCCGGAAATGATGAACGTTTTGCCATTGATCTGCACGGCGGGCACTATGACCGGCGTACCTTTTGGATAGATAGTCTCTTTAAGGATCATTTCAGATTCTTAGATTCATGCCTGCGTGAGTAACCGGTTCGCCTTGAACCGGCGATCGCGTTAACTCCAACCGTGGAGCGTTGCTGCTGCCCGGATCTGACTCCGCGCAGCCACTCTTCGAACATGACCAGGCTAAACAAGAGCTTGTGGTTGTCGTGCCGGCCGGACTGATGCGAAGCGAGAAGCTTCCGGACCTGCTCGGGTTTGAGCATATCGAAGATCAGTGAGTTTTTGTCCAAAAGGAGTTCTGGATGCCTGCCCTTGAGCGACGTCCGAAACCATTCGTCCACCACGTTTACGGCAAAGCCGCGCTTCTTTCGTTTAAGAATGCTCGGCGGCAGATAGCTTTGGCAAACCCGGCGATGCAACCATTTTCGGCTGCCATTACGGATTTTGAAGTCGGCATTCAGACGCTGCACGTATTCCACCACAGTTCGATCCAGGTAAGGCACTCGGACTTCCAGACTGTGGGCCATCGAGAGTTTGTCGCCATACATGAGAAGCTCGTCTGGAAGCGAGGAGCGGATCTCAAGGAGCTGAAAGCCGCCCAACTCATCGGTATGCACCATCTGCGGAGCCAGCCCGCG
The DNA here is from genome assembly GCA_963786135.1 of uncultured Verrucomicrobiae bacterium. GTDB lineage: Bacteria > Verrucomicrobiota > Verrucomicrobiia > Chthoniobacterales > UBA10450 > AV40. The sequence goes on along the minus strand of CAWAYF010000007.1, from coordinate 129,634 downwards.
CCAGTAATCAACCATTTCATGGCTTTGACCATTTGAGAGTAAATCATCCTGGAAAAGCCCATCGATGGTGCTGGCCGGAGCCAAGGAAAACACGTCCTGGTACCGCTTTAACCGGTCCTCTGTTCCCAGCGAAGATACTCCACGCTTCAACGTTTCATTGCGCGGGAGACCTTTGACCGCCAGACCAATCGCCGAGCGAACAGCTACCGGTATCCGGCGCCACCATCCTCCGTAATGAACGCCAAGGTGCCGTTTGTAGCCTCCGAACAATTCATCCGGCCCCTGACCAATCAGCGCAACTTTCACATCCTGTCGCGCGCGCTGAGAGACAAAATACATCGGCACAATCGAAGAAGTCGCAACCGGCTCTTCGAGACACTCCACAATACGCGGCAAAGATCTTTCAAACTCCGCCCGGTCGAGCTTCACCGTCACGTGCCGCGCGCCCAAAACTCTGGCAGTTTCCGCCGCATCGGTCAGCTCATCGTCTTCGAAGCTTTCACCATAACCGATCGTATAGGCGGGCCAGGGACCACCCTGCTCGTTCATCAGGGCAAGGAGCAATCCCGAATCAAGACCACCGCTTAGAAGTATCCCCACTGGAACATCGCTCAGTAGATGCCGCCGGACCGCAGCTCGATATAGCTCCAGCAATTCCTGCCGGGCCTCTTCCTCGTCCGTATGATCAAGAAACGGGGTCCGCGTGTAATTATACCAGCGCTCCTCGCGATATTTTCCGTCCTCAAGAACCAGCATCGTTCCGGCCGCGAGCTTCCGAATACCTTGAAAGATCGTGAGCGGAGAAGGCGTGTAACGAAACCGCAGAAAAAGATTGAGCGCGACCGGATCGACGGCTGGTTTGGAATTCTCGGCGGCGAGAATCGCCCGAATCTCCGATCCGAAGCTCAGTTGGCCATCTGCGATTCGGTAATAAATCAGTTTGATCCCCATCGCGTCCCTGGCCACAACCAACCGTTTTTTCTTCACGTCCCAGATGGCGACTCCGAACATGCCATTGAGATGGTTGAATACTTCCGTGCCCCATTCCTTGTAACCGTGGATAACCACCTCGGTATCTGAGCGGGTCCGGAAATGGTGACCGCGTTGTTCAAGGTCGGCCCGCAGTTCTTTGAAATTGTAAATCTCGCCATTCAAAATGACCCAAACCGTTTCTTCGGCGTCAGACATCGGCTGGTGACCGCCCGCCAAATCGATGATAGAGAGGCGGCGAAAGCCAAGCCCAACCGGACCAGAGACAAAGTAACCTTCGTCGTCAGGTCCGCGGTGGACCATCGTCCGGGTCATCCGCTGGATCGTTGACGATTCCACCGGTTCCCGCCGGATGAAATTAAACTGGCCGCAAATTCCGCACATCTTCTATTAAAAAGCTGACAAGGCTGAAAACTGAATAGCTGAAATCAATTACGCCTGATTTTCCGCGATCATGGGGCTTTGCGACAGCACTCGCCAGGAGCTGCCATTGTCTCGCCGAGCATGTGGCCAATTACTCGCACGTTTTTGACCAATGGCGACAATCATCTTCGTAGCACATGTTACGACGCCAGAGCCGAGATCCAATCATGCTGTCCTGTAGCAGTTCCCCATCCGCATCGCTGAGCTATACTCAGAAAGTCTGATCGACGCCACGGCGCTTGCCACGCGTCCGATTGTGCCGCCAACAGAGCCGAGATCGGAACGCGGATTTGGTCTGTCAGAGCGTAACGCTCTTCCGGTGCGAAACCGCTTCGATGTCTCAAAGACTTCCTGCTGTAATTCGAACGCTACGTTTGTAAACTCGCAAATCTTTGAAGCGGATATCGTCTCAGCCATCTTATCTTCGCTAGCCGGCCTCCATTGGTCTTTCGTTTTCAGCTCGTCAAGTTGTCATCTCAGTTCTCCGCTTTTCGTTCTCCGTCTTCTTCGCCTCTCTGCAGATAAAGCGCAAGCGCGCGAAACATCTGCGACTGGCCCCAGCGATGCATCGGAACATTGTCCCAGCCGAAGTGCAGCCGCCGCGACCGAAAGGAACCGTCCGCCTTAACCCAATCCCTTAATATCCAAAAAATAACCGTCTCCAATTTCGCGTTCAATTGCGGAAAATGGCCGCGCAACAAGAGGCAGAGATTGACGCATTCGGCACAGTCATAGAGTTCACGTTTGTAAACGGTAAGGCGCGGCGCTTTGGAAAACGGTTTGGGCAGTCCGTCTTCGGCAAACAGATTCTCCAGGTAGTACCTGACCCCTTTCGAGAGCGCCTCCAAACAGCGCTCGTCTCCGGTCAGCGCGTGAATCTTGGCCAGCGCTTTCATCACAAAACAGGTGTGAAAATGATCAACGAAATCCCGGACCCCATCGATTGCATAATACCAGGAGCCATCTGTCGTTCTGGTTTTCCAACACGAAGTTCAGATTTCGGTCGGCAATCCTTCCGTAATCGTCATTCGAGAACACCTGGGAAGCGCTGGTTAGCAGGAAAGCCCGGTAAGCGGCGGCATTAATTACTCCGCCCTTATCGAACGGAGTGTAGGAACAACTACTGGCTGCCTCCGACACTCTGAAGTCTTTGATGTCATTAGCTGCATGCCGCGCGATTGACTCTAGAGTTTGGTTGAGAGTTGAGAGTTGAGAGTTAAGTGTTGGGCGTTCTGGCATCTCTTTCTCGTAGATGTCATGAACTTGTAGAAACGCTTCGTACACATACGGCGTCGTGGTAATGAGTGGCGTCTGCCGTTTGATCACACCGTTACGCGTTACCCAATCAAACGGATAGCCCCAGCAATATTCCTTGAAATCCTGGCAACGGGATTTTTCCAGCTGATCCAGAAAATGAATTGCTCTCTCTAAATAAACAGAATTTGCGGTTGCCTCATACAGGGACGCGAACCCCATGGCGTAATGAGCGTCGGCAATCGGCAATCGAATCGGATGATGAAACACGCGGCGGGCTGACGGCAGGAACGCTTCAGCGAAGATCATGGGAGCAACAACGCCAGTCCCAAGAAGGCGATTGTGGTAATAAAGCGCTTTGGCCCGCCTGCCGATAGGGCCGGCGAAAAAGCTCTGATGATCCCACGAGGTTTCGCCGTAGCCGTCCAGCCAGCTCGCGAACCTATCCACGACTTGGGACACCGCGGCCACCAATGGATCGTCTCTATGCGCTACTTCCGTCATCTGTCCTGCTGATCTTCTGCTTCCCGAAGCTAGTTCCGCTCCGTCAGTAGGGAAAAATTATCCGGCTTCTTGAACCGGATGAGGTTGTGAAGAATCGCTCTCAGTTTTCTCATTTGTTCCGCCCGATGAAAACGCATCAGTTCGCGGGAGACCGGGCGTTTGATCCTCCGAACGGCCCCCCATGAATAACCAGCGAGCAAGGCCAGGCCATCTATCAGGAGCGGTCGCTTTGTCATTCGGTATGCCACCCGAAATAACTGCCAGAGAGGCGAACCACCAAGATAGTAATCTTTTTCGCCGTAGGAGAAGCTGGCCGCGACGCTGCTTCTCCCCGCGGTTCCAAGAGTTCGATAATGATGAAACCGTTTCTCAGCAAACGATCGCGTCTTCCACCCCTTCATCCGCGCGGTTGTAACTGCGATCCAATCAATTCCTCCGGTAGGATTGGGAACGTAACCCGAGACTTCCTCGAAGCATTGCCGGCGAAAAAGCTGACAGCCCCCGGCGACATGATTTTCGCCCTCAAAACTGTCTTTCGCTGAATCATAAGAACCATCTTCGGTAAACGGGGTTCCAGCTACTCCAATCTTGGGGTCTTCAGACATCTTCCGAATCAGGAACTCGAGATAATCCGGCTCAAATGAAATATCGGCATCAAGGTTACCAACTACATCGAATGGGAACGACTGAACCCGTTCCATGCCAGCGTTGAACGCGTAGTACCTTCCCGGCAAAGCTCCGATCCAACCGTTGCGACCGGCGGACCAGCTCGATCCAGGGATATCGTTTGGCATAATCCTCGGCAATCTCAGCCGTGCGATCCGTTGAACCGTCATCCACGATCACCCACCGCTCCGGCAACAAGGTCTGCGCCACCATGGACTCGAGTGTTTTCCGAATGAATTTCTCCTCGTTTCTCGCGGGCGTAATGAGGACGTACTTCATGAGTCAGAGGACAGATGACGGAGGACGGACAGCGGCGAGCGGCTAGCGCGCTACGGGGTCGGCGTTGGTGTTGCTGGCGGTAGCGTAGTGGCGTTGGCTGTGTTGGAAAAGTTCGATCGACCGGCCGAGTTCGAGGCGGCCACCCGGTAATAGTATTTCGTTGACGGAGCTACGGCCGTGTCGGCAGTAGGTGATCACATTTGGACCGAGGGTGGCGACCGATGCAAACGTATTGCCGTCGAGTGAGCGCTGGACTCCAAACGATGTTTCGTCGGTCGAATTGTCCGCCCAGGACAAATTGATTTGATTTGACGACACTGCGGTCGCCGTCAAAGCCGTTGGAGCGACGGGCGTGGACTTGGGAGTAGCGGTTGGTGTGGGAGTCCCGCTCGGAGTCGCTGTCGCGCTAGGAGTCGGGGTTGGCGTCGGACTCGGAACGGGCAAGATTAAACCGGTCAACGCATTGAATACGGCGGCGATACCATCATTTGCCGCAGTAATCTGGTGAGCCAGCTTGGGAAGCGACTGTAGCGTCACCATCGACTGCTGCGCCTGGAGAAGGACTTGGTAATAGTCATTCGCCCGGTTCCTGGTTTGGATGGTGTCCACGGCACCTACTAATAATTTGGACGCGGGTTGTAGGATAATTATAGGTAACGCCTCCGGTCTCAACGCTGTTGGCAATCCAGGCGTCGGTAAACGACGGATCCTGCGCCGCGCATGGACCGTTTTGACCGGTAAAGCCGTAGGACTGGTCAAAGAAATTTGCTTTCGTAGGATTATATTCGTATCCCGGCACTTGGAGACAACCTTTGGCAATATCAGCCATGGTTGGGCCGGCAGTAGGAACCGCCACATCCACGATATTATCGATCCCGTAGGAAGAGATAGCATATGCAACCTGACATGCGCCGGCGGAGGTACCGGTGATCCCGAATCCAAGCTGGCCGACAGCCGGCTGCACCCCCATGGGAAGATACCAATTGTCGTGCACCCATTTAATCGCCGTCGCAGGCCGGCAAGCCAGTGCTTCTTCTCCGGATTGCACTCCAATCGGCGAGTTTAACCAGCCGCCGGTCCACTTAACCTGGACCAGTTCGAATCCATTATCCAAAAGTGCCTGGAAGAATGTCTCAATAAAAGGGTTGTTTGTTTCATTGGACCAAAAGTTAGTGCCAATGTCTCCCGAGAAGAACATGATTAATCCCTTCGGTGGAACAGTCGGCTTTCGATCGGCGATAAGGCCTGCTTTGTTTTCCGAGATGTCGGGAGAGGAAACGGTAAAGTTGTAACAGGTAAATCCGGTCGCGCAACCACCTACATTTGTAACCGTCCCCAAGGTAAACGTGCCTAAGGCTCGTGGAGTTGGCGCCGGCGTAGGGGTCGGGGTTGGCACAGGAGTCTGAGTTGGTGTCGGGGTCGGTGTGTCGGTAGGTGTTGGAGTCGGCGTGTCAGTTGGCGTCGGTGTAGGAGTATCTGTTGGAGTTGGTGTGGGCGGCGGCGGAACAGTCAAAGTAGGCGTAGGCGTCGGTGTGTCAGTTGGTGCCGGAGTCGGGGTATCGGTTGGGGTTGGCGTGGGTGCCGGTGTATCAGTGGGTGTTGGCGTCGGTATCGCAGTCGGACTCGGTGTAGGAGTGTCAGTGGGCGTGGGCGTCGGTGTATCGGTAGGTGTTGCAGTAGCGGTCGCGGTGTGGACTTGGTGTGGGTGTGTCGGTAGGTGTTGGAGTAGCAGTCGCGGTTGGACTCGGCGTAGGTGTATCCGTGGGCGTCGGTGTAGCCGTCGCTGTCGGTGTTGGTGTCGGACTCGGACTGGGTGTTGGCGTGGGCGTCGGGGTCGGCGGCGCTGTCGGCGTAGGAGTGGGCGTTGGCGTCGGCGAGGTCGCGGCGCTTGCCACATTAGATAGCGCCGAGTTCCCCTTCGAGTTAAACGCACGGGCTCGATAATAATAGATCACACCCGTCGTTAGCCCGTTATCAGTGTAGCTCGTGGCATTGACTCCGAGCGTAGCAATAAGGGCAAAGGTAACGTTGTTGGTCGATCGCTGGAGTTGAAAACCGCTTTCGTTGGTTGCGTTGTCGGTCCAGTTAAGCGCAATCTGAGTGGATGAAATTGGAGTTGCGACAAGGTTGGATGGCGCAGCCGGCACCTGGGAAGGTGTTGAAGTAGGACTTCCGTTCGGAGTCGCTGTCGCACTGGGCGTCGGTGTTGGCGTATTTGCCGGTGTCGGGGTCGGCGTCGGCGTCGGAGACGCTGGCGAAAAGGCCACATTTTCCAAGTGGAGAGGAATCGAATTAAACGCCGTGTCGCAATCCCCATGGGTCGAGTACTGATAGTCAAAAACGACTTGTCCTCCGGCGTTTAACCCCGTGATTTCCGCATGCAAACCGGGCGTGTTGGAATAATCAATGAGGTAATTGAATGGCGCGTCCTCATAAACGCTTCCACAGAAAGGTGAGTTGACGCTCTGATTTCGGGGGTAATTCCATACTTCCGTGGCAACCTTGTTCACCAAGTCGAGCTGATATTTCCGCGGAGCAGCATAGGTCCGGTTTACTCCGGCCGGGATCTGATGGTCGCTATTTTTCCCGTCATCGAAGAGCAGGAGGTTGTCATCCGCAGTGATGGAGACAGCATGTTGTCCGATTGGCGGAAGACTGCCGGGCGCGAGAGCGAGCGCATATTGCCGCAGAGACGGAAATTGATACCACTTTTTCGTCGGATCGCCCAGGATCCATTTGATCGCACCGGTATCGTAATCGAGGCAGATGACAAAGTCCTCCCGGCTGGAGACGATTATCGAGTTATCGCTGCTCCGGTAGCATACTGAGTTGTTATGAAACCAATCGCTCGGATTTTGTGACGCTGTGTAAACAAACTGGGTCGGGTTGTCCCCGCCGGCCGTCATTGCCGCGCTAATGATAGCGGCGAGGTCCCAGGTTTTCAGCACCGTGCCGTTCCCGTCCACTTCGATATTCAAGGACCCAAGGTAATTCTTTCCATTTGCGTCCAGGATCATTCCAAACTTTCCGTAATCGACATTGTGATGAAAGCTAGCGACCCCGGCCTTGGTATAACTCGTCGTCAAAACCTGAGTTGATCCATCCAGTTCGTTTCGAACCAGCCCGGTGCCTGTAGTGTAAATTGCGTTATCGAAGAATGTGCTTCGTCCCGTGGACAGCCCGGCTGTTCCAACCCAGCGAATTGCGCCGTCGGTATCCATAATTGTCGGCGAGTTCGCGCTACAGGCGCTTTTTATCAGAAAGTAATCGTAACTCAGGCTGATATCCTGAGTCCTGGGCTGTAGGATGACCGGATTCGTAAAGCCACAGGGATCGACATAATTGGCTGTAGCTATCAGGACACCAGCTTGCTGAAAGGAGCCGTCATTAAAGGCGTAGGTCAGCGTCACGGTATTCGCGTAATTTGCGTAGAGGCCAAATACGGGAAGGATGATCTGACCGGTCTGTGAGTTGAGATAACCTCGGGACGCGAGGTAACTGGCAGGATAAGTCGCGGAAAGCGGACGGGTAACGGAACCGGGCTTTGGTGCAACCGTGAATTGGATGTTTTTGAGAGTGCTCGCGTCGCTGATACTCAAGGTCAATATGCTGATAAACGGAGAAGCACCGGCCGTTTGGCCGGTGACGCTCACGGTCGTGGTGCCGGCCTGATCAGCGCCGGTGTTGCGCAAAAGGAGGGCGAGAACAATCGCACCGATAATGAAAGCAAACGTCTTCAAAGGGAAAGAGAGGAAGATACGGCCGCGTCGCCCGCGTCGAGGGTCCGACGCGGTTAAACAGGGCTGAAAGTCAGGAACAGACTACTTCTTTCTGGTTAGAAAAGTCGAGCTTTTTTCCAGCTTTAGCGGGGTAAATTTGGGCGAAAATCTCATCCATGAGGCGGGCGGTCGAGACGATTTCCCGATATGGAATCGGAGGGGGGCCGCCGAGGCGAACGCTGTTGTAAAAACGTTCGATCAGCTCTTTCATCCCGAAGTCTTGATAGAGGCGTCGCCGGAAAAAATTGATCAGGTTGCGTCCGCCATTTCGAAGATGCTCTCGAGCATCTCTCAGGGGCGGGACAAAATAGGTCAGATAACTTTTATAGGAGCGACTCTTTCGGCGGACGAGGCTTCCAGTAATGATGTCCGCACATAGCGACCCGGCCGGGCCGTAGACCCGTAATTGATTGAGTCCCTTGACCTGGCTCGAGAAACAAAAGAATGCGGTGGTGCCATTCTTGTCCCGAAGCATGACCCTTAGCTCATCGAGAACCTCCTCCACTCCGAATTGCCGGAGCTGTTCGCTTTGGTGGGCCGTGGCGAAAATGTCGGTCACGTCGTCATCCAGAAACTCTGCCAGTTTGGCGAGCCCATGGCTGATGATATTGTGGAACAATTGTCCCGGGAGCTGACGGACCCAATGGGTTCGATTGCCAAGAAACGCGGTCGCATATTTTGAGTCTCCCAGATCGTAAGACCAATAGCTTTCAAGGTGACGAGGTTTGCCTCCGAGAAATCCATCCTTCACCAACTGACGCATTTCCAGCATCTCGAGAGTGAACTGATAATTGTGGCCGGCGGTAATTTTGAGGCCCAGCCGATCGGCCAGTTGAATCAGAGATTCCGCGTCGCCGGCCGTAATCGTGAACGGTTTTTCCAGGTAAACATGGCAGCCGGCCTCAAGACACTGTTTGGCCAGTGCGAAGTGGCTGGCCGGCGGAGTTGTAATGTGGACAACATCCGGATGAACTAATTGCAGCATCTCCTGAACGTCGGAGAAACATTTCGAAACCCCAAAGCGCTCCCCCAATTGTTTCGCCATCAGCAATTCCCGATCGCAAACCGAAACGATTTCACAATCCGGAATCCGATGGATCGCATCCACATGTTGATCGGCAACTTTGCCGCAGCCGATTATCGCGACCCGAAGAGAGCGCGCAGTTGATGGTTTAGAGCTTCTCACAAGTTGAGGACAGAGGCTCGAGGACTGCCGAACTAGCGGGACTGAACAGAATCAGACTTCGCCTTTGGTTTCAAACTGCGCAAGGAACGCCTTCATCGCCTGATCGAGTGGCACCCTGGGTTTCCACTGTAGTCGCTCGCGAAGCTTTTGATTCGGGTAGCGGTTTCCTTTCCATTCAGCGGCGCAGCGCCTGCGGTTAAAGGCAGGAGGGAGCTGATTCTTGGACCACTTGGAGTATTTTTCCCACAACAGGCAGAGGACATAGGCGAGAAAATAAGGAATGCGGATTGATCGAAGTGGATCGGCCTTCTTTCGCGCCTGCAGGAATTGATCGCCGGTAAGCAACTCGTTATCTACGACGTTGAAGACCTCACCCTGCACACCGGGCCTGAGGCCGGCGAGCACGATGGCTTCGGCGCAGTTATCGACGAACGTCAGCGGCAATAAATTTGAGCCGCTCACCTGAATAAAGAATCCAAAAGTGCCAATTCCGACGCGACCACTGAGGTCGCGCTTGCCCGGTCCAAAGACATATCCAGGACGAACGATGACGTATGGCAGCTGATGCGTATTTCCATATTCCCGGACCAGCTGCTCCTGCTTGAGCTTTCCAAACCCGTAGGCATCAAATCGTTCCTGCGATGCGTTTTCCAGGGGACAGGTTTCGTCCAGGACGTCGCCGCGTTTTAAAGTCAGGTTCGAATAGACCGCGAACGAACTAACATTCACAAAGCGTTTCGGCTCACCAACCTTAAGAAAGGCATCCACTAAATTACGCGTGGCCAGGGCCGAATTCATAAACGCGCCGGCGAAGGACTTATCGAACCCGGCGGCCAGATGGTAAATAATCGAGATACCTTCAGTTGCTTTCTCGCAGTCGGCCCGGGACAGAAGATCACCGGTAACAAGTTGGACATTTCCGCTCGGAGTCCAAATCGGCCAGTGTTTTCTTAAGACGGTCAAGGTTACTGGATGGACGAACAAAGCAGCGAAGGTTGGTAAAACCGTACTCTAAAAGGGTCTCGACGACTTTAACGCCGATAAAACCATTCGACCCGGTCACCAGGATCCGGTCGTTCGCAGACGCGATATATTCTGACTTCAATGGGGTTCGTGACCAGGCAGGAATTCTGCCTTCCTCCGCTAGTTCGGCAAGTGTTCCCTGGATATAGATTGCCGCCTCTGACTTCCTTGGCGCGCCGTAATCTGATGGAGGCGGCTGAACTACGGCCCGGCAACTCTCAGATTCGCGGGCACATTCGGCGGAGCAGGAACGCCGCTCACCAAAGGATGCGGATAAACATAGGGCCGATAATATTGGCTCCAGGTGTTTTGGGCCGCGGCTACGTAAAGTGTACCGTTCGGTCCGTCATCCGTTGCCCAGTAAGCTACTCCGGGTCTGCAGGTCGAAGGGCGATCGGCCAGTTTGCCCACTCCGACACCGGACGTGCCGTCAAATCGACTGGTCTCATTATAATACTCTCTGTCCGGTTGAATCGCGGGAAACTCCGAATGGTAGTAGGCGTTCTGGCCTTGCATCGGCGCGCTGTTTAAAGTGTTCAGCCACGAATAAAGAGGTTCCCGGTGCTGGTGCGGCCATGCCTTAACTTCACCGCCGGCGCTCGTATTATACGGATTGTCCGCTATGTCATAGGCAATCAGGTCATCGCACTTGCCGTATCCGGCTTGATCCAAAGACGCGATAAGCTTGTGAATCACGAACGCATCCCCTTTAGCAAAGTGCATCAGGTCGCTTTCCGGAGGGGTCGCCGTCGTTCCCCGTGAGTAGGTGATTGTATTACTCGTATTGGTGGTGATGTAGGAAGCGTAGTTTCCCCCTTCGGTCGGGCCCTGGGTCGTATTGGTGACGCTATATCCTACCCACTGATCCGGTTGCCAACTGGGATTTCCCGAGACTGTAAAGGTCCCAGTGAGCGTACTATCGGTGCTGTTCGCCGCAGCGCTTCCGCTGACAAATGTGTAGGGAGTATGGCCGGGAACATTAGTAGCGCCGTCAGATTCGGTTACGTTTAAGTCCCAACTGTTGGCCCCGTTAGCCGGAGAGTTTGGCGCAGTATCGGCATAAATCGGAAAAGGCCATGATTGCCGATACGCACACAGTTTGTTTCCGGCGTTAAGATTGCCCAAAAGCGTGTTGCCCCACGAGATGCCGGTTCCGGCGCGCACCAGTCCAAGCGTGCCGGCATAAGTAAATTGGATCGTGTTTTGATACCACTCGTGGAGTCTGATTCCACGGATTCGCGCGCCGGTTTCGGTTCCGTGCGAGTTTGGCGCGCAGTTCAAAAAATAATTGTGCCGGGCGACGTATCGGGCGCCTGCCTGAGAATCAATCGTGCCGCAGGTTTGCGCCGGAGTGGTGTTATTAAAAGTGTTGTCCTCGATGAACACGAACTTTTCACTGCCCAGGTATGAGTCGTCGGCCCAGGAGCTGTTCCCTTGAGTGTCGCCGCCTTTCCAACCGTTGCCGTTGTTCACGGTAATTGAGAAAACATTGTTCGAATAACTTCCGACGCAATGATCGACCACACTGTTCGTTACCCAGCCCGCAAAAAAGATAGGCTCCTGGGAGGGCAGATTAAAAGAGCAGTGATCGATGCGCAGCGATCCGGTGCCGTCATCGCCATGGGCGACGCCATTCACAAAAATCATTCCGGGATTGGCCGGCTTGGCGGTCCGCGCCCCGTGTGTGAAGGTGAATCCGGTGATTCGCAAGACCTGGTTCTTAGTCAGGACCGGGTTAATCACGTTGCACTTGTCCTGAACAATCGGCACATCATCGAGGATCACGGTGCCGTCGATCACGGTGGGAGTGGCAGTGCCGGCCCCGATCACAGTGGTCGTCCCCTGAAGGTTGATTCCTTTGGTAAGAGTGAGAGTCGAGGTCCAACTGGCGGTTCCGGCAGGTACCATTACGGTATCGCCTTCCGCGGCCGAGGCGATTGCGGCGCTAACATCGGTTTCGGAGGGACTGGCGGCATTGATGGTCGCGGCATTGGTCCGACCAATGAAGGCGAGAAAAAGGGCGGCAGCGAGCGCGGCCGGGATGGTTGGCTTTGGGAGATTAGTCACAATTATTGCTATTGCGATAATAGCAATAATTAGACCAGAACGAGCCTCCCCGGGGCCCGCTGCCCGCCCTTACAATCCCCTAATCAACCTCCCGTTATTTCGCGCTTTCCTCATTGTCCCGCCTTTACATTCGACCGGGCTGACCCGCCGACCAAGGGGTGCGGATACGTGTACGGCTTATAATATAGAGACCAATTGTTTGGAGCGGTGCAGACGTAAAATTGCCCGTCCGGACCATCGTGCGTGCTGTCCCACTCGCCTTGATCGGTCGCCCAATACCCTACCCCCGGGGTGCAGGTGCTGGGACGATCCGCCAGTTTTCCGACACCCACGCCTGTAGTTCCATCAAATGATTTGGTCTCATTATAATAATCCCGATTCTCTTGGAGCGTGGGATAACCGCTGTGGGCATTCACCTGTTCACCATTGAGGATGTTGTTCCAGGCGTAAATCGGCTCAAGCGCCTGATGCGGCCAGTTCAGTCCGCGCGTCACCGTGTTGACAGGCGGATTGCCCGCAAGCAAATCGCACTTGCCCCGGCTTGGCTGATCAAGCGCAATCAGCAATTTGTAAATTACGAAGCCATCTCCGGTGTTGAATGTTTTTGGCGGTCCATCGGGACGTCCGGCTGCGAAAACAATCGTATCACTTGTGTTGGATAGTATTCGGGAATTGAAATGTTTCCCATCCCGCGTGGTCTGGGTCATGTTTGTGAGCATATAACCAACCCATTGGTTGGGCTTCCAATTGGCTCCGGCCGATACCAGCGTTCCGGTGGATGCGTTGGCACCTGTGTGTTTGCCGCTGGCGTAGAGATGCGGAGCGTGACCGGGAACGTTGGTTCCGTTTCCTTCGGTGTCGTTCACATCCCACGGGTTAAAGCCGTTCGCCGCATCGAACATGCGGTAAGGATTATCTTCCCGAAAAACAACCAGCGGTATTACCGGTCGGGCGAGCGGACCGCTGAAAGTATTGTGGTGATAAATGGTCACGCCGGCCCGGGTTATGCCAATGCTCTGAGGAATGGTGGCTGTCTCGGTATTATTATAGAACTCAATCGCTCTCTGACCGCGGTGACGTCCGCCGCTTTCCGTTCCGTGCCCAGTGATCATGGTGCAATTCAGAGAATTGATTGTGGCGGCTCACATATCGTCCCCCATCCTGACAATCAATTACGCACGTTCGTCTGCGCCACACCAAGGTTGTTGAAGATGTTGTCCTCGATAAATACAAACTTCTCACTGCCGAAATCAGTCGGGGCCGCCCATGATCCATCGCCGTAGTCATTCGAACCGCCTCCCCAGGTTGCGCCATTATTGACCACGATGCTTTGAACGGTTCCGACGTTGGCGCGCCCATCCCAGCGACAATGATCGACGACTCCATAAATCCAGCCATGAAACGTCAATGCCCGACTGGTAGAGTTGATCGAAATGGCAGTGATCTATTCTCAGCGAACCGGTACCGTCCGCTCCCGGACAAGTGCCCTCGAACTTTACACATCCTGGATTCTCAGCCTTGGTCGTATGTGAACCCCATCGGAAAGTAAGCCCGGTCAGTCGAAACGTTCGATCAGGAGTGACCTGAATGTTCATAAGCGCGGGAATCGACACCAATGTCTCGTCCTGCCCGGCGCGGGTTTGACTCGTCATGCTGGCCGTTTGTGGTTCCTGGCGACTGCTGTGCTGTCGGCGGTTCCGGCTGCTGCGGTCGACTCGGTTGTTCTCCCGGGCGTTGCCGCATCCCTTCTCCTTCCCGAGGCCCTCGCCCTTGCTGCTGTCCGGGCTGCTGATCCCGGCGTTTGGCCGGAACAATGTCGTCAACAATTACTGTTTTATCGTCGCCCGCCCCTTGAAGCGTGATGCCTTTTGCGATCGTCAGGGTCGAGGCCCAGCTCGCAGTGCCGGCCGGAACTGTCACGGTGTCGCCATCGTGGGCCGAGCCAATGGCCGAACTAACGTCCGAGAGCGAGACACTTTTGGCGGTAACAGTAGCGGCTTTCGCCTCGACTAAGAGAGCGAGTGAGACGCCTATTAAAAGAGCAACGCCGCGGGTGCGCGACATGAATTGGATCCCGGTTAAGCCCGTTTCTAAATCCTGTCTTCGGAATATTCCCACTCCAACTCTTCTTCGTGCTCCACGGTCTCAGAAGGTTCCGTGACAATTTCGGAGCCAAGCATGGGATAATCCAAAGCGATGATATAAAAAACAAACCAAACCAGGCTGAGCCCCTTGAAAGTTGCCTCGGTCCAATTGTAGATCACGACCGCAACCAGGAAACCGAGCCGGTATCGACCCCACTCAGGATTGATCAATAGCTCTCCGCGTATTTTGCGGAAAGTGGCAATAATAGCATCCCCAAAGCAAAAACAGTCCTACAAGGCCGAGATCCAAATATACTTCAAGATAACCGTTGTGCGCCTCGTCAACGTGCCACCAGCGCACGTCCCAAATTGGATTCGCATTATCTCCCAACCAAAAACTTTCAAAGCCTACTCCAAAGATTGGGTTGGTATGAAGCGCCAGCAATTCGCCCCAGAGCTCGGCTCTTCCCATCAAGGTGGATTCATGACCAGTAAGGTCCGCGATTTTTTCAAAAATCCCGAAACTGAGTTCCGCCACCACCTAATGTAATTGCGAGTAGTATTACATAAGTGCCGAGCCTCTGCTTGTTCACCCAGCGACGCTCGAGCAGGAAGACTACGGCAACCGCGATCATCAGCGAAATCGCCGATGTTGCGCTATGCGCTTTCCAAAGGAGCCATCCGATCATGAACAGCAAGGTCCCAGTCAGCCAAAGCTCCCGCCGCCTGGCCACGCTGCGTTCAGTTCGCCAGGTGTTGAGGAAATGCCAGAAGAAAAAGAAACCCAGGATCATGCAGATACAGCCCAGCATATTCTTGCTAATGCAAACCCCGACATTCATGGCGATACCGGTCCACTGATCGAATCCGCGGCCTATGTCAGGGAAGTACTTGATAAGAAGGATAGAAAACGGGGCCAGCACGTAAGCACTTCTTTTCATGAGAGTGGTCAGCGCCTGGCCGGGATTCGGCTCGGTAAAGATGATAAGAGCCATGACCGGGTGTCCGAGAATTTTGATCCATCGTTTGAAAGCCACGAAAGGAAAGTCGGACCAGAGAATCGCGAGGAAGCAGTAGATAAGAAATGCTATCAGCCAGCCGTTGTTGCGAAAGAGCTCTCCCAAATTGAGTTGTCTCTGGCTAAGAACCAGCATCCCGGCGCCGATTAAACCGAAGTAAAAGAGCGCATCGACCGGGTTGCCTTCTTCCGCCGAGCCAAGAGAGATCGGAAAATGGAGATAGTGGAGCCACTGGGTCACGGACCTGGAACCGATGATTACCATCCAAAGAAAGGGAATCCAGAGCGCGCCGGTTACGTTAGGAGTTTCCAGGAGGTCGCGCCGGAAAAGATAAAAGACGAAAGCAAGTGTAATAAGGAGTGCCACGTTCGGCGGCAGATGGACGCCGAACATTGCGAGGATTTCGACCTGGTGCATGTATGTTTAGATTGCTGAGTTACTCTCGCTACTCAAACCAGCCCGTAACTTCCAAGCTCGAGCCCTGGCAAGAATCTCCGGAACGCGTCTCCTATAAGGTATTCTGCTTCGTCGGGTACGGCCGGATGGGTCATTAGTTCCACCTTGCTTGACCTCGCCAGCTCGGCCACTCGACTCATTTTTTTCTCCTGAAGACACTGAGTCAGGTCGAAAAAGTAATCGGTCAGACGATATCTGCGAGCGAGCCAGCGGTCCACCAGCCGGCGATAACCTCTGTTCAATGCACTTTTCTCACCCGGCCAGAAAGAGAAGTTTCGACGCATTCGGGTGCCGGCGGGGATCATATTGCTGAAAAGCAGGTTCGCGCAAAGGTGCATGTGATGGTGTCCGTCAACGTGAGAAGGTGATCTTCGAAACAAACGCATGAACTCCTCGAACTGAGCGTGGCAGGAATAAGAAAACGCGTCTCGCAGGAACGGGTTGTACAAGAGTTGGGCGAACTTATTTCCTCTGAGGAATCTCACTGTGCGAGCGTGACAATCGTCAACTCTGTCACGGTTAGACTTCGCGGTGAAGTTTTCGTCGAAGTTGAGATGCAGTCCCGGGACTATTTTGTTTTCCCCGGCCAACTCGGCAGCACGCTCGGAATCCGCCATGAAAACCATCGCACTGACCGACGTGACCCTTCCCGCTTTGTAACATCGGAGCGCGGCATCGGTTTCCAGGACCGAACGCCCCCAGTCATCGGCATTGATGATAAGCATTCGGTCTGCTTGTCATCCTCTATTATTTAGAGCGGGGATCTGGCTCGCCTGGTATTGCGAGCCGGAATAACCCAGCGCATCCAGGACGTCGCCGAACCTTCGGTTCAGCTCGGATATTGTTTCGGGCCTGAGTTTTTCCTTGTAGTCGCCGGGCGTAGCCTTTCGCCGATGCGCCCGAATGTCTTCCCCGCCAGCCGTCGCGGTCTGAGAGCTGCGACCCTTTGCCGCACGGGTAACGTCATTCTGAATTTCTATTCTGCTCCGGACGGATTCATAAGTCCGGTCCGGATCAGATAATTCAAATGCAGCCAGAAACTTTCTCAGCCAACCGGGAAAGTCGAGGACCATCTCCTCATAAGAAAGCACAATCGCATTCGGCCGGCTGATAACCTCTTTCAGATAAGTCATGTAGCGGTCGCGGATATTGCCAATGTATTTGCCGAATTGGCCGCCGGTTCCGTAGTCACCCTGATAGCGAGCAAAATTCTCGTCGCACAGATCAAGAACGAATTTGTCAATTCCCGCTTCCGCGACTTCTTTGCGGTAACCCGTATCCGCAGCGACGTCGCCGGAATGCATGAAGCAGTAGGAAAAGAACATCGAGGTTAAGACATCTCTTGGATCCCGCAGGTGAACTATGATATTCGAGTTTTCCAGGGAGGCGCTGGGAACAAAGAACCGGAGAGGCCCGAAACAGCCGCTCCGACCCGCAATGAAATCCTCGCCGTTGAAGATTCGCTCAAACGGCA
Organism: uncultured Verrucomicrobiae bacterium; assembly: GCA_963786135.1. Taxonomy (GTDB): domain Bacteria; phylum Verrucomicrobiota; class Verrucomicrobiia; order Chthoniobacterales; family UBA10450; genus AV40. The sequence goes on along the minus strand of CAWAYF010000007.1, from coordinate 112,430 downwards.
CTTGTTTGTCGGGGTCCTGATTCGGCGAATAGTAGGCAATGCTGTTTTGGTTGCAGATTTCCAGCAGCACCCGGTGAAGCACCATCGACCCGGCCTTGTGAGTTGTGAAAACAATCACGTCTTTTTCAATCGTCCTGGATTTTTTCTCGAACGGCAATTGCGGTTTGAAGCTGACGTATGAATTCGTAAAGGGAATCTTCATGGCTGGAGGACTGATTACGGATGGCGGACGACTGAGGACTGATTACGGAGGACGGCGGGGTCACTCGCGGCAAAACTTTTCGGGCTTTCCCATCATGGTTCCAAGCATTCCACCAATCCTAGCGCATTTTTCAAGTGAGGCTCTTTGTTCTTTCTCGGAGAGGTAATTGCAGGCCGAAGCGGTGTCCGCCATCTGTCTCTTCTTCTCAAAGGCGGCGCAACAACCGGGCGGGGTTGCCCGCATAGATGCCCGAGACAGTGATGTTCCTGGTGACGACAGCACCGGCGCCGATGACGACGTGGTCACAAACTGTGACCGGAAGAATGGTGGCATTTGTTCCAACGCTCACCCGATTACCGATTTTTGTTGGCTGCCATTGTTCCGGGCTAGCTCCAGGAGCACCCATCTCGAAGAGATCGTTGATAAACATTGCGCCGTGGGAGATGAAACAATCATTCCCAATGGCGACGAGCTCGCAGATAAAGGCATGTGACTGAATGCGGCAGCGCTTGCCGATGTTTGCTCCTTTTTGGATCTCGACAAATGGTCCGATGAAACTGCCATCTCCGATTGTGCACCCATAAAGGTTGACTGGCTCTACGACATTAACGTCTTTACCAAACTCGACGTCGACAATCCCTGCTTTTCGGATCTTTGGAGTTGTCACAACACCTGCCTGATAATCAAACGCGGAGTGGCGGACGGGCTCAAGAGCGAGTGCGACCGGTATTATTGGACAGGAGAGCGCCGACCCAGTTCAGAAACCGTTCCCGATGGATCTCCCAGCGATGAGCTTCATAGACCTCTCGGCCGTGGTCCAAAATCGCATCCACTCTCTGTGGATTGCGATACACCTCCAGGATTACCTCCCCAAGACTCTGGGGATCGTCAGGTTCAAAAAATAGCGCCGAATCCTCTTCAAAATAATCTCTAATACCCTGGGTATTGGGCACGACCACGGGCTTATTCATCGCAAGATATTCGAAAATCCTCGTCGGCATGTTTATCTCAGTGAACGGGCTACGTCGATTCGGGATTACGCCAAGGTCGATCGCGCGAATGCTTTTTGCGATTTCAGTTTGAGGTTGATAGCCATGATAATGGACGTTGCCACCCAAATCCAGCTGCCGGACCAGAATCTCAATCTTGTCCATGTAAGCAGTCCGGTTTCCAAAAATATGAAATTCCAGCCCGGGAATTACAGATCGCAACCTGGCGACCGCCTCGAGCGCGGTGTCCAGGCCGTGACGTTCCGCAATAAGCCCGTGGTACATTATTTTAAAAGGCTTCTGTCCATTTCCATTTCGCGATGATTGCGGCGAACTTTTTTCCAAAGGGTGGAAAATCGTACTCTCGGGTGAGTTCATGACCACCTTGATCTTGTCCGGCTGGCAACCACGCGACATAAACAATTCGCGGAACGCTTTGTTGGGAGTAAGGACCAGGTCGGCGAAGGATATGCTGAGCCTTTCTAATCGCTTGAGCCACCGGACTGATCGCTCTCTTCCCGAGAGACTATAGATGCTCATCATCAGTTCAGGCATTGGGTCATGCAGATCGAGGACGACCTTTGCGCCGAGCAGCTTGGGGATAAGTGCGCCGAAGACGAGTATGTCGGGCATATTGTGGACGTGCACGAGATCGTACCTCTTTTTCAGAGATCGAAGAGTTAGAAGACCGAAGCAGGCGCCTAGAAAGGTTCCATACTGGAGGACGTAGGTGCGCTTTTTAGCGCGCCGTTTCTGCAATGGTAATCGGAGAACATTCACGCCATGAATGTGTTCTCTTGCTTTCTCTGACGCTTTATTCCGCAGGCAGACCAAATCTACTTGCATCCCGGCGTCAGTGAGAGCTTCAGCCGCGCGACGAGGGCGCGGATCCGCGGGGTAGTAAGAATAGAGTAGAACGGCCGCTCGCTTGCCAGCTAACCTCGACCTTGCGCCGGCGTCGTGGAAGGTTGCCTGTTGAAGTCGATCTTGCGCTTCGATCTGCGTGCGATGGACACCGGCGTACCAATCGGAAAGCTCCTTACACGAAGGATTCCAGAATTCTCCGGCGAAGTTCTTGGATAAATAACCCAGAAGTTCGCGCACTCGCGCGCTTGGGTAATCGTTACTCGAGCCCTCCGTTGATCTGAAATTAACATAGTCGGGGTGAATGTTTACCAAAGCCATTCCGCCATGTTCGGCGATCCAATCCAGTTTTCGTAACCAGATGTCGGCCGCTCTTTCCTGAAGAAGAAGGAATAGAGTTGAGTCTTGGGGCAGGGTGTAGGGCAGTTCTACGTAACCTTGTTTGGGGTAGCTGAGAGTCGAGCATTGAGAGTTGAATGGTGTTGCACTTTCGCCCGCCGTCTGTCCCCTGCCCTGTGCGGGTTGAAGCTGCGGAACCCAAAAGGGAAAAATCGTGTGCCGTCCCTCAGGCTGCGGCTCGAAGGGATCGGTATCGAAGGTGGAGGTATCATACTGAATAGCCAGCTCATGCAACCAATCGAGTTTATGCAACATGAAGCCCGACCTAAATCCTACTGCTCCCCAGTCGCGAAGATAGTCATTGATCCGGGCGGCCCGACGGTTGAACTCGCGTCGCGATGTGAAAAGCCTGCCGTCATGTTTGAGGTCGTGAATTCCGACCTCGAAGCCGTTTTGGGTCAACTCGTCTCTTAATTCGCGGGGGACCTTGTAATCGCCCTCGGGGATGAAGTTAAACGAAGAACGAAGACCGTATTCCAAATCGAGTCGCATGAGTTCCCGGCATTTTTGTAACCCAGCGCTACCCTCGACGTCGTGAGTCAAAACGAAGGCGAATTTCTTACCTTTGGGCCAGCCCGGCCAGTTTTCGGGCGGTCGCTCCGAACCTGGCATGATCGGCCAGATGTGATCGATGTTATCCCGCAACCGGGAAGCCATGCGTCGTCTAAGGGCAGTCCGAAGCGACGACGGAACGAACGGCTTGACCCGGTAATAGACCCGGTTACGTAACATCGACATGGCGAATGCGAAGGTTTAGCGGTCCACTAATCAGGGACACTAAGGCAGATCTTTGTTAGAGTTCAAAGGCGAGAGGGCATCCGACAAAACCCAAAGGCAGAATTGCAGTGCTCCGCACCTGGTCCAAACAGCTCCAAATCGGCGCGATTACAACTTTATGAATGCGCGTCGTAGGAAGCTTTGGCCGCGCGGCTTGATAAGAGGAATTCAAACCCTCAATATCAACTGTTCAGATCGAGCGATTTCGGACCGTAGGAGCGAGCCTTATTAACCACGACTGAAACGTTGTCCCGTTCGGCGAGTAACCTTTTGTAACAGCGTTTTACAATGTCGCGGTTATGCTTCTCCGCTTCAACAACGAGTAAAACCTTATCCATAAATGCAGACATTCCCCAGGTTGGACTGGTCTGAGTCAACGGAGGCATGTCAAAGATAATATAGTCAAAATCACTCGCCTTTAGATTGGGCATGAGATCAAAGAATCTCTTTAGACCGAGCTGAGCCGGACCGGCACTTGGCGAACCCACCGTCGCCAGATAAAGATTCTCCGCGGCCGCATCCATGGCCCCATTTGGAGTGAGCGCAGCGTTGAGGGGATAGGCTGGTTTGCCCCTGAAGAAAGGATGAACCTGATCGGGACCAAGGTTGACGTCGACCAACAGAACCTTGCCATCGTTGGTCTCGGAGAGCGCGGCGGCCAGACCCGCAGCCAGAGTAGAGGTTCCGGCGCCGTTCGAAAATGAAGCCACGCCGACGAGCTTCGGCTTGTGAGTCAAATTATGTAGCTCGAAATAGAGACCGAGGCGGTCCCGAATGGCTTCGCTGTAAGGCCGAATGAAATGGTTTGCGTCCCAAGGTGCCAGGTTATCACGCGAGTTGGGTATAGTGGCAAGGGCGACATCGACTTTGCCATTCTTCTTGGAAGGCGAACGAGGTTTGGGTTTGCCATTAAGGCTAAACGGAACAGCGACCAACGGGCTGATCCCGATTATTTTCTCCACTTCGAGTGGTCCGCGGATCTTGCTGGTCAATATGAGTTCCCAGAGTAGAGAGAATGCGACGGACAGGGCCAGCCCTCCGCCTGCCAGTCCCAGCATAATCTTGTTTCGGGTAGTGGTAACGAGAGTCGGCGGCGAAGGACGCTGAACAGCGCTTATGTTCGGAATCTTTGAAGGATCAAGAGCTTCATCCACTCGCGCCTTCTCCAGAGTTGCTTCAAAGTATTTGTAGTTGCCTTCCTGTAACTGCTTTTGCCGCTCAAGATCCTCAATCTGGGGCGAAACCTGGGACAATTGCTGCATGCGATCCTGTAGATCTTTTAGTCGGCCAGCGAGCGCCTCTCTTTTTGCCTGCAATCCAGCCAAATGGGCTGCTTCGGAAGCAGGGTCAAGGTCCTTCGACCTGGACGAGCCAACCGGCCCAACCCGAGTAGGCAGGTCCGGATATTTCTTCTCCAGTTCCTGTCGCTGATTTTCGACCTGGTCTATCTCAGCCTGATTCGCCTTCACGATTTGGCTCTCCACCGTGTACTTGGCGAATAGATCCAACTGGGTTTGCCGTAACTTCTGTAATCCCGAGACCAATGTCTGATATTGCTGAACAATCCCGGCCGGTGCCATACTGTCGGCAGGCGTCGCCAATTTCTCCGACGACTTGGCTTCGGGCTTGGAGCCCGAGCTACCGGCGCTCGGCACCGTAGCCAGGTTAGCTGCTGTCACTTTCGACTTCCCCGCCACAATCGTCGCGCTGGCAACCGATGCCGTCATCTGCCGGAGGCGCGCTTCTTGTTCCGCCACTTCCGCTTCGGCGGCATGTAGTTGCTCATCCGCCTTCGTGGCCTCTTCGCTAAGGTCCTTGGTGGTGTCCGAGAGCGAAACAATTCCCGCCTTCGATTTGATATCTCTCAACGCATCTTCAGTTTGATTAAGCCGGGCGCGGACTTGATCGGTTTGCTGGGAAACAAAATCAAACGCCCCGGCAGACCGATGGACTTCCAGGTGCTTGGTAAAATATCGGGTTACAAGCTCAGTCAGAACCAGGGTGGCAAGCTCGGGGTTCCGGTTCTGATAGGAAGCAAAAATAATGTTGCTTCCTTTATGAGTGGTCAGAGCCAATCCGCTGGCAATAGTGCCCGCTGCCGCTTCTTTGCTTGGGGTGCCGGAAGCATGCGGGAGGAGGCGTTTGACGCCAACCGCCTCCGCGGTCTGAACGGCCAGGTCCCAACTGCTGAGAATTTCGATTTCCGACCCGATTACCGTATCAGTCGTCGGCGCATAACCGCCGGGAGTTCGCGGACTATCGGTCGAGTCAATTGTGCTTCGCTCTACCAGGTAGCGAACCAGCAACTTTGCGTCCGATTCATAAACAGCGGGATAGAAGAAGAAGAGCGCCACTGCCGCGAGTAAACCGCCAATTGTACTAAGAAGGATCGCCTTCTTGTGCTTAAAGAGGGCATAGAGGATGTCGTTCTTGCTCACACTCGACCCGCCGGTCAAATCGCGTGGAACCGGCTGCGGAGTGCGCATTCTGGTAAGAGGTAGATGATCTTTTTTAACCAGAGCTTGTGGTTGCAGTTCAGACATAGTTATTTTGATTCTTAGCGGTACGACTCAGTCAAGGTGGGGGTAAATTAGAGCACCGGCGATTCGATTAGCCGCCAGGGGCAACCTGCGAAAAAGATGGTTGTGAATTTCGGACGCCCGCGGGGAAAAACGTAACCACTTTCTGCCATTAAGATCAAACCTGAAGTACTCGATCAACTTCTCCTCTGTTCCCCATGAAAGCTTAAATCGGCGGAGACCGTCGTTCGAAATCGCGGTCCGGCCAAAGTGAAGTGTTTGCGCATTCCGCCCGATCAGTCGCTTTATGCCCTCCCACATAGCAAGATTATTGCCCCGAAACTCCTGTTTACGTTCGTCGGATGCTCCGAACTTGTAAAGAGCCACCGGGCCGGAGTGAAAGAAGACTGCGGCCGCTACCGGCGCCGTCCTACTTTTAACGACCAGGACCAAGCCCAGATCAGCCTTGATGATTTCCTCGTAGATATTGAGGAAGAAGGACAACGGTTGAGGCGGGAGGCCGTGCCGTCTTCGCGTCCAAACGTGCAGGCGATAAAACTGCAGCATTGCCTCACGCGAATTGCTTGCGTCGACAGTTAATCCGCTCTTTTCCGCCTTGTGGATCGCCCGGCGGACTGGACTTGGAAGCCGGGCGAACAGGCCTTCCACTCCAGAGCTTAGATCAAGACAATGGCCATAATATTTCTCCGCCGGACAGGCGGACGCAGGAACGTTCTCCTTGGCGCCGCGCAGTTCGAAATACCGCCACTTCCGCTGCCGGCCAAGATCAATCAAGGTCTCCAACAATGCTTTCTCTTGCGTCCATTTTCCGAAAAGCAACGGTTGGCAGAAATCACTGAATGGCATCGAGACTCCGCGGCGGCCGGCAAAAGGGCTTGTCACTTCCATGATTGGAACCAGCGCGAGCGGCTGTGGCCCTTGTCCAAAGTAAAGGTAGACCGGTTTGTGCCCGTATGTCTTTGAAAGCACCCGTGCCCAGGCTGCCCGGTGGAAAAAGTTAAAGTCCGGATGGGAAGCGGCCAGGCGATCCCAGTCAGGATCGCGCAGGGGGTCTATGACTCTCACCCACTCGGGCCGGAACGGCTGGCGACTCTCACCGTTAAATCGCGCTGCATCCCGATCCTCGGAAGAGACCGCATCGCCTCCATCCCGATATCGGGTGGAATCAACGGAAACATCAAGATAGGCCACGGTTTAAATTTACCTCAGACCATCGCGCAGGTGAGGACGGCTTCCTTAACACCCAGCGCGACCATTCCGATTTGGGCACTCGTCAGCTCTGGAAACATTGGCAATGAAATGAACTCGAGGGCGATTTGTTCTGACACCGGAAAGCTACCGGCTTGATATCCAAGACTCCGGTAGGCCTGCTGCAAATGTATCGGGACAGGATAATGCACTCCGCATTGAATTCCCTTTTCATTAAGACGCCACATCACCTCATCTCTCTCCCGAACCCGGATCGCGTAGATGTGATAGACATGCTCGGCATAGGATGCAGCAACCGGCCGGATCACCTCTTCCACCCCTTCGAGTGCTTCGTCATATTGAAGCGCGTGCTGTCGCCGGAGCGCGTTACCACGGTTAAGGTGTTGCAGCTTCACACTCAGAACAGCCGCCTGGATGCCGTCCATCCGACAGTTCCAACCGACCATGGTGTGACGATACTTGCGGCTCTGACCATGATCTCGAAGAACGCGAATCTTTTCCTGCAACTGGGAGTCTTCGGTAATAACTGCACCTGCTTCGCCGAAAGCACCCAGGTTTTTGCCGGGATAAAAGCTAAAGGATCCGGCGTCCCCCATCGTGCCGAGCCTTCGTCCTTTGTACTTCGCGCCATGCGCCTGCGCGGCGTCTTCAATTACAAAAAGATCATGACGGCGCGCGAATTCCAGGATCGGATCCATGTCGGCGGCCTGGCCGAATAAATGGACCGGAATGATGGCCTTCGTCTTCGGGGTCAGGGCCGCTTCGAGCCCAGCCGGATCCATGGTGTAGGTACGATCGTCTACATCGACGAACACCGGCCGGGCTCCACAATAGGTGATCGCTTCAGCCGTTGCCATGAAGCTACTCGGCACGGTGATGACTTCATCGCCGGGTCCAACATCACAGGCGAGGAGCGATAGCCAGAGCGCTTCCGTTCCGCTTCCAACACCGATGGCGTAGCGAGATCCGCAATAAGCAGCGAAGGCCTCCTCAAATTTCTCCACAAACGGCCCGCCGGCGAAAGCGCCGCTGTCAATCACTTCGGCAATCGCGCGATCGAAGTCGCCTCGGAGTGGCGCATGGTGCGCCTCAAGATCGAGAAATGGTACTCTTATTTGCATATGTTGAATCTTGGAAATCGCCCGCCGGGCAAAGAGCTCGATTGTAGCAATGGCCTGATTCCCTGTTCCGCCCCTGAAGCGATTACTGTCCTACAAGGTCGCCGATTTACCGCCAATCTCCGGCGTCCCGGGCACAACGCGCAGGCCTTGGGCGGCGGACTGGGGGATTTTCGGTTCGGTTCGGGACAGCGTCACCGGGGCGCCGTTTGCCTTAAGCGAGGCGGATGCTGCCTCCAAAATCTGAATCATTTCAAGTCCTTCGCGTCCGCCGGTAATCGGCACAGCGCCGGTAGCAATACAGTCCACGAAATGCTGGCACGCCATTTTCAACGGTTCCTCTTGATGAATGTGAGGAATGTAGCTGTCGCCATAATGATAAGAGTACTGAAACTCTGCGAAGGTGTCGTAATGCGGTGGACGCTCCACCCGAACGTCATAGACTCTTATTTTTTCGTGAGTTTGTAGATCGTCATAGACAATCATCCGGCGAGTGCCGACGATCGTCATTTCGCGGACCTTTCTTGGCTCGAGCCAACTGCTTTGAATTGTGGCAAAGCGTTTTTGCCGAAATAACATCGACATGTTCGTTACATCCTCGATGTGAGCTGTGACATGCGCATTGCCCTGGCAGTTCACCGTCAGCGGCAACTCACCCAAAATATGCAGGATGATGGAAATATCGTGAGGCGCCAGGTCCCAGGCAACGTTAATGTCCTTTTGAAACAGTCCGAGATTCAGACGCCGCGAATTAATGTAGCGGATGTCGCCGATGTCGCCCGCTTCGACAATTTCAGCAATCTTACGGACCGGAGCCGAATAGAGAAATGTGTGATCGACCATCAAGACAAGGCCATTGTTTTGGGCGATCTCGATTAATTCCTCGCATTCAGCCGATGATAAGGCCATCGGCTTCTCAATGAAGGTATGTTTCCCCGCCAGAAGGCTGGCCTTGGCCAACCCGTGGTGAAACTTCACCGGGGTGGCGATCACGATGGCGTCGAGACTGATGTCATCGAAAAAGCGCTGATAATCGGTTACGCACTCAACATCCGGATACAATTCCTTGATGTGTTTCAGACGCGTTCCGTTCACGTCGCACACCGCTTTAAGACGGCAGTCCTGCAGGACCTTGAAGTTTCGAATCAACAAAGGTCCCCAATAGCCGCAACCAATAACACCGACAGAGAGTGGCCTTTTCATCGTTGTTTTACCGCACTGTTCAATCTTTGTGTCGTCGCCGCGGTCCGACCGACTTGAAGATAAGCCTCGCCAGCGCGACGTCCGCGCGATTCGAGCATCTGCTCGATCAACGCCGGCACCGTTTTAAATATGACTTTCAAATCGAGCCAGAGCGACATATTGCGCGCGTAAAATATGTCCATTTCGATCATTTCCCTGAATGTCGTCTTGTTTTTGCCGTTGACCTGCCAATATCCGGTCAGCCCGGGAGGGGCACTCACTCGTTGACACTGCCACAGCTCGTAACGTTGATACTCGTTTGGAAGACAGGGACGCGGTCCGACCAAGCTCATTTCCCCGCGCAAAACATTGAAGACTTGCGGCAGCTCATCCAATCCGCTCGCTCGAAGAAAACGGCCGCAAGCAATCAGCCGTGAATCGCCTCCGGCATCAAGCTTTGTCATCGGAAGATCAGCCTGCATCAGTTGCGCAAAATAGTCCTCGTGCGTTCGCGTCTCCGCGTTCACATGCATGGTTCGAAACTTGAAAATCATGAAACGCGTCGTGTGAAATCCAACTCGTTCTTGTCGATAAAAAACAGGCCCCGGTGAAACGATCTTGGTCCAGGCCATCAGCACGAGCATCACTGGCAGCCAGAATGGCAAAGCCAGGAGAACAAGAGTGACGTCGAGAACCCGTTTCCATCGTGGAATCTCGCTTACCGTGGCGCCGGCAGGATCCGTGGCGGAGATGGACAGGAAGTTCGGCTGTTTCCGCCACCGCGGGTGGCTGCATTGGTAAAGTGCCGGACCGTCGCGAGGGATTCCGTCCCTTTGCGTTCCAGCGAGGGACCGGGAACGCGTTCAGAAAAGAGCGCGGCCAGTATGACCCTTTTCAAAAAGAGTGAGGCGCGCGCGTTCCGCGCCTTCGCGCCATTTGGCGTCGATTGACGGTTACGCTCCATTCGAGCTGTTCCCACAACTCGATCCCGCGTCTGGGCGTAGGTGTCCCCTGTTGTCGTTCGTTGAAACAATGACTTCAATCCCTCTTGCGTGCCCCAATTACGGGACAAGCTGCCGCCCTTGGTCGATCGCCCTTTTTTTGGGCGAAAACCTTTCGTTCTCACTTTGTAAACTGTCTGCCTTTATTCCCAGGTTAGTTCTCGGGAAACTATGATCGCCAGAACCACTAGAAAACCACATTTGGAGTTTTTCCGTCAATCATAAAGTGAGCCTTTCAGGCTTTTAGAGGCAAATTCGAGTGGCCTGGGCACCGGAAATGCCGTCAAAATCGGGGCGATTCCCGGCGGCCATTTGTTCGCAAAGGACCGGCGTTGGTTTTTTCTTGGCTTCTGCATTACGGCCGAATTTTCTCAACAGGGCGCGACCATCATGGACCGGGCGGGAACGCAGGTCACGTTACAAGCCCGCAACGTTTGGATGACAGCCGGGTAAACCGCCGGCGCTTGATCTATTTGATCCCGGCGGTCGGGTCCCGCCTTACTTTCCCTTGCCCGGCTTTCCCTGAGTCAGAGCCGCGAAAAGCGCGTCCAATCCCTCCTGGGATTGGGTGATCTGATGGGCCATCCTTGGCACTTCTTGCCATGTCAGCATCGGTTGGCGAGCTGCTTTCAAGACATGGAGGTAGTCATCAGCGTGGTTTCGGATGATAACGTTATCTTGCCCGCCGACGATGATATGGATTCGAGTGGTCGGGTAATTGTAACTGGTGCCCCCGGTTTCCACGCTATTTTTTATCCATGTTTGCGTCCAACTCGGGTCGTGTAATTCGCACGGTCCGGGTCCGGTCTGGTTAGGCCGATATCCGTAGGAAACATCGATCAGTCTCGAAGGCTCAGACGGGTAGGCATAGCCAATTTTTTGCAAACAACCTTTCTCGATCGACGCCATCGGTGGACCGGAGTTCAGGATCGCCGCATCGACATCTCGATCTATCCCGTAAGACGACAGCGCGTATGCAATCGCTGCCGCGCCCGAGGAACCTCCAGTTAAACAGAACCCACACTTGCCGGGCTCAGATTTTAGTCCCAGCGGCAGATATAAGTTCTCATGCGTCCATTTTATCAGGGTTGCCACTCGGCAACTGAGAAGTCTCTGTCCCGCCTGCACATTGGCGGGAGATTGGAGCCAGCTTATATTCCACGCGACTTGAACCACTTCGTATCCGTCATTGAGCAAAGATTGGAGGAACGCTGGCGCCAGCGTGCTTTTCATTTGCCACCAACCGGTTCCCGCTGAGCCGGAGAAAAACATTATCATTCCCTTGGTCGGACCTGTCGGCTTTTGGACAGCGATTGAGCCGGTCGCGTCTACTGGAATATCCGGACAGGCGACAGAGAACCTGTTGCAGGTGAATCCTTCGGGGCAACTGTTGGTTGCTTCGGGGCCGAGTGTAAATGTCCCAAGGGGTCGGGTTGTCGGATTCTCAGCGTGCATCGCACAGATTGAGAGCGCGACAGCGATGATTATGAACGCGATTGACGTGATCTTTCTCGCGGTTTTTTTCATGTATCGTGATCTATGAGAGCGCCGCCAGGAACGTGTCGCGATTGCGCGCGACCTTTACGCATAATTGATTGTTCGTCGTAAACATACTGCCGCTCTCCGCCGCCGCTCTATATTAATATATTATGTCCTGGCGAAGGATATTTGTCCGTCATTGCGGGGATTTAATAACCGATTTCCACCCCTGTGATTCTTGTCTAATTAGCCGACGGATTCCATGCTTGAAAAAAGAGAGCAGTTTTTGTAGCATAGATCGCAAATCGATGCCCGCTCTGTGAAGAAATCCACCGGAATTATCGGCGGTCTGTTATTCTTGTTTTGTTCGCTGACGCAAGGAACCTCCATTGGGATTGATTTGGGACCACCCCGCGTTCTTACGGGAATCAATCCGACAACCGGCCCAATTAGCTTTGACGGTCTGGACGGCACACCGGTGACCGGCAGCGTCTCTGTCGACTTCCTGTTTACCAATAACGAGTTTGTGCGCATCTACAGCGCCACTCAGCCGTTATTCGAAGCTGAAATAATCCTCCAAACCAACGGTTCCGGGCTTTTAGGATTTCTTGATGGAAGTGGCTATCTCATTGACGCTAATGGGAACGCCCTTCCTGGATTCGGAGTTACTGGCAGCGAGTCGGGCAACGATGCTTCATTGAGTATCGCTCTCTTTCCTCTTCTCAAAGACAAGAACGGCACGCCGAACGATCAATTGCAAAAACCGTTCGACTTCTATGGTGTCCATTTCGACTTCACATTTCCGTCTAATCCGTCACTTGAGGTCACCGGCGGCCAGTTCCTGCTCGCTGGCAGCGGTATTTTCACACCATTTGCGATTGGTCCCGGACATATTCCAGTGAACGTCAGTGTTCCGGATCATGGTTCAACGTTTCTGCTCCTGACGTTAAGCGTGCTCGGCCTGGCCACGTGTCGGCGACAGGTCGTGCGTAAACAGGCCTGAGCGCCGGCACATCAAAGTTTTCGATCCGCTTCGCTTAACGAAATCGTGGGCTCTACAATAGCCTTCGAACAAGAATTCGAATTTCGCCAGCCGTCCTCCAACCGGTGCGCCTTCGGAAGCCTTCGACGAATATGCGACCAAGGTCCGATGGCAGTTTTCGCATAAGTCGCGATCTTCTTAACAAGAAAGGACTGATTGTTATGACAACGCCAAGCGTCACGCTTTCGCAAAGCAGGCGCATCGTCCTCGCGCCACAACCGAGCACTAAAAAACGCGGCGTGGCCGTGAGCTTGTTGCATCGTTTGATACCCGAAGGCTATGAAGACAGCTCGGGGTTTCACTATGGCAAATCGTCTTCTGTCGCAGCTTTGAACAATGATAAGTTTGGCGAAGGAATTTGTCTGAGCGACAGTTTTAAGGACGTCAATAAAGCCGTAGCCCTCGGCCCGCAGTTGGCCACGTAGCCGCGAGTGACAAGCTCATTCGCCCCGTTTGTTCCCGAGAGGCGCATTCGCAATTGGAGCGAACGCTAGTCAAGGTGAGATGGTTCGGTAACACCAGCGGTGGCTTGACGACGCAACGGCTCGGCGAAGATAAATATTTACAGCGACAACGGCTCTACTTTGCCAGGCGCAGCAATGATCCTGGCTGACGGCGAGATTGTGTCGTGTCTTATGGCGTCAGCGATTTTCGCCAGTCTTGTTCGTGGAGGTTGTTTTCGTCGAATCGGCGGAAGACTTTGCGGCGGGTTGAGTTGACGTCGATTTGTTTTCTTTGCCCTCTCGAGGGACGGCGACACTGGCTTTATCTTGCGATTTCTCGTTCGCACTCGCCTTGTTCAGACCAGCGTCCAAGAGGCTTCCGGTGAATTTTGCGTCAGTCTTGCTTGAAGACAGTTTTTTCGCATCCACCTCAGTGATCTTTTCCCGCGGCAGGCCCGAGCCGGCCACACCTCGTTCATGAGCGCCGGGAGTTCCGGTGTTGCTGGTGCCGAAGTAACTGCTGCCAGTTCCCGGCGCGCCCGCAGTAATTTGTTGAGGCGTGGTCTGCAAACCGGCGACGTCGGGCGCAGTCGCACCGGAAGCGTTAGCCGGTGGAATCAGGCCGCTGTCTACAGGTTGCACGGCGGGCGAACCAGCCATCAATGGCGAAACCATTCCGCAAACTGCAGCGGCGAGGATCAATCCTCTAAAGCTTTTCATGCATCAACCTCAGCGATCGCCATCCGGTTTGGTGACGGCGGTTTTTGGGGTCGGGCTTGGTGACGCCTTCTCATCTGACGCAGTGGAATGCGTTGTAGCGGTTTGATCCTTCTTTTGAGAGTCGGTGTTGCGGTTATTACTGCTGTCACGCGCACTCGAGCCGGCCGCTGTGGATACATTTTCCTTTGCAGGTGTTGTGTCCGGTTCAGGCTCATCGAGCTGTTGCGCCAGGGTAGCCGTCTCAGAGAGGTTGGAAAACACTGATACTTGGTGGCGACTATCGGATTGCTTCGATGCGCTTTCCTGGTTTCCCGTGGTGCCGGATTGCTTCGAAGCACTGGGTTCTTTTTCAGCCGGCGCGGCACGCAGTTTTTGCTCGTCCAGCTTCGGCTCGGATCCAGTGAGGCCGCTGTTGAGCAGGCTTCCGCCAAACGTTGAGTCATTCATGCTCTTGCTCTTCAATTGAGCCGCGTTGATTTGTTCCTTCTTTTCTCCCTTCCCGAACTTTGGTGGCGCCGGGACCAACGAATTCGCGATGTCCTCGGGACCGTTTTTTTGATTTCCGATGTCGTCGAGAATACTCTGCGCGCAGGTCTTTGACGGTACAAGTGCAGCCGTCACGGCCAGCAAAATCAAAGCACACCAGCGGCTCGAATTCAGAAACGGAATGCGCGTCTTCATCTGAGAACCGGCCCTAATCTATAGCAGATAATTAACTTTTCCGCTCAAGAAAAAAGTTACCCAGGACCAGCAAATCCATCTCGCTGCGGAGAAAGCACTCCAGGGCTTCTTCGGGATAACAGACGATCGGTTCGTTTCCGTTGAAGGAGGTGTTGAGCACCACCGGGACCCCGCTGAGCTCGCGAAATTGCGAGATCAATCGGTGATAGAGCGGATTCGTTTCCTTGTGGACGGTCTGCAGTCGACCGGTTCCGTCTACGTGCGTCACCGCCGGGATCATTTCCCGGTATTTCGGGCGAATCTGGAAAACCTCCATCATAAACGGAACGTCGTCGTCGGTTTCAAACCATTCGGCCACTTCCTCGCGCAAAATCGATGGGGCGAACGGCCGAAACGATTCGCGCCGTTTGATCTTTGCGTTCAAGACGTCCCTGATCGAGGCATTGCGCGGATCGGCCAGGATCGAACGGTTCCCCAACGCGCGCGGCCCCCACTCCATTCGTCCCTGAAACCAGCCGACGATCTTTCCATCGGCAATCGCCTGCGCGGTTCGTTTCACCAGTTCTTCTTCATCGCCAATGTAGCGAAACGGCAAACCCTGCATCCGCGATTTCCTTTTTCTTCCATTCCACCAGTCCCAGAATTTCCTTCTCGGTTGCCTCTGGGCCGAGATAAGCAGACATCAGGGGCCGAAGGTCGGAGGAGCAGATCAACTGTTGAGTGCTGAGAGCTGAGTGTTGAGACAACGTAGGCGGCCGCTCCGATCGCGCCCCCGGCGTCCCCGGCGGCGGCAGGGAGATACAATTTCTTGAACGGCGTCCGCCGATACACCTTGCCATTTGCGACCGAGTTCATCGCGCAGCCGCCGGCCAATGCCAGATTGTCAGAGGGATGCTGTTTGTGAAGCGCATGCAGCAGCGCGAAGAATGCCTTCTCATAAGTCGCCTGGACCGAACGCGCGAGGTCCTTGTGCTTCTGTTCAATCGGTTCATCCGGCTTTCGCGCCGGTCCGAGGAGATCGACAAGGGCCCCCCGGTAAAGTGTGCCGACCTCGGGAGCGCTATCCTTCCAGGTGTAGGAAAAGTTGCCGATGTGATGCCGGAAAAATTTGAGATTCAATCGAAAGCTGCCGTCCGGGCGAATCCGCACAATCTCCCGAAGCGGTTCGAGATAATTCGGTTCGCCGTAGGGCGCGAGTCCCATCACTTTGTATTCGTCGCCGTATTGCGGAAACCCCAGAAACTGCGTCAGCGCTGAGTAAAAAATGCCTAACGAATGCGGAAAGTAGACGCGGTTGTCGATCTTGAGGTTGTTCCCCTGCCCGACGCCAAACGCTGTACTGGCAAAATCACCGAACCCGTCGACCGAAAGACACGCCGCTTCACTGAATCCGGAAACCAGATAGGCGGACGCCAGGTGCGCAAGGTGATGTTCGATGCGATGCACTTGCGCTTTGATTTCGGTGCCGTAGGTCGCCTGCAACGCATCCTTGATCGACGCCGCGCTGCGAGCATTCTTGATTTTTTGCGCCATGAATTTGGGATGCGGCCAGTGAGTCAGGACGAATCCGAGCCGGCGCAAATTGTTCACGCCCGGTTTGCGATTGATGGCGACGTGATCGATGTCCTCCAGCCGGACGCCTGCCTCTTCGAGACAGTAATTGATCGCGCTCGTAGGCAGGCCCGCCCAATGTCTGATGCGGCGGAAACGTTCCTCCTCCGCCGCAGCCACAAGTTTGCCATCAACAAACAAACAGGCGGCGGAATCGGCGTGGTAAGCGTTGAGACCAAGGATCTTCATACCAAATTCTGAAACGCTGAAACGCTGAAAACCCAAAATCGAATCATTCGTCTCCCCATTTCAGTTTTCAGAATTTCAGTTTTTCAGCTTTTCGCAAGAGGCGGTAGGTTTTCGCGGTAGCGGAAAATGAGCGCCGGCAGCCTGAGCGCGCTCAAATATCGCGGACCGAAAACGCGCGGCTGACGAAGCAAACGAAGCAACCACCCAAGATAAAAACGATCGGCCCACATCGGAATCGGCGGTTGATCTCCGGTGAGAAATGCCAGCGCTGCGCCGATGCAATGGATCGCCGGACGCGCCCGCAAGTTCTCCTTTAGAAAAAGCCCGAGCTTTTCCTGGACGCCGCCGCCAATTCCAACCACCACGTGCGCCGGCGGCTGATTGTCGATCTTTGTAGCCAACGCATCGTCCCGCCCTTCGGGTCCGTAACGCGGCGCTACATAGAAATCGGCCGTCGCCGCCAGATTGACCGAGCGAAGCCAATCGATTGTCTTTTGATGCGCGGTTTCGCTCGGCACAATCCAAAGCACCCGCTCGTTCGGATGCGACGCCAGTCGCGCCACTAGTCGCTTGAGAAATTTTAAGCCTGAGATGCGTTCAACTCGCCGGCCGGTGAAAATTTTCCAAAACAAAACCATCGCGCCGCTGTCCGCGATTGCCATGTCTGCCGAAACGAGCGCGCGCCGGTAACCTTCGTCGCTTTGTAGTTTCAACAAGGCCGGTGCCGCCGGCACGACAAGCAGACCGCCGTTCGTCGACATCACATCGACCGCCTCATCAACCGTACCGTTGAAGAAACGAACTCCAAGGATGGGCTCAGTGGTAGACATCAGGACAATTGTGCCGTTCCGCGTCGAAGTCGGAAGGTATGTTATTCACAACTTGTAAAGCAATTCGAGTTCCCTACACCTGCATCCGGTTTTTCCCTAGTTTTGCTTATTATCCCCGGCGTTGCTTTTTTGAATTGAAGCGCCAGTCGCACCTTGGCGAGTAATGCCGAATTGTTGTTCCCAACGCTCGTCTGACGCCGGGACCGCCCTTGGAGCTGGCAATCATCTTATATATATAGAGAGCGAGGCACTGTTTGGGCGATGTCGGATGAATTGTTGATACGCCGATTTGGACGTATCCGGACAACAAAGATTTCCTGTCACTCGTCACTTGTCACTGGTCACATCTGCGGCACAGTTGCCGTTTATGCCTTATAAAGATATCGCACCGCCGGCCGGCGAAAAAATTACCCGTGATCAAAAACTGAACGTCCCGGATAACCCAATCATTCCGTTCATTCGTGGAGACGGCACGGGGCCCGATATCTGGGCGGCAAGCGTCCGAGTGATGGATGCCGCGGTGAAGAAAGCCTACGGCGGGAAAAAGAAAATTTCGTGGTTTGAAGTGTTCGCCGGACAGGCCGCGAAGGACAAGTTCGATACCTGGCTGCCGGACGACACGGTCGAAGCGTTTCGGGAGTTTCTCGTTGGCATCAAAGGTCCGCTGACCACACCCGTCGGTGGCGGAATTCGTTCGCTCAACGTCGCGCTCCGGCAACTTCTCGATCTCTACGTCTGTTTGCGCCCGGTCCAGTATTTTTCCGGCGTTCCCTCGCCGGTAAAACATCCCGAGAAGGTTAACATGGTGATCTTCCGCGAAAACACGGAGGACATTTACGCCGGCATCGAATACGCGGCCGGTACGCCGGAAGCTCAAAAGATCCTCGATTTTTTCGCGAAAGAATTTCCGAAGGAGTTCACCAAGATTCGGTTCGGCACGAAAGAAAAGGCGGCCGAGTTTTGGAAGATGGTCGGCGCCCCCGAAAAAAGTGATGTGATGGTCGGCCTCGGACTGAAGCCAGTGAGTCGCTCCGGCAGCGTGCGATTGATCCACAGCGCGATCAGTTACGCGATCCTGACCCAGCGCAAGAGTGTGACGTTGGTGCACAAGGGCAACATCATGAAGTTCACCGAAGGCGCGTTTCGCGATTGGGGTTACGAGATCGCGAAGAGTTATTTCGGCGCGGAAGAGATCGACGGTGGGCCGTGGTGCAAAATTCCGATGGGCAAACCCGGCGGCGGAATTGTGATCAAAGACGCCATCGCCGACATCACACTGCAACAAGTGTTAACGCGCCCGGAAGATTTCGACGTGATCGCGACGTTGAATTTGAACGGCGACTACTTGAGCGACGCGCTCGCCGCGCAAGTCGGCGGCATCGGCATCGCCCCCGGCGGCAATATTAATTACATCACCGGTCACGCGGTGTTCGAAGCGACTCACGGCACTGCGCCGAAATACGCGAATCAGGACAAGGTGAATCCCGGCTCGGTGATTCTGTCCGGCGAAATGATGTTCCGTTACATGGGTTGGACCGAAGCGGCCGATCTCATCATTAAAGGACTCAAAGGCGCGATCGCGAGTAAGCGCGTGACCTACGATTTCGCGCGGTTAATGGACGGCGCGACCGAGATCAAGTGCAGCGAGTTTGGACGAACGTGATTGAGCACATGTGAGTCGCGCCGCAATTACGGCGTCACTGAGAAAGAAGTTTAGGTGTTGGTTATGTTGAGAACACTTGAATCTTCGCCGACTCAGGCGGAAAGCAGATTGTCTAGACGCTTGGGCTCATTGCGCCGCCGGAGACGTTAGTAGCGCCGTTACCGTTTCCCATTACGCGGCCGATGGCGCTGACCACCTGCCTAACGTCCACCGGTTTGATCAAAGATTCCGAGAAACCGGCCCGCTTGTATTCTTCCCGATCTTTAGCAGTGCCAAAGCCGGAGATCGCTATGCCTGGAATGCCCATCGGCGATAAGTAACGCATCAGCTCGCAACCGTCACCGTCTGGCAACGCGATGTCGGAGAGTAACAGATCCCCCGCTCGCGCAACGGAAATGGCTTCGGCAAACGTGCTCGCTTCCTGAACTTCAAAACCTTCCCGGCGCAGGATCCTGGCAAACGTTCGCAACGTATCGGCGTGATCTTCCACCAATAACAATCGTCGCGGGTGCGGAGCTCCGTTTGACTCCACGGGGACGGCAGAGTCGGGGGTTGGGACTTCGAAACGATCGATCAGATCGGTCACCAAACGCGCTTCTTTAAGAATGTTTTTGCGCAAGACCTCGATGCAATCGCGAGTCTCCGGATCTGGCGCGACCCGGTGTTCCAACTCCGACAAAGTGGCCAGCAGTGGCGCGAGCGGAGTCCGCAGCTCGTGGCTCACTGCCGCGATTAGCTTGTCCCTCTCTTCGGCCCGGGCGTCGGCTCGCACCAGATCTTTATGCAACGCGAGCCACTGAGCGCGGGTAGGAATTTCCAAAATCCTCGGAACAAGCGCCCGCAGGATAAACAAGGTCGCAACAGCGAGAAGCGCGCAGCCCATCCGAGTGAGAACAAGACTCCACACGACGGCGACCCCGTGAAACCAAATATTGAAAAGCCCGATCAACGCCGTGATGCCACACAAGAATAAGAAACCGGCAATGCAGAGAACGACCCATCCGAACGGCACGTCCGATCGTTGTTTGACGATTCGAAATAGCGAGAATGGCATGATGCAGAACGCGACCGCCGCGCACAGACTGGAGACCAGGCTAAGCCAGGTCAGGAATTGCGGCGGCGTGTATGCCCGCGACTTTTGCACCAGCATGGAAAAGAAATCCGCACCGAATAACCAAAGCGCAAAGATGCTGGCGCAAAAGAGAACGAGAAATCCTGCGTAGCGGTGGACGACGCGTTTTAAATCCTGTTCCATATCAGGGAAAAATCGTGGGCCCCTTCTCCCACAGGCGTCGACGACTGTTTCCCCAAGGCCGGATTGTATCACTAGCTGGGAAATCCTCAAAGCCTAAAGCTCGAACGGTTAGGTGGTTGGTTTCCACGGCATTTTCTGAAATTTCACGGCAAGATCGACAATCAAAGTGTGATCTGAGCAAAATCCTTGCTAATCAACGCCTCTTTTAGAACTTCTATGCGCACACTCGTCACTCTTCTCCTCGTTTCAATCGCCGGCATTGGCACACTTTCGGCCCAAAAACGAAACATTACCGAAAAAGACCTGTGGGACTTTGTCTGGATCGGAGACCCGCAAGTCTCGCCGGACGGATCGCGCGTGGCTTTTGTGCGCGTCACGGTAAACGAGAAAAAGGAAGGCTATAACACTTCGATCTGGTCGGTGTCGACTTCGGGCGGCGAAGAACCGCATCAGTTAACCAAAGGCGACCATGACTCAACCCCGCGCTGGTCGCCCGACGGAAAATTTTTGCTCTTCGTTCGCGCGGCGGAAAAGGACGGAAAGCCCGGTGAACCGCAATTGTCGATTCTTCCGATGGCGGGCGGCGATTCGTTTTCGTTCACGGATTTGCCGAAGGGCGCCGGCAGTCCGGTGTGGTCTCCAGACGGAAAGACGATTGCCTTCACAAACGAAGCGAACCCTCAAGATCTCGCCAAGCAGGAAAAGAAAAAGGAGAAAGAAGAAGAACTAAAGAAAGCTGTCAGCGCAACCTCGGCCTGCAACCTCCCCCCAAGCCTCCAAATCGCCGGCTACTAAGAGCAACAAAACAGACACCGAAGCAGCCAAGAAGGCCGAAGCTGAAGCCGAGCACGAAAGCGACGTGCGTGTGATTACGCTGGCCGTTTATCGCGAGGACAACGAAGGCTACGCCGATCCAAAACATCCGTCGCATATCTGGGTGGTCCAGGCTCCGCACAACGCCGACGAAAAAGTGGAGCCGAAGCAGTTAACGTTCGGGCGCTTCGATGAGGGCAGCATTGTCTGGTCGAAGGATGGCTCGCAGATCTACTTCGTTTCGCTGCGCGTCGACGAACCGTATTACGCCAGTGCGCGGAGCGAGCTTTACTCAATCAGTGCCGGCGGCGGCAACGCAACCAAGATCAACACCTTCGAAATGGACATTGGCGACCTTTCGCTGAGTCCCGACGGCAAACGACTCGCGTTTGTGGCGTCGGTGACTCAACCGGTCAACTCCTACACCCAGCCGGACCTTTGGGTGGTCGATCTCACGCCAAACGCAAAGCCAAAGAACCTGACTGAAAAATTCGATTTCGACATCGGCGATTCGCTTATCGGTGATAGCGAGACGCCTCGCGCAGGTGGGCGCAACCGGCCAATATGGAACCCAGACGGCCGATCGCTTATCGAAAACTATTCGAAACAGGGACGAGCAAACCTGGCAGAGTTTGACATTGAATCGGGTCAACCGAAGGACCTCACAACCGGAAATCAGCAAGTGATCGGATTTCGGGAGTCACAAGATGGTTCCAAGTTGGTTTACACGCTGTCGACGCCGACTCGTCTTGGCGATTTGTTCGTGACCGATCGAAGCGGCGGCTCGCCGAAGCAGCTAACGCGGTTCAACGATTCGCTGTTCTCCAAGCTCAATTTGACCGAACCCGAAGAAATTACCTACAAGAGCTTCGACGGGCAAACAATCCAGGCATGGTTGCAAAAACCGCCCGGCTTCGACGCGACCAAGAAATATCCGCTGATTTTGAACATTCACGGCGGACCACACACGGCTTACGGCTATCTCTTCTTTCACGAGTTCCAATGGATGGCCGCGAAAGGCTACGTCGTGTTGTTTCCGAATCCGCGCGGCAGCACCAGCTACGGCCAGGAATTTGGAAACGTAATTCAATACCATTATCCCGGAGACGACTTCAAAGACCTGATGGCCGGCGTCGATGAAGCGATCAAGCGCGGTTACATCGACAACAAGAAACTCGGCGTGACGGGCGGAAGCGGCGGAGGCTTGCTGACCAACTGGGTAGTGGGCCATACCGACCGGTTCGCTGCCGCGGTAGCGCAGCGCGACATCGCAAGCTGGGCGCATTGGTGGTACACGGCGGACTTCACCTTGTTTCAACCGAACTGGTTCAAAGGCCCGCCGTTCGACCAGGAAGAAGACTTCAAAGCCCGCTCGCCCATCACTTATATTAAGAATGTCAAAACGCCGATGATGTTTATTTTGGGCGAAGCTGATTATCGCACGCCGCCGGGCGCGGGCGGCGAAGAAATGTTCCGCGCGCTTAAATTCAGGAAAATCCCGACCGTCATGGTGCGTTTTCCGAACGAATCACATGAGCTTTCACGTTCAGGCCAGCCGTGGCATCGCATCGAGCGACTGCAAAATATTGTCGGTTGGTTCGATCATTGGCTCATGGGCGTGCCTAAACCGGAATACGAAGTTGCGCCGCAAGAAGAAGTACCGGTTAAACGCGAGACCACTGAGCAAAAGTCCGCCAAACCACCCGGATAATTTCGTAGAGGCGATTGACCTCAATCGTCCGCGGGCGGTTCGGTGAACCGCCCCTACCTATTAATTTTTGGGACGACACGGAGGTCGTCCCTCCGGACGTTGTGGACAAAATAAAAGTGGCCGCTCATCGAACAGCCACTTCAATTTGATTAGCGTGAGGTTGAGCTTAGCGCTTCACCCAGCGGCGCACGACACCGAGACCAGTGAGAGCACAGCCCAGTAGCACTGCAGTCGTGCCGCTGTCCGGAACTGTGGTCCTGTTGCTCGTAAATGTAGCGCTTTCTAAAAGCACATTGGCACTGCCAGCCGTTATATCTATAAAGCCGGTCTGGTCGGAATTTGGAATTGTGACGGAGCCGTCTGCGTTGGTTATCGTCCCGATAAGTGTCGCCCCCGTTAAGGACCCCGATGTAGTCGTGAAATAAACGAGCGCCTGCTCACCCTGTTGCACACTGGACAAGAGGACCGAGGTAAAAGTGGACGACGGAGTTGTAGGCACTGTAAGCTGGATAAAATCATCAGTCGTGATTTCGTTGTCACCCGAAGGGTCTCTCGCGAGGCCCAACCCCGTCTCACCAGCCCCTCCTATAGGCCCTGTACTTTTTGCAAAAAGAGCAGTAGCCCCACCCGAGGTGAGGAATCCACTGGCCGTGAGGGATAAACCCCCTTCCGTGAAAGTGCTCGTGTTACCCAAGTTCACGTTGCTTCCATTCTCCAGGAAGCTAAACGTGACCGTGGCAGCGTACGTCTGAGCGGAAAACGCGGCCCCCATCCCAACCAGAGCCATTATGATGGTTGTCAATTTGTGTTTCATAGTAAGCGTACGATTTGGTCGAGCAGAACAGATGCCAATCTCAGAGCTGTAAATTATAATCATCTCAAAATGAGTAACTTATAATTTACGCGCACCCGAACTCACAGTTTGCAATATTGAATGAATCGTAAAGACTTCCGACATTACCGGCGAAAACTTACGCTTCTGCGAGAATCGCTAACCTCACGGGGCGAAACTGCTTCCTACTCGTTTATCGGAATTTCTTTCCGTTTTCCACTCACGAGTTGCTGAAAACAGCAGAGTTTTCGGGGTGGCGCGCGCCAAACCGAAATACGAAGTTGCGCCACAGCAAGAATTATCCGTTAACAAGTGACCTATGACAGAGAGTGACAAGTCACCTGTGACGTGTGACATGTAGGAAATGATGGTAGGTGAAGCTCGTCACTCGGCACCTGTCACTGGTCACTGATTTTATGGCTTCGTCATCGCTCTGGCAGCGATTCCAACAAAACTTCCTCCGGTACGACGATCTCGGTATCTCGATCGATATCAGCCGGATGAAATTTCCGGACGATTTTTTTGAGAAAATGGCTCCGAAGATGCAGAAGGCGTTTGCGGCCATGCGCAACCTGGAAGCCGGCGGGATCGCAAATCCGGATGAAAAGCGAATGGTCGGGCATTACTGGCTGCGGAAACCGTCGCTTGCGCCGACTGCCGAACTGCGCACCGAAATTGAGAATACAATCGCAGCCATCAAGAAATTCGCGTCCAGTGTTCACGGCGGAACCATCGAGAACGCGAGTGGCGGGAAATTTCAGCACATTCTGTCGATTGGAATCGGCGGCTCCGCGCTCGGGCCGCAATTCATCGCCGCCGCGCTCGGGGCCACAACCGATCCGCTGGACATTTTCTTTTTCGATAACACAGACCCGGATGGGTTTGACCGCGTCTTCTCCAAAATCGGGAACGAACTCGGGCGGACGCTGGTAGTCGTGATTTCGAAATCCGGCGGAACGAAGGAGACCCGCAATGGAATGGTGGAGGCCGAAGCACGGTTCAAAGCAGCCGGACTGAACTTTTCGAGACACGCAATCGCGATTACCGGCGCGGGCAGCGATTTGGACAAACACGCGAAGGACAATGGCTGGCTCGCGCGTTTTCCGATGTGGGACTGGGTCGGTGGCCGGACATCGGTGATGAGCGCAGTCGGTCTCGTTCCGATGGCGTTGCAAGGATTCGATATCGATAGCTTTTTGGCGGGCGCGGCCGCGATGGACGAGCGGACGCGGACGAACGACTTTCGCCAGAACGCGGCGATGCTGCTCGCGTTAATGTGGTTTTACATCGGCAACGGCCGCGGCGAAAAAGACATGGTGGTGTTGCCATACAAAGACCGGTTGCTGCTTGTTCAGCCGTTACCTTCAACAGCTGGTGATGGAATCGTTAGGCAAAGAGAAGGACCTGGACGGAAAAATCGTCAACCAGGGGATCGCAGTTTATGGAAACAAAGGTTCGACGGATCAGCATGCGTATGTGCAGCAACTGCGCGACGGGGTCCTAAACTTCTTTGTCACCTTCATCGAAGTCGCAAAGGACCGCAATCAATCGCCTTTTGAAGTCGAGCCCGGAGTAACCAGCGGCGATTACCTCCACGGTTTTCTTCGCGGCACACGGGCGGCGCTCTATGAAAAAAATCGGGAGTCGATCACGGTAAACATTCCAGAGGCGAATGCGTTCAATATCGGTGCATTGATCGCGCTCTACGAACGCGCGGTTGGGTTCTACGGGTCGCTGGTAAACATCAATGCCTATCATCAACCGGGAGTAGAGGCGGGAAAGAAAGCGGCCACCCGCTTGCTTCAATTGCAAAGCGAGGTCCGTGGTAAACTTTCGTCGGCAACGGACAAGACCGCGGAAGAAATCGCGCGGTCAATCGACGCCGACCCGGAGGACGTATTTCACGTGCTGCAACATCTTGCGAGCAACGACTCGCGTGTGCAGATTTCCAAAGGTGAAGGACCGTCGGAGGACAAATTTCGTCTCAAGGAATAGCAGTTGCTCGGTCTCGAGCTGATCTATGAGCTCGGAGAATCCGCGCAGCGAGCCGCCCACAGTGCCGTGGCCGGACATCGTCAAGTTTGTTCGCCAGCTCGGACACGACATTCGAAATAATTTGAACGCGGTGGAGCTGCAATCGGCCTACCTCGCGGAGCTCGCAAACGAATTGGAAATCAAAGGCGAAGTCAGCCGCCTGCGGGAAATGATTTCCGAAATCGAGTACGAGTCTGCAAAAGTTGACCGCGAGACTCAGCCAGACGAACCCCACGGTTATTCCCTATTCGGTCGCGGATTTCATTGAAGATTTGAAACAGAAGCTGGAGAACGATTTCGCCGACAACGCGAAGAAAGTGACTTGGGACGTACAAGTGAAAGACGAAAAGCTGGAAATCGATCCGCAGATGGCGCTGGAGGCTTTGCTCGAACTCTTTGGGAACGCATTTCAACACGAACGAGACGTCAAAGTGATCACGGCCACGGCGTTCGTCGAAAACGGGCAGTTCGTGTTCGAACTGCGCGAACCGAAAGCGAAGTTTGAGCTCTCGACAAAATCGTGGGGACGTGAACCGTTACGGCACGTCAGCCAAGGCCATTACGGCCTTGGGTTGAATCGAATGCGAGTTATCGCGGAAGCGCACGGCGGCAAATTCGATGCTGACTACGAGCGCGCCACGTCCACACTCGTAACGAGAGTCACCTTACCGGTTTCATGAAAGAGAGTCGCCGAATCCTCATCATCGACGACGAGCGACCGATCCTGCTTACGCTCGAAGCCCTGCTGGGTCGGCACGGATTTGAAACCGAAACAGCCGCCACCGCGGCCGCCGGACTCAAGGCGTTGAAAAATAAATCGACGTCGCTTGTCCTTCTCGATCTGCAACTCCCGGACGTCCAGGGTTTGGAAATTCTCGATCAGATCAAAACAGAGTGGCCGCAGACACCGGTCATCATTGTGACCGCGCACGACACACTTGATAACGCGATCGAATCGATCAAGCGCGGCGCCTATCATTTCATCAGCAAACCGTACGCCCCGGAAGAACTTCTTAGTCTCGTCGATAAGGCTCTGGAAAAACAATCGCTTGCTGCGCGAGACGCAAAAGTTGCGCGCGAGGACCGAAGAGCTCGAGAAGCGCCTGGAAATCGCCGAGACCCGTTCGACGCCGGTATTTCAGAGCAAATCGATGCAGGAGATCGAGGAACTGGTGAACTCGATGGCGCCGTCCGAAGCGAACGTGCTGATCACCGGCGAAAGCGGCGTCGGCAAGGAAATGGTCGCCAATTTGATTCACCAGCGCAGCCGTCGTTCCGAACGACCAATGGTGAAACTGAATTGCGCAGCGTTTCCGCAAACGATGATCGAAGGAGAACTGTTTGGGTACGTGAAAGGCGCGTTCACCGGCGCGACGAACGATTTTCCGGGAATGATCGCCGAAGCGAACGGAAGCACGCTTTTCCTCGACGAAATCTCCGACATGCCGGCAGATTTGCAGACTCGGTTTCTGCGCGTGCTTCAGGAACGCGAGTATCGCCCGCTCGGCAGCACGCGCACGTTAAAGGCCGATTTTCGCGTGATCGCCGCGACGAATCGGCCGGTCGCACAAGGCGCTCGCCGAAAATCGGCTGCGCTCGGATCTGTACTACCGGATCAACACTTTTCAGATCGACGTGCCGCCGTTGCGCGAACGGAAACAGGACATTCCGCCGTTGGTCGCGTTCTTCGTAAAGCAATTCGCGCAGCAACTCGGCAAAGCCGAGCCGGAGATTGCGCCGGAAGCGTTTCAGAAACTGCTCGATTACTCATGGCCGGGAAATGTGCGCGAATTACAAAACGCAATCGAGTATGCAGTCGTCCTGGCTCGCCAAAACATGATTGGCGTGAAAGAATTGCCGAGGGAACTGCAATTGCCGGTGGCATTGCAACAAATCGGAGGGAACGCTGCCGGCGCAAGGCTGTCCAAAGTCTGGACGACATGGAACGCGTCACCATCCTTCAAGCGCTGGCCCAATGTCACGGCAACAAGAAGAAAGCTGCCGAGCTGCTCGGTATTCAGCGCCCGACACTTTACAACAAACTCAAACGGTACGCGATCGAGCTGTAAGGCACCGAATCCCGAGCTTTAGGGAAATCCCAAATCAAGAAGGCCTGCGAGGCGCTTTTCCTGGGTTTTTCCGCTTCTGAAAGTTTGGAATTTGTTTGGACGTTAGGGCTCGGAGCTTGGAAGTTCATAGAGTAGATGGCGACCTCGCGAAATCTGGAAAAAGTCCTGGCCCGGGCTGAGGACCAGCTCGCGCATGCCGGAAACACGTCCGACCGAAGTCCTCCCGACTTACAAAAAGTTTCTCAAGCTGGAAGAACACCGGCTTCGTTTGAAACATCAGGCCGGCGGCGGTGGCCGCGAAATCTGCGCCGGTCGGGGAGAAGTGGTGGACGTGATTTTGCGGCACGTGTTCGCGGCTGCTGCGAACACGCTGGGAACACCGACAACTTCCCTGGCGCTAGTCGCGCTTGGCGGTTATGGCCGCGGCGAACTCAATCCGTTCAGCGATGTCGATGTGATGCTGTTGCACGGCAATGGCGCAGGCAAAATTTCTTCCTACGTCGAGAAGATGGCCGAGCAGATTCTTTATTTGCTTTGGGACATCGGCTTCAAAGTCGGGCATTCCACCCGCTCGATCAAAGAAGCGCTCGCGCAAGCCAATACCGACATGCTGACGAAAACGGCGATGCTCGAATCACGCTTTTTGGCGGGCGATCGGCTGCTCGCTCAAGAGTTCCGCGATCAATTCCGGGCCAAATGTGTCGAGGGTTCAGAGCGCGAGTACGTCGAGCTGCGAATGCGCGATCAGGCGGCGCGACATGCCAAATTTGGAGACAGCGTTTACATGCAGGAACCGAATCTCAAAGGCGGTTGCGGCGGTCTGCGCGATTATCAAAACCTGCTCTGGATGTCGTATTTCAAGGAAGGCGCCCTGACCACCACGCATCTGGTCGGTGAAAATTGGTTGAGCGAATCGGACCAGCGCCGCATCGAAACGGCCTACGATTTCCTTCTGCGGCTTCGGACCGATCTTCATTATCTCGCCGGCCGCGCGGCCGATGTGCTTTTTCTGAATCTACAGCCGGAGATCGCCAAGCGCTTGCATTACGGGGACCAGGAAGGCCGACGCGCAAGTGAAGCCTTGATGCGTGATTACTACAAGCATACCCGAAATATTTTTCGCGTTACGGAACGAATCACGGAGCAATTCGCCAGCGGTTACGCAACCAGTCGCACCCGTTCGCTCTTTAGTTTCTTGCCGTTGCGGCGCAGCCGGCAGATTCAACTGGGCTCGTTTTTCATCCGACAGGGACAGCTGCACACCGAGCGCCGCGATCTTTTCAAAGTCGATCCGGTGGAAATGATGCGGGCATTTCAACTCGCACAAGAACACAATGTCGATCTAAGTCCGGAACTTGAAGACTTATTGAGTCGCTCCCTTAAACAAGTGACCCGGACCTATCAGTACGCCAAAGTGCCGCGCGAGATCTTTACCGCGATACTTTCGAAGAAGGGCGAAGCCGGACGGGCATTGCGGTTGATGCACCGGGTCGATTTTCTTGGGCGCTACATTCCCGAATTCGGCCAGCTAACCTGTCTGGTGCAGCACGAATTTTTTCATCGTTACACCGCGGACGAACACACCCTGCTCTGCATCGATAAGCTCGATGCGCTGATGCACACCACGGACTCGAAGCTAGTCCCATATCGTCACCTGTTCGAGAACCTGGACGACCCATTCGTTTTGTACCTCGCATTGCTTCTGCACGACACCGGTAGAGCTGTCGGCGCGCGTCCTCACTCCGAAGCAAGCGCGCTCTTCGCCCAAAGCGTGGCCAAACGCCTTCAACTTTCGTCTGAGCAAAGAAAATCGCTGATCCTGCTGGTCGATCATCACATCACGCTCTCCAACACCGCCCAGCAGCGGAACCTCGACGACCCGGCAACGGTTGTGGAATTTGCGAACGTTGTCCGGAGCCAAAAAAATCTACAAGCGCTAATGCTGCTCACTTTGGCGGACGGTCAGGGAACGAGCGGACAGCGTTGGTCGGATTGGAAGGAATCGCTGGTCTGGCAGCTCTTTCATGAGACATCGCAGTATCTTGCCGACCAAAAATCGTATCATGAGCAAACAAAAATCGAGCGCGAGACCTTACAGGCGGCCGTCTCGGCTCAGTTGCCGTCCGATTTCGCCGATGAGATCGAGGCTCACTTCGACTTCATGCCGGACAATTATTTTCGCGCCTTTGACGTTCCCGAAATCGTCAAACACCTTCGTCTGTTTCGGTCTTTCTTCGAAAACACCTCGGCCGAGAACGAACATCCCCTGCAGCCTGTAATTTCATGGGAGGCATTTCCGCAATTTGGGCACAGCATCGTTTCGTTTTGCACCTGGGACCGGCACGACCTGCTCGCCAAGATCGCCGGATCGTTCTCTGTCGTCCCGCTGAATATTCTGAGCGCGGATATTTTTCCGCGCGGGGATCAGGCCGTGCTTGGAATTTTTCGGGTATGCGATTTGAAGGAACGCGAAATCAGCGAGAAGCGAGATCGGGACCGGGTAGAGAACACGCTTCGCGATGCCCTGGAAGCTGAAGCGTTCGAATTTGGACCGCTGCTCGAACAAGCGAGACGCAATATCCAGCGGCGGAGCTTGCACGAAATCGATTTCCCAACCGGAATCGCAATCGATAACAAGGCACACCCGGCTTATACCCTCGTTCAGATTGAAACGCCTGATCGGATCGGGCTGCTTTACGACTTGCTGAGCGCACTCGGACGCGAAGGCGTTAGCATCACCCTTTCCCGGATCAGCACTCAAAAAGGTGCAGCCATCGATACGTTCTATGTGTGCGACAGCAACGGCCGCAAGATTACGGACTCAAATCGAATCTCCGGCATTCAGCAACGGCTGCGGTCCGCCATCCTGAGCGGCGCCGCGAGATAATTCTTCCAGTGGCACATCCAGATCGTCCGTCTATTGTCCCGAACTTCTCATGAACGTGCTCATTCTCGCCGCCGGATATGCGACGCGGCTTTACCCACTGACCTTGAATAAAGCGAAACCTCTTTTGGAAGTTGGCGGCAAACCGATGATCGAATGGCTATTCGACAATCTTCTCACCGTTTCCGGCCTGGGGACGGTTTTTATCGTAACGAACAACAAGTTCGCGAAGGACTTTCAGAATTGGGCGAACGCGTATCAGGAACGCCATCCCAGAATGCGGATCAAAATCATCAACGACGGGTCAACCAGCGACGACGATAAGCTCGGCGCGATTGGCGATATCAATCTCGTGCTGACCCGGGAAAACCTGGCGAACGAGGATTTGCTTGTCATCGCGGGCGATAATTTGTTCGAGCAGTCATTGAATGAGTTCGTTATCGTCGCCCAAAAATCGCCGGTCACCGTTGCGGTGCATGATGTCGGAGACCTCGAAGCGATGAAAAAATACGGAACTGTCACAGTCGACAAAAATGGCGTGATCACGAACTTCGAAGAAAAACCGAAGCAACCAAAGAGCACACTCGCCGCAATCGCGCTTTACTATTACTCGCGCGAAGTGTTGTCGATGGTCACAACCTATCTGGCCGCCGGGAATAATCCGGACCAGCCCGGACTTTTCCTGCAATGGCTGTATACGCGCCAACCGGTGAACACTTTCGAGATCAAGGGACGCTGGCTGGACATCGGCAGCAAGGAAACGCTGGTCGACGCGGACAAAATTTGGAAACGAATGTGAATCATGAAGAAGTCTTCCGCTTTAACGTTTTAACGTTTCAACGCTTACTTCAGCCGTCCTTCGTCGAATTCGATCAGATCGAAGTAAGTCCGGATGTCCTTTCGACCGGCACCGCCGGATTGTTTCAAGAAATGACTGAAACGCGCCTTCTTGGCGGCCGTGTCGGGATGGCGTGAAACCATCGCCTGGTTCCAATGCTCCACGTCGTCCGCGGAATGTTTGACGCTGTTTTCCTGGACCCATTTGAGAATCGCGTCGTCTTTCTCCAAACGATGAACGGCATCTTCAAACGCGTCGCCGTCGATCTTTAAAAAGCTCAGGAGATGCTTGTCGAAGCCGACTGTTTTGTAGTTGTAACCGTCGAGCAGACCTTTGCGATGCAGCTTCGCCTTGTCGATCAAGCGCGGCAGATGAACATAACCGCCGAGCTTTTCGTAAGGACTGCGCGGATGCAGTCTTCGCATCGGACGAACCTAGGTCGCGGGCAGCGGGTGAGGTGCCCCTACTGGCACATCTGTCTCAGCTTTTGGCTCGGCCGGTTTCGCTTCCGGCAAAAGCTCACCTTGAGTCAGGCTTGCCTGCCCGATAGCGAGTTGTCCGGAAAACATTCCGCCCTTTTCGATTGCGATCGACTTTGCGGTGACGTTGCCATCAAGCGAGCCCGTCTTGCGAATTGTTACCGAACCGCTGGCCACGATTTCAGCCGACATGCGCCCTTTGATGTCAATGTTGGCAACGGTCACGCGACGAAAACATTGAATGTCTGACTTTCGTTCGACCGATGATATTTTGGGCGGCGATCCGGCCGGGAATTTTTCCGACCAAATCAATCGTCATCGAATCTTCGCACTGGAGATTTCCGCGCAGCTTTCCTTCGATCATCGCCGAATGACAAATCACACTGGTGCTGCTGAGATCGCCCTTGTTGCTAAGATGCACATCTCCGCGCGTGCGAATTGTGCGACTGAAGCTGGTTGTAATTTTGTAATCGCGCAGGTCGATGTGCGCGCTGCAGCCCGGGCAATTTGTCGACGTCGCTTGATCGCTGACCTCGTGCTTACGTTTGCATTCAAAGCATGAAACCACGCGATTGCGCTGCCGGCTCCAGATGTTCTCGATCTTCCGATGAAGCGGAACATCACCTGCACTGACGGAGGCTGCGTCCCCGGTTTTAACCTCAGGCTTGAGCGCCGCCGCCATTGGGGCAAACGAGCGACCACACTGCCGGCAAATCGTCGACTTCGCCGCCACATACTCCATCTGCTTAAAGCCACAGTGGGGGCATTCCACACTGGCCTTAGCAGGCGACGATTTGGTCACTAGTTCAGAAGGCGGAGGTCAATCTTAAGCACGGGCCGCGAAGGCAGGCTTTACTGAGTCTTCGTGGCGAACAACTTCTGGCTTCGTCGACGCTTTTACGCTCATCCCGCTCGAAACTTCCGATTTTCCGATAAAGGTGGCGCCTTCCTCGATAATCAGGCGGGCCGCTTTCAAATCTCCCTGAAGCGTGCACTTCGATTTTAATTCGCAACGCTCGCTCACGCTCACGTTCCCCTGAACCTTGCCGTAAATCGTGATCGATTTTGTTTTGATCTCCGCGCGAATATCCGCGTTTTCACCCACGGTCAGTACGCCGTCGGAATTGATTTCGCCTTCGACTTTGCCATCGATCAGAAGTTCCTTTTGGAACTTGATCGTGCCTTTAATTTCAACGTCGCTGGAAAGGACGTCTTTGCCGGAATGTTCAGCCATAAACTTTTTGTACTCGTTGGTTGGTGATTTTGGTTGCTCGCTGTAAGCGGGTCGGTTGGAATCGTCACCCCCCGAATTCAACGATCCCTCTCCGATCGACGAGATCGTTTTCTGCGGGATGAATTTTTTCAACACGCGATATTATTGTGATAGTTATTCACATTGTCAACGAGTTCCCTGCCGAAAAGTGACTTTTTTACAATTTATCAACAAATCGGAACAATTCTGGGGCTCCGTTCTGATTGGTTCACGCCCATTTGTAAGTGAAAATCCAGTCTAACTCGTCGCTCCTGAAGCATTTCGCGTGCTCTCGACGCGTAGTCGATGACCAGAATGTAAACACGAAAGAATTTGCGCACTTGACTGATTGCCAAGCCGTAATCTTTTTCGCCGGACAAAAAAGCGAAGACTGGGCCCGCCTGGATTCGAACCAGGGACCAAGGGATTATGAGTCCCCTGCTCTAACCGCTGAGCTACAGGCCCGTGAAACTCCGCATAATAAATCATGCGAACCTCTGATAACCAACCCCGAAAGCTTTCGGGGCTGCTCTAACCGCTGAGCTACAGGCCCGTGTCGCCGCCTGCGAATTAAACACAGCAAAGCTGTTGTGACCAAGCTGGAAAACTCTTGAAGTATTCAAAAGTTTGCATCCACTACGCAGCGACAATTCGATTTCTCGAATGTTAAGTAAACCCCTTTGTCTCCTTTTCCCACCATGAAGCTCATATCTCAATTCAACAAGACGCTCATAGCCACCCTGCTTGCCACAGCGCTCACTCAAACCTCATTTCACGCCGAGAATCTTCCCGCCATGCGTCCAGCACTGGTGGGCTCCGGGCCGAAGTCGCTAGTTAATTTGATCAGCACGAAGCATCTGATGGAACGGGGCGTCCAGCATGGCGCGATGTATTTTATGGCTCGGGTCGATCCAAATGGTTATCCGGCCTACTCAAGGGTTTGGGGAACAACGAAAGGGATTGAGCCTTTACGCGATGAAGTGACTGAACGGCTGGCCGAAGCCCGTTTCTTTCCCGCTGTTTACAACCATCAACACGTTTACGCATGGTTCTATGGAACACTGGCGTTTAGTGTCGTAGACGGTAAACCGCACCTGAGAATTTTCGCCAACCAGGAACTATCGGAGTTGCAGAAAGAGAGTGACTTTATTGCTCCGCAGTTCATATGGCTGCCAGGCAAGATTTACGATACTGCGAAGTTGAAAAACCCGTACGGCACATGGTCGACTGAGGATAAAGGTGGCGCTGCGGTACTGCTACTCAACGTCGAGGCATCCGGGCAGATTAAGGACCTCCGGGTGGAAAAAGTCGATCCGCCCGATAGAAAGTCCTATGCGGAGGAAGCCGTAAAAAGGATTGAACAGCAGCTCGTGCTTGCCCGCTTATCGTAACGGCCAACCGGTCGAGTCAACAACGCACTTTAATTACTACTTCGTTCCATGGTTTGAACGAATGTGGTAGCACTATTCGGCTTGGAAGCCTGTCCGCTCGAGTAACTCAGCGATCGTCTTTTCCAACACCGTAGCCGAGACCGGCTTTCTTCAAGTAGGCATCGCCGGCAACCGATAACGCCGCTTCCTGTTCTTCATCGCTCGCGTAGGCCGAATAATAAACGACCGGGCTCTTTGGTTGCAGTTGGTTGACTTTTTGACACAGCTCGATGCCGTTGCCATCGGGGAGTCGCACATCGAGGATGAACAAATCAAATTTCACTTTTTCAGCCAACTCCAGGGCCTCGGCATTCGTTCCCGCTGTCGCTACGACGTAACCGAAGTCTTGAAGCGAAGCGGAAATCAGCAGACGAATATCCGGGTCATCATCAACGTGCAGAATTTGTGCTTTCACCTGGGTCAATCTGTCAGCAGGCATCAGACCAGAAATCCGACATCCTGCGACAAATGTTAAGCGCCCGGACGATGAGAATGCGCTTTAGGACTGTGCCGGCAAAATCTTCCCGCTGACCTCGCCAAATCCGACGCGAAAACCACTTCCCTGGCACCACCCGGTAATCGACAACACGTCGCCATCCTCAAGCCACTTGCGTTCCTCCCCGTTTTTCAGCTTTAGGGGATTTGCGCCGCGCCAGGTAAGCTCGAGCATACAACCGCGCGATTCCTCCGTCGCGCCGCTGATTGTTCCGCTCGCCAGCAAGTCACCTGGTTGCAAATTACAACCACCCACCGCGTGATGCGCGAGCTGTTGCGAAACGCTCCAGTAGAGGTTTTGAAAATTCGTCCGCGTAATTGTTTGCGGCGCTTTCATCCTGACCGTTTGGAGATTCGCCTCGAGTTGAATGTCGAATGTAAAATCGCTCTTGGCGCGGAGATAGGGCAACGGTTCGGGATCCTGTTTGGGCAGCGGCTTCCGGAAAGGTTCGAGCGCTTCCATTGTGACGACCCACGGCGAAATGCTGGTGCAAAAGTTTTTGGCCAGAAACGGCCCAAGTGGCTGATACTCCCAAGCCTGAACGTCGCGGGCGCTCCAATCGTTCATTAGGACGAAACCGAAGATGTGATCTGCCGCTTGGTCGACCGGCACCGGCTGGCCTAACGAATTACCGGGACCAATCAGAAACGCCATCTCCAGCTCATAATCCAAACTTTTTGTCGGACCGAAAGCGGGTGCCGCCGCATCCGGTGGTTTAATTTGCCCTTTCGGCCGGCGCACCTCCGTTCCGCTCACCACCACCGAGCTGGCACGGCCGTGATACGCTACCGGCAGCCATTTCCAATTCGGCATCAGCGCGTTCTCGGGACCGCGCAACATCGTTCCCACGTTATGGGCGTGATGATAAGAGGAATAAAAATCAGTGTAATTGCCGATCTTCACCGGCAATTGCATTGCGACTTCCGATTGGCGATGAAACACGCGGTCGCGCAGCTTTTTATCCTCGCGCAACGCCGGAGTCTCGGCGGCGAGAAGTTTTTGAAGAATTTCACGAACCTTCTTCCAGGCAGGCCTGCCGAGCGCGAGAAAATCGTTTAGCGAGTCGCGCGCGAACAGTTGTCGATCTTGAAGATCCTTGAAGTGTCCGG
This sequence comes from uncultured Verrucomicrobiae bacterium, assembly GCA_963786135.1. Lineage (GTDB taxonomy): Bacteria > Verrucomicrobiota > Verrucomicrobiia > Chthoniobacterales > UBA10450 > AV40. Next base: position 76,289 of record CAWAYF010000007.1, on the reverse strand, counting down.
CCGCCTCGAGCGCCGCAAGGTCAACCACGTATTCGCCGAGCGCGACGCCGATTCGCCCGCTTCCATTGCGCGGCTTGAAAACACCGAACGGCAAGTTCTCCAGCGGAAAATGCGAATCCGGCGCGACATCAATAAATGATTTTAATGGCATTGGCAGGGCGTTTGACCTGAATCGCCGCGGGCGGTTCGGTGAACCGCCCCTACCTTACAACAGATTTAAGGCGCGCAAATCTTGCCGCGGCTCATCGAAGCTGCAGCTACCAAACGAAGTAATAAACTTTCGGCGAGCTTTGATGCGGTCGAGTGTGATTTCCCAATCGCGCCAGGCAAATACAGTGTCGTGAAACTCGAAAGACCCGGTGCTTTGGTCTTCGAGCATACCAACCGTTTGGGCTTCGTCCCAGTGGTGTTCCGCCGACAGGACGCCGGCTCCAAGGACATTGAGAAACCCGTGCATTTCAGTTTTTACTTCTTCCCGAAATTGCCGAATCGGATGATGGAGTCCGGCGGTAAACTTGATCGGGACATGGTGTTTCGTCGAGGCAAGGATCGCCCGCGCAATCTGGACTGAGCTTGGAAAAGCATCGGCAATCACCCCGCCCGTTCTCAACTTATACCCAAACGCCGGATGTTTCGCCCGCGCCAACATCGCGATCGTTTGTTCGGCTGATTCGGCGGGTGTTTCCCAGAAAGTCTGCACCTTCAAATCCGCCACTAGCGCGGCGGCCTCATTCAGCTTCGCAATATCGACATCCGCCGGAAGCACCATTTCCAGCTGGGCGATCGAGACGAGGTCGGTGTGTTGTTTCTGGAACGAACGAATCGTTTCAGCGATCTTCGCAAGCTCGGCCAGCAAATCTTTGGCGCTTTCCATTTTGGAACCGAGCGCCGAGACGCGCAGCGGATGGTGCTTGTCGAATTGAGAAACAAGCGGTGCGGCATCCGCGAATTTCGCAACCGGCAACACAAACGCAGACAGCATCCAGGAATCCGCCGAGCGCGCGTAGTCGGCCTGATTCTTCAGCGCCGGCGCCAACTCGAGACTGCAGGGCGGAAACATTCCCGCGTAATCGATCGATCGGGTGAGCAGAGCGCGAAGCGAAGCAGCTGACATGGCATAAACTGAACAGTGTATTAAGAGGGCTAGTCAAACAGTTTGGATAAGAAACGAGTGTAACTCAGCGGGGGTTAGACCGTTTTCTCATCTCTGCCTTCCCCGGGGGTGGCCTCTTTTGGCTGACGGTCACTTCCGCGCTTGGGCTCCAAGGGAGGCTTGACTTGGCTGACGGTGAGCCTCAAAAACGGCGTTCCGCGTTGTGGCCTAGAAGTGAGGCCACACCGGTCTCGACTTTTGTCCGGTAAGGTCATATAAACCGGGCTCCAATTTCAATGGCCCAGACCCAATCAGCTTCCGCCGGCGAGCTCGTGATGTGTGCTTGTCACGGAAAAACCTATAATTCCCGCGACCTGATCGACGCCGCGATCTTTCGCGATGAACTCGATTCGACGTGGAAGCAGTTTCTTCGCGCCCTGCGAGCGGAAGAGCGCGCTGAGGAGCTTGAGCTGGAGCTCGACCATGACGCGATCGACGCGGCCGCGGAAAGTTTCCGTTACGCGCACGATCTGATTACCGCCGAGGAAACCGAGCAATGGTTGGCTGCGCGCGGCTTGAGTCTCGCGGATTTCACCGACTACTTTGCGCGACAACACTGGCTTTCAACGGTCGATGAGAAGATCGAATCGAATGATGTCGATCTCATTGCAGCCCAGTCAGAACTGCGAGAGCTTTTTACCACGGAGCTTATTTTTTCGGGCGGGCTTGATCAGTTGAATACGCGCCTGATGTGGCGACTGGCTGCGCTTGCCACGACTGAGGACGGCAACATTGATCCGGAAAGAATCAGCACGGAGCGAAACGCTTTCCTGGATCGAACGAAAGTCGCCGAAGGGAAATTGAATGACTGGCTGGCACAGCTCGGCCGCGATCAGAAATGGTTCGACGCGATGATGGCCATGGAGGCTGCTTATCGGAGTTTGTGCGAAAAAGTGCTGACCTCCCAAGCTCGACAAAAGCAGTTGGCAACATTGCGTATGCCTCTGACCCAGTTCGAAGCCGAAGTGATTGAAGTGGAATCGCGCGAAGCGGCTAAGGAAGCGCTTCTCTGCATTCGGCAAGATGGGATGTCGATGGAAGAGATTGCGGCCGAAGCGCGATATCCGTTTCGGCGAATCACTTTTCTGCACGATGCAGTCCCCGAGGAATTGAAGCAGAAATTCTGGAGCATCAGCGCCGGGGATGTGCTCGATCCATTGCCCCGCGGCGATGGTTTCGAGCTCTATCGGATAACAAAAAAAATTGAGCCCGACCCAGCCGACCCTGCCGTCCAGCAACGAGTCGACGAGCGTCTTTTGGAGCGACAATTTTCCACATTGACCAGCGAGCACGTGGAAGTGCGGTTAGGCGGACAAGCTTTAAGCGAATGAGAAAGACAGATACTCAGATCATTCGGCGCTCGGCGGCCTTTCGATTTCTTTCGGACGAACATTTCGCGGCTCTCGAGCCGTTGCTACAGGAAGAGCATTATGATTTCGGAGATCTGATCGTTGAACAAGACGAACCAGCGGATGCTTTTTATATTTTGACGAATGGCCGCGCCCGAGCGGTCAAAATCAAGTCGGACGGCGAAGAGATTCCGCTCGGAGTATTGAAACCGGGCGATAGTTTTGGCGAAGCCGCTTTGGCCGAAGGTGGAAAGCGGGCGGCGACCGTGCGTTGCAGCACCGCGGTGGATGTCCTGCGAATCGATCGAAACGATTTTCTTCAACTCGTCGCGCAGGCGCCAGACCTTCGGCATTACATCGAAATGATCGGGCGCAACCGCGCGGTGCAGAGCTTCCTTTATCAATTCAGCAACTTTGGCCGTCTGCCCGGGCCGGCCCTGCGCAGCATGATCGATCATTTAGTGCCAGTGGGTTTCGCCAAGGGCGACTTGATCATCCGGCAGGGCGACGCGGCAGGACCGATGTATGTCATTGAGAAAGGGCGCGCGCGCGCCTTTATCGGCGACGGGAACGGACACCAGCGCAACGTAGCATTCTATCGCGAAGGCGATTTCTTCGGCGAGTTGTCGATACTAAACAACTCGGCGCGGGCAGCGTCAGTGGAAGCGTTCACCAATTGCCACGCGTTCGCGCTCGAACCGGAGGCAGTCTTGGATCTGCGCAAACGGTTCCCAGAATTCGACAAACTATTGACCGAGCGGCTCGCCATTTACGAGGCGAAAACCGAAGCCCGCATTCCGCTCGACTTCTCCGAGGAACTTCTCCCCGCCGAAACTCGCCGGGCGGATAAGACTGATCGCTCGACGGCGAGGAAGGAGCGGTTGAAAGCGAAGACAAAGAGGAACCGTTCGAAGACGAGCAGGGATATTTCCGGAAGCGAGCAAACCGCATCCGGAAGATCGAGCACATCCAGCAGATCGACGAGATGGACTGTGGCGCGGCGAGTCTGGGAATGATTTGCCGGCACTTTGGACGCAAAGTAAGCCTGGCGCGGATACGCCAGCTTTGTCACACCGCGACGGATGGCACGAGTTTGAAAGCGCTCGTCCGCGCCGCTACTGAACTTGGATTGGCCGCGCGCGCGCTGAAAGTTTCGCTCAGAAATCTGCCAATGATGCCGTTGCCCGCGATTGTGCATTGGGAAGGCAATCACTGGATCGTGCTTTACGATGTCGATCCAGAATTTGTTCGTGTCGCTGATCCCGCCCTCGGTTTGCGCAAAATTTCGCGGAGCGAATTTGAAGGAAAGTGGACCGGTTACGCCGCCCTTTTTGACTACACGACGGCATTCGAGCAGGCGCCGGAAGCCAAACCTGCGTTGGCCTGGTTGTTTCCTTTTCTGGCCCGATTCAAGGTCGTGCTTCTCCAAGTGCTTGGTCTCGCCCTCGCGGTCAGCGTTTTGCAGCTGATTTTCCCGGTCTTTACTCAGATGGTCGTCGACAAAGTCATTGTCGAGAACGATCTCGGTTTGCTGCGGACAATCTTGATTGGAATGCTCGCGGCCATTGTTTTCGTACAGCTGGCAACACTGGCTCAAGAATACCTGCTCGCGTTTGCCGCGGTGCGACTTGACACGGCTGTGCTCGATTTCCTGAGCCGAAAACTTCTGTCGCTGCCGATGACTTACTTCACAAGCCGGCGAACCGGCGATATCCAGCGTCGACTGGACGGAGCGCGACAAGTCCGGCAATTCGCGGTGCAACAAGGAATTGGTGCCTTGCTCGCGGTAGTTTATCTGCTGGGCGCGATTTCTTTAATGGCGATCTATAGCCCCCTCCTCACCCTGGCGTTTCTCGCAAGCACTCCGCTTTATGCAGGCTTGATGATTTTTTCGGTGAAAGTGTTGAGGCCGTTATTTGCCGGAGTGGAAGAGAGTCAGGGAAAGTATAGCTCGCATCAGATTGACGCGATTAAGGGAATTGAAGCGGTAAAAGCCGCCTCTGCCGAAAGCGCGTTTCGGGACGCGATGCTAAATGAGTTCCTTTCCGTTTCGAAGCAGCTGTTCCGCGCCAGCTTCATCGTAATGTCTTACGACAGCGTGTTGCAAAGCATCGGTTTGCTCTCGACCGCGATTTTTCTCTGGGTTGGCGCCACCCAAGTAATCCAGGGACATCTTAGCGTTGGCGGGTTCGTTGCCTTCAGCTCGCTGACTGCGATGGCGTATTCGGGAATTCTTCGAACGCTCGGTGTCTGGGACAACATGCAATTCGCCTCCGTTTTGTTGAATCGCCTGAACGACATCTTTGAGCAAGAGCCGGAGCAAGGACATGATCGATCGCGATTAGTGCCCGTCCACAGTTTGGAAGGACGCATCCAGTTGCGCGGAGTTTGCTTCAAGTACGGCGGGCCGGAAGCGCCGAACATTCTAAGCAACATCGATCTCGACATTAGTCCCGGAAAAATGGTGGCGTTTGCCGGACGCAGCGGTTCGGGAAAAACGACTCTGATTAAGTTAGTCGCCGGCCTCCTGGAGCCGACCGAAGGCACGATCTCCTTCGACAACGTCGATCTTCAGGACCCTGAACTACCGCGATGTGCGACGACATATCGGAATGGTGTTGCAGGAAAATCACATCTTCAACGACACCATCGCGCGCAACATCGCCTTCGGAGATATCGAGCCGGACATTGATCGAGTATTGGCGGCAGCGCAGGCAGCCGCGGCGCACGATTTCATCATGCGGCTTCCGCTCGGTTACGAAACGAAAATCGGCGAGTCCGGTCTGGCCCTGTCCGGCGGCCAGAAACAGCGGATCGCGATTGCCCGCGCGATTTATGATAATCCGCCTGTGCTGATTTTCGACGAAGCGACCAGCGCGCTCGACACCGAATCGGAGCGGGCAATTCAGGACAACCTTGGTCGATTGATGGCTGGTCGAACCACAATTGTCATCGCGCACCGGCTTAGCACCATTCGCGAAGCCAATGCGATCGTGGTTTTAGAAAAGGGAAGCGTGGCCGAAATCGGAAGCCACGATGAACTGATGGCGCAACGCGGGCTCTATTATTATTTGTCCAGCCAGCAACTGGGCGTTTGATGAAACGACGACCATGAGTGTGAATGCACCAAAGCGCGGTTCAATCGAACTCGAATCCGAGATGCTGCCGCAGGATCCGCCGCCATGGATAATTCGGCGGACCGCCTGGGTTTTGATCGGCGCATTTCTCACTGCGCTGTTACTTGCCATTGTGATGCGACTGCCCGAGACGGTGCACTGTCCATTTGTTTTGGTGCCCGCAACGGGCGAAGATCCAATCCAAGCGCCGCATCAGGGCGTCATTACTCGGATTTCTGTAACTGAAGGCCAGGCGGTGACCAAAGGTTCCGAGCTCTTTGTGCTTCGCTCCGATGAAATGCACGCGCTGGATACGGAGCTGCAAACACTGAGCGAGGATTTGCGGACCAAGGAAGAAGGCCTGCTCCGAAGCGACATCGCTTACAAAGCCCAGCTCAACATCAAACTGGCTGAGATCGACCAAGCCAAGAGCGAAGTAAGTTTTCGGGAAAACCACGCTAAGACGAGTCGCGACCTGGTTGCGCGCATGGAGAAGTTGTCCAAGGAAGGCGGGATCTCGGAGGTCGATCTCATCAAGACGCGACTCGATCTGGCCGGATCGGAAAAGGATTTTAGCGTTGCTCAACGGACCTTGCAGCAAACCGATCTCGACCGCGAGCGAATGGAGAGCGAGCACGCCAAGTTGCGGAGCGAACTGGCATCGGAAATTCAAAAACTAAAGATGCGTGTCGCTGCCCTAAAGTCCGACTTGGAAAATACGCAACAAAACTTGCTCACGGTGCGGAGCCCTTATGATGGTGTGGTTATTTCGCTCGACCAGCGAAGCGTCGGCAGCGTGATTCAACAAGGCCAGATGCTTTGCCAGCTCGCTCAACAAAACACGAAGTTGCGGGCGCGACTGCTTTTAGGCGAATCCGGTTTTCCCAAACTCGCGGTTGCGCAACGGTCCGGTATTTCTTTGAAGCATTCCCCTATCAGCGTTACGGCGCGGTGAGTGGAAAACTCGATTGGATCAGTCCCTCAGTCGTTACCTCAAGCGACGGGCCTCGATTCGTGGGCTTGGGGTCGCTCGAAAAGACCGCCATGCCCGACCGGACACGGCCAATCGATGCCGCTGCGAGTCGGCATGAAAGGCGAAGCTCATATCATCGTCGGAAGCCGGACGATGATCGAATACGCCTTCGAGCCGGTTCGGCAACTCAGTGAGAATCTGAAGCAATGACGTGATGAAGATGCACGAAATGCTTTCGCAGCTGAGAGTTGAGGACCTAACGACAAGCAACGCGGCGATGGCCCGCTGTCTGCGGCTGGCCTTTCTGGCCGCGAAATCCGACGTTCCAGTCGTTCTTTTGGGTGAGACTGGCACCGGGAAGACGCTGCTGGCACACGCGATCCACAATTCCTCTGTGCGCGCTCAAGGAAGCTTCGTTTCCTTCAATGCGTCCGCCATGAGCGACACCCTGCTCGAGAGCCAGCTTTTTGGTCACGAAAAAGGCGCATTCACGGGCGCGCAGCAGAGCGTTAAAGGAAAATTCGAGCTTTCCGACGGTGGCACCATTTTTCTCGACGAGATTTCGGAAATGAGTCCGCTGGCCCAGGTAAAGATTCTGCGGGTACTCGAATATGGAGAGTTCGAACGATTGGGATCGGAACGAATGCTCAAGTCGAACGCCAGAATTCTCTGCGCGTCGAATTGCTCGCTGCAAGAACGGGTCCGGCAGGGCAAATTCCGGGAGGATCTTTATCAGCGGCTCAACGGCCTGACTTTGCTGATCCCTCCACTCCGAGAGCGCCTCGAGGAGCTTCCGGCCTTAATCGCCGCCGAACTGAAAATTGCGGCTGCCAAAGAAAACAAAAGCATCACCGCAATCCATCCCGAAGCGATGGAAAAGCTGGTCCATCACCAATGGCGCGGCAATCTGCGCGAACTCAATCACACCGTTCGCACCATGACTTTATTTTGCGACGGCCATGTGATTCTGCCGCAACACGTCATTTTTCCGCCCGATCTCGAGGCGACGAATCACGAAGCGCAACATCACGGATCGCCGTCGTTGGCAAATAGCGCGAACGAACATCACGGCGATATGGATCTCACTCTGGCCGGCGCCGTCAGACGTCACGTCCATTTTGTCTACGAACAAGCCAATCGAAATCAGCGACGCACGGCAAAGTTGCTTAGAATTTCCAGGGCTACCCTGGCACGCCATCTTCGAAACGCGGCGCAGAATCAAAACACGCACCGGCCTCAACGTTAGGCACAGCTGGCCTAAAGACGATGCCATCCTAATGGCAGCTGATTTTACGCGATTAACAAATCTGCAATACGTAAGTGACTGGACCTGAGGGCCGATGGCCCTTGCCGTCTCCGCCCTTTAGTGGTGTTGGCACGAATGCTGGTAATAGCGGACTCGAAGTGAGTGCACCGAAAAACAAAAAATATGCGACGAGCGGGAATCCAAAACATTCCAGCTCCAAACGCAAAAAGGAAAGATTGATCCGCCTCGATGATCTGATCCCAAAACAGAACGTCACCGGCGGTCGTCAATTTTTGTTCGGCGTCACTGACGCAGTACAAAACACAAAAACAATAAACAACCCAAAACAAGAAAACTGATATGTCGAAGAAAACCAAGAAAAACATCAAAGTTCGTGACCTCAACCCGAAGAAAGACGCTAAAGGCGGCGGCGTGGCTGTCTCCGGCGGCGGTGCCGCCGTTTCCGGCCATGGCCCATCCCTAGCGGCCACGGTCCCGCCCCACTCGGCGGAGGAGCATCGGTGAGTGGCAAGGGTCCAAGCACCAATTGATGTATGACAGCCGCGCCGGAGGTTCTATTCCGCGGCGCGGTCCCCGTAGGAAAAATTAAACCAAACTAGAAACCCAACCCCAATGAAAAAAGCCAAAAAGAAAATCAACGTTCGTGATATGAAGCCGAGGAAAAATCCCAAAGCTGGCGGCATCGGAAAGCCCGCGCCGCAAGGCATCGGCAACCCCGCCCCGCAAGGTATCGGCAACCCCGCCCCGCAAGGCACGCCGAATCTCAACTAAGACTTACTCGGCAGTCGCGCCGCGCCCCGGTTAATTCCGCGGCGCGGCTTCTTTTGTACTTTCGGTATCCGAGTCCGCGCCGTTACGGGAACAGACCCCGGATTTTCTTTGCCCGCATTACGCGCTCGACGCCGATAGCCATGGCGGCGGTGCGGTGTGAAATCTTGTGCGCCTTGGCGCGCTTGATCACCTGGGTGAAGGAGTGCTCCAGGATTCGGAACAACTTGTCCGTGACTTCTGTCTCCGACCACATGAACGCTTGCTTGCCCTGAACCCACTCAAAATAGGAAACGATAACGCCGCCGGCGTTGCACAAAATATCCGGGATCACGAACACTTCGTCCCAGCGTTTTTCCAAAATCAGGTCGGCTTCGGGCGTCGTCGGCCCATTCGCGCCTTCGGCCAGGATCCGGCATTTCAGCTTGCCCGCGTTTTCGCCGTTGACGACGCGGTCAACCGCGCATGGAGCGAGAATGTCGCATGGCATGGTAAGAAGCTCTCTTGGATCCACATGATCAGCCTTCGTGAAACGCGCGCAGGTTTCCTTTTTTGAGGACGTGTTGTTCCGCAGCCTCTACGTCGATTCCTTTTGGGTTGTAAATCGCCGCGTAGGCATCGCTGATGCCGACAACTTTTACGCCGCTCTTGTAAGCCAACGACAGCGCAGCGACAGAGCCGACGTTGCCAAATCCCTGCACGATGGCGGTGCATTTCTCGGCGTCCATTTTCAACATGTTCATGGCGCGCTCGATCAGATAAACAACGCCGCGACCGGTAGATTCACGCCGGCCTTCTGTTCCGCCGATTGAAACCGGTTTTCCGGTCACGATCTCGTTAACCGCGTAGCCGTGATAAACGGAATAGGTGTCCATGAACCACGCCATGACCTGTTCGTTCGTTCCCATGTCCGGTCCCATCACGTCGGTCTGGGGACCCACGAACGGAATCATTTCCTGCATGTAACGCCGCGACACCGCTTCGAGCTCAGTCCGCGATAATTTGGTCACGTCACAAGTCACGCCGCCCTTGGCTCCGCCGTACGGCAGGTTGGCCAGTGCGCATTTCCAACTCATCCACATGGCGAGCGCAGCCGTCTCACCCATCGAGAGTGAGGGCGCGAACCGCGTCCCGCCCTTGGTTGGTCCAAGCGTGAGATGATGTTGAACGCGATAGCCTTGAAATGTTTTTGTGCTGCCGTCGTCCATGTGCACCGGCAACGTGACCGCCACCGCGCGCTTCGGATACATCAAGCGGTCTCGATCGTTTTTGTCGATGCTTAGATAATCGGCGATGACCTGAAACTGGTCGCACGCCATCTTAAAAACTTCGTCGTCGTAAATCGTCATGAGCCAAAGCGAACGTTAGAGCATCCGCGGAAAAACGCAGATGCTATTTGCCTCGAAAATCCGCTCCGTCAACTCCGAAACTCCGCCGCGGGAGATCCTTCCCTTACGGGAAAACTCGCTTGGGCACAGCATCGACAATCACCCGTGAATTCGTAACGTCTTCGGCGACATGAAAATCGAAACCCTCGCCGTGCATGCCGGTAACCGCATCGACTCCGCAACCGGCGCTGTCTCCCCGCCGATTAATCTTTCCACAACGTTCGAGCGCGACGTTGACGGCGCCTACTCCCGCGGATTCATGTACACGCGGAACAACAACCCGAACCGGCAAGCGCTCGAGGAAGGAGTCAGCGCACTCGAGGGAGGAGTCGCCGCGGCCGCGTTCGCATCAGGCAGTGGAACGAGCGCTGCGATTTTTCAGGCGCTCAACCCAGGCGATCACGTGGTTGCACATATCGATGCTTACTACGGGACAACGCGATTACTCCGTGAAATCTTTTTGCGCTGGGGGTTGGAGGCGGACTTCGTCGATATGAGCGACCTCACTGCCGTGAAAAAAGCGCTTCGCCCGAAAACGAAACTCGCCTGGATGGAGACACCTTCCAATCCGCTGCTGAAAATTGTCGATCTCGCTGCGATTGCAAAAGTCGTGCACGACGCGGGCGCGCTTTGCGTTTGCGATAACACCTGGGCACCCACGCTGCAGCGACCGTTCGATCTCGGCTCCGATTTCGTCATGCATTCCACGACGAAATACTTTGGCGGACATTGCGACGTCCTCGGCGGAATTGTCGTCACAAAAACGGACAACGATTTGTTTCAACGCATCCGCGGCATTCAATACGAAGGCGGCGCGGTCCCCTCACCCTTCGATTGCTGGCTGGTCTTGCGCGGCATGCGGACGTTGCCGTGGCGGATGAGGGCGCACTCGGAAAACGCGGCGAAAGTTGCGCAGTTTTTGTCGCAACATCGCAACGTCGAGCGAGTGCATTATCCGGGATTGGCCAAGCATCCCGGACACGAGATCGCGAAGAAGCAGATGTCGATGTTCGGCGGGATGCTCTCGTTCGAAGTGAAAGCCGGCCGCGATGCGGCAATGAAAGTCAGCACAAAGACGAAAATCTTTACGCGTGCGACCAGCCTGGGTGGAGTCGAAAGTTTGATCGAACATCGCGCATCGATCGAAGGCCCGGGAACCAAGTCGCCGGAAGGTTTGCTTCGTTTATCGATTGGTCTCGAGAACGCCGACGACCTGATCGAAGACCTCGATCAAGCTTTGAGGTAGGGGCTATTGCCTTAATCGCCCGCGGGCGGTTACCGTGAACCGCCCCTACCAAGTTTGCGCCGAACCAGATCGACCACGTCGCGCACTTCATCGACGCGAAACAAGAACGCGCTCCCGAAGAACATCGTTGCCGCGACGCCGATCACCAACAGAACGCCAAAAACCTTTTGCCACCCCGGCAAGTGGGCGCCCGGATAAAACATTGTCTGAAGCGACAGCCAGCAAACTCCCGCGAGAAGCGCGAGCGGGACCACCAGCTTGGCGAGTAACTCAAAAAGCGCCCCAGTTTCCATCGGCCCGGCGTGTTTTCGCATCATTATATATAGAAGCACGAAGTTAATGATGGCAACGAGGCTGACCGCAAGGGCCAGGCCGCGATGACCAAGGCCAAGCTTGAACATAAAAAACCAGTTCAAAACGAAATTGATGATGATCGACAAAATGCTGACCATCATTGGCAGATACCGCCTGTCGAGCGCGTAAAACGCAGGCGCCAAGACTTTCACCGCTGAATACGCAGCAAGACCGATCGCGTAAAACTGCAACGCCGCGGCCGTTTGCCGCGTCGATTCCGCCGTAAATCTTCCGTGCTGGTAGATCACGCTGATGATCGGTTCCGCGAGAATAATCAATCCGACCGCGGCTGGAATTGTCAGCAACATCACCAATCGAATTGCGTGCGCTAACGCGGAGCGAAACCCCGCCATGTCGCCCAAGGCGGCCGTTCGCGAAACGAGCGGCAATGTTACGGTTCCAACCGCCACTCCAAAAATTCCGAGCGGCAATTGCATCAAACGAAATGCGATGTTCAACCAGCTGACCGGACCGTCGATCACGTGGCCGGCAGCATCCGTCACGCGTGCCGCAAATGCGCTGTTGACCAGCACATTCACCTGCACTGCGCTGGCCGCGATCACCGCCGGCCCCATCAACGTGAGCACCGTCCGCACACCTGGGTCGCGCCAGTGGAAATCAGGACGGTATCTGTAACCGACGCGGCGCAGCGACGGAAATTGCGCGGTCAATTGCCACAGCCCGCCGATCAAAGTTCCGATCGACAATCCGATCAGCGAACGCGTGCCGAAATGCGGATCGAGCCAGTAACCGAACGCGACGCCGCCGATGATTGAGCCAAGGTTGAAATAACTCGACGCCATCGCCGGCGCGCCGAACACATTCTTGGCGTTGAGCATTCCCATCACCAGTGCGGCGAGCGAAACGAGCAGGATGAACGGCCACATGATCCGCGTGAGCAAAATCGTCGTTTCGGTTTTGTCCGGCGACCAGGCGCCGAAACCCGTCATCACGTAAATGATCTGAGGCGCGAAAATGATCCCGAGCAGCGTGACCACGCTCATGAAAACCGCGGTCAGCGTTGCGACTTTGTTCCCGAGGCGCCAGGCCGACTCATCTCCCTCGGTCGCGATCTTTCTTGGAGAACGTCGTGATAAACGCAGTCGAGAGCGCGCCTTCGGCAAACAAATCGCGCAACAGATTCGGAACGCGGAACGCGATCAGGAATGCGTCCAGGTTTTTGCCGGCGCCAAAAAGCCCGGCGAAAACCTGTTCGCGAATCAATCCCAAGAACACGCGAGCAAAGGACAGCGATGCCAACCACCCCGGTCGCTCGGGTGCTTACTCGCTGCGGTTTCGCCTCAGTCATCGGCGAACAAAGAACAACGTCCGCGAATTAACGAAAGCAAAAAATGCGGAAGCCTCACGTCTTGGCTTGGGGCAACAAGAAGCGCTGGTAAACGAAAGACGCAACGATCGCTACGATAGCGACGGCGATGAACGCGCCGATTCGATAAAGCTGTTTCAAACTGTCTAGATCGTGCAAGAACAGTTTCGCAAACGTCACGAGCAGTAATCCGATCGCGACGAGCCGAATTGCGCGAACGTTTCGCGCAATCCCGAGCACGAGCAGACAAAATGCGAACACCGACCACGCGATAGTGTAACTCATGTCGCGGGCAAAATTTCCAGTGAACGAAAACGTCAGCGTCGGCCCGATCGAAAAATAATCGGCGATCTCGATATTCATCAGTAGAAACAGAACAATTCCCGCCAGCGAATAGAGCAGCGGCGTGGCGAACTGTTCGTAAGGTTTTTCCTTCGGGCGCACCAAACCATTGCGCGCTGATGAAAAAGCAAATCGCGGCGATGCCGTAGGCGTATAGATACCAATTCCAGATCGCAACGTGGGTGCGTGGATGGTAACTCAGCACCGTCGGATTCAATGCCAACCGGACGAACGCGGCTGCCGACACAATCAACGCGACGACTCGCAGACGCCTGTTCGGGATCCAATGAAAAAGCAGAATCAAGGCAAGACCTTCAATTGCCCAACCGACCGTGATCCATTCCCGATGAAACTGGACCGGAAAAACCAGACTGACGAACGCCAATACCGCCGCGCCTTGCGTCGCCAGTCGCGAATCGCCCGAGGCGAGCGCAACATTCTCTTTTTTGACTAGGTACCAAACGCCAATCGCGGCAGGCAGCGCGAAAGCAAGCGTGACAAGCCACATCCAAGAATGTGAAACGCAAGGAGGGCTTCCAAACCAGCTACCGTCTAGAACACGCCCAGTTCCGTACTCGAAAAATCGATAGGCAAACGCAAACTGCAACGGCCCCGCAACGGCGGCTATGGCCCACGGCCAGACACGCTTGATACCGCAAATGTATGGTGTGAGCGCAAATAGAGTGAAAAGGACAGCGTACCAGCCCACAGCTCCGCACACGAAAACAATAATGAACTCGCCAAAATTCGAACTCCATACGAGCCAGTCATTGAAACACGTCAACGCCAGAGCGATCCAAACAAGTGCCGCAACTGCATTTTGTCTTCGATCGCGTCGAAGAACAGCTCCAGTGACAAGCATCCCTATTACAGCGACAGGCACTTTCAGCATGCGCCACTCCCAATGATCTGGCGCCCACCCGTACAAATCGTAATGCGGTTCAGCCCAGAGCAGTGCGACAGCTCCAGCTACACCAACGGCGCCGATGCTCCAAGCGGTGTTAAGTGCAGAACGCGCGAGTACGGCACAGATTAAAATGAACAAGAGTTCGAATCCGAAAAATAAGTACCAGGGACCAGGTCTGGGCACGAAGGCATTGCCCCAGCCCGCCCATGCGACAACAACGGACCCGACGGCCGCAACGAGGATAAAATAACCCCAGCGTTTAGTGACCGCGAAAGCAGCGACACTGCAGTCAAGTCACCGTCAGATAACAGAAAACGCCCAAGGCGTTATGAGGCTTCGATTGGAGGAGGATAGGTGTAACAAAACCGCCAATGGTCCCCAACCAAGCGACACTTTGCGCCGCGAGATACACTGTAAGACCGAGCGCTACTACCGTGACAATCCACATCAGAGCGGTCGTCGCTGTCAACGGAATTAAATTGTAAAACGCGTGCGCGGCGTAAGTATCAGCATACAGAATCAACACGCCGGTCGCGCATACGCTCTGCGCTGGAACGCGATAACGCCTAATGCGCGGCAACAAGGCGACAATCACCAGCCCTATGCCGACGATCGCGCCCGCAACGATTCGCATCGCGGGAGTGATCCAATTGTTATCGAACGCGTACTTAACGAAAAAGACGACGCCGAGGAAAAACGCGAACCCTCCGATCCAGGCGAAAAGTTTTACTCCCAGAACGGACTCCCAATTGAATGTCGGAAGCGGCTTCGCCGGAACCGTCACCGGTGGCGGGGAGCTCGGTGCCGTGACTTTTGGTTGCGTCGCGTACGCCGGCAACGGAGGAGGAACCGCAGCTCTTTGCGGTGCCGATTTTTGAATCGGAGCTTGCCCGCCGCCCTCGAGCTTGCCTAACCGGCGCTTCAGCTCCTCGATGGTCGCATTAAACTGGGTGAGCTTCGCCAAGGCCACGATTGCCACTACCAGCGCGGCTAACGCGAGAATTCCGAGGCCCAGGGGGTCGTCGATCACGACGACGATGATGAACTGCTACAATCCGGTTGGACAATCGATAAATTCGAACGGCCGCTGAAATTTAATCGATAAGTGCGCGGCCAGCGCTTTGACGCCGAAGGTCTCGGTCGCGTAGTGGCCGCCCAGAATTAGATTCATTCCCAGTTCTTCCGCAGCAACGGCGGCCCAATGCGGCGCTTCGCCGGTAATGAATGTGTCGATCTTCGCTTCAGCGACGCGATAAATTTCCGACCCGGCCGCACCCGTGACGATTCCGATTCGCCGCGGCTGGCTGGGACCGAAATTAAACGTCTTAACTGGACCGCCGAGGACAGTCTTCAGTTTCCGGATCAACACACTGCGCGGAGTTGACGTTTTGGCCTTGAGTCCGACCGATTGTCCTTTCTCTTTCAGAAATCGCTTGGTCGATTTTAATCCAAGCGCTGCCGCGAGCTGCGCGTTGTTGCCAACTTTCGAGTGCAGATCGAGCGGCAAATGCGCGCTGTAGAGCGCGATGTCGTTCTCGAACGCGATTTTTAATTGCCGCCGCAACGAGCCGGTCACGCTCTGCAATCCCGGCCAAAAGAGACCGTGATGCACAACTAGAAAATCGATCTGTTTCTGCGCCGCAGCGGTCAGCACGCGCGTCGAAACATCCACCGCCGCGCCTATTTTTGTGACCTTGCCTGAGTTTTCAATCTGCAGACCATTCAGGGCGTTCGGCCAGTCTTCAATCTCTTCAATGCGAAGATAATCGCTCGTGTATTCGACGATCTCGGAAAGCATAGACATTAACGACAATTGTAGCGGCGTTTGTATTAAACGCCGAACTTTTAAACAGGCGCTTGAGACAAGCGCCTCTACAACGCTAGCGAGTTTGCTTGACGAAATCGCCAGCTCTTGGGACGTTCACTTGCGATTTAAAACTCGGATGGAATACAGCGACGCGCCGGTTCAAACGGAAGAGATCAGCTGGGACACGAAGCCTTGCCCGTACTGCGGGACTCTGCTGCCGAAAAACGCGACTTCGTGCACGAATTGTGATTGGACGCTCGAAGCGACCAAACCGGCCGAGCCGAAAGCAAGTGACGCGATGGCTATTTTGCTCAGCATTATTCCCGGCCTCGGCCACATTTACAAAGGGCATCGCGTAATGGGCGCGTTCATTCTGTTTCTTATCACGCCGCTGGCAATCGTGTTTGCGATCATCGCAGCCATGGCGTCCGCCGGCTGGGGAATCCTGATGCTGATCCCTTATTGGGGCGCGGTGATGTTGCACGTCTGGGCCATCGACGACCGAATCACGCCGACGCCAGACGAAGGCGAGCAATACTAGGGCCGTTAAATCGTTACATCGTTAAATCGGCAGGCGTCACGAATCTCGGTTCTCGAATGCCAAGGGTCACTCTCATTCAACACCTGGCTTCAGCCAGGTGGTGAACGGACGTGAGAGAACACAAGCTGTTTTTAACAGCTTCCCACAAGGTTCTTGCCTCCGAGGAACCTGTTGAAACGGCTGATCTAACCCGCATGCGACACACCAGCCTGAAGGCAAGTGTCAGTTAAATGCGGGCATCACTCGCCCAGGATCCAAGTCAGCTTGCCGGCGCTAGGATTCACCCGCGACGCTGGAAATTTTGAGTCGCCGTTGATCACGCGATCGATCAGCTCCGCGTTTTTGTTGGCGTTCACTAGAAAGCAAACGTTCCGCGCGTGATTGATCAGCGGAAATGTAAATGTCAGCCGCCAAGAGTTAAACTTCGGAACGAAATTGGCGACGACCCGGCGATTCGTTTCGTTTACCGCCGTGGTTTCCGGGAACAAGGACGCCGTGTGACCGTCGTCCCCCAACCCAAGCAAAATCAGATCGTGCCGATAGATCTGTTCGCCGCGCTGGGTCGCGATTAAATCGAGATCGTCCTGATATTCCTGCGCGGCGATTTGCGGCTCGATCTCGCCGCGCATTCGCAAAATCGATTTGTCCGGAATCGCGGCCGGAACAAACAGTGTCTCGCGCGCCATCCGGAAATTGCTTTGCTCGTCGTCCGGCGGAACGCAACGTTCGTCTCCGAACGCGATTAACACGCGGTCCCAGGGCAAATCGTGCCCGGTCCGCGCGACCTCGGAATAAACGGGGCGCGGCGTGTTTCCACCCGACAGGGCGATCCGAAATTCGCCCCGTTCCGCCAGTGCCTGGTGAGCGAGACCGACAATGAAGTTGGCCGCGTCGGCAGCGAAATTGGTGGTGCGGATGATCTCTGGATCAGTTTTCATGCAAGTGGCCAGCACTTTCGGAGTGCGGTGCGTACCCGCACCGCTTTGATGTTGCGCTAAGGTGAACGAAGAGCGGCGCGAGTACCCGTAGCACTCCAAAGTGATCAGCAAATTGCGATCGGTCGCACGATCGGTAGATCCTCGCCTCACTGCGCTCAAATCGCGCAATGCGATTGGCCGCGCTTCGCAAGGTATCGCTGGTGATATTCCTCGGCCCGCCAAAACTTCGGCGCAGGCTCGATCTGAGTCACAATCGGCCGGTTGAACTTGCCGCTGGCGGCAAGTTTTTGTTTCGACGCTTCGGCCGCCGCTTTTTGCTCCGGCGAATGATAAAAAATCACGGAGCGGTATTGCGCCCCAACATCCGGACCCTGGCGGTTCATCGTGGTCGGATTGTGGTTCGACCAGAAAACATCCAGGAGTTTGTCGTAGCTGATTTGCGAAGGATCGAACTCGACCTGCACGACTTCGGCGTGGCCGGTCTCGTCGGAACAAACATCTTCGTAGCTGGGATCGTCCTTTGTCCCGCCCGCGTAACCGACCGCGGTGGATGTCACGCCTTTCAGATTTCGAAAAGCTTCTTCCACGCCCCAAAAACAACCTGCGCCAAACGTCGCTTTTTCCGTCGTCATATTAAATGATCGAACGCCTGCGCACCCGGCGCAACCAGACTTGCGCTTGCCTTTGCCGCTCCGGCAAACAACATGTCGGAATGACAGGTCCGACCACGGTTGAAGAGACGCGAGCGCCCTGGATTATCCGGCTGCTCAACAAATCTGGTGCCGCACTCGAGAAGGCCGGCCTCAGGTCGAAGGCCTTGTCCGCGGCACAGCTAATCGAAAGCGCCAAACGACGTTGCAAGCTCGAAGATTTCGGGGAGCCGGAGTTTTTCGAGCCGCTCTCCCGCTTGCTGGAATCGAGTCATCGCGAGGCGCGGTTAAACGTGATCGGCAAACTCGCGCTCAAGAATGATGTCGTGAGAATCTTGTGCAATCGGTTGCGTCTCGCGCGGGATCGGCGGCTTCATCCTGAAATCGCCACCCAGGAAATTCGCGAACCGCTATTTATTGTCGGTTTGCCGCGCAGCGGGACCACGCTTTTGCACACGCTCCTCGCTGTCGACCCGGCACACCGCGTTCCATTGACGTGGGAGGTCATGTCGCCGTCGCCGCCAATGCGCGAAGATCGACAACAACGTATTCGCAGTGCTGCCCGCGACCTCGCGATGCTTCGCTGGCTGGCGCCGACTTTTGAAAGCGTGCACGCGACCGGCGCCGAGCTCCCGCAGGAATGTGTTTCTCTCATCAGCCCAACCTTTCTGAGCGACCAGTTCGACACGATGTACAACATCCCGTCGTATCGGGCGTGGTTCTTTCGCCAGGATTTGCGGCCGGCCTATTCATATCACCGGCGGTTTCTGCAGCATCTGCAATTCCGAAGCTCGGCGGAGCGCTGGATCCTAAAAGCTCCGGCCCACATGTTCGCGGCGCCGGCGTTGCTGTCGATCTATCCCGACGCGAAGTTCGTGCAGTTGCACCGTAATCCCATTGATGCGGTCGCGTCGGTCTCGAGCCTTGTCACGATCCTCCGGCGCGTGTTCAGCGACGCAGTGGACCCACTCCAGGTGGGGAGCGATGCCATGGTCTATTGGGCGGACGCCGTGAAAACTTTCATGCAGGTGCGCGACCAACTGCCGACAGATCGGATTTGCGATGTTTTTTACAACGAAATCCGGCGCGACGCGATTGCTGCCGCGCGCCGCGTTTACGAACACTTTGGCTGGGACCTCAAACCCGAAATCGAGCAGAAGATGCGTGCGGTCCTGGCAGAGCAAACGCCACGCAGAAATGGTGTTCATCGCTATAACGCCGCTTACTTCCAGTTGGAAGGAACCAACGGCTTTGCCGAGTATTGCGAGCGATTCGGTTTTACGCCGGTGAGTATTCAGCAGCAGGTACGCGCTGAAGCCGCCGCGTAAGAGTCAGCGCTGGTCAGCGTTTGGCGACTGACTGTCGATCTTGCGGCGAAGGCGCGGGCAAGATCGACAATTCGCTGACCCACATTAATTCACAGGCGCCATTGCCGGTATCGGTTCGGCTGAGTGAGCTCCTCCACGGGCTGAGTCCATGCCCGGTGGCCTCCACGAGGTCTCCGTTCAAATGCACCAGCTCGCCAGCACGCAACGATTTGCATCGGGACGCAATCTCCCGCGTTGCAGGAATTATGTGAACATTCGTTGAGTGCGAAATGATTTGCTCGTTCGAAATTGGTGCCGGCAGTCTATAGGCGAACCAGTAAAACCGCATGCTTTGGGTGATGTTGATCTGATCAAGCACGCGCTGATCGGACATTGGCCCCCAGCCAAGCGCAAGATCTACCGGAACGAGTGACGCTCTCTGGTCCCAACGGTAGGTTTTTCGATGAAGTACGCGGGCGTCGAGCGCGAAATGCGCTAACGGCGTGAGTTGATAATCTCCGTACGTCATCGACGAATCGACGGTCTGCGTTTGCTCCGGTTCGGACGAAATCAAGATTCCAGGCGGATATTCGATCGGCCGATGCAACTGATGCCAGGTGAATATCGCGGCGGCGAGGAGAAGGACGAAGCCAAGAAACTTCACTCCATACTGCTGAGCAGATTCAGTGCTTGCGAATGAGCTTACATCACCATTCCGCCGTCGACGCAGATCACCTGACCGGTAATGTAGCTCGCTTCAGCCGACGCAAGAAACGCGGCTGCATTTGCAATGTCTTCGGGCGTTCCGGTTTTGCCCAGCGGAATCTGCGATTGGATCGTCTTCTTGATTTCATCCGACAACCCGGCGGTCATGTCGGTAGTGATGAATCCGGGCGCAATGGCGTTGACGGTAATGTTCCGGCTCGCCAGCTCGCGCGCGAGCGATTTGGTAAAACCAATCAATCCCGCTTTGCTCGCCGCGTAGTTCGTCTGGCCAGCGTTACCGATCAAACCGATCACGGACGTGATGTTAATGATTCGGCCGCTGCGTTGCTTGATCATCGCGCGTATCACCGATTGGGTGAAATTGAACGCGCCGCGCAAGTTCGTGTTGAGGACGGTGTCCCAATCTTCGATCGACATTCGCATGGCGAGACCATCCCGCGTCACGCCGGCGTTGTTCACCAGAATGTCGATCTTAGTGAAATCGGAGAGGATCTGCCCCCCGACTTTTTGGACCGCGGCATGATCGGCCACATCGACCGCGTACGCTGTGGCGGCAGGACGTCCCGCCTGCATCCTTTCGCAAGATGTTTATTTCGTCGGCAGTGCGTTTCGCGTTCGCTTCGCTTCGACTGACACAGGCAACGCGGGCGCCTTCAGCCGCGAGCCGGAGCGCGATCGCATTCCCAATCCCCCGCCCCGCGCCGGTCACAATCGCATTCTGGTTCTCGAATCTCATCGCGCGATATTGCACGCGATGAATTGCCTTTGCGCAAGTGCGAACAAATTAACCACTCGTGCAACCAAGTTTCACAAACTTGACCGATCCGGTCGGTCGAGTTTATCAACCGTTTGCGCTATGCCAGCGGCGGCGTCCTGGTTCGATTGGCCAGCCAGCGAATGTTGCGCGCAAGCCGCAGTCGCAGTCAGTAAATTCTGGTGAGCGGTACCCCGACGGCTCGAAGGGTATTGTCTGGAGAAGGCAAAAAAAATGTGCGGCAGTCAGCATTCTGCACTGCCGCACAAAATTACCCAAGTGACGAACCGCTAATTAGTGTCCGCCCCCAGTATTTGGACTAGGCTCCGCCTCGGTATTGTGAAGGCTGTCCCTTCCACCTAACGAATTCATTGAATGGCGGTGCCCCGGCTCTCTGGCCGTCGGCACGTTCGTAGTGGCAGCCTCACCCTGAGTCGTGCTCACCTCGCCTGTTGCTTTCGCTGGCTCAGTTCCGGTTTTTTGCGACCGGTTTTTGCGAACTTCATGGCTCGTCGTTGTCTTCTTCTTTGTCTTGGCAGTATCGGCGTTGGCCTCGGTCGTAGCGGAGGCAGCGGTTGAATTTGCCGTATCGCTGGTTCCGCCGCTTGTGTCGGTCCGTGTCTGGGCGAACGCGAGTGTTGGTATTGCCAGACCGGTTGCCAAAGTTATAGCTAAAATTGATTTTCCTTTTTCATGAATTTCCCTTTTCTGTTGCGTTTTGTTTGCATTTGTTCCGCGATATCGCGGCGATCATTTACAAGATCTGATCTTGCGATCTAATGGTTCTGACCGTGCGCTTGTAACTCGTGTTCAAAACTGCACTGTCAGGAAAAATCTGATTCTGGGAACATTAAAATTCGGAGAAGGCATTGCGCCCGACTGGAGCGTAATTTCTCTTCGGCCGGGTCCTCAATTTCGTGGAAACCGACGACAAATGACCGTTGATCAGGCGCCAAAGACTTCGAGAAACGCGACTTCGAAAGCAAGCGCTTCCTGGATGTTGCGTCCGAGATTGTCGCGCAATTCCTCCAAACGCTGGATTCGACGCAAGACTTCGGGCACGGAAAAACGTTCGGCCAAACCGGCTGTCTCCCTTTTTGCCGACAGCAAGTCGCGCCGGCCGATCTTTGTGCACGCACGAAGAATGTCCGACCAAAATTCCAACAAGACTTCGATCAGAACGGCGCGCTGCTGGATGTAGAGACTCTCGGTCAACGCCTTGTAATATGCTTCGCGGTCCTCCAGCCATGCGCCATCGGTGGAATTGCGATAGCGAGTTTCCTCTCTCTTAAACGCCTCCTCGTTTTTGGTTTTAATCTTCTCCTTAATGCCACCCAACAACACCTGCATTCCCTGCGTCAAACGATAAGCTAGCTGGACTCCCCAATTCTTTTCGTTCGCCGCGGTGCGAAGCAGTTGCACCAGCTCGGCGCGTTCCGGCAATTCGGACTCCTGGCCGTTCGCCGCCAGTGGAATTGAAATGCAGCGTGACACAATCGTATCCGGCAAAGCTTCCGGCAGCGCGCTCAACAGCAGCAGCAGTGAATTGCCCGGGGGTTCCTCCAGCGTTTTCAAAAACGCGTTGGCGGCCTGCGGTTGCAAACGGTCGGCCTCGGCAATGATCGCTACCTTTTGGCGTCCTTCACCGCCACGCATTTGCAGGCCATGCTCGAGTTCACGGATTTGCTCGATCAAAATTCTTCGCGACTTGGATTCCGGCTCGGCCACAAAAATCTCCCGCGCCTTCGACGAAAATACTTCATCGACATTGGTTCCGTTCACGGCATTGGCAAGTTCAGCAGCCACTTGCCTTTTACCGCTCCCAACCGGTCCGGAAATCAAATAGGCGTGTGCGAGTCGATTGTTTTCGTGTGCGCGCCGCAAAAATCCGATTGCTGCCTTACGGGTAAACGCCATGGCTACGCTTTCGATTTCGGATTTTCGATTTCGGACTTCACGGCAAGCTGCGGGAATCGCTTGGAAAGTGTTCTCCAGATTTCCGCTTCGATTGCGTCCGCAGATTTCGATCCGTCGATCAAAACAACGCGTTTCGATTCGCGTTTCGCGAGATCTCGGTACGCTTCGATCACGTCCTCATAAAATTTGTCCGGTTGCATCTCCATCCGGTCGGGCCGCCGCGGGCCTTTCATCCGAGCGCGCGCTATCTGAAAATCAACATCGAGGAGGAAGGTGACGTCCGGAATGCAATCGCCAATTGCGAATGCACTCAATTGTCGAACGATTTCCCGATCAAGCTTGCGCGCGACGCCTTGATACACCGTTGTCGAATCGTAGAATCTGTCTGCGATAACGCACTGCCCGTTTTTTAGCGCCGGCTTGATCACTTCGCGGACGAGTTGCGCGCGGCTCGCCTCGAACAGCAGCAGTTCCGTCTCCGGCGTCATCGCCGCACTTTGGGGCGCGAATTGCAAGAGCTCACGGATCGATTCACCAATCGGCGTTCCACCCGGTTCGCGCGTCACCAAAACTGGAACGCCGGCCTTTTGAAGACGCTCCGTCAACCGCCGGACCTGGGTCGATTTTCCGCAACCTTCCGAGCCTTCAAACGTGATAAACGGCAGCCGCGTCATGATCTCAGTTGGTCGCACACATCGACTTTTTCAAGCTCCAAATCCCAAAGTCGCAATCTCCGAGCGCGATCCCGAAGCTCAATGCAGCCAAGCTCGCGCGGGTCCACAGGTGAAGCTTGAGTACTTGGAGCTACCCTTGGATTTGGCTATTGGTGATTGCGGATTTACAATGAAATCATTCTGGCTCGTGAAACAGGAACCATCCGATTACTCATGGTCGGACTTTGTCGCGGACGGCGGCACTAGCTGGACAGGGGTGCGAAATTTTGCCGCACGAAACAACCTCCGCCGCATGTCCAAAGGCGATCACGCGCTTTTCTACCACAGCGGCGAAGAGAAAGCCGTTGTCGGTATCGCAAAAGTAACGCGCATCGCCTACCGCGACACGACCGCCAAGGAAGGCGACTGGAGCGCGGTCGATCTCGCGCCGGTCAAACGCCTGTCGCGGCCAGTCACGCTTGCAGAAATCAAAGCGAAGCCGCAGCTCAAGAACATTGCGCTCGTTCGACAATCGCGTTTGTCGGTGATGCCGCTAAGGGCAAAGGAATTCGACCTGATCGTCCAAATGGCGGCCAAGTAATTTCCACTTGTTCGCATAACCAGCGGGGTCGAAAATTTGGCAAAATGACATCGGCTGTGGCCACGCAGTTTCTGCCGGTCGTTGCGGCGGCGAGTGCGACCAGGGATTTCCTCGTCGTTTCCATTCACGACGTTGCGCCATCGACCCAACCGACCGCAGACAGGATCCTCGCAGACCTGGCGAAGTGCGGGGTCCGAACGTGCTCGTTGCTCGTTGTGCCCAATTATCATCATCAAGGCATCTCAATGCAGGATCGACAATTTGTTGCCTGGCTTCGCGACCTCGAATCGTCGGGGCACGAAATTGTTATCCACGGATATTTTCATCAACGGCCACGACAAACACACGAAAGCGTTATCGATAAACTTGTGACCCGATTCTACACCCAGGATGAAGGCGAGTTTTACGACCTCGGGTACGACGAGGCGCTTGCGGCGAATCAACAGCGCGCGCGACGAATTCAGAGCTGCCGGATTAAAGCCACGCGGATTCGTTGCGCCGGCGTGGCTGTTGAGCGGCGAAGGGGAGCGCGCGGCCCGGGATGCGGAAATGGAATACACGACTCGTCTTCAAAATGTGCGCGACTTGCGTTCGGGCGAAACGTTTCCCGCGCGTTCGCTCGTTTACAGTGTTCGAAACAGTTGGAGACGCGCGACCAGCCTGGCTTGGAACGCTACCCTGAGCCGCACGCTAGAAAATAAGCCCCTTATGCGTTTAAGTATTCATCCGCTGGACTATTCGCACCCGGCGATTTGGCGACAGATTGTCGATCTTGCCCGGGCGGCGGGAAATGTTCGAACGCCGACGACCTATCAAGACTGGATCGCGGACCAGCGGCTGAAACGCGCGCTGTAACGTTATGAGCAAGTGTGACCTTCATATTCACTCCCGCTTCAGCGCGCGGTCCGAGGAATGGCTATTCCGACGGCTGGATTTTCCGGACAGCTATTCGGATCCGCGCGAATTGCATCGGGAACTTCTCGAGCGCGGAATGGATTTCGTCACCATCACCGATCACGACACCATCGACGGCTGTCTCGAGATTCGCGATCTGCCGAACACATTCATCAGCGAGCAGGTCACGACTTATTTCCCGCAGGATTCCTGCAAGATTCACATTTTAGTTTGGGGAATCACGGAGAAACAGCACGCGGACATCGTCATCGTCCGTGACAACATTTTTTCGTTGCAGCGCTATTTGCAGAGTGGAAAGATCGCCCACGCGGTCGCGCACCCGCTCTACAGCGTGAACGGCAAGCTCGGGGCATCGCATCTCGAGCGCCTCATTTTGCTGTTCAAGCATTTCGAAGGCATCAATGGCTTGCGCGATGCCCTTTTGAGCGAGCTCGCCCAGCAACTTTTTGCTTCGTTAACGCCGAAGAAAATTGAACAACTGGCCGAACGCCACAATCTTGAGCCGACTCATCGCGAGCCCTGGAAAAAAATCCTGGTCGGTGGCTCGGACGATCACGGTGGCCAGTTTATTGCGTCGGCCTATACCGAAACGCCCCGCGCAGATTCGAGCGAAAAATTCCTGGAGCAAGTTCGTGCCGGAAGCTGCCAGGCGCATGGTCACGGCGGAACTCCCCTCGCCCTCTCCCATGGATTTTACAACACTGTCGGCTGTTTCGTTCAGGACCGGTTTCACGAAAAACTTGGACCGAGTGCGGCGTTGGTGGAGCAAATGTTTTCGCGCTTTATGGAAGGACGCGATCCGACCGAGTTCACGCTTTCCGAGAAAGTAAGTTTTGTCGCGCAGGGCGTGATGTCGGGAAAAATTTTCGAATTGGCCAAGCCGGCCAACATGTCGCTCTGGAAAGAGCTTTCCGGTTATTTCTCGCGGCCGGAAGTAAAAGCGAAAATGGCGGCAGAGCTAGAATCCATCGCGGAGCCGGAGCGACGCACCTTCGTCATGGCAAATATAGTGGCCGAGCAACTCGCGTTTCGATTTTTCCAAAAGTTCGTCCAACAAATCAGCGCCGGGAATATGCTGGAAAGCATGCAGGCATTAACCGCGATCGCACCAATCCTCATCGTGCTGGCTCCCTACATTTACGGATTTCACAGCCAGGCGCCGTCCCGGAAATGGTTGCGCGGCATCTTTCGAGAGTTGACCGGCGAGATTCCGGCAGCGTTGCAAAACACAAAGCGCGCGTGGTTCACTGACACACTCGAGGACGTTAATGGTGTTGCCACGACCATTCGAAAAATGACTGCCGCTGGCGCGAGCGCGGGCAAGGAGCTGATCGTCGTCACATCGCGCACCGAGCTGACGGTCGACGACATCCCGATCAAGAATTTCAAGCCGATCGGCGAATTCGAGCTGCCGGAGTACGAACTGCAGAAGCTGAGCTTCCCGCCGATTTTGCAAATGCTCGATTACATTCAGCGCGAAAGATTCACCGAAGTGATCATCAGCACGCCGGGACCAATCGGGCTGACGGCGTTACTTGCGGCGAAAATGCTCAATCTTCAAACGAGCGGTATCTATCACACCGATTTTCCACAATACGTGCGCATACTGACCGAGGACAGTTTTCTCGAGAGCGTGACCTGGCGTTACATGCATTGGTTTTACGGCCAGCTGGACACGGTTTTCGTGAATTCAGAGGAATATCGTCAGAGCTGGATCAAGCGCGGCTTCGATCCGGAGAAATTGAAAATTCTCCCGCGCGGGCTCGACACCGAGTTGTTTCATCCCACTCGACGCGATCCGGCGTTCTTTGAGAAATTCGGCGCCAAGAACGGACAAGTGCGTTTGCTCTATGTCGGCCGCGTCTCGCGCGAAAAGGACCTCGATCTCTTGGTCGAGGCGTACCGGAAACTGCGTGACGAGGGATTGTCGGTTCAACTTTTTGTCGTTGGCCATGGCCCTTACTCGGAAGCGCTGCACGAAGCGCTGCCGGAAGCGTTCTTTACCGGTTATCTTACCGGGAAAGATCTCGCCGCCGCCTACGCCTCAGCCGACATCTTCGTTTTCCCGAGTACGACCGACACGTTCGGTAACGTCATCATTGAAGCGCAGGCATCGGGGGTTCCGGTCGTCGTCTCGGATGCCGGCGGGCCAAAAGAGCTCGTCGAAAACAATCAGAACGGTTTGATCACAAAATCTCATGACGCGAAAGATCTGACCCGCGCGATTCGCGAATTGGTGGTTGATTCAGAGCGCCGCAAGCGGATGGGCAGTCACGCGCGGGACGGCGTGATCAATCGCACCTGGCCGAGCGCCTTTCGAAAATTCTGGGCAGCGACCGAATTGTGACTGGCTAGCTGGGCAAGGGCGGCGGCGCTGGCAAAGCAGGCGGCGGCGGCTCAACACCCGAAGCCCAAACATCGTAGTCAGATCCGAATTGCCGGATAAAACGAAGTCCGAACGCGCGCAAACAGACGAAGACCGGCAAGAGTATCACGGTGCCGATGTAGGGGATGAGCGCGATGCAACAGGTCGCGAGAATCACGACGCAAGAGGCCATTCCGACCGCGATGGCCAGTGCGATCCAAAACAAACAATAGAACGTGATTTCTCCCGGATAATTTGCGACCAACGAGATTGCGGCCCGGAACGCCTCGTTCGCCCTGCAGCGCCGGCGGTACATCACTGCGACCATGAAATGGGAAATCAACGTCCAAACGAAAATCACTAGCACAAGGAACGCCGCCCAGAGTACGACCGTGAAGAGCAGGTAGACATCGCGCCAATGCGGACGTAATCCGCTACGGATGACCGGCACCAGGAATGGTAGCGCCGTCAGCGTGAGGACGATTCCGATTATCAGCCCCACCACCAACGCGAAAAGAAAATAACTATTCCCTTCTTTGCGAAATTCGCGCCACGGTTCCGCGATCGCACCACGATT
The DNA here is from genome assembly GCA_963786135.1 of uncultured Verrucomicrobiae bacterium. GTDB lineage: Bacteria > Verrucomicrobiota > Verrucomicrobiia > Chthoniobacterales > UBA10450 > AV40. The sequence goes on along the minus strand of CAWAYF010000007.1, from coordinate 48,348 downwards.
CTTCACGATGCAATCGACAAACATAAATCGCCCGCGTGCTCGCAGCCAGGCGAAGACGATGATGATGGCAAAGATCAAAACTAGGAATACGATCAAGATGAAGATCAAAAGCGGATGTGGAATTTGATGGATCTCGTCGCGCAGGTCTTGCACAACCGGAAAATCGTTCCAATCTCGGTCGCGATAATTAAAATTGTAATTGCCGCTGCCGCCAAGATTCGAAAGCCACGCCGCGAAACCAATGACAAACCATTTCTTCAAATCGAACGGCTGAAACAGGATTTTCTTCATCAGCTCGAACGCTTCGCTGAATGGCTTGAAGATCTCGATCGTGGGTTCACCGCCGTTCACGGCGCGATTTGAATCACTTCATCTGTGACAATCAAGCTCTCTCGTAACAAAAGCACGTGGTGGCAAGGTGTTGATTTTACGAGAGCTCGCGTGTTGCATTGAACCGGACGCGAACGGAAGCCAGCCGCAGGCAGAGCCGCCAACGTGTTGAAACGCGAAATACAAAAGTGAAACCAAAACGTCGCTATCCAATTGGCGCGGAACTGATCGACGCCAGCCAAACGCACTTCCGTCTCTGGGCGCCGAAAGCGCAGGACGTCGATCTTGTCCTGGAAGAAAGCGCAGATCGGAATGCGAAGCGGACGTTTCAACCGCTCGACCGGGAAGAGAGCGGCTATTTTTCGGGAGTCGCAAACGTCGGTGCCGGCGCGCTCTATCGTTTTCGCGTAAACAAGGCTGAGCATTTTCATCCCGACCCGGCATCTCGATATCAACCGCACGGACCGCATGGATCATCCTGCATTGTCGATCCCACGCAGTTCAATTGGACAGATTCGAAGTGGCGGGGGGTGAACATGAAAGGCCAGATCCTTTACGAAATGCACATTGGTACGTTTACCAAACAAGGAACGTGGCTGGCCGCGGCGGAACAATTACCCGAGCTTGCACGAATCGGAATCACGGTAATCGAAATGATGCCGATTGCCGATTTTCCCGGGAATTTCGGCTGGGGTTACGACGGCGTGGACCTGTTCGCGCCGTTCCATCATTACGGAACACCGGACGATTTGCGACGATTTATCGATAAAGCGCATTCGTTAGGCCTGGCCGTAATTCTTGACGTGGTTTACAACCACTTCGGTCCGGACGGAAATTATCTTGCTATTTACTCGAATGATTATCTGATTCGCGAAAAGGAGACCGATTGGGGCGATTCAATTAACTTCGATGGACCGAACTCGGCACCGGTCCGGGAATTTTACATCACCAACGGTCGCTACTGGATTGACGAATTTCATTTCGATGGCTTTCGTTTCGACGCCACCGACGCGATTCATGATAAGTCGGACGAATACATCGTTGGCGCGGTTGGCCGCGCCGCGCGCGAAGCCGCTTCGCCGCGATCGATTATTTTGATCGCGGAAAACGAGAGGCAGGTCATCAAACTCATACGGCCGCGCAGCGAAGGTGGTGATGATCTCGATGCGGTCTGGAATGACGATTGCCATCATAGCGCCGCCGTCGCGCTGACCGGGAGACGGGAAGCCTACTACACCGACTATCTTGGCACCCCGCAGGAATTTATTTCCGCGGCCAAGTACGGCTATTTGTTTCAAGGACAACCTTATTTTTGGCAGGCAGCCCCGCGCGGCACCCCAAGCTTCGGTTCTCCCCCGCACGCATTTGTCGCTTTCATTGAGAACCATGATCAAGTTTCAAACACTGCGACGGGGCAACGGCTCCGGTTTCAAAGCTCACCCGGCCGCTATCGCGCGATGACCGCACTCCTTCTGCTCGGTCCATGGACGCCGTTGCTTTTCCAGGGCGAGGAATTTGGCGCTTCGACGCCATTCGTATTTTTCACTGACGTCGGGGATGGCCCGATGCGTGAAGCGATTCGCAAAGGACGTTTCGCGTTTCTGTCGCAATTTCCCTCTTTGGCCACCAAAGAAGTGCGGGAACGCCTGCCAGTCCCTTCCGACCCAATCTCATTCGTCAGTTGCAAACTCGATTTTTCCGAGCGTCAGAAAAATAAAGAACTCTACGATCTGCACATGGATCTTCTGCGATTGCGGCGCGAGGATTCGCGGTTTCGCGAACAAATACCAAACGGGGTGGATGGCGCCGTTCTTGGACCGACCAGCTTTATCCTTCGTTATTTCAGTGACGACAGGAAGGATGATCGCCTTCTGGTGGTTAACTTTGGCGAACGCCGGGAACTGAATCCAATTCCCGAGCCCTTGCTCGCACCGCCCCTTGGTTTGGAATGGGAAATTCTCTGGTCGAGCGAATCCGCGCGCTACGGCGGCTCGGGAACCGCAGCCGTGGCAACCCAGGACAACTGGACATTGCCGGCAGAAGCGACTGTGGCCCTCCGATTGGTGCCGGAGAAAGAGCCGAGGAAGCAGCCCAAATGGCGAAAATGGGGCTGATCCGATTTAGAATCGATGAACAAACAATTTGAAACGCACCGCCCGATTGTCCGGGCAATGCCGTGGGACGGAGGGCAGATGTCCCGCGAGGTTTTGCTGACCCGCGAATGGCTGGTAACCAACGGACTTGGCGGGTACGCGTCGGGCACCGTTTCCGGAGCAGTCACGCGTCGCTATCATGGATTGCTCATTGCCGCTCTGCCGGCACCTCTCGGACGCATCGTGATGTGGAATCACGTCTCGGAGTTTCTGCGCTTCAGTGACAACGATGTCATTTCGCTTGGCGCAGAAGAGCGCGCCGGGGGGCAACTTGATTTGAAAAGCGCCGATTATCTGGCGGAGTTCCGGCTGGAGGATGGACTTCCCGTCTGGACTTATCACGTTCGCGAAGTGGTGGTTGAGAAACGCGTGCTGCTGCCCCACTTGCAGAACACCGTCCATGTCAGCTACCAAGTCATCTCCAAAGGAAAGCCGCCGCGACTCGAGCTGCGTCCTGCTTTTCATTTTCGCCATCATGAAGCCCCGGTCGATTCGGACCTGGCCGCGCCTTACAAACTCACCGCCGTTGATGGTCGTTACGAAATCGCGTCCGCGCGCCGAAAGCTGCCGCCGCTTCGGATGCAACTGCACGGTCGTGAAGCCGCATTCACCATTGCTCGCACGTAAAATTCCTCAAGTCGTTTATCGAATCGAGCAGCAACGCGGTTATTCCTACGAAGGCGAACTCTGGAGCCCTGGATATTTTCGCGTCGATCTGACCGAGCAAAGCACGGCGACGTTAGTCGGTTCAACCGAGCCGTGGGAGATCATTGATGTATTGGGCCCGGAAGACGTTCTCGCGGCTGAGCGCGCAGCGTCGCGCCCGTTTGCTTCAAGGCGCGATCCCAAAGGTGCGCCAGAGTTTTCCGGCGGAACTGGTTTTTGCAGCGGACCAATTTGTGATCACTCCCGCGGGTCGATTCGAAGAAGCTGCCCGCGCGCACGCCGCCGGCGACGAAGTCCGTACCGTCATTGCCGGCTATCACTGGTTCACTGACTGGGGTCGCGACACGATGATCAGTCTCGAAGGCCTGACCTTGATCACGGGACGATTGCTCGAGGCCGGCTACATCCTGCGCACGTTCGCGCGTTATGTTCGTGATGGTCTGATTCCGAACATGTTTCCTGATGGCGCCAAGGAAGGCGTCTATCACACGGCCGATGCGACGCTGTGGTTTTTTCACGCGCTCGGACGCTATCTCCAATACACAAGAGATCTCAACACCCTGAAGCTTCTATTGCCGACGTTGATCGACATTGCGGAACATCATATCCGCGGAACCCGGTTCAATATTCACGTCGATCCCGAAGACGGTCTGCTCGCGCAAGGTCAGGAAGGTTATCAACTCACCTGGATGGACGCGAAGATGGGCGATTGGGTCGTTACTCCGCGTCGCGGCAAAGCGGTCGAGATCAATGCGCTTTGGTACAACGCGCTGCGGCTGCTTGCGAACTGGTTGCGCGAGAATGGCGACGAAACATCCTGCGAAAACCTACGACGCACACGCCGAACGGGCGCGCATTTCGTTTAACAATCGATTCTGGTATTCAAAGGGCGGTTATCTTTACGACGTGGTCGATTGTGACGGTCAACCTGACACGTTCGACGTGTCGTGCCGGCCAAACCAATTGTTCGCCATCTCGCTTGATCATCCGGTCCTTGATGCAACGCATTGGAAATCCGTGATGGAAGTCGTAGAAAAAGAATTGGTCACGCCGGTCGGCTTGCGCACGCTTTCACCTAAGAGTCCCGATTACAAGCCGATCTACGCCGGCGACCTGCGGTCTCGCGACGGCGCCTATCATCAAGGGACGGTTTGGGCATGGTTGATCGGTCCTTTTATCGACTCTTGGCTGAAAGTTCATCCGCACGACCGCGCTGCCGGGCGCAAATTTCTTGAAACCTTCCCGGTCCATCTGGGTGACAATGGCATTGGCACGATCAGCGAAGTCTTCGACGCGCGCGAACCGCACCACGCCGGCGGTTGCATCGCCCAGGCATGGAGTGTCGCAGAAGTTCTGCGCGCGTGGCTGGAAACGGCCTAACGAAGCGCGCAGATCGACATCTGCGCCCGCAAAGCCATCTCTGGCTGCGATTTAATAGTGATGCCCGCAACTGCCGAACAAGTTTGCGAACAGCCGGACGTAAAGAAGGAACTGGCACGTACCGGTCGAAACAAAGCCCCAAAGGAAAAGGTTAAAGCCCAGGCCAAGGACAAGTTCTGGTTTGTCACGCACGCACTTCTGCTTGTCGGCTTGATCGCGCTGGAATGGGTGCTGCGATTAAAGCTCATTCCTGTTCCGCAAACGTATTTCGATATAGTCCACCGTTGGATCCATGCAGCGACTCTTTGGGTGATCGTCCTCGCAATCGCCAAGGCGATATCGGTTTACCTGTTCGGACGAATTGAAGACGCGCCGACCCGGTTCACCCTTAAACGAATCGAACATCTGATCGTTGGCGTGGTCCTGGTGGTGATTACGGTTTCGGCAATATTCGTGAATTGGTATCCAGCCTTAACAGCGCTCGGAATCGGATCAATCATTGTCGGCCTCGCCGTTCAGACACCGGCGAAAAGTTTCATCGCCTGGATTTTCATTCTCGTGCGGCAACCGTATCGTGTTGGCGATCGAATCCAAATCGGTGACGCTACCGGAGACGTGATCGACGTTGGCTATCTCGATACCACGCTTTGGGAATTTGGGGGCAAATACATTTCTGGCGACCATCCGAGCGGCCGGGTCATTCGATTTCCAAACGAGAAAGTGCTCGATGAAATGGTTTGGAATTACTCCTGGCCGCTTTTTCCCTACATCTGGAACGAGATCAAATTTCAGATCGCTTACCAAAGCGACTTGGAATTTGTCGCCAAAACGATGCAGACCATCGTCGAGGATGAACTCGGCAAGGAAATGTTGGAGCGAGTAGAAGTTTTTCGCCAGGTTCTTGCCCAGACGCCGGTGGACGAACTGGAAGTGCGTGCGCATCCGCGCGTGATTTTTCGGGCCGACGAAATGACCTGGATCGACGCGATCGTGCGTTACGTGGTGCCGCCGCGCGAGGCCGGACGAATTAAGACTCGACTAATTCCGAAGCTGCTTGCTGCGCTAAATGCCGCGCCCGGGAAGGTCATGTTCCCCAAAGGCGACGCGCGATAATTGTTATTTCGAATCGCCTGGAACCTGATGCCAATACAAAGAATGGATAATAGCCCAGCGCTTTAGCGCTGGGTTCAGCGTTTGATAACGAACAGTCCGGTAAAGTACGATAGAAACGTTCTTTCGTCCCACCGGACTCGAATCAGAATTCACTTTATAGACCCAGCGTTAAAACGCTGGGCTATTTTCGAAGCAACTATAGCTTGGTCCGTCCCGATAGTGCCTGTTGCAGAGTCAATTCGTCAGCCGATTCCAAACTGGCACCGGCTGAAAGACCACGCGCGATTCGCGTGAGGCCGATGCCTTTATCCTTCAAGAGATCGACCAGATAATTTGTGGTCGCTTCGCCTTCGACATCGGCCGCCAGGGCAAAAATAATCTCGCTGAACTTCTCCGTCTCGATTCGATCGAGCAGTTCCTTGATTCGTAAATCTTCCGGGCCGATATGGTCGAGCGGAGAGATCCGTCCGCCTAACGAATGATAGCGACCGCGAAACGCACCAGTCTTTTCAAGCGGCAGAATGTCGGTCGGCTGTTCGACCACGCAGAGCAGTTCGACCGCGCGCGATGAATCGGAACAGATGTCGCAAAGCTCATTCGTGGTGAAGTAACCGCAAAGTTTGCACGGATGAATTCCTTTACGCGTCTCGGAAATTGCCCGAGCGATTTGTTCCGGCTGATCGCCACGCGCCTGCACTATCCAAAGCGCGATCCGTTCCGCCGAGCGCGGACCGACTCCCGGCATCTGTCGAAGCTGCGCGACCAAATCGCGAAGCGCGGCTGGATATTCCGTCTTTCTCATACCGTCAGTTCAATGCCCGGGCGGCTCGCACCTCGGAACCTACGCCGCGTCAGGCCTGCCGCATCGGCATTTCTTGCAGGTTCAGGGCGAGTGGCTCCAGACGGCGAAGATACAATTGCAAAGGCGCGTCCTCTTCCTCGTTAGGCCCGCGCGCTTTTTGAAATTCCGAGTAAGCCTCGGCCCAGCGTTTTTCCCGATAGAACACCACGCCGTTCCAGAAACAATCGCGACGAGCCAATTGCTCCGGCTTTGCTTCCGCCGCAGGCCAGAGCGGTTCGTAAATTTCGTGGCGCTCGCGCGAATTTACCCCGCTTAAGAAATCGATCGGCCGGGCCACGATGTAACGACTCGCCAGTTCGAAAGTCCGCGGTCCAATCAAAACGCGCGAACCATAAAAACGATTCGCCACGCAAAACCGTCGCGCCAGCTCGACCGGCTCACCGCTCGTAATCAGTCCGGGGCGGTCGCCATTTTGCAGCGGTGCGACAACCATTGTTCCGGAACTGACACCGACATGCACGTCACACTTCGCTTCGCCGTTAGCCACTCGGGCCTGCCGAAACTGGTCGACTATATCCAACGCCACGCGGACTGCTTTATCCCCGTGATGTGCGTCGATCTCAGGAAAACCGAACAGCGCCACCACCCCTTCGGCATCGGCGGTTTGAATGTAAGCGCCGGCCTGCTTGAACGCATCGGTCGCGCGGCAGATAAACTCTTCCGTGATCCTGCCAAACTCCGGCGGCTCACAATCCTCCGCCAGGTCGTATTTGTTCGCGACATCGCAAACCACCACTGTCGTTTCGTAAGTCTTCGCGTCAGGATCAAACGGCACATCGCCCGCGATCACGCGATGAAGTTGATCTTTCGAGAGACGATCGTTGAAGAACGCGCGCGCGGACGCAGCACGACCCCGTTGTGTGAACGCGGTGTATCGATCCGCTGCCACGAAAGCGAGTACCGCCGCGAGTATGGATGGGAAGGGTTGGAAAAATGCGTGATAAAGACCGCAAATCCAAGCCACGGCGACGAGCTCGATCAACAATCCAATCACAAGCAGGCCGATCCGGCTGCGTCGCAAACTGGTGACTGTCAATGCGGCCACGCCGAACGACAGGATCGACATGAACAGGTATTGCCATTGCCTTCGGCAGAACATGAGTTGCCGCCGTGTAAGGAGAGATGTAATCGGTCACCCGCGATTCAAACTGCACCACCTGCGGGCTGAGCTGTAATGCACTGATCGCCAGCACGACAAAAATGCCGACAATCAAAGTGACTAACAGCGAGTGTTTCATGAGGGAGGTCAGGATTGGGTCGCCGCGGGGGCAACTGGATAGTACGATTGCACAACCAGTTCACTCAAGCATTTGTCAGGTGCATCCACCGCTCCGGCCCCCAGAACAAACCTCGATCGTCCGGTGTTCGTTTTCACCAGATTCAATCCAAACTGGTAGTCCTTAAACAAGTGGGCGCAGAGATCGTTTATGTTCATCCGCTCGCTGTGGGCGCGTTCCACCAAACGCCGCAAGGCGGAATCGTCAAAAACAATTTCAAGGCTGTGCTCCTTCCCAAATGCCTCGGCCCAGTGTCGGGCAGCGTCCTCCAGCTTCTTTTCCCCCTCTTTTTCGCCCTCGGCCATAAGGCGATCGAGCACACGCTTCGGCTCGCGTACCAGTTCGGCCGTTACGCGCAACTGGCTTAGGCCCGAGCCGGCCAGATAGTATTTGTAGTCGCGGAAAAGCTTTTCGAACACGGTCAACAAGCCTCGGGCGCCGGTCTTTTCTTGCGCCGCCGCCTCGGCGATCAACCGCAGCGCTTCATCGTCAAAACTAATATCGATCCCGTAGGCTTTGAACGCGCGTTCGTACTGGCGCAGCAAACTGCCTTCGGAGAATTTCATGATCTTGAATAAATCGTCAGCATCGAGGTCGAGGCAGACCACGCGCACCGGCAAACGTCCGATGAATTCCGGCTCGAATCCGTACTCGACAAAATCGCTGGTAGTAACGTGTTGAAACAATTCGTTGTCCATCACCTGGACCGGTTCGGCCCGAAAACCAATCTGTCCCTGGCGCACCCGCCGTGCGACGTGCTCCTTTAATTTTTCAAACGCGCCGCTGACCACGAACAAAATGTGACGCGTGTTGATCGTCTCGCGCTTGGCTTTGCCTTTCCGCTGATATTCAAACGCGGCCTGCAATTGTGCCTGTAAATCGTTTACCGAGCGAACCGGCACCTCGGTTTCTTCCATTAACTTGAGCAGCGTAGTCTGCACGCCGCGCCCGCTCACGTCGCGACCGATCAGATTTCCGGCCGACGCGATCTTGTCGATCTCGTCGATATAAATGATGCCGAACTGCGCGAGGTTTAGGTCGCCATTCGCTTTGTGCACCAGCTCGCGCACGAGATCTTCCACGTCGCCGCCGACATAACCGGTCTCGCTGAACTTGGTCGCGTCCGCTTTCACAAACGGGACTTTGATCAGATCGGCAATGTGTTTGATCAGGTACGTTTTCCCGACGCCGGTCGGGCCGACCAGAATCACATTCTGTTTTGTGTACTCGAGGTGCTCCGCGGCCTTTGGATTTTCCTTCTCCAGCTGACGCAAATATTTTGCGTGGTTGTAGTGATCGCAGACCGCGATCGCTAGGACCTTTTTCGCTTCGTCCTGCTTGATCACGAACCGGTCAAGGTGCGCCTTGATGTCGCGCGGCAAAAAATTGAACTCGAACTGGTGCCCCGCCGCGACGGGGTCCGGCTTTTCCTCTGCCTCAGCTTCGGCCGGTTCCGGAGCAGGAAACGCCGCGACCGAAACGTGATCGCCGAAGTTCTGCTTCATGAACTCCGTGATCTTTGTCTTCAGTTCCTCCGGTGAAGGAAACGGTGGTGGTGGTGGATTTTGCTCCATCTAATTATGTAGCGGCGTGTCTGAGCGTGGGAGTGTGACGCGCAAAAACACGGGCGCGTTCAAAATCTACCATCGGAACCATCCGTGTAAACATGTGCTCCCCGATGGGCCCAAGCATCCCGCCGGAATGCCTGGGTCAGGCTGGCGCGATCTGCTCACGCCCGTAACGAAGTACTTTGCTCATCCAAATTAGCTCGTTCAAAAACGTGTCCACCCGGCGGACGAAGTCTTGATTGAGGAGGTGGCCGTGCTCGTCGAAAAGGGTGCCGATTTTACCGAAGTTCACGTCCTCAAAAATCGTGACCAATCCAAGCTCGCGCATCACCGGCAGTAAGCTTTCGATCACGCGCGCTCCGCCGAACGCGCCGGCCGAGACTCCGCAAATCCCGACCGCCTTGTGGATATATTCCTTTAGACACATATCCAACGCGTGTTTCAACAATCCGGGGAAACTGTGATTGTATTCCGGCGTCACAATGATCAACCCGTCACAGCGCTGAATGGTGGCTGCGAATTTCGGGTCTTTCATTTGCTCGCCGGCATCGTCGAGTTTCATCGGCAACGTGCGAACATCGATGAACTCCGTCTCGACGCCGGAGCGCTTCCTGGTTTGCTCGAAAACGAACCGTGCGGCCTGCTCGCTTTCACGTCCCTGGCGCGCGGTGCCGAGAATCAGCGGAATGAAAAGCGGTCGATCCGTGAGCATACTGCGATTCAGTTTTCAGATTTCAGTGTTTCAGCTTTTCTAAAGCTGCCGATGATGGGATTCGAACCCATACCCTGTTTTCACAGGAACGGATTTTAAGTCCGTTGCGTCTGCCATTTCGCCACATCGGCGGGTTTACGAGTCAGAATTGTAGTCGCATGCACCGATTCCGCCAAAACGAAAGTCCCAAACGGGACATGGAACGGCAGGCGAGACGCCTGCCGCTGCTTTAGGAGGCAATCAACCGAGCACATCCGCAGGACAGAGCCAAATGCGCAGTACTAATATAGAATGGAGAGGTGCACCGGTCGGTGCCCTCCGGTCAACCAACACCGACCCGAAGAGACCGTCTATGACCGGTGGATATTTTAATGCGGCCCGTCCGCCTTGTATCTCGGCAGCTCCCGCTGCGCTCGACCGCTACCTCGCGGCTTTACCGGCCATATCGCTCATTCCATTCGCTCCATTCGCCAAGGCTATGGCGTGACAGGCAGACCGCCGCTACAATAAATGCGATGACGACCGCCAATAAGATCACCGTCGCGCGAATCTTGATGATTCCGGCGTTCGTCACCATGGCGATTTACTACGGCCAAAGTATTCAAAGCCATGCGCCGCAGGAATGGATGCGTTTCACCGCCATCCTTATCTTTATGGTAGCGGCAGCGAGTGACGGATTGGACGGCTACGTCGCGCGCCATTACAAGCAACGGAGTTCGTTAGGCGTAATTCTCGACCCGATCGCCGACAAGGGTCTGCTTTTAAGCGGAATCATTACGCTCAGTATCAGCAATTGGAGTGAGAGTGATCCCTATTACGGAAAATTTCCGATCTGGTTTCCCGTGCTCGTGATCACGCGCGACGCGGTAATTCTCGTCGGTGCTCTGATTCTGCACTTTTTCATTGGAAACAAGATGAAAGTAAAACCGAGCTGGACCGGAAAGACCGCCACTGTCTGCCAAATGTGCGCGATTGCGTGGGTCATGTTGCAGCTGCGTTTCCTTCCACTCACCTTTGTCGTTATTGTCGCCGGAGTCTTCACTCTCGTGTCCGGCATCATTTACGTGATGCAAGGCGTGCGGCAGCTGCAAGCCGAGGGACACGCGCACGCGCGAGCCGATTAGATCGGTCAGCGTTGAAACGTTAAATCGTTATATCAGGCTGACGATTGTTTCTCAGTCGTTGCCACGACTTCGACCGCTACCCTCGCGGCGTCTCCGGACATCTCGCTCGCCCCGCTCGCTCGATTCACGATTCACGAAGAACGATTCACATGTAGTTTGCGCGATGAACGGACAGGCCGAACACCCCAGCGTCGCAATTATTGGACGGCCCAACGTCGGAAAGTCCGCGCTCTTCAATCGCTTGGTTGGCCGCAAGATCGCCATCGTCCACGATCAGCCGGGAATCACCCGGGACCGGATTTCGGCAATCTGCGACCGCGGCGCGAAGCCGTTCATGCTTTGGGATACAGGTGGAATCTTAGGAAGCGGTGAAAGAGAGTTAACCGCTCAAGTGCGCAGCGCGGTCGAGCAGGCGCTCCGCGAGAGTGATTTGGTGTTATTCGTGGTCGACGCGCGCGACGGGCTGACGCCAGTCGATCAAGATCTCGCGCGGCTGTTGCGCAAATCCAGACGACCGATTGTTCTCGTCGCTAACAAAATCGATAACGAAAAGCACGAAGCGCTCGCTGCGGACTTCGACTCGTTAGGGTTCGATCACAATGTTTCCGTCAGCGCCGAGCATAACCGCGGAATCTCTGACTTGCTCGATCAAATCGAGCGACTTTTACCCGAAACCGCGACGGTCGAACAAACCGAACATCAAACCTTACCTGCCAGTCCGACTCGGACCAATCCTCCGATCGCCCTTGCGATTGTCGGCCGTCCGAACGTTGGGAAGTCCTCGCTCATCAATGCCATCGTCCAGAGTGAGCGCGCGATCGTGAGCGAATTGCCCGGGACGACACGGGATTCCGTTGACATCGCCTATGAGCGCGACGGCCGGCAATTTCGTTTCATCGACACCGCGGGAATTCGCCGTCGCGGAAAAGTTTCGAGCTCGGTGGAAGTTTTCAGCGTTATGCGGGCTCAACGCAGCATTCAACGGGCAGACCTTTGCGTGCTGATCATCGATCTGATCAGCGGCATCACCGCGCAGGATAAACGGATCGCCGGTCTAATCCAGGAAGCACACAAAGCGGCGATCGTTGTCCTTAACAAGTGGGACTTGGTGAAACCAAAACGGGGCGGCGCCAAAACCATCCGCGACCTCGCCGATGAAGCGCGCGAAAGGATTTTCTTTCTCGATTACGCGCCGGTGGTGATCGCGTCCGCGCGAACCGGTGAAAACGTCGCGCGCTTGTTCGGAATGGTGGAGAAGATCGAAATTGCTTCACGAACGCGCATCGGGACTGGAGTTTTGAATCGGTTAATGCGCGCGGCGTTTGCTTCGAACCCGCCGCCAATGGTCAAAGGCAAGCGGTTGAAATTGTTTTACGCTGCGCAGTCCAGCGGTTCGAAGAACTCCCAGCGGCTTCAACCACCGGAGCTCGTGTTGTTCGTCAACGATCCGCGATTGCTTGCGCGTACTTACGGCCGTTATCTCGAGGCACGGATCCGCGATTACGCGCCCTACCCCGGCCTGCCGATCCTTTTGACTTTGCGCTCCCGCAGCCAAAAATTGTAGCCAGCCGCGGCTCAGCGTCTTGGGCGCGAATCGAACATTTCGCGTCCGCGTTTGTCTGAAGTTGTCGACAAAAATACATGAAATCTACGCAGGAAATCACCCGTGAGGTCCAGGAGCTTGGCCACTGGGTCCCCGCCCTTCGCGAACAAGTTTCGCGCGTGGTGGTCGGCCAAAAATATCTGGTCGACCGGCTTTTGCTCGGCCTTCTCGCCAATGGCCACATTTTGCTCGAAGGCGTTCCCGGTTTGGCCAAGACGCTCACTGTCAAAACGATGGCGTCTGCGATCCAGACTGGTTTCCAGAGATTGCAATTTACGCCTGACCTTTTGCCCGCCGATTTGATCGGTACTCTCATCTACAATCCGCGTACCGGCGAGTTTTCCACAAAACTTGGTCCGATTTTTTCGAACTTGATTCTCGCGGACGAAATCAATCGCGCACCGGCAAAAGTGCAGAGCGCGTTGCTCGAAGCGATGCAGGAACGTCAGGTTACAATCGGCGAGCAAACGTATCCCCTGTCCGATCCGTTTCTCGTGCTGGCCACGCAAAATCCGATCGAGCAGGAAGGCACCTATCAACTCCCGGAAGCGCAGCTCGATCGGTTCATGTTTAAATTGAACGTCGGTTATCCACAAAAATCCGAAGAGCGCATGATTCTGGATTTGATGGCGACCTCGGCGCCGGACTTGCGCGTTCAGGGAGTTGTTGATCCGAAACAGATCATCGCCGCGCGCGACGTCGTGAACCAAATTTACATCGACGACCGCGTGAAGGACTACATTGTCGATGTTGTCTGGGCCACGCGTGAGCCGGCGGCTTACACTCTTCCGCTGGAAGGTCTGATTCGCTACGGGGCTTCACCACGCGCGACAATTTATCTCGCCCTCGGCGCGCGCGCCCATGCGTTCCTCAGCGGTCGCGGTTACGTCACGCCGCAGGACGTGAAAAGCATCGGCCCGGACGTGTTGCGCCACCGGATCATTGTCAGTTACGAAGCGGAAGCTGAAGCGGTCACCAGCGAAACGATCATCGAGCGCATTTTTGCAGGCCTATCAGTGCCGTAGTCCGGATGAACGGTTTGCAGGAAAAAACCGCGGACATTCTTAAGAAAATCCGCACCCTGGAAATTAAAACACGCGGTCTGGTCGAGACGGTGTTTGCCGGGAATTACCACAGCGTCTTCAAGGGCCGGGGAATGAATTTCGAGGATGTGCGCGAGTATCAACCGGGCGACGAAATCCGCGCCATCGATTGGAACGTGACCGCGCGGCTCGGAAACGCCTTCGTCAAGAAATTCACCGAAGAGCGCGAGCTCACCGTGATGTTGATTGTCGACGTTAGCGCGTCCGGAAATTTCGGCAGCGCCCAGCAATCCAAACGTGAGCTCGCGGCCGAGGTTGCCTGTCTGCTTGCTTTCAGCGCGATTCGCAACAACGACAAGGTCGGCCTCCTCCTTTTTACCGATCGAGTCGAGCTGTTCATTCCTCCGAAGAAAGGGCGATCACACACACTTCGCCTCATTCGCGAAATTCTGTTCTTTGAACCCGTGGGCCGCGGGACGGATCCCGCTTTAGCGCTCGACTACCTGAACAAAATCGTCACCCGCCGAGCGGTCGCCTTTTTTATCTCCGATTTTCAAGCGCCCGATTTCTCACACGCGCTCGCTGTCAGCGCGCGCCGCCACGATTTTATTGCCGTCCACGTTCAGGACGAACGTGAAACGGTGCTGCCAAACGTCGGCATGATTACGTTGGAAGACGCGGAGACCGGCGAACAAATTGAAATCAATACGGCCGATCGCGGCGTCCGCGCTCGCTACGGCGATTTGGCGCAGGAAAACGCCCGCGAGCTTACGCGCAATCTTCGCCGTAACAACATCGATGCCATCACGCTCCGCACCAGCGAAGATTATCTGCCGGCGCTGCGAGCTTTCTTCAAACTGCGCGAACGCCGCGCCAATATTCGTTAGTGATGACGGCGATATTCCTTACTCAGCAAAATTTTCACGAGATCGCGCCGCCGGTCGATTATTCGTTTTTTCCAACCTGGTTGATCTTCGTGGCGAGCTTCGTCGCCTTGTCGCTAATTGGTTTGATCGTCTGGTGGCTGAAGCGAAACCGGAAACCTGCGTTGCCACCGAAATTACCGCGCGAAATCGCCCTGGAAGAGCTCGAACGAATCAGCTCAGAAATCGAAGCGATGAACCCTTACCAATTTAGCATTCGCGTGTCGGACATTTTGCGCCGTTACGTCACTAACCAGTATGCATTGCCGGTGACGCGTCAGACTTCGGTCGAGTTCCTCGCTGCGCTGGCGAAATCGTCGCCATTTTCCGCAAACGAGAAATCGTTGCTCGAAGATTTCTTGAACCGGTGCGACTTAATTAAGTTTGCCCGCTACGAAGCAACCTCGACCGACAGTCATCTTCTCCTCGAAGAAGCAACCCGTTTCGTGAAAGGAGAGCAACTTGCGATTGCTTGATTGGTGGCCGGCCAACACCGCACTGACATTTGCGCGCCCGTGGCTTCTTCTGCTGCTGCTGGCGATTCCAGTTCTCGCATACTTGCGCGGGAAACGCGGTCCTGGCGCAGCGCTCACGTTTTCATCAACCTCGACACTTCGCGCAATTGGCAAGCAAAGCGCCGCCCGCGCCGGCAAACTTCTGCGCGCGCTGATTTTTGCGACCCTGGCGATTTTCATCATCGCCATAGCACGCCCGCAGCTTGGCAAGAGTCTTACCCAGGTCGAAGCCAGCGGCATCGACATCATGCTCGTGCTCGACGTTTCCGGATCGATGTTGACCCGCGATTTCACTATTGGCGGCGAGGAAGCAACAAGGCAGGACGCCATTCGCGAAGTCACGCGCAAGTTCATCGAAGGCCGTCCGAACGATCGCATCGGCATCATCGCTTTTGCCGGCCGGCCTTACGTCGTCAGTCCAATGACGCTCGATCACGATTGGTTGCTGCAAAACCTTGAACGCGTTCGAATCGGCCTCGTGGAAGACGGAACCGCGATCGGCTCGGCAATGGCGTCGGCTGCCAACCGGTTGAATGACAAACATTCAAAAAGTCGCGTCATTGTTTTGCTGACCGACGGCGAAAATAACGCCGGTAAAATTTCGCCCAACACGGCGGCCGAAGCGGTCAAAGCGTTAAAGATCCACTTCTACGCGATCGGCGCGGGCATAAACGGAATCGCGCCCGCGCCAATATATACTTCGCGCGGCCCGATGACTGACGCGCTCGGCAACATTCTCTATCAAAATCAGCCCGTGGAATTCAATGAAGCCGGATTGAAAGAGGTCGCACGAATTGCCGACGGCAAATTCTATCGCGCGACCGACACCAAATCGCTCGAAGAAATCTACGACGACATCGACAAACTCGAGAAATCCACCGTCGCCGTGAAGAAGTATCAAGAGTACCGCGATTTGTTTCCACTTTGCATCATGAGCGGCTGCGGTCTGTTGGTCGCGCAGCTTCTGTTGTCGCAAACCATTTGGAAAAAACTGCCGTGAACGGAACGATTAAGCGTTCAAAGGTTAAAGAGTTGAAGCGTTTAAATGCTTCATGCTTCGACCCCTTAACGCTTCAAGGGTTCAACGCTTCAACGAACTTATGAGCTTCGGTGCGCCAGTCTGGTTTTGGGCATTGCTCGTGATTCCAGTTCTCGCACTTTTGTTCGTGCGAGCGGAGCAACGCGCGCTTGGACGATTGCGTAAGTTCGTTTCTCCGCGACTGCTTCCGCAACTGTCGGCAACCGTGAATCGTTCCCGTCGTCTTGTCCGATTCGGTTTTCTCATGCTCGGCCTCGCGTTCGCTATCATGAGTCTCGCGAAACCGCAGTGGGGTTATATTTACGAAGATGTGCAACGAAAAGGGCTCGACCTCCTGTTCGCCGTTGACACTTCGCGCAGCATGCTTTCCAACGACGTGCAGCCGAACCGACTCCAACGGGTGAAGCTCGCCGCGCAGGACCTCGTCACTCAACTGGAAGGAGACCGCGTCGGATTGATTGCGTTTGCTGGTCGCGCGTTCCTGCAAGCACCGTTGACCATCGATTACGAAGCAGCCGTCGAATCCATCAACGACCTGGACACGAAAACAATTCCGGAAGGTGGGACAAACATTTCGGAGGCGATTAATCTCGCTGTCCAAACTTTCGGCAAGAGCGCCGCTGGCAATCGCGCACTGATTATTTTCACCGACGGCGAAGAGTTAAGCGGGGACGCCGTGAAAACGGCGAAGGCGGCAGGGGACAGCGGCATCAAGATTTTCACCGTTGGCGTGGGAACTCCACAGGGCTCGCTAATTCCGATTACGGGCGATGACGGCGGGACAGCCTTCGTGAAGGATTCGTCTGGGCAAGTCGTAAAATCCAAGCTCGACGAGAAACGATTGCAGGAGATCGCGCAGGCAACCGGCGGCTTTTACCTTCATCTCGGCGACGGACCGCGCACAATGTCGCAGCTTTACACACAAGGCCTGGCCAACATGAAGGCGGCCGAGATCGACGCGCGTTTATCGCGACGCCCGATTGAGCGTTACGAATGGCCGCTCGGCGCCGCGATTGTTGCCCTCACAATGTCCATCTTGATTGGCGAAAGAAAAAAGGTCCGGGCGCGAGCGCGTTTGCCACAATGGTCGAAAGTCGCGATGCCGGCGACGGCGCTTGTTTTTCTCATGACTCGGCTGGCGTTCGCTAGCGCGCCTGCCCTGGATTTGTATCGCGACGGCAAATACAACGACGCCTATCAGAGTTTCCAGGAAGACCTGAAAGCGCATCCCGAATCGTCCGAAAAGGAAAAAATCGAATTCGATTCCGGCGCAGCCGCTTTCAAGATGGGCGATTATAATAAGGCTCTCCAATCGTTCAGCGATGCGCTCCTGTCATCCGACAAGCGCCTTCAAGAGAACAGTCATTTCAATCTCGGTCGGACCCTCGAGGAGCGCGCCGACATGGACCAGACAAACGACACGACGCTAAAGGACTTGACCAACGCGGCGTCGCATTACGAAGCGACGTTGGAGCTCAATCCTAAAAACGAAGCGGCCAGGGCAAACCTGGAAGAGGTCAAAAAGAAGATCGAGCGGTTGAAGCAGCACCCGAAGCAAAAGCCGACACCACCGCCTCAACCGCCGCAACAACAGAAGAAGAATCAGCAGGGAAACGGTGGCGACCAGAATCAAGATCAACAGCAATCGCAAGATGGCTCCGGCGGGAAAGATCAGAACCAAAATCAGGAGCAGCAACAGAACCAGCAAGGCCAATCCCAGAACCAGAATCAGCAGACTCAATCGCAGAACCAATCGAGCGCGGATCAAAAACAGAATTCAGAGGACCAATCGAACGCAGCCAATGGCGAAGAACGAGCCGAGAAAAAATCAACAGCAGCCCAAACCCGGCGAGAGTCCGTCGCAATCGCAGGGCACAGATCAACAACAAACAGGCCAGTCCTCGCCATCACCGGGGAAAAACGAAGACAAATCATCACAAAATCGAAATCAGGAACAGCCCGAAGAATCGCCGACTCCTGGTAACGGCGAAGATCAAATACCATCGCCGTCTCCCGCCACAGGCGACGGGGAAGGACAAAATGACACGCCATCACCAACGCCGGCGGGGTCGCCGCAAAAAAAGCTCGCCGGCGAGATCAAAGGGAAGACAGGCAACAAAGAGCCGCAGTCGCAACAGGGAGAAGGAGCCGCATTCGCTGGCGGTGAACCGGAAAACGAAGGGCAGATGAGCGAAAAACAAGCCGAGCTCCTGTTGCAATCGATGAAGGATGAGGAAGCGCGCGTCCAACTGGATGAACGCAGGGTTAGACGCCGTGTCTATAATGACTGGTAATCAGCAGAGGTCGATAATTGAGGGTTGATAGCAATGCCGATTTATAGAAGAAGCATTCTAATTTCTCTTGCGCTGGTCGCGCTAAGCTTGAGGAGCAGCGCATTTGCTGCATCGCCAAGCGTGACTGCGGTGTTGAGCAACTCGGAGGCCGAGGTCCGCGAACCGGTGCAATTGCAAATCAAGGTAACTGGCGCACAGAACGCCAATGTTCCTCAGGAGATTTCAATCGACGGTCTCCAAATTCAGCAGAACGGCACATCGCGCCAATTCTCTCTGCACAATTTCGACGTCAGCAGCAGTGTAATTTACAACTACACGATCCTGCCGTTGCGCGCCGGACAGTTCAAAATTCCGTCGCAGACAGTACGCGTCGGGAACGATTCATTGCGAACTCCTGAACTCGCTCTCAACGTGACGAATGGATCAAACAGTTCGACCAGCACGCAAGGGAATCAAAATGCGCCGAATGCTCGGGCCGTCGCAAGCAAGCTGGCGTTCGCGGAATTGGTCGTGGCCAAGAAAGACGCTTATGTGGGCGAAATGGTACCGGCGGAGATCCGGTTGGCGTT
Organism: uncultured Verrucomicrobiae bacterium; assembly: GCA_963786135.1. Lineage (GTDB taxonomy): Bacteria > Verrucomicrobiota > Verrucomicrobiia > Chthoniobacterales > UBA10450 > AV40. The sequence continues at coordinate 29,177 of CAWAYF010000007.1, read as the reverse complement.
CGATCCACGCGTGCATGCTCGACTAGAACCGCCCGAACTTTCCGGGCAAGGTTTCACCATCCAAAAGTTACAGGAGCCGCGCGAAACCATGGAAACCATCGGCGGCCGCCCTTATCAGGTTTACACTTTCAAGACTGCAATCTCGCCGGCGCGCGCCGGAAAATTTGAAATTGGGCCGGTGGAAGCGAAGGCGGCTATTCTCATGCCGCGGCGACCCAGCGCGCCGCGAACGGCTCGCCCACGTTCGCCACTCGACCTGTTTAATATGGACGATCCGTTCTCCGACCCGTTTTTTAGCGATCCATTTGGAAGCATGGGCGAACGGACTGAACTGCCGATCAAAAGCGATACCGTGACGCTCAACGTGAAAGCATTGCCGCCGAACGCGCCGACGAATTTCTCGGGCGCAATTGGAAATTTCACGATGGCGGTAAACGCCAAGCCGAAGAACGTGCAAGTCGGAGATCCGGTAACAGTCACCGCGACGATTTCAGGACGCGGGAATTTTGATCGAATGACCGGACCGGCGCTCGAAGATGAACATGGCTGGCACAAATATCCGCCGTCCTCAAAATTCAAGCAGGACGACGACGTCGGGATCAGCGGTGAAAAAACTTTCGAGACGGTCATCTCGCCTAATGAAAAGAAAACCGAGGTACCGCCGCTCGCTTTCGCCTACTTCGACCCAAGCAAGGAAAACTACGTGACTTTGCGGAGCGATCCCGTGCCGATCCAGGTGGAAGGCGGTGCCGCGCCTGCTCCAAGTGTTGCAGCTGCGCCGTCAGCTGCTTCAGCTCAACCGGCGATCACGACAGCGACTCCCGTCCCGGCCACAAAGCCCGCAGACATTTTGTATCAATTGAATGATCTCGGCAGCGTTCGATCGTTTTCGCCGCTCTATGCCCGATCGACGTTTTGGATCGCGCAAATTGCGCCGCTCATTGTGCTGCTTGGATTTGCTGGCTGGAAAATTCGACGAGCAAAGATTGGCGATCGGGAAACGCAGCGCCTAGTCGCCCGTCAGCATGAAATGGCGAAATTGCTGCGCGATCTGCGTCGGGGCGATGTGTCGCCTCAGGTTTATTTCTCGCAAGCAGCCCGAGTGGTGCAGCTAAAAACGGCGGTCGCCAAGAACATCAGTCCGAATGCGGTCGACGCCGAAGCGGTGGCGCGAGCTTTCGATCTTGGCGAAACCGAGCGAGCTCAAATGCGCGCATTGTTTGAGAGAAATGACGAACTGAGGTTTAGCGGCAGCGGCAACGGCTCATCAAAAGTGTCGAAAGGCGAACACGAAGAAGTTTTGCGACTTGTGGAGAGCTTACGTACATGAGAACGCGAATTGTAGTTGTTTTAGCAATGCTCTTCGCCGGCACTGGAATCGGTAAGGCGCAATCGAATTCGCAATTCGTGAAGGCCAACCAGGAATATGCGGCCGGCGATTTCAACGCGGCCGCCAGCGATTACGAAGAGCTCGTCCGTTCCAGGGTAGACACGCCGAATCTTTTCTACAATTTAGGCAACGCTTATTTCAGGAAAAAAGATTTTGGTCGCGCGATCTTGAATTACGAACGGGCCGTGGCACTCGATCCGCGCCATCCTGAAGCGCAGGCAAATTTGAGGATCGCGCGGGACGAAGCGCGGGCACTGGAATTAATTCCGTCGCGACTGGAACGTAGTCTGGAGTTCGCGACACCGAATCAATACGCGACCGCGGCCGCAATCGCGTTTTGGATTTGTGCGTTTTGCTTGGCCGCGCTGATTTTTAATCGACGCCGAAGTGGCGGCACGATTGCATTGTCGATTTTATCGCTCTTGATCTTCGCGTCCGCAATGTTTGCAGCGTGGAAACTGGAGCGCGGAAAAAACGGTCCGGGCCTGGCTATTGTCACAGTTCAAAACGCTGATGCCCGGCTGGCCACGGCCGACAACGCTAATCGAATTTTGGTTTTACCGGCCGGCAGTGAAATCATGGTCGTGAGTCAACGTGGCGATTGGATTTACGCGGAGTTGCCAAACAATCTTAGAGGCTGGATGCCCGCGAAATCCGCGGAGAGCGTGCGATTCTAATTTCGGCTGATCTGTCAGCCGCCGAGCTTGATTTGCGACGATTAAAGATCGCCGTTACAGAATTTGTATGAAGGCGGAGATGGACGTCGAAACAAACCGTAAGGCGCTCCAGATCAATCTTGACGCGCACAAATACGGGACCTTCGCCGAGATTGGCGCGGGGCAAGAAGTTGCTCGCCGATTTTTTTTGGTCGGCGGCGCGTCCGGGACTATCGCCAAAACCATGTCGGCCTACGACATGACATTCAGCGACGCGATTTATGGGCCGGCCGACCGTTATGTCAGCCGCGTGCGCTTAAACACAATGCTCGATCACGAATACGATCTTTTGATCGAGCGGCTCGACAGCAAGTTGGGAAGCGAGCGAACCTTTTTTGTTTTTGCCGACACGGTGGCGACGCGAAGCTTCAAACAGCACAACGAAGCGCACGGTTGGCTCGGTGTTCGTTTTCAAACCGAGCCGCGGAGCGAGCCGAGTCAGATCATTATTCACGTTCGCATGCTCGACGAAGCGAACGCTGACCAGCAAGAGGCGCTCGGGGTCATCGGCGTGAATTTGCTCTACGGCGCGTTTTATCAATCGAAGCCGGAACGTTTAATCTCGTCGTTGCAGGAAAATCTTGCGCCCGGAAGAATGCAGATCGACTTGATCAAATTTTCAGGGCCGGCGTTTGCCAATATCGATAATCGGCTCATGAGCTTGCAACTTGTGAGTCAGGGTTTGACCGATGCCGTGATGTTCACAGCCGATGGTGAAATGGTACAGGCGTCCGAGATCTTGCATAAGAAGGCAATCTTGATCGAGCGGGGCAGCTTTCGTCCCGTCACCTTGGCGACGCACGATATGCTCGAAGGCGCCCGCCGCCAGTTTCTGAAACAATCCGGTAGTTCAGAAAAAGACCTCGTAGTGCTGATGGAGATGACACTGGAAAATCTGCTAGCCGAAGGTCAGCTCAATCACGCCGATTTTTTGGAACGGGTGGACATTTTGGGCGCACTAGGCCGGACCGTGCTTATCTCAAAGTTCGGCGAATATTATCGACTCGCGGGTTATCTTTCGCGCTACACCAACCAAATGATCGGCCTGGTGATGGGTGTTCCAAGTTTGCACGAGATTTTTGACGAAAAATATTACCTCAATCTTGAGGGCGGAATCCTGGAGGCGCTGGGTCGAATGTTTAAACACGGCCTGAAGCTTTACGTCTACCCCATGATTAACGAGAAAACCGGCAAACTGATCACCGCGACCCAAACCGAAGTTGCCCCGAATCTCCACTCATTATTTCAGTATTTGATCGACAACCGCTACATCGAGGAGATCACCGATTATCAGAAGGATTTCCTTCGGATCTATCCGTCCGTGGTCCTGGCAAAACTGAAGGCCGGCGACAGGAATTGGGAAGAAATGGTGCCTCCGGAGGTCGCGCAAATCATCAAAGAACGTGAATTTTTCGGCTATCGTGCGGCGGTTGCAGCCTAAGTGCAATCGCGCCCACAACGAGCGCGAGAACCATGAAGCCATAACCTGCTCTCCAAAAAGCGCCTCCGCAGGGCACGTTTCCCGCTACAGGGGGTAAAGCAGCATCCATGGCGAGACGTGCAGATTCTGTTGTCGGCATCGATTTGGGCAAACACACGCTCAAAGGTGTCGCGGTCCGGCGAAAAAGTGACGCCAGGTTCGTGTTGAGCGGCTTCGCCTCGCGACCGGCGCCGGAAGAATTCGCGTCGCCTGAAGATCTCGCCCGGGAGTTGAAGCAATTGCTGCGCGACCTCGGCGGCAGTGCCAAAGCATGCGTCTTCGCCGTTTCCGATCCGCACACGATCCTGCGCATCGTCGAGCAACCGGACACACCCGTTCACCTGCTTCGCAACGCGCTTCGTTTCAACGGACTCGCCGTTTTAAACCAGGAATGTAAAGACTTCGTGCTGGACGTCGCGCCGGTGATGGCTCCTTTCAGCGGAACTGCAATCGAGAAGTCTGCTGCGGCCGGGTCCAACGTGGCCGTGCAAAGCGGTGTGATTACCCAAACCAAGTATCTCGTCGGAGGAATGTTGCGAAACCAGGTCAAACAGATTTCCGCTGCCGCAACCAAACTTCGGCTTTCCGCAGAGATGCTGCAGCTTGGGCCGGTTTGTTCGTTTAACGCATTTGAATTTTCCTACCCGGAGGTTTTCGCAAACGATGCCTTTTTGCTTCTCGACATGGGGCATCTGCAAAGCACGGTGCTGATCGGCAGTCGAAGTGAGCTCGTGCTCGTCCGCAGCATCGATTACGGTGGCAAGGCACTGATGCAGGCACTGACGGCGGAGGATGCGCTCGATGCCGATTCTGCCTGGCTGATGATTCAACAGGGCGACGAAGGCATGACTGAAATTTGCCGCAATTCGCTCGCCCGATTAGCAATGGAGGTACGCAACTCCATCGGGTTCTTCGAGGGTCAACGCGAAGAAGGAATCAATCGAATCTTTGTTTCCGGCGGACTCGCCCGCGCGGAGGCAGTCTTGCAGTCATTAAGCGACGAGCTTGGATTGCCGTGCGAAATCTGGGACCCGCTCGAAACCTGCGAACTCGCATTGCCTGCGGCCAAGCGGCAGAGTTTGCCTAACGAATTTGTGTCACTCAACGTCGCTTGCGGCGCGGCATTCGAATATCTCAACCGGTAGCAATCAGCAATGGCCCTACAACTCAATCTCCTGCATGAGGAAATCCTCGAGCAGCGGCAGCGCCAGCGCGATCCGCTCAAGATCGGAATGCTTGTCCTCGCCGGCTGCGGCGCGATTCTCTTCCTCTATTATGCCTGGAATGCCTACCGGACGATTGAGATCAAGACCCGTCTCAGCCGCATCACTGCCGATTGGAAAAAAATCGAACCCCAGGTCACCGCAGGCGCAAAAGCGTTCCGCCGAGTTGACCAACGTCGTCAACACCACTCGCGTTCTCGATGATGACATCGACGGCCGTTTCTTCTGGGCGCCGTTGCTTGAAAAGCTCGCCCGGTGCGTACCGCCAAATGCGCAGCTCACGAGTTTGGAAGGACACGTTGTGGACGATGAGAAAGGCGGCAGCAGCATTTCGCTTACCATCGAAGGCGTCGCCGCAGCCCGCGAACCACGCTCGGCCGCGGAAGATTTGCGCCAGATGTTGCTCGAACAACTCGGCAAAGCTTATCACGACGTAAAAGCGGAATTTAAAGCGCTCGAAGACGTCGAAACCGTCGCCAACATTGACGGATCCAACGTGCCGATGTCGCATTACATTCTGGCGATCACGTTCAATCCAGGTGCGAAAGCCAAACCGGCTGCTACGCCTGCGCCGACTCATCCGAAACGACGAACCAATGATGAATCTTCCTAATTTTCCTAAACTCTCCTCGGACCAGGTTAAAAAGATGGCGCTTAGCGCGATGGGCTTCGTCTTCCTGCTTTACGTCTATTTCACGTTCTTCCTTGGTCCATTGCAGAAATCGCGTAACAACGCGCTTATGCAGATCGATGAGCTGCAGAAGAAAATCGATGGCTCAAAGGACGAGATAGCCAAGACCGCCAATCTCGAGCGCCAGGCCAAGGACGCGACCACGCGCTTTAACGCCCTCAAAACGCTCACGCCTGACGGTGCGCCGATCGCTTGGTTCCCGCCAAGAATGAAGACCTTTTTTTCTAATCAACAAATTGACAAAGCCTCCGCACGTCTGGAGAGCAACACCAGCTTTAAAGAAAGCGAGCTCTCTAGTTGGGCGAAATACAACTGGGTAATCGAATTGCCTCAGGCCGATTTCGTCGCGCTCGGGAAATCCATTTCCGATCTCGAAAACCAAGAGCCGTTGCTGTCTATCACAAAACTGACCATGCACGTCTTATTTAACGACCCGCAGTATCAACAAGTCGCCATCTCCGCCACCACCGTGATCGAAAAACGATGAACAAGTTTTTCACTGTTATCTGCCTGTCGATCTTGGCCACGCCCGTAATGTTTGCGGCCAGCCAAAAACCTGCGCCGCCGCCACCAGCAAAGACCAAACCAGACTGAACAAACACCCGCGGCCGAGACCAAGAACAAGCCTTCGGGAGAATCCGCCGGGATTACCGTCAAAAACAAATCTTCTTTCGAAGTCGAGGCTGGAACGCGCAATCCGTTTTGGCCAATCGGTTTCAAACCGAAAGCGCGCATCGGCGGCGCCGGAGACTCTGAGGGCGAAGTGCCCCCAAGCGCTTTCCTCGTCAGCACCATCACACTCGATACCGCTACTCGCTTTGCCATCATCAACGGAAAGACGATGTTCGAAGGCCAACAATTCGGGCTTCAGATCGGGGCCCAGATTTACCAGGTCACCGTGAAAAGAATCGAAGACGGGCGCGTGATCCTCGGCCGGCACGACGAAGAGATTGTTGTTCCGCTTCGCCGCAAGTAATCCTGGCCAACGCCGAATCGAGCACCCACTGGCGGTTCGACAAGACCCAGCCATCGCGCAGGGCAACAACGCGACGCGGTCATCCCGAACGAATGTGAGGGATCTTTCATGAGCTGATTGATCACACAACGTCCTGAGCGCGATCCCACGTTTCGATTGTGAGATCTCTCGCTGACGCTCGAAATGACAACCCGAGCGTTGTCCGCGTCTGTTAAACGCTTACCACCGACGTCGCAGTCACCGGAACAAACTCACTTTCGTGCAGCAGAACGGGTTTCGTCCCGCGGAGCAATTGCCACCACTGCGCCGCGGAACCGACCACGATCAGAAACACGAACAACATGAAAAATCCGGCAACGATCGCGTCGAATTGCCAAACCCACGCTTGCCGCAGCAGCTCATTCACTTTCGTCGGATCGTTAATCCCACTCGCCTGAGTCGCGAGCGATTGCGCGCCGCTCAAGAATCCAAGTCTCGGATCAGCCGAAAAGATTTTCAGGTAACCAGCCGAGAACGTGACCGCGCACATGAAAAGCAGCGGCGCGAGCGTAATAAACAAATAGCGTGTCTTCTGCATCTTGATCAGGATCGTCGTGCACAAGCAAAGCGCGATCACCGAAAGAAGCTGGTTTGCCAAACCGAACAACGGCCAGAGCGTGTTCACGCCGCCGAGCGGATCGATCACGCCCTGATACAAAAACCAACCCCACGCCGCCACCAGCAGAACGCTTGTCAGAAAATTCGCGCTCCATGATCGCGTGTTGCCGAGCGGTCGCCACACGTTGCCTAGCAAATCCTGTAACAAGAATCGCCCGACCCGCGTGCCGGCATCGATCGTCGTCAAAATAAAAAGCGCCTCGAACATGATCGCGAAGTGATACCAGAGCGCGAGCGCGGTCGGACTCGCCGTAACACGTGCGAACATGTGCGCCATGCCGACCGCAAAAGTCGGCGCGCCGCCAGCGCGGTTATACATCGTTTGCTCGCCAAGATTCTGCGCCAAGTTCGACATCTCATCTTCCGTCACCGGAAAACCGGCCGCCGAAACCTTCTGCAACGACTTCCGTCGGCGTTCCTTTCATGTTGATCGCGAAATATTCGCCGGGTTGCAGCACGCAGGCGGCGATCAGCGCCATCAGTGCGACCATCATCTCGGTGATCATTGCGCCGTAACCGATGTCGCGAATTCGCGATTCGCGGGCGAGCATCTTCGGTGTTGTTCCGGAGGCGATCAGGGAATGAAATCCCGATACCGCGCCGCACGCGATCGTGATGCAGACAAACGGAAACACCGGCCCCGCGAAAACCAACCCTGACCCGTCAATGAATTTCGTCAGCGACGGCATCTGCAGCGTGGGATGAATCAGAATCACCGCGACTGCCAGCGCGGCGACCGTTCCGAGTTTCAAAAACGTGCTCAGATAATCACGCGGCGTCAGCAGCATCCAGACCGGCAAAATCGACGCGGCCAATCCGTAAATCATGATCGCCCACGCGATCCAGGTCGCGTCGTGCCGGAACCACGCTTCAATCGTCGGAAAATTTGCCAGAAATTGTCCGCCCCAAACGCCAAACGCCAAGCCGAGCAATCCGAAAATCGTAATCGCGGTCACGTTCACTTTTCCGCTGCGCAAACCGAATCCCATGATCAGCGCCGTTGGAATCGTCATCGCGATGGTGAAGACGCCCCACGGACTTTTCGCGAGCGCTTGCACAACCACCAGAGCGAGCACCGCGAGCAAAATGATCATGATTGCGAGGACGCTGATTAGTGCGAGCACACCGACGCCGGGCCCGATTTCCTCTTTCACCATCTGCCGAGGGTTTTCCCACCGCGTCGAACTGAAGCGAATAGCACGATCATGTCGTGCACGGCACCGCCCAGCGTCGCGCCGATCAAAATCCAAAGTGTTCCGGGCAAAAACCCGAACTGCGCCGCGAGCACCGGGCCAACCAAAGGTCCTGGACCGGCAATCGCTGCGAAATGATGACCAAAAACCATCCACCGATTCGTCGGCACGAAATCCTTGCCATCGTTCTTCACGATCGCCGGTGTCGCTCGCTCGTCGTTCAGAACAAGGATCTTGGTCGCGATCCATTTGCTGTAGAACCGGTAACTGACCGCGGCGGCGCAAAGTCCCGCGGTCACAATCCAAAGCGCGCTAATTTGTTCTCCGCGCGACATCGCCAGCACCACCAGCGACGCCAAACCAATCAGCGTCACCGTAACCCACAGCAGCTTTTTGGAGAGAGACATCGTCGTTATAAGATCGACAACTAGGAGGTGAATTGCAATCCGAGCGACTGCAGCGGCGCTCTATGACCGTCGGGCTAATAGTGCGGCGGTCACAGACCGCCGCTACAGAATCAGAGCCTGTCCCTCGCGTCTTTTAGCTTTCTGAGTTGCTCGGTAAAACTTCTCTGCCTTTGCTCGATTTAACTCAACCACATCTCGCGGCGCGCGATCGACAAACGATTTGTTCTTCAATTTGTCTTCAACCGTGCGCAACTCCGCTTCAACTTTTGCGATTTCCTTGTCCAGCCGTCCTCGTTCCGCCGAAAGATCGACGTCGACGATGAGCAAGACTTCACCCAGCGCGGTCGTTGCAATCGGAGTTCCCGCTCCAGCTTGGAATTTGGGATCGATCGTTAACTCCGAGGCGTTCAGCAACCGTGCAATTGTATCCTGCTTAGTGACCAACTCTTCCTGCTTCGAACGCAATGCGAATTTCAGCTTTTGATTCGACGGAATTCTCGCCTGGGCCCGCAAGTTGCGCCCGGCCTGCACCGCCTCGTAAATCGCAGCGACGAGTTTGCGTTTCTTAAGATCGCATCTTTCAACGCGAACTTCTTTGGTAGCGCGGCGAATTGAATCGACCCGTTACCCAGCCCAAGCAGCGACCAGAGCTCTTCGGTGATGTGCGGCATGAACGGATGTAGCAAGCCGCACGATCGCGGAAAGCACATAATCCATCACTGCGAGCGCAGATTTCTTTCTCGATTCGTCTGCGCCAAAGATTTCCGTCTTGGCCGCTTCAACGAACCAGTCGCAGTAATCACTCCAAATGAAATCGTAGAGACGTTGTGCGACGGTGTTGAACTCATAGTCGCGATAACCTTTCTCGATCGCGTCGATCGTTTCATTCAACCGCGCCAGGACCTCGATCGCAAAGATCGACAGGCTTCCAAAACTTGACTGTTTAAAACGGTCAAGTTCGTCTGGCCTCAGTTCAGTCGGGCCGTGCATTTGGCGAAAGCGCGCGACGTTCCAAAGCTTGGTCGCGAAATTGCGGCCTTCTTCGATTTGTTTTTCGTCGAAGCGAATGTCCTGACCGCTTGGCGCGATCCGCATCAACCCGAACCGCAAGCCATCGGCGCCGTATTTGTCGATCAAATCGAGCGGATCTGGCGAATTGCCCAGCGACTTCGACATCTTTCGGCCCTGCTTGTCGCGAATGATGCTGGTAAAGAAAACATCGTGAAACGGAATGTTGTCTTCTGTCTTCTTGGTTTTGCCGGGTTTGAATTCCAAGCCGGCAAAGATCATTCGCGCGACCCAAAAGAAAATAATGTCCGGCCCGGTTACGAGGACGCTTGTTGGATAAAATTTCTTCCGCGTCTTGAGATCCATCGTTTCGTAGGCCCACAACCACGACGAAAACCAGGTGTCGAGCGTGTCGTTGTCTTGCACCCAGTTCTCCGAATCCTTCGGCGGCTTAAGCCCAACATATATTTCGGGTTTGGATTTTGGGTTTGGGATTTCGCATACCAGGCTGGTATGCGATGTCCCCACCAAACCTGACGGCTGATGCACCAATCCTGAATGTTTTTGATCCACTGCTCGTAAACTTTTTCCCAATGCCGCGGAAAGAAGCGAATCAGATGTCTCTTCACCACCGCGAGCGCTTCTTTCGTTTTCGGATATTTCAAAAACCATTGCTCGCTTAGTCGCGGCTCGATCGGCACGTCGGTGCGGTCGCTAAAGCCGACGTTGTTTTCGTAGGGTTCAGCCTTCGCGAGTAGTCCCCTCGCCTCCAACAGCTCGGCTGCTCGTTTGCGCCCTTCGAAACGATCGAGCCCATGTAATTCAGGAACGGCCGGACAATTGATCTTGCCGTCAGGAGTCAGAACATCGATGACCGCCATCTTGTGTCGCTGACCAATTTCAAAATCGAGTTTGTCGTGCGCGGGCGTAACTTTCAGAATTCCAGTGCCGAACTCAGGATCGATCGCGGCATCGGAGACGATCGGGATTTTCTCGCGCGGCATCGGCCGCCACACATGCTTGCCGACAAGCTTGGCGTATCGCTTGTCCTTGGGATGAACCGCAACGCCAGTGTCGGCCATGATCGTCTCCGGCCGAGTGGTTGCGACTTCCAAGAATTTCCCGGGCTGGTCAACGATTTCGTAGCGAACGTAATAAAGATTTCCGCGCTGCGGTTTGTTGATGACTTCCTCGTCGGACAATGCCGTTTGCGCTGCCGGATCCCAATTGATCATCCGCCGGCCGCGATAGATCAGCCCCTTCTTGTAAAGATCGACGAAGACTTCCGCGACGGCGTGCGCGTAAGATTCGTCCATCGTGTAGCGCTGGCGCGACCAATCGGCTGACAGCTCCCAGGCGTTGAAGCTGTTGAATGATGATCCCGCCGTGTTTGTCCTGCCATTCGAGCACGCGCTGAAGAAATTTCTCGCGACCGAGATCGTGGCGGGTGACACCTTCATTTTTGCGAAGCCATTTTTCGACCGCAGTTTGAGTTCCGATACCGGCGTGATCCATTCCAGGCAACCAAAGCACTTCGAGGCCCTGCATTCGGGCGCGACGCGCGAGAATGTCCTGGATCGTGTTGTTCAAAACGTGGCCCAGTGTGAGAACGCCGGTGATGTTCGGCGGCGGCATCACGATTGAGAACGGCTTCTTCTTTGAGTTCGCGTCCGCTTCGAAATCGTGCTGGTCGATCCAGCGCCGATACCATTTCGGTTCAACGGTCCGCGGATCGTATGTTTTGGAAAGCTCAGCCATCGCGCTCAATCATCCAAGAGGCAACGTGGATTGCAAGGGGCACGGGGCGAGGAACCCCAATCGCCCGCGGCCGGTTCGGTGAGTCGCCCCTACCCTGTACTTGCAGCGCGTGTCGACCACGATCATTCTTGCCGCTGCATGAGCGACATCCGTCCCATCGGTGTTTTCGATTCAGGAATTGGCGGCCTAACCGTGGTCAAGGCCCTCCGCGATTTGTTGCCGAACGAAAACATTTCCTATCTCGGCGATACCGCTCGTGTCCCCTACGGACCGAAGAGTCCGGAAACCGTCCAGCGTTACGCGACCGAGCTCGCCGGGATGTTGATTAAACAGAACGCCAAAGCATTGGTGGTTGCGTGCAACACCGTTTCGTCAGTTGCGCTGCCAATGCTGACCAAGAATTTTCCCGTGCCCGTGCTCGGCGTAATCGAACCCGGCGCGCGCGCGGCGCTGGCGGTAAGTCGCAATCGACACATTGGCGTCATTGGAACCCGGGCGACGATCCGCAGTGGCGCCTACGAAAAAGCATTGCGCGCAGGAGATCCGAATGTGCGAGTAACCAGCCAGGCCTGTCCGCTGTTGGTCCCTTTGATCGAGGAAGGTCTGCTCTCCGATCCGGTAACGGACCAAATGATCCTCCGCTATCTCGAACCTCTGCTCGCGGACGAGATCGACACGCTGGTGCTTGGTTGCACCCATTACCCTTTGCTCACGGGCGCGATGGGCCGCGTGCTCAAGCGTCAGATCATGATCGTCGATTCCGCGCACAATTGCGCACGAGCAGTGGAAGAGATGCTCGATCGACAATCACTGCGGGCGGCGCCCCTCAACAACGGCAAGTTGCAAGTCGCGCTTACCGACGCTGCCGATAGTTTCCTCAATGTCGCCCGCGATGCATTGCAGCTGAATTTCGGCGAAATTGAAATCCGCGCACTGCCATGATGCCGAAACTAAGAATCAAACGAATTAGCATGCTCTTGCTTGCAACGGGTCTTTCTGCTTTTGCCGGCGAAGAAAGCAAAAACCCGATCCAAGCAGCCGCGCTCACTGAGGCGCGGCAGGCAATCGACAAAGGAAACGCTCAATGGGTCGAAGCTTGGGACAAAGCCGACGCCGCGATGATTGCCGCACTTTTCGCCAACGATGGCGTTTTGTTAGGAAGAAACGGCAAATTCTTCAAAGGCCCGCAGCAGATCTTGGAGCGACAGAAGACAGTGATGGAAGGGGCTGGCAAAGGAGTTAAATGCACTGTCACGACTGTCGATCTTTGGCTGGACGGGGACACCGCGTACGAAACGGGAACTTACAGTTATAAATATCAGGAAAAAGGTAAGCCGGTCGATGAAGAGGGCCGCTATGTCACGATTTGGCGAAAGCAAAACGACGGATCATGGAAAATCATGACGGACATGGGCGTTCCGAAGAGGTAGCTGAAGCCGAGCGTGAGGTGAAACCGGCCTGCGGTGCTTGTAATAAATGCGAATAGAAGAATCGCAGTCGGCCTCAACGGAACCGTGGCGCCAATTGGTGGCCGACATGGTTCTGTGGCTCGCGTTGGTGCTGCTCTTTCTTAGTTTCCGAGCGACGCTGTTCTGGATTTTCGCCGCGCGGTTTTCACCACATGCCACCGGGCAGGCGTTGTTTCGATGTTTTCAAACGGGGCTGCGTTCCGATGTCTGCACCGCGATGTGGGCGGTGTTTCCCTCGCTTATTCTAACTCTCACCGGGTTTTTTTATCCGCTCGGACGTTGGCATCAACGAACCCGACGATTTCTGATTGCGGCGGTCTTGATTCTTTGCGCGATTGTTTTCGTCACCGACGTCGGTTATTTCGCGGAGTACGGCGATCAATTTAATCATTGGATCTTCGGGCTGATCTATGACGACCGGCGCGCGATCGTGACCACGATTTGGAAAAGTTATCCAATCGTGCTCCTGATACTGACCGGCGCTGCGAGCGTGGCCGTTAGCGCATGGCTCCTCGGTAAATTGTGTCGCGTTGCGGAATCCGCTCGCGTTCCGGCTTTTCTGGGAACGACATTCGCTAAAGCCACCATTTTTGTTTTGGTGACGGTATGGATGTTCGTTGGTCTGCGGATTTGGCAGGAGCACAGATTGATTAGCGTCAAGAACGCCGGCGCTACCGGCGACGTGTTCCTGAATAAAATCGTGCTTAATCCGTTCTTCGCGTTGCGCTACGCGATTTGGCAGGAGCGAAACATGTTGAAGGCCGCAGGCTTGCAAACGTTTCTACCTGACGGCGACATTCAGGCGGCTGCTACGGCAGTTTTTCCTCAGGCGAAAAATTTTTCGACTTTGGATGATTGTCTCGAGCGAGTCGCCCGCGGAAATACGGGCCCGCCCCCAAGGCATATTTTCATCGTGGTAATGGAAAGCTATGACGCGTGGGCGATGCAGCCCGAATACGCGGGGCTGCATTTAACGGACCGGGTCCGCGCGCTCGGCGACGAAGGAATTCGCGTTCAAGCTTTTATTTCTTCAGGGACGAGCACGATCGAATGTTTGGGCGTGCTCATGACGGGGCTCCCCTATTCCCGGGTGCTGGTCAACTATCAGCCAGTCGTGCGCAACGGTTTGCCGACTGCGGCCGCGCCGATTTTTAAGCAGCTTGGTTATCGAACCCGGTTTTTCTACGGCGGATTTCTGAGCTGGGAACGGATTGGCGAATTCTGTCGCGAACAGGGATTTGACGAAGCCTTTGGCGGCGATCAAATGAGCGCCTCGATCTGGCGGCAATGAGTGGGGCGTTGATGACGAAGATCTATTTCGGTTTGTGCTCGAACACACGGGGCCGGAGCCAACTTTCAATGTGATCATGAGCACATCGTATCATCCGCCCTTTAGCGTCGATGTGGAAAAGAAGGGATTCGATTCCAATGTGCTAAAAGCGAGTCCGATTTCGGCCGGTCTGTCGCAACGCCAAATGCAAATTCTGGGACATCTATGGTACTCCGACAAATGTGTTGCGGACTTTGTCTCCGAAGGCGAACAAAAACTGGAGCGCCCGCTGTTCGCAATCACGGGCGACCATTATTCACGCAAGCAGTACGTATCGGCGAGGCCGATGCACACGCTTTATGAAGAGTTTGCCGTGCCGTTAGTGATTCACGGCCCCAAAGTACTCGAAAAGGTTGAGAGCCCGTCGACGCTTGCCGGAAGCCATCTCGATATCGTGCCGACCTTGATCAATCTCGCGGCGCCTGCGGGTTTCATTTACCACGCATTCGGCCGCGATCTGCTCGATCGGTCGCAACCGCAAGTTGCCTTCGGTTGTAACGCCGTGATGGGCCCGGATTTCATTTTGAGAATCTACAAGCCGAATCACGTGGAAGATCTCCACGGCCAACCGGTCACGGGCGTTAATGGTAAAGAGTTAGCATTGCACTACCAGCAATTGCACGCGCTTGGATGGTGGCGCGCGATGAAGGGCAATCAGTGGCCGGCAGGTAGCGGCGCTTCACCGAAGCGCCAAAGTGCCAGTCCGGCTCGGACCGATTGACGTCAATCGCCGCTACGACCCAAACGCTTCGCCACCAGATCGTAGGAATGATCGATCATCTTCCGAATCTCGACGTCCGGGATTCCCAACTCGATACTCGATCGTGTTCCAATGTTTTTTGTTCATGTGATAACCCGGTCGGACTTGTTCGTAACGATCGCGCAGCTCGAGCGCGAGGTCGGGATCACATTTTAGATTCGCTCGCGCGGGAACTTCATCGAGCGGTGCAATCGCAAAAATCTTGCCTCCAACTTTGAACACGAGCGTGTCCGGCCCGAACGGCGTCTCTTCGGTCGCGCGTGGTTTGCTCAGGCAATATTCGCGAAACTGCGCAAGATCCATCAGGAGATTCGCGAGATGAGAAGCTGCGGTAGATCTTTGATCGCGACTCTCTCCTGTTTCATCGAATCGCGCTCGCGCAGCGTGACCGTATCCTTGAGGGCAGAATCCTTTTCGCCGAGGGTTTCGAAATCCACCGTCACGCCGAACGGTGTTCCGATTTCGTCCTGGCGTCGATAACGTCGACCGATCGCGCCCGATTCATCATAGAAAACAAACATGTGCGGCCGGAGAAGGTTGATAACCTCCTTCGCTTTCGCGACCAGCGGCTCCTTGTTCTTCAAAAGCGGGAACACGGCGCATTTAATCGGCGCGATCCGCGGATGAAACCGCAACAGCGTCCGCGTCTCCATTTTTCCTTTGTCATCGGGCGCCTGGTCTTCGGCGTAGGCGTCGCAAATCAAAGCGAGCACGGTGCGATCGACTCCGGCGCTCGGCTCGACTACGTGCGGAATAAATTTTTGTTTTGTTTCCTCATCAAAATACTCGAGCGATTTGCCGCTCGCCTTTTGATGTTGCGACAAGTCGTAGTCGGTTCGATAGGCGACGCCTTCGAGTTCCTGCCGACCAAACGGAAAATCGTATTCGATGTCGTAGGTACCTTTGGAATAAAAAGCGCGATCCTCGTCGGGCACGGTAAGGACGTGCAAATGATCGCGTGGAATACCGATGTTCTCGTAAAACCTGAGCCGCTCCTCTTTCCAATACTCGAGCAGCTTCATTCCTTCCTCCGGCCGGCAAAAGTATTCGAGCTCCATTTGTTCGAACTCGCGGGAGCGAAACGTGAAATTTCGCGGATTAATCTCGTTTCGAAACGCTTTCCCAATCTGCGCGATCCCAAACGGTAGCTTTTTGCGCGAGACATCGAGCACGTTTTTGAACTGAACGAAAATTGCCTGCGCGGTCTCCGGCCGCAGATACGTGACGCTCGATTCATCCTCGGTCGCGCCGACGTAAGTCTTGAACATCAGATTGAACGAGCGGGGCTCGGTTAGATCCTTGCCGCCGCAATTCGGGCATTGCTTGCCTTTTCCTTTGTCGATCACCTGATCGGCGCGCAATCGCGCCTTGCAGGTTCGACAATCGACCATCGGATCGCTGAACGTGTCTTCGTGCCCGCTTGCTTTCCAAACCGCACGGTTCATCAAAATCGAGCCGTCCATGCCGACGACATCATCGCGCTCGTGAACCATCACACGCCACCAATAGTCTTTGACGTTGCGCTTCAGTTCGACGCCGAGCGGGCCGTAGTCCCACAACCCATTCAAACCACCGTAAATCTCGCTTGATTGAAAGATGAGCCCGCGTCGCTTGCACAAGCTGACGATCTTTTCCATCCTTGCCGCGCCGGAGCTGGGCGTAGGCGGGCGCTGTGAATCAGTCTTTTCGCTCATAAGAAGAATAAAGCGTCCACAGATTAACGCAGATTACATAGATCAAAAGCTGTTGTAGAGGCGCTTGTCTCAAGCGCCTGTTCATCTAGTTCGGTGCTTGAGAACAAGCACCGCTACAACTTTTCGTCTTATTTTTCCACCGTCACCTCGGTCTTCACCGAGTTGGCGATGAAACAGTTCTCGTGCGCAGCGTGGTGCAACTTATCGAGCTCTTCTGCGCTCGGCGTCTTGTCGCCAGACCATTTCAGTTTTGGCCGTAGCGTCACTTTGGTAATCGCCAGCCTGCCGTCGGCATTCTTTTCCATGTGACCGACGGCGTCATCGACATATTCGTCGAGCACAAACTTCTGCTTACACGCAATCGCGAGAAATGTGAGCATGTGACAAGCAGAGAGCGAGGCGACGAATGCTTCCTCCGGATCGACATTTTTCGGATCGCCGAGATAGGCCGGCGCTGCTGATGCCGTCATTTCGTGGCCGCCATCGAATTTCCAAGTGTGATTGCGCGGATACTTTTGGTACTCGAACGGCGCATCGCCGCGCTTCCAGGTGAGAGTCATTTTATGTTCGGACATACCTTCGGTATAAATCCGACCAGGAACATTTCAACTGCGGATTGCTATCGCAAACGCCGCTTCAAATAAGCGCGACCAAATCCAGTCTTTAGTTGTTTCTCGCGCAACCTCGCTTTCCGTTCAAAGCGGCACGCCTCGTAATACTCGAGACTGACCGGCAGCCGACGTGCTGTCGCCACGACTCTTCCTGCTCGATGCTGCTCAATTCGCCTCCGACAGATCTTTTGCTGACCCGACGTACAGTTTACCGTCACTGCATTTAAGGACGTAAGTATAGAACATCCGGGGGCCAAATGGTGCGCGGTGCAGGGTTCGAACCTGCGACTTCTTGCGTGTGAAGCAAGCGCTCTACCACTGAGCTAACCGCGCAATTGGACATTGAAGATAATTGGTTGGAATTTCCTTTCCACAAAAACCCGATGAAATTCGAACCCCCGCCCGCATCGCTACGCGAAGCGTTGCGGGCGTGGAGCGACCCCTTGCGTGTGAAGCAAGTGCTCTACCACTGAGCTAATCGCGCTTGCAGAAGTAGAAGATTAGAGATCAGAAACTGCAAATTACAAGTCACGCAAACCTTACGCCTCGGAGTCGAAGACGTGATTACAAACCGGACAAATCCAGCGCGTTTTAGCAACGAAGCGCCGTCCGTCCAGAAGCGTGGCTAAGCGATGATGTTCGGAATAACAACGCGGGCAGAACGGCCCTGTTCGTTCATGGTCTATCAGCAGCCAACAGACATTCTCGGAAAATTCCAAATTTGTTTGCGGCTCTTTCTGTTCACGCAGCCTTTTAATTTCATCACGCAGCGCAAGATTCTCCTGCTGTAGTTCGAGAGTCGTCTCACGGAGTTTCAGAATTTGCTCCTGCGTCTCCGGCTCCCCGGCCTTTTTCGATGGCTTATCCCTGCTCGAGTGCAATGGATTGATCATATCGGGCCCCGCCGCACAGAGTGTGGGTCTGTTCGCATACAGTTAATCGCTTTTCGTGATGTCTCAGAGCGCATCGATAAGTTCGATCCATAGATTAGACCCACGAATCGGTCGAAAGTCTCAAACTAGGAGAAAACAACAGTGTCGGGCGATGAATTATAAGAAGGGAGCAGTCTGCGAGCCCCGTGAGTCAGTTTTTGGGGAAATCGGCGACTCGGTTTGGTGAAAACCGAGCGAGAGCGTAATCGCCTCTACCAGAGGTTGAGCTGCTCGATGGGCCGCCGAAAAGCCGCGATCGACAGCTTCGGCCGTTCACCAAAACCAGCCCGCCGGCAAGAGACGTCGAACATGTTTGCGATCTGTTCGGCAAAAATCCCTTCGCCGGTCTGCCGCTTACGCCATCGCGAGTCGTACAACTTGCCGCCTCGCGTAGCGCGCAACCGTTCGAGCACTTTTGCTTTTCGCTCGGGAAAATGTTCATCGAGCCAATGTTCGAACAGCGGTCGCACCGTCCACGGCAAACGCAACAAAACGTGACCGGCGAATTGGGCGCCGGCTTTCGCGCACGCCGCAACAATCGCTGGAATCTCGTGATCGTTGATCCCAGGGATCACCGGAGCGACCATCACGCCGACTGGAATATTTGCCGCCCGAAGTTTTGCGACTGCATCCAAACGCGCAGCCGGCGCCGAAGTCCGCGGCTCGAGGACCTGCTGGAGCTTTGGATCGAGCGTCGTGACCGAAAGATTCACCACGGCGCATCGATCACCCGCTAACTCTGAAAGAATGTCGATGTCTCGCGTTACCAATCGATTCTTCGTGAGAATCGCGACCGGGTTTCGAAACTCAGCCAGAACTTCGAGACACCCGCGCGTGATTTTCAATTTCCGTTCGACCGGCTGGTAACAATCGGTCACTCCACTCATCATCAAGAGCTGAGGTTTCCATTTAGGTGATGAGAGTTCAGCTCGGAGCAATCGCGGCGCGTCCGGCTTCACCATGATCCGTGACTCGAAATCGAGCCCGGCGGAAAAACCGAGATATTCGTGCGTTGGTCGCGCGAAACAGTAAATGCAGCCGTGTTCACAACCCCGATATGGGTTGATGCTCGTTTCGAAGCCGACATCCGGACTTTGGTTCCGCGCGATGATCGTTTTGGTCACATCGCGGAAATATTGGGTGGCGCGACTTGGCCGCGCCTCTGCGTGCTGGATCGTTGTCGACAACATCGACATCGGTTAAGTCGACGTGCAATTTCTCGAACCGGTTGGCCGGGCTCCAGGAAGCGCCGCGACCGTGGATCGGCTGTCGACTCTGAGGAGTTTCGTCAACGACCGGTCGAAACGCTTTCCTCTTCATTGCTGAGATATGTTCGCATGAACACCTCTAATTGTCGAACCAATCCGCGACGAAATGAAATTGGCGGAGGGGGTGAGATTATCCAAAGCCTCGCTTTGGCTCCAGCTCGAGAGCTTCGCTTGTGACCCTCCGCTTCGCGCCCCACCGGTCGAACTGCGTTCTCATCTTCATTTGATCGCGCGACAAGAAAGAACTTCACAAAGTTTACAGGTAGCGCGATCGAAATTGGCGGAGGGGGTGAGATTCGAACTCACGAGGCCTTTCGGCCTTCCGGTTTTCAAGACCGGCGCATTCAACCGCTCTGCCACCCCTCCAGAAAAGTGACGGGTGACCGGTGACAAGTGATCAGCCCGCGGGTGCTGGATTATAGCAGGTTTGTTGCACCGCTCCATCTAGTGAGCACGAAAGCATGACTCAACTATGGATTTTCGTTTGCGATCCGCCGGGTTGCGAAATGCCAGACCAGGATGGCGGATGACATTCCAAGGACCGCGGCGCAGATGACGTCGGAAAGCCAATGCGCGCCGAGATACATGCGCGAGAAACCAATCATCACGGGAATCGCAAGACATGGAAGACCGATGCGCCAGTTCGCCAGCAATAGAACGGCAAAGAACCCGACCGACGCATCGACATGGCCGGATGGAAACGAATGATATTTCGAACTCCAGTGTCGGGCCGGTCCACATTTGTTCAGATGTCACCGACGGCCGGGCACGACCGGTGGTGAGTTTGATCGCCCGTCCGGCTAGGCCTGCGATCGAAAGTGCGATCAACATCGCCAAAAAGATTCGGGCCCATCTCTTGTTGCCGCGCGACCACGCGAAGCCCAGGAGCGCGAGCCCGACGAGGAAATGTTCCGGCCAATCTCCGAATCGACTGACATCGAGCATGAAATATCGCATCCCCGGTGTTTGATGGTTAGTCATGAACGCCGCCATTGGTTTATCGAAGTGAAACGCGACCGCCATGACGAGCGCGACAAACGCGATTCCAATTAGCCAGTAAAAAAGAGAGGCGCGCTTCACGAAATAAGTTCCTGTTGCGTTTACTGGACGCTATTTTGAGACCGCTGGTGAAATCGGCAACTCGCAATTACATCCTGCTATTCTTTGGGTGCACCGTTTTCCACATCATCGGCACGTGGAGCATTCCGCTGGTGGATCGCGACGAACCGCGCTTCGCGGAGGCGTCGCGGGAAATGATCGAGCGCGGCGACTACACCGTACCGTATTTCAATAATCAGCTTCGCCTTGATAAACCGCCCCTCGCCTACTGGGCCCAGGTCGCGAGCTACCGAATGTTCGGCGAAAACGATTTCGCGGCGCGATTTCCCTCGGCGGTGGCGGCTGCCCTCGTTGCGACGTCGATACTCGCCTGGGGAACCCGAATCGGCAGCGAACGGGTTGGTTGGTTTGCAGCAATTATCTTCACGCTTTCGCTTCAAACGTTTCTTCACGCCAAAGCTGCCGTCGCCGACATGTGGCTGGTTTTGTTCATGACAACATCGCATTGGACCGGCTGGGAGCTCATCAAGAATCCAGAATCGAGTATCGAGCATCGCTCGAAGTGGTGGGCGATCTTCTACCTTTCGCTCGCGCTTGGATTTCTCGCGAAAGGACCCATTGCGTGGACCCCGCTCCTGACGATCGCCGCGATGAAATATTTCTCGCGCGAGGCTGATGCTTCGACTGTGCTCAGGACAGGTTTTGCGAAGCGTTTCAAATTCGTCCGCGGCATCGTGTTCATGCTGGCAGTCGTCGCTCTGTGGGGAATTCCAGCCCTGATCCAAACGCACGGCGAATTTTTGAAGATCGGAATTGGCAGACACGTGATCGGCAGATCGTTCAGGCGCAATGGAAAGCCACGGCTCCAACTCGTTCGGCGTTTACCTCCTTCTGCTCCCATTCTATTTCGTAACGGTCTTCGCCAGCTTTTTCCCGTGGTCGATCAAGTTGCCGTCACTGGCCAAAAAACTCTGGCGTGAGCGTGGTCGGGCGGCCACCTCTCCCCACACCGACGCGTATCTCGTCTCGGGCACCGCGATCATTTTCGTGATCTTCACTCTGGTTAAAACCAAGCTACCGCATTACACGCTTCCGGCGTTTCCACTTCTGGCACTGCTAGTCGCTCGTCATGTCGCCAGTAAGCGTTTCGTGAAAACCGCCGCAGTCACGAGTGGTTGTATTTATCTCGCTCTCGCGTTGATCGCTGCACCTCTTGCCGCGCGGTTCTTTCCCGCGAGGGAGCTTTATTTACAGGCGCGAGATTTCTTGAAACCCGAAATGGAATTCGGCGCGGTTGATTATCAGGAGCCAAGCCTGGTGTGGTACTTTCGATCGAGCGTCAAAGGCTGGATGGCTTCATTGAATCAAAAGAACGCGGCGGACTTTATGGCGAAGGCAGGACCGAGGTTCGTCATTTTGCCGAGCGCGATCGCAACGAACACTTTTCCGAATCTGCCACCGAACTGGAGAATGTTTTCCACCGACGGCTTTAATATCGCTAAAGGAAAACGGGTCGAGCTCACACTGGTGCTGAAGCCGGACTAAATGATTCGCTAAATCGCTAAATCGTTGAATCATTAAATCGGATCATGATCACGTTTCTAGACGGCCGATTGGTCGCGGCGCTACCAACTCAGGCAACGGTGGATGTGAATGGCGTCGGCTACGAAGTTTTCATTCCGATTTCGAGCTACGACAAACTTCCAGCGGTGGGTCAACCGATACACATTCTCACGCATCTGGCCGTGCGCGAAGACGCCCATATGCTTTACGGATTCATGACCGCGCCCGAGCGCGATTTGTTTCGGTTACTGGTGAATAACGTGAGCGGCATCGGTCCGAAGCTTGCGCTGGCTGTTTTGAGCGGAATGAGCGTGACTAATTTTAAAACCGCAGTCGTAAATTCCGACATCGCCGCGATTTCGAAGATCAGCGGCTTGGGCAAGAAAACCGCGGAGCGGATCATTCTTGAACTGAAAGACAAACTCGGAGTCGCGGCGGCCTGGGAAGCCGCCACCGCCGCGCACGCGCCAACGCCGGAACAGGAACAAGCGAACGAAGCGGTGCTGGCGTTGATCGCGCTCGGTTACAAACAGGTCGACGCGCACAAAGCAGTGCGCGATCTACAGGGCCAGGCGAAATCGGCGGAAGAATTGGTGAAGCTCGCGCTGAAGAAGATAGCCGCGGGCAGATGATGCACAGGTTTGATGTTCGATGTTTGATGTTTGATGTTCCCCCGCGCGAAACCGCGTAGCTTTGGAATCAAACCTCAAACCTCAAACCACAACCGTTTCGGACGGCTCAGGGAGAGATAGGCTCGAAGCAATCCGTTCTGCTTCTCCTAAAGAGGGTCTCTTCGCCGAAAAGGATTGGCTCCTTTCGCCCGACGCGTTTCCGATCGAGCAGAAATTTCTTGCCGAGCTCGAGCAGCTTGGCCACCGGCTGTTCGTTTTTCAGCGCGCGTGCAATCAGCTTTACCAGCTCAGCGTCAAAGGAAAACAGCCCGAGTGGGTCGCGCGCTATCTCGACGCCGGCAAACCTAACGAGCTCGTCGAATTCTCTAGACGCAAAGAAATTCGCGACGATCTGCCGCGCGTCATTCGGCCCGATCTCATTCTGACCGATGACGGTTACATCATCGCCGAGATCGATTCCGTTCCGGGCGGAATCGGCCTGACCGGTTGGCTGAATCAAACCTATTCCAAGTTCGAGAAGGAAATCATCGGCGAAGCAGACGGAATGCTCGATGGATTTCGAAGCGTCCTGCCAAACGGCGGTGATGTGGTGATTTCGCAAGAGTCGACAACCTATCGTCCGGAAATGGAATGGGTCGCTGCGCGACTCAAGGAACGCGGGGGCGACGTGCATGTTGCGACAGCTGAGAACTACGAGCCGCGCAATGGCCGCGCGGTTTATCGCTTCTTTGAACTCTTCGATTTGCCCAACATTCCCGGAATCAACAATCTTCTCCGCGCAAACGCCGAAGGTCGGGTCACAATCACGCCACCGATCAAACCGTTCCTCGAAGAGAAAATGTGGTTCGCGCTGTTCTGGCTGAAGCCGCTCCACGAATTCTGGCGACGCGAGCTTGGCGAAAAATATTTTGCGCAGCTTCAAAAAGTGATTCCCTACTCATGGCTGCTAGATCCGACTCCGTTACCGCAGCACGCCGTCATTCCGCGTTTGGAAATTCACGATTGGCGCGAAGCGGCAAAGTTCAGTCAGAAGGATCGCGATCTTCTTCTCAAAGTCAGCGGCTTTTCGCCGCTCGGCTGGGGAAGCCGCGGCATATCGCTCGGCTCCGATCTCGCGCACGCGGAATGGGAAAAGAGGATTAATGACGCGCTGGCAACGTTCGATTCGTCGCCGACCATCATGCAACGCTTTCACAAAGGGCGCTTGGTCGAGCATCGTTATTGGGACTTTGGTGGATCGGCCGCTCCGTCGGGCGATGCCAATCAGAATGCGGCTTCGCCGCCAAATTTTAACATCGAGCAAGGGACTGCTCGATCCACCTTGAAAACCATGAAAGGCCGGGTCCGACTTTGCCCCTATTATTTCGTTGAGGAAAACAAGGTGAAGTTGCGCGGCGCGTTAGCGACAATCGTTCCCGCCGATAAAAAGTTTGTTCACGGTATGCGGGACGGAATTTTAGTACCATCGAAGGTCGCCGACGCGTAACTGTTCACAGCGGTGCAAGACCTCGCGCGCGTCTCTGCTCAACAATGTATGCCGCAACCTGCCGGTGGGTTCCAACCGTACCTGCATCTGCCCAATACGTAATCATTTTCATCCAGTAATCATGCCAACTCGCATTACCCACCGGTTTTTCGACGCCACGAGCTTCGAGGCCCGCTTCGTGATCAACTTTGTTATGAAAAATTACGACCGGATCAGTCGATATGTAATGCAGATAACCACCAGGATTGTCTGCTGAGTATTCAACCGGCCCATCGGCGCAGCCGAGTAAAACGCCCGCTGTGACTACTAAAATGATCCGTAAAGAAAATTTGCCCATGCCATGAACGATACCCGATTCCAGAAGCTTTAGTCGAGTTTGCTCATCGGTTGACAAAGAAACGGCAGAGAACGTCGCCTGCTTCTTCCGAGATGCCGGCGATCTTATTCGTTGCCTGACGATAGAATTTAAAATTGAGCTCAGTCTCGGGTCGGCCATCATTCCAATTAAAAAAAAGTTTGAGCTCGCTCCGCCCCAGATGCCGTTTCGCGGTCGCGGTGCCCTCGATTGTGATGCTCACCCGGGGCGTTTGCCTGGCGACCCCTGGTTTCTTAGGGATCGCTTTGGCTGAGGTGACGACGCCGCTGGCGATAAGACCTGGCCCGCCTTCGTTCTCGCTCGCAAAAATGAAGATTGTGTCGCCCTTGGCGATTCGTTTGCCGCCATACATCGTCTTCTGCGCCGCGAACGAGAATGACTTCGCTTTCAGATCGCGAACCTCGGCTTTGATCGCAAACATTAATCCTAAAGAGAAAGAGACAAGCCACGGGCGGGGTCGGTGGCAAGATCACTCATGTTGCATCGCAATGGGGCGGTTGGCTTCACCGTTTGGTTAGATGCGCGCGTGTAAAATGTAGGTGGTGCTCAAACAAGTGATGAGAAAACAAAAGGCGGCAACTAGGAATAACGCGACAGCCGCGTAAAGAGCCACCAGTAGCCGAAAGTAACGGCTGCGCAACGCCGGATCGTTCTCACGATCCCAAAGTCGATAAGGTTCGGCAAATCCGAGAAATGCCAGATCCATGAAACGGGGAAGCCGCGTGCGCGTAGAAGAAACTTTGCGCGAAACCAAAGAGCGTTCGCAATGACAACGATCACCATTAACAGGTACCAGACTGCGACCTTTAATGGCGTCAGACCGTGCATCTAACGAGAATTAGACCGAAAGATTACGCCTTTAAAGACGTAGTCTTCGGACCTAGTTCGGCATTTAAGGTTGTGAGCGCGATGATCATTTCAATTCGTAGGTTGTGATCTCGAGATGGTGGCCGTCGGGGTCGCGGAAGTAAATCGAGTGCGAGATTTCGTGGTCCTGGAATTCGAATTTGATGCCGCGACGTTTCAATTCTTCCTGAGCAGCGACAAAATTCTTTCGATTCGCGCGCATCGCCAAGTGCAGCATTCGAATGTCGGCGGTGCACGGCGACGCCGGACGAATCCGACCGTTGCGTCCCGACTCGATCGAGCGAACCGGAAACAAGGCGAGCGCGGTCGTGCCTTTGCCGATGAAAACCGGAACGCCGTCCCACATCCCGTCGAACTGACGCTCGAACCCGAGCACGTCCATATACCATTGCGCCGCGCGCTCGACATCGCACACGCTCAACGCGACGTGATCAATTCCTTCGAGATCCATACCACCTAGACAGGATTTACAGGATTAAACTGGATTTAAAAGAAAAGAGACTCCCGGTTCTGGAAATCAATAGAATCCTGTTAATCCTGTTTATCTTTTGATATTCTTAGACTGTGAGTTCCCCCACTCGCCGCGCGTTCCTTAAGACCATTGGGCAAGCCGGTTTGTTTTGCGCCGCGCCGTCGATCACACGTGCGGCCGCCGCGCCAAGCGACCCGCCTTCGCGTGGCTTCGGCGCGGCAAGCGAAACGGTTCGAATCTCGATCCTGCATACGACCGATTTGCACGGACACATTCTGCCTACCAGCGACTACGCCGGAAACGTGGACCTCGGCGGCTTCGCTCGTTGTGTGACGCAAATCCGGCGCTGGCGGCGCGAAAATCGGAACTCAATCTTGATCGACGCCGGCGACGTTTATCAGGGGACCGACGTCAGCTTGCGCACAAACGGTGCGATGATGATCGATCTCTTCAACTATCTGAAATACGACGCGTGGATCGTCGGCAATCACGAATTCGACTGGGGCGTCGAGACATTTGTGAACGCGATCGCGAAATCCGGCATGCCGGTGCTGGCGGCGAACATGTCGATCGAGGGAAATGCGGTCGGCGTTCTTTCCACGAACCCGTTTGCGAAGCTGCGGCCCTACATTCTAAAAGAATTCGGCGGAATCAAAATCGCGATCATCGGAGTGACTACGCCGGGCATGACGTACTGGTTTCGGCCCGAGTTCATTCGCGGTTTCGGATTTGAACATTCCGTCGAGCCAGTCAGGCGGGCGATCGCGAGCGCGAAAGACGAAGGCGCAGACGCAATCCTGCTGGCCGGTCACATGGGGTTGAGAGCGCGCAGCGGCGGCGATGATTTCGCAAACAACATCATGGCGTTAACGTCCGAGTTTCCCGAAACGGTTGCGTTCATCGCCGGACATACGCATCAAGCAATTGCGAGTCGTTTCACGAACAGTGTGCTGTTGACCCAGGCCGATCATTTTGGGATCCATGCCGGCCGGATCGACCTCACCTTCGACCGCACCTCGAAGAGATTGTTGCGGCGAGAAGCGACTTGCGAGCTCATGAACAATCGCGTTCCCCTCGATCCCACAATTGTTTCGCGAACAAAAGGCGTGCTGGCTGAATCTGCGAATAGCGCTGGCCCAACCGATCGGCACGTTGGCCGAGACGCTGCGAGTAAGAAGCCGTCCCGGCGAACCAAGCGAAGTCGAACAATTGATCGGCGCGGCGATCATGGAGGAATTGCGAAAGCGCGATGTAGCCGCAGATGGAGCGATGCATGGCGTTTTCGACGAGCAGCAATAATTTCGTGGCGGGCCCCAAAACGGTGGACGACGCCTGGAAGCTGATCCCGTTCGAAAATTACGTCGTTACAGCCGCAGCTGACCGCTGAAGAGATTAAAGTCCGTGATGGAGGAGATTTACGCCAGCCGAGAACCGCGAAATTTGATCGGTTTCGAAATTAGGACCGAAGGCGCCGGTTTTGATCGACGAATCACTACGATGCGGCTGCGCCGACAGGCGATTGCTCGAGCGGGACAAGCGCTACAGGATCGCCTTTAACAGTTTCGATTCCCGCAGCGCCGGCCATCGGTTTATGAAATTGCGAGCGCTCCTCGAGACGCCGGCGACGCAATTGCACGTTTCATCCAGTCCTGACCCGGGACGCGGTCATCGATTACTTCCGGCGACACCGGGTCGTCCATAAAATCGGACGCCAGGCCGGCAATCCTCGGCCGCATGATGTCTCCCACAATTTGCGGTTGAAAACTTCCTCCGTTTCGGTTGCGTATCTGTCCCATGCGCGCCAAGGCCGTTTTAACGCTCGTTTTACTCGCGGTTGTCGATGTCGCTCCTGCCTGGTCGCAGGTCGAGATTCCTTCATCGCAAACTTCGGCCCTCCCTAAGCTGCGGCCAATCCTTCTTGGCAACGGAGCTGATTCTCTCGTCAATCGGATCGACATCGCGGACCTGGTTCGTAAAGGACAAAAGGACGCGGCGATCATGTTTTCGTGCACGGTCAAAAAGGATGGCTCGGTCTATTCAGTCCAAACCTATCGCGGGACGGCGGATTCAAAAGCGCTCGAGCAAGAAGTGCTTAAGAAACTTCTCGGCCGCGGCGAACCCGAAATTCATTCCCGCTGTTTATAATCGCCTGCCGGTGGACGCAGATCTACTACGGCACCGTCACTTTCATGATCGTGGAGGGCAAACCGCGACTGCGAATTTTTTCGAACCAGGAACGCTCCGAACTGGCCAAGGAGAGCGACTTCATCGGCCCGCAACCGTTTTGGGGCGGAGAGTCGAAGTTTGACGGCTTTCACTATCCAAGCAGCGACGGACGCGCCAGTCAAGGTCGATGGTTCGGCCGAATTGGCATTGAAGGTGGATGTCCAAGGAAACTTGCAGGACCTCACGGTAGAGAGCGAAGACCCGCCATTCCTCGGTTTCGCAGATACGGCGTTCGCGGATTTCGCAAAGGCAAAGTTCATTCCCGCGTTTCGAAATGGCAAACCGGTTGCTTGCGAAGTGAAGCTGCCGGTTTTTTTCCGAGGCTACTAGTTCTGGCTTTTCACTTCCCTGAGTCGCCGTGAAAAGCCGAATCATTCGGTCGGCATTCTTTCAGCGCGATCCCGATCACCTGCGCGCGCGAGCTAATCGGGACAGAACTCATTTGGGGACGCTGCGCCGGCATCGTTGTGGAAACTGAAGCGTATCTGGCGAAGGACGACGAAGCTTGTCACACTTTCTCGCGTCCTACCGCACGCGCGTTTGTGGAACGGAACAAAGCCGGCACGGCCTACATTTATTTTAGCTACGGCGCGCATTGGATGCTGAACGTCCTCGTGAAAGGCAAGACGAACGGGTTCGTCTTGTTTCGCGCGGTACAGCCAACGCGCGGCATCGCGTTGATGAGGAAACGGCGTGGCATTGACGAAGAACGTCGCCTTTGCTCAGGCCCGGGAAAGCTCACCCAGGCATTCGACATCACGGACCGACATCACGAAATGGATTTGTGCTCCGACCCGCGTCATTGCTTTGCCTTCGTTGCCAATGGAGATGTCGACTTGTCGCGCCGCAGTCAGGCGAAGGTGGATGTTGTCGCGGATGCGCGAATCGGGATCACGCACTCGGCCCATCATCCGTGGCGGTTTACGTTGCGCG
>CAWAYF010000006.1:0-16878 GCA_963786135.1 uncultured Verrucomicrobiae bacterium | reverse complement strand
GGTCGATCAGAAATTCTCCGTCGAGGGTAAAGAAAAACTCGTCGATGTCGTTGTGCTCATGCCAGTGATATTCGCCTTCCAGCACGCCGATTCGCACAACTGAATCGTTCACTTGGCAAAGCGTTTGGTTGTACCACTTGTCCTTGCAGTCATCGGCCAGCTTCTGCACGTCGATCAACTCCAGTGGTCCGTGCAAAATGTTCAGGTAAGTCTTGTACGGAAAATCCTCAGGCGAATTCTTCGCGACCATGATTTCGAGTTTAGCACAGGTAGGGGCGATTGACCGCAATCGCCCGCGGGCGGTTCGGTGAACCGCCCCTATCTATTCTTCGCCGTCGAAATAATCTGTCTCCGGACCTTTGATCACAACCCGATCCGCGGCTGATGTCTTGTTCGCTTTCCATTTTTTGCTGTCTGGATAGTAAGCCGATTCGCCGATCGGGTTATCAGCGATCACATAATAGATAAGATCGACGTCTCCCGAGTTTGTAATCTGGTGCGGTTCGTTAGGTCCAAAGATAAACGCATCGCCTTCGACGACATTCGTCGATCCATCTTTATCGCGCACGGTGCCGTTGCCGCTGACGATGAGATACATTTCCCACTGGGCAGAGTGCGCGTGAAACGGGAAATTCGGTTTACCCGGCGGCACGCGGTTCAATTCCAAATCAAATGGCCATCGCTTGGCTAAATCGAATGAAGTCGGCTCACGCCCGAGCGCTTCCGAAATCCCTGTGAAGGAGACCGCATATTTACCCTTCGGCGACTGCCACGGGTCTTCTTTAATCTCGTTAATGTTAATCTTTTTCATTCGGATCTCTCAGGAACCCAGGAAAGCAGGAAACCGAATTACGGTTCAGAGTTCCTGCGTTCTCGCTTTCCTTAGATATTCACTCTTCTCCGTCGAAGTAATCGGCCTCTGTTCCTTTCACGATTACTTCGTCGCCGCCTTCCTTACAAACCGCGAACTTGCCGCTGTCCGGATAAAAACAGGAATCCCCGCGCGGATTATCGGCGAGCACGTAGTAAACGAAATCTTCCTCGCCCGCATTGGCGAGCTGATGTGCCTCGCCTGGGCCAAAGAAAAACGCGTCACCCGCGCCAACTTCGGTCCAGCCATCTTTGTCACGAATTTTTCCGCGACCCGAAACCACGAGATACATTTCCGATTCGCTCGAGTGCGAATGATACGGGCAAAGCGATTTCCCCTTTGGAATGCTGACTAACGCGAGATCGAACGGCCACCGCTTCGCCAAATCGAGCGACTCCGGGTCGCGCCCGAGCGCGACTGAAATATTTTTCGATCGTCGCCCAAACTTTCCCTTCGGAGACCGCCGCTCCTGCCATTCAACGTCTTTTAGGTTTATTTTCTTCACGGCGGAGTTGCTTTCTAAACTTTTCGGCGTTCATCGCATCTTTCCAAGCTGTTTCGGCAATCGTATATGCAGGATCGATCTTTACTGCTCGATTAAAGTATTTGAGTGCTTTGTTGTACTTTCCCTGTGCGCGCAACACCAAGCCGAGATTGTAGCAAGCCTCATCTTGCGGGTCTGTGGCTAGACTAATGGCCTTTCGGTGACACTCCTCTGCTTCGCCAAATCGACCCTGCTTTGCCAAAACGCCGCCGAGGTAAATGAGGCAGCGCATTTTATTTTTGCCGGTGCTGTGCTTTAGCGCCCTTCGGTACGATCGCTCTGCTCGCTTTAAATCACATTTTGTGTCGTACAGATGGCCGCGGTGGGCATAAACATTTCCGCGGCGGGCGACGGGGGCTAATCTTTCAGCCTGTCGCAGCGCACTTTCTGCTTCGCTATACCGCGCTAAGTCACCAAGGGCATCGGCCAACACCACCCAACCCCAATAATTGGCGGGGTAACGTTGCGTGTAATTTTTTGCCAGTTCGAAAAGCAACGCGGTACCATCGGCATTCCAAGCGTCGAACATTCGCTGCAACAATTCAGATTCTTCTTTAGTTGACCCTCTAGTGCCGGCCATATGGCTTCACAGCTTCCATTTCTTCGGTAGTTTTTGTTTCAATTTTTCGACCGGCGCGAAGAGATCGCCATCTTTCTTGACGCGCTCTAGAGTCTTTGTCGCAACGGAATTTCAAGAGAGTCCGCTTTTTTCTTTTTCAGGCAGTTAGCAACTTCGTCCCAGGTGACAGGCGTCGAAACCGTCGGTTCTTCCTTGGCGCGCAACGAGTAAACGCAAATCGTCGTTTTGTGTTCGTCGTTCTGGCTCCAATCCACGAACACTTTTCCTTTCCGCACCGCTTTCGACATGTTCGATGTCACCAGATCGCGATGTTCGTGCTCGAGATATTGCGCCAGCGCGCGCGATAAGTTCTTGGTTTGATCAAACGTGATCGGCGTATTGAGCGGCACGTAGATCTGCAATCCTTTCGAGCCGCTCGTCTTGGCGAATGATTTCAATTTCATTGTGCCTAACAAATCGCGCAGCCAAAGACCGACCTGGCAGCATTGGACGATGTCGGCCGGCGCGCCGGGGTCGAGGTCGAACACCATCATCGTCGGACGCGCGACATTGCTTTTCTTCGCCAGAGATGTGTGCAATTCGAGATCGGCGAGGTTTGCCGCCCAGACCAGCGTCGGTAGATCCTGCGCGAGGCAATAATCCATCATCCGATTATTGCCTTCGCTCCAGACTTTCGCTGTCTTCACCCATTTCGGTCGATGCGTCGGACAATTTTTTTCGTAAAAGAACGCTTTGTCGACACCGTTCGGGTAACGCTTCATCGTCAGCGGCCGGTCTTTCAGATGCGGCAAAAGCACCGGCGCGATCTTGATGTAGTAATCGATCACCTGGCCTTTGGTGAACCCGACTTTTGGATAAAGCACTTTGTCCAGGTTCGAGACGGACAGCTTTTTCCCTTTAACAACGAGCTCGGCTTTTTCAGGCATGGCTCAAAACGTTCAGCCACAGATTTACACAGATTCTCACAGATTAAATCAGAGGATTTTCTGATCTGTGTTTAATCAGTGTCTCATCTGTGGCTCTATGCAAAGAATCGCTCCGGCGAGAGCATCGGCTGCGGTTTGCAGATACGAGCGACGCAATGTTCCCAGCTTTCGTGCCCGCTGAGGATCTCAATCTCGACGCGCATGAAATAAATCGGCACTTTTATTTCCGTTTCCTGTAATCGCGGCATCCGCACCGCGTCCTTTTCCGTGGTGACGATCATTGATAAATCGCGCCGAATGCAGCGGTTAATGAAACCGCGAATTTCGCCTTCGGTGAAGTAATGGTGATCGATGTAGCGCAGTCCGAGATTGACGTTCGCGCCGAGTTTTTTCAGGGCCCCTTCGAAACTTTCCGGCACCGCGATTGCGCAGATTGAACCGATAAATGCGCCGCGGAGACGGTCGAGCATGAGTCGTTCGCCGGTGTAAATATTTTGAAGATAGAGCGGGCGATGCGCGCACTCGATGATTTCCGCGGTCCGATTGTAACGGCGAATGCGCTCAATCAATTCTTCGTTCGGCTCGCCGGTATTCTTGGTGATGAAGATGTAACTCGCGCGCCGCAAATTCCGCGGCGGTTCGCGCAATGTGCCGCGCGGGAGGAGGAATTCGTTACCGAACGGCTGCTGTCGATCCACCAGCACGATGTCGAGACGGTGTTTGAGATGAAGATATTGCAGACCGTCGTCGAGGAGGAGTGTGTCCACCTTCCATTTATCGATCGCGTATCGGCCGCTTTTGACGCGGTCTTTGTCGACCAAAACGATGACATCCTTCAAATTGTGCGCGAGCATGTAGGGTTCGTCGCCCGCCGTCAGCGAATCGAGCAATAACGATTTCCCATCGGAAACAATTCGTGGAGGATCAATATTTCCGCCGAAAATTCGCTCGAACCAATTTCGTTGGGTCGGCTTGGGCACGCTTTTGTAACCACGGCTGAGAATCGCGATCCGGCGCCCGCCGACTTGCAACGCCCGGGCGAACTTTTCCACGACCGGAGTTTTGCCGGTCCCGCCGACTGTTAAATTTCCAATGCTGATCACGAGGCAGCCGAGCGTGCGCTCACGCAAAATGCGCTTGCGGTAAAGATAAAGCCGGAACTGGACGATCCGCTCGTAGATGAACGAGAGCCCGTAGAGAATCCCGCGCAAAATGGCCGCGCGAAATCCGCGACGCCGGCCAAGGACCACGTCGATCCCGAACTCCTCGAGGTTTTCTAGCCTGCGGCCCACTGAATTAGTTGGTGGTTGATAGTTGAGAGTTGAAAGCGACGCCGCGATTGTCAGCCGTGGTGATTATAATTTGCGAGCGCGTTTTTGCGGCGCGCTTCATGGCGGCGCCAACTCTTTGCGCGTTGCGCAAGCAGACGCCGCAGATCGTCGAGCCACTGCCACTCAAAAACGCACCAAGCGCGCCGGCTTCTTCAGCGGCGGCGATAACGCGTGGCAGAAACGGAATTAGTTTGGCGCGAAACGGTTGATGAATGTGGTCCACGAACGCGCCCCTCAGGTTTTCGTAATTGCGCGACGCAAATGCAGCGG
Organism: uncultured Verrucomicrobiae bacterium; assembly: GCA_963786135.1. Classification (GTDB taxonomy): domain Bacteria; phylum Verrucomicrobiota; class Verrucomicrobiia; order Chthoniobacterales; family UBA10450; genus AV40. The sequence continues at coordinate 12,356 of CAWAYF010000006.1, read as the reverse complement.
TGATTGCGCAGGCGTTACCGGCGCTCTCGACCGCCGCCGTCCGGGAGATTCTCGCCGGCAGAATTCTTCGCGCAGCCGCTGTTCGGATTTCAAAATCGGGAATCAAGAGAACGAACTCTAGTCGCTGAGAAACTTCAGAGCGCTGAACATTTTCACCGCGCGCGACGGTGAATCCGCCGAACGACGCTGGTGCGGCGTTATCCGGATGGCCCTCAAGCTCGGCGCACAGTTGGAAGATCAACGATCGCTCGAGCGGCCGGCCCGCAAGCTCGTTGAGTCCGTGCAACATCGCGAGACGAATGGTGGCGCTGCTTCCCAAACCGCGCGAGCGCGGAATTTCTTCGTGCGCTGAGCAGGAGAACGCGAAATGGGGGCGTTTCGTTCGCTTAAAAAACAAATCCGCCGCCTCCGCAACGATCTTTTCCTGGGGTTGTCGATTGTTTGCGCGACTGATGGTGACAGAGTTGTAAATGCGCAGCGCGACGCCGAGGCAATCGAACCCCGGACCGAGGTTCGAAGTGCTTGCCGGAACACGGATCGTGACTTGATTTGTCATTCTGAGCAGAGCCAAGAATCTCTGATCATTCTTGCAGAATTGAAGCAAAAATCAGAGATGTTTCGCTCGGCTCAACATGACACTACATAAAGGCGAATGGATCGATAGCGAGCTGCTTCGCCACTTCGAAGCCGATGGAACTACCGCGCACCGGCTTTGTACCATCGACGACGGTTGGGCAGAGCGTTTTGGTTCTGACGTTCTGATTTCGTTTCGAACTGAACAGGCGCGCGATCGATTGGCTTCGGAACTTCGCGAAGCGCAGAAGTCGCTCGGGCTGTTGATTGCGCGCCTGTTCGGCCGGTTTTTGCCAAAGAAGAATGAGGAGCGCGAGACGCCCAAACTACTTTCGGGAAAAGAAGATGAGAATTTGCACACGGTCGCGACTGAAAATCATCTCAGGTTCGGAATCGATTTCGGTGCGGGTTACTCAGTCGGATTGTTTGTCGATCAACGTGAGAACCGTCGGTTTGTCCGGCAGGCAAGGCCGAAGCGGGTTCTCAATTGCTTCGCTTACACATGCTCGTTCTCAGTCGCAGCCGCGTCCGCCGGCGCTGAAACCGTGAGCGTCGATCTTTCGAAGAAATCCCTCACTCGCGGCCGCGAAAATTTTGGGCTCAATAACCTGTCGACCGAAGGACATGGCTTTATCGCTGACGACGTGCGCCCGGTCTTGCGACGAATGGCGCGCCGTAGTGAAAAATTCGACATGATCATTTTGGATCCCCCGACCTTCTCGCGAATCAAAGGCGGCCCTGCGTTCCATGTCGAAAAAGATTTCGAAGAGCTGATCGCGGCGGCTCTGGAAGTGACCGGACGCAATGCGGAAGTGTTGCTTTCGACCAATTGTGAGACGCTAAATGAAAAGGTGCTGGAGAGAATGGCGCGATATTGCCTGAAACTTTCTAGGCGCACCGGGACCCTGCATCGACAATCTGCTCCCTTGGATTTTCCGCCGGGAACCGCCGCGCGCTCGATTTGGCTGAGTTTGCGTTGACCAAATCGCAGGCTCGGCCAAGTTAACCAATGGACGAAGGAAAACACGACGATTTAGCAGAACGCGGGTTGCGTTATACGCGCGAGCATTTCGATGACCTTCTTGCGCAAACGGAAACGTATGTTCGCGGAAATCCGGTACAGTCGCTCGCTTATGCAGTGCTGGCGGGGTTCGTTTTGAACCGGTTAGGCATCGGACGAATCATCAGGGGCATCGTGCGACTCGCGTTGTTAGCGCTCAAACCGGCAATCCTGATCTACGGCGCGGCCAAGCTCTACGAAGCATCCCAGGAAGAGGAGAGGTAGCCGCGGTTCACCGAACCGCCATGGCGAGCCGGATCGGTATCGTCAATCGCTGCTACCCTTCTAAGGTGAAGCCAACCTTCAGCGTCACCTGCCAGTGCGCGATCTTTCCCTCTTCCAGGTAACCACGGGTATCGATGACTTCGAACCAACGCATGTTGCGAACGGTCTTCTTTGCCCGCGCAATCGCGTTTTTCACAGCGTCTTCGACTCCCTTCGGCGACGAACCAACCAATTCGATTCTTTTGTAAATATGATCAGACATATCTTCAGTTTTGAGTCGTCCGGGCGACAAGACAAATGAAAATCACCACGAAAGTGACGAAGGAATTCGGTTCGGATCTAACTTCGTGGTCTTCGTGGTGACAAGTTTAAGTTGAGCACGCACTGTGGGCGGTTAGCGTCATTTCCCGAACTTCGAATGAAGATCGACAATACTGCCAGTCCGGCTGGGACAAACATCGAGTCACACTTGAAGGAGAAGCGCGTCTTCAGACCTTCGAAGGAATTTTCGCGGAAAGCGCGAATCAAGAATCTTGCCCAATACCGGCGGATGTATCTGGAGTCGATCAAGCGGCCAGACAAATTCTGGACGCGCGAGGCGAACGAATTGGTGTGGCAAAAGCGATGGCGAAAAGTCCTCGAATGGAAACCGCCGTTCGCGAAATGGTTCATAGGCGGCCAACTCAATCTTTCCGAGAATTGCCTCGACCGACATCTCCCAACAAACCGCCGGAACAAGGCAGCGATTCTGTGGGAAGGCGAGCCGGGTGAGCGGCGCACGCTCACCTATCAACAATTGTATCACGAAGTTTGCCGGTTCGCCAACGTGCTCAAACGAAACAAAATCGGCAAAGGCGATCGCGTCATCATTTACATGCCGACCACGCCTGAAGTCGCGATCGCGATGCTGGCGTGCGCGCGAATCGGAGCGGTGCACTCTGTTGTTTTTGGCGGTTTTAGCGCGGAAAGCATTCGCGATCGGATTGCGGACAGCGGCGCAATTGCGCTCATCACCGCGGACGGTAGTTATCGCCGGGGCGGGATCGTTCCCTTGAAGAGAAATGTCGATGACGCGCTTCGCGGCGGCACATCAGTGAAGCGGGTAATTGTTTTTCAGCGCGCCCACAATGAGATCCACATGGAAGAAGGCCGCGATGTCTGGTGGCATCGCGAATTGGAATACGTAGACGACATTTGTCCCCCGACGCCGGTCGACAGCGAACATCCGCTTTACATTCTTTACACCAGTGGCTCGACCGGAAAACCGAAAGGTATTCTCCACACGACCGGCGGTTATTTGGTCGGCATTTATTCGACGACCAAATACGTTTTCGACCTCCGTGAGGAAGACATTTACTGGTGCACCGCCGACGTCGGCTGGGTCACCGGGCACAGCTACGTCGTTTATGGTCCGCTCGCTAATGGCGCGACCACGTTCATGTATGAAGGAGCGCCGAACTGGCCCGAGCCGGATCGCTTCTGGCGAATCATTTCACAAAACAAGATCAATATTCTCTATACCGCGCCGACGGCGATCCGCGCTTTCATTCGCTGGGGCGATCAATGGGTGAAGAAACACGATTTATCGTCGTTGCGATTGCTCGGAACCGTCGGCGAGCCGATTAATCCTGAAGCATGGATATGGTACCACAAAATGATTGGAGGCGGACGTTGTCCCGTGGTGGACACCTGGTGGCAAACTGAAACTGGCGCGATCATGATCACTCCATTGCCCGGTGCGATTCCAACGAAACCGGGAAGCGCGACACTTCCATTTTTTGGTGTCGATCCGGCGATTGTCGATTCAGATGGAGAAGAAGTGGGCGCGAATGTTGGCGGGAAACTAATTGTTCGCCGGCCGTGGCCGTCGATGTTGCGCACGATTTACGGCGACAAGGAGCGCTACAAGAAACAGTATTGGAGTGAATATCCCGGTAAATATTTGACCGGTGACGGCGCGCGACGCGATGAGGACGGATATTTTTGGATCGTCGGCCGCATTGACGACGTGCTGAACGTTGCCGGGCATCGGCTCGGCACGTCTGAGATCGAAAGTGCGCTGGTAAGCCATGCGCGAGTCGCGGAAGCGGCAGTGGTGGGGCGGCCGGACGAATTGAAAGGACAGGGTGTGGTAGCGTTCGTAACTTTGAAGGCTGGAATTGATCCCTCTAATGACTTGAAGAGTGAATTGCGCGAGCATGTCAGCATTCACATCGGTGCGATTGCCAAACCGGATGAAGTCCGGTTTGCGGAAGCACTGCCAAAGACGAGGAGCGGAAAAATCATGCGGCGGCTTCTGAAAGAAATCGCAACAGGCGCAAAAGTCACCGGTGACACCACCACGCTGGAAGATTTCAGTGTCCTGGCAAAGCTGGCCGAATCGGAGGAATCTTGAGCTTCATTCGCACAGGTCTGCGTGAGATCGGACTAAAGATTCGCCGGCAGCGAACACGAATGATTTTGCGGCATGAGAAACGCGTGCTGCAGAAAAGCGAAATCGCGCTCGGTCGTGAAGGCACGTCACAGGCCGCAAATTTCCCCGAGCTGCGCAACGAGATTGTTGCGCTCAAAAAGCTCGAGCAGGAACAGAAGGAAGTCGCGCTTCGGATCGCGCAAATCGAAGAGGGGATCAAGAAGATCGAGGGGCAGCGGGATGCGAACGTCAAAGAGCAAAGCGAGGCGATGGCAAAGTTGGAGACGGAGAAAAAGCCGATCCTTCAACGGCGTAATGATGCGAAGAACGCGGCCGAACTTTGCGAGCGCGAAGTGAATGCGGTCGAGCGCCGGATTCAGGAAAACGATGCGACCGACCAGGAGCTGTTGAGAAAATTGTCTGAACTGCAGGCAGCAAATCCGCCACCGGCCGACCTCGAAACCCAAGTGGCCGGCATCGGCACGCGGCGGGCGCGTTTGCCCGACGAACGCGCCGAATTGGTCCGCGCCCGAATGGGAAGCACTGACGCGTCACGGCTGGCGAAAGAAAAACTCGCTTCCGCAGAGGAAGAACTGGCCGCAATCGAAAAAAATATCGCAAAGGTCCGCGGCGAATACGAAGCGCGCGACAAAGGATTCGCCGAGAGCATTAAGTCGCAACAGGAAGCCGTTCGCGAGGCGAAACAACATCATCAAGTCGTCGAAGAACGGAAGAATCCCGCATACTTAAACATTGGCCGCCATCTCGCGTCTCAGGGAATCGCGCCGCCAAACGCACCGCATTTGCTTGAGCACGTGCGAAAGCATCGTACGTCGGTCGAGGAATATTTAAAACACACTGCGGAATTGGCGCTGCTTTCTAGCAAGATCGACAAACAGGAGCTGCGCCAATTTTATTTCAGCGTCGTTTCGGGCATCGCCCTGCTGGCGATCATTCTGCCGTTGGTCGCAAAATCGCCGCGCAAGCGCGAATGGTTGCCGCAACAAACCGAAGCGATCCTGTCGATCAACACTGACCAGTTTAATAAGAGCGACTTGCTCAAGCGCTGGCAAAAGGAGCAACCCGATGCCTACCAGGCAGTTTGGAACGGATTGATCGGCCCGGCCGCCCGCGCGCCGGTCTTGAATTTGCCGCGAGACGCGGTCCAGATCACGCGGGCAACGACGATTTCCGACAACGGTAGTACCCGTGAATTCATTTTGATCGAGACGCGCGCCGATCTTTCGAACGTCATTCGAGTAGTCCAGACCGACAAAGACTTTCAGAGGCGGACGATTAGCGGGCTGCATGTATGGGAGAAACCGGATTTGGCGCTGGCGCGCGTCGGATCGCAGACGCTTGCCATCGGAACTTCCAGCGAAGTGGATGAGCTTGTTCGCGTTCGACTTGGGATCGATCTCGACCTGAAAATCACCGGCCAGTTGTTTGATCGATTCGAAGCATTGGACAGCGAGAGCGCGGTTCGGCTGATTTCCCGGGATCCGCTCGATTTGCCGCGCATGTTTCATTCGGTTTTCGTGCCTGAACTGCTGGACAGCACGCAACTGCTCGGACTTGCTTTAACTTTCCAAAATCCGGTGAAAGCGCGGTTGCTCTTGAAAATGAAAACGTCGGAGAATGCCTCCGAGTTTGCGCGCGATTTGCATAACGAGCCGCAAAAATGGCTGCGGCTCCAGGATTCAAATTTGATGCTCTATGCGCAGCCGCCCGATGTCTCGCGGCAGGCCGCCAACCTTGAGGTTCATTTCATCGTGCCCGACGAAACCGCGCGCCTCCTCTTGCAACGAATCGCGAAAACGGACACCGCCGGCGCGGTTGCTGGCGGCAATTGATTAGCCCAGCGATTTGAGCTTATAATTGCCGCCCAATGTTGCGTTTTCAGCTCTTTTCACTCGTTGTCGCCATCTCGATATCGATTCTGCCGGCGTCGCGAGCAGCCACACCGGAGCTCGTGGATATTGCGACCGTCGATCCGACCATCGTCATTGATTTGCGATACGCCACCGAGAAGAATGTGACCGGACACGCGTTGTATGCGCGCGGAACGAAGGCTTTGATTTTGCCAAGCGTGGCCCAGCAGCTAGCCGGCGCGCAAAAATATCTTCAGCAATTTCGTTATCGACTGAAGATCTGGGACGCGTATCGGCCGAAGGCAGCGCAGGAGTTGCTCTGGAAATACGCGGCTAAGGACCAATACGTTGCGAATCCGGAGAAAGGCTTCGGTTCGATGCATTCATATGGTGTCTCGGTCGATGCGACGTTGGTGGACGACTGGAGCCAGGACGCGACGATGCCGACCAGGTTCGATGAGTTCACGCCGCAAGCGATGATGGGCTACGTTGGCCGCGATCCGTCGGTAAAGCAGCATTTGACCTTGTTGCAGCTCGCTATGGCGCACAACAATTTCTACGGCCTGCGCGTTGAGTGGTGGCATTTCACTACCGCGGACTGGAAAAAATACGTGCCGTATTGGGAAGATCCACAAGTGTCGCAAGCGGAGAAAGCTGCCGCTGAGCCCAAAGGCTGATTGTTTGTTCCTTAGATGATCGACGTCATTCTGCGCGACCTTCGTCAGCCGGAATACATCCACGTTCTAATCAATCCGTTGCCAGTCTACGGACTGGCGATGGGGTTACTGGGACTGATCGTTGCGTTTTTCTTGCGAAGCCGGCCGGCGCAAATCGCGACCCTGATCATCGTTTTGACTGCGCGACTTCGGCGTGGCCAGTCTATGAATTCGGTCAACAAGCGAAGGACCGCGTGCTTTCGATGGAAAACGAAGTTGGCGACGCCTGGTTGGAAGAACACCAAGACCGCGCCGAGGATTTGATTTGGATGTTCTACGCGCTGGCAGTTCTAAGCGCGATTGCGCTGGTTGCTCCGAAAAAATGGCCGCGCTCGGCTATGCCATTGGTGGCAATGGTCATTCTCCTTGGCGTTGCCACTTTGGGTGCGGGCGGTTACATCGCTTATGCCGGCGGCAAAATTCGTCACCGCGAATTTCGAAACGTTCCGCCGCCGGTGAAGAAAACCTGAGGAGCAGCGCTAACATCGATATCTAGTGGACGATGAAGCAATGAAGCCGGTTTGCTAAAAGCTCCAAATCCCAAAACCAAACACCTCCTGATCTCCAAACGTTAATTTTCAAAAAAGCCGTTCCCACATGCTCTTTTGGAGCTTGAATATTGAAATTTCCCTGGGCTTTGGAGCTTGGGATCTGGGATTTCGCGATCCTTGGCCGTGAGCTCTACCTTTCAACGGACCGATGACTACAGAGCTGGGTCGCGCGGAACACGATGTCGAAACGCGCAGCGAATCGCTTAAGAAACCGCTCGGTCTCTTCGACCTCGTTCTCACCCAGATTCTCTTCGTCGTCGGTTCGAGCTGGGTTGGAGCTGCTGCAAAACTCGGACAAGCGCATCTGTTCTTCTGGTTACTTGCCATTTTGCTTTTTTACATTCCGCAGGCGGCGGTCGTCGTTTACTTGAGCAACCGGATTCCGCTTGAGGGCGGAATTTATCAATGGGCCAAGCTCGCCTTTAACGAGTTCGCCGGATTTATAACCGCGTGGAACCTGTGGCTGCTTTCCATCACCGTAATCGCGCTTGGCGGAATGTTCGTCACCACAAACATTTCCTATGCTCTCGACGCCGCCTGGATGCCAAACAATAAATGGTGCGTTTCGCTTGATCAGTTCTGCGCTGGTCGTTGGCCTGGGTTGGGCCTGCCTCCGCGGCCTTTCGTTAGGCAAGTGGCTTCACAATATCGGCGCCTTCGCCATGTTCCTGGTCTACGCGGCGCTGATTTGCCTGCCGCTGCTCGGTCTCGCTCGTGGTGAAATAAAAAACTATCAGCCACTGCCGCTCGCCTTGCCGACGATGTCGATCTTTTTCTGCTTCAACATTTTCAGCAAAACTCGGCGTTGGCGCGCTGAGCGGATTTGAATACGTTGCCATTCTTGCCGGCGAAACGCGTTCGCCCGCGCGTGACATCGGCCGCTCGGTCCTGATCGCGTCGCCGATCATCGCACTGATGTTTATTTTAGGAACGAGTTCCGTTCTCGCTTTCGTTGGGAATAACCCGATCGATCTGATTGGGCCCGTGCCGCAAACCCTGCGGCTCGGACTGCACTCGTTCCCGATTGCCGGCGCGATTGCGTCGGCTGGCATTTTGTTAATGACCGTCCGGACGATTTCTTCGACGAGCGTTCACGTCACTGGGAGTTCGCGATTACCGATGGTCGCAGGCTGGGACCAATTGCTCCCCGCGTGGTTTTCGTCGTTTGCATCCGCGTTACAAGACTCCGGTAAACTCGATCATCTTCGTCGGAACACTCACCCTCGTGATCGCAATAGCGAGCCAAATCGGAACGGGCATCCAGGAAGCGTTTCAACTGGTTGATAACGCCGCTAATGTTTTCTACGGAATCGTATACTTCATGATGTTCGCGATCCCGCTTATCGGAGCGGTCGGAGTTCGCACGAATTCGATTTGGCTGCGCGTTGCTGCGATCTGCGGCGCCGTCGTTGCGCTCTCCGCGATTTTTTTCACCGTCTATCCGATCATCGACGTCCCAAGCCCGCTGACCTTTGGGGCAAAGATCGCCGCCGTGACAATCATCGCCAACGCGATCGGTGTCACGATCTATCTGCTTGCCAATAGACGTCGAAGCGCGCCTTTTCGTAGTGCGTTGCATTCAACTTTCCGTGGTGTAATCAACAACTTGAATGCTCTATGCATTCAAGTTGGTTGGCGAGCTGGGATCTTGAATGCATAAAGCATTCAAGATTTGGGAACGCAGTTTTCAACCACCCAGCGCAGGTATTCCGGTAAACCGCTCGAGACCGGAACGAAAATTATTTCAGGAACTTCGTAAGGATGAAGCGAGCGGAGTTTTTCTTGGAACGCGGATTGCCGATCTTCGCTCAGTTTAAACAGGACGAGGGTTTCGCTTCCGGTCTCAAGCTTTTCTTTCCAGCGATAGATCGACTCGATCGCCGGCAAAATATTTGCACAGGCCGCGAATTTCTCTGTGACGAGCTGCGTTGAGATTCGTTGGGCGGTTTCGCGGTCTGGAAACGTACTGAGCGCCAGCAGAATTCTCTCCGTCATTCGTCAGGCCGGGACCAAAGCTTCAACCCGCCTAGCCGGCTCGGTGCGGCAAATCCAGCCGCCACCAATCACGACGTCGCCATCGTAGATTACTGCCGCCTGACCAGGCGTGACCGCCCGCTGCGGTTCATGTAAACGGATGCGCGCGCGATTGTTTGCCAATGGAGTGACCGTCGCGGGTGCTCCAGGATGACTGTAACGAATCTTCACCGTTGCTTCGAACTCTTCGTTGCAGCTGAGGACAGCTGCCTCCACAGAAATCCAGTTCATGCGATCGATTTCGAATTCGTCGCAAACCAAATCGTCCGCGTCGCCAACAATCACGCGATTCGTTTCGGGATCGAGATCGACAACGTAACGCGGCCGCGGCGATCCGCCGGGAAGCCCTTTGCGCTGACCGATCGTGAAAAGCTCGATCCCGTCGTGTTCGGCGACAAAGTTTCCGTCGACGTCGTAAATCTCGCCGCGATGAAATTCCTTTTCGCCAAGGTGCGAGCGCAGGAACGCCTTGTAATCATTGCCAGGCACGAAACAGATTTCCTGACTGTCGACCTTGTCGGCGACTTTCAGCCCTAACGAATGCGCGATCTTCCGGATCTCCGGCTTTTGCATCGGCCCGAGCGGTGTCAGTGCGCGCTGCAGCTGCGGCTGTCGCAGACTGAAGAGAAAATATGATTGGTCTTTGCGCGGATCGACACCCTTCCGCAAAATGGCTCGGTCGCCCCGATGTTCGATAATCGCGTAATGGCCGGTGGCGATGTAATCGCAGCCGAGCGCTTCGGCTTTGCCCCACAAATTGCCGAACTTCAGCTTTTCGTTGCAGATTACGCAAGGGTTCGGCGTTCGCCCGACTTGGTATTCGCTCGTGAAATAGTCGATCACCGTCCGCTCGAACAAGTCTGCCTCGTCGACCACGTAATGCGGAATGCCTAACGAATGCGCGACCGCGCGCGCGTCGGCTACGGCCTGCGGTCCGCAGCATTTATCTTCCGCGCGCGAAATGCAGTCTTGCGGCCAGACTTTCATCGTTACACCGACGACGTCGTAGCCTTGCTCGCGCAACAAATACCCGGTGACGCTGGAGTCGACTCCACCGCTCATGCCCGAGCAAGACGCGTTGCCGTTACGATCATTGAGTGAAGAATTTCGATCAAACGCTGAGCGAGTCAATGCTGGAGGCGGTTCAGCGAGCTGTCCGCGACGATTGGGGTCAATCGCCCTACCTTCGCGCGCGGCTGACGAATTTGCTGTCGCGCAACGTAAACCGCCACGGATGATGGGCCGAGCGCGTGATCCCGATTCGCGCATCCGCGACAACATCGCCTTACCTGCTCGGCGCGACAAGTCGACATCTGCATTCGCAACGAAGGCAAAGCAATGACGCGGGTCGGAGCACAAATCCATTTCGTGATGTCGGTCCGTGATGTCGAATGCCTGGGTGAGCTTTCCCGGGCCTGAGCAAAGGCGACGTTCTTCGTCAATGCCACGCCGTTTCCTCATCAACGCGATGCCGCGCGTTGGCTGGACCGCGCGAAACAAGACGAACCCGTTCGTCTTGCCTTTCACGAGGACGTTCAGCATCCAATGCGCGCCGTAGCTAAAATAAATGTAGGCCGTGCCGGCTTTGTTCCGTTCCACAAACGCGCGTGCGGTAGGACGCGAGAAAGTGTGACAAGCTTCGTCGTCCTTCGCCAGATACGCTTCAGTTTCCACAATGATGCCGGCGCAGCGTCCCCAAATGAGTTCTGTCCCGATCAGCTCGCGCGCGCAGGTGATCGGATCGCGCTGAAAGAATGCCGACCGAATGATTCGGCTTTTCACGGCGACTCAGGGAAGTGAAAAGCCAGAGACTAGAAGCCTCTTGAAAAAAACCGGCAGCTTCACTTCGCAAGCCACCGGTTTGCCATTTCGAAACGCGGGAATGAACTTTGCCTTTGCGAAATCCGCGAACGCCGTATCTGCGAAACCGAGGAATGGCGGGTGCTTCGCTCTCTACCGTGAGGTCCTGCAAGATTTCCTTGGACATCCACCTTCAATGCCAATTCGGCCGAACCATCGACCTTGACTGGCGCGTCCCGCTGCTTGGATAGTGAAAGCCGTCAAACTTCGACTCTCCGCCCCAAAACGGTTGCGGGCCGATGAAGTCGCTCTCCTTGGCCAGTTCGGAGCGTTCCTGGTTCGAAAAAATTCGCAGTCGCGGTTTGCCCTCCACGATCATGAAAGTGACGGTGCCGTAATAGACTGCGTCCACCGGCAGGCGATTATAAACAGCGGGAATGAATTTCGGATTCGCCGCGGCCGACAATTTCTTAAGCACTTCTTGCTCGAGCGCTTTTGAATCCGCCGTGCCGCGATAGGTTTGGACTGAATAGACCGAGCCATCCTTTTTGACCGTGCACGAAAACATGACCGCGGCGTCCTTTTGTCCTTTACGAGCCAGGTCCGCGATATCGATCCGATTGACGAGAGAATCAGGTCCGTTGCCGAGAAGGATTGGCCGCAGCTTGGGCAGGGCCGAAGTTTGCGATGAAGGAATCTCGACCTGCGACCAGGCAGGAGCGACAGCGACAACCGCGAGTAAAACGAGCGTTAAAACGGCCTTGGCGCGCATGGGACAGATACGCAACCGAAACGGAGGAAGTTTTCAACCGCAAATTGTGGGAGAAATCACGCGGCCGCGGATTGCCCCTGGCGTCCGATCTTATGGACGACCCGGTGTCGCCGGAAGTAATCGATGACCGCGTCCCGGGTCAGGACTGGATGAAGCGTGCAATTCGTCGCCGGCGTCTCGAGGAGCGCTCGCAATTTCATAAACCGATGGCCGGCGCTTCGGGAATCGAAACTGTTGAAGGCGATCCTGTAACGCTTGTCCCGCTCGAGCAATCGCCTGTCGGCCAGCCGCATCGTAGTGATTCGTCGATCAAAACCGGCGCCTTCGGTCCTAATTTCGAA
>CAWAYF010000005.1:0-226630 GCA_963786135.1 uncultured Verrucomicrobiae bacterium | reverse complement strand
AAAATCGCGATCTCCCTGATCTTCGAGAGAACCGACATCGTCAGGACATTAAAAATTCCGAAACCGGCCAGAAGAATCATCAGCGAAACCGTAATTGCGGCCGATAAACGGAGCATGACGAACAATTGCAAAGTCGATTCCTCGCGCTCCTGCCAGCTTTCGCGAAGCGTGCTGAAACAAGGTCTCGAAGTGACTCGCCAGCTGCCGGGGCGCGATCGGGGTCGCGCAGTTTGTAAATGATCATCGACGCCTCGTACGGTTTCTTGAGCAGTCGCTGGGCGACACGCGCTGCGCATAAACGCGAGTGGAGTCGATCGCGCCTACACCGCTGCGGGCGATGGCCGCGACGGTGAAACGCCAATATTCGCCGCCTGGCGAGAGCAGTTGAATCGAGTCGCCGCATCCGACCTCGAGCTGTATCGGCCAGTCGATATCCGATAATCACGCGCGCTGGTGTTGTTACGAAAATCATCGAACCTGCCGTCGATAATTTGTTTGGCGAGATCAGTCGTGCGCAAATGCGAGGACGGGTCGATCCCGAAAAGCTCGACCGTGTTGCATTCTCAAATCCCGCCCGCGCGCTGAGGTTGCCGCGAAGAACCGGCGAGCACGAGACAACATTCGAAAACTGTCGGCTCACCCGCATGATCTCGCTGGCGTTGTGGATCCCCTCGAAATAATTTCGCCGCGAGCGGGCGGCGTTCGCATTCTTGGTCGGAACAACCAGTCCCTCATAGCGCGGTTGAAATCGCGAACGCAAAGTCAACGCGCCGTTGCTGCCGATAGTGGAGTCGATGAAAAATTGCGCGAAGCCCTGCGTTTGCGCCTGCGTGCAAATGAAAATGCCGACGCCGAACACGACACCGATTAGGCTAAGTAGCAACGCGCGTCTGCGATGCGTGGCAAAACGCAGCGCAATGTAAAGCGGTGCGTTCACGGCTTTGGAGCGAAAAATCAACCCGGTGTTGACGCACCGGTTCTCCCGGACGAAGCCTGTCCTGATCCGAGACGACGACATGGTCGCCCGCTGAAACGCCGCTCAGTGCTTCGCTGAAGTCGAGAGTGCGAAAACCAACTTTGATCGTTCGTTTTTGCACGATCCCGCGTTTTACAACCAGCGCTTGATCGACAAGGACCGCGCGTGTCGGCACGAGCACCGCGTTCTCGTGCGTGCCGGTGATAATGTTCATCTCGCCGGTCATTCCCGACATCAAATTGTCCGGCGGTTTTTCCATTTCCAGAATGACGGTGTAACGCTGCGTGTCAGGGTCGGCCGCCGGTTGGATCGAGGAAACGCGTGCCGGAAAGACGTTGTTGCGATAAGCGTAGAGCTGGACCTTTGCTTTCATTCCTGGTTTCACTTCGCCGACGTCCTCTTCGTTCACTTCACCGCGCACGTAAGTCTTCCGAGACGAAACCGTGAACAGCTGATTGCCTTCATTCACCAACTCGCCGTCAATGGTCGACACCGCGCTGAGCAAACCGTCCATCGGGGCGCGGATTTCCGAGTTGCGCATCTGGGCTTCGAATTTCTTGCAGCCTTCGTCTAGCGCTTGAAGATTTCGATCGCTTTCAATTCGCTCGTTATCGCGCTGCCCGCGCAAACGATTCACTTCACTCTTGGCTTTTTCATAATCGACCGCCGGTACGTTGCCGGTTGCGACGACTTGTTCGAGCCGTCGCAAATTGTCCTCCGCCGCCTTCAACGGTTCCTCCGACGGTAATGGCAGTTTGGCGCGCTCTGTTGCGGCCTGGAGATCTGTGCGCGCCTGTTTCAATTGTCGGGCGGTCGCTTCGTCGGCAATCGTGGCCAACAGTTGGCCTTTGGTCACACCTTTGCCGATGGCGCCGCGGCCGGCGGAAAATTCTTCAGCGAGTTGGATAAAACCAGAATTTTGCGCTCGCACATGGACGACAAATGCCGGTTCGATTCGCACCGTTCCATAAACGGCCGATATCGCAGTGCCGCGCTTGACGATAGCCACTTCCGCTATCGGCATGAAGAAATAGTAGGCCACACCGCAAATCAGAATTAGCAGCACGACCGCGACCCACAAAAGCCGCCTTGGTTCCGAAATCTTCAAGGATTGGAACTAACGCATATCTTCCGAAAATTGAAAATAGCGTCCGGTGGCCCGGTCCCATTCGGCCAGGGCCACATTTTGCAAGTAGCTCGCTTCCAGCAACCCGGTTTGCGTTTTCAGATAGCTGCTCTCGGCGACTCGATACTCAAGTTGGGAAGAGAGGCCGCTGCCGAGATTTTGCTGGACCGACATGGCTGCCTGCTCGGCGTTGTCAGCGCCGGCCACGAGTGCGTTGTGGCGCTCGGCAATTCCGACGAGCTGGTTTCGAATGCGTGAAAGTTGTTGGCCGACGTTCGCTTCCAGTTTCTTCAATTCGATCTCGTTGATTTCCTTTGCTTTCTGCGCCTTGAGGACTGCGCCGCCGACTTTGCCGTTGTCGATCACTTGCCAGGTGTAAGCCGCGCCTTCGCGGATTTCCGACCCGATAAAGTCCTGATTTCGACTGGTCGAACCTTCACGGTGAATTCCGGTCACTGGAATGTAATCGCGCGGTGAAGCTTCCTGAGGCCGATGGATAATAGCCTGCCGCGATGATTCGCTCGTCTTCATTGGCGGCGCGAACCAGCAGCCGCGCAAGCTTGATATCGGTCCGTTGATCAAGCGCGGTGTTTATTTCCTTGTTAATATCGACGTCGACGGTTGCGAATGTCAGCTCCCCCTGTGGTTCCGGAAGAGGTTTTTTCGAGTCGAGATTGGACGCCATGGCCTGGCCGAGTTGTAATTGCGCGCCAGCGTAGGCGCGTTGCGCCTCTTGGACCAGTGGATCGAGCCCACGCGCTTCGACCGTCGCGGTAGTGAATGCGCCTCGATCGACCAGGCCTGCCTGATAACGATCGCTTTGACTGGCAACATTCTCGTCTAGCCGGCCCCGCTGTTTTTCACGAAGCGACCGCAGTTGCTCATGATAGAGCGCGGAATAAAAAGCGAGCCGTGCGGCGTGCAACTGCTGCTCGACTGCCAGGTTCAGTTGTTGTTCGGCAATCAAAACTTCGATGTCGCCACGGCGGAGCGATGGCGGGATCGCCGCGCCGAACAACGGTTGGGTAAATGCACCACGCACAAATCCAAACCCTTTTGTGGTCGTGCTGCCGGCGCGATATCCGCCTTGCACGCCCGCCGGCACATTCATTCTAACGCTCGGCCAAACCACCGATCGAAAGACGAGTCGACGGCCACCCGCTTGTTCGAGATTAAGTTTCGCGCGCTGAATGTCAGGGTTGTTGTCCAGCGTTGTCTTCATCACTTCGTCGAGGGTAACGGCCCGCCCTGTCGACAGAATCGACAAACACAAAATCGCGGCGCTGAATCGGCGTTTCATCGGCTCGTGATCTTTGCCGGCGGCTGCGCCACATCGACAGCCTGTTGCTCGCTCTGTTTTTTCAAACGATTGGAAGCGAAATCAAGCGCCTCGGGTGTGCTTCCGCAGGAGCGGGCGAGTCGAGCGAGCGCCACATTGTGCAGGTAAATCGCGCTCAGCCGTGTCGTGCGCGTTCGCGTGACGTCAGCGGCAGCTTGCAGAATGTCGAGTTGCGTTCCAAGTCCGGCGGTGAGATTCGATTTTGTGATTTCGAGCGATTCGTCTGCGGTTTGGACGTTCTTCGTTTCTGATTGAAGAACGTTGTCGGCCTGTTCGAGATCCAGAAACGCACTTCGGACTTCCGAAGCCACCGCACGCCGGGCGGCTTCGAGTGCCTGGGCCGCGGCTTCGCGTCGAGCGTGCGTAGCCTGCATTCGTCCCTTGGTGGCGAAACCGTCGAACAGATGCCAGGTCGCGTTTACACCAACAAGATAACCGTGGTTGAATTCCGGACCGACGTTTGGATCCCGCTCGCTGTAAACTTCGTAGCCGGAAAAAAGTTGAACGTGCGGACGAAGTTCGCTGCGGTCGACCAGATACTGACGATCCTCGATCTCAACGTCGATCTGTCGCGCCTTGATTTCGGCCCGGTTGGCGTCCGCACGACCGAGGCATTCGTTCAAATCAGGATGAAGCGCAGCATATTGCAGTTGTCCTGCGACTTCGAAACCGTATTGGGCAGATTGGGTGCGGTAATCGATTCCGAAAAGTTCGCCTAACCGAAGATACGAATTGCCGAGCTCCGTTTTGGCATTGGCCAGTTCCGGTTGTTCGTTGGCCAAAGCGACTTGAGCGCGGCGAACATTCAACGTCCCAACAATTCCCGCCTTCAATCGCTCATCCTGCGTTTTCAATTCCTCGTCCAAAACGCGAACGGAATTTTCGCGGACGCGGACTTTGGCGCGATTCAAGAGCACATCGTAAAACGCGGTCCGCACATCCATCGCCACCTTGTTACGCGTTTCCTCCAGCTCGTAGCGCTGTTTTTCGATCATCAGCTTGGCGATTGCGACCTGGTTCGAAACCGCGCCGCCGGTGTAAACATTTTGAAGCGCGCGAATGGAGGCGTCGTAATCCTCCTCGCGCAGGTCGGTGGTCGTTAGAGTTTGGCGTTTGTCGGCGAAGCCGGAGGTGATGACGGAAGGTAAATAACCGGACCGCGCTTCAATCAAACCGCCTTGCGCGGCCTCCAATTTTTTTCGGGCGATGAGAATGTCCGGATTTTGCGTGTCTGCCAGCGCCACGCCCTGGTTGATCGTATAAGTGGGTGGCTCGGCGTGCGTTATTTCGCACAAGCCGCCGACATAAACGGCCCCGACAATCAAAATTACCCGAGCGGTATGTTGTTTCCTAACGAACATCCTCAAAAACGCTTGCATGCTAGCCTTGTCTACGGCAGTTTCCACGCCCAAATCCTGGTAGCGGTTTCTCCTCGGGCGAAACCTCACATACCATTTGCCTACCTTCACCTTAAACTCGTTAAACCTGCTACATTGTATCTTGCCCGAAGCCCAGGGCTCCGGGTAGGATTTCTTTTTTCCCATGAGAAAAATTCGAATCGCCATTGTTGGAGTGGGCAATTGTGCCAGCTCGCTCATCCAGGGGATCAATTTCTACCGCAGCTCTTCCGTCAACGGCACCGCCGTGGGCCTGATGCATAAACAAATCGGCTCATATCGTCCAGGGGACATCGAGGTAGTGGCCGCCTTCGACATCGACCGCCGCAAGGTCGGCCTCGACGTCAGCAAAGCCATCTTTTCGCCCCCCAATTGCACCCAGGTTTTCTGCGACAAGGTCGCGCTCACCGGCGCGATCGTGAAAATGGGCGTGGTCATGGACAGCTACGCGCCCCACATGGCGGATCACGATCCGCTCCGGACGTTTCTCCCTCTCGAAAAGGAATCCACCCGCGAACAAATCATTTCGGAGCTGAAGGATTCGGCCACCGAGATCATGGTCAATTATCTGCCGGTCGGCTCCGAAGAAGCGACCAAGTTTTACGCGAGCTGCGCGCTCGAAGCCGGCGTCGGATTCGTGAACAACATCCCGGTATTTCATCGCCAGCGATCCCGGCCTGGGCGAAACGTTTTGCCGACAAAAATCTTCCCGATCATCGGTGACGACATCAAATCGCAGCTTGGCGCGACCGTCCTTCATCGCACCATTGTCGATCTTTTCCGGAAACGCGGCGTCAAAGTCGAGCGCACCTATCAGCTCAACACCGGCGGCAACACCGATTTTCTCAACATGCTGAGCCGGACCCGTCTGAGCTCGAAGAAAACTTCCAAGACCGAGGCTGTTCAATCGGTCATGAACGAGCGTCTTGCCGACGAAAACATTCACATCGGTCCGAGCGATTACGTTCCGTGGCAGCTCGACAACAAGATCGCGTTCATTCGCGTCGAAGGCCGTCTTTTCGGCGACGTGCCGATGGAACTCGACGTGAAACTTTCGGTCGAAGATTCGCCAAACTCGGCCGGCATCGCCATCGACGCGATCCGTTGCTGCAAACTGGCGCTCGATCGCGGGATCGGCGGCGTGCTCAACTCGCCGTCGGCCTATTTCTCGAAGCATCCGCCCGTCCAGATGAGCGACGACGAAGCTTATCGCTGCGTCGAACAATTCATCCGCGGCGAGCGTGATCGGTAGAGCAACCGAGGCTCCCCTGATAGTTTCGTCACTCCAGTTAGGGCGCATTTTCGCGTGTGACCATCGAGTATCTTGCTGACCGTGGTGAGTTCATACCCACTGTGGCCCACTGGCACCATACGGAGTGGGGCCATCTGCGTCCCGGCGAGACTGTGGAAGATCGTGCGGTGCGAGTCGAACGCGAGTCTGGCCATTGCGAGATTCCAACTACGTTCGTGGCGCTGGATGGGCACCAGTGTCTCGGTTCCGCCAGTCTTGTCGCGTGTGACATGGACATTCGTCCGGCGCTGACACCATGGCTTTCCGGCGTGTTCGTCGCGCCAGAGAAGCGCAGGCGCGGGGTAGGCGCAGCTCTCGTCGAGCGAGTTGTGCAGGAGGCGCGGGCACTCGGCAAGCCACGCCTTTATCTTTACACGCCCGGTTCTGGCGCTCTGTATCTCAGACTTGGCTGGTGCGTTGCAGAACGCACATTTTATCGGGAGCTATGGGGAGAGCGGGAGATCACGATTATGGACTTTGCCATCAATGCACCCTAACTAGACGATGCAGTGAACGGCGGACCGCTGCGCGGCAAGTAGAAAGTAAAAATTATGAAGTATGAATTGAAAGCAGAGCTCGGCTTCGCCTAGATTGCTTTCCTGGTGCGATTTGCGTTTACACTAATGGCCGTCGCGGCTTGCGCGCAGCTTGCCAACGCCGATCCGCAGACAGAACGACTTCGCATACTCGCCGCAGAGGACAGCGCCGCACTCACTTCCGGAAACTACGCCCGCCTCGTGGATCTCACATATCCGAAACTCGTCGAATTGATGGGCGGTCGCGACAGGTTGATTGAGATGCTGCGTCGTGGCGCGCAAGATATGAAAGCTCAGGGCAGCGTGATACTTGGTGCAGAAGTAGCAGAGCCCAAGGAAGTAGTCACGGTCGGTGACAAGCAGTTCGCGATTGTTCCGATGATAGTGCGAGTCCAGGTGCCAGAAGGCACATTGCGCTCGAAAGGCTTCCTCATCGCCGTATCGGAAGATCGCGGCAGTACTTGGAGGTTCATCGATGGCGCTGGGCTTCATAAAACGCAGGGAGGAGAGAGGGAGACGCTCGCGCAGATTCTGCCAGGTTTTCCAGCTCAACTTTCTTTGCCTTCATGGGAGCCGCCGGTGATGGAACCCAAATGAGACTAATCCGGCGCTGGAGCGAACCGCGAGTCCGCTACGCGGCAAGAACGAAGGATGAATGGAGCGAATGGAATGAGCGACATGGAAGGCAAAGCTGCACACGGTAGCAGCGAGAGAGTGTGGGAAACGAACGAGTTTCAATTATCAAAGTTGAAATAAAAACAGATCGCGGCATCGCCTGCCGTGGCTTATCTCTTTCTCGTTAGTTTGCGACGTAATCCATGCTCACCGCGGCCCTAACTCTTATTGCCGTTTTCTTGGTGCTGCTGGTTTCGCAGCTCGCTAGCGAAGGAATCATCAAGCCGTACGTCGAGTACCGGAAGGTTTTGGCCGACATTTCCTATACGCTCATCTATTACGCGAACCTCATCGTCAGTACGCCGGCGGGTTCGAAACGTGACGAGCAGGCCGAGATTTCGGAGAGGCTTCGCCAGCTTTCCGCGCGGCTGCGATCAGCGATCACAGCGCTGCCTTTCCACGAGCTGATGCGCTTGTTCCGATTGGTTCCACCACAAGAACGGATTCACGATGCCGCCGCTCGGCTGATTCGTATTTCGAACCTGTTGCTGGAGACCGAGCAAAAACGGCACGACGAGATCCGCCAGGACATGGCCGCGATTGGTACGCTTCTCCAAATCGATGTTGCCAGGGAGAAATGAAAAGAAGGGTGAGAGGATCCCGTCGATTATAAGTCAGGAAATTCCAATTGCGTCGATTTGCCTCGCGGCTTCTCTGGCGGAGGATCGGCTTCCAGGTTGATGCTCGAATTCTCGACATCGGGGTTAGTGTTTGCATCCAACTCAGCTGGCGGAAGTTTTTCCAGGCGCTTCCATTCGCGTTCGAGCTCTTCCGTTTCGTAACGAACGAGAGCGCCCGTCGCAGTCGAATAAATCGCTGCCGCCACTTCCATTTTCGTCATCGCGCTCACCGCTTTCCAATAAGCCGCCAGTTGCGGAAGATAATGATCGCGGAGCCTGTCGATTTTGTCGGGAGTGACCTGGTTCGTCTTCCAATCGAGAATGAAACACTTCTTGTTGCCGGGATCGAACCTGGCAAGATCGATGACGCCTTCTAAACATTTACCGGCACTTCGACTCGGACCGTTAGTTCCCCAAAGAAAAGGCATTTCCACGTGGGTGGTTGCGCTGCCATCACAAATCTCAGAGGCGAGCTCGCTCAAATTAGAAATATTTTCCCAGAGAGTCTTCCATTCCCTTGTCGATCGGTTTTTGTCGGGCGAGTTTGAAAGCGCTGCCTCAAAAATGTTGTTCCAGTCAGCCCGGTTGCCATTCCATTGAATCTGTTGGACGAATTCGTGCCACCAGATGCCGTATTGAGTAGCGACACTTGGCAATGTCGACGCACGAAATTCGGCCTCGACTTCCTTCCATTTATCGGCACCTGTCGTTTCAACTCGTGGAGTCGCAGACGAGAAGCCGCTCGGCAACAACCGATGCGGAAATTCCGCGGCTCGCGTCCGCGCCTGACGCAACACTGGTTGCGGCAGAAAGGCCAATAGGGGTGCCGTCCCGCGTGACTCTTCGTTGAGCGATTGATATGAACGCGTTTCGACGCATTGGATTGCTTTCGTTTCCAGAGCGGCAATTCGCGCTTCGTTTGGCTCCCCTTTGTCAGCGCAAAACCATTTGGTTAGTGAAGCGCTCGGCGCGGTCTGATTAGCTTTGCCGAATAATTCGCGATCGGCCGCCAGCACGAGCGTGTGTCGAGCGCGGGTAAGGGCGACGTAAAGCAAGCGTTGCATTTCCAAGACCTGACCTCTCTTGAGCGCGTCTCTCTTTTCCGGCGGCACGTCCGCTTTGCTGAACGCTACAAAAGCGTGTTGGTCATGCGGCAAACTGACGATGCGGGGAAAATCGTCATCGTCGGTGTGAATGCGGCGCGAGAAAAAAGGCACAATCACGGCGTCCCACTCGAGGCCTTTTGCTTTTTGGCACGTAATCAATTGAATCGCGCCCGGACGCGGCGTTCGGGCCTCGCGTTCGGTCGCGAAATTCGCGCGCAGCAATTCAGCAAACTTTTCCAACGTCGCGCCTTCGGCTTCGGCGGTCGCCGCGGATTCCAACAACACGTCCAACTCGGTGTCGAGAGCTTCGAAATCTTCTACTGAAAG
This sequence comes from uncultured Verrucomicrobiae bacterium, assembly GCA_963786135.1. Taxonomy (GTDB): domain Bacteria; phylum Verrucomicrobiota; class Verrucomicrobiia; order Chthoniobacterales; family UBA10450; genus AV40. The sequence goes on along the minus strand of CAWAYF010000005.1, from coordinate 217,237 downwards.
GGTTCGAAGGCGTTCGCGTAAGGAAGTCGCCGACACGATGCGTTGAACAGCAGTGAAGAGCGGCTTGTCCGCGATCTCTGCGTGAATGCGCGTGAGGAGATTGATCGTTCTCGAAACGGTATCGTTGCAGCCGGATTCTGTTTCAATTTGAAAACGATCACCATGCCCATCGGCAAAGAGTGCAAGATCATGGTCGGAAAGGCCGAATACTTCACGCAGCACGCCGACGATCTCGAAGCCGGAGCGCGGCTGAGTCATGATGGTGAGCAACGCCGTGAACCAGGCATGCGCCGGACTATCGCCCTGAACGTCGGTCTCGGATTGAATTTGAGAATCGATCCCGACATCGCGTAGAGCTTCGGCGATTGGCGCGAACCATTTCTTGCGCGGACACAAGATCGCGACCTGCTCCCAAGAGCGAGCGCGCAGATTTTCGCGGCCGGTTTGTTCGATCCACCTGGCAAGCTTGGGCGCTTCAACCTTCGCCTTTTTTGGGTCTGACATCTTCCTTTCGGCATCTGGAACAGTGATATCGACGCGAACGATCTGACCCGGAAGCACACTTGGTCTCGGATCTAGCTTGATGAATTGGACCTGATCGCCGTCGCCGTTAAGAGTGTCCCGAAACGATTCGTTTACGAAATCGAGCTGGCTTTGATCGAGACGGAACGTGACTGAGAACTTCAGCTCTTCGCCGGCATCGCTTGTTACCAGCGCATCATGAATCCGTCGATATTGATTCAGGTCGGCGCGATCACTGTAAATCGATTGCTGGAAATCGCCCACCATGCAGAACCGTCCGGGCCGCGGGCCATCGCGTTTTGCTTCAAGCCACTCGCCATTCGCTTCCGGCGGTCGCGTAATCTCGAGTAAAATTTCGAACTGCTGCGGGTCAGTGTCTTGGGCTTCGTCCAGAACAACGATGTAATCTTTGGCGCGTATCCGCGCGATCGCGTGGGCGTTTCGGGTCAACTCAAGCGCCAGCGCGATTTGATCATCGAACGTGACGACGCCACGATCGGCGCGAAATTGTCGGTAACTGCCCTGCACATCCGCCGCAACGGTCAGTGCGCAGCAGCTCAACCAATTGTTGAAGTCGTGAAACGTCTGTTCCCACAACTCGCCGAATCTTCCGTTCGTGGTGCATTCAATCAGTGGCAAGAAATCTGCGTCGCTCTTGTATTGTTCTTCCCAATCGCGCAACGCAGTTTTGAGCGCGTCGATTCGGGTGGATCCGGCACGCGCGGGATAATTTCGTAAGGCTGCAAGATCGACAATCGGACATTCAATTTCGCGCCGCTCGAGCGACAAAGGCAGCCGGCCGCGGCGCCCCAGCTCCATCAAATCACGCAACTGGACGTGACGAAGTAGCGCTTCGCGATTGTCGGCCGACAGCGAACGGCCAATCGACTGCGTCTGCTGAACAAAATCGTTCCACAAATCGGCCTCGTCAGTGATCAATTCCAACCGTGACGGCAGACCGAGGTGATGCCCATGCCCGGCAAGCAGTTTCATGCAGAAACTGTGGATCGTTCCGAAGAACGCTCGATTGAATGCTGCCAAGACCATCGGCGAGACGTTTTGGTCGAAAATGCGTTGGCGAGCGCGCTGCTGCATTTCATCGGCGGCGCGATTAGTGAAGGTTACGACCACCAGCCGCGGAAACCATTCGCGCGCTCGATCTGGACTTTGCGCGATCTGCACGATCCGGTCCATGATCGCGGTCGTCTTGCCGACGCCGGCGGCAGCGGTCACCGAGAAGTTTTTGTCCAGCTCGTTCGCGAATCGTTCCCGCTGAAGTTGATCTTGGGGCAATTCCTTCATTCGTTGGATTCTGCTCCGGCAAAAGCGGGATGAGTGCGCCGCCATTTTTCGCGAAGGAAATCTTTATCAAGCGCCAGCGTCGCCAGCGGATAAATCCCCGTGAAAGTAAACTTCGAGCGCAGCTCGCCGAGCATGCCGAAGATGCCGGTCTCTTCCATTCGCGCGATTCCCTTCCAGATATCCCCTTGCGCTTCGATATCGTTACGACTTGCCTGCGGTTGTTTGAGGTCGGTTTCTCGCGTGAGCAAGCTCACGTAGATGTCGCGCCAACCGAGGTCTCCGAAATGCCAGCGCGTAGATGCAGATCTGAACGCCGTTGCCCCCGGTAAGTTGTTTGCGCAACTCCGTTCGGTGCGGCTTGAGTGCTGTCGACATGCCCGTCTTGTAATCGACGATCCACAACTCCTTCGTCGAACGATCGCCGCGCGCGAGAAGCAGATCGGCCCGGCCCCGAACACGCAATTCACGTCGATCATCCAGTCTAATGATTTGCGGGGAATCGAGGATCCATTCTGTGGCGAGCTGCGTCCAGTTGCCAGTCTGACCGAGTTCTTCGGCAAAACGCCCGGCCAGATAACGCGCGTTGCGCCAACCAGAGACCCACCAGTCCGGCAACGCGTGATTGCCGCGATGACAAAGCTCGTTTGTCGCGGCAACAATCGCCCTCATTTGGTCGCGAAAGCTCATTGCCGCTTCTTCGACGCGGGTAACGATTTCGTGCGGCGAAGGCTTCGGAATGAAATGCTTGTCATTCGATGCGCCTCCCACTGTAGCCAGCCACCGGTGGACCCATTGTCCGGTCGCGAGGTTCCAGGAAACGACGTCGCTTTCCTCCGACTCAACCCGAAGAAAGTTTTTCATCCAGACTAAAGCAGGCGAGCTAAACAATCGCGTGGCGTCCGTGGCCGACAATGAAATCTGTTTTGACGGCGGCAGGTCCTTTCGAAACGCGAATTCGTATTCGCCAAAGGGTTGTTCGGCGCGCCGCCGCGCGTGATAAGCGACCGCGGTTTGATTGAGATCGGCTACGCCCGGTTTCGCCTCTCCGGTGGAATCAAAGCGTGCCAGCCAATCGATCGGTGCGCGCGTGAATTCTTTCAATCTCACGTTGGGAAAGGGCTTGGCCGCGAGCATTGAAAAATAGACGCGCGAAGAATTCGCTTGGGTTGATCGCCTGTTCGCGTGGACTTGTGAGATAAAGCTGCGCAGTTACGGCGATCTCGGCGGTTGTCGATTCAATTGCATTTAGCAATTGCCGAAGCGCGAGATCGCGGCGTTCGCGCGCTCCGAGGCAAAGAGTCGCGCCTTCGCGCACAATTGTTTGGCCCGAGCCAAAGCGACCTTCCTTTTTCGCACCCTTGTTCGCTTTACGCAGACTCGCGTTGAGCGCGGCGAGTTGTTCGTCAGCGAGGAACGGCGATTCATCATCGCGTCTTGGCCATACACCCTCATTCAATCCGGCGAGGATCAGATGCGACCATGTTTGGTTTTCGGCCTGATCGTAACGCAAGAGTTGGACTCGTGCGTAGGGCTGATCCCCGAGCGTGTTGCGACAAAGTGCCGATTCCGCGAAGATCTCCGTTAACCAGCGCAGAAAATGTTGCCGGGAGAAGTCTCCGGTTAACGCGCCGGCCCAATCACGGCTCAATCGTTCCACCTCAATCGCTCGTTCGCGCCATTTTAATTCGCGAAAGATTGACAACGTATTCTTGAGGAATTGCTGGAGGCTGGCCTGGACTGGCAAAAGCCGAATGGAGCGAAGTCCGTCTGCGACCGCTGAGGTATTCGGGTCGCTCGCGCGGCTGCAATATTCGGCCAGAACGCGGACATCGTTAACGAGAATGTCTCCGCACGCTCGGCGGAGCGTCTTTTCAATCCCATGCAACGGGACCTTTGGAAACAATTCGATACCGACGGATGAATGATTCAGGAACCGCAACAACGGGCCGAGCTGCGGACGGTGTTGAAGTTCAAGCCAGGCCCGCCATTCCTCATCATCGAACGCTCCACGCATCGCGTGCGCGATCGAGTCGTTATGCGGAATGGCCAGGGTATCGAGAGTGTGCGCCACCAAACGCGCGAGAGCACCCGGGCCGGGCAAAAGAATTCCAACACTGTCGGACGCCGCGTCGTTCAGAAACGCGAGCGTTACAGCTGTGATCGCACGCGCCTGTTCGCCAGTGTCGCGTCCCAACAGAAAATGCGCATGCGGTAACGGTTTGCCTTTGCGCGCTGCCAAGGCAGCGGCTGATTCAAGTGGCTGCGTCAAATCCGTGAAGGACGCAGTTTCATTTGGCAGCAGCGGAATGGCGACTGTCTCTCCAAAATGTTCCTCCCACGTTCCGATCCATGTTTCATCAAGGTCGCGGGCTTCATTGCGAGGATCTTTCAGAAGAATGACAGCGCGCCGGGAACGTCGAACTGCGGCACGCAACAACGGCCACAGTGGCCAATGTGCTCCGTCGAAATCAGTCACCAATAAGTCGCCAAATCCAATCACTGCGTCATCGGCGCTTTCCACCAGAAATCGATCGGCTTCATGCACCAACGCAAAGCCGGAATTGTGCACGCGTTTCTCGAACATGGCAGCCACATCGCGCAAGATTGGCGGCTCGAGCTGGTTCAAATCGCATCCGGCGGCCCGGAGCTGATCAAATGCGCGCAGAAAATTGTCCGGGTCGCGCGCGATGGATTTTGTGATGGAGAGTTGTGTCGTGGAACTCTTCTTCTGGTTTGCGACGTCGCCGGCTGTGATCGCCAGCAACAGGCGCAAATGTTCGCGCAGCGGAAGCTTCAATGTGGCGCAGCGCAGGAGTGACTCGCGCAGTTGCGGCGGAGTAAGAAATTTTATGCCGACCAGTGCCAATCCTCGCGCCAGCAGCTGGTTTCGATAAAAATCAGCCTGAGCTCGCGACGGTATTACGACCGCGACTGGTTCCTGGCTATCGAGCGACGCGAGACACGTGCGCTTGAACCAAGGGAGAAGAACATCATCCCAGGCCGATGGGAACGAAGATGCAATGTGCAAGGAGACAGAGTTCTCACGGACGTCAGCCTTTTTGCGGGGCATCCGCTAACGGTAGCAGATTTTACGACGGCGCGATGGCTGTCGATTTAGGTTCGCGCAGTTGGCGTAGATCGCCCGAGCGTTGAGTCACACCGATGCGGTCGAGGTATTCGAGGAACGGAATCATGACGCGACGTGAACTTCCGAGCTTTTCGCGGAGTTGGCTCGCCGTGGCCGGGCCATTTGTGGCAATGAAATCCGAAACAGTCATTCGCATTTGATCTGAAGAATCTCGAAGTAAAACGATGTCATCGCTGATTTCGACAACGTCGCCTTGCTCAATCAAGAACCTGAGCGCCTGCTGTTGATGTTGATTAGTCGCCAACTCTTTGCGCCTTGGCGGATCGAACGGTTTTACCGAGAGCGCCGCGACAAGTTTGTCAGCGGCGGCTTTCAATTCCGGTGGCAGACTCGCTTGATGCGAACGTTTCGCGATTGTTGACCCAGCGCGAACAAAGTGATTCGCGCAAAGATCGGCAATCAAGGCATCGAAAACGGCCGGAGCCAATGAATTGAATTCAGCACGCAGCTCATTCAGTTCAAGGCCGCGACACTCAGGACGCGTTCTATGGGCGTTGTCGATGAAACCTGCAGCGCGTTCGCTCAATTCCCGCCAGACCAACATTTTTGCGGCGACGTCGTCGCTTAGGAAAATCTCACCGTGACGAGCTAACCGCTGGAGCCCGGCCTCGATTTGAGCTGTGCTAAAGCCAGAGCGCTCGAGCACGCGCGAAGGCTCAATGACACCCGCACTCGCGATCTCCGTCCAAACCGCAAGATCGACATCATCCGGGGCGGCTGCGCGAGACGCGAGAATTGCGCGCTCCTGGCTCGGCCGGAAATCGCTCGAATCGAGATTGAAGACAACCCCGCCTGCGATCGTGTGCTGCCCAGAAGAGTCTCGCACAATTAGTCGGTCTCCGACGAATGCGAGCAGCGGAGCTTCCAACCTGAGTTGTGCGACCGCGCTATTGCCTGCCGCGAGCGAATTAGTTTCCCCGAAAATGATCTTGGCGAGCGCGCGCGATGTGCCGTGATGCACATAGGCCGAAGTGCCGGATTTGATCGGGGCAGCGCGTTGCGAGCGTGCGGAACGAGTGAGAACAACATCTAATGTGGAACTCGCCTCAAATTGCTGAGTGGTGATGACATCGCCCCGATTTACATCAATCCTGATTTGTAGATCCGGCAGATTCATCGCGGTGCGCGTTCCCGGCTGAGCAAGATCAACATCTCGGCCGTGATTCTGAAGCGAGCGAATACGGGCCGGAGCACCTCGCGGTTGAACGAAGATCGCATCGCCAACGCGCACGGGGCCATCGACGAGCGTACCGGTTATCACAGTTCCAATTCCGTGCAGTGTGAATGCGCGATCGACAAATAATCTCGCTTTGCCGATCTCGCGCGGCGGTTGCGACGCAGCGAATTCCTGAGCGAGCGTGCTTTTCAGATCCTCGAGACCGGCACCTGTGCGGACCGAAGTCGAAATGATTTGCGCGTTGGCAAACGGAGTATCGCGTAGTTTTTCGCGAATTTGATCAGTGACATTGCCGAGTGTTCGTCGAGATCGCTTTTGGTCAAGGCGACGACCAGGCGTTTCATTCCGAGATAAGCGAATATTTGCAAATGTTCTTCCGTTTGCGGCATCCAGCCTTCATTCGCAGCGACGACGAAGAAGCGCGAGATCGATCGAGCCAACTCCGGCGATCATGTTCCGGACGAAATCTTCGTGTCCCGGAACGTCGATGATGCCGACGAGAATGTTGAGAGTTGAGAGTTAAGAGTTGAGAGTGGAGCTGATAGCTCGAGGTGCGCGAAGCCGAGATCGATTGTGATGCCGCGCGCTTTTTCCTCCGGCAAACGGTCCGGATCGGTTCCGGTCAACGCCTTGACGAGCGCGCTCTTGCCATGATCGACGTGACCGGCGGTCGCGAGAATGAAATTTCTCATCGCGTTGTGCAGGCAGTGCGAATGGCATCAATCAGTTGATCGTCCTGGTGGGAGAAAATTGTTCGCAGATCGAGTTTGAAACGCCGATCGGTGATGTAACCAATCACCGGTGGAACCGAATGACGAAGGGCGCGTGCGAACTCTTCGAGCGAGAAGTTCTCCGGAAGGATGTCGATCGTGATCGAGGGCACGATCGACTTGCGGCAAGCGTGCCGCCGCCGCTTTGCCTGTTCCGCTGCCAATCGTAATCTTCAATGGCAGGCCTTGCAGACGTGTCACGATTGCAGCGGCGCGCGCGCGCAGTTCGTCTTTGGGAATTTGAAGGAGCGCGAGTGCCGGAATTTCGCTCGTTACCTGATTGAGATGAAGATCGACCGTCGTTTGCAGCGCCGCGAAAGTGAGTTTGTCGCAACGGAGCGCGCGAAATAGCGGCTCGCGTTTGAGCGCGTCGATCAATCGCTTTTTGCCGGCAATGATTCCCGCCTGTGGGCCGCCAAACAATTTGTCACCGCTAAAGCAAACGAGATCTGCGCCGTCCTTGAGTGATTCAGCTGGAGTCGGCTCGTGATGATGAAGTCCAATTTGTTCGGTCGCGAGCATTGCGCCGCTTCCCAAGTCTTCGACGAATGGAATCCGTTTTTTGCGTGCGAGCGCGGCAAGCTCGTGCAGTCGTTGGCGATTCGACGAAGCCGCTCATGAAGAAATTGCTGCGATGCACTTTCAGGATCAGCGCGGTTTGTTTGCTGATCGCGCGCGCGTAGTCATTGATCGTCGTCTTGTTGGTGGCGCCGACCTCGCGCAGCTTCGCGCCGCTCGCTTCCAGAATTTCGCCAATTCGAAATCCGCCGCCGATCTGGACCAGCTCGCCGCGCGAAATGACGATTTCGTTCTTCGCGACTTGAGAACTTGACCGCTTTAAACGTCAACTTTCCGTTGCACGCTATGGTGAACGATCAAAACCAGCGCGGCGGCGCAATTGTTCACGATGGTGGCGGCTTCGGCCTGGCAAAGGATAGCCAGCGCGCGCTCGAGATACGCCCCGCGTTGCCCGCGGTCCCCGGTCACAAGATCGAGCTCTATATTATTATAAGCGGAAGCGACGTTGCGGAGCACTTCGCCTGCGCCCAGCGGAAGCGGCGAGCGACCAAGGTTCGTGTGAACGACGATTCCCGTTCCGTTGATGACCGGTTGGACCCGGCTGGCGCGAAGTTGTTCCATCGCGACGCGGACAAGGTCGACAATGACGTTGAATTCGGGAATCTCGCGTCGGCGGCGGAATTGAGCGAGCTCGCGGCGGACGAGATCGACAATCAGCGGTCGTGGCAAGTCGATCTGACCTAGGGACTCGAGGACCGTGTTGACGGCCGGAATCGCGCGGCGCGATCGCGATTTCATTTTGTCGTGCATATCAATCTTGCTTTTCGGCGCGTGATCCGACCGATGACGGCAGCACACGGCGTGCGGGCTTTGTTGAGAAGACGGAGAACATTCGGCAATTGCGATTCACGCACAGAAAGCAGCAAACCACCGCTGGTTTGGGCATCGGTGAGCAAAATGCGCTGAGGCAAGAGAGGCAGAGCGTCAGATCGCTCGTTTTGCTGCGCTCTTTCAAATTGTCGCGACTGCCGCCGGGCACGCAGTCGCGCTCGATCAGTTTGAAGATCTCGGCGCTAATCGGCGGAATCCGGTCGGGAAAAATCTCGGCGCTGACTTTGCTCGCGCGACACATGTTCGCGAGATGACCGAGCAAACCGAAGCCGGTGACATCGGTCGCAGCGCGAACAAGTTTTCGTTCCGCCAGCTCGGCGCCGACCGAGTTGGTCTGCGACATTAGCGCAATCACTTTCTTCTCCAGTGACCGCGAGGCGAGGCCACGTTTGATGGCCGTGGTAGCGATGCCAGTGCCGAGCGGCTTCGTCAGGACGAGCAAATCGCCGGCGCGTGCGTTCGCGTTGGTCAGGATTTTCCCAAGATCGACAACGCCGGTGACGGCGAGACCGTAGATCGGCTCCGGATTCCGAATGGAATGACCACCGATGATCGCGCAGCCAACCTCCGCGGCCTTTTCCAAACCGCCGCGCAAGAATTTTGGCGATCGTTTGTGGGGAGACGAGGTTTTGCGGAAATCCCATGAGATTGAGCGCGGTGATCGGCCGTCCGCCCATTGCGAAGACGTCTGAAAGCGCATTGGCGGCGGCGATTTGTCCGTAGGCGAACGGATCGTCGACGATCGGGGTGAAGAAATCCACGGTTTGCACGAGCGCGCGCTGTCGATCCAGTCGTAAACGCCGGCGTCATCGAACGTGCTCGAATTCACGAGAACGTTTCGATTTCGATAGGTCGGTAGCTGACGCAAAACTTGCGCCAGGGCCTGTTGGCTCAACTTGGCCGCTCAACCGGCACAGGACGAGAGCGACGTCAGTTTACGGATCTGTTCGCGCGACAAGCGGATTCACCTCCCTTCCGGAATTTGACGTTTGAAGTTAGCGGAGAGGACAGGAATCGAACCTATCTCGCCACTTGCGCAGCGACGGCGGTTTTGAAGACCGCGAGGACCACCAGGCACCCTTCACTCTCCGGAAAATGAAACGTTGAAACGCTGAAACGCTGAAACGCTGAAAGCCGAAACAGAGACAGGCTGCTACTTGAGCTTCTTGATCTGGCTGACGATAGAATCGAAATCGGGCCAGTCGCCGGAATCGAGTTTGGAATGGAGCAATTTGCCATTGGCGCGAATCTCGAAAGCGCCGCCGCTCGAGGGAATGAGCGTGAGCGCCTTGATGCGTTCGCCGAGTTCAAGAATTTTGGTCGCCAAACTGACGGCCTTCGGCGTGTAGTTTCAAACGACGCAATATTCGATCGAGACTTCCGTTTTCACCCAGTGAGCTCCTTTCCAATGAAAATGGTAGGAAAGCCGAGGGAATGGGTCAAGGTGCGGCTGCACCGGCATGTAACAAAGCGCGAGATCGTGTTTAACGATTGCGGGTGGAAGCCGGTGCTTCACCGCCAGCCTCTTTGCCGGGGCCGCCCGGTCCCCAGAGGTAGGAAACGACCACAAACAATTCCATCACCGGAGATTTGTGATTTACTCCGAACAACGGCGAGACGTCCAGACGCAAACTGCGAGTGGGCTTCCACGAGGCGGTTGGGCCAATCACAAAACTGTTATAAGGCGTGCCGCGGCTGCTACTATCGCTGAAGCTGCGAAACTGGAATTCGAGACCGGCTTTCAAGTCCTCCGAGATGGCGGCGCTTCCTGCCACCGGTTGAGGATTCTTCACGTCTTTACCGGTGGTGGCGGGAGGCGGGTGCGGAGCGGCCTCTAACAAGTGAATAGGGGTGACGATGCTGTTGGCAATGCCCCACTCACGTCCGCGGTCGCCTCCGGTTTCCTGCTCGAAGAAGGTGTTCATCGCCCACTCAATTCGGTCGAAGAAATCTTCCGACAGGAGCAGTCGAAGCTCGTAGGAGTCCGGAATTGGTGCACTTTTATCGAACCCGTGGGGCCCGAACTTATGGGCGGGTGTGGGCGCGCCTTCATCATGGAGAATATCTCCATGGCCAAACTTAACTTCGGAGAAAATGGTTGGGTTCAGCGGAATCTTGTCCCAATCGGCAAGCGCAAGGCGGCCTTCGATACTGGTGGTCGCACCTTGTGTATCACCGTCATAATGCTGAACATCGTTCTCGAAGGCGAGATTGAACCGATACGGCAAACCGACTTCCAGTTCCTGAGTAAAGTGATGATCCGGGTTGCGAAAATGCACCACATCGTCTTCGTAAATGACGCTGGAGTAAAACTCGCCCAGCGGTAGAACGTAAGCATTGGTCAGTGGCGCGAAACGCGATTGGGAGAAGGCGGCGGGCGCGCCGTACGCGCTCGGAAGCTCCATTCCATTGCTGGTTACTTCGACATGCTCGGCGGTCGCAGTTTGGGCGGATGCAGAGTCAGCCGTGAGAAGCGCAGCCCAAAACGCGCTGGCCCCGATAAACAAACGAACTGTCCAGGTTAAGGAGAAGTATCGCATAAAAGATCTTTGGTAATTGGTTCTTAATCGGAATTGGTAACCAGAATGGTCGCCATATATTACAGATTTGTAATCCGGCGTCGGAGGAATTCAAATTTTCTTTCGCTATGATTGCCTTAGCGAAATAGGTGGGGCGCGGATCTGTAAAAGCGATCACGCCTTATTTGGAAAAGTAAGCGTGACCGTTGTTTCGCGGCCGGGTGTGCTTTCGATTGCGACCGAACCGCCGTGAAGATCGACAATTGATTTGACCAGAGCGAGGCCAAGGCCGGTCCCTCTGGAGCTGCGTGATGGATCGCCGCGATAAAAACGGTCGAACACTCGTGGCAGATGTTCCGGCGCAATTCCAGAACCGGAATCGCGAACCGAAATTTCGGCGCCATTGTCAACTCGTCGCAGCGAAATCTCAATGTGGCCCTCCTTTGGGGTAAACCGAACGGCGTTGTCGATCAGGTTTCCCATCGCCCGGTTAAACAGCAGGGGATCCGCGAACACGTCCGCTTCACCGCTACAAGTCATCGTGATCCGTGCCTCTTCGGCCGACACCTCATAAAATGAGACAATTTTCTCTATGACGGAATGACCTTTGAGGATCGAACGATTGACCTGTTGTTCGGCCGATTCTGCGCGGGCGAGAAAAAGGAGATTATCAATGATGCCGGAGAGACGTTCACATTCGGCAGCAGCTGACTCGATCACGGCGCGGTATTCTTCCGGGCGACGCTCGCGAGTGAGAGCGACTTGTGCTTCACCGAGCATGTTGCCGACGGGTGTCCGCAGCTCATGGGCGAGATCAGCCGAGAATTGGGAAAGCCGCGTAAACGAATCTTCCAGGCGGCCAAGCATATCATCGAACGAAGCGGCTAACGGCCGTAGCTCGGACGGCCAACGGCCAGGATCAATTCGCTCGTTCAAGTGCGCGGGTTGAACGCGTTCGAGGGCTCGCCGCATTTGCCCAAGCGGGCGCAATCCGCGGCGGGTTACGGTAACAGCGATAAGCGCCGAGGCGATTACCCCGACGCCGAGCACGAGCGCTAACAGGGTGCGAAACTGTTTTTGAAATCGCGCGTCAGCAGAACGATCCTGAGCGATTTGAACGGTATAATTTTGACCGTCGACAGTCTCGCTTTGAGTCACGAGCGAAAATAATTTTTCGCCAGTGCGATAATCTGTCGGCGCTTGCGCTCCAGTGGTCGTTGCTTGGGATGGAAAAACAAACACAGGGAGGAGTTGATCCATTTCGGGTGTCTCTGCGACCACGTTTCCGTTCGAGCTAATAATTCGTTCCCAGTAAATTGCACCCGCGGCGGTTCTGGGATTGCTTAACTCCTGCGTGAGGACGTTGATCCCGTCCGGTTGTTTCAGCTCGGTCCGGATCGCGGCCACTTTGTCGGCCAGGACGGCATTGTCTTCTTCAAACGCGTGGCGAACCACGATCCAGTAAAACAGTCCGAGACTGCAGGAAAGCAAAAGCGCCGCGCAAACTGTGAAGAGCAGCACCAACTGCGTTGCGATCGAACGCGGCTCAGTTCGGCTTGAGAACATACCCGACACCGCGAATGGTGTGGACGAGCTTTTTCTTAAACGGATCGTCAACCTTGGCGCGCAGCCGGCGGATCACCACATCGACAACGTTGGTCTCGGTAGTGAAGTCGATGTCCCAAACGTGTTCGGCGATTTCCTTACGGGAGACTACCTCGCCACCGGTGCGTGCCAAATGTGTTAATAGAAGGAATTCCTTTGGTGTGAGATTTAATGGGACGCCTTGACGCATGGCCCGATGATGGCGGGTGTCGATTTCCAAATCTTGAATTCGGATTTCGTCGGATTTGGAGCGCGTCCGGCGCAAAAGCGAACGCACGCGCGCGAGCAATTCCGAGAATGCGAACGGTTTCACGACATAATCATCAGCGCCGAGCTCAAGTCCTTTCACGCGATCGCGGACGCTATCGCGCGCGGTCAGAAAAATAACCGGCGTCTTCACGCCGGCCTCGCGCAATTCTCTGACCAGTGTCCACCCATCCTTTTTCGGAAGCATGATGTCGACGATTAAAAGCTCGAAGTCGCCGGCGCGCGCGGCGGTCAAGGCTGCTTCTCCATCGCGAGCGATCTTGACGCGAAACCGGGCTTCACGAAGGCCTTTTGCCAGGAAGGCCGCGGTTTTCTTTTCATCTTCGACGACGAGAATCTTCACGCTTCATTTATATACAGAAAGGTCGCTTCCGAGGAAGCGGCCTTTCCCGATTGGCTCCGTTGATTTGTCGGGGTGCGGATGCTAGGTAGCAGCGGTCCGAGCCGGACTGGCACTGCCATGAGTCAAAATTACAAGGACACGCTCAACCTGCCGCGAACAGATTTTCCGATGAAGGCGAATCTGGCGACGCGCGAGCCGGAGCTGCTGAAAAAATGGGACGACACCCAGCTTTATCAGCAGATCCAAAAATCGCGCAAAGACGGGGAGCTTTTCGTGCTTCATGACGGTCCGCCGTTTGCCAATGGCGACGTTCACATGGGCACCGCGCTCAACAAAATTCTCAAAGACTTCGTGGTGAAATCGCAAACGATGCTCGGCAAACGCGCGCCTTACGTTCCGGGCTGGGATTGCCACGGTTTGCCGATCGAATACAAGGTGGTCAAGGAGTCACGCGACCTCTCGCCGCTCGAAGTTCGCAAGCGTTGTGACGCGTTCGCGCGCAAGTATGTCGATCTTCAACGTCGGCAATTCAAACGCCTCGGCGTGCTAGGCGATTGGGAACATCCCTACCTGACACTCGATCCGAAATACGAGGCGGAAATTTTGCGGGCGTTCGCGGTGTTCGTTGAGAAAGGTCTCGTTTACCAATCGAAGAAGCCGGTTTTCTGGAGCACTGGCGCGCAAACCGCGCTCGCCGAAGCGGAAGTCGAATATCAGGAACGCGAATGACACTTCGGTCTACGTAAGATTTCCGATCACCAGCGGTGACTGGAAAGATAAGGCGAGCATCGCGATTTGGACGACAACGCCATGGACGCTGCCGGCGAACCTCGCTATCGCCGTTGATCCGAAGGAGATTTACGTTGTTCAGGAATTTCGACGCGACGGTAGTTCGGAAACCTTGCTGCTCGCGGGCAAACTCGTCGCGCAATTTTGCGCGAACACAAAATTCGAGCCGACCGGCGAACCGCTCGCGTCATTTCCAGGCGCAAAGATCGACAGAATCAAAGCGCACCATCCGTTCCTCGATCGCGAAGCCATCGTTCTCACTGCCGATTTTGTAACGATGGACAGCGGCACGGGCGCCGTTCACATCGCGCCCGGTCATGGCGAGGATGATTACAATCTCGGTCGTGCAAACAAATTGCCGATTTTGTCGCCGGTCGATGATCACGGCAAACTCACTGACGAAGCCGGCGTTCCAAGTCTCACCGGCAAATACGTTTTCGACGCGAACACCGACGTGGTGAAGTTGCTCCGCGAGCGCGGCAACTTGTTAGGCGCGCAAAATTTCCACCACAGTTATCCCTATTGCTGGCGTTCGAAAACGCCGATCATCTTTCGCAACGTCGAGCAGTTCTTTATTCGGATCGACGAACTGCGGCCGCGCGCGCTCGAAGCGATTCACCAGGAAGTGAAATGGATCCCGGCGTGGGGTGAAAACCGCATTGCCGGTACCGTCGAATCGCGCCCCGATTGGGTAATCTCGCGGCAACGCAGTTGGGGCGTGCCGTTGCCGGTTTTTTATTCAGCAGATGGCAAGCCCATCCTCGATGCGAAAATCATTCGCAAAGCTCGCCGATCTCGTTGCCGAACGCGGTTCGAATGTTTGGTTCGAACTGAGCGATGCCGATCTGGCGGAACAGCTTGGGCTGCCGAAGGGAACAACCAAACGCAACGACACGATTGACGTTTGGATCGACAGCGGCGTTTCGCATCAGGCGGTTTGCGCGCTTCATCCCGAACTGCGCGATCCGGCCGACATGTATCTTGGAAGCGACCGACCAGCATCGCGGCTGGTTTCAATCGTCGCTCATGACCAGCATCGCGCTTGAAAGATCGCGCACCTTACAAGATCTGCGTCACCCACGGATTCGTGGTCGATCTCGACGGCAAGAAAATTTCCAAGTCGAGCACCTACGACAAACCGATGGACGCCGGACATTTTGTCGGCAAACACGGCGCTGATCTGGTCCGGCTTTGGGCGAGCAGCATCGATTACACCGACGATGTTCCGTTTTCGGAGGAAATGTTCACCCGGCTCGGCGACACTTATCGGCGAATTCGCAACACGCTTCGGATCTTGTTAGGCAATTTGTATGACTTCGAATCTAGGAAAGCAGGAAAGCAGGAAAGGCGCCTTAACTTTGATCGATCGCTGGATTTTGGAGCGACTCGACCAAGTGATTAAAGATTGCCGCGCAGCCTACGAAGCTTTCGAATTTCACAAGGTTTATCACACTCTGAACCAATTTTGCGCGGTCGATCTCAGCAGTCTCTACGTCGACATCACCAAAGACCGGATGTATTGCGACGCACCCGATTCGCCGAGGCGTCGGGTGACGCAAGCCGCGATGCGCGAAATTTTTTGCTCGCTCTGTCAGCTGCTCGCGCCGGTTCTCGCCTTCACCGCCGACGAGGCGTGGGAATTTTCGCAGCCTGGCGAGTCAGTTCATCTCGAGGAATTTCCGCAGTCGGCAAATCGCGGGACCGAAGCAACCGAACAAGTCTCCGAATTACTGAAACTCCGTGCCGTTATTGGCCAGGCGATTGAAAAGGCGCGTCAGGAGAAACTGATCGGCAACGCGCTGGAAGCCGCGGTAGTTCTGAAGTCGAATTCAGAGGTGACGGCGAAGATCGACAAGTCAGCAGCTCGAGGAATTTTTCATTCTTAGCGATCTGACGATTGAACAAGCGAAGGAAGTCAGCGCGTCGGTCACGAAAACGAGCTACGCAAAATGCGCACGCTGCTGGCGCCATCGCGAATACGTCGGCAAGAGCAAGACGCATCCGGAGTTGTGCGACCGGTGCGAAGCAGTCGTAACATCGAAATGAAGTACATTTTCTTTCTCTCGCTTCCGCTCTACGCGCTTGATCGCGTGACCAAGTTTCTCGTTTTGCAAACGATTGACCCTGATCGGCCGGTCGTGGTGGTGCAAAATTTTTTCCATTTGGTAAATATCACCAACACCGGTGCGGCCTTCGGTTCGTTCAAGAACAACAACACATTTTTCATCGTCATTTCATGTCTGGCGGCTTTGCTTGCGGTGGTCCTACTTGTCGTGCGACACCGGCCGACGCAATCCGGCGCTTCCAAATCGGTTTGGTGGATTTCGAATGGTTGGCGGAATGTTTCACTCGCCTTGTTGCTGGCCGGTGTTCTCGGGAATTTGACTGACCGTTTTCTTTACGGCCACGTGATCGATTTTCTCTTATTCGATCTGCATGTGCCGTTCGCGCACCCATGGCCGGCTTTCAACGTGGCGGACTCCTGTATCTGCATCGCCGTTGTTCTCTTCATCATTCATTCTTTTCGAGTGGAAAAGAAGACAGCGCCGCAGACGTCAGTCTAAGGTAGGGGCGATTGATTCGCTCGCTCCCGTTCGCTCACCCTCTCGGGCTTGCCCGTCCATGTCGCTCGTCTCCCGACGGCTCCATTGACCTCAATCGCCCGCTCACTGATGCTGATTGAGACTGGCGGTTCGGTGAACCGCCGCTACCTATGAAAGCATCGTCGCTGATGGAGAAGACTGCACGCGAGATCGCGAAACGTTTGCGCGAGCGCGGTCATGTTACCTACTTCGCGGGCGGTTGCGTTCGGGACATGGTTCGCGATTTGGTCCCGAAGGATTTCGATATCGCGACTGACGCGACGCCGGAGATTGTTCAAAAGATTTTTCCACACACTTACGCCGTTGGAGCGCATTTCGGTGTCGTGGTGGTGGTGGAGAACGGACTCAACTTCGAAGTCGCGACGTTTCGATCCGACGGTGCTTATCTCGATCATCGCCACCCGGTCGAGGTTCGCTTTTCCTCGCCGGAAGAAGACGCCAAGCGCCGGGATTTCACGATCAACGGAATGTTTTTCGATCCCGAGAAAAACGAGGTGATCGATTTCGTCGGTGGGCGCGCGGATATCAACGCGAAAATCGTTCGCGCGATCGGAAAGCCGGGGGAACGGTTTGAAGAAGATCGACTGCGCATGCTGCGCGCGATCCGATTCGCAACGGTTCTCGATTACAAGGTCGACAATCCCACGTGGAAAGCATTGGTCGAGAATGCCGATGCCATCAATGACATCAGTGCGGAGCGAATCCGCGACGAACTAGTGAAGATTTTTTTGTCGCCCCATCGGGTTCGCGGTTGGGACTTGCTCGATGAAAGCGGATTGTTGCGCGTGGTCTTGCCGGAGCTCGACGCGATGAAAGGTTGTTTACAGCCCGAGCAATTTCATCCCGAAGGTGACGTTTTTCAGCACACGCGCCTCATGTTGGAATTGTTGCCCGAAAAAGTTTCGGTGACGTTGGTTTTTGCCGTTCTGCTTCACGATGTAGCGAAGCCAGTAACGGCAACGGTGGATCAGACCGGCCGGATTCGTTTCAACGAACACGACCGAATCGGGGCGTCGATGACGGAAGCAATCATGGAACGACTGCGGTTTTCGCGCGCGGAGATTGACGCTGCGGTCGAGATGGTGCGTCAACACATGGTGTTTAAGGATGTTCCGAGGATGCGGGTGGCCAAACTGAAACGTTTCATGGCCCGCCCAACGTTTGAGGAAGAACTCGAACTTCACCGGGTCGATTGCGCAAGCAGCCACCGGATGATGGACAATTACGAATTTTTGCTGGGCAAACGCGAAGAATTTGCGAACGAACCGATTATTCCACCGCCGCTGGTGCGCGGTGATGATTTGATCGCGCTTGGAATGAAACCAGGGCCGAAGTTCGGCGAAATCCTCGAAGCAGTTGAAACTCGACAGTTAGAAGGCGCATTCCGAAATCGGGAGGAAGCCCTTGATTGGATCAAGCGTGAATATTCGCTAGGCCAGAACGAATAGACAGATGCCCCTATTTTTGAAACGCACGTTCAAAATCTGCGACCAACGATGTTGTTCTAAGGATTCTGAGTAAAGGCGGCGGTCTCAGTGATTGGGCCATTGATAGTAATGGTGGCCGGATTCGTCGTCCCGGAGAAAGAACCCGAGCCGCTACCGGTCCAATTACTGAAGGTAAATCCACTGTTGGCGGTTGCCTTGATCTGGCCGGTCGATCCACTGTTTTTCCAGCCGCTGGCCGGCGTGACCGTGCCGCCAGTTCCGGCGTTCATGGTCAAGAAGTACTGAGTGGTGAATTTAGCGGTGTAAGTGGTGTTAGTGGTCGGAGCAACGTTGTGGGAGATAGCGCCTCCATCACTCCAGCTGTTCCATACATATTGAGTACCGGTGCCACCGCTTTGAGGTGAAGTTGTGCCAATCGTGTGGTTGGAACCCGACACCCAGGAGAAGGTCTGGGTACTGGAATAGTTAGTGCCATCAACCGTAAAGGTCGGTCCCGCTACGCTAGTTTGAACCACAACCTGGATATTACCCGGTGTCGGCGTAGGCGTTGCAGTAGGTGTCGGAGTCGGCGTTGGAGTTGCAGTTGGCGTCGGAGTCGGCGTGGCAGTTGGAGTCGGAGTGGGGGTTACAGTAGGAGTTGGCGTTGGTGTCGAACTCGAACTAAAGGTTGCGGTCTCCGTGATCGGGCCGTTGATGGTAATGGTGGCCGGATTGGTCGTTCCGGAGAACGAACCCGAGCCGCTACCGGTCCAATTACTGAAGGTAAACCCGCTATTGGCTGTTGCCTTGATCTGACCGGTCGATCCACTGTTTTTCCAGCCACTCGCCGGCAAGACGGTGCCGCCAGTTCCGGCGTTCATGGTCAAGAAGTACCTGAGTGGTGAATTTAGCGGTGTAAGTGGTGTTAGTGGTTGGAGCAACATTGTGGGAGATCGCACCTCCATCACTCCAGTTGTTCCATACGTACTGAGTGCCGGTGCCACCGCTTTGAGGTGAAGTTGTGGCAATCGTGTGGTTGGAACCCGAGACCCAAGAGAAGGTCTGGGTACTGGAATAGTTAGTGCCATCAACCGTGAAGGTCGGTCCCGCTACGCTAGTTTGAACCACAACCTGGATATTACCCGGTGTCGGTGTAGGCGTTGCAGTGGGTGTCGGGGTCGGAGTCGGGGTCGGAGTAGGAGTAGGCGTCGCAGTCGGAGTAGGTGTAGGACGTTGCAGTAGGTGTCGGGGTCGGCGTCGCGGTCGGAGTGGGGGTTGGAGTTGGCGTTGGCGTCGGGGACACAGCGGCGCCAACCGCCGCTTCGGCGTTGATGAATCCGTATCCATCCATCGGGGTGTAGCCTTGTCCGATCTGATTAACCATTGTCCCCGTAAACGTAGATCCATCACTCACTGTTCCGCTGAACACCATGCCATCTGTTGTGACCGTGCCCTCGGGAATGAGGACGCCGCCGCCCCAGATATCGCCGGTGGAATCGTCGATAGTAGTTCCTGACTCGGGCATACCAGTATTTGAGTCCTGAACAACTGAGGAATGCTGTTCTCCGCGGCCAATGGTAAAGTGGAGTGATTTGCCGGTGGTGAAGTTGCTAGTGAGGAACTGCAATCCTAAGGTCCAAAACTGTCCAGGGGTAGACGGCGATGGCGCTTGATTGCTGGGTGTAGCTGTGACATCGGTGGCCCTTAGGCTGTTAGGCAAACTTGTCCCGACTTGGAATCGGACACTCGAAGGCAGGAAAACTACGCCGGGGAAGACATTGCTGAAGTAAGTATTTGTGGCATCGACACCATTACTTCCACCGGTAACGTTACCTCCCTGACTAGCTTGCCCAAGTGGGTTGAAGGTAAAGCCAGTGATATTGCCAGGGCCGACATAGCTAATACTGATCGAGTTCGGGTCGTTTTCTCCGGTGCCTCTATTCGTTTCGTTGTCACTGTGAATCGTGACCGTGACAGTTCCACCGTTCGTGGTTGTTGCTGTACCTGTCGCTGTTAAAGGATCAAGGTCGTGCGGGAAGGCAGTATTATGAAGAATCGTCGTCATATCTGCCGGGCTTACGCTCCCGGGTCCGCCATGAGCCTGTAACACCAGTGCGGCAATTGCGGCCGCGTGAGGCCCTGCCGCGCTGGTGCCGAAGAAGTTGGGGTTCGTGTCGATATCACTGCCCGAGTCGCTCACGAAAAACGATGTGTTGCCACCATCTGCGGCAGCGACTGATGGTTGCTGCCGGATAAGTGGCGGAATCAACCGGTTGTTATTGTCATCAAAGTAAATGGTGGCCGGTCCGGGAGAAGTAAAATACTCGGGGATGCTTGGGCGAAAGACGGAATACGCAGCAGTGCCGTTACAGCCGGCAGCGATGGCATGACCGCCAGTCGTCGGTGAACCATAGGTAAAGTACTCCGCTGGTCCTAGATCCGGAAGTCCGTTACCGGGCATAACCCAACGAACGTGAGACGCCGGATGTGGCGCGGACGGAGTGTTGGCGCGTGCGACTACGAACTGTAAGCGACTGGAGTTATCACCCATGATCGCTTCGAGTTCGACTGGCTCGTTGTTAGCGAGATTGTTGGTGGTCAGAGATTTGCTAGCTACATAAGTGCCGGCCGAATCGAAGACGAGGAGGTTCAGGTCTGTCGTCACCTGTTGCTGGCCATTCGCTGTGTTGAGCACGATGCTAAATGTACCGGTCGTACCCATGCCTGGGCCGCTGGAAAACGCATCTACTTCTATTTGGTACTGCCCGGATACTTGAGGAAAGAAATATACTGTTTCATCCACCCCAGTATCCTGGTCGATGATCGTGTTCCCGCTGGGATCGATGACTTTAATGATCGCATCGAAATTACCGCTGGTAGCGTGCTCGGTTATTACGTACTCCTGTCCTTGTGTAAACTGCGGCAATGGAGGAGTGCTTGATCCATTGAATGTCACGGACATCGTAGTGGTTCCGTCAATCGATCCCGAGCTGCTCCAGATGGGAGGTTGATTCAAGGTGGGAGCGGTACTGTCGTATGGGTCGTCCCATTGCATGATGAGGAAATAATCCGTTAGAAGATACTGAGCTAATACAGCCGAACTTGGGACATTGACTGTTTGGGCCACATCCTGCTTGCTCGGATTACCGCTGGGATCGAAATTATGAAAACCGCCGGCGTAAAGATTGGTCGGCACATTGGCCAGATTGATGTTGGTATTCTTGAGAGCGGTGTTGGTGGCTGAGGTCAAGCCGGCTGCCATTGGGAACAAATCTGAGGTCTGAATCGTAGCCGTTAATGCCAATGTCATTGCCAGCGGAGGAGAAGTAGGAAACGCCAGCGGCGTAAGCATCGTTGATCCCCTCGCCAATAATTCCGGTTTGGAAGTAGGGTTCGTCGAAGTAACTTACGTCGTCACAGATTGCGTCAGCTTTGAAGCCCTGCTGAGTTCCATCCGGGTAAGTAAAGTTCGGGAGGCCAGCCAAGGCGCGAATATTATTCGCAAAAGCAACTTCACCATTGTCGGCAGTGGCGAATCCGATCCTGGCCCGCGGCGCCATTTTGTAAGCGATCTGGCACATCCCGCGGCCTTCGTCGGTTCCACCGGGAAAATCCTGTAACACCACGACCGGCTGGGAATTAATGCTGTTGCCAGGGCCGGGAAGATCCTGAGTGCTCACGTCGGTCGCTGCGCTGCCAGTGCCGCTCGTATCGAAACTATCCGATATGCACCCAATCGACATTCCCGTTCCGTCCCAGTTGACTGGCGCGGCTCGGATTGTAGAGCTGATTAATTTTGTCAACGCGATGTTGGGTGACGCCCTGATCGAACGTAGTGCCAATCAGACCATAGCGGACCAGCGGCTGCAGGGGTCACTGGACCGCGCGGAGGCGCGGCGGGACGGTGGTGATAAGGCTTCAACGAAAGCTGCACCGAGCGGACGCCGTTGGTTTGCGACAAGGCCACGACGTCATCCACGGAAACAAAACCTTCAATAACCCCCGCGCCGCGATATTTCGCATCCACCGCAGTGATTTTTAGAGATGCGAACTTCGCGGTTAGGGCCTTCTGGACATCCGCAAACGGAAGGCTTCCGCTCAAATGAATATCTACCAAGAGTTGCTTCGATGCAGGATCGATAATGGCATGGGCAGCGTAATTCGCGGCCTGCCGGGTCGCGTAACCGTCGTAGGTGGCGATACTTTTTCCCGCGACCATTGCGGTCCCATTTGCTTTAGCTGAGGTGTCCGAAACGGGGGCGGGAGTGTTACCTTTTAAGATCAAGTTGCTTTCCACGATCTTATCGAGACCATTGCCCAGGTTGTCTGGGACTGGTTTGGCCGAAGCCGGCCGATTAATCGACGCTAGAATCAGAGCGCAAAGCACCGGGCCAAGAACGAATCTAATGGGTTTAATCATAAGCAGGGCGGATGTTTAGTGGTATTCGAAATAGAATTCTCGGTTGGACGTATCTCTCCAAGGGAGTTCCACGTCCGGAATCACCATCTTCGCGGCGCGTATAGAACCGACGTGCGAGCTGGGCACACCGGGAGGCGAAAAAGGTGCATTCTGAGTCACGAATGTGATTATTATATAAATCCGAAATTTTGTCAGCGACGCTGTTAGGGTCTTTTTATTGGTAACGGACTCGAGACAGTCCTCCTTCTCAAGTAAGTGCCATGGATGGACAAGACGGCTGGAGAGATGTTTTTGACATGAAACATCGAGCGACGAACATCGAGAGGCCGATGAAAATCTTGATGATCAGCGCCGAAGGTCCGCCCTTGTTGCATGCCGGGGCGCTGATCGATGTAATGGACGCCTTGCCGCGTGAGCTGCGCGCCCGGGGGCACGAAGTTGCGGTCGCGTTGCCGTTCTATCGGGAAATCCGCGAGAATCCGGCGTTCAAAGAAGAAGACACTGGCGTAACTGTCGACGTTCGGGTCGGCGACAAGACTTATATTGCCGAATATCTCCAGGCCCACAGCGCCAGCGGTGTTCAATTATTTTTAATTCGCTGCGACGACTTTTTTGATCGCGACGGCATTTATGGCGAACACGGCGTTGCTTACGAGGACAATGCCGCGCGTTTTATTTTCTTTAGCAAAGCCGCAGTCGAACTGGCGCGGCGCTTAACGCCAACGCCACAGATTTTGCATGTGCACGATTGGCCGGCCGCGCTCGTGCCTGTTTATGTCAAAGCGCACCGGTTGCCGTTTTCGACCGTGCTTACGATCCATCACATCGCCGAGCAGGGAAGTTTCTGGGGACTTGATTTTCGTCTGACCAATCTTCCGGAACGTCTCTTTACCCTCCGCGGTGTCGAGTTTTTCGGGAAACTCAATTTCCTCAAGGGTGGAATTCTGTTTGCCGACAGGATCACAACGGTGAGTGAGCACCACCGGCGTGAAATCCAAACCCCCGGGACCGGCTGCGGCCTCGACGTCGTGTTGCGGGAAAATTCGCAGAAGGTGGCGGCCATTTTGCACGGAGCGGATTACACACGCTGGAACCCCGAGACCGATAAACTTCTTCCGGCGAACTACGCGCCCGACGATCTTTGGGGCAAGGAACTGTGCCGCCGCGCGCTTTTGAATGGGTTACGATTGGATCCGGACCCGCGCGGTCCGGTTTTTGGAATGATCACGCGCGTTGTCGGCGAAAAAGGTTTCGACATTCTCGTCCCGTTGCTCGATCGACTTCTGACCGACGACGTGCGCTTCGTAATTCTGGGCGAGGGCGATCCGGTTTATGAGACGGCGCTTGCGGTCGCGACGCGAAAATATCCAACCAAGTTTGCGTATCGCAGAAGCTACGATGAGAAAAGCGCGCACGTGTTCGAAGCCGGCATGGACATTAGTCTGATCCCGTCGCGATTTGAGCCGGCCGGTTTGAGCGCGATGTACAACTTGAAATACGGCGCGTTGCCGGTCGCGCGCGTGACCGGGGGAATCCAGGAAATCATCGAAGACTACGATCCATGGAGCGATAGCGGTTACGGATTTCTTTGCTACGAATATTCCACCGAGGCTTTTTGGGACGCGATCAAGAGAGCCCGCGACATTTTTCGCGACCAGGATTTGTGGGCAAAACTGCGCGACCGCGCGATGTCACGAAATTTTTCCTGGGAGACAGCCGCGCAAAAGTACGAGCAACTCTATCGCGACCTCATCGGCGAGAGCGAAGAAGCAGCGGCCTAGATGCTTGCCGGCCTCCACAGCCTCGGCGGAGTCGGGTCGATCTTCGAGCAGTGCAACTGTTCACAAATCCGCGCGCGAATCAGTGGGTGACGCCACTATCAACTGTGTGCCACGGAGGCGAATATCACTAAGTTTATGCCCGTTGAGACCGCGCTCGCCCGGGAGGCGACTAGTTCTTGCAATACGGAAACCTTTGGTTTCTCCTCACCCCTCCCGGATGTTGACGTGATCCAATCGAAGTTTCTGTCTCAGCCATGGTTAACTGGCCTCGTTCGTAACTGTGGCGCAGCTCGCGATCGCAGTGCTGTTGTTGGCGCCCGAAGGACCTTTCTCCTACCGCTACGTGAGCCTGGTTCAGCACGACGGTTACTGGTTCGGGAACATTGTCGATCGCGGCTACCAGACGATCGTCCCGCCGATTAATCATAAAGTAATGGAGGTTTCCAACGTCGCTTTTTTCCCGGCTTATCCCGCGATCGCTGGATTGTTCCACTCGGTTTTTCATGTCGAAACGGAAACCGCTCTGCTCATTGTCTCGCAACTCGCAGCCTGGGGCTTTTGGACTTACTTCTTTCTGTTCTGCGATCGCTGGAAACTTTCAACCACGCTTCGTTTCTTCGGAGCTCTGACGATTGCTGCGCACCCGGCCGCGTTTTTTCTGATCGCAGGATATTCCGAATCGCTTTTTCTCATGGCGTTGTTCGGTTTCATTTATTGGAGCAGTGCGGAAGGCCGTGCCGCAAAAATCTTGGCCGCCGTCCACGGAATTGTCATGTCGGCAACACGCATTGTAGGTATTCCGTGCGCGGCGTTTCCGGTGGTCCGCGACGTTTGTAAAAAAGGATGGAGCGCGCTTGCGTGATCCGCGACGCTGGTTTCAAAATTACGGCAGCGCGATCGCGGTTGATGTTTGTGGCCATTCTGGGCGCGATTTCTTTCTTCATTTATTGCCAGGTGCGCTGGGGACGTTGGGACATGTACATGCTGACGCAGGCGGCCGGTTGGAACATTGAGCCCGATTACTTCGCTGTCTTTCGCCCGTCGAACTATCGCTGGCTTCTTCCGGAGTTGAGCGATCCGACGCAGATGAGCCAGATGTCGATGACGATCGGCGCGTTGCTTCTGATCGCGATGGCGATGGTCGAATTGCTGCCCGCAATTCGTCGCCGGACTGAGTGGACCACTCGGATCGGCATCTACTTTTGCGCCGTAGTGATTTATTACATTTCCGTCAGTGGCGTCGCCTCACTCGATATGGAAAGCATGCTGCGCTACGAGTTCTGCGTGCACGCCCTGATCGTGCTCGCTTTTTTGCACTTTTTACGTCAATTTCGCCTCCCGCCGCTGCCGGTGCGGGCGCTGGGAATCGCGGTAGTCGTGATCGCCTGTGCCGTCAGTTTGAGCGTGCAGGGTTGGTACGTATGGAATTTTACCCGCGGAAACTGGGTGGCTTGAGCACGGAATGAAAACAACGGTCGCGATCATCGGAGCTGGACCGGCGGGATTGACCGCTGCTTATCTGCTTTCGAAAAATAATGTCGACGTTGTCGTGCTCGAAGCCGATCCGGTTTACGTCGGCGGAATTTCGCGCACCAGCACTTACAAGGGTTTTCATTTCGATATCGGAGGGCATCGTTTCTTTTCCAAGTCGAAAGCGGTCGAAGATCTCTGGACGGAAATTTTGCCAAACGACATGCTTCAGCGACCGCGGTCGTCCAAAATTTACTACGACGGCAAATTTTTCACCTATCCGCTGAAGCCGTTTGAAGCGCTGATCAAACTCGGCGTCGTCCGATCCACAATCTGCGTCTTATCGTGGTTGAAGGCGCGATTCTTTCCAGTGCGGCATCCGCGCAATTTCGAAGAATGGGTGAGCAACCAATTCGGCAAACGGCTCTTCAACATTTTCTTCAAGAGTTACACCGAGAAAGTCTGGGGGATGAGCTGCAAGGAAATCTCCGCTGACTGGGCGGCCCAACGCATTCGCGGTCTTTCGCTCGGCAGCGCAATCAAGAACGCGCTTCTGCCGCAACGTTCGCCGAATGGCGATCGCACCAAAGTTATTAAGACCCTGATCAATTCATTCCGTTATCCGCGCAAAGGTCCCGGAATGATGTGGGAAGCCGCCGCCGCAAAGGTGAAAACAATGGGCGGCAAAGTTGAAATGGGCTGCTCGCGTGAACGGTTGCGCTTACGATGCGGCAACGGAAACGTGGACCGTCCAATTGAGGATCAGTGGCGGAAATCAGCAGTCGATCGAAGCCGAGCACGTGATTTCCTCCGCGCCGATGCGCGAACTGGTGTGCGGGATTCACCGCCGCGTTTCTGATCGTACTCGGCGCGCGGCCGAAAGTTTGAAGTACCGCGATTTCCTTACCGTGATGCTGATTTTGAAGGAGCGAAACAAGTTCGCCGACAACTGGATTTACATTCACGATCCGCGCGTCAAAGTTGGTCGCGTTCAAAATTTCAAATCGTGGTCGCCGGAAATGGTGCCCGATCCCGACAAGGCTTGTTACGGCCTGGAATATTTTTGTTTTGAAGGCGACGGACTTTGGGAATCAAGAGACGAAGATTTGATCGCGCTGGCCAAGCGCGAGCTGATTCAAATCGGTCTCGCCAGGAAGGCGACGTTGTCGACGGGACCGTCGTTCGCCAGAAGAAAGCGTATCCGGTTTACGATGACGATTACGCGCTGCACGTCGCCGCGATTCGCCAGGAACTGGACACGAAATATCCAAATCTGCATCTGGTCGGCCGCAACGGAATGCACAAGTACAACAACCAGGATCACGCCATGATGACGGCGATGTTGTGCGTGGAAAATATTCTGGCCGACGCCAAGCTTTACGATCTCTGGCAGGTCAATGCCGACGCGGAATATCACGAACAAGGCGACGAAGTTTCCGACGAGAAAAACGGATCCGGCGTTGCGCCTTGTTCCAACTCGTGTCGACCGCGAACCTGAGCTCGCCTCAGAAGCTTAGGTTCTGAGCATGTGCGGCGCGGTTTTCTGCTCGCAATGCTTTCAACATTCGCGGGTTGCGCGCAGGTTTATCGCGCCGACGTCAAAAATCCCGCGCTGGTGCGCGTTCCGGTTTCAAACGGTTTCGGGGTCGGAGATCAGATAAACCTTGTTCGCGATTGACGGAGTGATCTGTCGACGCAGCCACGAACGGCGGTGACTTTTGGCGCATCGATCCAGGACTGCGTCGGCTGACAATTGCCTACGAAGCATCAAAGAAAATTGTCGGACCGCGTGTTGCCGCGTTGCCGCTTGTTTTGAATGTAAAATTGGAGGCGGGCACGAAGTATCAGGTCGTCTGTGAAAGCTCGGATGCGGGCGTGAAAGCTTTCGTCCGTCAAAAATCGACCGGACCGATTGTGTCCAACGTCGCGGAATCTGCCTTAATGCCTGCGCTGGCCACTTATCCTAGCCCGCCACCTACGTTCAGATTCCGGTTGTCCGCCGTCACTGAATTTCACGGTCGGATTTCAATCGGTGTCCCATCGGGCGTGACGCGCCAAAGTTCTTCGATCTCTTCGTCCGTTAGCGCGATGCAGCCCGCAGTCCAATCGTGCATGCGATGGAACGCGCCGATCCAGTCGCTGCCGTTTTGAATTCCGTGAATCATGATATCGAACCCGGCCTTGACTCCGCGCCCAGCCGCGCGCGCCGTGTCTTCGTCCGACGGATAAGAGACGTGCAGCGCCAGATGATAGTCGCTCCGCGGATTGCGAGCATCGATCTTGTAGGCGCCTTCCGGCGTTTTCATGTCGCCTTCTTCTTGTTTCGCACCGGTTGGATTCCGCCCAAGCGCCACCCGATAACTCTTTAATTCTTTGCCGTTCGCGAAGACTGACAATCTTCGCTTCGATTTCTCGACAACGATTCGATCAATTGTCGTCCCGGCCGGCAGCGGATTCCAAACATGGTGCGCGTAAAGGTAAACACCACCGAGCAACAGACCTACCCCGATTAGCAAAACAAGGATTCCTCGAACCATCTTTTCCGGAGTTCGCGACGGTACCGGGAAATCTTTCAGTGCGTCACGAACTGAATTCTTCGATCGGCGGGCAGGAGCAGAACAAATTCCGATCGCCGTAAACATTGTCGATTCGCGCGACGGACGGCCAGAATTTGTGCTCGCGCGTCCACGGCGCGGGAAAGGCGCCTTGCTCGCGCGAGTAGGGGCGATCCCATTTGTCCGCGGCGATTTGTCGCGCGGTGTGTGGCGCGTTCTTCAGCGGATTATTTTGTTTATCGATCTTGCCGGTCGCGACGGCTTCAATTTCCGCGCGAATCGAAATCATCGCGTCGCAAAAACGATCGAGCTCGTGTTTCGGTTCGCTCTCGGTCGGCTCGATCATCATCGTGCCGGCGACCGGCCAGGAAACGGTCGGCGCGTGAAATCCGTAATCCATCAGACGTTTCGCCACGTCTTCGACTTCGATGCCGCTGATTTCCATTGGCGAAGATCGACAATGCATTCGTGCGCGACCAAACCGCGTTTGCCTTTGAACAAGACCGGAAAATGCGGATCGAGACGTTTGGCGATGTAGTTCGCATTCAGAATCGCGATCTCGCTGGCGCGCTTCAGGCCGGCCGCGCCCATCATCCGGATGTACATCCACGAAATCGTCAGAATACTCGCGCTGCCGTAAGGAGTCGCGGCGACGTTTCCGGCGTTGCCACCGCCGTGACGATGGGTTGATCCGTTTCCGGCCGGCGGACGTTTTCCTTCTTCGCTGTCGCCGAAAATAACTTCACCGGTTTCAGGATCGGCAATGAATTCTCGCGGCAAGAACGGCGCGAGATGTTCGGCCACGCCGATCGGGCCGACGCCGGGACCGCCGCCGCCGTGCGGAATGCAAAACGTCTTGTGCAAATTCAAATGGCAAACATCCGCGCCGTAATCGCCCGGCCGGCAAAGGCCGCATTGCGCGTTCATGTTCGCGCCGTCCATGTAAACCTGGCCGCCGTGCGCGTGCACGATCTCGCAGATCTCGCGAATGGTCGGCTCGAAAACGCCGTGCGTGCTCGGATAAGTCACCATCAGCGCGGCGAGATCGCGCGCGTGCGCGTCGGCTTTCGCGCGCAGATCGGCCAGATCGATATCGCCATCTTTCAACGTCGCGACCGGAACGACTTTGAGTCCGGCCATCACCGCGCTGGCCGGATTCGTTCCGTGCGCCGAAGTTGGAATCAAACAAACGTTGCGATGCGCTTCGCCGCGCGATGCGTGATATTCGCGGATCGCGAGCAAGTCCGGCGTACTCGCCCTGTGATCCGGCATTCGGTTGCAACGAAACCGCGGCGAATCCGGTGATCTCGGCCAGCCAATCTTCGAGCTGATCGCACATCTCGACGTAACCGGTGGTTTGCTCGACCGGCGCGAACGGATGCAGCTTCGAAAATTCCGGCCACGAGATCGGAAACATTTCCGCGGTCGCGTTCAACTTCATCGTGCAGGAGCCGAGCGGAATCATCGAATGACAGAGCGAGAGATCGCGCGACTCGAGCTTCTTGCAGATAACGCAGCATCTCCGTCTCGGTGTCGTGAGTGTTGAAAACCGGATGGGTGAGAAATTCGGAATTGCGGATTGCGAATTGCGGAATGCGGATTGATGGCTCGTCCGACGTTATCCTGAACGAGATCGCGCACGTGCGTTCCCCGAAAGATCGACATCAAGAGCTCGAGATCGCGATCGGTCGTCGTTTCGTCGAGCGAAATGCCGACCGCGTTCGTACCCAGGCGCGCGAAGATTGCATCCGGCTTTCGCGGCATGCTCAAGCAGATCGCTGCTCGATTCCACTTCGACGCGAATCGTGTCGAAGAAATTATCGTGCAGCGATCTTCAATCCGAGCGCGCGAAGTCCATCGGCGAGTTGGCTCGCGCAGCCGATGAACGCGCTCGGCGATTGCGCGCAGACCGCGCGGCCCGTGATAGACCGCGTACATCGACGCGATGACGGCGAGAAGAACCTGCGCCGTGCAAATGTTGCTCGTGGCTTTGTCGCGGCGGATGTGTTGCTCGCGCGTTTGCAGCGAGAGTCGATAGGCGGGGCGACCTTCGGCATCGTGCGAAACGCCGACGAGCCGGCCCGGCATGTGTCGTTTGTATTGATCGCGCGTGGCGAAATAAGCCGCGTGCGGTCCGCCGAATCCGAGCGGAACGCCGAATCGTTGCGTGTTGCCGACGGCGACGTCGGCGCCGAATTCGCCCGGCGGTTTCAACAACGTGAGCGCGAGAATGTCCGCCGCGACAACGACCAGTGCGCCGGCGGCGTGCGCTTGTTTCACGAACTCGCTGTAATCGTAAATCGCGCCGTCGGTTGCGGGATATTGCACGAGCGCGCCGAAAACCGTGTTGTCGAATTTGAAGTTCGCGAAATTGCCGATCTTAACTTCGATGCCGAGCGGTTTCGCGCGCGTTTGGACGACTGCGATCGTTTGCGGATGACAATTGTCAGCGACAAAAAAAGTTTTTCGATCCGGAACCGACGCGTGACAAAGTGCCATCGCTTCGGCGGCGGAAGTTGCTTCATCGAGCATCGAAGCGTTGGCGATGTCGAGCTTGGTCAGATCGACAATCATCGTTTGAAAATTGAGCAGCGCTTCGAGCCGGCCTTGCGCGATCTCGGCCTGGTACGGCGTGTAGGCCGTATACCAACCGGGATTTTCGAGAATGTTTCGCTGAATGACCGGCGGCGTGATGCAATCGGAATAGCCGGCGCCGATAAACGACTTCGCAATCTTGTTTTTCTTCGAAATCGCGCGCAGTTCGGCGAGCGCTTCCGCTTCGGATTTTGGTTCCGGCAGATTTAATTCGCGATCGAGCCGAATATTTTTCGGAACAGTCGCATCGATCAGCGCGTCGAGATTCTCGAAACCGACCGCGCGCAACATCTCCGCGGTTTCTTCGGCGTTTGGACCGATGTGACGGCGCGCGAAAGTCCATCGCGATGTCGACCCTTTCGCTTCGCGCGCGTGCATTGAGAGAGATTACGGAACGCGAAGCAGCATTCAAGATGGCAGGGCTGTTCATCGAACCGCCATGGCGATTAAGGCAATCGCCGTTACCTATTCGTAAGTTTCGACGCCGTGTTCTTTCAGATGGGCGCGAAGCTGGGCGAAGTGTTCGTGGTTTCGCGTTTCGACCGTGCAAAGAACGTTGACCGTCGAAACATCGGAGCTGGCAAACGCGCGATCGTGCACGATTTGTTTGATGCTCGCGCCGGTCGCGGCGATTTGCTTGCGACAGATCCGCGAGCCCGCCGGGTCGATCGCTGATCACGGCGGTAAATCGGCACAAACGGCCGTCGGCAACCAGTCCGCGTTCGATTACGCGGCTGAGAATGTTCGGATCGATATTTCCGCCGCACAAAAGAAGAACGACACGTTTGCCGGCGAGATCCGGCAGTTTTCCGGAAAGGACGGCGGCCAGCGGAGTGGCGGCCGCGCCTTCGACGACGGTTTTCTCGAGCTCGACCAGGCGGAGAATCGCAATCGCGATTTGCTCTTCGTTGACAGTCACGACTTGATCGACATGCTCTTGCGCGATCGCGAACGCGTTCGCGCCGACTTTCGGGAATGGCGAGGCCGTCGGCGAGTGTCGGTTGGAGCGCGATTTCGGTAGGCTTCCCTGCCTTCAGCGCCGCGGAAAAACTGGCGACGTTTTCCGCTTCGACCGCGATGACTTTTGTTTGCGGCCGCAAAGTTTTGATCGCGAGCGAAACGCCGGCGATCAAACCGCCGCCGCCAACCGGAACAATCACAGCATCGACGATCTTGACCTGCTCGATGATCTCGATTCCCATCGTTCCCTGGCCGGCGATGATCGCGGGATCGTCATAGCCATCGATGTAAGCGAGACCTTTTTCGGCGGCGAGCTCATGGGCATGCGCTTTCGCTTCGGCAAAATCTTTTCCGTGCAGAACGACGTTGGCGCCGAGTGTCTGGCAATTACTTATTTTAATGAGCGGCGCGTATTTCGGCATCACGACCGTGGCCGGAATGCCGAGCAATTTTCCCTGATAAGCGAGCGCCTGCGCGTGATTACCGGCCGAAGCGGCGATGACGCCGCGTTTCTTTTGATCGGCGGACAGTTGCGCGAGTGCGTTGCGCGCGCCGCGTTCCTTAAAACTTCCGGTCCGCTGTGCGTTGTCGAACTTGCAGAAAATTTTCATGCCCGTGATCTCGCTTAGCGGGATGGAATGCCGGCAATCGGTAATAGAAAACAGCGCCGGCGATTCGATCGCGGGCGGCTTCGATGTCTTTGAACGTGATCACGCGCTGGGAATGTCAGCGCGAGTGTGGTCAGGGACAAGATCGCATCATCGCATTGTCCGGGCCCGACTGACGAGTCAATCGGCTTAGCTATTTTGCGTCGAGCGCTTCGCGAACTTTGAGGGCGAGTTGCTCGGCGTCGAAAGGCTTTGGCAGGAAAAACATTCCGGGTTCGCAACGATCGTCCGGCTGCAGCGATTCTTCGAGATATCCGGAGATAAAGAGAACTTTGATATTGGGATGAGCCGCGCGGAGAGCGTCCGCAAAGCGACGACCGCTGACTTGTGGCATCACCATATCGGTGAGAAGCAGATCAACTTTGCGGCCGCCGTCTTGTGCGAGCAAATGGCGAGCATCGCTGCTATTGGCCGCTTCGATGACTTCATAACCGAGGGCGCGCAGGACGCGCACAGAAATGTGACGCACGCTGACATCGTCTTCGAGAACGAAGAATAGTCTCGGTGCCGCCGCGCACTTTCTTGCTGCCCGGTTTTTTGTAGGAAGGGGGAGGGGGAGCGGGAACGCGTGGCAAATAAACATATACCGTCGTGCCTTTTCCCTCCTCGCTTTCGACGCGCAGATGTCCGCCGCTCTGATGCACGATGCCGTAACAGGTGGCGAGACCAAGACCGCTCCGGTGCTCATTGACTTTGGTGGTGAAAAAAGGTTCGAAGAGATGCGCCTTTCACGTCTTCATTCATTCCGGTGCCGTTATCGGAGATGCTGATGACGACGTATTGACCCGGCTTGCACTCGCTGCAGTCAATCGGGCATTGAGGATGTCGCGGAAGATCGACAATACCGGTGCGAAAAATGAGTTGTCCGCCTTGAGGCATAGCATCTCGCGCGTTTACCGCGAGGTTTAGAATGATTTGGGTGATCTGTTGCGGATCGGCCTTGATATAGGCGCCATCTTTTTCGTGATGGAGCTCGCAGACGACTGAAATATTTTCGCCGATGAGTCGGAGCAACGAACGCTCGAGGTTCGTGACGATGGAATTGATTTCGACAACGACGGCCTCCATTGCTTGCCGGCGACTAAACGCGAGAAGTTGCTGGGTGAGCGCCGACGCGCGCCCGGCTGCAGCGCGGATTTCGGTCACATGATCGGCCAATGCTCCTTTGATCTGCCTTTCGTGAAGAAGCAAATCGCCGTAGCCCAGGATTGTCGTGAGAAAATTGTTGAAATCGTGGGCGACGCCGGCGGCCAGTTGCCCGAATGCTTCCATTCTTTGTGAGCGACAAAGCTGGTCTTGAAGTTGTTTACGCGCGGTAACGTCCATCAGCGAACCGATCAGTCGCGCTGCCGAACCGTCGCCATCGCGAAGAATGACGGCTCGTTCCAGAATGTTTAAATCAGTTCCGTCAGCGCGACGAAAGCGGTATTCGCCGCTCCATTGATCTCCAGTTCCGGCCAGCGCGTCACTGATCGACGCGGCGATGCGCGCGTGATCGGCCGGGTGAATGTTTTGCTGCCAGAAACCGATCCGGCTATTCGGCCGACGCAGCGTTGTAACCGAAGAGCGATTGCAACCCCTGCGGCCAGGAAAGCGCTCCGGTTTTTACATTCCAATCCCGAATCGCATCGTTCGTAGCCCGGGCAACAAATGGAAAATAGTCATTGCTCGGCGGCGAATCACTTGGAGAGACAGTAGATTTTGCTTTCATCGGAGAGATCTCGCAGTTGACCTACAATGAATTGCTCGAGTGACGGCGATTGAATCGGCGTTTCTGCAGTCTGATCCTCGTTCCCTAATCGCATGCGTCACGTCAAACAACCCGACGTGTAAATAGCTAGTTCCATGCCCCTTGAAGGTTGTGCGAAAACAGATTGCCATGGCGAATCGCGATGCGCTTTAGCGTTGCGAATTACTGTTGCGCCCGCGCTGGAAGCGGAGCGACGGAGATTGCTGCGAGGTTCAGCTCTCGGGCTTGTCCGCGCAGTTTCGCGAAATTCGAGTTGATCGCTTCTGCGAGAATGGAAGCCCTGAACGGGTTAGAGATCCGGGCCGATTTCTCGTCCTGGCCGTCCACTCGGAATGAAAGCCGAACAAATTTCTTCTCGATGCCTAACATTGACAGTTTAAACAACCGTTTGTGAGCGAAGGGGACAATCCCATCCACTTGTGTCCATTTTGGGCTGTCCGCCGGAAGGGACGAGTCGGAGACCGCGATTCGAAGCTCACCACACGCCGCAGCATTCTCGTTTAAGAAAGGTGAATCGATCCGTCGCGACATTCTTTGGCAACTCGATAATGAAAGTAGTCTCACCCTCCTTTAACGCGCAACTGACCGTGTTGCTATCAACGAAGGCCGCATTGGATTCGTGGGCGGCCGGGTTCTCGGCGGATAGTGAAGATAACTTGCCGTCCGGAGCGATGTATTCGATTTGCGGCCCTTTGTTGTCACTGCCTCCATAGATCGGCGAAGGACTGGCGAAGCCGATCGCAAAGGCCAACCCGGGCAGAATCCCGGCGAACAAACAGGGGCCGGGCGCGAAAGTGGAGACATGAGCACAATATCAGCTTAGGGCGGGCCAAGGCGGGAGAATTTCTCGGGGCCGGCCGAGGGGCTAGAGATGGTGGTTACGTTAAACGTTATTTACGAAACTGCGTAAAAAGTTTTCTGCGATTTCGCTTGCCTGAACGGGGAGTTTTCTTGTAAAACAGAAACCGACCAAACAGGACACCACGATCTTGAAACGAAGACGAGCCTTCTAGCCCTGCTTCACTAGATTGGTTTTTTGTAAAACGGATACTGGTACCACAACTGCTTTAACCTAATTTGATAAGCCTGCCTATGAGTCATCGTGCCGTCCCTGTCTATCGCGAAAAATTTCTGAAACTGCCGCTGCTGTTCATAGCGATCGCATTGCTTGCGAGCCTTCGGGTAAATGCGCAGGATGCGGTTCGTCCGTCACTGGCGGGGCAGGACGCTTACGACGCAAGGCAAGAAGATGTCTCCCGCATCCCGTACAATTTGCTTTTGGGTCCGGTTCGTTTCCGCGTGGGTGCGAGCGTTGGCGTGGAGTACAACGACAATATTAATTACGCCGAGGTAAACGTGCAGGACGATGTGATTGTCACACCGAATCTGACCCTCGATGCGATCTGGCCGGTCACACAACTCAACACCTTACGGCTCGATCTCGGAATCGGATATTCGTTTTATCTCGATCACTCGGAGGACAACACCGATGCGATCCTGATTGCACCGAAATCCCAGCTCGCTTTTGATATTTTCGTTGGCGACTTCCGAATCAACCTTCACGACCGGTTCGAATTGCAGCAGGACCCGATTCAAGAAGGCGCTTTGAGCAACACTGCAAACTATGGCCGGTTTGAGAATACGGCCGGCGTTTCGGTGCTGTGGGACTTGAACAAGGTGCTCGTGGAGGTCGGTTACGACCATTACAATTTCATCGCGACTAATTCGGACTTCGACTATTTGAACCGAAGCGCAGAGATAGTCGGCGGTTCAGTGGCCTCTCATTGTTAATCCGACAATCACTGTGGGCGTGGAAGGCAACGCTGTCTGGAGCAATTACTTCAATGACAATTCAAGCGAAGGCGTTCTTAACGATAGCGATGATTACAGCGTCGGTGGATTTCTGGAGGCATCGTTGACCAACAATTTAAAGGTTCGCGTTGCCGGCGGCTATCAGCACATGGATTTCGACAATAACTTCGTACTCTTTCCATTCGGTGGTTTCGGCCTGCTTCCGTTTCCCGACCACCAGACGCTCGAAGACTATTATGTGAACGGGTTGATCTCCCATCGGATCAACGCGCAATTGACTCAAACCTTGAGCGCAGGCCACGAGAACCAGCCCGGCATTCAGTCCAATTTCATCACGCTCAACTATGTCCGCCACACCTTGAGCTGGAACCTAATTCGTAACGTGCTGCTCTCGACCGAGTTCTTTTTCGAGGACGCACAAGAATCAGGTGGCCCGATAAATGGCACCCTCCTCACTGTTCTGAATGGTCAGCAGGTTGGCGAGACTTTCCAACGTATTGGCGGCGCGATCACTCTCGGATATCAGTTAACACCCCATGTCACGCTCGGCCTTCGTTATCAAGGCACCAGCAAAGATTCGAATGCCTTTCTGCGTGATTATAATCAGAATCGCATTTCTTTCGACGGCACATACAGTTTCTAAGGGAAACAAAAGGGGTAGATTGGGGGTCAACATGAGAGTCAGTGTGTATGCGGGCATCGCTGCTGCCTGTGTCATTTTATCTTTATCTAATTGGACGCGGGCGCAGGACGCAGGCAGTCCGGCTCCGGCTGCGCCAAGACCAACTGCGCCTGACTTACCGACGTCTAGTAGTGCGGTGTTACGAACGAACTCGATGTCGGTTTTGGACGACAAGAAAAAGCTCGGCCCGAACGATTATGTCAGCTTCCGCGTGGTCGAAGATCGAGATAACGAATCACAGCGCTTGCGCGTTAACGATAACGGGGAGTTGGAAGTTCCGTACGTGGGCCTAGTGCCGGCTCAAGGGCGGTCGTGCAAGGAACTTGCTTATACGATCAAATCGTTACTCGAGAAGGAATATTACTATCACGCCACCGTGATTCTCGCGGTCGATCGCGTCAGCGAAAAATCCAAAGGCCGGATTTACGTTTATGGTTCCGTAAAGGGGCAGGGACCGCAGGAAATTCCGCCCGACGAAAGTTACACTGTGAGCAAGGCGATCATTAAAGCCGGAGGATTTGGTGACTTCGCCAACAAACGAAAGGTGAAATTAACTCGCAATAACGGCCAGGAATTTACCGTCGACTTGAAGCGCGTGATTGAAGAAGGACACACCGAGGAAGATCTCGAACTTCAGCCGGACGATCAGATTTATGTCCCGCAGCGCTTGATCAACATGTAATATGCGCGCGTCTACTCTTACTAAGAATACTTCCGCATCCTGGTCGGCTGCGTTGATTACACGACTGCACCGCTATAAATCGCTCTTTCTGCGGCGTTGGTGGATTCCTGTCCTGACAATTTGCCTCGGATTGTTCGTGGAAGCGTTCCTGATTTATCAGCGGCCGCCGGAATTCATGTCGAAGGGCAAGATGATCCTCGCCGGCAGTATGAAGATTCCACAGGGCGCGATTTACAGCGAAGAAACCCAGAATTTTTACGGAACTCAAATGCAGCTAATGCAAAGCGCCGAGGTGAAGCACAGCGCCGAATTGCTAGTGCGCTCGTCGCATCCCGAGCTGCAGCCCATGCCCGTCGAAATCATGGTTCTACAGAAACCGAGGACGTCGATCTTCGAGCTCACTGGCGTCGGCAGCGCGCCGGATTACACCCAGGCTTATCTGAACGCGGTCATGCAGAAGTATCTCGATTTTAAACGCGGGATGAAGGAAGAACGCGGCCACGAGGTGACTACCGGAATCACTGAGCAGTTGATTCAAGTGGAGAAAGACTTGCGCAACAGCGAAGACGAACTGATCGAATTTCAAAAGCAGAATAACATTGGATTCATTCAGGAAGAGGGGAACAGCGCGGCTGCTTATCTGGTCCGACTGAATCAGCAATACGCGCAGCTCAAAACCGAATACGAATTGTTGAATTTGCTCGACCTAGACCAAAATCTCGATCGGGCCCAGAACAAGATGGATGCGGCCCAAAATACTCAGGGCCCTTCAGGCGATAGTCAGGGTTTGCCATTTTCGGATGTTGGTCCCGAGGCCGATTACTTAAAGGCAAAACAACAGCTCCAGTTGCTCAAAGCCGAGCGTGACACCCTGGCCAAGGATTTGCGACCAAACCATCCCAAAATCCTCAAGCTCAACGACGAAATCACCAAGCAGGACAAATTGATCGAGCTTTTCCGCGCTGACACGCTCGAGAGATTGAAAACGCGTCGTGAATCGATCGGTAAGCAGATGGAAAACCTCCAGAGCAACATCAAGGAATGGGAAAGCAAAGCGCTCGATCTCAGCCAGCGTCTTGCCCAATTCAATCGGATCAAAGGCAAGGTAGATCGCCTCAAAACGCTTTACGATCGCTTGACCGGCAATTTGAAAGACATTGATGTCTCGCAAGTTGTGGGTGGCGAGGACCAGGTGTCCATCATGGAGATGGCTACCGCGCCGGTATCGGTTCGTCCGGGATTGATTAAGAGTCTCCTAATCGGCTTTGGAACTGGCGCGATCGCCGGGCTGGCAATTCTGCTTCTGCTCGATCGCATCGACGACCGGATGGCGTCGTTTAGTGAATTCCAACATCATTTTTCCGAAAATGTTCTTGGCCAAATCCCGAAAGAAAAGGGCAAGGGCAAAGTCGATTTGTTGCAACCGGACGACGCGCGCCACGTATTTGCCGAATCCTATCGCAACATCCGCTCGTCGATTTTCTTTATGCCTTACGATGGGCCGCGACCGAAGAGCTTCCTGGTCACGAGCGCGGTCCCGAACGAAGGCAAGTCGACCGTGTCCGCCAATCTCGCCATTACGATGGCTCTTTCCGGGGCCAAGACATTGTTAATTGATTGCGATCTTCGTCGAGGCGCGCTTCGCGAGGCTTTCGGGATCACCTCAAAGATTGGATTCTCCGAGGTGCTGAAGCAGGAAGTAAACTGGCGCGAAGTTGTTGTGCCGACGGCATATCCAACGCTCTTCGTTTTGCCCCGCGGCAAAACTCTGTCGCAACCAAGCGAACATCTTTTGCGCGAATCGACCGACGCCATTTTGCGCGAGATCTATAACTTCTACGATTACATCATCCTCGATAGCTCGCCGGTTCTTGCCGCCGATGACACAACAAGCCTCGCGCCGAAGATTGACGCCACCTTGTTTGTCGTTCGACTTTCCTACACTTCAGCGCGGCTGACTAAGAAGTCGCTGGAGCTGCTCTATAACCGTCAGGTCAACGTTCCCGGCGTCATTCTGAATTTCGTCGATACGTCGTTGCCCGAATATTACTATTATCAATATTCGGAGTATTACACGACGCCGTCCGTTCCGGACAGCGAAACGTCCGCGCCAGTCCTCAGGTCGCGACCGAAAGCAATCGAAACTTCATAGACCGTTCGGTTCGCTTCTCTGTCGCTGTCTTCTGTCAAAGCCTGTAAGAATCCCACACTCTCTGGACTGTCGCCGGTCGGCGCTCGGTGCAGATTCCGCTTGGCACTTGGGTAGCTCATTGCTCTGTTCCAACATGATCCGGCCATGAGTTTCTTCGCCCCGGTGTCGACGCCAGTGCTGGCCGAAGGTTACACTCCGGTGCTGCGGCGCGCTTTCGATCACGCCCGGCGCATTGGCAACTACGCTGTGATTCAGGCCGTGGTCCAACTGCTCGCTTTTGCCAGCGGAATACTCCTTGTCCGTTGGTTGCCCCAACGCGAGTACGCTTACTTCACCATCGCAAACGCGATGCAGGCGACATTAAACGTCCTGGCCGACATAGGTATTAGCGTCGGGGTCATTTCCATCGGCGGCCGCGTTTGGCAGGATCGACATCGCTTTGGTCAATTGATCAATACTGGTCTGATCGTGCGACGGCGACTCGCAGCGCTGGCCTTCCTGATCGTCGCTCCGCTTCTCTACGCGATGCTCGCCCGGAACGGTGCATCTTCGCTCTATACGCTTCTCTTAATCGTCATCGTTCTGATCGGCTTCTCAATTCAATTGTCGATCGACGTGTTTGCCGTTGTTCCGCGGCTGCGTTCCGACATTGCACGAATCCAAACCATCGATTTTGTATGCGCGACGGCTCGTCTCGCCCTGATTCTCGGACTCATCTATGTCTTCGCCAGAGCCGGATTAGCAGTGGCGATCGGCAGTGCCATTTTCTTTTTGCAATATCTCCTCCTCCGCTCTTACGCCGCGAAGGTTATTGATCTGAACGCGAGCGAAAATCTGGAGGATCGACAAGAGATTGTTCGCTTGACGAAAAAACTCGCGGCCAATGCGCTGTTTTATTGTTTGCAGGGACAAATCACCGTTTTCCTGATCAGCTTTTTCGGACGGCGGGCTAGCGAAGTTGCGGAAGTCGGAGCGCTTGGACGTCTCGCGATGATTTCCGCCGTTCTCATGAGCACACTGACGAATATTTTCGTACCAGCGTTCGCGCGGTGTCAGGACAAGGCGAAATTGCGAATCCTCTATGTACTGATCGCGGGCGCAGTTGCTCTATTTAGTCTCATCGTGCTCGGCGCAGCCGCCACTTTTCCTGACCAATTTCTGCTTATTCTCGGAAATCGGTACACCCATTTACATCGCGAACTGGTGTTGATGGTTAGCTGCGCGGTCTTTACCGCTTTCGGGTCCACCCTTTGGATGTTGAACTCTTCCAAGGCGTGGATCAATGGCTCATGGCTTTATATTCCGCTCACCTTGGCGACACAGATTGCGCTAATACCGTTTACCGATTTTTCTACTGTCGCTGGTGTCCTTATTTTTAACTTGATATCGACCGTGCCGGCCGTGCTGCTCAATATCGGACTGAGCTATCGCGGCTTCCGTACTTTCGCAGCAGGCTGAATGAAGCCGAATGTGCCTTATCATTCGGCGCTCTTGGAGGGCAGAATCATGCGCGACCTCTACCGCGCAGCGCTGCCGGTGATTGTTCGCCGCCAGGTGCGCGTGCCGCGTACGCTCGCTTTGGATGTGTTTGCTTACTCAGGCGAAAGTTCGCTTCCGGAGCAAGCTGCCTCCATTCGTTCCTTCCTTGCTTATGCCGGCCGGCCTAAACAATTCACGGTTCTCTCCGATGGATCTTACACTGCGAGAAGCATCGCTTTATTGGAGAAAATCGACGGCTGCGTCCGGGTTCAACAGACCGCGCCGCCTTTACCCTCGGGTTTACCTGAGAAAGTTGCGTCTTTCTTCGAGAATCATTTTACCGGGAAGCAATTGGCTCTGATTATGTCTTTGCCCTCAAACGGTCCCGCGCTTTACACCGATGCGGACGTTCTCTTTTTTTCGGGTGCGCACGAGCTCGTCAATCTGTCGCAAACCCAATCAGTCTCCGCACTGTATCAGGCCGATTCTCAATTGTCGGTCGACGAGCGCCTGATCCGGGGCGAGAGCGAAAGGAAGAATCCGGTCAATATGGGTTTTCTATTGTTGTTTGAAAAACTCGACTGGACGTTCGGCTTGGAGCGATTGCGTGCGTTCGACGGTGTCCCGAATTTTTTTACAACCCAAACCG
Source organism: uncultured Verrucomicrobiae bacterium (assembly GCA_963786135.1). Lineage (GTDB taxonomy): Bacteria > Verrucomicrobiota > Verrucomicrobiia > Chthoniobacterales > UBA10450 > AV40. The sequence continues at coordinate 175,700 of CAWAYF010000005.1, read as the reverse complement.
TGACGCACCTTTGCCTCCACGCGAATGGTGCGCGTGCGTTCGATCCGAGCAAGGTTGTCTTGAAATTGGATGACCAAACAATCTATCGGGACAAATACGCGAAGCCGGCGCTGGTGATGCGGCATTACGTCAATCCGGTCCGGCACAAATTCTGGACAACGCTCGCGCATCGAGGTTTCAGTTGATGGAAAACCCGCTTCGTATTCTTTGCATAGTCAATCTCCCGTGGGACCAGCGTCTCGGCGCGACCCGCGTCTGGTTCGAATTGTCGGAGCAATGGAAGAAAGCCGGACACAAGATTGACAAGTTTTGTCTCAGCGATGCTTTTCCAACACAAACTTCCTCGCCTGCAGCTCTATGTCTGGCGCCAGGTAATCTTTCCATATCGCGCTGCGCGTTATGTGCGACGTAACGCGGCCGAATTCGACGTCATCGATTGTTTGATCGGTACACTTCCGTTTTCAAAAAGATCGTTGGGGTTTGATGGCCTCATAGTTGGACGCTCGATCGGATTGTATTTGGCTTATACCGATTTCATTCGCTCGAGTCGCCAACGTTGGCGGGATCAGCCACGCGGGAAATTCCTCGGCCGTCTTTTCTATCCGTTTACTTCGTGGCTGCTGCAACGAAGCGCGGACCGCGCACTTTCCCATTGCGATTGTTTCAATGTTCCAAACGAGCAGGAGAAGCAGGCACTGGAACAACGTTGCTCCGGTGCGAGGATCATCGTTCAGCCCTACGGATTGAACGACGCGGAACGTGCAGCGTTTTCTCAAGCGGCACAGCCAGCCGCCGCGCGCCTCGCTAGAAAGGAAATTTGTTTTCTCGGCATGTGGAGCGTTCGAAAAGGCTCGCGTGACTGGCCGGATATTTTGCGTGCGGTTTGGAATTCGATTCCGAACGCGCTGTTCGCGTTTCTCGGCACCATCATGGATGAGGAAAGGGTGTTACGTGACCTCGGAGTTTCGCCGCGTGAATCGATTCGCTGCATTGCCAGTTACGATCCAAGTAGCCTTCCGCAGTTGATCGGGAGCTGCGCTGTAGGGCTTTTCCCGAGCTATATCGAAGGATTTGGGTTGTCGGTGATCGAACAACTTGCTGCCGGTATTCCCACCATTGCCTACGATGTTCCCGGGCCGAGACACATCTTTGCCGGGTTGGCGTCGGCTGAATTCTTGGTTCCCGCGGGCGACAGCAAAGCTATGGCCGAGCGAGCGATGCAAATTTTGCAGATGAACGAAAATGATTACGCAGCACTTTCGGCAAAATGCCGGCAAATCGCGGGCGGGTTCCGCTGGGAGAAGATTGCCGGCGATACGATTCGTGACTATTGCGATTCACTGGCGCACGTCAGATCGCCTCAAGATCAGGAAAACGCCATTTCAGTTTGAACACCATTCTTCAAATTGTGCCGAGAGTTCCCGGCGGAATTGACGGCGTCGGCGATTATGCGCTTACCCTCGCTGCAAAGCTGCTCGACAAATTCGGATGCGGCACCGTGTTTGTGACCCCGGATGCGTCTTCACCATCCACCGTCCGCGGTTTTGAAGTTCTACCGGTCGACCGATTAGCTGCCGCAGCGCAACGGGCTGACCGCGTTATTTTGCACTATGTAAATTACGGATATCAAAAACGTGGCGTTCCCTTCCGTCTGTTAGCCATCCTGCGCAAGCTACGCGAGCAACATCGCGGTCCGCTGCTTACAATTTTCCATGAGTTATACGCGTCCGGTCCACCGTGGCGCAGCGCGTTCTGGTTGAAGCCGCTCCAGATTCATTTGGCCAAATCCGTTGCCCGCCTGCCCCACGAATGCATCGTGAGCAACGAAAACTTCGTGCGTGAATTGCGGCGATTCGTCCCTGATGCGCGCGCTCATTTGCATCCTGTCCCTTCCGGATTGGGTGAGCCATCGCTTTCGCATGATCAAATCGCCAATCGCGACCCGCACCGTTGGGTGATCGTTGGCGGCACGGCCCTGAGCGAACGCTCGCTGCGATCGTTGGCCGTCGCTTTGCGCGAAATTCCAGAGTCAATAACTCCTCGCACACTGTTCGTCCTTGGAGGACACGAAAATCCGGTAACTCGCTCACTCCTTGCCGATCTTGCGATCGAATCCGATTATCGTCCCGGGATCTCATCCGCTGAAGCCTCCGAAATTCTCAGGACCTGTTCGTTCACCTGGTTCAATTATTTCCACCGTCCCGATATCGAAACTTCGGTGATTCTAAAATCGAGCGCCTTTGCTTCTGCGTGCGCCCACGGAGTCATCCCAATCTTTCCGCATCCGGGCTCGACAATTTCGGTGGAGGGCGATCGTTTGCCCGGTCCATTCTTTGTGTCTCGCGGCAAAAAAGATGTTCCGGACGCTAACAATCGCGCTGCGATTGCCCAAAACATTTACGATTGGTATCAGCGGCACGTTTTGTCGGAACTTTTGGTGAACGGTATTGCCGAGGTGCTTGGCTTGAGCGCCCCGCGATGAATCAGAACCCTGTCAAGCGACCGATCGAATTGGTTGCCGTGATCAACTCATTTAACCGGCGGCCACTCTTGGAACGCGCCATCGTGTCGCTAACGAGCGCGTTACGGAGCGCGCGATTTGGTAGCGCTATTATTGTTTTCGATGCCGGTTCCAAAGATGGCAGCGTCAAATTGCTAAGAGAATGGTGCGAAAATAATCCCGCGGACAATCTTGTCTTGATCGAGGCCGTTGACCGCCGTCGCTCGTTCAGTGATGGAGTGAACATCGCTTGCGCGGAAGCGATTGCTCGCTTTTCAAGTGTCCGATGGTTGTTTCTTTACGAGACCGACAACTGCTTGCTGAGTATCGAGCCTATCGAGCAAGCGATCGGGCTTCTGGAGCGCGAATCGCGGCTCGCTGCGTGCGGCTTCACCGTTAAACAACACGATGGAAGATTTTTCGGGTACGGCATGCGATTTCCTTCAACGCTTTCGTTTGTGCTCGGACAGAATCTGGCGGCTCTTTGCAATTTGCACGCCCCGAACGGGTCCGAATGGCAAATGACCGATGGAATTCGCTGGCGCACCTGCGATGTGGTTTTCACCAGCCCGCTGTTGGTTCGGCGCGAAGCCTGGGAGCAAAGCGGTGGGTTGGACGCCGAGAACTTTCCGTTTTCCGATACAGACATTGATTGGGCGTGGCGTTCCACCGGACTTGGCTGGACGATGGCGGTTATCGCGTCCGACCACGCCATCCACGATAATCTGGAACAGCTCTCAGCCTGGTCGGCCAATCGCGTGCTCGACTTTCATCGAAATCGGTTCCGCCTTCTAAGGCGTCATCGCGGCGGACACGTCGCGCTACTCAAGCCTCTTCTGTTTTTGCGGCATTGTTTCGAAGCGATCATTCTCTCGCGAAAATCTCGCATTGATCCAACCGCCAAAGAAAAACTGGTCAAACGAAAGCAAATGTTGCGAACCGTCTGGAGCAACTATTCCTAACCGACCTTCGTGAAGATTCTTCTCTCCTCTTATCTGTTTGATCCAAGTGTTGGCGGAATTGAGTCGGTCTCGAAAATTCTTGCTGATAAGTTCGCGGCTGCCGGCCACGACGTGCATGTTATTACTCAGAGCGTCGGCGGCCCAGTTTCTGACGCCAATTACCGGCTCACTCGGCGTCCGTCGATCGCCGAAATTTTTCGACTGCTCAGATGGTGCGATCTTTTTTTCCAAAATAACATTAGCCTTCGCAGCCTGATCCCGGCTTTGATTCTGCGAAAGCCGACTTTGGTTACGCATCAAACCTGGCTGCAAAACGTTGGCGGAGGCAGCGGCTGGCAAAATCGACTCAAGCAGGCCCTCCTTCGATTCGTCACCAACATCGCCATCAGCAAGGCCGTAGCCGACCGTCTCAGTTCAAGTTCGTTTGTGATCGGCAATCCCTATGATGACAGGGTGTTTCATTTGATGCCGGAAATCGCGCGCGACAAAACGATTGTCTTTGTTGGACGACTCGTCTCCGACAAGGGCGTCGAATTGCTTTTGGAGGCGCTCAAGCTTTTGCAGCGCAATGGTTTCTCGCCTGATTTGACCATTGTTGGCAGCGGTCCGGAGGAGGGCAATCTACGCAAACTGAGTGCCCAGCTTGGTTTGGATCGACAAGTGACGTTCGCTGGACGGCAATCGGGAATTAGTCTTGCTCAAACGTTGAATCGCCATCGTGTCCTCGCCGTCCCGTCGCGCTGGGCCGAGCCGTTTGGCGTAGTCGCTCTGGAAGGAATTGCCTGCGGCTGTGTCGTTGTCGGATCGGAAAACGGCGGCTTGAAAGAAGCGATCGGCCCCTGCGGTCTAACCTTTGAAAACGAAAACGTTGCCGGACTGGCCGCGCAATTGGAGCGTATGACTAACGAACCTGATGCACGGGCAACTTTGTTGCAGCGCGCCCCAGAACATCTGGCGAAGTTTCAGTCGGACGCGATCGCCGCTGCTTATCTGCGAGTAATGGAAGAGATGAAGGCATGATTTTGCTTTCCCATCCCATCGGCAACGAATTCGTGCGTGAAGCGCTGATCGCATTCGACCGTGCCGACATGCTCAGCGAATTCTGGACTACGATCAGTTGGAATTCGAAGTCGCCGATCAACCGTGCCTTTCCACGATCCGTTCGCGAACGGTTCGGCCGGCGTTCCTTTCCTGAATCGATCCGAACGCGCACGCGAACTTTTCCTGTTCGGGAAGCAATCCGCCTGCTCGCCGGCGCGGCCGGTCTCTAACTCGCGCCATGAAACCGGAGCATTTAGCATCGATTCAGTTTTTCGCGAACTGGACAAGAAAGTCGCGCAGCGATTACGCGAGCTCGACAGCGTCCGCGCCATTTACGCTTACGAAGACGGTGCACTTGAAAGCTTTCGCGCCGCGCGCGAGCGCGGATTGAAACGAATTTATGATCTGCCTATCGGTTACTGGCAAGTTGGGCAGCGAATCTTTGCGGAAGAAGCCGAGCGGGAACCGGAGTGGGCGCCAACGTTAACTGGCACGCTCGACAGCGCCGATAAACTCGCGCGCAAAGATGACGAACTACGATTAGCCACGCGCGTTGTCGTCGCGAGCACGTTCACGAAACAAACGCTCGCTGGCTCGCCCTGCACCGCAAATATCGACATCATTCCCTACGGCGCGCCGCCCGCGATTTTCGGGGAAATCTCCAAGCCCTCGCGACGACTGAAAGTTCTCTTCGCCGGTTCGCTTGGACAGCGGAAGGGTTTGTCCTATTTACTAAAGGCGATCAAGTCGCTCAAAGGCGGAGTAGAACTGACTTTGCTCGGCCGAAAGGTCGTGGACGGTTGCGCTCCTCTGGAATCTGCAACCCGAGCCCATCGTTGGATTCCAAGTTTGAGCCACGGCGCTGTTTTGCGGGAAATGCACGAGCACGATGTGCTGGTCTTGCCGTCATTGTTTGAAGGTTTCGGCTTAGTGATTCTGGAAGCGATGGCTCAAGGCACGCCGGTGATTACGACCGATCATACCGCGGGCTCGGACGTCATCGAGGATGGAAGGGACGGTTTCATCGTCCCAATCCGTTCTGCGGAAGGAATTGGTGAGAAACTGGATTTGCTGGCGAGCGACCACGAAAAACTGATGTCGATGAAATCAGCGGCCCAGCAGAAGGCCCAATCGCGGCGGTGGGAAAATTACCGGGACGGCTTGGTGAAGGTGGCACGGGAAGTGATGAAGAGCTAGGATGCGCCACCCAATGAGAGCAGCGACCGCACCTCAATCTTTATCGGCTGCGTCGAACCTGCCACCGGCGGAACAACCTCGCAGCCTGCGCGCGGTCCGAATTTCGATTTGGGTCTACGTCGTTCTTCTTGTCATTGAAGGCGCTCTTCGAAAATGGGCGTTGCCGAGTTTGTCCGATCCCCTGCTGGTGATTCGCGATCCGGTAGCGCTGGCGATTTATTATTTCGCGCTGCGCGCTCGCATTTTCCCAAATAACATCTGGCTGCTCTTCTTGGGTCTCTTCGGTGTTCCTTCATTTCTCTTCACCCTCGTAAATCTCTCCTCGTATTTTCCGTTCAAGGCGATCCTGCTCGCAGACCTCTACGGGTTTCGCTCAAATTTTTTTCATCTGCCGCTGATATTCGTGATGGCCAGTGCGTTGAACCTCGAAGACGTAAAAAAAGTCGGCCAATGGACTTTGCTATTGATGATTCCAATGGCGGTCCTGATGGCATTGCAGTTTCAATCCTCTCCGGACTCGTTCATTAATAAGACTGTTGGAGCGGGCGAAGGGCTGCAGCTTACGACCTCAGGTGGGAAAATCCGACCGCCGGCGACCTTTTCCTTCATTTCGGGACCGGTTTTTTATTTGAGTGTCACAATGGCCTTCCTGATTTACGGAGTCTTGAATAAAGGAGTTTACAAGCGTTGGCTTCTGATGGCTTCGGCTGCAGGTCTTCTCATTGGAGTGATTGTCTCCGGAAGCCGGGCCTGCGTTTTAGCCGTAGTCCTGGTGGTAGTGGCCATCCTCGTCATCCTTCTGGTTCAGCCTTCGGCGGTAAACAAATTTGGCGGCATGCTGTTCGCGATTGCTATTGTTGGGCTCATCGCCAGCCGGCTTCCGTTTTTCAAAGAAGGCCTCGGCGTTCTCTCCGACCGCTTCGTGGATTCCGCCGAGGTTGGGGAGACAACTATAGTCGGGGGACTCATTGACCGAATGGTCCATGAGTTCACCGATCCATTGCCTTATCTGTTCAAAATACCGTTGACCGGATACGGGCTCGGGCTTGGGACGGCGGGCGGCGCACGATTTCTCGTCGGTCAGGGCACGATTTTGTTGACGGAAAACGAATGGGGTCGAATCATCGCTGAAAGCGGACCGATACTCGGACTGGCATTCATTGTTTGGCGCATTGCGCTTGCGGGAAAAATGCTCAAGGACAGTTTACGCGCACTCAAGCTGGGCGAAGTATTGCCGATCCTTTTATTTTTCTGCGCGTTTCTGGCAGTGCTAAATGGTCAGCTCGGTCAGCCTACCACTCTCGGTTTCACAGTAGTGCTTGCCGGCCTTTGCCTGGCCGCAACGAATCTGGACGAAGTGCCGGTGCCCGACGAGGGAGAAACTGACGAGCAGATTGAACCAAAGCCGCTTCCGCGACGATCCGTTTTTGCAGACCGAATTCACCGCGGCCCCATCAGTTCCGATCACACCAATGGTTCTGTTGATCGGTAATTATCCGCTTGATCGGCAACAAAGCATGCAGCGTTTCGCCACGATGATGCTGCAGGGACTGGCTGCCGCCGGAATTCCAGTCGAAGTCACTGCGCCGGCTCCCGTTCTCGGAAAACTCTTCGGAATAGAAAATTTCTTCGGCAAATGGCTCGCTTACATCGATAAGTTCATTTTGTTTCCGCGACAACTGCGGAAGCGACTCAGTCAGCGAGCTGACGTTGTTCATATTTGCGATCATTCCAACGCCATGTACGCGACGGGTGCGGGAAAGACACCGGTGGTCGTGACCTGTCACGATCTCATTGCTGTGCGCAGCGCCCTGGGTGAAGAACTGCATTGCCCGGTCTCATTTACCGGCAGGCTGCTCCAACGCTGGATTCTGCGAAGCCTTCGTCGCGCCGACACACTCGTTTGCGTTTCACGCGCGACCTGTGACGATGCCGAGGGACTTGTTTCCCGCAATCAGCCTTCACCGAAGCTCGAGATGATCAACAACGGATTGAATTATCCCTATCGAAAGCTTCCGGAGGCTGAAGCTATTACGCGTTTGAAGGATGCTTCCGGGCTAACCCCACCATTTGTCCTACATGTCGGCTCGAATTTGCCGCGCAAGAATCGGGACGGCGTTCTGCGGATTTTTGCGCGCACCAAAGATAAATGGGACGCGCGCCTCGTTTTTGCAGGTGACCCCCTCGATTCGGAGCAGCTTTCCCTGGCCGGTCGGCTCGGCATCGCGGACCGGATTATTCAAATCAACGACGCGCCAGCCCACTTGCTTGAAGCACTCTACAATTGCGCTGTCGCGCTGTTATTTCCTTCGCTTTCGGAAGGCTTCGGCTGGCCAATCATTGAAGCTCAGTCGTGTGGATGTCCGGTTGTTTGCAGTAATATCGCTCCAATGCCGGAGACTGCCGGTGATGCCGGCCTGTTTCGTGATGCAACCGATGAAGCAGGTTTCGCCGCTGATATTTTAAAGTTGAGCGATCCAGCCGAACGCGCGGACTGGAGTGAGAAGAGTTTGCGCAATGCCGAAAGATTCTCTACGGAAAAAATGATTTCTCGTTATATCGACGTCTATCGAAGTTTGGGGGCCCAGGTGTGAGAAGAATTCTTATCCTGTTCAGTTTCTTTTTGCCTTGGGGTTTGCGCCGGTCGCTGCTTGAAAAGCAATTCGGTTATCAAATCCACCCGACGGCTCGGATTGGTTTGTCGTGGATCAACCCGACGCGTCTCGTCATGGAAGAGAACACTAGGATCGATCATCTGACGCTCTGCAAAGGTCTGGATCTGCTTCATCTCGGGGCTCACTCGATGATCGGCCGTGGAAACTGGATCACCGGTTTTCCGCTTGGGCCGTCCCGCCATTTCGCCGAAGAGACAGATCGCCGGCCTGAACTCATTGTCGGCGAGCATTCCGCAATCACGCATCGCCATTTTATTGATTGCACGAATTCGATCACGATCGGGAAATTCAGCACCGTCGCCGGACTTCAATCACAAATCATGACTCACAGTGTCGACATCGCGAGGAATCGACAGACGTCGCAACCGGTGAAGATTGGCGATTATTGCTTCGTCGGGACGAATTGCGTTGTGCTTGGGGGCAGTGTTCTTCCCGATTTCTGTGTGGTTGGCGCCAAGTCGCTGGTGAACAAAGCTTTTACGGAATCGTATCAGCTTTACGGTGGCGTGCCCGCGCGCCCGATTGAGAAGCTTTCGCCCGAGTGCAAATATTTCCAGCGGACGGAAGGATTCGTTGTCTAGCGCACAATTAATTTTAGCAATCGACAATAGCCCAGCCTTTCAAGGCTGGGTAAATCGTTTATCGAGGTATGAGTCCCGGCAGGGACGAAAGGAGTTTTCTGCCGTCCCAATTGGGACTTGGCGGAGAATCGCCCTTGAAGGCCCAGCGTTGAAACGCTGGGCTATTATCAGACGGAATATCGGCCGCGATATCTAGCCCGGAATGAGTCCTAGCGCGCTAAAGATCCTGCAACTCGTCCACACGCTCGATCCCAGCGTTGGCGGCGTGGCGGCGGCAGTCCTTGGGCTCAGTCACGGAATGGTGAACCGTGGTCATAAGGTCGACGTCGTGGTGCTGGAGGATCCGGGCGCACCCTGGCTGGTGGATATTGGCCTGACTGTTCACGCGCTTGGCAGTGGCCTCACGAGTTACCGTTATTCGCCAAATTTGATGCCCTGGCTAAAAAAGCACGGCAACGATTACGATCGCGTCATCGTGAACGGACTTTGGCAATACTTGAGCTTCGCGGCGTGGCGACGGTATGCGCGGTCCCGGATTCCGTTATTTTGTTTTCCCGCACGGAATGCTCGATCCGTGGTTCAAGGAAACGTTTCCGCTCAAGCATTTTAAGAAATGGCTTTATTGGCCGTGGGCCGATTATCGAGTCCTGCGCGACGCCGCCGCCGTCATATTCACGTCCGAAGAAGAACGATTGCTCGCGCGGAAATCGTTCTGGCTCTACCGGGCCCACGAAACAGTATCGCCGCTCGGAGTCGAATCTCCGCCACCGGCATCTCCGCAAGCGCGGGAGAATTTCTTCCAGCGTTTTCCACAGCTGCGCGACAAACGTGTGCTGTTATTTCTTGGCCGGCTTCATCCAAAAAAGGGTTGCGACATTCTCATCGATGCTTTTGCGCAAACAGCTGATGACTCTGTCTCACTTCTAATGGCCGGTCCCGATCAAATGGGCTGGCAGGCGGAGCTGCAACAGCGCGTCGATCGTTTGAAACTCGGATCGTGCGTGGTTTTTCCCGGAATGTTGCAGGGTGAAATGAAACAGGCCGCGTTTGAAGTGGCCGACGCATTCGTTCTTCCATCGCATCAGGAAAACTTTGGCATGGCGGTCGTCGAGGCGCTCGCCGCCGGTCTGCCGGTGTTGATTTCAAATCGAATCAACATTTGGCGTGAAGTAGACCAGGACCGCGCCGGTTACGTGGAAGCGGATGATTTTTCGGGAACTGTCCGTTTATTGAATCGCTGGATCGCTGCGCCTCAGACAGTGCGCGCCGCGATGCGCGCCAATGCCCGACGCTGTTTCGAGCAACGTTTTGAAATCGGCAAGGCCACCGATTCGCTTCTCCAGATCTTGAATGAACCGCTGTCTTTGCGATGAAAATCACGATCGTTCTCGGTGCATTTCTTCCGGTCCCGCCAACCATGGGCGGCGCCGTCGAAAAAATTTGGTATGCACTCGCGCAGGAATTTGTCCGCCGCGGTCATGAAGTCGTAGTCGTATCCCGTAAACTGCCGAATCAACCGCGCGACGAAGTAGCAGACGGGCTTCGGCATTTGCGCGTACCTGGTTTTGACGCGCCGCGTTCACTCATCTGGCTGAAGGTCCTCGATCTTCTTTATTCGGTCAGAGTGATGTCGGTCTTGCCTGCGGCCGACATTGTCGTCACAAACACGTTTTGGCTTCCAATCTTGTTGCGCCATCGCAGCTGCGGGAAAGTGTATGTGCACGTCGGTCGCTATCCGAAAGGGCAAATGCGCTTTTATCATCGCGCGGCACGGTTACAGGCGCCATCGAATGCCGTCGGCAGCGCCATCGCCGCAGAAGCGCCGCATCTGTCGGAAAAAGTCTCGGTCATTCCATATCCCGCACCTGAATCGACTTCTGGTCCGCCGCCCCAGCTCGCGGATCGGAGCAAGATTATTCTTTATGTCGGCCGCGTGCACCCCGAAAAAGGAGTGCATCTTTTGGTAGACGCGTTCGTTCGCGGAACGCCCGCTGCTTTTATGGGTTGGAAACTAATGATCGTAGGCCCGACGGAAACGAAATTTGGCGGTGGCGGCGCGGATTACTTGGATGCTCTCGGGCGTTCTGCCACAGGAATTGCCGGCGCAGGTGATTTTCGCCGGATCAGTGTTTGATCCGGTCGCGCTTGAGCAAATTTTTCGAGACGCGCGCGTCTTCGTCTATCCATCGCTTGCGGAGCGCGGCGAATCTTTCGGACTCGCACCGCTTGAAGCGATGACGCACGGTTGTCCCGTCCTCGTGTCGAATCTCGACTGCTTTGGCGATTTCATTCGCGACGGTGAAACCGGCTTTGTCTTTGACCATCGCTCGAGAAATCCCTCCGAATCGCTTGGGAAAAAACTCGAAGCAATGGTCCGCGACAACGCGGTTCTTGCACGCGTCGCTGAAGCCGGTCATCGCAAATCGAGCGAGTACTCGCTGCCGCGGGTTGCCGACCGCTTCATTGCCGATTTTAGTTCGCTTATCCATAACTCCGATGCCACAGCCCCAAATCGTTAATCCGCGCCAAAAGTCGCCCTACGAATCGCCGTGGACGCCCGAGAACCGGTTCCTGCGCGTGCTTTGGGAATTTTGCTGGTTTCTTTTTTGCAGCTGGACGCCGAAGCCGCTGAACGAATGGCGACTTTTCTGGTTGCGCGTTTTCGATGCGAAGATCGAAGGCGCGCCTTTTGTCCACCAGCGGGCGCGCATCGCCATTCCCTGGAATCTGACTCTTCACGATCGGGCGTCCCTTGGTGATCGGGCCAACGCTTATTCGTTAGGCGAAATTGAAATCGGCGCGCGCGCGACCGTGGCCCAGGAAGTTTATCTGAGCAGCGCGAGTCACGATTTCACCGACCCGGCGATGCCGTTGACTGCCGCCAAAATCACTATTGGCGAGGACGCTTTCATCGGCGCCCGCGCTTTTGTCTTGCCGGGTGTGCGGATTGGCGCGCGGGCGATCGTCGGCGCCTGTTCGGTTGTGACCAAAGATGTTCCGGACAACGTCATCGCCGCGGGCAATCCCTGCCGCGTTATTCGACCGCGATGATTTCTCGCGTTCCGGTTTCGGTCATCGTTCCGATCAAAAACGAAGCGGCGAATCTCGCGCGCTGTCTGGATTCCGTTCGATGGGCGGACGAAATTTTCGTGGTCGATTCGCAAAGTACCGACGATTCAGCGCAGATTGCCGCGGAGCACGGCGCGCGGGTCGAGCAGTTTCAGTTCAACGGGACCTGGCCGAAAAAAAAGAACTGGGCGTTGGAAAATCTTCGGTTCAAGAACGATTGGGTCTTTATCCTGGATGCCGACGAAGTTCTGCCCCCCGAAGCCGAGAAGGAATTTGCCGCGGCGATTGCAAATGCGGGCGACATTGCAGGATACTGGATCAATCGCCGATTCTTCTTTTTGGGTCGCTGGTTGCGGCACGCTTACTATCCGAATTGGAATCTCCGTCTCTTCCGCCACTCGTTGGGTCGCTATGAGAAATTGACCGGGGCACGGACCGATAGTGGAGACAACGAAGTCCACGAGCATGTCGTCGTCCAAGGACAGACTTCGCGTTTGCAGTGCGAGATGGACCATTACGCGTTTCCGTCGATCGACGTCTTCATTGAGAAACACAATCGCTATTCAAACTGGGAAGCGTGCGTGGCGGCTGAAGGGAAAAGCAACGGGCGACTCGCGCACGAACATGCCAATCTGAAGCGATCGCTTAAAACGTTTGCCAGGCGATTGCCGTTTCGGCCGTTACTACGATTCCTTTACATTTACCTTTGGCAAAAGGGATTTCTCGATGGGCGTGAGGGTTATTACTTCGCCAGGCTTCACGCTACTTACGAATTCCTGATTGTTGCGAAAACCTACGAATATCGGAAGCGCAACAATCGCGGCTGACGAATCCGGGAACTCAATAAGCAGTGTGCGGCGGCCTCACGAGATGGAAAAACGTCCGCATGATGATCGCGAGTTCGAGCGAAAGATTCCAGTTTTCAAGATACTCGATGTCGCAGGCCACGCGGTTGGCGATGTCGGCGCCGTTGCGGGCTTCCCCGCGGAAGCCACGAACCTGCGCCAAACCGGTGATACCGGGTTTCACGAACGTACGGACATGATAGTTCCCCATGTACTGGGAAAATTGCTGGTTGTGTTCGATCAAATGCGGTCGCGGACCGACGATACTCATGTCGCCGCGCAGTACGTTCCAAAACTGCGGCACTTCGTCGATACTGAGTCTGCGAAACCACTTCCCGAGAGGATAGATTCGTTCGTCGGCGAGGCTCGCTTGGCGCGCTAATTCGCCGTTACTTGAGTGCATGGTGCGAAATTTGTAGATCTCGAACTGTCGATTCTGAAAACCGGCCCGCCGTTGGACATGAAAAAGCGGGCCAGGGGATTGCAGTCGCTGGCCGACGAACACGATCAGCGTCAGAAGGGGAAAAATGAAAATCATGATCGGAATTGCGATCAGACAATCGAGCGCGCGCTTCAAGAAACGGTTGAGTGGATTTTCGAGCGGCTCCTCCCGCAATCCGATGAACCGAAATCCGCCGTCCTCGAAGTGAGTTACCGAGTGGCGCAGTTTTTCTTCCAGGTCGCTTAGGATGAGCAAACGAATGCCAAGCTGGTCGCACGTTTGAATGACGTTTTCGTAGGCGTTGGCGAAAAGCGGAAATTCGAGCAGGATCACCTGAGTGATTCCACGCTCACGAATCACCTTCTCGATCTCGTCGGGTTTGCCAAGCACCGGAATGTGGTCGCGCGTCTGGTCGATCTCTTCCTCGCAAATCAACCCGACGGTGCGCAAACCGATTTCCGCTTTGCGGTGCAACCATTCACCAAGCTGTTCGGCCCGCCGGCTTGAGCCAACGAGCAAGGTCTTGTCTTCGTTTCGAAAAATTCCGCGGGCGAGAATCGATGGAAGATAGTAATGGGTGAACAGCAGAGCGACGTAAAGCCACGGTACAAAGTTGAATAAGAAGACACGCGAGATGAATGCGTCTTTGGTTGCGATCAGGTAAACCACCAGCAATCCGACGCTGGCCACCGTCTGGCGCAAAGTAAGCCGGTGCTGCCGGAGCAATTCGTTTTGCAAAAAATAATTTTTCGATCGAGTGAGGGCTTCCAGGAGCATTCCAAGCACGAGCATGCCGCAGTAAATTCCGTAACGCCTCCAGGTCAGCTCGGCGCTGGGCGAGTAGAACGTCACCATGATCCAGACACCGAGCCAGAAAAGGCCGGCCACCATCACGATCTGGCAAAACAGAAAGAGGCGGTAAAGTCCTTCCGTCCGTTGCGTTACCATGATTAATTTGCTGCGCCGAGGCTCAGAGTACGCGATGGCGTGAGACCTTCAACTCGTGCTAGTCTTTCGGGGTTCATGACATTCCGATTCCGTAAACGAATCGCTTTCGGACTAAAAAGCGATTCCCATACCATTCCAGCGTACCTCGCCTGATGGAGAAGACAGTAGACCAATCCGACTCTGGATACGACCGCAGGGGCACGCCCGGCCCATTTCCCGAAGCGTTTCTTGCACTGTTGCCCGTCCTTGCCTGCTTTTTAGGCGGCGCTACCCACAAATGGGCGGAAGGAATGATTGTTGCGCTGCTCGGACTTTTTCTCGTCGTGCGGCCGCCGCGTTTTTCACTCGGCCTGGCGCTCAATCTTATCCTATTCGCGTTTTTGCTTCTGCCCGTAGCCGGTTTTTTGCCTGCCGACTGGTTTCTCAAGCCGGCTTGGCGCGCGGCCTTCACGGACGATCTCGGCATTTCCCTTCCGGCAACGTTGAGTCCGCAACCGTGGATCACATTAACTTGCTGGTTCAGTCTCCTGGCAGGGTTGTGCTGGCTGTACGTTATGTGCAGTGAGCCGCTGGGGTTGCGTGAAGCGCGCACCGCCGTGCGAATCTTTACAGCCGGTATCGCCATTCTGGCAACGACCTGCGTTCTGCTTTGGCTGCGTCACGGCGCTCTGCCATTCTGGCACAACGAGCGCGGCTTCGGGCCGTTCCCGAATCGCAATCAGACCGGCGATCTTTTCGGGCTGACCGCGATCATGGTTCTGGTTTGCGGCCAGGACGATCTGCGCAAAGGACGAAAGCGCTGGATTGCGTGGTTAATCGCGTTCGGGTTCGTGATCGCTGCGGTCATCTTCAGTTATTCGCGTGCTGGAGTCGGCCTTCTCGTCGCAGGCTGCGCGCTTTGGCTGGGTGTTTTTTCGCTTCGGCAACGATCTCCATCAAAAATTGCGCTCGTTGTTTCGTTCCTGCTTCTTCTCCTTACGGTGCTGCTCATTTTTGGCGGACAAACCTTGGAACGATTTCGCCATTTCGGCGAGTTCGGCGTCTCAACCGATTTTCGCTGGCGAATCTTTTCCGACGTTTTCCAACTGCTGCGCGATTCGCCCTGGCTCGGAATCGGCCTGGGCAATTTTGAATCGGTGTTCGCGACTTTTCGCGCCGCGTCGTTTAGCGAACAGCGCGCGCTTCATCCCGAGAGCGATTGGCTTTGGATGTGGTCGGAACTTGGCTGGGTCGCGGTGGTCCTCGTTATTGCCGGATTCGTTTTTATCGTCCGCAAGTCTTTCCCGCTCGAGGAAGGGACTAATCAACGCTACCGGCTCGGCACGCTCATCGCTGCCTTCCTGTTTGCGTTGCACGGTTTGATCGACGTCTCCGGCCATCGCATCGGCACAATCTTCACTGTTATCTTTTTGCTGGGGCTCTCGATTCATCGTCCGTTTTCGTTTCGGCCAATGGGGCGGATGTCGATCCTGTTTCGATTCGCCGGACTGATCTTGCTCGTTGGCGGAGTGACATGTGTTGTTTGCGCCCGGGGATACAAACTTCTTCCCGGTTCCGTCGGCGTAAGCAACGTCAAGCATTTCGCCGTCATCGCGAACCAGGAGCACGATTTCAATGAAGCACTTCGTCTGACCAATCTCGGATTGGAATGGGCGCCGCTCGACTGGGAGCTTTATTTTTCACGCGCCATCGCCGAAGTCCCGTTAAAACAAACGGCCAACGCCCTGGACGATTTTCGGCGCGCTCGCTATCTGGAACAGAGTTCCTACGAACTTCCGCTCGCCGAAGGGACTGCCTGGCTTGCTGCGAAGCAGCCGGCCCTCGCCGCGACGGCATGGCAGGAGGCGTTGCGCCGCGCGCCGGAACGTTCCGGAGTTTACGCGCGAATGTTGAGTAGCGCCTCCTTGCACAGCCCTGAGCTTCGTCGCCTTCTGGCTGAACGCGGCGTCAGTCATCACGATCTCGCGCTGCCGTATCTCAGTCAGCTGACCGGCGCCGATTTTAATAATGCTGTCGGTGAAGTGTTGAAGAATGATCCAGACCTCAGTTCATATTCCGAACCCGAGAGACTCGCGCTCTTTTCGCTCTGGTCGGAACGCGGGGATGGCGAAATGCTCGCCCAAGCGGTCCAACAGCACCCGAACTGGTTGTCCTACGCGTGGTTTGGCATCGCCCGGTACGATGCAGGCAAAAACGATTTCCGCGCTGCTTACGATCTGACCCAAAAATATGGCGAGGCGGCGCCGATGCCGCGAGTTACTTCGAGTGTGTCACTTATTCAACTGGAAAGTGAGTTCCGCGGTTCGCCCGACAATCATGTGATCGGCTACGAACTTTATCGTGCCCAAAAACAGGCCGGGCGAACGGATGACGCACTCCAGACCGTGCGTCACTTTAGCGAGCGCAAAGATACACCCTCCTACTGGAGATATGCCGAGGCTGAACTCTGGGCCGAAAAGCAAAATTACGAGCGCGCCTGGAACGCCTGGCTGAAGTTTCACGAAACAGAAGGCGGCAAGTAGTCAATCGAAGCGAATATTTTGGAGTGCGGCGCGTACTCGCGCCGCTTTTCTGCCGCCTTAAAAATCATCTGGCACTCTCAAGCGATCCGTTTTGAAGGAATACACAGTATTCACGAAGCTCTGCGGCGCTTCGCCTTCAAACCAGGCTGCCGAACACCAGGGGTACTGATTTGCGACCGGCACAAGGCGATGATGGACCGGATTCTGGTGCACGTAATTCAACCGTGCTAAATAAGATTTCTCGAAGGTCAATTCGGTGTCCCAAAACTGATACATCACTTTTCGGGACCGAGTCGCGTCAAGTGCATTGAGCTTGATCGCAAGCTCTCGATGCAAACGGCGAATAAAAGTGCGATGTGGAACCAAAGCATCTTCGAAACCAATGATCACGTGGTAGTGATTCCAAAAGAACGCCCACGCTCGCAAGTTAATCGAGTAGTCAGCCAGGAGTTTAAAGGTTGTGTCACGAAATAAATCGAGCTTGGCCGCCGTGCCGAAAAGTGGCGCTTTGTGGAGCGTGCCAGCTGTTATCATGTAAACGCTGCCTGGCGTGAAATGATGCGGCGGAGCATGTGGCCAGGGGGTGTCCACGCGCGGAGTTTACCGGATTTATAACCCTGTGAAAAGCGGCGCGAGTACGCGCCGCACTCCAAATCCTGGCGGCCGAACCTCCCGTCTATTTGATCTCTAGAAGCCGAACTCTGAGCCGAAAAACAGAACTACGAGCGTGCTTCGAGAGTTTGGGAAGCATTTCACGCCGCGTAGCGCGGCAAGTAGTCGAACGAAGCGAATAACTTTGGAGTGCGGCGCGTACTCGCGCCGCTTTTCGCGGCCGCGAAATGGCGTCGGCTTGAATGAATCGTTATACAGCGTCTCCGCAAAACGACTCTGCCTTAACGCGCCGCTTCATGTCAGAGTATGCGGTTTCGATGAGCTTGCGTCAGCGCTGCGGCATTGACGTCACTTCCGGGCCTGAGTTTCACATGGCGCATGAACTTGCCGGTGCCTTCCAACAGACCCTCAGGGTCGGCAATCTCGGCGCCACGAAAGAACCCGACATTGACGTGGGCTGTGAACGCATTGACGTAACCGAACGCCGCATCAGCTACACACGCGGTCGGATGACCATCATGCAATAACTCTCGAACGTCGTCTCCGCAGGCGCGCATGACTTCAAACCAGCGCTGCGCGATCGCCCCCAATTCACCCGAATGCTCGTGCATCCAGACCTCGATATAGCTGGATCGCGCTTGACCGAACTGGGGAAACGCATAAGTTGGCTCATGGCGATTTCATTTTCACAGCTGGCGGTGAATGTGGAACGTCAACTCCTGTGCTTTCTGCGCCATCTAACGAGAACTGCAGATCAGCCACCGTTGGTCGAGGGCGAGGCTAATTTGGACACGGAATGACGACTGCAAGGTCATACGCAAATGCAACGCTATCGGAGCGGCCAGCGGTTGGCTGCATCGACTGGTTAGACTGGTTGGAGCAACGCCGCATCGTCAACGACAATCATGCCACGGCCGATTCTGATATCCGCGGCGAGAACAGAAGCCACCGAGGCGCTGCACGACTAAGGAAGATGCATATGAGCCGCGGTTGCTTGCATCGGTGGCTAGGTCTAGGGTGCAGTCAGATCAACTGGATGAATCTAGGCGACGACTACACTCAGGTCAGCCACGCGGCTGAATCGCATCGCATAAATGTCTTTGCAAGTGGTGTCCAGCGCGACTACTGCCATCGCAGCCGTAACAGTAAGCGAGCTCGGCGCCTGCGACTCAAAACGCACACCTGGCGCCTTGTGATCTAGCGAACGATCCAGGTAGTCCGGCTTCGGAGCAAGAAGAGCGATCGGCTCGTCGAGATCGCCGCTCGTCCAACCAGTTTCGTCCATGCCGCGACGAACGCCCAAAGCACACCGACGATAAGACAGGCACAAGCAGTGCCTGCGTGATCACCATCTAACGAGAATTGTGCCAAGAAATTTCGTATTTAAAGGCGAATTTTATTGGCCTATCACGACTGACCGCCGCGGGCTGGGGGATCATAGCAGTCATTCCGCGATGGCGGCTTGAGCGGCGGCGAGGCGGGCGATCGGGATCCGGAACGGACTGCAGCTGACATAATCGAGTCCGAGCCGATGACAGAATTTCACGCTGTTCGGTTCGCCGCCATGCTCGCCGCAAATTCCGAGCTTGATCTTCGGTCGGGTCTTGCGGCCGAGATCGCGCGTCATCTCCATGAGTTTGCCGACGCCCTTCTGATCGATCGACGCGAACGGATTCGTGTCGATGATATCGAGCTCGGCGTACTGCGGCAAAAAGCTTCCTGAATCGTCGCGGCTCATCCCGAGCGTTGTTTGAGTGAGATCGTTTGTGCCGAAGCTGAAGAACTGTGCGTCGCGCGCGATTTCGTCTGCGAGCAAACACGCGCGTGGAATCTCAATCATCGTTCCGACGAGATAATCGAACTTTGTTTTCTTTTTCTTAGCGACCTCGTCCGCAACGCGATTAACGATGTCGATCTGAAGTTTGAGCTCCCGTGGGAACCCGACCAACGGAATCATGATTTCCGGTCTCACTTTGATTCCCTTGGCTTGCACTTCGGCTGCGGCTTCGAAAATTGCGCGGGCCTGCATCTCGGAGATTTCCGGGAATGTGATGCCGAGCCGGCAACCGCGATGCCCGAGCATCGGGATTGAATTCGTGCAGCTCTTCCACGCGTCGTGCGATCTGTTCAGGCCGCACGCCCAGCTTGTGGGCCAACTGAAGTTGTTGCGCCGTGCCTTGAGGCAAAAATTCGTGCAAAGGCGGATCGAGAAACCGAATCGTAGCCGGCAATCCTTTCAACTCGGTGAAAATGCCGACAAAATCCTCGCGTTGGTATGGCAGTAATTTCTTGAGGGCGTGCTCTCGCGCTGCTTTTGAGTCCGGCCAAAATCATCTCGCGCATCGCATCGATTCGATCGCCCTCGAAGAACATGTGTTCGGTTCGGCAAAGCCCGATTCCTTCGGCGCCGAAGGCAACTGCGTTCGCAACTTGCTCGGGCGTGTCCGCATTCGTGCGAATCCCAAGCGTGCGAAATTCATCCGCCCAGTCCATTAACTTCGCGTACTCGCGATAAGTCAGGCTCTTCTTCGCGTTTAAGGTGCGATCGACGAGAACCTGGATGATTTCCGACGGCGCAGTCGTGACTTCTCCCGCAAAAACTTCGCCCGCGGTCCCGTCGATCGAAATGTAATCACCTTGCCCGAGAGTTGTGCCGTTCGCACTGAGCGTTCGCTTTTGATAATCGATTTGGATCCCGCTCGCGCCGCAGACGCAAACTTTCCCCATTTGGCGCGCGACCAATGCCGCGTGCGATGAAACACCGCCACGCGACGTGAGAATTCCTTCAGCGGCGATCATTCCGCGCAAATCTTCCGGAGACGTTTCGATGCGCGCGAGCACGACCTTTTCGCCTTTCGTCGAACGCGCGACAGCTTCTTCCGCGCTGAAAACAACGTGACCCGATGCCGCGCCCGGTCCGGCCGCGAGACCGCTGCCGATCTTCTTCGCTTCCTTGGCTGATTGTCGATCAAAGATCGGCGCGAGGAGATGGGCGAGTGAGTCCGCGGGTATCCGGCGCACCGCGTCCTTTTTATCGATCAACTTCTCGTCGACCATGTCGACCGCGATGCGGACTGCGGCATGTCCGGTCCGTTTACCGTTGCGCGTTTGCAGAATGTAGAGGCGGCTTTCTTCGACCGTGAACTCGAGATCTTGCATGTCTTTGAAATGCTGCTCGAGGATTTGGCGCACCTTCATCAGTCCTTTGTGCGCAGCAGGCATTTCCTTGGCCAGCATCGCGATCGGATGCGGTGTGCGCACGCCGGCGACGACGTCTTCGCCCTGCGCGTTGATCAGATATTCGCCGTAGAAAACTTTCTCGCCGGTCGCCGGATCGCGCGTGAAGGCCACTCCGGTCGCGCTGCTGTCGCCCATGTTGCCGAATACCATCGTCTGAACGTTTACCGCAGTGCCCCAATCATGCGGGATTCCATACTTGCGCCGATAAACAATCGCGCGGTCGTTCATCCAGGAACCGAACACCGCGCCGATCGCGCCCCACATTTGCTCCTTGGCGTCTTGCGGAAACGATTTCCCGGTCCGCTCCTTGATCAGCGCTTTGAAACGTTTCACCAGCTCCTTCAAATCATCGACCTTGAGCCGGACGTCGGGGAAATCATGTTTGCCGTAGCGCTTGTCTTTCAAATGCTCGATGACGCTCTCGAACGGGTCGTGATCTTCGCCCGCCCGTTTCTGCACGCCCATGACCACGTCGCCATACATTTGAAGGAAGCGCCGGTAAGAATCCCAGGCGAAACGCGCATTCTTTGTTTTCTTCGCGACGATCTCCACGACTTCGTCGTTCATTCCGAGATTCAGGATCGTATCCATCATTCCGGGCATGGAATCGCGCGCGCCTGAGCGAACGGAAACCAGCAGCGGTCGATCGTTGTCGCCAAGTTTTTTACCGACAGATTTTTCGACTTTGGCCAATGCGGCTTCGACTTCGGCCTTGAGCTGCGGCGGATAGCTCCGGTTGTGCGCGTAAAAGTAACTGCAGACTTCGGTGGTGATGGTGAACCCCGGCGGGACTGGCAAACCGATCCGCGTCATCTCGGCGAGGTTTGCGCCTTTGCCGCCGAGCAACGGCTTCATTTTGCCGGTGCCGTCGGCCTGACCGTCGCCGAAGTAGTAGACGTATTTCGTTTTCGATTTCTTCGCCTTGGCGCGATGCTGGCGTTGTTGTTGATCTTCGGGTCTTTGATTTACGTTTGATGGCCATGATTTCTCTCGGACGTGGGGAGAGTGGCAACCTAATTCCGCGCGCTTGCGCGTGTCAACGGACTGTGGCGGCAGGCGTCGCCGCCTGTTGCTGAGCGGTTTGCAGCCGAGACGGCTGCCTCCACGGGAAAAGTTACGCGGGCGTGATCCGCTCCGCGTGTTCGATTACGTCGTCGATTGCCGTCGTAAAATCTTCCACGCCTGTGCTTGGAACGATGATCGTGTTGCGGCGGCCGTGCGCTTCCTCGGTGATGCGCAGGAATTTACCTCGATCGTTTTCGCGGAATTCGACGTGAAAATGCTTACGCTCGATCTGCAGCTCCCTCGCCTCGATGAGATTGTCCATTTATAAAAAAGCGGCGGAGTTTACGATGGTCAGGCTCAAAAAGGGAAGCAGATTTTTGGGCCAAAAAAGCCCCTTGTGAATATCCTGTTGATAGGTGTTAACGCCGAGAATCAGCGGCGGCGGCCAGGTTTTTTGCCCGCCGGTTCAGCAATCGCGAAATCAATCTGCTGCTTGAACGTATCGACCCGCGCGACGAATACGCGGATTTCGTCGCCAACGCGATATCGGCGGTTCGTCCGCCGGCCAATCAAGCGCCGCTGGGCGGCATCAAAGTGATAGAAATCGTCCGTCAACGCGGAGACGTGGACGAGACCGGTTACGACAGCGTCCGGTAGTTCAACCACGAGCCCGTAGTTTCGAACGTCAACAATCGCCGCTCGGAAAACTTGGGGATTTCGATCTTCGAGCTGGAGTTGGAAGAACTGAAGCTTCTTGAGGCGCACTGATTCAATTTCGGCGTCCGCCGCATTACGTTCGGTGTCAGAAATGTGACGGGCCATCGAGTCGAGCTGGCCGACGTCGATTTTGGATCGCCTCGATAAGTTCCGGTCTGCCAGCGCGCGATGCACAATCAGGTCGGCATAACGGCGGATCGGACTAGTGAAGTGAAGATAATTTGCCTTGGCTAAACCGTAATGACCAAGCGGTTGCGCGGCATAACGCGCGCGCTTCAAACTCTTCAGTAAACCGATTTTGAGTGCCTGCTCTTCGGGCTTACCGCGAATTGATGCCAGAAAACGTTGCACTTCTTTTCGCTGCGAGAGATCCCCGACCTTGTAGCCAAAGCTGAGAATGAATTCCCGATACTCGCCGAGTTTTTCCGGATCCGGGTCTTCGTGGACGCGAAAGATAGTGGGAATCGATCGATGCCGCAGCTCGCGCCCAACTGCCTCGTTGGCCGCGAGCATGAATTCTTCGATCAATTGATGCGATTCGTCGTTCTCGACCCGGTCCAGGCGAACCGGTGTGCCGTTTGCATCGACATATACTTTCACTTCCGGGAAATCGAGATCAAGCGAGCCGTGTTCAAAGCGTTTGCGGCGAAGTAGAGAGGCCAGTCCCCACGCGGTGTGCAATCGCCGGCTGAGTTCGCCGTTCGGTTTCGATTGAAGAATCGCGTACGCTTCCTTGTAAGTCAGTCGCTTGACGCTGCGGATGACGCTCCGTGCAAAACGCGCATTCTTTGGCCGGCCGTCGTTGTCGAATTCTATGAAAACCGAAAACGTCAGCCGATCGACGCCGGGATTTAAGCTGCAAACGCCGTTACTCAATCGCTCAGGCAACATTGGAATCACGCGGTCCGGCATGTAAACGCTGTTGCCGCGGCGGCGGGCTTCGCGATCAAGCGCACTGTTTAAAGTCACATACGCTGAGACGTCCGCGATGTGGATCCCGAGTTTCCAGCCTTCGTTGGCGATCTTTTCGACATCGATCGCATCGTCAAAATCGCGTGCGTCATCCGGATCGATCGTTACGATGAATTTTTCACGCAAATCCTCGCGGCCCTCGACCATCTTTCGCTCGACCGATTTTGGGATTCGATTCGCTTCATCGAGAACGGCTTTGGGAAACTCTGTCGGCAGATTGTATTTCCGGATGATCGAGAGCATGTCGACGCCGGGCGCTGTTGCGGAACCAAGCACTTCGATGATTTCGCCTTCCGGATTTACATGGCGCGATTCCCATGCCTCCAAACGAACGACGACCTTATCACCAACTCGTGCTGTAGCGGCGCTGTGTGAGCGCCCGTCTTCCTGATGAGCTCGGCGGTCATGGACTGCCGCTACAGAAGGCGCTTGACGTAGACGTCGTGAACGATCCGCGGATCATCGGGCACGACGTAATAAAAATTCTTCGAGTGCTGCAGGGTTCCAACAATCGTGTCCCGTGCGCGCTCGAGAATTCGAATCACCCGGCCTTCGGTCCGCTGTCCCGGCCGGGCGTGGCCTGCCTTGCCGCGTCGCGGCGGCAGGTCGCGGCTGATTCGTACGACCACGCGATCGCCGTTCATGGCGGTGCCGGTATTTTCAGCCGCTACGAAAATATCGGGTTGGCCCTCTTTCTCCGAAACTAGAAAACCGTAACCCGCCTGATGGATCGACAACTTCCCGGCAATGAGATCGGCCTCTGACGGGAGAATGTAACGGTTCTTGCGAACGCGCGCGATTTCGCCGGCCTGTTCAAGCTCTTGAAGCGTTTTTCGAACTTCGACTTTGTCGCGACCTTTTGGTCCGAGCGCTCGCGCGATCTCATTCCAGTCGCCTGGCCGATAGTCGGGCGCGCGCAATAGGGCAAGGACCTTATCTCGAATTGTGCGACCGTTTTTGCTCATCTCGACGAAACCATCTTGGAGCATGCCGATCTAACGACCAAATATGAAAACAATTTTTATTGCTGTTTGTGTGAGCGCGGCCGCTGCGGTGTTGGCGTTTGCGGCGGGAGGAACAAAAATGAAAATCACGAGCCCAGCATTTCAGGAAGGCGGAACAATCCCCGAAAAGTTCAGCAAGAACGGCCAGAATGTCAGCCCGGAATTGCAAATCGCGGGAGCCCCGGGCGAGGCGAAAAGTCTGGCACTGATCGTGGACGATCCCGACGCACCGGTCGGATTGTTCACCCACTGGCTGGTTTGGAACATTGATCCTAAGACGGCCGACATCGCGGAAGGCAGCGCGCCGAGCGGGGCGGCGCAGGGCAGGAGCGATTTTGGCGAGATCGGTTATGGTGGACCGCAACCGCCCTCCGGAACGCATCGTTATTATTTCAAGATCTTCGCACTCGATCGGACGCTTGATTTGAAACCGGGCGCGAAACGGCGCGAAGTTGACTCGGCGATGAAAGGTCACGTCATCGCGCAAGGTGAACTGATGGGGCGTTATTCCAAAAAATAGGTGTAGAGGCGCTAGTGCCAAGCGCCTATTTATTAGTTCGGTGCTTGAGAACAAGCACCGCTACAACACCTTCGAATAAGAGAAGCGTTGTGTTAGTCTGATTCTTGATGACTAAGCACGT
This sequence comes from uncultured Verrucomicrobiae bacterium, assembly GCA_963786135.1. Classification (GTDB taxonomy): domain Bacteria; phylum Verrucomicrobiota; class Verrucomicrobiia; order Chthoniobacterales; family UBA10450; genus AV40. The sequence goes on along the minus strand of CAWAYF010000005.1, from coordinate 150,727 downwards.
TTGGAAGATTGGCGACAAAGTCTTCGATCTCTCCAGGCGAGCAATGGTTATGGGCGTGCTTAATGTCACGCCGGACTCATTTTCTGACGGGAACGAGTTTTTTGATTGCGACAAGGCTGTTGAGCGCGGAGTCCAAATCGCTTCCGAGGGAGCCGATATCATTGATGTGGGTGGAGAATCAACGCGACCCGGTGCTGAGCCGGTGTCGGTGAAGGAGGAATTGCGCCGGGTGATTCCGGTGATCGAGAAATTGCGGGCGAAGATCGACATTCCGATCTCGATCGACACCTCGAAGTCTGAGGTCGCGCATGCGGCGATAGAGCGTGGGGCATCGATTATCAACGATGTCACCGCTGGCCGTGCCGACGAGCAGATGTTGCCCCTGGCCGCGAAACAAAACGTCGCGATTGTGCTGATGCACATGCAAGGCGAGCCGCGCACCATGCAGAAAAATCCGCAGTACGGCGACGTTGTACAAGAGGTGGCCGATTTTTTTAGACAACAATATTCTCGCGCCCTAGAGTGCGGCGTTGATCCCATGAGGCTCGCGTTTGATCCCGGAATTGGTTTCGGTAAAACGCTCGAGCAAAATTTGTCACTACTTAGAGATTTCGACCAACTGCGCGTGGACGATCGGCCACTTGTGGTCGGCGTTTCGCGAAAATCTTTTCTGGGAAAGTTTACCGGCTCGAATGAAATGCGTGACCGTCTCGCGCCGACAATCGCCCTGACGGCGATCTTGCGCGCGCGGGGCGCCGACATTTTCCGCGTGCACGACGTGAAAGAAAACGTGGCGGCGTTGCGAATCGTGGAGGAGATCTCATGATGCTGCAGGACCTTCTCCAACTCTGGTTCAAAAGCTGGCGAAGCATTCTTGAGATCATTCTGCTCAGCGTCGGCATTTACTACGGCTATCTTTATTTTCGCGGCACACGCGGCGCCAAAGTGTTGACCGGTCTGGCGATCGTTTTCCTGACCCTGACGCTGATCTCGACATTACTGAACCTGGTCGTGATCGGCTGGATCGTGCGTAGCTTCTCCGTTTTCCTCGCGATCGCGCTCGTTGTGATTTTTCAACCGGAGCTTCGTCGCGGTCTGGCCGAGCTTGGCGGCCATCCGATTTTTTCGCTCACGAGTGAGAAGCGGGAAACGATCCACGATCTGGCCGAAGCGGTCACTCAACTCGCGAACAAACAATTCGGCGCGTTACTCGCGATCGAGCGCGACACCTCAATTCGCGTTTACGAAGAAACCGGCGTGACGCTTGGACTCGGATTTCTCGGTCGAACTGCTCCTGAGCATTTTTCATCCGAAAGCCGCGCTGCACGATGGCGGTGTGATTATTCGTAATGGGCGAATCGCCGCCGCCGCCTGCATTTTTCCGGTAAGCCAGCGCGAAACGCTGGACCGCAGTCTCGGTCTGCGGCATCGCGCCGCGCTTGGGATTACGGAGGAATCCGACGCCGTCGCGATCGTGGTTTCGGAAGAAACCGGCAGTATTTCTATTTGCCATCGGCGCCGAATTGAGCGCAATTTTACGCCGGAAACGTTTCGCCAGCGGATCGGCGAGATTTTATTGCACGGACGTTATGAAGAAACTGCTCCTGAAGAATTGGCGCGCGAAGTTGATATCCCTGCTCCTCGCGACAACGCTCTGGTATCTCATCAAGAAGAACGTAGCAACGACTCCCTCGCCGTCTGAAACCAACTCGCGGCCCGCCGCGGCCGACAAACGGTAAGAGTCGGATTGCTGGATTACCGGAGAAATCGCGCGAGGTTCCGATCTTCCCAACGACGTGCGCGATAGTAGCTGTGAAATGCGCGTTCGCGGCGATTGAATTCTTCGGTGTGAACCAGTCGTCTTCCATTGTCGCAACGTTTTGTCCGGCACGACTGAGTGCAGCATTTCGTGATAGAGAACGTATTTTAAATACCAGCGCGGCACGAACGCCTGGTCCAATAGCGGATGAATTCGAATCACGCGGTCTTCTTCCTGGATCGTCCCAAAGACAAAATGGTCTTTCGGTCGATGCTTTCGGCGACGGCCCCACATCACTTTGTAATTCCGCAGCTGTCCGCGAAAATAACGCCGGTTGAGTTGATCGAAGATCGCGCCGAGATCGAAGTGTCTTCCTTCCTGATGCAGATTTAATTGTGGCTGCATCGGTAACCTGCGATACGCGACCTTTCGCTTTGTTTTCTTCGCCATAATTGGGACCCTCGGCTGGAAAGATCTAATTCTAATTGGGTTCAAAGTGGTCGACAAGAAAACGGCCCCTTTTTCTCAAAATTTGTCTTAAATATCTGAAAATCAGCAGCTTAGTCGATCAATGATAAATAGCTCTAGCGGGCACCGGTCGAAGTGGTTCGCCGGCGGATTTCTCCAAGGCTCAGTGCGGAAACGCTTTGCGAATTTTGGGTGTTGGATATACTCGAAAATGCCGGTCGCGCCGGTTCCGGCTGGCGCCGACCAGATCGACATGACTCCGTTCCTGCGAAAATTGCTCGGCCTCAACTGGCTCCTCCTCCTGGTGATGCTCGCGCTGGCCGTTTTCGGCGTTATCGCCATCTATAGCGCGACCTACATGCGTGAAGATCCGGTGGCGGCAGATTTCTGGCGAAAACAGGCCAACTGGGTCGTGGTCGGGTTTCTTCGCCTTCATGGTGGCGAGCCTGGTCAATTATCGATGGATTCGCTGGGGTGCCTTGCCGATGTATCTGGCCGGTATCTTCTTTTTAGTTCTGACCAAGTTCATGGGGCAAAAAGTTTACGGCGCGCGGAGCTGGCTCCATCTCGGTCCGATTAATTTTCAACCGGCCCAGCTTGCGGTCGTCGCGGGGATCATGGTGCTGGCCTTGTTCTTGAGTCAGTTCAAGCAAATGCATCCGATGCTGCGTTTGCTGGTCTGCGCCGCAATCGCCGGCGCGCCCTGTCTGTTGATCCTGATGCAGCCGGATTTGGGTGAAATGATCATCTGGGTGCCGGTATTGCTCGGCGCTGCTCTTCGTTGGCGGAATGCCGCTTCGTTACCTGATCTGCATTCTTATTGATCCTGTTCGCTGATGATTCCGATTACCGCGAACCTTGTCCTCAAGCCGTATCAGCAGGCGCGTCTGACTGCGTTCGCCCATCCCGACATCGACAAGCAGGGCTCGTCGTGGGCAATCAATCAATCGCTTATCGCCATCGGATCAGGCGGCTGGGCCGGCAAAGGTTTCAAGGCGCCGAACACGCAGATCGAGCTCGGCTTTCTTCCCGCTACCGCCGTCCACAACGACTACATCTTTTCGGCAATCGGCGAGCAATGGGGATTTGTGGGCGGAATGTTTCTTATCGGCGACTTTCGCTTTGCTCCTGTTGACGTGTCTTTTCGTCGCGTTTTTTGCCGGCGACCAATTTGGTTTGCTTCTGGTTATTGGAATTACCGCGCTCATTTTCACCCACATTTTCCAAAACGTCGGCATGACGATCTCGATGTTGCCGATTACGGGTGTGCCGTTGCCGCTTGATCAGCTATAGCGGTTCGTTTGCGCTCATGATCATGTTCGCGCTCGGCGTCGTGAACAGCGTCTGGGTGCATCGTCACGAAGTCGCGTAATCGCCTGCCGCTCCTAACGGAGCTTGACCTCGGTTCAGTCTCGTGTTCGATTTACTTGACGCGCCGCAGGCGCTTTGAATTGGATCAGTGAAACATGGAGACCGATTACAAGGTTAAGCTCGAAATTTTCGAAGGTCCGCTCGACCTCCTGCTTTACCTGATCAAGCGCGACGAGATCGACATTTACGACATTTCGATCGAACGGATCACCCGCCAGTACCTCGAATATCTCCAGGCCTTCAAAGAACTGAAGATCGATATCGCCGGCGAATTCGTGGTCATGGCGGCGAACCTGATTTACCTCAAAAGCCGCAGTCTTCTGCCGCTCGATCAGCAGCCGCCGGAAGAAGATGCCGAAGAGGACGATCCGCGCTGGGATCTGATTCGACAGTTGATCGAATACAAGAAATTCAAGGAAGCCGCCGCGCAATTGCACGATCGCGCGCTTGGAGCAGGAGCGCATTTTCACCCGCGATGGCGGCACCGCTGCCGATTTCAGACGCGCCGCTGCCGTTACACGAGGTTGGAATTTTTCAGCTGATCCACGCGTTTCAGGAAGTGATCAAGCGAGTCGAGGCGCGTGAAGATTTGGGCGAAATCTTTGGCGAGCGATTCAGCGTGTCGGACAAAATCGAAAAAATCCTGGAACGTAGTTGGCAACGGGAGCTCCGGTCCGGTTTTCGGAACTGTTCAGTCAGATCGCTTCGCGGGTTGAGATCGTCGTGACCTTTCTGGCGTTGCTGGAATTGATTCGCTTGAACCAGGTGCGCGCGCTTCAGCGACAAATGTTCGACGAAATCGAAATCGCCGGCGTCGCAGCGTAAGATCGACGGCATGCCCCGCGCACTCATTGCCGGATGCGGTTATCTCGGCCGGGCGCTTGCCGATTTGTTGGTCGCCGAACGTTGGGAGTCGAAGGCTGGACAATGTCTGCCGAATCGGCGCAGGAACTTTCGCGAAACGGTCATCGCGGGCAGAACGTCGATATTTCCGATGCGAAAGGGATGTCGTCGCGCACAAAGCGAATTTCGACGCGGTGATTCATTGCGCGAGCACGCGCGGCGGCGACGTCGAACTTTATCGCCGGGTTTATTTCGATGGCGCGCGAAATCTGCTTGGATCGTTTTGGTGAAACGAAAGTGTTGTTTGTCAGCAGCACCAGCGTTTACGCGCAGACGCAACGGCGAGTGAGTCACTGAAGAAAGCGCGGCGGAACCCAAACACGAAACCGGCAAAATTCTGCGTGAGGCTGAGGAACTCGTCCTGGCGAAGTCGCGGCGTCGTCGCCCGGCTCGGCGGAATTTATGGGCCGGGTCGGTCGGCGTTGTTGCAAAAATTGCTCGACGGTCGACGCAACTCTCGACCCGGGAACACGATCGCTTTGTGAATCAGATTCATCGCGACGACGCGGCGATGGCGATTTCGATTCTGCTCGAATCGGCGGCGTCCGCCGGACAAATTTACAACGTGGTCGACGACGAGCCGATTTTGCAGAGCGAATGTTATCGCTGGCTCGCGGCAGAACTTAATCGCCCATTGCCACCGTCTGGGGAATCGACATCGAAACGAAAACGAGGCGACAGCAACAAACGTGTGAGCAATGCGAAATTGCGACGCATTGGCTGGGTTCCGCAATATCCGAACTTTGCCGCCGGCATGGAGAAAAGCGTGCTGCCGGACCTTGGTGCACGATCGCACCGGACTCTGAATCGCTGGCGCAGCTATCGGTATGGAAGCTGCTAATTTTCTCCAATATGCGAATGATCAAACTCAGCGGCCGGGAAGCCACTGTCGTTCGCGCTATTGGGTTCACTAATTCAATGCTCGGCGCTGAAATTCAAGACAACGTCCGAATGGAATCGGATGACGTGATCGACACGCTCAACAGCTTGATGGCGGCCGGTTTTGTCGAGAGCATTCCTTACTCCGAACAAATTCAGCTGGCCGAGATGCCGGTCACTGCGTTCGAAGTAAATCCGGCTTATACGCACGAGCTCAAGCGCGCTTTGATTCGTCGCTTAGGTCACTTCGCTTCTCGGAACTTCAGCTCGCCGACTTTCGGGCGCTGCCGAAAAGCTGGCGAATCACTTCTTCGACCGGAACTTCCTGCACGTTGATATCGATCACGTCGCAGGACTGAAGCACTTCGCGCGTGGTCTCGGTCACCTTTGCGCGCGGGACTTTCAGTTGCACCGACATCGGCGTTTGTTCGATCACTTCGCCGAAGCGCGAAAAATCGCAGTTTGGCTTTGCGTCGAAAGTGAGGCTCACAATTTTGTAAACCGCGAACCGATCGACAATTTTGTCGAGCGGTCCATCGAAGAAAATTTTGCCGTGATCGATGACCAGCACGCGATGCGTCAACTCCTCGATGTCCTGCATGTAATGACTCGTCAGCAGCGTAACGATGCGATGTTCCTTGTTGTAAATGCGCAGAAATTCGCGGACGCGCTTTTGGCTGACGACATCGAGGCCGATCGTCGGTTCGTCGAAAAACAGGACCCGCGGCTCGTGGATCAGCGCGGAGATCAATTCCATCTTCATCCGCTCGCCCAGCGAAAGCTCGCGCACCATCACGTTCATCTTGTCCGTGCACTTCGAGGAGCTCGGTCAAACCGCCGACCACTTTGTTGAAGCGAGCGCGATCGATTCCGTAAATGGCGCGATTGAGCTCGAGCGATTCCTGCGCCGGCAAATCCCACCAGAGCGCATTCTTCTGGCCCATGAGCAGGCTGAACTGCCGCTTCATTTCGTTGCGGCGCTCCCACGGAACAAATCCGAGAACGCGCGCGTCGCCGCAGGTCGGATTCAGCAAACCGGACAGCATTTTCAACACTGTCGTTTTGCCGGCGCCGTTTGGTCCGAGGAAGCCGACAAACTCGCCTTCCTCGATTTGAAATGAAACCGCGTCGGCCGCGCGCGTTTCGTCGTAGCGGCGCTTAACGAGTCCCTTTGACCGCACCCCAGAGACCGCTTTCCTTGCGGTAGGTGCGGTAAACCTTCGTTAAATCGCGAGCTTCGATTGCGGCCATGAGGATGAGGATGAATGCCAGCGTTCAACGCTGGGCAATGCGATCTATCGCAGAGTCCCGTTCGGGACGAAAGAATTCTTCGTCCCGCGGACTTACGCGATCGTCAGATTCGGCTTGCAAGCCGGCTATTTCTCCTTCCCTTCAAGCAACGCGTGGCGAGAACCGGACTTTCTCGACCAGTGCGTCGGCAGTGATGCCGTGCTTCTTGCGCAGAAGCGGAACGGCGCCGTGCTCGATGAATTCATCCGGCCAGCCGACCCGCGCGACCGGCGTGTTGATTTGCTGCGAGTGCAGATGCTCCATCACCGCGCAGCCGAATCCGTTGTGCAGCACGTGATCTTCAATCGTCGCAACGACTTCGACGCTGCGGGCGAAAAATTCGAGCGTGCCGGTATCCATCGGCTTGATCCAGCGCGGATTGATCAGCGCGACTGAAATTCCTTTTTCTTCGAGCTTCTTCGCCGCTTCTTCAGCAACCTCGAACATGTTGCCGAGTCCGAAGATCGCGACGTCGCGACCATGTTTCACCACTTCCGCCTTGCCGATCTCGAGCAGCTTCGGTTCCGGTTTTATTTTGCGCGCCCGTGCCGGAGCCGCGTGGATAACGAACCGCGATCGGCCCTGAATTGTAGTTCGCCATCGTCCAAAGCATGTCGACGAACTCGTCTTCGTCCTTCGGCTGCATGTGCACCCAATTCGGGATGTGCCGCAGATAGCCGATGTCGAACAATCCGTGATGCGTCGGACCGTCGTCGCCGCTCAACCCGGCGCGATCCATGCAAAGCCGCACGTTCAGTTTTTGAATCGCCATGTCGTGAATCGCCATGTCGTAAGCGCGCTGGAAAAACGTGGAGTAGATCGCGAGAAACGGCGTCATTCCTTGCGTTGCCAAGCCGCAGGCGAAGAGCGCTGCGTGTTCTTCCGCGATTCCGACGTCGAAGTAACGATCGGGATGCGCCTTTTGAAAATGTCCAAGGCCGGTGCCGCTCGGCATCGCCGCGGTGATCGCGACCAGCTTCTGATTGGTGTCCGCAAATTTCGCCAGCGTCTTGCCGATGATTTCCGAATAGGTCGGCGTCGGCGTCGGCGCGGTTTCGCCGCTTTCGATTTTGTATTTGCCGAGGCCGTGGAACTTGTCCGGCTGCTTGATCGCCGGTTCGTAGCCTTTGCCTTTTTTCGTCAGAATGTGGAGCAGCACCGGCTCATCCTGCGTTTTCAGAAATTCGAACGTGCGGATCAGCAGCGGAATGTCGTGGCCGTCGATCGGTCCGTAATAACGCAGACCGAGTTCTTCAAAGATCACGCTCGGCACGAGCAAACCTTTGACGCTCTCTTCGACCTTGTGCGCGAACTGCACGCCGGTTTTGCCGAGGATCCATTCCACGAAATCGCGCGCCTTGTCGTGCAAATGCGCGTAGGTCGGGTTGGTGACGATCCGGTTAAAGTAATTCGCAATCGCGCCGACATTCTTCGCGATCGACCATTCGTTGTCGTTCAGCACGACGATGAACTTCTTTGTCTGCGTTCGGATGTTGTTCAGCGCTTCGTAACTGATCCCGCAGGTAAACGCCGCGTCACCCGCGATCGCGACGATGTGTTCGTCACCGCCGCGAAGATCGCGGCCAACTGCCATTCCGAGCGCGGCCGACAACGCGGTACCGGCGTGACCAGCGCCGTAGCAATCGTGTTCGCTTTCGGTGCGCAAAAGAAATCCATTCAGTCCTCCGAACTGCCGCATCGTCGCGAAGCGATCGAGCCGGCCGGTGAACAGTTTGTGGACGTAACCTTGATGGCTCACGTCCATGACGAACCGGTCCTTCGGCGTGTTGAACACGCGATGGAGCGCGATCGTCAATTCCACCACACCGAGATTCGGGCCGAGATGTCCGCCGGTTTGCGACAAGATGCGGATCAGCTCCTCGCGAACTTCCTGCGCCAGCTGCGGCAGGTCCTGTTCGCGCAACGCTTTGATGTCGGCCGGCGAATGAATGCCATCCAGCAAACGCTTTGGCGTTTCCGTCGTTATTGTTGTCTCAGAAGAGTCTGACTTCGTCATTCTTTAGTTCCTTCTCCTCACCCTTATCATCGTTCGGACGATTCGGCTGCGGGTTCAAAATCTTTCACTACTGCCTTGCCGGCGCTGTTGCGAGCGATGATCTCGATCTTTTGCTCGGCGCTGGTCAGGCGTTCCTGGCAAACCTTCACCAGGTTCATTCCTTCCTCGTAACGCACAATCAAATCCTCCAGCGGCAGTTTTCCAGTCTCCATTTGTTCGACGATCGCCTCGAGCCGGAGCATCGCTTTCTCAAAATTCAATTCCGAGCCGGGGGACTTGGCTTTGCTGCTCATGCCGAACGCGAAATTAAGCACAGCAGCGCCAAGATGAAAGAAGGGATTCTGCGTTTTCCGGCTGAGAAATGATGATAGCCCGGCGCTTTAGCGCTGGGAACTGTTCGCTCGAGATCGAGTCCCGTAGGAATGAAAGGACGTTTCTGTCGTCCCTCGCGGGACTGCTGCTCATTTGACCAAAGGGCCCAGCGTTAAAACGCTGGGCTATTTTCGGTCGCCACGCGCTGGCATGTCGAATGCTCGGGAAGGGGCTTCAACCTTCAACCACCATGAAATTTCAAAAGAAAATACTCTTAATCGATCACGAACCCGGCGTCACTCGTCTCATTCGGCGAGCGCTGGAACGCGCCGGGAAATATGTCATCCGCGAAGAACACGACGATAAGCTTGCGTTGAACGCTGCCCGTTGGTTTCAGCCCGATCTCATCCTCGTCGATACCGCCGGTCAGGAACGCCGTAACATCGAGCGCGAGATCCACGCCGATGCCGCGCTCAACGACACTCCCGTGCTCTCGTTGACCAGCCTCCGTCCCGAAAGCGAGATGATCTCCGGCGGAATACTTACCGGTTACAGTTTCTTCGCAGCGCCCATCCGCGTCGAAGAAGTTCTCCGCGGCGTCGACGAATTGCTATTCGGCAAAGACTGAATTCGGTGGATCGAGCTCTCCGAGCTCGATCGATCGCCCTTAGTCCTCGTCTCAAAGTCGTTTTCTTTTCGCGGACGCTGCGATCAGCTTCGCTATTCGCGTGGATCGCGTTTCTTCTCTCTTCGCGCTGACGATCCACCACGCGATCATTTTTCGATACGACGGCGGTTGAGCCTGGAAGAAATCCCATGCTGTTTTGTTTTTCTTCAGCTTTTTCGCGTACGGCTCGTCCAGCTCGGCCTTCCGTTGTTCGTAGGAATAAACACCGGATTTGTTTTCGATCCGCGCCGCGAACGCTTTCATTCCGGCCGGCCGCATTCGTTTTTGTCTCTTCAGTTCCTGGGCGCGCTGGATGTTGATCGCGCTCCAAATGCTTCCGCGGCGCCGCGGAGTAAACCGAATCTGGTAACTGATTTCGTCGACGCGTTTCCGAATCCCGTCGATCCAGCCAAAGCAAAGCGCCTTCATCCACAGACTCCGGCCATGTGATACTCGGTCTGCCCGAACCCTTTCGATAGAAACCAACCCAAAGCTCAGACGCCATCGCGTGATTTTTGTCGAGCCAGTTTCGAAAGTGTAACGGCGTTCGAAAAAAAGTTGGCTTCAACCGCATCTGCGCGTGAGTGACTATCGAAGACTAATCACAACAGCGGCTGCGGCTAACAGCGCACCGGCGAGGCGCAGTTGGTATAGCGGCGGCGCAAGGATTTTGCGATGCGCAATTCGTTGGTAAAACGCCACGACGGAAGTCGGAAACAAGACCCACCAGAACGAGAACGCCAATGCAAAGAGCAGGCAAACGTAATTCATCCGATCAGTTTCTTGTAGGCGGCGGCGTCTTTCAGATTTTTGAGATCGTCCGGGTTATCGATCTTCATGACGAAGAGCCAGCCCTGGCCGAATGGTTCGCGATTGATTAAACCCGGGTCGGCTTCGAGCGCTTTGTTTGCGTCGACTACCGTGCCTTTGACCGGCGCGTAAATATCGCTCGCGGCTTTCACTGATTCGACCACCGCGATCGCTTCCTTCGTGTTTGCTTGTCGATCGATCTTCGGCAGCTCAACGAAAACGACGTCGGTCAATTCCGATTGGGCGTGATCGGTGATGCCGACGCGGATTTTGTCGCCTTCGCGTTTAATCCATTCGTGACTTTCGGTGTAAAGCAAATCGTCTGGAACGTTCATGATGTTGTAGTGGCCCCGGACGCATTCGGGGCGGTTTTACTTTTTGTATAACGGTTTTTTCTCAATCGTGGCCGGAAATTTCTGCCCGCGAATCTCGATATCGATCTGCGCGCCGATCTTCGCGTGCGGCGCTGAGACATACGCCATTCCCACGCCCCAATTCAAGCTCGGCGAAAGCGTGCCGCTGGTAACTTCGCCAATCCGTTCGCTGTTTTCGAAAACGGAATAATGCGGGCGCGGCGGCGGACCTTTGTCTTTCATTTTGAACGGTATGAGTTTTTCGCGCGGACCATTCTCTTTGGTCTTCAGTAAAACGTCGCGACCAATGAAATCCGGTTTCGTGAGATCGACAAAAAAACCGAGCCCGGCTTCGATCGGATTCCGTTCCGGCGAAAGATCAGAGCCGTTCAGCGGATAACACATTTCCAGGCGCAACGTATCGCGCGAACCGAGTCCGCACGGTTTGAGGCCGAGACCTTTTCCTTTTTCAAGGACGGCGTTCCAAAACTTGCTCGCGTCGCTGTTGCGAAAGAAGACTTCGACACCGTCTTCGCCGGTATATCCGGTACGCGCGATCGAGATTGGCATCCCTTCGAGCTCAACGTCGATAATATGGTTTCGGGCGGGCAAGTCTGTGAACAATTCGCCGATACGCGGGCCCTGGATTGCGACGCCACCGAAATTCGTGCTGCGACTCTCGATCTTAACGTCGCCGCGCAGATGTTTTTTCAACCAATCGAGATCTTCATCCGCGCGCGACGCATTGACGACGAGCAAAAACTTCGCGTCGCCGATCCGGTAAGCGATCAAGTCGTCGATGATTCCGCCTTTGTCGTTCAGCAAAAAGGTGTATTGGCCTTCCCCGACCTCCAGCTTGTCGACGTTGTTGGTCAACATTTTGTTCAGCCAGCCGCGCGCATCGCCGCCTTCGACGATCAATTGGCCCATGTGCGAGATATCGAACATGCCGATGTTTTTTCGCACAGCGTGATGTTCCTCCATGATGCTGGTGTATTGCACCGGCATCAGCCAGCCGGCGAACGGCACGATCTTCGCGCCGAGCTTTACGTGCTCGTCGTAAAGCGCCGTCTTTTTCGTCGCCGCTTCGCTCACGCTCGCAAACTAATGGTCGCGCGGTTGCAGTCAAAGGTGGATCGACCGCTCCGCGGGCGATGCTGAAATAATGCGGCTTCGCCGCCAAAAATAACATCGAGCAAGGGACTGCTCGATCCACCTTGAAGCGCTTATCGCGTTCTCTTACCGTGCGCAACCATGAGCTGGCTCGACAAACTAGAGCGCCGTCTCGGCTTTCTCGGAATTCCGGGATTGCCGCGCATTTTGGTTGGGTTCGCGGCGCTGGTCTTCGGCCTATCGTGGGCGCTTCCCGGATTTACGTCGATGCTGATGCTGGATCCGGACAAAATCCGTCACGGTGAAGTCTGGCGGCTGTTTACTTACATTTTTATTCCGCAATCGATGAGCCCGCTTTGGGTTTTGATGGCGCTCTGGTTTCTTTGGTGGGTTGGGGAGGGCACCGAACGTGCCATGGGTGCGTTTCAATTCACTCTTTATTTCGTGATCGGTATGATCGGTACGACCATCGCCGCGTTCTTTTTCGGCAGTAACTTTTCGAACGCGATGCTGATCTCGTCGATGTTCTTTGCCTTCGCGCGATTTTATCCCGAGGAAATGATTTACATCCTTTTCATTCTGCCGGTTCGGATCAAATGGCTGGCCTGGATCTACGCCGCGCTTCTTGATTCTTGGATTCTTTACGGGTCCGAACTCGTATCGGGCGGCGCTGGTTGCCGCGTTTGCAAATTACCTGATCTTTTTCGGACCAGAACTAATCCACCAGGCGCGGCATCGTCGCGAGGTTTCGGAGCGAAGACGTCGATTTGAAGTGCAATCCAAGCCGGAGACAGAATCGCTTCATAAGTGCGCCGTGTGTGGGCGGACTGAAGTAACCGATCCGGATCTGGACTTCCGAGTCTCGAGCGACGGTCAAGAATATTGCATGGCGCACTTACCGAGCGCGCAAACTGCGCCGCGGTTGTAGGGGCGCCCGCCGCGGCGGGGGCCTGTTTACTTGGTTCGGCGTTTGAGAACCAACGCCGCTACAACGTCTTGACCGTTGGTCGCACGAGCCGAAACTACCAGCCGTGACTGACAAAAACACAACGTTGATTCCCGAACAAGGCTGGCATTGCCTGCATTTGTTTTATCAGGTTGAGCACGGTCAGTGGAATTTGCTTGATCGCGATGACCAAAACGCCGCCAAAACGAATCTGACAAAGCTCGTCCAGGAAGTCCGAGCGACGGAGTTCGACCCAGCTGCTCACGCTCAGCGTCGTCACGCCGAAGGCCGATCTCGGATTCATGTTGATCACGCCCGACCTGCAAAATGCGAACCGGATTGAGAAGCAGCTTTCGCTTTCGCTCGGCGCGGATGTTCTCACCCCCGTCTACAGTTATTTGTCGCTCACTGAAGAAAGCGAATACATCACGACCGACGAAGAATACGTCGCGACGCTGGATGCGGAAACGAAGGGCGATCCCGCGAAACTGGAGGCGGCGTTAAATACGTTTCGCGATCGAATGAAGCATTACCGCCAGGAGCGCGTTTATCCGACGTTGCCTGATTGGCCGGTCGTTTGTTTCTATAATATGAGCAAGCGCCGCGGCGAGCAGCGCAACTGGTACGCGCTGCCGTTCGACGAGCGTCGCAAGTTGATGAAAGGCCACGCCAACGTCGGTCGCCAATATGCCGGCAAAGTGAAGCAGCTCATCACCGGCTCGACCGGATTAGATGATGCAGAGTGGGGGGTCACCCTTTTCGCGCGCGACACTTTCCAGATTAAATCGATCGTTTACGAAATGCGATTCGATCCGGTAAGCGCGGAATACGCTGATTTCGGTGAATTTTTTATCGGGATCCAACTGCCGCTGGACGAATTGTTCCGGCGTCTTCAGCTCTGAACTGTAGCGGCGCTCTATGAGCGCCGGAAAATTAATGCGACGGTCACAGACCGCCGCTACAGTTGCCGTCGATTTTTGGATGGGTGACAGAGTGGTCGATTGTGCACGCCTGGAAAGCGTGTGTACCGAAAGGTACCGAGGGTTCGAATCCCTCCCCATCCGCCACTGGCTGGACGCGATTCAATCGCACGACTGATTGGGCCCGGTGCGTTTGCACAACGGAGATGCGAACGCCGTTCGACCGGCAGTGCGTGTTACGGCGCGAGGGCGCTACTTGTTCCTGGCTGAGACGGTCCAGGATTTGAATTTCCTGCCGCAATTTCACGACGCTACCTTCGGGCAATACGCCACGGAAATTCACGTTCGGATAAACGAGACAATCGCGACCGAGCACCGAGCCAGGATTAATCACGGCGTTACAGCCAATCTCCGTTCGATCACCGACGATCGCGCCGAACTTTGTCAGCCCGGTCGGGATGTTGCCTTCTTTTGCTGCGACCGCGATCTCGGTGTGATCCAGCTTCACGTTCGACAAGATTACGCCAGCGCCGAGGTGCGCTTTGTATCCGAGAATTGAATCGCCGACGTAATTGAAATGTGGAATCTGCGCTTCATCGAAGATGATGCTGTTCTTGAATTCGCACGAGTTGCCCATCACCACGCCGTTCCCGACAACGACATTCTCGCGCACGTAACAACCGCTCCGGATCTGACAGTTCTCGCCGATCCAAGCCGGCCCCTTCAACACGGCGCCTTGTTCGACGACGCTGCCGCGACCGACAAACACGTTGCTGCTGATGAACGGACGGCCGACCAGGTCGCCAAGTACAGCCGGTTTCAAACGAAACTGCAAATAGCTCGCGATCTGCTTGAGCGCGTTCCAAACGAATTGCTGGTCTTCGAACAGTTTCGGATGAGCCGTGTGTTCGAGGCCGAGGAATTGTGCGGGCGCAAACATTTCCTATTTCGCGCCGGCGCGTCGCGTAATCTTCTGCCCATCCTTCGTGTCGCGTGCTTCCCAGCCGAGCGCATTCAATTTGTCGCGCAATTCATCGCTTTTTTGAAAATCTTTTGCAAGCCTCGCCTGCGCCCGCGCGTCCGCAAGCTTCTTTACTTCCTCCGGCAATTCGGTGCCACCGCTTTCAAAATCCAGCGTTGCGTTGATTCGATTCCACCAATTCAGCCACGCTGTCGCTGACTTCGCGTCGAGTTTGTTTTCGTCCATCGCGCGATTCGTTTCGCGAATCGTTTCAAACAAAAAGCCGAGAGCCGCTGAAATGTTCAGATCGTCATCAAGCGCATCTTCGAATTCAGGTCCAATTGGACGTTGAGCCTTCGGCGTTGGAGGTTCGACGTTTGCTGCGGTTTCGCGCAATCGTTCCAGCCAATCGTCGATGCGACCAAGCGACTCGCGCGCTTCTTTCATTCCGTCCCAGGTGAAATTCAGTTGCGTGCGATAGTGGACCCGCATCAGCGCGTAACGAAGCTCGCGTCCGGTGTAGCCTTTTGCGAGCACGTCGGGCACCGTGTAAAAATTTCCGAGCGACTTCGCCATTTTCTGACCGTCGACCAGCAAGTGCGCGCAATGCAGCCAATAGTTCACGAATTTTTTCCCGGTCACACCTTCGCTTTGCGCGATCTCCGCTTCGTGATGCGGGAAAATGTTATCGACGCCGCCGCAGTGAATGTCGATCTGATCGCCAAGCAATGCGGTCGCCATCGCGCTGCACTCGATGTGCCAGCCGGGCCGCCCGGGTCCCCACGGTGAATCCCATTTCACATCGCCATCGTCTTCGTCCCAGGCCTTCCACAAGGCGAAATCGCCGATGTGTTCCTTGTCGTACTCGTCGTGCTGAACGCGCCCGGTTGGTTTGCAGTTCGGCGAGATCGAGATGCGCGAGTTTGCCGTAATTGGGGAACTTGTTGATTCGATAGTAAACCGACTTGTCGTCAGCCTGATAAGCGAGGCCTTTGGAAATCAGTGCGTTGATCATCGCGATCATCTTTGCGATGTAACGCTGGTCGGTGGCCGACGGATATTCGTCCGCACGTTTGATGCGCAGTGTGTCGGCGTCTTCGAAGAACGCGTCCTTGAACTGTTGGGTGAATTTTTGAAGCGGGACGTTCGCTTCGCGCGCGCCGCGAATCGTCTTGTCGTCGACGTCGGTAATGTTCATCACCCGGTGAACACTGAATCCGCGCGCTTCGAGATGACGCTGGAGTAGATCCTCAAAAATGTAAGCGCGGAAATTTCCAATGTGCGCGCGGCTGTACACGGTCGGTCCGCAGGTGTAGATGCCGACCTTTTTGTTTTCGCGTGGAGCGAAATCCTCGAGCTCGCGAGAATAGGTGTTAAAGAATCTGAGCGGCATTTTTTGTCAGGTCGACCGGCAACGTGACGTCGCATCCAATTGACAGCGGCGAAGCCGCCATGATGTGAGCCTGCCCTGAGCGAGCGAAGCGAGTCGAATGGGAGACATCTCTAGATATTTCTCAGCAATTGGAATCGATTGAACTCGTTCGTCTCCCGACTCTCTCGCCGCTTCCCTCGCGGCGCAACCGTTCATGTCGCTCGTCCCACTCGCTCCATTCCTCGACTTCGCTCGGAATGACAACTGAACTAATCTTGCTCGACCGTCGCGACCGCCATTGCGGAAATCCCTTCGCCGCGGCCGATCGGGCCGAAACGCTCGTTCGTCGTGGCCTTGATGCTTACTTGCGAATCGGCAATTCCCAGTGTCGCGGCGAGTTTCTTTCGCATTTCGGGGACTTGCGGAGCGAGTTTAGGGGCCTCCGCAATTATAGTCGCATCGATATTGACGATCCGCGTTTTCTTGTCGGCGAGCATTTGACTGACGCGCTTCAAGATCTCGACGCTGCTGATTCCGCGAATTGATTCATCGGTGTTCGGAAAATGTTGGCCGATGTCGCCCGCGCAGATCGCGCCAAGCAACGCATCCGCGATCGCGTGCGACAAAACATCCGCATCCGAATGTCCTTCGAGTCCGAGCAGGTAGGGAATTTCGACGCCTCCCAAAATCAGTTTTCGATTCTGGCCGAGCCGATGAATGTCGTAACCGATTCCGCTGCGTGTCGTGGTCACAGTTTTAAATCGATGACGCCGTTGGAAGCGACGATGCTGTATTTGTCTTTCATATCTTTGCGCGGACGCAGGTCGACCGTGCCGCCGGCAGTTTCGACAAGAATCCATCCGGCGGCGATGTCCCACAAACTGATTCCGCGTTCGATGTAAGCGTCCAGGCGTCCGCAGGCGACGTACGCCATATCGAGCGCGGCGCTGCCGAGCACGCGGCACTTGCGGACCCGATGAATCATTGCCTCGAACAAGGGCAAATTGGAATCGATCGACTTGTCAGTCTTCGCGAGACCGACCGAAACCACCGCTTCGGACAATTCCGCGCGATCGCTCACGCGGAAATGCTGACCATTGAGCCGCGGCTTTTCTCCTTTTTGCGCGCTCCACATCTCATCGCGCATCGGATCGTAAATCACGCCGACGATGATCTCGCCTTTCCAGCGAAGCGCGATCGAAACGCAGAAGTGCGGGATTTGGTAAAAATAATTCACTGTGCCGTCGAGCGGATCGACAACCCACTGATGCTCGCTCGATTGGTCGCCGACGATTCCTTCTTCGCCGTAAAGCGCGTGTTCGGGAAATTGCTTCAGCAACGTTTTGGTGATGAGCTCCTGTGTCTGCGACATCGATCGCGAGTTTAATGTCGTGCGGAAGCGCCGCGTTGACGTGCTGGGAGCGGTGAAAATTCTTCCGAAGCAATTCGCCGGCTGCGCGAGCGGCGTTCTCAGCGGCATCGAGATAATGCTTCATGAAGAGATTGAACTGTTGAGCCGCGATGCACTAGAATATCTTCTCAACTCCTCAACGTCTCAACTCCTCAACGAAAAAAAACCGGGAGGAAAAACTAAATTCTCCTCCCGGGTTGAAGTTTGGGGTTGTGACTTCGAAAGACTTTCGAAGTCGTGAGTTAGGCGAAGCGCTTAATGCCTTTTTCTTTTCTTCGCTTTACGTTTTGCTGCTTTCCTTTTTTTCTTTGCCATCGACTTCTATTCCCCCCTTTCAATCCGCTTTCGCGGAAATTCGTGAAGAGTGGAATGACTTCACTTACCGCATGAATTCATCACGTGATTTTCTTTGTCAAACATTTTTCACGAACATTTTCAAAAATTTTTACGAGCTCGCGCGCGATAATTTTCTTTGATGCGCGAGAAATTGTTTCTTGTTTCGCCGTCGCGAAAGAAAATGGTGACTTCGTTTTCGTCGCTTTCCATTCCGATGCGGCGCATCGTTCGCAACGATGACGTCGCAATTCTTTTCGCGAAGTTTTTCTTGTGCGTTCTCTTCCATCTTTTCGGTTTCAGCAGCGAAACCGACAACGAGATATTGTCGATCTTCTTTCGGGAGCGACGCGAGAATGTCGCGTGTCGGGACTAATTCGAGGGAAAGATTTGCGTCACGCTTTTTGATTTTGCTCTCCGGAGATCTTTGCCGGCTTGTAATCCGCAACCGCCGCGCACATCACGAGCACATCGCAGTAGCGGACGCGTTGATGGACCGCCTCGAACATTTCATCGCTTGTGGAAACGCTAACCAATTGCGCGCCGCTCGGTGGATCGATATTGACCGGTCCGGAGATCAAAACAACTTCGTGACCTGCCTCGAGTCGCTGCTTCCGCGATCGCGTAGCCCATTTTGCCGGACGAGCGATTGCTGAGGTAACGAACAGGATCGATCGGCTCGCGCGTGGGCCCGGCCGTGATGAGAAATCTCACGCGATCAAGATTTTCCTGACGCGCGAGCAGAAATTCCGCGCGAAAGGCAATGTCCTCGATCTTCCAAAGACGACCGAGACCTTCGTAACCGCAGGCCAACATTCCTTCTTCCGGTCCGATGAATTCCACGCCGCGCGATTTTAGTTTCGCCACGTTCTCGACCGTCGCCGGATGGGACCACATTTTTCCGTTCATCGCCGGCGCGATAAGAATTGGCGCGCGGGTGGCAAGGGCGATTGCGGCGAGAGGGTGATTCGCCAAGCCGTGGGCGAGCTCAGCGATGACATTTGCAGTCGCAGGCGCAATCAGCAGAAGATTCGCACGATCGGCCAGTTCGATATGTCCCGGTCGCCAGTTTTCTTTCTCGTCGAAGAAGCTCGTCATCACCGGATTCTTGGAAAGCGTTTGCAACGTCAACGGCGTGATGAACTCGGTCGCGTCATGAGTCATCACGACGAAAACATCGTGTCCTTGTTTCACGAGCAGACTCGCCAGCTCAGCCGATTTGTAGGCGGCGATCGAACCGGTCACGCCGAGGACGATCGTTTTTCCGCCGCCTCGCATTCGCACTACTTTGCGCGAGCCGCTCTTTTCAGGATGTCGGTTGGAATTTCTTTTCATCGAAGATTCGACAATTACTTTTGGATCAAGCGCCGGCTCAAATATCGCTCGGCATTCATGATGTGTCGAAATTTCTGCAAGTCCTCCTCGATTGTCCGACTAATAATCGTGTAGCGGTAGTGCGGCCACAATTCCATTTCGCGGATCGCATTGGCCAAACGGGTTTCGATTTGCTCGGCAGTTTCAGTGCCGCGCTTTGTCAGGCGTCGGCGCAGTTCGTCCACGTTCGGCGGCATTAGGAAAATATCGGCGAGGGCTTTCCGGATAGATTCGTCTTTGGAATTACGAATGGTGGCGGCTCCTTGCGTGTCGATGTCGATCAGAACATCGCGGCCGTTGCTTAGATTTTCCACAATCGGGCGCAAGAGCGTTCCATATTGATAACCGTGCACGGTTGCATGTTCCAAAAACTCGCCCGCTTTCGCGCGAGCTTGGAATTCTTTTTCCGACAAGAATAGGTAGTCTTCGCCTTCTGCTTCGCCCGCTCGCGCGGGTCGCGTCGTGCATGAGACTAAGTAAATGAACTCCGACGTCTTCCGGACGGCCTCCAACAGGGTTGTTTTTCCGGCGCCCGACGGAGCGGAAAGAACAAATAGAATTCCGTTACGGGTGAATCGACTATTCAAGGTTTTGAATTTGCTCGCGGATTTTTTCCAGTTCAGCTTTGCAAGCGACGACTCGCTGCGAAATGCCGGCATCATTCGCTTTCGCGCCCAGAGTGTTCAGTTCGCGAAAGATTTCCTGGGTAATAAACTCGAGCGTGCGCCCGACTGGTTCGTGCCGGCGAAGATGATGCGCGAACTGCGCAAGATGACTTTCGACGCGCGTCAGTTCTTCCGAAACGTCGGAGCGATCGGCAAAGAACGAGACTTCTTTTACCAGTCTGTCGTCGTCCGTCGAAATTGGCAGCCCGGCTTTTTGAATGCGCTCGAGCAGCGCGGCCCGATATTTTTTCACGACGTCGGGATGCAGTCCGCGGATCTCCTTGATCTGTTTGCGCATCGCTTTCAGGCGGCGAATCAAATCCTTGGCGAGATGTTTGCCTTCGCGTTCGCGCATTTTGATTAGCTCATTAAGCGCGGCGCGCAGTGCCCGGTCGATCGCCGGCCACGCCTCACTGGAGTCGAACGATTCCTCGGGCGTTCGCATTACCCCCGGCGCCTGCAAGATCGAGCCGATGGTGATTTCGCCCGGCGCATTCAATTCCTTTTGCAAGCGCGCGCATCGCGTCGTGATAAGAGCGGGCAAGCTCGACATCGAGGGCCAATTTTCGCGGCCGCGCCGGAACCGTTATGATAACTGACCACAACGGTCGTTCGTCCGCGTGAAATATTTTCGTTAATCGTCTGGCGAATCTGTGGCTCAAGAGAAACGAGATCGCGCGGCAGATTGATCACGATGTCGCTTTGCTTTCGATTCACCGAATTGAGCTCGACGGTGAACTTCGTGCCGCTGTGGTCGGTCTCGCCGTGGCCGTATCCGGTCATCGATCTCATTTCGATTTCTCCATGATGCCGAACGCGGCCGCTGCTTGATCGACATCTTTGTCGCCGCGGCCGGAGCAATTCACGATGACTATTTCGTTCGATTTCATCTTCGGTGCGATTTTCGCCAAGATGCGCGATGGCGTGCGCGGTTTCGAGCGCGGGAATAATTCCTTCCGTTTCGGAAAGAATCTTGAATGCGCTAAGAGCTTCATCATCGGTCGCGTAAGTATATTCTACGCGGCCGAGATCGCGTAAGTACGAATGTTCCGGGCCGACTGCTGCATAATCGAGGCCGGCCGAGACCGAATGGGTCAGCTCGATCTGGCCTTCGTCGTTTGCCAGCAAAAAAGTCTTCGTTCCCTGCAGCACGCCGAGTCGGCCGCCCTGGAAACGCGCGGCGTGTTTGCCGCTGCGAATTCCTTCACCTCCGGCTTCGACGCCGATCATTCGGACATTTCGGTCTTTCAAGAATGGATGGAACAAGCCGATGGCGTTGCTTCCGCCGCCGACACAGGCCATCAGCAAATCGGGCAGACGTTTTTCGCGCTCGAGAATTTGCCGGCGCGCTTCGACGCCGATAACGCTCTGGAAATCGCGCACCATCATGGGGTAGGGATGCGAACCGAGGGCCGAGCCTAATATATAATGAGTGGTCCGGACGTTGGTGACCCAATCGCGCATTGCTTCGTTGATCGCTTCCTTGAGTGTCGCCTGGCCGGCCGTGACCGGAACGACTTGTGCGCCGAGAAATTTCATTCGTGCGACGTTCAACGCCTGCCGTTCCATGTCGACCTTCCCCATGTAAACGACGCATTCGCAACCGAACCGCGCGGCCACCGTGGCTGTCGCGACGCCATGTTGGCCGGCGCCGGTCTCGGCGATGATGCGGCGCTTGCCCATTCGCTGCGCGAGCAGGATTTGCCCGAGCGCGTTGTTGATCTTGTGCGCGCCGGTGTGGAGCAAGTCCTCGCGCTTGAGGTAAATTTTCGGCCCGTTGAACCGATTCGTCAGGCGTTCCGCGAAGTAAAGGGGCGTCGGGCGCCCGGCGAAATCGCGGAGCAGTATCGACAATTCACTTTGAAACGTTGTATCGTTCTTGGCGCGCTCGTATTCATCTGCCAAATCGTGAAGGGCCGACATGAGCGTTTCGGGCACAAACATTCCACCGTAAGGCCCGAAGTGGCCGTGAACGTCTGGAAGCGAGTCGGTCTTGGTCACGCGCGAAGTTAGGCGTTCGCCAGGAGTTGTTCAATTGCGCGGCGATGAGGCGATGGAATGGGGATCGACTGAAGACGGCGCCGGCTAAACCAGCGCGCCCGGCGGTTGCCGATCTTGTAAGCGCGCGCCGGAAAGACCTGCAAAGTGATCCGGTGGTTAGTGAACGGAAACACCGATTCATGAATTGCGGGGTTCGTTCTGGAGCCGCCGTTGAGCTGTGGAAGAATCCACATTCCGCGCCAGCGATGCTCGGCCGACTGCAGCAGGATTTTATCTTGCCTAACGACGAGAGCATGTCGCTCAATCGAGCGTTTGATTGCGGGCTGGCATCGTTTTATCGGCAGTAACTCAGGATCCTTGGCGCAGCACAAATTCTTCACCGGGCAGATTCCGCATTTCGGATTGCGCGGTAAGCAAATTAGCGCGCCGAGATCGAGCAATGCGGAATTGTATCGCGCTGCGGACCTTTTCGGCACAAGCGAGGCCGCATGATTCCAAAGGGCATTCCGTCCATTCGTCGAATCGATCGGCTTTCTCAGATCGAAAACGCGACTCAGAACGCGCGAGACGTTTGCTTCGACAATTGGCACGGTCTGGTCGAACGCGAATGTTGCGATCGCGTGCGCAGTATATTTTCCGATACCGGGAAGCTCCCGTATTTTGGCGATCGCTCGCGGAAAGTGTCCGCGATATTGGCTGATAATGAGCCTGGCGGTCGCGCGCAGATTTCGGGCGCGGGCGTAGTAGCCGAGGCCCTGCCAGGCGTGCAGAACATCGTTCTCCGACGCGTCGGCCAGCTCGGCAAAAGTCGGGAACCGCCGCAGCCAATCTTGATAGTAAGGCAGGACGGTAGCGACCTGGGTTTGCTGAAGCATAAATTCGGAAACGAGGACAGCATACGGGTCGCGGGTTTGCCGCCAGGGAAGGTCGCGGCCGTTTTTGCCATACCAACGCAGCAGATAACGCCGAAATTCCGAACGAATCACGCAACGGATTGAATCACGAAGGAAGCGAAGGCACGACGAAAATTCCGCCGCCGCCGAAAGACATGCTTCGTATTGTTCGCGCTCTTCGTGGTAGGTTTTGCAAATGGCGCCACTAGCCAGCTACACAAGTTTCTTAACGTTCGAACAGGCGAGCAAACTTCGATCGTTGCTTGAAGAACTCGGCTTCGAATTTTCGGCCAAACAGTACACAATTTTTTTTGCCCAAAAAAATAAGCTCAGCGTCGCGGTTTACGAGAAAGGGCCAAAGGCGCTGATCCAGGGTAAAGGCGTGGAGGAATTCGTGCAGTTCGAGCTCGAGCCAAAAATCTTAGGTGAGGCGAAGCTTGGTTATGAAGAAGTTCATTCGCCGGAAATGTTTGAGCCACACTTTGGGGTGGACGAAAGCGGCAAGGGCGACTTCTTTGGACCGCTGGTAATCGCCGGCGTTTACGTGGATCCCGGGATTGCCCGCAAGTTGATCGAAGGCGGTGTCCAGGACAGCAAACGAATCGGTTCCGACGCGCGAATTCGGGCGTTGGCCGACACAATTCGAAAAACGTCGATGGGCTTGAACGACGTAGTCCTAATCGGTCCGGCAAAATATAACGAGCTCTATCAGAAATTCGGGAACCTCAACAAGCTTCTGGCCTGGGGCCATGCACGAGTGATTGAAAATCTATTGGCGAAAAAGCCCGATTGTCGTCGCTCGCTGTCAGATCAATTCGCGGACGCCCGATTGATCGAGCAATCGTTATTTCGGCACGGCCAAAAGATTGAGATCCAGCAACGTCCCCGTGCCGAATCGGACATCGCGGTGGCGGCGGCGTCGATTCTGGCGCGGGAGGGGTTCATCAACTGGCTTGAGCGGGAAGGGAAGAAGCTTGGCGTCCGCCTGGAAAGAGGTGTTTCGCCAGCGGTGAAGACCGCCGCGGAAAAGCTGGTCGAGTCGAAGGGCCCCGAGATGCTGCGCCAGCTGGCGAAGGTCCATTTCCGCACGGCCCACGCGGTGGCGCCTGAGCACTTTGCCGCCCCGCCTCCGCGAGAAGAATGGCGGCGATAAGACGGCCTTGGAAGTCGCCGCTACGGCAGGATTCCTGCTATAAATCCCTAGATCTGATTTGGGAATTGTGGAAACGAGAGTCCTGATCTTAAACGCCGACCCGGTCTTCGAAGATCGAGCTCTGGCTATTCTCGACGAGAATGGAAACTTAGAGATCCAAATTGTCCGGAATCTGTCGGAAGCGGTCTCAGCCTTGCTCGCGGAGAATTTCGACGGCCTGATCATCGAAGGCGAGGCGGCACTGGCCCTTGAGCAGGCAACAAATGTGCGGCAACACTTTCCGTCTTTGACCACCGCTTGTCTGCTCTACGACCGACGCGGGCCGGAGATCGACTCAGTCGCGAACGAGCAGAACATCGAGTTGTTGCCGATGTCGCGAAGTGATCGGCGTCTGCGAGCGGACCTGAGCCGATTTGTTCGATCACTCGATGCCAATCCCGGCTCTGCTGCGGAAGGAATCGATCCGTGTCACTCGCTGATTGGAAATCTTAACCAATTTTCGGCGGCGGAAATCCTGCAAATGAGCTGCCTGAGTCAGCGGAGTGGGCGTTTCACTTTCAAGTCTGGCCGCGGTAACAGCGAAATCTATTTGCAACAGGGATCGGTCCGGCACGCGGTGTTTGGCTCGCTCGAAGGGCGAAGCAGCGGTCGCCGAGATTTTCCGGTGGCGACAGGGCCGTTTCTATTTCGAAGAAGGGATCATCAGCCAGGAGCAGACAGTGAATCGTCCGTGGGCCCACCTGCTCATTGATAATCTGCAAAAGCTCGATGAAACGCTCGAGTTGGTGAGTGTTTAGAATTCATTCCAATGCGCGACAAGAAACTCGAGACCCGATTGCGCCTCGTGGGATTGCAGTTGGATAACTGGAAGAGAGCTCCACGACCTAATTACCTATGGTCTGGACAAAGCCAAGCCGATCATTTCTTCGGAGCAGGAGCGGCAGTTCACCGAAATTCGCAGCAATCTGTTGCAGGAAACCGAGTACATCCTGCGCGAGCTGAACGTCGTCGCGGAAGTGTCGGGCAAAGCGATGAGCGTCTTGCAACGTGGTGTGTCGATCCGCGGCGTACGCGATCTTGGCTAACGATGAGATTCGTCGTCTGGAAACGGACTGGAATGCCGTGTTTACAAAACTCGGCTTAATGCAGGGCCAGCTGAAAGCGCGGCGCAGAGAATTGGCCGACCAATCCGTGTTCGACTATTACTGGAACCAAATCCGGAGCCGATTTTTCCAGCGGCCCGCCCCGGCGCACTGATCGGCCCCACTCGGGGCTAGACGGCTGGGCGCAAAGAATTTACTTTTCTTCTTCAATCATGCCCGCGATTGTGTCGCGGCACACGATTCTTGTTTAGAAGTATGGCTAAACTTACCAAACGCGACATCGTAGTTGCGATCAGCAATCAGACCGGAATGGTGCAGCACCAGGTCTTCGATATTGTCCAGCGCACGCTCGACAAAATCACCGACAGTCTGGCCAACAACGTCCCAGTCGAGCTGCGCAACTTCGGAATCTTCCAGCCGCGACTGACCAAACCTCGCGTCGGTCGGAATCCGAACCAACCCGGCAGCAGTTTTGTGATTCCGTCACGCGCGACCGTGAAGTTCAAAGCCGGCAAAATCATGCGGCAGCGGGTCGAAAAACTTTCCCGCGAATTGAAAGAGGCCGCAACCAAAAAGACGACGCCGGCAGAAACGCGAGTCGGCGGCTAAGATCATTCTGTGGGAACCGACATGGTCGCGCGCAACCGCGCCGCAATGTCAGGACTTGGATCCTAGCAAGCGACGAATGGCTTTCTCCAGCCGCTCGAAATTTATCGGCTTGGTCAGATGCTCGGAAAATCCGGCGTCGCGCGCTTTGCTGATATCGGCTTCCATTCCAAAACCGCTGAGCGCGATTCCGGGTAAACCTTGGCTTTGTCGCAGTTCGATCATCAATTCGTACCCGCTGCGGTCCGGCAGACCAATGTCGCTGATCAGCAAATCAAAATCTTCCTGTCGCGCTTTTTCCGACAGCCTGGTCGGCTGAATAGGCGACGCTGATGTCGTAACCGCGCCGCTCCAACATCATTTTCATTCCGGTGCAGGTGTCGACGTGATCGTCCACCACAAGAAGACGATGCCTGTGGGACGGGGCACCCTCCGTGTCTGAAACTGTCTGGTCGCCGTCGGTGCCATTGGCAGCGATGGCGGGCGCGGGAACAGTTTTCAGCTGAACCGTAAAAGTTGCACCCTTATCCTTACCAGCGCTTTCCACCCGGATTTTTCCCCGGTGTGCGTCGACCATCGCCTTCGAAATAGCCAAGCCAAGGCCGAGCCCGCCAAACCTGCGGGTGATCGAGGTCTGTCCTTGTTCGAAGGCGTTGAAGATTTTTCCGATTTTATCTGGCTCGATGCCAATCCCGGTATCGATCACGCGGATTTCGATCTGATCGGGTCGTGGATTGGACGTCGAAATTGTGATGCAGCCGTTGGCTGGCGTGAACTTCACGCTATTCTTGATCAGGTTCCAAAAAATCTGCTGTAACCGCGCAGGGTCGCCTTCCACATACACCTCATCGGCATTGAGCTCGAATCTTGCCTCGATCGATTTCATCTCGATGTCGTCGCGGCAGATTTCGTAGGCGCATCGAAGAATTTCGTGAACGTCGACCACTTCGAGCATGAGTTGCAATTTGCCCTTGGCGATGCGCGTTACGTCGAGTAAATCGTCAATCAATCGCGCCTCGAGCTCCACGTTTCGCCGAATCACTTCCAGCGCCTGCCGCAATTTTGCCGAGCGTGGCGTCGAAGCTTCGAGCTCGCCGACCATCGCGATCACCGGCGAAAGCGGATTTCGCAATTCGTGTGACAGCAAAGCGAGGAACTGGTCCTTTGCCGCATTGGCGTTGATCAACTCGTGCCGCAAGGTTACATCGCGCGTTTTATCTTCCACGAAATAGAGGACGCCCTGGATCGTCTGGTCGGCCGCCTGCAAACGGAGCAGCGTCACGTTCACGAAGTGCGTCATGCCGCCCTGGTCTGGAAACGATTGCTCCATTAATTGAAACGGCGTGCCGAACGAAAGAACACGCTCAATCGCATCCGGCGGCGCGATTTTTACATCTTCGTAGGTTGAGCCGATAACATCGAGCCGCGCTGGCAGACCGCCGAAGCGTTGCGCCATCTGGGTGAATGCTTCATTCGCCTGCAGAAACTTTCGTGAGGCAGGATCAACAAAGGCGATGCCAATCGGCATGTTGGCCAGGATTTTCTCGTTGAAGATCACTTCACGTTCGATCCGGCGCGCTGCTTCCGTTTGGCGACGGTAAAACCGGCCCCCGAACCACGCGAAAATGGAAATCGCCGTGACCAGCCATCCAGTCAGCACAGCCATTCGTTCCAGGAGATCGCGGCGAGGCTTGTAAGCAATCGCTTTGGGTTGCTTCACGACCACGGTCCATCCGGCGGTTTCGACAGGTGCAAAAGAATAGAGATTTCCACCGCGCTCCAGATTACCTGCCTTCTTTTGCAAAACCTCTGGCGGCAAAATCGAGTCACGCGAGCTGACTGTTCCCGGATTCGGTCGGAAATCGTTGGTGAACAGCGGATGTCCAGTTTGGTCGACTACTTGGCAGGTCGACTGGTCGGCAAATTGAATTGTCGCGAGCCGGCGTCCAATTCGTTCCACCAGCACCGAAACTCCAAGATAACCGATGATGGTTTTATCCGGAGTGCGGATTGCGCCTACCACGTCGGTCACTACTCGTTCGTCTGATGCACGAGGATGTACCGGCGAAACGAACGCAGTCGTGAGCTTCTCTGCTTCGGCGCGCCACAGATTCGAATCGACTTCCTTGCCGATCATCTCGGGAAGGTAGGGGATCGAGGCAACTAACCGGCCGTCGCGATTCGTTACAAACATTCCGTCGATCCGCGGATGAGAATAGAACGTCGTCCCCAGCCATTGCTGGCCGGCAAACTGCGGATTCGGGGAATTGAATATTCGGGCGACTTCCGGTGAGGTTTGATAGTAATCGATGATCCCTCCCGTCCGGCTCAGATCATCGCCGACAAGATGGGCGATCAACTGCACGAAAGTTTGCCGGTCTTTCAGAATGCTGGTCTCGAGCGTTCGACTCAAAATTGAATAGGAAACGACGAGAGTCAGGATCGATGGAATCCAGCCGGCCAGCAGTATCGAGATAACTATGTTGAAGCGTTCGAGGCGGTTATCTCGTCCTTTTTTCACAAGATATCGCAACGGCATACCGCGGAGTAGCAAAGATAGCATATCAGCAGCAGAGCGCTTGCCGCCGAACTGGTCTGGCTCATAATTTATCCGCCTTGCCGAATCGCCTGATTTAACTCGTTCGCTTGAACCCGAATCGCGGTCACATCTGCACGCCTAATTTCGGTCGGAGATTTTTTGAGGAGTGGGCTTAGCGCAGCTATT
The DNA here is from genome assembly GCA_963786135.1 of uncultured Verrucomicrobiae bacterium. GTDB lineage: Bacteria > Verrucomicrobiota > Verrucomicrobiia > Chthoniobacterales > UBA10450 > AV40. Next base: position 122,322 of record CAWAYF010000005.1, on the reverse strand, counting down.
CCGGCGCGAAGTTTCTCGAACAGAGGCGAGTGGACCAGCGCTGGCGGCAGCGTTTGAAGCTCGCTTGCGAAATAATCGACCAAATCCGGTTGGGCGAGGATTTTTGCGCGTTGCGGCGAGAAATCCAGCTCCACGGACGCGGCGGATATCTCCAAACCGCGCAACCATCCGCCGAGACTGATCAAATGCGCCATCTTCTCGTCGCGCAGTTCAACCATCGCCTGTTCGACATCGGTTTGGGTGGTGATTAATTCCTGACGCATCCGGGGCCATTCACCGCGTCGACCAAGCTCGGTGAGACTTGCGCTGTGGCGCATTACCCGGTCCCCGATTCCGAGCGCCCGTGCCTGCTGCATCAGAACGCGGCCGAAGTTTTCGATTAAATTTTTCTTTTCTGCTTCGACCAGCAGAAATCCGTTGGCAATTAATCCGCCAAACATCAGACCTTTTTGCTCCCGGCTGGCGCCCGGCGGTTGTGGAAAGTCGCGGTTTAGCTGGTCAAATGGAATCGGTTTGAGTTGGTCAAGCTGGTTGAAAATCCGGGCGATCGACGGCGTAGTGTAGCGATTGACGCCAAGCTCCTCGAACTCGTGGTCTTCGCCGGTCGGCGGTGGCTCCGCTCCACTTAGCGGACACGCCAGAGCTGCCGCGATAACTACCAACGCATATAAGCTCGACAGTCGTCGAATTTTCTGGCGATTTTGCGTCGTTTTTGCGAGGCAACCGCGCCATTTTTGATTTGACGGCTGCCTCGGAAACGCCATCATGCGCCTGCTGTCTTAATACTGGCAGCTCACCTTATGCAAGGAAGCCTCGGGTATTTGATTTGGACGGCGTGTTATCTGGCCGTGCTTATTGGTTTGTCGGCTTACGGAGTGCACCGCTACTTCATCATCTATCTCTTCCTGAAAAACCGCAAACGAGCGTCTGTCCCTGCCGGCCAGTTCGACCAGCTGCCGAAGGTCACCGTTCAGCTCCCCATTTTTAATGAGATTTATGTCGTGGAGCGCCTGCTCCGTTCGGTGAGCGAGCTCGATTATCCGCGGGAACTGCTGCAAATCCAAGTGCTGGACGATTCCACCGACGACACGCGCGAGGTTACCGCCTCTTGTGCCGATGAATTGCGGCGTCGCGGTTACGACGTTCAACTGATCCATCGGGTAGACCGGACCGGTTTTAAAGCCGGCGCGCTCGCGGGTGGATTGGAAGCGGCCGATGGGGAATTCGTTTGTATCCTCGACGCGGATTTCGTCGCGCCGCGGGATTTGCTTCAGCGAACGATCCACTTTTTCACTGACCCGAAGGTCGGCATGATCCAGACGCGTTGGGGTCACTTGAATCGCGGCTATTCGCTGCTCACGCGTGTTCAGGCAATGTTCCTAGACGGGCACCTTGTGCTCGAGCAGACCGCGCGCAGCCGAAGTGGGCGTTTTTTCAATTTCAACGGAACCGCGGGATTGTGGCGGAAGAGGTGCATCGAAGAAGCCGGCGGCTGGCAGCACGACACGCTTTGCGAAGATCTCGATCTGAGCTACCGCGCGCAGCTGGAGGGCTGGAAATTTATTTTTCTTCCCGACGTTGTCACGCCAGCGGAGCTGCCGGTGGACATGAATGGCTTCAAATCGCAGCAGCACCGCTGGACCAAAGGGTCTATTCAGACCTGTAAGAAGCTCCTTCCGCGTATCTGGCGGAGCGAACTTCCGTTTGCGATCAAAGCCGAAGCAACCGGACATTTGGTCTCGAATTTCGCCTATTTGCTTCTCGCGTGCCTTTGCGTGCTTCTGCATCCTTCAACCGGCGGGCCACAAAGCGGTTGGGTGCGGACGCTTTTGATCGACATCCCGATCTTTTTAACTGCGTCAGTCTCGGTGGCAGTCTTTTATGTCTGTGCGCAGCGTGAACTGCATCCGCGAACATGGATGAAGCAGATGCTATTGCTTCCCTGTTTGCTCGCGCTCGGCATCGGTCTCTCTTTGAACAACGCGCGGGCCGTTTTGGAGGCGATCTTTAATCACCAATCCGATTTCACGCGGACGCCCAAGTACGGCATTGAACGCAAATCGCAATCCTGGCGCAGCTGCAAGTACCGCGCGTTAAAGTCGACTTTGCCGATCGCCGAACTGGCCTTTGCCATTTATTTCAGCTACTTCGTGTGGTTCGCTGTTAGCAACCGTCAATTTTTGTCGGTACCGTTCCTGCTCATGTTCCAAGGCGGTTTCTTTTATGTGGCGCTATCGTCGCTCTTGCCTTGGTCGCCGAAATTCAGTTTTGGAGCCTCCCGTTCGCCGTCTCCAATTCCTGCGTGACAACGTGCGTTTTCTGCGTATTAGAGCTCGGATGTTTCGTTCCTCCGCCTTTGTCCTAGCCCTTCTTTTGTCCATCGCGTCCGTCAACGCCGCGAGTATACCGGCGCCAACGCTGTCCACTCGCGTCATCATTAGCGTGCGGGATCAGAAGCTGATCCTGCTTGAAAACGGAGCGATCGCCGCGACTTATCCCGTCTCGACTTCGAAATATGGATTGGGCGATGCTTGGGGCAGCCTGGCAACCCCGCTCGGTTTGTTGCAAGTCGCGCAAAAAATCGGCGACCGGGCGCCAGTCGGCGCTGTCTTTCACAATCGACGCTGGACCGGTGAGGTTCTTCAACCCAATACGCCCGGGCGCGATCCGGTGATGACACGCATTATCTGGCTGCGAGGCTTGGAAGCTGCGAACTCGCACGCATTTCATCGTTGTATTTACATCCACGGGACGAACGAAGAGAAGTTGCTCGGCAAGCCAGCCAGTTTCGGGTGCATCCGGATGAGGTCGATTGATGTAGTTGCTCTTTACAGTCAACTCCCGCTTGGGACGCCGGTGGAGATTGTTCAGGATCGCCTGCCGAAAGCATCGAACATGGCCGATCCGGAAGTTTACGGCTTTGATTCGCCAGCGTCAGGGTCAGGTTTAAGAAAAGACAAAGATAGTTCGCAAATCAAAGTCGCTTCAGGTTCGCGCGTCTCGTCGTAGGACGCGGTCGAAAGATCGACATCTTGACATTTCGACGGTCTGCGCGAACGTCGACGCCCGATTAAATAAAATGGCTAACACACAATCTGCTGCGAAGCGTTCTCGAAAATCTCTCGCCCGGGCCACTCAAAACCGTGGCGTGCGGACGCGGCTGCGTTCCCTTCAAAAAGGAGTCCGCGGAACGGCTAAACCAGATGCTCAGCAGATTCGCGGTCTGATATCTGCGCTCGATAAAGCGGCAAAGCATGGAGTCATTCATCGCAACGCGGCCAATCGTCGTAAAGCGCGGTTGAACGCTCTGCTTGCCAATAAGAAGTAACACTCTCGGCAGAGCGGCTGCCAATCCCGGCCTCTGGTTCACCGCGAGACGTGATCTGTTGCCTTTTCCCTCACGCAAATTTCCGGTCGCGCCTGTCTTGAGCAGGCCGCGGACCATTCGGTACTCGTAGGAGTGGCAAGTATCGCGACGTTCCTTTCTGCGCACGGTTGCTTTGGGCTCAGCGGCACTGGCGATTAAAGGTCATTCGGCAGCGCAACTCTCGAGTTCGTCGGCGACATCGAATCTTATTGTGTTTCTTCCAGACGAACTTCGCGGGGACCTGATCCTCGACGGCTCCCCAGGCGTGCACGCGCCGAGTCTTCACCAATTGGCATCAGAATCGATAGTATTTGAACGGGCCTACGTGACCCATCCCATTTGTTCACCATCTCGTTCCTCCTTGCTCTCCGGTACCTGGCCTCATCAAACCGGTTGCACAGACAACAAAGATGTTCTGCCAGCCAACTTTCGATGTCTACCGGAGATGCTCGGTGATTCCGCTTATCGCACAGGATATTTCGGAAAATGGCATCTTGGTGACGAGTTTCTGCCCCAGCACGGTTTTCAGGAATGGGTCTCGATCGAAGATGCTTTCAAGAGCGCGGAGCACGGTCGCAAGAAGAGCGGACAGAGCGATTACACGAAATTTCTTCTATCGAAGGGTTACAAACCCGATCTCCACAATGGGAAGTGTTTTAGCCTTGAATTTCCGACCACGCTGCCTTTCGAACTTATCGAAGTCGAAGTTCCTTGAAACAAGAGCATGCGAATTTCTGGAGCGGCATCGGCGCGAACCTTTCGTTTTGTTCGTGGCCTTCTTCGAACCGCACCCGCCTTACAATGGACCGTTCAATGACGAGCATCCGCTGGACACTATTTCGCTCGATCCGAGCGCCGACAATATCTTTGGCGACGATATGCCATTGCGCTACCGCGTGCGCCAGGAATTCTACCGGAGTCAGCACCCTACGGCCGCAGAATATCGTCGCATTAAACAGAAATATCTTGGCCTAATCAGTGAGATCGACCGAAGCATCGGAGCGATCCTTGCCAAGGTCGATGATCTCGGACTGCGCGACCGCACTATCACGGTCCTAACCAGCGATCACGGCGACATGATGAGCGCGCACGGGCTTCTTGGTAAACAGTTGATGTTCGAGCAATCCGCGACTGTTCCTTATCTCGTCCGTCTGCCCGGTGAAACGCCGCGGCGTTGCTCGCAGCCGATAAGTCATATCGATTTTGTGCCGACGATTCTCGATCTCTTGGGTAAACCTGTCCATTCCCAGTGCTCGGGAAAAAGCAGGGCGGGTTTGATTCGCGGTGAAACGACTCGGGCGGATTTTATTTTTCTTCAGTGGGCTCCGACAAAACCGGACATCGCCATGGAACACAGCAAACTCGCCAGCAAAGACGAGGTCGCAGACTTGTCTTCGCGAATCAACCCGTGCCGTTGTTTCGCCCGATGGCTGGAAACTCTGTCTCCGCGATAGAGATAAGAACGAACTTTACAATCTTAACGAAGATCCTGACGAGAAGCGCAACTTGTATTACGACAACTCGCACCGGGATGCGGTCGATGAACTGTCGGCACGGATTCATCATTGGCAGGAGCAGGTTGGCGATAGGTTGAAGGTCTAAGAATCCGTTTTAGTATCTTCTGGCGCGCCGGCGCAGATTCCGGCAAATCGACTTTCCATCTCTCGCGGGTCAGCTAGATTTCGGTCGATGATTCCGGCGCTTATTCTCATTTTGTCAGCCGTCGCTTATCGAATTGCGGCGGGTCTTCTCATTCATTCGGGGACCGCGTTATGGCTGTCCAACTTCGCGCCAATGGCCGCAATCGCGCTTTGTGGCGCGGCTTACTTTCCGCGGAAATTCAAATTCACGGTTCCGCTCGGCGCGCTCTTCGTTTCCGACCTGGTCTTGAATTATGTTTACGGTGCGCCGTTGCTTCAGGCCCAGATGGTCGGGCACTACATAGCTCTTTTACTCATCGCGCTGATCGGATTCGCCATTCAAGATCGCGCATCGCTTAAGACTCTGCTCCCTGCTTCAATCCTTGGATCGGTAATTTTCTACCTGGTCGTGAATACCTTCTCATGGATGAGTGATCCGGGTTACACGAAAGACTTTGCCGGATTAATTCAGGCGCAAACCGTTGGACTTGCGGCATACAGCTCCACGCCTACGTGGATGTTTTTTCGTAACACCATCCTGAGCGATTTCTTTTTCACGCTGCTTTTTGTCGGCGTGCATGAACTTTGGGCGAAATACCAGCCGGGCTCGCGCTGGAGCTGCTCTGCCTCGAGTCGCATAAGATTCGATGCAGCCGTCCGAGCAACGCGACGAGGTCGAGATGCTCGCGCTGATGCTGTTGATTCGTCGTTTCGAAGAACGCGCGAGCCAGCAGTATCAATCGCAGAAAATCGGCGGCTTCTGCCATCTCTACATCGGACAGGAAGCTGTCGTGGTCGGCGCCGTCGCTGCTGTGCGCGATGACGATTACATCATCACCGCTTATCGCGACCATGGCCACGCGCTCGGCGCGCGGAACGAGCGCCAACGCCTGCATGGCCGAACTTTTTGGAAAAGCGACCGGTTGCTCGCAAGGGCTCGGTGGCTCGATGCATTTTTTCGACAAGCAGCGGACCATATGTACGGCGGGCATGCGATCGTTGGCGCACACGTGCCACTGGCGGCCGGCCTGGCCTTTGCATCGAAATATCGCAGCGAAGATCGGGTCACACTTTGCTTCTTTGGCGATGGCGCGATCAACCAGGGAGCGTTTCACGAAGCGCTCAATCTGATCGCGCTTTATAAGCTGCCCGGTCATCTTGATTTGCGAAAACAATCTCTTTGCCATGGGCACGTCGGTGAAAAGATCGACATCGTTGAAACAAATCGTTGATCGCGCCGAAGGCTACGACATTCCGGCTGACATCGTTGATGGAATGAACTTTCGAGAAGTGCGCGACAAGATCGCGGAAGTCGCGACGTCGATTCGCAAAGATCCGCATCCGGCCTTCCTCGAAGTCCGGACGTATCGATATCGCGGCCATTCGATGTCCGATCCGGCGAGTTATCGAACCAAGGAGGAGCTGGAGAAATATCGGCTCGACGATCCAATCATTCGTCTGCGAGCGCAGCTCACCCGTGAAGGCAAGCTGACGAACGAGCAATTCGACGAGCTCGACAAGACAGGCGAAGCAGGCCGCCCTCGATTCGGTGAAGTTCGCCGAGCAAAGTCCGGAGCTGCCGGTCGAAGACGTTTACAAGTACGCCTATCTTCGAGGGGGAAAAACCGTGAGGGAAATTACTTATCGCCAGGCGCTGAACGAAGCGCTCGCCGAAGAGCTTGAGCGTGACCCGAACGTTTTCCTCATGGGCGAGGAAGTCGCCGAGTATCACGGCGCTTACAAAGTCAGCCAGGGTTTGCTCGAACGCTTTGGTCCGAAGCGAATCATCGACACGCCAATCAGCGAAAACGGATTTGCCGGGCTCGGCGTAGGCGCCGCCATGGCCGGCTTGCGGCCGATCATCGAATTCATGACCTGGAGTTTTTCGCTGGTCGCGTTCGATCAGGTCGTCAACAACGCGCCCAACATGTTCATGATGTCGGGCGGCCAATTCAATATTCCGATCACCTTTCGCGGACCGAACGGTCCGGCTCATCAGCTCGCCGCGACGCATTCGCACGCGACCGAAAATTTTTACGCGAGCGTGCCCGGCCTGAAAGTTTGCACGCCGGCCACGCCGCGCGACGCCAAAGGATTGTTGAAAACCGCGGTGCGCGACGATAATCCCGTGCTCGTTCTCGAAGCGGAGCTTCTCTACAGCTCGAAGGGAATGGTCGAACCGCCCGACGAGGAATTCTTGATTCCGCTCGGCGCAAGCTGAAGTGAAACGAGAAGGCAGCGATGTCTCGATCATTTGTTACGCGCAAACCGTTCCGCTCGCGCTCAACGTGGCCGCGCAGCTCGAAGAGGAAGACATTTCCGCGGAGATTGTCGATCTTCGCTCGATCAAACCGCTGGACGAGCAGGCGATTTACAAATCAGTCGCGAAAACGCATCGCGTAGTGATTGTCGAACAGGATCGTCCGTTCTGCGGCGTCGGGCGCGGAAGTTTGTTATCGGATCCAGAAAAACATTTTTGATGAGCTCGACGCGCCGATCATGCGCGTTTCTCAAGAGGACGTGCCGATGCCTTACAACGAGAACCTCGAAAAATTCGTTTTGCCGAACGCCGACAAGCTGATCGCCGCGGTGAAGAAAGTGTGTTACGCATGAGTTTTTCTCTGATCACTGGTCACGTGTCACTCGTCACTTCTTGATATGCCTGAGATTCAAATGCCCAAGCTGAGCGACACGATGACGAGGGCACTCTCGTCGTCGTGGAAAAAGAAGAAGGGCGACAAAGTTTCGGCCGGTGAAGTCATCGCCGAGATCGAAACGGACAAGGCGACGATGGAATGGGAATCGCCCGAGGACGGCACGCTGACTGAGATTTACGTCAAAGAAGGCGGAGAAAGTAAACGTTGGCGACAAGATCGCGTTCATTGGCGAGGAAGGCGAGCAAGCGCCCAAGAAAGAAGACGAAACCGAAAGGGAACAGAAAAAGGAAGAGAAACCGCAGACTGAAACTGAAAAACCCGCGCCGGCGAAAGCGAAAGGAAAAGAAACCGCGCCGCCCCAGGAAAAGAAAGCCACTGTAGAAGCTGCAGAGGAGCCGGCCGGCGGCGACGACCGCCACACCTGATGAAGCACGCGTAAAAGCCTCGCCGGTCGCGCGGCGCGTTGCAGCTGAACTTGGTGTCGATCTTTCGAGCATTCGAGGAACAGGTCCGGAAGGTCGCGTTACCGAATCAGACGTTCGCGCGGCGTCGAAAACTAAATCTGTGGAGGCAGGCGTCTCGCCTGCAAAGAAAGAGCAGGCAGGAACGGCCGGCGCCACAGAAAGGGAAGCTCGCGAATTCAACTTTCCGGAATGCGCAAAGGCATCGCCGAACGCCTTGTGCAAAGCCTCGGACCGGTTCCACATTTTTATCTCACGATCGAGATCAACGCCGCGCCGTTGATGGCGGCACGCGAAGAGTTGAAATCGGCCGGCGAACAAAGCGACGCCGCCAAAATCACGGTGAACGATTTCGTTTTGAAAGCAGCCGTCATGGCGGCGGTAAAAGTTCCGCGCGCGAACGCGTCATTCGATGGCGACGCGATTGTTCAATACGCCGACGTCGATCTTGGAATCGCGGTCGCGATTGACGATGGTTTGCTGACCCCGGTGGTTCGCGGCGCGCAAAACAAATCGCTTCGCGAAATCAGCGAAGCGGTAAAAGATCTGGCCAATCGCGCGCGCAACAAGCGAATGAAACCGGAGGAATTTCACGGCGGCTCATTTACGGTTTCAAATCTTGGCGGAATGGGGATCGACTCGTTCAGCGCCATCATCAATCCGCCGCAAGGTTTCATTCTCGCCGTCGGCAAGGTAAACAAAGTGCCAGTGGTCGACGATTGCGATCAAATCGTCGTCGGCCAGCGAATGTCCATCACCATGAGCTGCGATCACCGGGTGATCGATGGCGCGCTCGGGGCGGAGTATTTGAAAGAACTCCGCCACCTTCTGGAGAATCCCGCTCTGCTATTGGTTTAGCTAGCGCACGTCTCCCGAGTGTTGCAGGTTGAAACGCCGCGTGCGAAGCGTGCGCTATCCAACATCGGCGCCTTGCGGCGCACTCGTTTCCCAGGTCGTGAAATCGTCGAGCGTCTCGCGGGTTTTCTGAATGGCAAAGGCCAGAACTGTCGCGTCGTCGACAAAACCGAGTCCGGGAATCCAATCTGGAATCAAATCCCACGGATCGAGCACGTAAATTATCGCGCCGATGATCAAGACAAGGTTTGCGATTTTAACGTTCCGGTACTCGCCCGCGATAATAGGCGCGGATCAAGCGCAACATCGCTTGGAGTTGGCCCCACATGTCCGCAAATGGCGCCTTCGGAATCGACTTGGTTTTGAGCGCTGCTTTTTGAAACAACTCGCGCAAAGCCTTTGGATTTTTCGCGAACCATTTCGCCCGATTCAGCACTGCAGCGAAAAAACGGTTACGCCTTGGATCCGTTGGCAACGCCTTTCGTTTCCGCTTTCACGACTGTCCCAAATTATTCCCACCGCAATCGGTAGAGTCAAAACGCGCTTATTTCCCAAGTCATGAAGTCGTCGAGCGTCCCGCGGGTGCGTGCCACCGCGAATGACATGACTGTAGCGTCATCGACGAAACCGAGGAACGGGACTTCGTCGGGAATGAGATCGAACGGATCGACGAAATAATTCATGGCGGTGACGATCCACAACAGTCCTTCCTGCGGAACGTTGCGATATTCGCCGCGAAAATAGGCGCGAATCAAACGTAGCATCGCTTGAACGTATGGCCACGAATCATCGAAAGGCTCCTTTGGAACGGCGGCGGCTTTCCGCGCCGCTTCCTCGAAGAGCTCACGCAAACGTTCGGGATCGTCCAAGTGCGTCCGGGCGTCGGCCAGCGCGCGCGCGAACGCTTCGCTGCGCAATGCCGCCTTTGGCTGGGAAACTTTGCGTTCGACTTTCTTCGGCACCGGCTTGTTCCGCGCGGTAGGCGGTTTCGATTTCGGTTTTTTCACTGCCGGTATCAAAGCAGTTCGACGGGCCGCTGAGAAGCCGATTCGCGTCGAACTTGACGTCGAGTGCGCGGTTTCGTCGCGAGCACCAGCGGTGAGGCCCGGGGCTTTGACTTTGCCGGCTTTCTAGAGGCCCGCGTCCTCAAGGCGCATTCACTACCGTTCAGTGCTTCGCCGTAAATTTGGCCCACTTGTTTTGTTCGGAATTTAAAGGAAGTGTGCCAACGCTGCTGATGGAAGATTTGCCTGAGGAAAAACGCTTGGAGACGGCATCGTTCATCGTCCACGCGACGCGTGGCGTGATCCGCGATCAACGGACCCGCCGGAAGACGATGGTGGTTTTGCTCGCGCTCGCCGTGTTGATGCTGTTGGCCGGATTCACGGTTTTCCAATCGACGTATGAACCCGCGAGAGCATCCGTGGTTTGTGATCTTATTCTGGATCGCCTGCGTCTGGCTGACGTTTACCGCGATGCTACTGGCGATTTTCGATTTGCTGATGGTGCGATGGGAAGCGCGCCGCGCGCAGAGAGCGTTGCAGGAGAAGTTGGAAACGAAATCGCCGAACAAGTGAAGGGTGGCTGGAAGACGCGCGAAGAGATGGAGGCAACCGAGCGCGCGACGCTTGCGCCGTTCGCCCAACAGTCCGGCGATTCGCGTGGCCGAAAGTTTCCGGAGCAGAGCCACGCTTATCGCACCGAGTTTCAGCGCGATCGCGCGCGAATCATTCATTCACGCGCGTTCCGCCGGCTCGAATACAAGACCCAGGTTTTTCTCAATGGCACCGGTGACCATTTGCGGACGCGGCTGACGCATTCGATCGAGGTTGCGTCGATCAGCCGCACCATCGCGCGTGCGCTGGCGCTCAACGAGGATCTCGCGGAAGCGATCGCGCTGGCGCACGATCTCGGCCACACGCCATTCGGACATTCAGGCGAAGAAGTTCTGGCCGAATGCATGCGCAATCACGGCGGGTTCGAGCACAACAAGCAAAGTCTACGCGTGGTCGAGCTGCTCGAGAACGCGTATCCGGATTTTCCGGGACTCAATCTGACCTTCGAAGTCCGCGAAGGATTGCGGAAGCACGAAGACGGAATCGGATTTCCAACGCTCGAAGCGCAGATTGCGGATCTGGCGGACGAGATCACATATTACAGTCACGATCTCGACGATGCGGTCGATTTTGAGATTTTGACCGCAGCGCAGTTAAGCCAGAACGATGTTTGGAAGCGCAGCCATCACGACGTGCTATCGCGTTATCCCGACGCGCGCGAGCCGGAGCTGCACAAACTAATCATTCGAAACATCATCGACGTGCAGGTCCAGGACGTGGTGACCACCAGCTCGGCATCGATCTTAAAAGCGAATCCTAAAAACTCCGACGACGTGCGCAAGCAATCAGCAGAACTGATTCATTACAGCGACGATCTGCGCAAAGCGAACGGCGCGCTCCGGAAATTTCTTTACGCGAATGTTTATTACCATCCGCGGGTGGCGGAAGTGAATCGCCGCGCGTGCGAGATGTTAAAAAAAGTTTTCGAAAGTTACATTGCCAATCCAAAGCAGCTCGGCGATCTGGCAACGCGCCGGCTCGAGCAGGAAGGATTGCATCGCACTGTCTGTGATTACGTCGCGGGAATGACCGATCGCTATTTAATGGAAGAATACGTGAGAATCACCGGCGACAAGCTGGCGTTTCGTTAGGCGATCTTGCCTAGCTAGGGAAGAGTTGGACGCGCTTGGCAGCGAGACTGCTAAATCTCGGGCCTAACGAATAAGTCTTGCGAACACGGCCAAAATAGTTGGGAATTCCGAAATTATTATTATGAAAAGCACGCAATCGATAACATCTCATGAACGGGCTAACGCACCGCGCCATTGCGCGAGCGTGCTCCTCGCTTTCGCCGCAATTCTTGCTTTCTCGGCGTGCGGCACGACTTCCGAGCTTAAGAGTCCACAGGGGGCGGCAATCACGGCCTCGCGTAAGTTCAGCAGAGTGACGGTGCAGGATTTCAAACTGGCGCTGAGCGAACCGGAACAGAACTCCGAGAACGCCCCAAAATATTTTGCCGATCGCATCGCCAGCGAGATCAAAACGACCGGTCGTTTCTCAGCGGTCAGTCGCAACGCCACGGCCGACGTCAACACCCTCGTCATCTCGGGCACAATCACGAAATATCATGAGGGTAATTCCATGCTGCGGCTTTTCATCGGTATGGGTGCAGGCAGCGCATTTTTTGAAGCTGACGTTTATTTTCGTGACAGCAAGGGGGCGACCGTCGGCAAGATCAAGGCAGACAAGAACAGCTGGGCACTCGGCGGTGGAGTGGCGGCCGCGCAGAACCCGACGATGTTTATGAATGGCGCCGCGGAAAAGATAGCGAAGGAAGCCGCTAAGCTCTCGAAGTAGGCGCCACGAAAGTTCCGGTCGCGATTAACGCGCAACCATTCGCACGAATAAGCAACGTCTAACGAGAATTAGTGAGCTGTGGTTAGCCGCGGCTAGTCTTAACGAGCACGGCGTCGACGTCTAAAACGAACGCTGGAATGAAGCCACTACCTTTGGCGCTGCGCCACCACGCCTCGCCCCGCGGGGTTCGCAACAGACTGCACAGGAGCGGTCCGGCCGTTAATTCGAAAGTCCCCTTTGGAAAGACGCCGCGTTGCGTTCTGTCCCAAATATGAAAAGCCGCCCATGCATGTTCCTGCAGCATCTGCTCCAGCCTAAGCTGATCGGCCGCATCCAGAGCGCGCTCTCCCTGAAGACCGGCGGTCATCAGCTCGGCAATGTCGCGGTTTGTTGCGATTGCCTGACGGATCACCGTCCACTGCGCCATGGTGGAATTGTGCTCGTTGCGCTGGAGCGCGTTCGTGTTGTGTTTGATCTGTAAACCGACAAAGATCAAAGACGCAATGACGCCCACCGACGCTACAATTTGCGCAAGATAGGATAGCTGCTCGAAAGACATCGGGCCCGCTCGCGAGAGTATGCACGCCGGCGCGTCAGAACAAACCGAAAGTGATCAGGTGGCGGCTCTGCCGATTTCGTCCTGCAAAAACGTAATCAGCAGACGCAGACGTTGATTCACCGACGATTCTTCGAGCATCCTCTGACGGCGGAGCGGATCGTCAACGAACGTTGAGGCAACTAAATCGGCGAGCATTTCGAGATCGCCGAGCTGCGTGAGGTAGCGATCGATCTTTGGTGACAGCTGGCGGCCGTCGCTTTTTAATTTTCGATAAAGCTCAACGACTTTTTCGCCGAGTGCTTCGGTTTCGACGGTCGCGTTGTTGTCGGATTCGACAATATCGATCTTCGCGACCGGGAATGGTGCTTCCTGTTCAAAGCTGGTAAAACGCACGCGATACAAACCCTGGACCACGAGATTCGAAGTACCGTCGCCGCGACCAACGCAAGCGCGGATCAGTCCGACGGTTGCAAAATGGAAAAAATCTTCTGGGGCGTGCCATTCTGGGCAACTGGGTTTGATCAACGTGACGCTGAACATGCGGTCGCGTTGGAGCGCGTGTTCAAGCATTTCGCGGTAGCGCGGTTCGAAAATGTAAAGCGGCAGCAACGCATGCGGAAAAAGGACCGCGCCCGGCAGCGGCATTACCGGTATTTCGTCGGGTAGAGTTATGGCCCCGTCTTCCATCCCTCGAATTAACAATTCAATGCGGCAATGCGGAACGCAACACGTCGATCGACATTTGTCCTTCGACGCTTGGCTGCGCAAGCGCGGCGTAGTTCAACGCGGAGCCGCATCGCGCGAGCAGCAGGCGCGAAATCGCGCCGAATCTCCCGATGCCCATTGCACTTACTGGAATGTCCGGGTTCGCCCTGGTGATGAAATCGACAAGGCGTGCCAGAGCTGCATGGGTGTCGGTCCGGGTCGCGACTTTGAAGACATCGGCGCCAGTCGCTTTCGCCCGTTTCGCTTTGGCACATAGGCTGCGCGACGAGGGTGTCGCTTGGAAATTATGATACGACAAAATCCTACGGATCCCTTGGTTTTGGGCATGGGCCAGCAGCGATTTGAATCTGCCCGCCGAACGCAACTCAATGTCGATGAACTTGGCGCGCGGCAGAAATCGCAGCAGCAAATCATGTCGCACCTCGAACGATAAGTTGTTCGCGCCGCCTTCGCGCGGATGCCGTGCGGTGATCAGAAGTGGCGCGCGCAGGCGAGGGATTTTTTTCTCAACGCGATTTGTAATCGGAATAAGACAATCGAGCCGAAGCTCGAAAACGTCGGGCGGCTGTTTCATTGCAACCGCCGCATCGAGATCGGCAGAGGAAGCGATCACGGCCACAAGTTGAGGCTGTGCTGTTTTCACCCGTCTCCGCGTTGTCATATACTTGTTAGCTCCGGAATCAGAGGAGAGCGATTAACTGCTCTTTTGTAGCATGGTCGCGCAACGACGGGAATTAAACACGCAGCGGCAGGCCGTGATCGATCGCTCTCCTCTGACCATTTCACGCTGGGTGGCGTGCGTCCTCCGTTATTATGATATTTTCTCGTCTGGGCGCACGAAATAACGCGTACTATATATAGAGTAGTGAGGGGTGGAATGGCGCTCTTCGAGCGCGTTAAATCATGGTCGGAAAACCCGCTCTAGCTATTCCTTAGGCGCATAGCGGGCCAGCATCCGTTCGACGTACTTGGCCAGAATGTCGAACTCAATGTTTACCTGCTCGCCGGGCTCGATGATGTCGATATTGGTGTGTCGTTTGGTGTGGGGAATGATCCAGACCGCAAAACTTTTCGGCATGAGCTCCGCGATGGTCAGACTGATGCCGTTAATGGCGACCGAACCTTTGTAAGCCGCGTAGTGCGCGAAATCGGCGGGCAAGTCGATCTCGAGACGATGGTCTGCCCCGCTTCGTTCGAAAGAAATTACCTTCGAGCTGCAATCGATGTGACCCTGAACGAAATGGCCGCCCAGTGGTGCGCCCGCGACGAGGGCGCGTTCAAGATTTACCGGGCTGTCGCGCCGGAGCTGTTTCAGGTTCGTGCGGTCCAGTGTTTCCTCGAGCAAATCGAATGTGAGTTGTTCCTCGCGGCGCGCGCTGACCGTCAGACAACAACCATTCACAGCCACGCTGTCGCCAACTGTGACCTCGGCGGCGAGCCGCGGCGCAGCGACTTGCAGTTGGGTACCGCTGTCGATCATGCGAATCGAAAGCACTTTGGCAACTTCCTGGATCAGGCCGGTGAACATGCCCGCGATTTTAGCGTCAGTTAATCAGACAGCCAACTCCAGACCGCGACAGATTGACAAGGTGTTTGCGCCTAAGTCCGGTGGGTCTTAATTCCCACGCAATTGTGGAGACGAGAATACTTTGGAGAATCGCTGTCTGCGCCGCATTAATTGCGGTCATCTGGACCGTTTTCGGCCAAACGCTGCGATACGGGTTCGTGAATTATGACGATCCGGGCTACGTCAGTGAGAACCGTCAAGTCCAGGCCGGCCTGAGCGGGCAAAATATCGCCTGGGCATTCACGCACGTTCACTTCCAAAACTGGCATCCGCTGACGACGCTTTCCCATATGCTGGATTGCCAGCTTTTCGGGTTGAAACCGGGTGCGCATCATTGCGTCAATGTTCTGTTGCACAGTTCGAGCGCCGTCCTTCTTTTTCTGCTGCTCGAACAAATCACCGCGGCTTTTTGGCGCAGCGCCTTCGTCGCCGCCGTCTTCGCGATTCATCCGCTGCACGTCGAATCCGTAGCATGGATTTCGGAACGCAAGGATGTGCTGAGCGGTTTATTTTTCATGGTCACGCTGCTGGCCTACGTCCGCTACACGCGGAAACCGAATACCGTGCGCTATGTTTTAATGTCCATCTTCTTTGCGTGTGGCTTGTTGTCGAAACCGATGCTGGTCACGCTTCCGGCGATTCTCCTGGTGCTGGATTATTGGCCGCTCAACAGATTTCAGAGAGCACAGGGCGCCGAACAAAGGACAGCAAATTTAATCTTTGAGAAAATTCCGCTTCTTGTTTTGTCAGTGGGTTCGGCAATCGCGACATTAATCGCGCAGCGTAACGGAATCCTGGACACGGAGTATCTGCCGTTCACATCGCGAATCGCCAACGCTGCCTCGGTTTATCTTATTTACATATGGCAAATGTTTTGGCCGATCAATCTCGCGGCATTTTATCCGTATCCCGGCCGATTGCCGATTTGGGAGACTGCAGGCGCGAGCGGCTTGTTGGTTCTGGTGACTGCCGTCGCTATCCTAACGCGAAAAGAAAGACCGTATCTCATCACCGGCTGGCTTTGGTATCTCATCATGCTGATCCCGGTGATCGGGTTGATTCAGGTCGGCAGCCAGGCGCACGCCGATCGTTACACTTACTTGTCGCAGATCGGGCTCTACATCGCGGTGGTTTGGGCCGCTTGTCGATGTTCTCCAGCCGTTTCGCTATCGCCGCGAA
Organism: uncultured Verrucomicrobiae bacterium; assembly: GCA_963786135.1. GTDB lineage: Bacteria > Verrucomicrobiota > Verrucomicrobiia > Chthoniobacterales > UBA10450 > AV40. The sequence continues at coordinate 105,898 of CAWAYF010000005.1, read as the reverse complement.
ATTTTTGCAACAGTTGCGCCGGTTATTGTCGCCGCGCTGGGATGGCGCGCCTGGATTCAAACCGATTATTGGCGCGACACCGAGCGTTTGTGGAATCGGACAATTGCCGTGACCAGTCAAAACAATTTTGCCCACTTTGCGCTCGGTGAATACCTGCTCAAAGTTCACCGGTTGGATGATGCGATCGCTCAGTTCGATGTTGTGCTGGCCCGGCATCCAAATGACCCCGACGCGAATTTCCAAATGGGCTACGCTTTGATGGAGAAGGGCGACATTGATGTGGCGATCAGCCATTTCGAACTGACTTTGAAAGTGAAGCCCGAAGATCCGGATGCGGAGACAAATCTCGGCAATCTCCTGCTAAAGGCCGACCGCATCGGGGAAGCGGTGGAGCATTTTCGAATCGTGGTCAGCCACGAACCCTCGAACGCGCGGGCCCATTATAATCTTGCGGTCGGTCTTCATCGACTGGGTCAGCTGTCCAAAGCGATCGTTCAATATAAAGAAGCGCTCGCGCTCGACCCGACGTATCCGGACGCGCAAGAGTTTTTGCAGCAGGCCCTGTTGCAGAACGGTCAGCCGGATGAATCCAAGCCCGATTCGCGAAAGCACTGAGACTGTAGATTCTGAAATCGTGAGCACGAAAGAATCCTGGTGGACCCGATTCGGCATTGCTGTCTTCCTGGCCGCGATCACGTGGGCGGTGTTCGGGCAGACATTTGATCATCAGTTCATCAACTACGACGATCCGCTGTATGTCTACGACAACCCGCACGTGCGCGCGGGCATTAGTTGGAGCGGACTTGAATGGGCATTCACCCACATTCATTCCCAGAACTGGCATCCACTGACCACGATCTCGCACATGCTGGATTGTCAGCTGTTCGGCGTGAATCCGGGACCGCAACATTTGGTCAATGTGTTCTGGCACAGCCTCGCGGCGATTTTGCTTTTCATTTTGCTCACGCAGATGACGGACAACGTTTGGGCGAGCGGCTTCGTCGCCGCTGTCTTCGCCATTCATCCATTGCGGGTCGAATCGGTGGCGTGGATTGCGGAACGGAAGGATGTGCTGAGCGGATTCTTTTTCATGGCCACGCTGCTGGCCTATGTCTGGTGGACCCGACAGCGAACTATCAACCGTTACCTGACGATGGCCATCCTGCTCGCGTGCGGACTGATGTCGAAGCCGATGTTGGTGACGACGCCGATCGTCCTGCTTTTGATCGATTATTGGCCGCTTCATCGATTCGAGAAATCGACCGTTGCGAAACTGTTGATCGAAAAGATTCCCTTATTCGCGCTTTCGGTGGGTTCAGTGTTCGCAACATTGTGGGCGCAAAATTTCGCGCTCGGGTCGACGCAGTTCCTGCCACTGAAGTGGCGAATCACTAACGCGATCTTCAGTTATTTCGAATATGTCCGGCAAATGTTGTGGCCGGCGAATTTAATTCCGTTTTATGTTCATCCCGAAAATCGGTTGGAACTTTGGCGACTCGCGATTGGGATTCTCTTTTTGATCGCGGTGACAGGGATCGCGTTCGTTCGCCGCCGGCAAAATCCTTATTTGATTGTCGGCTGGGTTTGGTACTTGGCGATGCTGGTTCCGGTAATCGGAATTGTGCAGGTCGGTCTACAGGGGCACGCGGACCGCTACACTTATCTCCCGCAAATCGGGCTTGATATCGCTCTCGTCTGGCTGGCTTGCGATCTGACGAAGTCGCTGCCGGCGCAGAAAATAATTTTGAGCAGCGTCGGCGTCCTCGTCGTTGGGGCGCTATCATTCTTGTCGGCCAAGCAAACAACTTACTGGCGCGACACGGAAACATTGTGGCGGCATACCCTGGCGGTAACGCCGGAGAGCGACGTGGCGCAAACCGGTTTGGGCGGAATCCTATTTGTTCGTGGTCAAATCGATGAAGCGATCGCTCATTATGAACGGGCGTTGCATTTGCGTGACGGCAATGTCGCGGCGCACTTTGGATTGGCGCGAGCATTGGCGGCGCAACAAAAGATCGACCCTGCGATTTTCCATCTTCGGAAGGCGCTCGAAATTCAACCGGATTACGTCGCGGCCAGTAATGATCTTGGTGTCCTGTTTGCAAGCAAAGGCGGCGATCAGGGAAGCGATTGCGGCCTGGCGGCAAACATTGTCATTCGACTCGGACAACGCCGACGCGGAAAACGATATCGCGTGGGTGCGGTCGACTGCGGTCGACGCAGACTTGCGCGATGGAGCGGAAGCGCTCGAACTGGCGCAACGCGCCATCAAAAGCGGCGGCGAGAACCCGGTCGCACTGCGAACCCTGGCGGCGGCGCAGGCCGAGAGTGGCCAATTCGCGCAGGCGGTTGCCACCGCGGAACGAGGCGAGACGTTAGCAGAAAGAGAGGGGATCGCGCAATGGTGGAGAGCCTGCGGTCCTGCGCGGAAACATTTCGGCGCGGTGAGCCTTTGCACGTAACCCAAGTTTCGCATTGAGCCAGTGCGGAAAAGGCCTTTGGGGGCGCCGAGGGGTGACTTGTTCCGAAGGACCGGCATTCCAAGGGGTCAAAAATTCTTTAATTTTTTACTAGGCAGGCAGGGGGAAATCCGATAGAACCGCCGGAAAACGGGAGCGAGTCCAGACAATGGGCTGGTTTCGCCCGTTCAAAAAAATTTCAAAAAACTGAAAAAAAACCTTGTCAGGCGGAAGACTTTTCAATAATCCCTAGCGCAAACCTAACCAAACCCATGGAGAAACCAATGACTAGAAACGTGCAAAAAACGTTGGGAATTCGCGTCGCTCTTGTAGCAGCCGCATTTCCATTAATCATCGCGATCAGCGCGCGTGCTCAAGACGCAACCGCGCCAGCGCCGACCACCGGATCGAATATCGCTCCGAACGCGGCGGCGCCAGCGGCGACCGAAGCGACAGCCGAACGCGTCGTCGTGACCGGTTCCAATATTCCGACCGCAGAAGAAGTCGGACCGAACCCGGTTGACACCTATCGCCGCGATGACATCACCCGATTGGGCGTCCGCACTCCGACGGATTTGATTCAGCGAATTCCAGCCGTGACGGGGTCAAACATTGGCGAAAACGTGACCAACGGCGGCGCTGGTGTAACCCAAATCAACCTGCGCGGTATCGATCCGAAGGAGACCCTCATCCTTCAGGATGGACGTCGTCTGGCTAACTTTGCCTTTGCCGGTTCCTTCGTTGATTTTAACGTTTTTCCGTTAGGGTTGATCGATCACATTGACATCCTGAAAGACGGCGCTTCGCCAATTTACGGAACCGAAGCGGTCGCGGGTGTCGTGAACGTCTTTCTGATTCACCAGTTTCCGTGGGTTGGAGATTTACGCGAGCTATGGCAACACCAATCTTGGCTTCGCGGGTGACCACGGTACAGAAACGGCCTACTTGCTCGCAGGCGCCGGTGATGACAAGACAAACATTGTTGTTTATGCAGGCATCTACAACGCCGCCGCAATTTATTCGCGCGACGTCGATATTTCGCACGATGCAAATAAGAATGCGTTTGGTGGTTTGACATCCGCAGCGGTAACATCGCGGGACGTGTGACGAGCAGGTATTTCCTTGGATTGGCCAAAGAGCCTTTCAAACTCCACCTGAAAACGCCGACGCCGCACTCTTCAGCGAAACCAGTTCGATAACTCACAGTACACTGCGGCTCGGGTTGTCCGCCAACGGTATAACTGTCGAGAGCGACGCTTCTTTTCAACTTCTCCGACCTTACGCCGTCGGTTCCGGCTACCGATCGAGAGTATTTGTATGGTTCATTTGATCGCGATCTCTGCGACAAATACCTGACCGTATACGCTGACTTTAAATATGTGCGGCAATTCTGGGACGGCGGTTTGGCCCCGGCGCCGTTTACACCTGATGTCTGGACCGACGCGCTTCACCCGTTCGGTATCAGCTCCACTGGTATCAGCGTGCCCACACAAAATGCGTTCAACCCGTTCACAGTTGCTGATTACACTTCGGCAGGCGGTTTCAATCCTACTTTCCCGAACACTCAAGCGAGCGCTGCGCCTGCGGGAACCGAATTTACTACCGGTGTCCGCTATCGTGGTGTTGAAGACGGTTTGCGCACCGATAAAATCTATGACTGATAACTACACGTTTACTGGTGGCCTAAAGGGTAACCTGGGCGAATTCGCCAACGCATGGGACCAGCTTAAAACGTGGGAATGGGATTTTGGTGTTCGTTACAATGAGGATTACCGTATTGAACGGTTCGGCGGCATCGTAAACAACAACGCTTTGCGTGTCGCGCTTCTGGATACCGATCCGACGACGGCGTTTGATCGCGTTTGGCAATCACACCAACACCAGATTCGTTCTCGACCGGGTTTTCGTGACGACCAACCACATCGGCTGGACCTCGTTGCTGACTGAGGACTTCACTTTGCGCGGCGACGCGTTCAATCTGCCGGGAGGCGCAGTCCGATTTGCGATTGGTGCTGTCCATCTCACTGAACCACACGACCGACAACCCGGACGCGCTAACGTCTTCTGGTCAAACCACCGGTGCTACAAACTTCGCTCCTACCAAGGGCAGTCGCGATTCCTGGTCGGTATTTGAGGAAGTTCGCGTTCCGGTAACCGGGCCGACCTGGAATTTCCCGGGCGCCTATAGTTTGGAGCTCGGCTATGCTGAGCGTGAGGAGTTTTACAGCGACTTCGGTCAAACACAGAGACCGAAGTTCGACGTTCGGTGGCAGCCGATAGATCAGTCCTTGACGTTGCGAGCTGCATACATCGAGGCGTTCCACGCTCCGGCGCTGGGTGAGTTGTTCTCTGGAACAAGCTCAAAGCTTCCCGGGCCTGACCAGATCCGTACAATCCGACCTTTGCCTCACAGTATGAGACACATCATCAGGTAATCCGAACCTAAAGCCGGAAATCGCCTATGAGTACACCTACGGAGCTGTCCTCACTCCGGGCAAATGGTGGGCGCCATTGCAGGGTCTGACTCTCAGTGCCGACTTCGTTCACATCGATATCCGCGGGTTTACTGCGACCTTGGACGTGCAGCAATTACTCAGACTGTCGGAGACCAATCCAGCGTTCCTGTTCACGAATGGCCCTGGCCCTCTTACGCAGTCGTGGGTAGAGCGAGATGGAAGCGCGACTGCGCCGATTCTCTACGTGAACACGCCGTGACAGAACCTTGGCCGCTTCATCACTGCGGCCTGGGATTTCGAAGGCGTGGAGGTCTTCGACACCAGCAGACTCGGCCATGGGGATTGGGGAACGTTTACCGGCACGGTGAACTGGACCTACCTGGCGGATGCCGACATCCAATTCCTGCCTGACGGCAAAAGAACAACCGTTGTCGGCAAATACGGTGGCGGTTTCCAGGGCGCGAACGGTTTTGGTAACTTCACCCATAACCGCGGTTACTATCAGCCTGTTCTATGACGGGCCAACCGGCTCCTGGATGCAAGGAATCGATACCGGAATGGTTGTCCACTACATTGGCCAATACAACGATATCGCTGCCGACGTATTCCCGACTACAAACGCCAATGGCCCCGATCAAATGACCGCAAGGTGCGGGAATGGACGACGGTTGACCTAATCCTCAACTACACGTTCAACCTGCCACCGCCTGCCGCGCAAACTGAGGTGGCCGGCTACGCCAAGGATGGTGGGAAGAACGTGAAGATGAAGGACGGCAAGGAAAAGAATGTGATGCCGGTCTCGACGGCAGAGTACAATCCGTGCGGCTGGAGGGCGTGGCTCAACAATACGACCCTCACGTTGGGTGTTGATAACGTGGCCGATCTAGAGCCGCCATTTGTCGCTGGGTTTGCTGAGAGCGGTGACGACCAGCAAACTGCGAACGTCAAAGGCCGGCTCTGGTACGTCGGGGTTAAGAAACGGTTCTAATCGTCTCGTAGGTTAAAGAATTCAGCGGCCGGGTTTCGAAAGGAACCCGGCCGTTTGTTTTCTCTGCCATTGCACATTGGGCGTGACGTAACAGCGCTTACTCCAATTCTCTTTGGAAGTGCCGCCGCTTGAAATAAAATCGAAGTCGATGGGCCGCTTTACTTCTCGACCCCGACTGATCACCCATCTGTGCGTCGTGATTGCGTGCGCGCTTACCGTTCTTGTTTACCGGCCGGCGTGGCATGGCGGCTTTATTTGGGACGACGATCGCTATGTCGTGAATAATCACCTGCTGACCGCGCCAGACGGATTGCGTCGAATCTGGTTTTCGCTCGATGCGCCGTCGCAATACTTTCCGCTAACTTACACCCTCTTGCGGATAGAACGCTCGCTCTGGGATTTGAACCCGGCCGGCTACCATTGGGTCAATCTTTTGTTTCACATCGCAAACGCGCTTGCTGGTCTACCGCGTCCTGACGCGACTCGAAGTGCGCGGTCGCCTGGCTGGCGGCGACGATCTTTGCGCTGCATCCGGTACAGGTCGAATCGGTCGCCTGGATCTCGGAGCTCAAGAACGTTCTGATGGGTTTCTTTTTCCTGCTTACCGTTGCTGACTTGGATCGAATATGTCGATCGAGCGCAAAAGCGGCGGCGGATTTTTTACATTGCCGCTCTCATTTCCTTTCTCCTGGCGCTCGCGGCTAAGTCGACAGCCTGCACACTACCGGCCGCATTACTCTTGATCCTGTGGTGGAAACAACGACCAATCGCGCGCAAAGCGATCTTCGAAATCGCTCCTTTTGTTATTCTGGCGATTGGTGATGGATCTATCGCCATTTGGTGGGAAAAATATCATCAAGGAACGCGGGTCTTGGTCTCGCTCGCACCATTGGATCGACTATTGATCGCGAGTCGCGCGATCTGGTTTTATCTCAGCAAGATATTTTGGCCCTCTAACCTGACCTTCATTTATCCGCAATGGAAGATCAGAGTGTCGGACCCGCTGCCTACGTCTGGCTGATGCTGACGGTCGTATTGGCTGTCTTCATCTGGTTGGCGCGTCGTCGTTTCTGGGCGACGTGCCGGAAGTCGCGGCGTTGTTCTTCGTTGCGACGTTGGGTCCACTGCTCGGCTTCGTCATGCTCTACACCTTCCGCTACACGTTCGTAGCGGACCATTATCAATATCTGGCCTGCATCGGGCCCATCGCCGCTCGGCCTGCGGCGTCTTTGTTCGATTCATGGACGAAAGATAAGAAACGGACGATGGATTGTGGATAGGGGGTTTTGGTCGTGCTGGCTTGCCTTAGCTTTCTGACGTTCGACAAAGCGCGACGTATCGGGATTTCGAGACGCTTTGGAGAACAACGATAGCAAAGGATCCAAAATCCTGGATGGCCTACAACAATCTCGGAGTGGTTCAGCTCGGAAAAGGGACAAGTCGAGGACGCGATTGAAAAATACGAGCGATCGCTCCGACTCCATCCGGACTACCCGGAAGCGCACTACAATCTCGGAAGCGCTTTGCTCAACAGGGTCAGGCAGATGAGCGCAATACAGGAATGCGAATCTGCGTTGGCGACTTCTGCCGAATGAGCCGGACACCCATGTCGTGCTCGGCAATGCGTTCATTGCTAAGAACGAAGTTGATCAGGCCATCGGCGAATATGTCGAAGGCGTTAACGATTCGACCGGAGGATTCCAATGCGCATTACAACCTTGGCGTAGCGTTTCAACAAAAGGGTGAAACGGACCAAGCGGCTCGTGAATTCGAGCGAGCGAACGAGCTTGATCAACGTCAAAAGCGTTGAGCGCTCAGGCCGGTCATTCCAGTAATGATTGTGATTTGCTCGATAATAATCGAGCGTCTCTTGTAATCCCTGCTCGAGCGTCACTTGTGGAGTCCAGCCGAGCGATTTTTCGATCTTCGTAAAGTCCGAGTAATAGTCGCCGATATCGATCGTCTTTCGGTCTTCCGGGAACGGAATCAAGTCGTAACGACCCCGGCCGTTAATTCGAACGAGCAGTTCCGCTAATTCCTTCAAACTAACATTCTCGCGATGGCCGAGATTAAACACCTGGCCATCGGACTTTTCGTTGACCGCGGCGCACAGCAGCGCTTCCACGACATCGCTCACGAAATTAAAGTCTCGACGCTGTTCGCCGGTCCCAAAAACCTGGATTGGCCTGTTGTCGATCAACTGACGAATCCAGATCCCGAGAAAGGTCTGGCGCGCGTCCTTTACCCGCATGCCGGGGCCGTAGGTGTTGGTCAGTCGCAGAGCGCACGCGCGAATTTGGTAAACGTCGTTATAAAGCAGGTGATACCATTCGCCGGCAAGCTTATTGATTCCATTAACGTCGACCGGATTGATCGGGTGCTTTTCGTCAACCGGCAGATATTTCGGTCGCCCGTAAACTTGACGCGTACTCGCGAAAACAATCTTCACGTCGCGGTTATGCAAGCGGCATGCTTCCAAAATTTGCAACTGCGCCGCGGCGTTGATGTTCAAGTCGGTCAATGGATCGGTCATGGAATCAAGATGACTGGTCTGACCGGCGAGGTTGAACAGAAAGTGTCGCTTCTTGATGAGCGCAGCCATCGCGGCGGCGTCCCGGACGTCGGTGAGATCGACAGTCACGCGGTCGCGGATGTCATGGATATTGAAAGCGTTTCCACCATATTCGGGAATCAGGCTGTCTACGAGGGTCACCTTGGCGTTGAGGCCGACCAGTCGTCGGGCCAACGCCGACCCGATAAACCCCAGGCCGCCGGTTATGAGAACATCGGCCCCCGCAAAAATGTCATAGTCCTGTGGCACTGGGCAATTGTAGGTCGCTCCCAAAAAGATTTTCTATAACTTTTCGCGCTTTTTTTGGCAGAATCAGGCAGCCGCTAACCTCTACCCGTGATGCCTGACGAAACCATGCCCGACTTATCGCTGGTGATTCCCGTTTACAACGGCAGCCGCACCATCGGTCCGCTGGTCGATCAACTCATGGCCATCTTTGGATCGACCCCTTTTGAAGTTGTCCTGGTGAACGACGGATCGGAAGACGAGAGCGAAGCAGTCTGCGCAAACCTGGCGGAGAAATTTCCACAAGCGGTGGTGTTCGTACACTTGAGCCGGAATTTTGGCGAGCACAACGCCGTGCTGGCCGGCTTTAAGCAAGCTCGCGGGCGTTACATCGCAGTCCTTGATGACGACGGCCAGAACCCGCCAGAAGAGGTGAAGCGAATGTTGGACGAACTGAAACGTAAGAACTACGACGTGGTTTACGGCCATTATATCGAAAAGAAACATTCCTGGTTTCGTAACGCTGGAAGCCGGTTCAACGATCGAATCGCAACCCTCATGCTGCACAAACCAAGCGATCTTTATCTCTCGAGCTTCAAAGTGATGAACCGCTTTGTCGTAAACGAGATCATCAAGTATCACGGGCCATACCCGTATACCGATGGTTTGATTTATCGGGTTACGCGTAACATTGGCCAAATACCGGTGGAGCATCGCGCCAGCGAGAGTGGTCCATCACGGTACACGTTTCGAAAACTGATCAGACTGTGGCTCAACATGTTTTTGAATTTTTCCATTAAGCCGCTTCGGCTTTCCATTTATGTCGGACTGCTCACTTCTTGTTTGAGCGTGGTTGCCCTGGTCGTGATTTTGATCGACCGGCTTTGGATTACCCCGAATGTGACACTTGGAATTCCCACAGTGCTGGGAACGATCGTGTTGCTTGCGGGTATCCAGCTGATGATTCTCGGTCTGGTGGGCGAATATCTCGGCCGGCTGTATCTCGATCAAACCGGCACGCCCCAGTACGTGATTCGTTATGCGATCCACGATGGCGCAAAAACGGAGGGTTCGCGCGTCGCGAGCCAGGATGGGAGCAGCACGAGATGAATTCAGGTTTCGCTTAAGCGTTGTTCGCGCGCAGCCGTGCAGAAGGAAGAATACGAAACAATGTTCCGCGTCGAAGAGACGCACTGGTGGTACGGCGCATTGCATCGTCTGATCTTTCAGACTCTGGAAGCGGAACTGCCAGACTGGCGTGACAAACAAATTCTCGATGTCGGCTGCGGCACGGGCGCTGTCCTGCAGACGGCTCGGCAATCCGGAAAAGAATGTCGGGATCGATCTCGCCCCCGAAGCGATTTCAATTTGCCGGCGCCGGGGCCTGAACAATGTGCGACAAGGGGACATTTCTGCGCTTGCCGTTTTCGCGACGGTTCGTTCGACGCAGTGATTTGTTCAAGCGTTCTTTATCATCAATGGGTGAACGACGTTGCAGGCGCTGTGCGTGAGATGCATCGCGTGTTACGCCGAGACGGTTTGCTCCTGGTTAACGTTCCAGCATTTCGTTTTCTGCACAGCGCCCACGACGAAGCGGTCATGACTGCGCGCCGGTTTCGAAAGCCCGAAATCCGCAAATTGCTCCTCGATCAGAATTTCACAATCCGGCGGTTAACCTATTGGACCACACTGTTGTTTCCACTGGCGGTTGCTGCGCGGACGCTCGGCGGGTCGCAAATGGGTCGCGACTTCGAGGAAGGTGAGCCATCGTTTTTGCAACGAATGCTCGCGCAAATCATGGCGGTTGAATTGCGCCTGGTTCGCCGGATCTCATTTCCATTCGGCGTTGCGCTATTGGCAGTCGCCCGGAAATAGAGCCGGTTAAAATCGACGACTCAGTCGCTCGGCCAATCTACGCGTGCGATCTTTGACGGGGGAAAGGTCTGCGTTCGAGGAAACAAATAAGATCCGTCAGAGAAACGGTGGAGGTGAATGTCTTGCTATTTTCGCAAACTGTTTCCGGTATTTCGAGCACAATCGTAATCTGGCCGCCACGCCGCTGATCTCGCGCGCGACGTCGTTCATAGCGTAACCGGGCGCAGTTTCCCACGCCGATCGCCAGACAATCCAGCGAACGTGGTCGACTCCGAAGACAAACTCCGGGAGTCCGAGTTCGCGCGCTCGCTGATAAACCGGATATGCGGGGAGAATTCCCATCGCCTGCGGCAGGCGCGTGTAAAAGTAGGTTGGCTCCCTTCCGTAGTTTAGGATCAAGACATCACCAGGTTTTGCGTTTTGCTGCAGATACTTGCAGCTTTGCTCCACTGTCCCAGGATTCGCACGCCACAGGTCGCGAGCGTATCTGAATAATCCGCTGCCGAGAAACCGGTCGACGACGTTCTCGGGTACGTGGGCGCCGACAGAATATTTGCCAACCTTGAAAAGTCCGCTCGGATTCGCCGCGACCCACGGAGTTAGCTGCGCCAGTTTGGTGAAACGCAAATGCAACGATGACGCAGGCGCCAGATCAGCCAATTTCCGCCAGTCGCCTTGGCAATGACGATGCCGGCGCCCATCGCAGCGATCGGTAACACCGCTGATGAGTAACGCATTCCGGCGAGCCACAGAGCGTCGCTCGACTGAGTGATTGCCGTTTCCAAGCCGTAAAAAACCACTGTCGCGAAAACGCTCACCAAGATCGACATCTCAGTTGTCTCGAATAATGCGGGCGGCGTTGCGGTCGCGCTTTTCGATCGGTCAGCAGTGTATCTTTTCCCGCGCTGCCAGAATATCGCGATCAAAAGTAAAATGAACGTGCCGATGACCGGCGTTACCGAAGTTGTCTCGATAAACGCCTGCGCGCAACGTTCGAGAAAAACGCCAACAGTTTGTGGGCTGCTGGTGTTCAATTCAACGCCGGTAGAAGAAAGATACGACAACGCAAGCCAAGGTAAGGTCAGAACTGCGATTGCCGGAACCGCGAACAAGATCCAACGACGTTGCGGCGCGAATGGCCGGTATATGAAACTCAAACCGCCAAGTGCCGCGACTGGTGCGATTCCGTAGGGATGCGTGTGAAACAAAAGCGCTCCAACGAGGATGAAGAGCACGCAATCTCGCGCCGATTTCATTTTAAAGAAAATCCAAAACAGCCAGACGACGAGCAGCATGTTGAGCGAGCTTCCATTTCCAGGACTGTAGTGATTCGACCACCGAGCGCATAATAGCGGCACTCTCGGCAGTAGAGGAGAAATTGGACAGAGCAAATAAGTATCGATGCCGTGCAAAATGCGGCCATCCGACTGGGGGTTGACCGCAAAACAAGTCGATAGCTAAAAAGCACTGTCAGCCAGCCAGCGAGTGCAAAAGGAATTCCTGCGGAGAAAGTACTTTTTCCGAATGACAAAAACGAGACCACGGCAACCTAGTATTGCAGCCACGGACTGCTGATCATGACAAGGTCGTGACTTAGCCGCGCGCCCTTATCGGAATCAATAAACGTAACGCCATCCCACGCTTTCGGGATTCCCGTTTTGACGATGTTCGTCGCGAGGAGCGCAGTGTCGCCTTCGTCAGCCCGCAAATAGTCCTTCCCCAAGTTTGTCAGGATCAAAGCCAAACCGACCGTAGCGAACACGGCGAATGGCCAGTGTGAATGCACTTTCTCCCAGAGCCGAGCCAACATTAGCTGCTCGATGCCTTTCTCCGATAAATTAAAATGTGATCCGGTGCCAGCTGCACACCGGCTGGTCGCGCTGAAAAATAGTAGTCGGAGCCGCCTTCAAAAATATTGATCAGTCCGATTTCCTCGTAGTTCGTGTCGGAATAAGCGTCGGCCCATTTAAAAATTGTCCGGTCCGAATCCCTGCCAGCAAGCCAGGATTTATTTATGACGACCAGAACGAGAAAGCGCGGATGGGCGGCCTCGATTTCACGAATCATCTCCTCCTGCATTTGATGAGCATAGGGCTGAGGCTCCATTAATCCGTAGGTGTAGATGTATCCCGTCGCAGAGTGACGATGAGCATAGAAGTAAATTTCTGGCTCCGAGCCCAATACTGCGATCGTGTCTGCTGGGTTGGATTGAGAACGAATGTATTCGCCAATTTTGATCGATTCCGGGAATGGATTTGTGCCGTTTACCATGAGGTTTGCTTCGCGCACCGGACGTTCAAAAAAGAAATCGGCTTCTCTCCAGATCGGCCACGCCACTGCCGCCGCGAATACGAGAATGGGAACAAAGCGAAGACTCGGTGCTTTCGAATTCACGAGGTTCGAGCCCGCCATTACTGCGGCGCCAGCCAAAAGAGATATCGCCGGGAGAAGAAGAATAAAGTAATGAGGCCGAAAATAGAACCCTGGGCACACTGCTAGCAGTGAAAAAAAGGAGAGCGTTATCAGAAATCCGCGACGCGGCCGGAGCGTTTTATCGATAACACATAAGCAGAGCCCAATAGCAGCGATAAGCCATACCGGCCATGCCCTCTGGATGATCAAAGGAATCTGTCCAATGAAAACCCCAAAACCTTCACCGATCGAAACCCGACTGCCGTACTCGCCGGCGTATTTGATTGTCCAAAACCAGAACTTCTCCAACACGCCGGATGCCCAAAGATACAAGCAAGTGACAGCGATTGGTACAATCGCACCCGAAAAAAACATTAGCTGGCGTGAGATCGCGAGACGCACACCGAAGCGACGCCAGTCGCTGCTCAAGAGATATACCGAGCCGAAAATCACAAAGAACAATCCGGGCTGCTTCATTATCAATGCCAGGCCGAAAAAGCAGCCACTGCCGAAGATCCGGCTCATCGATTGTCGATCCAAACTGCGCTCCAAGACGAGAGCGCCGGCGAGAGCCGACAGGGCGACGAAGTGAGTAGCGTGTGCCGCCTGACCAAGCACGTACGGCATTAGCGAGAGCATGGCGTAAGCGCTGGCAGACGCGATTCCTGCAATCTCCCCGAGGAGACGATTTGCGAGGACGAAGATGACCCCAATGGTGGCAATATTGACTAAGATCAGACCGACGTGGAGGCCGGTGATAGACTCCCCGAAGATCGCCATCAGTCCCGCATACGCGGCAGAAGTGCCAGGAAACTTCATGCTATAGGCGAGCTTATAGGGTGCGATACCCGCCAAAAGCAGCTGCCCCGTATAGGCGTATTCGCCTTCATCGCGCTCCAATGGAAGCCCCGCCAGGCGGACTCTAGCCCACACAACGGCCATCACTATCGCGACAAATAGGGTCCAAGCGGCAATGCGGCGAGAAGTTTCGTAACGGGCTGGATTGGGTTTCACAGGAGCTGGCTCGGGCAATCCGAGTCTGCCGTATTCCGACGGTTTGCCAATGGCAGTTTTGACGGCGTGTAGTGGCATACGCCGTGCTTATGAAAATTATAATAGTTATGGTTACAATAAGCATTCGCCCTTATACGTTCCGCAAACTCGGTCTTGTCGGTTTGACTCTTTTCTGTCTCTCCTGCCTTTCCGCTTTCGCCCAATCTGGCTATATCACGGTCAGTTCTACCCCCTATGATCGACAAATGACCCGGATTCGCCCGGTCCTTACCTCAGCCGTCGAGCACAAAGACAAAAGTCTTTCGCTGGGGCTCGTAAATAACTGGATCGGCAATCTGCGGGCAATCCCGTACGGATTCTCCATGGACTGGAAAACGCCCGAGGAAGTTCAATTGGGCGCTTATGCTGATTGTAAAGGCAAAGCGGTGGCTCTTTACAACACCATGCATTCCAGTGGCGCGGATAATGTCCGACTTGTCATCGGAAAACGCCTTTGGACAAGCCGCAAGACTCACGCCTGGCTCGAATGGGCGACCGGCAACGGTGTTTACATTCTCGACCCGACGATCAATTGGTCAGCTTTGCGCGCTGAGCGCACTGGGCGCAGCTCCTACATCCCGCTCTATGCGTATGCTGGAGGCAAAAAATTCCGCGCTTCGACCACCGCCGGGCTCTATGCTAGCAACCAGCTTCCCGCCGGGCAACACGTCGCCAGCCGGCTCTAATCCTTCGACCGCCCCGGTCGGTTCGTTTTTGCGGTGTGACTTGATAACTGGGAGATATTCCCGCGGCGGGGGCAAGATTTGTATTGCCAAGAACAGGGCGAGCAAGCTATTATTGTTTTTGTAGCTATGGAAATTATGAGCGCACACTTCTCTCGCCTTTCCCGTACAGGTGCTGTTACCTGCGGAATTATTCTCGCCACTGGGCTGCAATTGTTTGCCCAGCAGTCGCCGGCTTACTCGCGAAACCTGGCGCGATTGAGCGGCGGAGCTCATATCGACGACAACCTCGCTCAAGTTGCACTCATCTCAGATCATTCAACGGTCGGCTACACTCTTCCGGAAGGAACTTGCGAGTTGGTTCTTTCGCTTTCCAAGATCGAGAATTTCGATGTTATCATGTTCGCGAATCGCGATGGTCTAGGCACGGTTTCGGTTTCGACTTCGAATTCAAAACTGGCTGCGGGAAGTCTGCAATGGCACCAAGTCACGCGGCAGAGCCTGACTCCAAATGTTACGAAGATAAAAGTTGGTCCAACCGAAGCGAAGTATGTGAAGTTCACATTTAAGGTAACCAAATCGGGCCGTATCGCGGACCTCGGAGTCTATTCCACTGCGATCCCGAATTTAATGGTTGCGAATACCGCGTTGGCTGGTGGCTCGCAGGGTGCGACCGATGGGAAAGATGCGAAAGATTTCAAAGACTCGAAGGAAGCCAAGGAAGTTGCCGAGGGGCCGCCGGCGGAAGGGCCGCCGCCAACTCTTCCCGATCCGCCGACTTTCGTCTTCGTGCCTTTGATTAGTCCGTAAGAAAAAATTATCCAACTGGAAAACCCATCCACCGATCAGTGGATGGGTCTTTCTTTTCTGCGCGCGATTCGAATCAGAGTTCGTCTTGAAGAACTCTGAAAATCCTGGTGTTATCGATGGTTCCGTGCAGCGCTTCGCTGCCTCGCCCTGATCCAAATGCCGCGACGTCTTCAATCGTTGGCAGCGCCGAGTTGGTGTAGAAGGCAGCCGGCTGCGATTGCTCCTTTTCTGACTCTGCGTTCGGGGACGCTGCGCCTTTATCCGGCAGCTTGGCTGCCCCGTAAGACTGCATTCCTTTTGGTCCGGTCGCCCAGGTAATCCACGGCTGTCCGGCCGGATTCAGTCCAAGCAACGCAATTCCGCTGTCTTTTCGAAATGGAAATCCATTAACGTGCAAGCCTCCGAGGGCGACATCACCGCAAGCGATGATCGTCGATCTCCCGCCGGCGTAGCGTTGGACCGTGGCCAAGGTTCGATCGAATTCAACCGTTTCCGCCAACGTTTTCTCCGCGTTGTTGGTTTCGGCTGCTTCCCGCATTCGCGCGGCATCGACGATCAACAAATAGCCGCGTTGATTGTACTGCAAAAGTTCAACCGCTCGGCGAACCATGTCGGACAAACTTGGTTCATCGCTCCAGTTTTGGCTGGAATCGGAATGAGCCGACTCAGTTTCTCCAAATGCTCCGAAGAGCTTTGGCCGACGCCACGCTGGAATGCTTTCCAAGTCCGCGCGATTACGGACAATGTCGAAGCCGCCGCGTCGCAATTCGAGCAGAAGATCGCGATTGTCTTGTCTGCGACCGTGCTTCGCTTCCGGCAGGAACTCGGCCGCGCTTGCGCCGAGTCCGATGTCGACTTTACCGCCTTCGACAAATTGCTTTGCCAGCTGTTCCTTATCGCCCGAGTTGTTCGAATGCGCGTAGAAAGCGGCGCATGTCGCATTCGTTAGGCTAGTGTCGGTGATTAGTCCAACCGCTCTTCCGCTATCCCGCGCTAACTCGATGATCGTTGGCAGGGCCTTTCCACTTGTATCGACTGAAATCGAGCGATTGTTCACCTTCTCGCCAGTGGCCAGCGCGGTCGCGGCGGCAGCCTGATCGGCCACAGCGAAATCCTTGGAGTAATTTTTCACCAAGGCGACGTTTGCCATGTTGTCCAGGGCCAACCGCCCGTCGGCACCGCCGAGATAAACGCGTGTCATTGCAACACGCTCCGACCCGAGACCTTCACCAATGAGAAGAACCAATCCAAATGGTCGTTGGACGACCCAGTGTTGAAAATAGAGAACGCCAAGTCCGGCAAAGGCAACCAGACACAAGAGGGCGAGCAATTGATTGCGCCACTTCACGAGCGCGATGTAGAAGCGCACCTGGCCGTTGTCAAACCCGCAGCACCGGGAAACCGCTTGTCGGAAATCCTAATCGTCGGCACAGTGCTTTATGTCGGCTCCGATCGTTCTCATCATTCGCGACGGTTGGGGCATCAATCCAGGCGGAAAAGCGAAAGCGGAAGAGAACGGCGATGCCACGCTGCTCGCTCGGACACCGTTTCACGACAAGCTCTATGCCGATTATCCGGGCAGCAAATTAAGCGCTAGCGGACGCGACGTTGGATTGCCGGACGGCCAGATGGGAAATTCAGAAGTTGGACACCTTAATCTCGGGGCCGGTCGCATCGTTTACCAGGATTTGACGCGAATAAACAAGGCTCTCGCCGCCGGCGAGCTGAAAAGCAATCGTGTTGCCCAGGAAACGTTTGCCGCCGCGCGTGGACACCGGCTTCACCTGTTGGGTTTGGTTTCAGATGGCGGCGTCCACAGTCATTACGATCACATGATTGCGCTGGCGAACGCTGCCAAGGCCGCCGGCGTGAATGACATTTCTGTCCATGCGTTTACTGATGGACGTGACTCATCCCCAACGGGCGGACGCAAGTTTCTGAAGATTTGCGAAGAAAAGCTCGAATCGAGTGGCGCGAAAATTGTCACGGTCGTCGGTCGGTATTTCGCCATGGATCGCGACCGTCGTTGGGACCGGACAAAGAAAGCGTGGGACGCGATGGTCCTTGGACGCGGCGAAATTTGCAGAGACTCGCCGTCGGATGCGCTGGATCGACATTACAAAGCCGGCAAGACGGACGAGTTTATGCCGCCATTAATTTTTGCTCAGGCGAACGAGCAGCGAGTTCGGGACAATGATGTCGTCTTATTTTTCAATTTTCGGGCTGATCGTGCGCGTCAGCTTTCACAAGCGTTCTTGTTCAAGGATTTCGATTGCTTTGATCGCGAAGTTTGGCCGCGGACAAAATTCACTTCGCTTACTCAATACGATGTTCGTTATCCGTCGCCGTTCATTTTTCCACCGACTGAACTGAAGAATATTCTGGGCGAGCTCGTGAGCAAAGCTGGCAAGCAACAGCTCCGCATCGCCGAGACCGAGAAGTACGCCCACGTAACTTATTTCTTCAATGGCGGCGTCGAAAAGCCATTTCCGGGCGAAGAACGCGTCCTCGTTCCGTCGCCGAAAGTCGCAACCTATGATCTCAAGCCCGAGATGAGCGCGTTTGAAGTCACAGATGAGTTATTGAAGCGGATCGACAAATTTGACCTGGTCATCCTCAACTTTGCGAATGCTGACATGGTCGGCCACACTGGAGTCGTCGAAGCTGGAATCAAAGCTGTTGAAGTGGTCGATCAATGTTGCGACAAGATCATCTCGCGACTGCTCGAGCTGGATGGCAAAGCGATCGTTACTGCCGACCACGGAAATTGCGAGCAAATGCGAAACCCCGACGGCTCTCCTAACACCGCGCACACCACGAACCTTGTTCATTTCATTTACGTGGCGAACGACGCGACGCAATTTCACTGCGAAGATGGGATTCTTGCCGATGTCGCGCCAACCCTTTTGTTTTTGCTGGGAATGGAGAAACCAAAGGAAATGACCGGCCGGAATCTTCTGATCCGTGCCTAACCACTCAGGTTGCCCTGCACCCTAGCGGATCTGACTAGAATCGCGTAGGGGAGAATTACGCTGATAGCTAGCTATGTTTTGCATCAAGACGTCTGCCATTGCCAAATTACCGACGTCGCGCGCTAACTTTGCTCCTTTGTCCGCGACCCGGATGGCTTCGTCAAATTGCCCGTTCTCAGCGTAGGCCGCAGCCACGAGGCGGAGAATCCTCGGATTATTTCCGCCCGAAAGCTCATTTGCGCGTAGAGCGAATTCTAATGCTTTTTTTGCGTTGCGAATGGAAGGTTCCGGATTTGTGCCATAAACCCAGGCAAGGTTGCATAACGCGTTCAAGTTATTGGGTTGAACCGAAATTGTTCGTTGCCACTGATCGAGCGCTTCGCTGAGCAGTCCTTCTTGGGACAATGCAATTCCAAGACCGTTTAAGGCGTCAGGCTGATTCGGCTGGATTTGCAACTCTCTCTTTAAATGGCGGATCGCCGCGTCCATTTCACCCTTCTGCAAGAATATGTCAGCCAAATTATAGTTCACTTTTGGTGCGTTTGGATTTAATTGCAGCGCTTTTTGGAATTGAGCAATCGCTTCGTCGAGATGGCCTTTCTTTGAGAGTGCAATGCCAAGATTATTATGCGCTTCGGCGAATTCGGGCTGAATTACAAGCTCCTTCTGGAGTTCGCTGATGGCTTCGTCCCATTGGCCGTTGTCCGAAAGAGCGCCGGCCATATTGTAATGAAGGGCGGGTCGGTTCGGTCCATCTTTTTCGACCTTCTCGAAATATTTGATCGCCTCTTTCGTTTTCCCCTGCCGAGAAAGCGCGATGCCAAGATTACTGTATCCGTATAGATTATCAGGACTGCGCGCGCCCGAGATTTTTATGGCCAACTCCGCTTGGGAAACTGCTTCGTCCAAGCGGCCCCGTCGTATGAACGCGTCTGCTAAGTGGTTGTGGGCCGTGGCATTATCAGTAGTCACCGCAAGAGCGTGGCTCCATAACGATTCACTATTGTGCCAGATCGCGCATTGCGTCCAGGTGCGGCCGGCTAAAAACAAAAGTGCGACAGCCGCCGCAGTTCCAACCAGATATCGCCGGTGGGGCCAGCGCTCCGATAAATCGTTGATTTGCCAAATGACGGCCAGACAAAAGCCAATTTGCGGCAGGTAGGTGTAGCGATCCGCGTGGGCTTGGCCTCCTGACTGAATTAGGCCGATTACCGGGATGAGTGTTCCCAAATACCACAACCATCCAAAAATTAAGTAGGGAGAATTCTTTCTTTTCGCGACGCAGAAAACCGAAATCGCGATCAGCAAGAGAGTCGAAAATACGAATGAGATCCATGGTAGACTGCTTGGGTAAGGATAAAAAACGGCCAAATCCGTCGGCCATATTGTTTTCCAAAGATAAAACACATAACTAATTGCGGCGTTAGCGATTCGCGACACTGGCCCCAGTTGCGTTTCCGCCACGACTACCCCCGCCTGTTTTTGAATTGCAAATGTGATGATGCCCCATGTCAAAGCAACGAATATCAATGGAATTTTTTCCGCTATAAGCCGCCCAAATGATTTTTTCGAAAAGCGAAGTCGACCCAACGGCCAGTAATCCAAGAGCAACAAAACAAAAGGCAACGTGACCAACATCGGCTTGCAAAGTAACCCTAGGACAAACAGCGCGAACACCGCTAGGTATAGCGAGACTTTGGGCTTTCCGGCGTAGCGCAAATAGGCATGGAGGGTTAGAAGAAAAAACAACCCGCTTAGCACGTCCTTGCGTTCAGCGGCCCATGCGACCGATTCAACATGTAGAGGGTGAACCGCGAAGACTGCGGCTAGTATTGCGCTCGGCCAAAAACGCCGGGTCATTCGCCAGATCAGGAGGAAAAGCAAAAGCGAATTAACAATGTGAATCGCGAGACCAGTATAATGGTGGCCCGGCGCCCAAGTGCCGTACAATGAACAATCCAGCTGGTGCGAAAGCCATGTAAGGGGGTGCGGAAGGGCGGTGTAACTCGTAGTGAACGCCCATTTGATGTCTTTCCAATTCAGGCCATGCAGGACATGGGTATTTTCAGTGATGTACGGGTTGTCATCGTAGTTGTTAATGAATTCGTTTTCATGAACAGGCCAGTACGCAGTAATCGCTAGGCCCGCGAGGGCGAGACAAATAGCGGCAAATTGCCACCATGGCCGCGATTGAGAAACGCCGGATTTCATACAAACTTCAGTTTCCACATTGCATACCACGCCATCCGCAGCAGCAACAAGCCATGTCGGAAACGGCTGATATTGGTCTTGCCGTAGGTTCTTGCTCGGTAACGCGCCGGCGCTACTGCGTCGAAATATTTTACGACATCCGTGCGATTTGATTCTCGATCTGGATTGGCGGATTCAGTCACAAGTCGCGTAGAAATTGTGAACATCGGCAGCGAGTTCGGCAGGATTTTGATCTTTTTATCGAAATTTGGCGACCAGTAGACCTCCGCGCGTTTATGCCCAAATCAGGGCAAGTCGCTTTAATCGTGCGTGTGCCTCGGTTTCGCCGCGATCGTTTTTCAGCCGTTGGTCCATTCGGCCAATTCGCGGGCCCAATAGGTCACGATGATGTCGGCGCCGGCCCGCTTGATCGAGGTCATGATTTCCAAAACAGCGGCGCGTTCGTCGAAGACTTTCCGTTCGGCAGCGGCCTTGACCATCGCGAATTCGCCGCTGACATGATAAACCGCCGTGGGTTTACCGAAGCGCTCTCGCGCGCGCCACAGAATATCCAGGTAGGGCAAGGCAGGCTTGATCATAATAATATCCGCGCCCTCATCCACATCGAGTGCGACTTCGCGCAAGGCTTCATCCGCATTCGCGATGTCCATTTGATAAGTGCGGCGATCGCCAAATTGGGGCGGACTTTCCGCCGCGTCCCGGAATGGTCCGTAAAACACAGACGCGAACTTTGCGGCATAACTCATGATACCGGTGTCGGTAAAGCCGCTGGCGTCGAGCGCTTCCCGAATCGCGCCGATGCGGCCGTCCATCATGTCACTTGGCGCGACCATGTCCGCGCCAGCCTTTGCGTGTGAGACCGCCGTTCTCGCCAAAAGCTCGACCGATTCGTCGTTGAGGACATGAAAATGGTCGCCGTCGATACGCGTGACCCCGCAATGGCCGTGGCTCATGTATTCACAAAGGCAAACATCGGTGATCGTGACGAGTTCGGGACATTTCTTTTTGATCGCGCGCAACGCTTTTTGAATCACGCCATTCTCAGCGTAGGCGCCGCTGGCTTGTTCGTTTTTCTTGTCGGGAATTCCAAAGAGCAAAATGGCTTGAAGTCCTGCGTCCTGGGCTTGTTGCGCCTGATCGACGACTTCATCGACTGTGAATTGGAAAATGCCGGGCATGCTCGGGATGGCGCGGCGTTTATCGATTTTCTCGCTGATGAAAAGGGGCAAGACAAAATCATGCGCGGTGAGGTTCGTTTCGCGCACGAGATTGCGCAGAGCAGGGGACCGCCGCAACCGCCGCGGACGATGGACCAATTTTCGCACGCGACGAGGCTACCCGTTTGAATAAACTCTCGCAAGCCAATGGCGATGAACTATCTCCTGATCGATATCAGTAACTCGTTCACGAAAGCGGCATTCTCGACGCCCGGGCGAATCTCGAAACCAAAACGCATCGAAACGACCAGGCTCAGCAGGGCGCGACTCAAGCACCTCGTTCGCGGTCATCAGATCGACATCATCGTTGTCTGTTCGGTAGTGCCAAAGAAAAACGCGCTGGTTCGGGCAGCCGCCAACCGCACGAAAATTTTATGGTTAACGCCGCGGACAAAACTTGGAGTTGGAATCGATTATCCAAATCCGAACGCGATCGGCGCGGATCGGTTGGCCAATGCAGCAGCGGTCGCCGCGCTTTATGGTTGCCCGGCAATCGTCGTCGATTTTGGGACTGCGGTTACGTTCGATATCGTTTCGGCGCAACGAAAATATATTGGCGGCGTCATTGCGCCGGGCCTGGAGTCGATGACGAATTTTCTTTATCAGCGCACCGCGCTTTTGCCTAAGCTCTCGCTCAAGGAGCCGCGGTCGGCGGTTGGGAAATCGACAATGGAGGCAATGCGCGCGGGGGCGGTGATTGGCTATCGCGGCCTGGTACGTGAAATTATTCAACGGATTAAGTCCGAGCGTTTTCCGAGAAGGAAGGTGCGGGTAATCGCGACTGGCGGCTATGCCGATCTGATCGCCGCCCGTTTGAATGAAATCGACGCCGTCCATCCGAATCTGACCCTGGAGGGCTTGCGAATCGTGGCAAACCTGAACCGGTAAGTGGGCAGTTAATCGCGCGGGCTCGGCCCTGCGGAGGCGGAAAATCTCCGCTTTCGCTGAAATTTTAGGCTTGTAATCAATCCGGCAAAACGGTTTCATGTAAAGGAGGCCATGAAATTCCGGAAAATCGCGGCTATTGCCGTGCTGGTACTTGGGTCTTTGGCGGCGGATAACGTCGCACCGTCGAAGGCAGAACTGGAAGTCAATGTATGACAAAGCGTTTCGCGCTTTCGATTCTAACAATTTTCCGGAGGCGTTAAAACAGCTCGACGCGATCGACGCGCGTCAGCCCGATCTGGCCGAATCGCAGAATTTGCGCGGCGTGATTTACATGCGGCAGGGAATTTACGACAAAGCCGAAGCCGCATTGCGCGAAGCGCTGCGGATCGATCCGAAATTCTGGAACGCGCGATTCAACCTGGCTGAGATTCCGTTTCTGAGAAAAGATTGGCCCGAAGCTCGCAACCGTTTTCAAGAGTTGCTTTCGAGCAACGCGTCGGAACTTCAGGGAGAAGCGACTCAGCTCATTCAATATAAAATTCTCCTGACCTATTTGCTGGAAGGGCAAGGAGAACATGGTCGATTCGATTCTGGCCAAGTTCGAACTTTCGCCTGACACGCCTGCAGTCCATTACGCAAATGCTGCGATTGCGCTGCAGCAAAAGAATACGAACGAAGCGCGGGATTGGATGGCGCAGGCGGAGAAAAATTTTTCACCGCAACTCAACAAACTTTTCGCCGAATCGCTTTACGAAGTGGGCTGGTTGCAAAAGCAGGCCGGCCAGTCGCGCGCCGCTTTGGAGCTGACGAGCGCAGCTGACCGCACGGCGAAGACGAAAGCGTTTGCCCAATCGCGTGTCGAGCAGGCGCGACAAGCCTTTCAGCAACGCGATTTCGCTTCGGCCTTGAAATTTGTGAACGACGCAGATGCGGCGGATCCGAACCAGGCAAGCATCATCACTCTGCGCGGCGAGATTTTGATGGAGCAGAAGCAATTCGATCAGGCAGAGGCCGAATTCAAGAAAGCGCTGAAGGCCGATCCGAAGTTCCGGCAGGCGCAATTCAACCTCGCGCTCGTGCCGCTAAAGAAGAAGGACTACACGACGGCGCGCGACCGGTTTGAGGCGCTTCTCGGCAAAACGCCCGGCGGCGACAAGAGAGAAGCCGCGCAAATCATCAAGTTCAACATCTTCATTACTTTCTTGCTCGAAGGCAAAGAAAGCCGCGCGCAAAAGATGATGGAGCAATTCCAATTCACCGGCGACACGCCAGCTCTCTATTATGCGCAGGCCGCCTGGGAGTTTAAGCACAACAACCCAAACAAGGCGACGGATTGGATTACTTCGGCTAAGAAAATTTACTCCCCGGCTCTCAATCTTGTCTTCGCCGATTCATTCTACGACCTCGGCTGGCTGCAGAGCCCGGCCGTGGCAATGTCGCCGGCCCCGGCCGCCGAGGCTGCAACCGCCTTGGCTGAGGCGCAGTCAGAGGCAAGTCCGGCAATAGAGCCAAGTCCGATTCCGGGCACCACCCTGGCCAAAAACAAAGCCGCTGCGCCTGCAATTGCCGGCATGGAGGCGACGGCCCCCAAGCCTGAAGAAACCGCAGCCAGCGCCGCTGTAAAGGAATTCACCTCGCGCGCTCCGCAATCATTTGCCGCCGGAAGTCCAGCCAAACCGGACGAGATACCGACTGCCGCTGCGCCAACCTTTTCACCCGTCGTAGAAACGCCGGTGGCGGCTGAAAGCGTTCCGGCATCGGCTGCTGCGCTTCCGAGAGAGACGGCGGCAGACAAGCCGGCTGCTCAACCAGCGGCCGAAGGACCAGCCACAAAAGCACCGGTTGTCGCGGCAGTCTCCGCTACTCCTGCAACGGTGCTCGCTCCGGCGCGTGTCGGCGAGGTCTCGCGAAATCGGGTGGATGCTCAAAGTTTGCTAGTCGGCGCATTGGTTTTGGCCGGATTGGGTCTATTAGCCTGGGTAATTGTCCCTGAAGTTCGCCGTCGCGGATTTAATCTGCCTAGCTTTCGTCGCGCTGCTCCAGTAACCGGTCCGCAATTGGGAGGTATGGAACTTGCAGCGTCGGGTTCGCCGCAAAAGGAAATGAAAGTCATGCCCCGATTGACCGGTGGACCACGACAAGTGTCACTCAAATTGAGAGCTTCCGAGCCGTCTCTGCGCCGCGCGGTAGTGCCTCTGAGCAAGCCCGGCCGTGCCTTCGGAAACGGCAATGGCAATGGCGGTTCCGTCGTTTTGGAACCTTCGATTGAAGGTAATGGAAAACGTCCCCTAGAACTCGAGCCTGTAGAAGAAAAATTTGAGTCTGTCGGGCCGGTACTGGAATCCGTCGGACCAGTCGTCGAGCAAGGCGTGATCCCTGCGGCCGCCGCGGTTGAATCCGAGTGGGTCGCACAAAAACTTGAAACTCCGACGTTCGAAATGCCGCAACCGATCATCGCGGAGCCTGAGCCGATGGCGGTGGAACCTGAGCCTGTTGCAATGCCCGAGCCCGAGCCGTTCTTTGCTCAAATGGCAACAATGCCCGAGCCGCAAGTCGAAGAACCTATGTTTTCGCCGATGGAAGCTATTGCTCAACCAGAGCTTGAACCAGTCGGTCAGGGTCAACCCATTCCTCAGTTGACGCCTGTTGAGGAACCGTCGATCATTGAGGTCACCGAACCCGAACCGGCCGCATTTGAGGCGCTTCGTCAAAAAAGCGAACCGTTTATTTCGCCGGAACCGGTTATTGAAACGCCAATTTACGAACCAACCACACCTGTAATCATGCCTGAACCGATCCAAATCCCAACCGCTCAACGAGGTGGCTCACCTCAACCTGCCGGCGCCATGCAAACCGCCGTGCAACTCTCCTTTGCTTTCGAGATTGCGTCGATGCAACTGACCCCGACCTTCAAGATGGGTGCATTGCAACTACGCCCGGCCTCGAAAGTTGTGACGATGCGTCTGGCCGGCTCCTCGCCGCAGCCCGCAATGAACCTGCAAGTGACATTCGAGATCGCCCGGATCCAGCCTGCCGGTGGCACACTAGGTAGTGTTCGTTTGACTCCTTCGCAACAGCAGCGGCCGTCCGTTGTCGGTTCGCCCTCGTTCACTGTCGGGGGCTTGCACTTGGTCTCGGACTTTGCCGCGGCGCCACTCCAATTGACTCCTTCCCAACAAGGCCAGGCTGCGGTGCACGTCGTCGCACCGTTCCAGATCGCAACGGTAGAATTCTCACCATCGTTCGAAATCTCTTCGATCGTGCTGAATTCGAACTCGAAACAAGTAATGGTTCAGCTACCGAGCGCTGGTGGCGCAGCAATCGAAGGAGCGCCCATGTTCGAAATTTCGAACCTGCAGCTGACTGGCAGCGGCGAAATCGGAATGATGCAGCTGAATCTGCTCGGCGCGGGCCCGAGACGGGCGGCTTAATTCGACGCCAGGATCGATATTTTCACAGAGCGACTCGCAAGGGTCGCTCTGTTTGTGTACGGCAATTACTTTCCCTTAACAAAATTACCGCGATTGAGTGACCGCAGCTCCTTTGGAAGAAATTCGCCATCGCGCCGGATGAGTTCACCGTCGAAACAAATCTCGCCGCCACCGTAACTCTTTCGCTGAATGTTTACCATGTCCCAATGGACCTGGCTCCGGTTGCCATTGTCCGCTTCCTCGTAGGCCTGACCCGGAGTGAAGTGAAACGAGCCGGCGATCTTTTCGTCGAAAAGGATGTCGCGCATCGGTTCGAGCACGTACGGGTTAAAACCGAGCGAAAACTCGCCGATGTAGCGCGCGCCCGCATCGGAGTTGAGGATTTTGTTTAGCTTCTCGGTTTGATTGCTCGTCGCCTTAACGACTTTGCCATTTCGAAAGTCGAGCCGAATTCCGTCGAAAGCGATGCTCTGATAAATCGTTGGCGCATTAAAGGTGACATGTCCTTCCACCGAATTCTTGACCGGCGCGGTGAAGACCTCCCCGTCGGGAATGTTTCGATCACCGCCGCATATAATAGCCGGGATTTCTTTGATGCTGAATCGCAGATTGGTTCCCGGTCCTTTGATTTGGACGCGATCGGTTGATTCCATCAACTGCTTCAATGCCTTCATTCCCGGCTGAAGCCTTTCGTAATCAAGCGTGCAGACTTCAAAGTAGAAATCTTCGAACGCTTCCGTGCTCATTCCCGCCAACTGTGCCATCGACGGCGTCGGCCAGCGCAACACGCACCATTTGGTTTTCTTGACTCGTTGATCCTGCACCGGCCGCATTTTCTTCGCGACCAACTGCATTTTAGAAACGGGTACGTCCGACAATTCGGTGATGTTATTGCTGCCGCGGAGCGCAATGTAGGCATGCATCTTCTTCATTCGGGCAAGCTCATGGGAGGCCGCAAAATCCAATTGCGGGTCTGTAGCCTCCATTGCCAGCTCGCGACCGATGCGATTGTGCTGGACTTGCACAAATGGGATCGCGCCGGCTTTTCGCACCGCGCGAATCAGGGCGATCGTCATTTCGTCCGGAACATCAAACGCCTCGATCAGGAGGTTCTCTTTCCGTTTGAGTCTGGTCGAATATTCCACCAGCAACTTGGCCAGCTTATCGAAACGTGCGTCGTGCATAGGTTCTTACAATTCCACTGAGTGTCCGGGACGCAACCGCAGCCCGGCTCAGTTATGCTTTCAGTCGAAGCCTCGCCGCAAAGGCACCGTCAAACTGGTCAACGAACGGCAGGCATCTTCGCTGCTCTTCCAATCGCAAAATCGGCATGTCGCGAAGTACCGCCTGGGTGACATCTTCGTTCTCCTCCCGTTCCAGGCTGCATGTGCTGTACACGAGAACTCCATCGGGCTTCAATAGCGGAACGACCGCTTTCACAATTCCAATCTGACACGCTTGCATTCGCAGAAAGTCCGAGGGCTTCAAACGCCATCGAACGTCAACGCGACGCCGCGTCACGCCGGTATTACTGCATGGTGCGTCGATTAGAATCCGATCAAAAGGAGCTTCGGAACGAATCGCGCCCGAGAGTTTCTTTTCGCCCCAATCCTGACGAGCAGTCTTTGAGATCTCTACTCCAAGGCGCGCCAGATTCGCATCGAGCCGGGCTAATCGTTGCGATTCGCGGTCGCAGGCAACGATGAGGCCCTTGTTTTCCATCAATTCGGCGAGGTAACCGGTCTTGCCGCCGGGAGCGGCGCAGGCATCCAAAATCCTTTCACCAGGTTTCGGCTGTAACAATTCACAGGCGACTGCCGTGCTCGGGTCTTGGACGTAACAATCCCCCTGGTTTAGCGCTTCGGTCGGCGAAGGAAGCTCGAGAAAATTTGCAGATTTGGGAAGCGAACGTGCATCGCGATAGCGTTCGAGAAACGCCTGACGATCGATCCTTAACCGGTTGATTCGCGCGTAAATTGGCGGCGGCTGATTGTCCCACTCGCACAATGCTCTGGTAGCATCCCCGCCGAACTGCCTCTGCCAGCGTTCTATTACGAAGTCAGGATGTGAGAATCGAACATGGAGTGGCTGCAACTGGGCGGTGTTCTCCAGTTCGGGCATGCGTCGAGTCGCCGAACGCAGGATACCATTTGCAATAGCGCGCTCTCGTCGCGGAACGAGCGCGACGGTTTCATAAACGGCCGCGTGCTCCGGTGTTCTGGCGATGAACAGTTGATACAAGCCAAGACGAAGACTATCTCGAAGATCGACATCGATCCGTGTCCGCCGCAGCACGCCGATCCAAAAATCAAGCAAGGAACGGTTTCGCAACACGCCATAAAAGAGCTCGACCACGAACGCACGGTCGGCCGATGGGAGCGAGGTATCGAACAGCAATCTGGCGATAATCGAGTCCGCAAACGCCCTTTTCTTGCGCCAGGCCTTCAGCGCGGCGAGAGCAACTCGGCGGGCTGAAATCGGCGCCACGAGAAATTAGCGGGGGATGACGCTGGCGCGGCCGATGGAATGATAATGAAAGCCGAGCTCGCCCATAGTCTCCGGTTTCAAAAGGTTTCTTCCGTCGAAGACAATTGGCGTGGTCATGCGCTGTTTGACCGCGGTAAAATCGACATTGGCGAATTCTCGCCACTCTGTGGCGATCACAAGCGCCTCCGCGCCATCGACCGCTTCCAGGGCGGATGCGGCGAACTTCGCGTCGGCGACTGCTTTTAGCTCGCGTGCTTTGTCCATTCCTTTGGGATCGTAAACACTCACCGACGCGCCTTCTCGCAACATGGCGTCGACCAATTCGATGGCGACGGAGGAGCGGACGTCGTCTGTGTCCGGTTTAAAGGTGAGCCCCCAGACCGCGATTTTCTTTTCGCGCAATACCCAAAGCGTGTCGCGGATAAGCTTAAGAAAACGCTCTTTCTGCGACGCGTTTATCCGCTGCACTTCCTTTAACAATGTGAACGGCACGCCGAGCTGGTCACTGATATGGATGAACGCAGCCACGTCTTTCGGGAAACAGGAACCGCCGTAACCGATGCCGGCGTTAAGAAACTGACGCCCAATCCGCCGATCCATCCCGATGCCGTCCGCCACCTTCTCGACGTCCGCGCCGCTCGCCTGGCAGATCGCGGCGATCGCGTTGATGTAGGAAATCTTCAGCGCCAGAAAAGAATTGGCGGCGTGTTTGATGAGCTCGGCACTGTTGATATCGGTCACCAGAATCGGTGCCATGAAAGGCTCGTAAACCTTCTTCATCAGATCGACCGCGTGCTGGCTTTGCGCGCCGATAACGATCCGGTCCGGATGCATCAAGTCGTGAATGGCGCAACCTTCGCGCAAGAATTCAGGATTGCTCACGACGTCAAACTTCGCGCCGCGCCGGTTGTAACGCTTGATCGTTTCGGCGACCCGCTCGCCGGTCTTCACCGGCACCGTGCTCTTGTCGACGATGACCCGGTAATCGGTCAGCACGTCCGCGATCTCGCGCGAGACTTTCTCAATGAAGCTGAGGTCGACTTCTCCGTGTGGCTGCGGCGGCGTCGGCACCGCGATAAAAACTATTTGTGAGTTCTCCACGCCTTCGCGAGTACTGCTGCTGAAACGCAACCGACGAGCGGAAACGTTGCGATGGATGATTTCTTCCAGGCCCGGCTCGTAAATCGGAACGCGGCCGGCCTGGAGCGTTTTGATCTTCGCCTCGTCGTTGTCGACGCAGATCACGTTGTGGCCGACGTCGGCGAAACAAGCGCCGGTAACGAGCCCAACGTATCCCGAACCAATGATTGAAATATCCATGAACGACAGACGCCTCTACTCGCTCAGCCTAGCACAATAGGAGCACGAGGTTGTAATTTATGGAGCCGATCGGTTTGGTCATTGGCCCTGACCTCCTGGATCGAAATTCAAATCAAAACCAAACTTGGGAAAGGCTTTGAGGCTAAAGGTAAGGAGAATGCCGTATTCCTTTTTATTGCCTGTGTTGTCTCGAATCACGGCGCCAAATGACGCAACCCAGTTCGACAAGTCCCGGTAAACGGCATACCGCTGTTCCTGGAACAGGCCAATTGTACCCTCGTATTGCTCTTGAAACCCAAAGCCCCAGTTGTCAGTGACTCGATAATACCCGCCGACCACGAAGAGGCTGCTATGGGCGAAAAACGGATTGTCATTGAGATAGCGATGGGCTGCCGTCAGTTGTAAATTCGCAGCGGGTTGCACGGCAACGGTTGTATTGATTTCAGTAAAGCCTGAACTGAATAGGGGAACCTGCGAATCAATCGATAACGAGGCCCACGGTAGCGGAGTAAAGCGCAATTTGTTGAAGAAGTTCGAGTAGGTCCGGCGGTCGTAGGGATTGTCGAAGTTCACATCGAAAAATGTGTCCAGCTCCAACCAGGTCACAGTTACGTCGTCCCGCCGAGTCTCCAAGCGATTGCGGATCCCATTACGCCAAATCGTCCAGCTCGCGATCGAATCGATGGTAGTAAACTGCGGAAAATCGAATATCGGCAACTGGGTCGAGGGTTCGAATCGATCAAATTGCAAAATTGACGACGGATTGATTCCATTCGCGTGGACGTATGAGAAGTCCGTGTACGGTTGGATTACGTGAAGCAATCCATCCAAGCCAAACGTCCGATCTGACACGTCGTCCCACGAACGAGATAGCTTGAACGAACCTTCCACTCCGGCATCGACCACCGTCCGAACACCGCTCCCAGCGTTTATGACAGGATTAGCCGGCGTAGGATCTTCAGGAATGAAGGTTGGAATCAGGGGATCTTCGTTGGTGGGGAACAGCGTGTTCCCAAGGTCGCGAGTTTTGTCGTAGTAGGTTGCTCGGAAACCTGCTCGGGGGACGATGGAGAGCCAGCCAAAGTAAGTATTTGGATAAAGTAACTGATGAAACGTATCGAGCCGGGTCGTGCCATAGTCTTCAAAACCCGATCCCTCTGCAAAAGACCGGTGCAGATCGGCAAAACCACTCTCACCTTCGTAATAAATCGGGCCACCGAATAACGCGTGACGCTTGATGTCGAGTACGATCTCAGGCAAGCGCTCCGTCGTTTCGAAGAAATCGTTCGCCTGAAAACGAGTGATAGCTGTGAGGGTGTAGAACGGATCACCCTTCGTCAGGGCAACGACGTTGTCCGGATTGGGATCGACTCGAAATTCGCTCTGATAAAAATCTTGCATCACGTAGGCGTCACTTAATTTGGTGACATTCACCATCCCGTAGATGTCTTTCGTGAAATTGGTCGTGTCTTCCAGGCTCAAGCGGTAGCGGTTGGGCATTACTTGACCGCGCGGAATGGCGGTCGGATTAATGTCCGGGTTTTGGTCGTCGGCGTAATAGGTCTTGATCTTGATATTGCTGGATTTGTCCTTTCCGTAATCGACGTCCGAATCAAAACCGATCGCGGGACCGCGGCGTCCGCGATAGTCCAAGCGAAGTCGTCCTTTGATGTCATCCGTAATCGGAAAAGTTACTTGAGTCAGAAGCGAAGGCCCCCACGAACTCAGGTCGGCCGGCGCGATTGAAAAACTGAAGGCGTCATTCAGGGACTGATACATATAAGGCCACCAAAAGACTGGCACCTTGCCGATATAGAACGTCACATTTTGAAAGACGACGTGGTCGTTTTCATAAACGCGGACTGTTCGCGCATGAAGATGAAAATCCGGGTTAGGGGAGTCGTCCGTAGTGAAAGTGGCGCCTTCTATTCGGTAGGCGTTCGTAGCGGTTTGATCAACCTTCTGGCCGCTGAGGAAAAAAGGTCTGTACTCGGTCCGGGCGTTGCTCGTGCGGATTTGTTTGGTGTCGATGTTATAAACGCCTTCGTCGGCGATATAGAGATTGACGTCGCGATAAATTCTTACGTTGCCTTTGACCAAGACCTCGTGAGTGCGGGAATTGTATTGGGCGAAATCTCCGTAAATATCAGTGTCCCCTATATGAATGGCCACGTTGTCCCGTGCCGTAGCTACGCCGTTGTCGTAAGTGGTCTCTCCGCTTGAGGTAATCTCAACCGGTTCGTGATCGGACGAGCTGTTGCTGTTGGCTGCGTTCACCCAGCCGGCCCCCCAAAAGATAAAAAAAGCCCCCCAGACCAGCGTTCGCATGGCGGACGCCGAAGGTACCGCACCCGCCCCTCCTTGCAAAGGCAAAAGCGGGCTCAGATACGGCCTGCTTTCATGACCGATAATCGAAGCCCGGCGGCCTGTTGATTCAAGCCGCAGCTCAAAACAATGGCGTTCGGGCCGGCTGGAGTGGAATTCATTGGAAATCGAAGTCCGGCATCGTGATTCGAGTGCAGCAGTGGCGGCAGCCGCTCCTTTTCCAAGGCCTGCACGGCAACAATTATTTGCCACATCGCGCTCGCGCCGACGCTCTCCCCGAGAGCGGGCTTGGGGCTGTAAACGATCGATCCCGGCGATAGTCTTTTAATCGCTTCGCTTTCGGCAAGGTCGACAAACGTCCCGTTTGCGCTTGCAATGATGCATGCGTTCTCGCCCCGAAGATCGTGCAGAATCCCGCTGATGATCTGGCTCGCCTGCCGTTGGTGCGAGAAATTTCCGCCGGCGTGGATGGAGGCAACCTCCACAAAACCTTCGCGAGCGAGGAGTAATGCGCCGGCGCCCTCACTCAAAATCGTGCCGCGAGGCGGATCGCGGAACGGCACAATCGGCGGCTGCGATTTAAGCAGTCGCCATTTTCGATATGCGTCACACAGTATCCAATCGGCTTCTTCCGCCGCGACCACAAGACAAAAATCCGCCGATTGAGTCTCCAAGAGGTCGCTTGCCATTTTGATTGCCAGAACGCCGACGGCCCCGTCGCCAACGATGGTGTAGCTGGCGCCGTTAATTCCGAGAATAGCAGCCAGGTGACTGGCCGGTGCGTTGAAAACGGTTTCGGGAAAAAGAAGCGGACTCGCCGACTGCGCGCCGGATTCAACGATGCCGCGATAAAAGCGCCTTGTGTAAATGACGCCTCCGTTGGAGGCAGCGAAAATCAAGGCCACCCTCGCCATGTCGATCTTCGATATCGTCGATTGTGCTTGCGCCATCGCATCCATCCCCGCCGCGGCCGCAAAACGCGAGATGGCGCTGGCCCGACGCAAGCGTGGATGCGACGGCAGGTCTTTCAGCGTCTTCTGTGGAACAAGGAAGCCAAAGTAAGTCTTCTTGTTATCTTCAGCGGAAATCGATTGTGCTGACTGCTTCATCGCCGCGCTCTAACTTCTCCCAAACGTGGTCAATGCCACGGCCCAACGGCGTGATCCAGCCCGCGCCTGCGATGCACAAGCTCATGCCGGAGCTCTTCCAATCACAATCGAAGCATTCGTGCCGCCAAATCCAAACGAATTGGACAAGGCAACGTCGATCTTTGCGTTCCTCGATTGGTTGGCAACGATGTTTAGAGAGAGATCGCGATCCGGAGCACGAAAATTAATGTTCGGCGGCAGAAATTGGGACTGCAGCGCCAGCAAACAGACGACGGCTTCAATCGCTCCCGCCGCGCCTAACGAATGTCCGATCATGCTCTTAGTCGAACTAACCGGCACACCGTCGAAGAGTTCTGCGATCGCTTTGCCTTCCGCTGCATCGTTGAACAGCGTCGCGGTGCCGTGCGCATTAATGTAGTCGACATCGCCAGAGTTCATTCCAGCCGTTTTCAAAGCATCTTCCATGGCGCGTCGCGGTCCGCTCCCAGAGGGATCAGGTTGCGTGAGATGGTGATTATCGGTTGAAATTCCGTAGCCCATGATCTCGGCCAGGATTTTTGCGCCTCGTTTGCGCGCGGCTTCCAAATTTTCAAGTGCTAGAACGCCGGCGCCTTCGCCAAGCACCATGCCCGACCGGTCGCGATCGAACGGCCTGCACTTTTCCGGCGTCGCGGCTTGAAGGGAATCGAAGCCAACAAAAACCAGTTGGGAAAGCGCGTCGTAGCCGCCAGTCAATACGCGCTGATGCTTTCCCGAGCGCACGCATTCGAACGCATGACCAATCGCGTTCGTGCCGGAAGCGCACGCGTTGGCGATGACGAGGCAAGGCGCTGAGATTCCAAATTCCTCTTGAGCATCGAGAACAGGTTTCTGGGGGGGATAATTTGCAATCCATTCCGGCGAGCGGCGCAAAGTCTGATGTCGATGCAACCCGCGATAATAGTCTTCGCCAAACGACATTCCGCCGCTGGTCGTGCCAATTACGGTCAGGTCCGGTTTGAATTCGGGATCGCTCTCAAACAATTCTCTTACAGCGGTGATCATCATGTGCGATGCCCGATGCAAGCGTGCGTGTTTTCGGCCGTCTCGACATTGGCCAAGCAGGCGTTGATTGCGGAACTTGGGCGGCGGTCTTGCAACGACAATTAGTCACGTCAAACTGGGTGACTGCGGTTACGCAATCGGTGGCATTGCGAAGGGAGTGCAGGCGTCTCGTCCGAGCCAAAACCCAGGGGGCTCACCACTCCGGTTGCCACCACCGCGACGCGAGCGGGGTAAGTTATTCCGCTTAAAGCGTTAAATCCAGACATCTCGACGTTTGACCACCCGCGATTTTTGATTGCTTTCCCATTCGAAGCACTCTACACAATGACCCCGAAAGGAGAAAACAGCAGCTCGGAAGTCCGCCGATTGTCAGTTGGAATTGATTCAGCGGCGATTTGATATTCAAAAGCGGGAGAAATGTCCTGGCGGCGTTTTCCAGATTAGATTCAATGCCAACTAAATTATACGTGGGAAACCTCCCATTTAACACCACCGAAAACGAACTGCAGGAGCTTTTTTCGCAAGCTGGCGCGGTCCAGGAGGTCATGCTGATGCAGGACAAATTCACCGGCAAATCGCGCGGTTTCGCCTTCGTCACGATGGGCTCCGAACAGGACGCGCAAAAAGCTATCGCTGAAATTAACGGCAAGACGCTCGAAGGTCGCGCGTTAACCGTTAACGAAGCACGTCCGCGCGAGCCGCGGCCGCCAGGCGGGGGCGGCGGTGGCTATGGTGGAGATCGACGACGCGACGGGGGACAGCGCCGCGGGCGTTAATCGCGACCACTTCATATACTTTCTAAAAAGCGGTCGCTGCGGCGGCCGCTTTTTTTTGCACGTCTGCGGTGATGTGTCGACGCGAACCATATAGTGAAAAGGAGTTCCTGTTATGGCTGACGCGCAACACAAAGAAGATAGCGAAAACATAGAAGTCCCCCCGATTCCCAAAGCAACTGCTGGTGCCGTCGCTGGCGCCGCCCTTGGCAGCGTGATGGGCCCGGCTGGTGCTGTCGTCGGAGGAATTGTCGGCGCGATGGCTGGAAAAGCTGCCGGTGAAGGACGCCTGAAACCCGCAGTGAAGAGGGCCACTCAGCGTGTGCTCAGACCCGCGCCTAAGCGCGTCAGAAAAGCAGTGCGCAAAGTCACTGCCAAGAAAAGGACAGCGCGCAAACCCGCGAAGTCGAGCAAGCGTCCTACGGCCCGACGAGGTAAAGCGAAACCGCGTCGAAGATCGGCATCTTCACGTCGCGGGACGCGACGGCGTCGCCGTTAGAAATGTAGGCAGGCACACCCAATCGGCCCAACTTCGAAACCTGCGAGGTTAATCAGGGCTGGGCTGAATTTTCCTGAAGCTGCTGGCCGCTATTCTCGGGGCCGACTGTGACTAAGTTGTCGGACGAAATTTTTTCGCTGTCGATCCTGTAAAAGACCAACTCGGCAGCGAGTCGAAAGCTTCGACGGCACGGCCTCGATTTTTAAAAAGTGAAACCGCTACGAGTTTATGATTACTATCAACTCGGAGTTATCGCGGATGCTTTTGAGTCGTCGGGGCGCGTTTTTGAAATCTCTCGCTTTCCTTATTCTGGCGGCATTGTTGGTCCTTCTCCTATGGCCGGCCTTTCGTTTGCCTGGCCAGCAAGAGGACGAAGGTATCGCCCTGGTCTATCCCGAGATGTTCTTGAAGGGACACCTGCCTTATCGGGACTTCGAGAGTGTTTATGGTCCCGGAAACTTGTTCTTGTTGTCGGGAACATACTCGTTGTTTGGCGCAAATGTTTTTGTCGAACGCACGGTTGGGTTGACTTATCGGGTGCTCATTCTCCTCGCGATTTTTGGAATCGCACAACGTTGGGGGATCGTTACCGGCGCGGTGTGCGGACTGTTCGCTGCGATGTTGCTCGGGATCACCGAAGTGTGGGCAAACACATGGTTCGCCGGGATCTCGTTCGCGCTTTGCGCGCTTTGGGTGATGGCAGACGTGCAGTCGCGTGTGCGATGTTTCGGAGCAGGATTCCTTGGTGGTATTGCGCTGTCATGTCGTTGCGATTTCGCCGTCGCCCTGACGGTTGCGCTTTTGCCGTTCTTTGTCGCGATGCGACCCGCCAAGCAAAAATGGTTTCTCGCGGGTGTGGCGACCGGGTTGCTTCCGTTGTTTTACTTCGCTGTCCTAGTGGGACCGATGCAACTCGTGGACAGTTTGTTTCTGCTACCGGTTATTCGCATTGGACCGCGCGGACACTTGCCGATCTCGAGCGCGCCGGCGGAAATTGTTTGGGTATTTTGCCTTTACGTTGCGGCGAGTGCCGCGAACATAGCGGTCGCGTTCTACGATTTTCGCAGCTCCCACTCAGACCGTGGACGTTCCTTTTTGGGCGCGGCACTGCTCGGGCTGGGCCTTATTCATTACCCCTTGTCGCGATTCGACAGCGGGCATGTGGTCAATGCCGCCCTGGTTTCTTTCATGTTGTTGCCACTGTCGTTTTCGGTTTTTGTCTCCGCCCTGCCTGAGCGGTTATCACGATGGTCGAAGGCAATTGCAATATTAGCCGTTGGGTGGGTCGCTATTCAGCTTTTCAAGTTAAGGCCGCGCGACGAAGGAGTTTTCATTAAGCAAAACGGTCGCTCATTCCCGGTGGCAAAAAATCAACTGCCGCAAGCTGCCGATCAGGTTGTCGCCGAATTGCGAAGAGTCTCCGTGGCAGGGCAATTCCTCTTTGTGGGCCCGGCGGATCTGCGTCGCACTCGCTATTGTGACACTTGGATTTATCATCTTTTTCCACAGCTGCCTCCGGCGAGTTATTTTCTGCAAATGGATGCGGGTGCGGCCAACGCTCCAGGCTCTCGCCTGGCTCGTGATGTGGCCCGCGCAGACTGGCTGGTTCTTAATCGAGCGTGGGATGTGCTTTATGAACCGAATCGTTCGGCGGAACTTGGTCCGGACGAACCAAACCGGGTCGTTCGAGAGGGGTTTGATTTGTGGAGGGAATTCGGTCCCTACCTGTTATTCCGGAATAAGCGGCTTCGCAATCTTGTGCAGCAACAGCAATTCCAAGCGAATTAGCCTGGGAAAAAGTAAAAGTGGGCAGGGCTGGATTCGAACCAGCGAAGGCGTAAAGCCAGCAGATTTACAGTCTGCCCCGTTTGGCCACTTCGGTACCTACCCGCGACGGTTCTGGAGTCTTGATCTCTAGCTGAAAAAGTCCGCGATGCAATTTACAACGTATTGCTGCGCTTCGCGCGAAATTTCCGGATAGATCGGCAATGCCAGGCTTTCTCGAGCAGCGCGTTCCGCTTCCGGAAAGTCGCCCGCTTTGTAGCCGAGGTATTCGAAACAAGGCTGCTCATGCAACGCCAACGGATAGTAAATGGCTGTTTCAATTTCCCGGTCGGCCAGATGCTTTCGCAAATCATCTCGTCTTGACGAGCGGATCACATACTGATGATAAATGTGATGGTTTGTTAGGCCGCTCCGTCCGTAGGGCTCGACTGGAAGCTTGATTTTTTTATCTAGTCCAACCCGCTGAAACTCTTTTGTGTAAAAACTCGCCGCCTCGCGCCGCGCCGCCGACCAAGCATCAAGGTGAGGTAATTTTACGTTCAAGATTGCAGCCTGGATTTCGTCGAGCCGAAAATTGCCTCCAACGAAATCATGTCGATACTGCGCGCCCATTCCGTGGTGGCGGCAAAGACGCAACCGCTCGGCAAATTGCCCGTTGCGGCAAACGACCAGGCCGGCGTCACCTGCTGCGCCGAGATTCTTGGACGGATAGAAACTGAAACAACCGACATCGCCCATTGTTCCGGCTTTGGCGGGTCCATTTTCCAGCGGAAACTCCGCGCCGATGGCTTGAGCCGCATCTTCGATCAAAATGAAATTGTGCTCGCGCGCGATTGCGAGCATTTGGCTCATGTCACAACACAAACCAAAAATATGAACGGGAATAACCGCGACGATGGTTTGTCGATTCTCGTTGATCAGTTTGCCTTCGACCGCATGACAATTTTTCTCGATGTAGCGTCGCAATGCCGCTGCCGAAATGTTGTAAGTCTCCGGTTCGATGTCGATGAAAACCGGCGTCGCTCCGACGCGTGCAATGCATCCGCCAGTCGCGAAAAACGAATACGCCGTAGTGATAACTGCGTCTCCAAGTCCAATTTCGAGCGCCATCAGGACCGCCAGGAGCGCGTCGGTCCCCGACGAAACGCCAATGGCATGTGGCGCCCGGCAATATTCCGCCGCAGCTTTCTCAAACTCGGCCAGTTTCGGACCCAGAATGAACCGCTGACTCGAAAGGACTTCGTCGGTGGCAGCGCGGATTTCTCGCGACAGGGCGTGGTATTGCTCGCTTAGGTCCAAAAGCCGGACTCGCATCGTCGAATAGCTTGTCAGTTCCGCCGGGACGATCAATCCGAAGTTTCCCGGTCAGGCGGCCAATTGACCGATAACGGCGGCTCAGTTACTCTTTCGGGCATGTCTCTCTTGCGCGGGCTATTTTGGATCGTTTTGTTTATCTTCTTCACCTTTTGTTTCGTGGTCCTTTTCGAATACGGCACTCACGATTTTACGGCGGGTTTCCAAAAGGAATTCAACCGCATCAAGACTTTTGTCACGAAGCAGGTCGGCAAAGCGGAGAAGCAGGAAAAGAAATAGCTACTCAACGAACTCAATTTCGGCCAGACCGTCGATATAACCGCAGCTCTTGGCGTCGCCGAGAAATTTCCGAATCGCCGCGCGGCCGTTCTCGCCATAGTCGCGAGTAAAATCGTTGACGTACATGCCGATGAATTTGTCGGCCAGCTGCTCATTCATGTCCCGGGCGTAAGGCATTGAGTGCGCGACCGCTTCATCGCGATGCGCCAGGCCGTAATCGATACTTTCACGCATGATCTCCAGAAGATCGTGGCGAACATCGGGCGGAATGTCTTTGCGAATCACGTTGCCGCCCAAGGGCAGCGGCAAGTCGGTTTCGCCTTTCCACCATTCGCCAAGGTCGACAATTTTTTCGAAACCGGATTTGGTGTAAGTCAGCTGTCCCTCATGGATAATTAAGCCCGCCTCAGCT
Organism: uncultured Verrucomicrobiae bacterium; assembly: GCA_963786135.1. Taxonomy (GTDB): domain Bacteria; phylum Verrucomicrobiota; class Verrucomicrobiia; order Chthoniobacterales; family UBA10450; genus AV40. The sequence goes on along the minus strand of CAWAYF010000005.1, from coordinate 66,299 downwards.
TTGCCTTTGGTTACGGCGTCGAAGATTTGATCGAACGGAACGACGATGTGTTTGAACTCGCCGAGATAAAGTCGCAGCGCCAGAAAAGCGCTCGTCATGGTGCCCGGAACGGCAATGAGTTGTCCGCGCATCCAACTTCGGGTTTCGGCATTCGGATTTCGGGTTTGCCCGATGACAATCGGGCCATATCCATCGCCCATGCTCGCTCCGCAAGGAAGCAGCGCATACTTGTCTGCGACGTAAGCGTAGGCGTGAATCGAAATTGCCGAGATGTGCAGTTCGCCGCGCGTTGCGCGTTCGTTCAGTGTCTGGATGTCTTCCAGCCGATGCTCGAATCGATATCCGCGGAGATCGATCTTGTTCTTTGCGATCGCGTAAAACATGAAGGCGTCGTCCGGATCCGGAGAATGTCCGAGGGTGAAAACTTCAGGAGCGCGCCACATGGCCGCATGCTAACCGCGGTCGCGAACCGCGCAACCGTCTCGAGCTTTTGATTGCTATTTGCGTTGTCGAAATGCTTCCGATAGCCTCAGGCACATGGCGAAGTCAGGACTCGGCAAAGGTCTGGGTGCGCTTATTGGTTCGCGTCCGCGCCCGGCGCGTGAAGAGGATGCGGATGCATCTGGCGAGCAAGTCCGGAAAGTCCGGCTGGCGAGCATCGTTCCGAGTCCGTTACAGCCGCGAAAAGACTTTGGCGAAGAAGCATTGCGGGAATTAGTCGATTCAATTCGGCAACACGGAATTATTCAGCCGCTCATCGTTCGACGCTTGAACGGCGGCACGCACGAATTGATCGCAGGCGAGCGGCGATGGCGAGCGGCGCAGGAAGCAGGGCTGACCGAAGTGCCCGTAATCGTTCGCACGGCCAGCGATTTGGAAGTACTCGAGCTTTCCTTAATCGAAAACCTCCAGCGGAGCGATCTGAATCCGATCGAGGAGGCTCAAGGCTACGCACGCCTGCGAGATGAATTTGGAATGAAACAGGAGGAGATCTCGCAGAAAGTCGGCCGGAGTCGCGCCGCAGTTGCGAACGCGATGCGCTTGCTCGATCTGCATCCGCAACTCCAAACGTGGGTCGCGCAGGATCTGCTTTCGGTTGGACACGCCAAGGTCCTTCTCGGAGTCAAGGCTCCCGAAGAGCAGCTGCGTCTCGGCGAAACTATCTTGCGCCGCAACTCGAGTGTGCGCCAGACGGAGCGATTGGTCGGACGATTCCTTGGAGGCTGGAAAAAGCGCCGGCGTTCGTCACAAATTGTTGTGAGCTCGGCGGCGATCGATGATTTGCAGGACAAATTGCGTCAACATTTCGGCACGAATGTCACGATTCATCACACGCCGAAACGCGGCCGAATCGAAATCGAATATTACGGCGACGAAGACCTCCAGCGCATCTTGAATATCGTTGGTTTCAATTCCAGCGAGCGCTGATTCGAATTCAAGATGTCGTTCTATTTCCGGCTGCCGATTTTGGCTTTGGCGTATGTGCTGGTTGCCGGTTCCTGCTCCAAGCCTCCCTCCAAGCAAATCTGGACACTGTTTTCCGGAGAGAAAGCCCTCGATCACGTGCAACAGCTCGTCGATCTCGGTCCGCGGCCGCCTGGTTCCGACGCAATTGTCAGAGCGCGCGCTTATATCGAGGAACAGCTCGAGTCTTTCGGATGGACAATCTCGGAACAGGCATTTTCGGATCAGACTCCACGCGGTAAAATGAAGTTTGTAAATCTGATTGCCCGTTTCGGCAGGTCACCGAAACCGGTCTTTCTTCTTTGCTCGCACTACGACACCAAGATTTTCGATGCGTTTAAGTTTGTTGGCGCGAACGATAGCGGGTCGAGCACCGGGCTTCTTTTGGAAATGGCGCGAGTACTCTCAATGGAACCAAGCCTGGCGGAGAAGATGGAGTTGGTGTTTTTCGATGGCGAGGAAGCTGTTGAGAATTTCAGCCAAACTGATGGGATCTATGGCAGCCGTCACTTCGCGCGGCAGCTTCTCCAAAATGGAGCAGCAAAGTCTTTTCAAGGTGGACTCCTTTTCGACATGGTGGGCGACAGCTCGTTGGACGTCACGCTGCCGCCAAATTCCCCGGCAAAGATCACTGCCGGCATCTTTGCGGCGGCAGATGCGCTGAAGATGCGAAACTATTTTACCTATTTCGACCAGGACATTACCGACGACCACACGCCGTTGAACGCCGCCGGCATCCCGGTCGTCGATCTCATCGATTTTCATTATCCGCCGTGGCACACCGCCGAAGACACGATCGACAAACTTAGCGCGCAAAGTTTACAAATTGTAGGATCAGTCGCGGCCTATTACCTCTCGGAATTAGCCTTCAAATAAAACGCAGTAGGCCAAATCGCCAACTTATGGATTGCGCGACAGCGGTTTTCGCCGCAGGCTGAACAAGGTGGCTGGAACCGCCAAAAGCTCTCAAATGGCTCGTCGAACCAGGAAAAACGTCGGGGTGCTCGGACTCGGAATCATCGGAAGCCGGGTGGCGGAGAATCTTCGCGAACGCGGCTTCCATGTCTTCGTGTGGAATCGCAATCCTCGGCCAGTCCCGAATTTTGTCGGCGCGCCGGCTGAGCTCGCTGAGATGTGCGATTACATCCAGATTTTTGTCTCGGACGACGAGGCGCTGTTGGATGTCATCCGCCAAATGGCCCCCGCTTTGGGCCCGCGCCACATTGTTATTGCTCATCCGACGGTGGCGCCGCATTCCATGCGCAGCGCTGCCGATTTGGTGGAACGGCGTGGCGCGCGCTTTGTCGAAGCGCCCTTCACCGGCAGCAAACTGGGCGCAGAAAAGGGAGAACTCGTCTTTTACGTCGCCGGCGATGAAGTCGCCCTGCGCGAAGCGCGACCGATCCTCGAAGCGAGCTCGAAGGAGATCATTGAGATTGGCGAAATAGGTCAGGCGACAGTGGTGAAGCTGGCGACGAATATCGCGACCGCCGCGGGTGTCCAGGCATTGGCCGAAGGACTGGCACTTGTGAATCACGTAGGCATTCCGGCCGAGAAATTTGTGGCAGCGCTGCAGAACAACGCCAGTTACTCCAAAACGCTGGCGATGAAATTGCCGAAAATGATCGAAAATAATTTCGAGCCGCACTTTGCACTCAAGCACATGCTCAAGGACATGAAGATCGCCAGCCAGCTCGGTTTGTCGCACCACTTGGAGCTCGCAGTCACAACTGCGGCACGAGATCGACTTCTCGAGCAGGAACAGCGTGGTTTTGCCGAGGAAGATTTCTCTGTCGTCGCTCGCAAATATTTTCCAGAGATGATTTTCCCGACGGTGGAACAGGATTTGGAACTCTTTGAAAAACCACCGCCGATCGAGCCGGCCGCAACAATCTCGAGTATGGGCGAGGTAGCCGCCGCGGTGCAGGAGGCCGATCTCACGCAAGCGCAGGCCGAGTTAGCTCCGGAGATTCCCGCAATTACACAGCAATTCGTTCCACCCGAGCCCGCCATGGCGGCGACGCCGGTTCCAACGCATCAGCCGGAAACGCAGTCGTCCCAGTCTGCCTCGCCGGTCGCAGAGCCTGAAACTCCGTCGGAGCAGCCAGCAGCTGCGTCTTCGCCAATGGATTTGCTGGCGAAATTGCTTCGCGGGGAAAGCGCGAAGCCTGACGGGTCATAGTCGAATCGCGCCAGCAAATGACGGCGCCAATTCGTCTTGCGAACGGCCTATTTTTTGATCTTTCCCCGCGCGTGAAGTTGCGCGTGATCGGAGCGGATCGGGTTCGCTTCCTCAACGGACAAATCACGAACGACATTCGGAAAGCGACCGAAACGCGATCGATTGAAGCGTGTGTCTTAAACGCAAAAGGCAAGATGGACGCGCATTTCTTCGTTCACACGGACGGCGATTCTTTTCTGATCGACGCGGATCCGGCGCTTACGACCAGCTCTTCAGGCTCGGCTCGAGCGTTACATCATCGCTGACGATGTCGAGATCGAGGACGTGACAGCAAAGTGGTCGGTCTTCCATATGATCAGCGCGAATGACCCGAGGCTTTCGGTTCCGGCGCGCGTGGTGTTGGCGGACCGGTTCGGTTGTGCGGGATTCGACGTTTGGTGCGAAGCAAGTCAACACGCTCAAATCAACGCGGAGTTGGCCAGGCACGTTCAGTATTGCGATGAAGATTGCGCGGAACGCCTGCGAATGGAGCAGGGAATTCCGCGTTGGGGCCGCGAGCTGACCGGCGAAATCATTCCAGTCGAAGCCAACCTCGAGCAGCGCTGCATCGATTACGAGAAAGGTTGTTACATCGGCCAGGAAACCATTTCGCGAATGAAGATGTCGGGACAACGAAACAAGCAACTTTGCGGTTTGATTTCATTGGCCGGGACGGCATTCGCCCCGGGTATGCGATTGATCGCCGGGCCGCCGGAAAAGGATGCCGGCTGGATCACCAGCGCAACGCGGAGCGGTGATCGGGAAATCGCGATTGGTTACGTCAAACGCGGTTTTAATTCGGTTGGCACTAAACTGGAAGCAGTGTCCGGAGAAAACGCGCGCATTTCTACGCAAGTTGCCGATCTTCCATTTTCGCCGTGAGCGGCAGTGGAGGATTACATCTGTGTAATCTCTTTTGCCGATGCAATTTGCGTTATTTAGATATTGTTTTTTGAAGATCGACGCGTGTAAAGTCCAGCTGAACCGATGCTGTCGCCCATGAATCAACGTCTGCTTGCTGAGATCGGTCGCACCCAGCGGCTGGAGATTATTAACTCACTCAAGCGAACAAAGGGAATGTCGGTCAACGAATTGGTCGACAAAATGGGAATGAGCTACATGGGGATCAAGCAACATTGCCTGACGTTGCAGCGCGACGGCTATCTCGATACTTGGCGGCGTCCGCAAAAAATGGGCCGGCCGGAAATGGTTTACCGCCTCACCCGGCGCAGTCACGATCTATTCCCCGTCGACAGCAACCAGTTCACGCTGGAATTGCTTCACTCCGCCAATGAAATCTACGGGGCAAACGCGCCAGAGAAGATGCTCTACAATGTTTTCCAAGAGCGAACCACGGTGTTGCGGTCAAAGGTTAGAGGGGACAATGTGGTCGAGCGTGCGAAATGGCTGGCCAAAGTGCGCGATAACGAAGGTTTCATGGCGCAGTATCTCTCGTCCGAAAAAGATGGTCCGCAGATCCTCGAGGTTCATTCACCGATTCTGAATCTGCTCGAGAAGTATCCGATCATCGGCCGGCTCGAGCAGGACATGTTCGAGGCGATTCTCGGAACGAACGTTCGCCGTGAAGAAACGCACACCAGCGGTCTTTACGAGTGTGCGTTTTATTTCGCCGCCTAAACGAGCTCACCAGGCTAGCCGCGAGATTTCTCCTTTCGCACCGGATTGATTTCGCGTTGATTGAAGGTCCATGGCTCGGGCCTTTCCCAGCGCGGTTATTGAGAATTTGCGGCCGTTGATCGACGGCGGACGCTATCCGATCAAGCGTATCGTCGGTGACGATCTTGTGGTCGAAGCGGACGTGTTCAAGGATGGTCATGACGTCGTGGCCGCGATCTTGAAGTGGCGTCTGGTCGGGCGAACCGCGCTGGCACGAAACAGCGATGAGTTTTGTCGATAACGATCGCTGGCGGGGCGTTTGTTCGTTCATCGAAGATCGGCGCCTTACGAATACACGGTCGAGGCGTGGACCGACACGTTTCGAAGCTGGCGGGATGAGTTTACCAAGAAATTCGAAGCTGGGATTGCAGAACCTGACCGCCGAAGCGCTTGAAGGCGCGGATTTGATTGAATCTGCTTCGAAGCGCGCGCACGTCGGCGAAGACGCCGCGCGTTTGCGAGAACTGTCCGAATGCATTCGAACAGCCGACAACGCGCAGATCAATCAGCATCGCGCATTCGGGCGAGCTCGAAGTTTTGATGGCGACTTATCCCGATCGTTCATGGGCGACTCAATACTCGCCGCCGCCGCGAGTGATTGTTGAGCGGCGCGAGGCGCAGGTTGCCGCGTGGTACGAATTTTTTCCGCGCTCGGCGGAAGGCCACGGCGACAAAGGATCGACATTTCGCGATTGTCTGCCGCGGATCGACGACGCGAGGGCGATGGGCTTCAACATCATTTATTTTCCGCCGATTCATCCGATCGGACACACCAATCGCAAAGGTCGAAACAATTCGGTCACTTCGCGAGCCGGGCGATCCCGGCGTGCCTTGGGCCATCGGCAGCGAAGTCGGCGGACATAAGGCGGTCGAGCCGTCCTTGGGTACGCTGGAGGATTTCGACTGGCTGAATGGCGAAGTCCGCAAGCGCGGGAATGGAGATCGCGCTCGATTTCGCGATCAATTGTTCGCCGGATCATCCCTACGTTCGCGAACATCCGGAATGGTTTTATCAGCGCCCGGATGGCTCGATCAAATTCGCGGAGAATCCGCCGAAGAAATACGAGGACATTTTTCCGCTGAATTTTCGCTGCGAAGACTGGCCGGAGCTGTGGGCGGAAATGGTGAGCATCGTTCTTTTTTGGGCGGACCGCGGCGTGCGCACGTTTCGGGTCGATAATCCTCACACCAAGCCGGTCGCGTTTTGGGAATATTTGATCGCGCGAGTGCGCGAAAAATATCCGGACACGATTTTTCTCTCCGAGGCGTTCACCCGACCAAAGATGATGAAGGAGCTGGCCAAGGCCGGATTCAGCCAGAGCTACACCTACTTCACCTGGCGAAATACGAAGGAGGAACTGACCGATTATCTGACCGAGCTCACTCAAACCGAAATGCGCGAATATTTTCGCGGCAATTTATGGCCGAATACGCCCGACATTTTGTCGCCTTATCTTGCAGGATGGCGGCCGGCGCGGCGTTCATGATTCGCGGCGGTGCTGGCGGCCACGCTTTCGCCGGTTTACGGGATCTACAGCGGCTACGAGCTTTGCGAGAACGAAGCTTTGCCGGGTCGCGAGGAGTATCTCGATTCCGAGAAATATCAATTCAAAGAGCGAGATTGGAACGCGCCTGGCAACATCAAGGATTGGATCACTCGCTTGAATCAAATCCGGAAAACGAATCGCGCGCTGCAGTTTAAAGACAACCTGCAGTTCTATCACGCCGACAATGACGCGATCATTTTCTACGGAAAGATGACCGCCGGCCCGCGACAACATCATTCTGGTGGTGGTGAACCTCGATCCGCATCGCAAAACAACATTCGTTTGTCGATGTTCCGATCGATCAATTTGGCTCGATGGAGGGCGACGTCTATCAGGTGCACGATCTTCTGAGCGACGCGCGCTACATCTGGCATGGCGCGCGCAATTACGTCGAGCTCGATCCGGAGATTCAGCCGGCCCACGTTTTTCGGGTGCGGCGCTGGATTGAGGGTGATCGATTTGCCTGAGCAACTCTGCGCTTTGGACGAAGGTTTAACCGCTGTAGCCGGTAGATTTGCATCCCGTCCGGCGGCGTTTATGATTAGAACACTTTTGGCATGAAGATTCTGCTTTCGCTGATCGCTGTCGCGATTGGCACTCCATTGTTCGCGCAAACAGTACACCACGACCGCCTCGCCGGCACGCCGCCGGCCGCAGCGGCTCGCCAGCGTTCCATCACTGGTCCCCGACATGTCCATGCCGAACGATCCTGGACACGCTGATGGCTGGCCGGCTGGGTAATGGGAATCCTTTTCGCGCTCTCGGTTTTCTTCGTCATGCTCGTGATCGTTTATCTAATGACGATTCGCCGCGGCGCGGTCGTTTCGAGCGGTTATCATGGCCACGGCCGATGCGCTGTTGCGAAAGCGCGATTATCTCGGGTTACTCGCGGTTTCGAACCGTCACGGCGAAGCGATCGCGCGCGTCGTGCAAAAGATGCTCGATTTCACGACCAAGAATCCGAATGCCGATCTTGCCCAAGTCCGAGAGATCGCCGAGACGGAAGGAACGCGGGTCGCCTCCAGCCTGAACAATCGGGTTACGTATCTCGCCGATATCGGAATGATTGCGCCGCTGCTTGGATTGCTCGGAACAGTGCTTGGAATTATTCGCTCATTCGGCGCGCTTGGAGCCGACCTCGGGACCGCGCGTTACGTTTTATTGTCGAAGGGAATCAGCGAAGCGCTGGTCAATACCTGCGCCGGTCTAGCGATCGGTATTCCGGCGATGATGTTTTACGCCTTCTTCCGCGGCAAAGCGCAGAAACTTATTTCCGAGCTGGAATCGGCGACGACTCACGTGCTTGCGTTGCTTTCGCTTGCAGTACGACAAGCGAGTCGAACCGCGCACGCCGGTGCTGATCGAGGACGAACTTTAATTCCGATCTTCATCGCGAGATCCTGATATCCTATGAATCTGCGCGGCCACGCACACGTTTCATCATCCTGGAATTCAACTTGCCCCATTGGTCGACGTTCTGTTGTTGCTGTTGATCTTCTTTCTTCTGACGTGGAATGCGGCCCGAAACGAAAACGAGCTCGACGTCAAAGTTCCCAAAGCAGCTGCCGCGAAAGAGAAAAGCACGCCGATTGGCGATGTGGTGGTAAATGTGAAAGCCGACGGCAATGTGGTTGTTAATCGACGGACGCTGAGCTCGGCCGAGTTGACTGATTTGTTGAAGAATCTGGTGCAGTTGAATTCCGAGCAGGCAGTGATCATTCGCGGCGATGAAGCCGGGGCTTACAAGAATATCATCGGCGTACTGAATATCTGCACCGAGGCCGGAATAACCAACGTCGCCTTCGCGACCGCAAAATGAAAAATGCGCGCAGCGCAGCCGGTCTGTTCGGACTGGCGATGCTGTTCTGTCTTGTTGATCAGGTTTCGGCTCAGCGCACGTCTGGCCCGTCGACTCAACCGCCGCCGCCTCAGAGTCAACCGGCGCAACGCGCGTTGCCGGTTGAAGAAGCAGTCGCCATCCCCGCCGCCGGCAGCCGAGACCGAACAACCTGAAAAACGACAGCTTGAGTACGCCAACGCGCTCTTCACCCGTAAGCTCTACGATCTCGCTGTTCCGGAGTATCAAAAATATTTGGACAACTACCCGGGCGCTTCCGGTCGCGCGAACGCCTACTTCTCGTTAGGCGAATGCTACCGCAACCTGAACAAAGCCTCGACGGCGCGGACGAATTTTCAGCGGGTCCTGAACGATTACGGCGAAAGCGATTTCGCCGGTCCAGCGGCTTACGCCTTGGCGGAAATGGCGTTCACTCAGAAAAATTACGCGGATGCGCTGCCGTTGTTTCATCGTTCTGCCACGAAATCGAAAGAGCCGGGAGTCGCTCTCTCGGCGCACTATTTCGAAGCTCGATGTCTCGAAGCGCTCGATCACAAAGACGAAGCTTGCGATATTTATCAACAAGTCGCCGAAGCCAAGAACCCGAATCCATATCGTGAAGACGCCCGTGAAACTGCCGCGCGTATTGCGAGTGCGCGGGGGCGCAAGGCAGACGCGCTGAAGCAATACGAGGCGCTTTCGAATGAAACCCAGAAACCCGCGCTGAAGGCGGAGGCGACTGTGCGCGCCGGCTTGCTCGCACTCGAGCTGGTCCAATCCGACAAGGACAAAGGAATGGCCGACAAGGCGATGGCGCTTCTTCAAAAAGGGCGCGGGCTACCGGAAGCCGGAAAATGGCGTGGGCTGGCGCAGGTTGGTGTTTTGAAAGTGGAATATCAAACCGGCCAATACGCGCAAGTGTTGACCGATTACAAGAAACTTCAGCAACAGTTGCCGGAGGACAGTCGGGCCGAAGCGATGATGTTCTTCGCGAACAGCCAACGGCAGCTCGGTCATGCCAAGGAAGCCGAATCGATGTACCGCGAGATCATCGAGAAATATCCGAGCCGCGAGGAGGCCAAGGACGCGGCATTCGAGCGCTTGCTGAATATTTACAATTCAGATCCTTCGACCTTGCCGCCGGAAGTCGATGAATATCTCGCTACCAATCCGCCGGAGGAACGTGCCGACCAGGCGAAGCTGTTCAAGGCCGAAGCGCTCTACAAACAACAGAATTTTCCTCGCGCGGCGCCCATCTTTGCCGAATTGCGAGCTTCGCAGCTCTCACCGAAACTGCGCGCCGAAGCGGCATATCAACTCGGCTCGTGTTACCTTCAGATGAAGGATGTTCCGGGAATCATCGAGGCTTACGGTTATTTCGTTCAAGCGTTCCCCGACAGCCCGCGCGCGTCGTCCGCCCTCGCAGTCCGCGCAGAGACCTACGAGAACGACAAGAATTACGATGCGGCGCTCTCCGATTGGAACGCGATATTGGCCAAGTATCCCAACGCACGTGAGCGCGAGGAAGCGCTGCAGCGTAAGGCACTCATTCTTGGTCAGCAGGAAAACAAAAAAGGAATGGCGGACGCATTTCGTCAGCTCCTGAAAGAATTTCCGAAGAGTACCTCCGCGCCAATGGCGCACTTTTACATCGGGAAAACTGCGTTTGAGTTGAAAGATTACAAAACGGCGTTGAGCGAACTGAACACCTCCCGTCAGCTTGATAAAAATCGCTATTACACCCAGGCGACGATTCTGATCATCTCGAGTTACTATTTCGGATCGCACGATCGCAATGCGGTCACCAAGGAATTGGACACCCTTCTCGCGGACAATCCGAGCGCTCGGGTTCCAGCCGAGATTTTGGAATGGCTCGGGACTGAGTATTACAATCAAAAGAATTACGCAGCCGCGGAGAAGTATCTCGGCGTTCTCGGCAAGATCGATAACCCGACCGTGAAACCCGATTTTTGGTTTTATCTCGGCGATTCGGCGGCCAGGCAACAAAAATTCGATGAAGCGGAAAACGCGCTCGGAAAATATTTACAGGTGGCAACCGACCCGGCCGGCAAAGCGAAAGTGTTGCTGAAGCTTGGCGATGTGAAGATCGCCGCCCATAAGCCGGACGAAGCGCAGAAGATTGCGGAACAGATCATGGTGCTCCAGCCGGAAGGGCAGGTGAATGCTCAGGCGCGTTTGCTCGCCGGTGACGTTCAATTCGAACGCGGCAATTTTGAAGATGCAGGTAAAGCGTTCGAGAGCGTCGCGTTGTTGTATGACGATCCAGCGGTCACGCCGCGTGCATTGAAGAAAGCGGCCACCGCGTATCAACGCGCCGGTAAAGCGGCTGAGGCTGACAAAGTTGTTAAGCAATTACGCGAACGATATCCGAAAGACACCGGGGGATAGGTAGCGGCGGTTCATCGACTGAGGTGGATCGAGCGCTCCGTCGCTCGATGTTAGTTTAAGCAGCGAAGCCGCATTTGTTTAACATCGCCCGCGGAGCGGCCGATCCACCCCGGCTACGCAATCGCCAACGTTTCAATCGGCAATGGCGCGAGAAATTCTTTCGGCTCGTCGATTTGTAAAATCGGCCGGGCCAAATGCGCGGCCAGAAGACTGGTGTCAGGCGATGAGGCAATGCCGATGTGTGCGCGGATTTCGCATTTCTCAAGTTTGCCCAGAACGCGCGACGCTTTGGCGATCAACTGACGGTTATCGGTAAACTGGACAGTGCAAACCCCGGATGCAGTCGCTTCGATAAACGGCGAAAGCATAAAGGCGTGCTGTAGTAAAATTTCGCCGATTAATTTTTCCTGCGCGCGTTCGCGCGTTCGGATCACGACTTGCAAGCAGCGCGCTAGCGCCTGGCTCGGAGTCATGCCTTTGGTCACGCCCGCTTCCTCGGCGGCATCATTCAACTCAATGATCGTGACTTTCTTTTGAGTGGGATCGATCAAGCCAACCGGCTGGGCGCTGCAATTTCGGATGATGCCGGATCGTCGCCTGTAAATAGAAATTGGGTAGATAAATCGTCGCGAACATTCTCAAGTGACCAGTGATCAATGTGACTCGCAGAGCCTGCCGCTGCAGTGATTTGACGTGCGATCGTTGAACTCGAAATCGCAGATCGATCATTGCATTTTGTTTTTCGAGATCAGCAGGCGTCCATGAATTTTCGAGAACGATTTTCAACTGCGCGCTGCTGACCAGGCTTTGGCGATTAAGGATCAAACACGCGCTCGGGACCGATTCAGCTAATCGTTGCAAACGATACCAACTCGTTTGCGGAATTTTCCGGAGCTCGTCGAGCGAGTTCAGGACAAGATCGACAATCAACAGCGGAAAATTTCCGTCGCGCAAAAGCAGATCGGCGGCTTTGACGGCATCGAACGCTTTCCGGCAGCGGATCCAGAGCAAATGCTGCAACGCAGAATTATTCGACGAACCGGGGTCAAACGAATCGGAGCCGTCGATTAATACGATGAAATGTTGGTCGCGCTGGGCGAATCGAAGGAGTGAGTGAATGAGCGAAGCGCTCCCCGCGCTCGCGCGCGGGGAGATTAATTCAGTGATCGCGCTTTTGGGGAAACCGCCGCCCGTAATTCGATCGAGAAATGGGAGGCCAGTGGGTAAAATCGGTTGTCGCCGGCTGCGACCGTTGCGGAAAACGTTCCGCCAGCGCTTTCCGCAGATCGATAATCGGCCGCCGAGCCGCAATTCGCCATGCCGCGAAATCATGGCATTTATCGAGATATGTTCAAGTGAACATTTCGGTAAAGCTTAGGATTCTAAAGATATTGCCTCCAGGCGTCCGACTCCGCTGTAAGTTTGATGACACGGTTACGCTCAATTAGGAGCGATTGCATGTAACGCGTGAGAAAAAGGAAATCGGCGATATCGCCTAGGAAACCCAGCGGCGCTTGGTAGGTAAATACGTCGCGCATAATTGTGCCGTTGGGGCACGTCTCAAAATTGTGGCGATGCTCCATGCTACAAAAAGCACCGCGGACCATGACATCGGCGAAGTGAGTTGGTCGTTCGAAGATTGTGATGCGAACGGTAAGTGACTGCCAAATACCAAAGTGCCGAGCACGCCAGGTAACCTCCTGGCCGAGGCCAATCAGACCGGATGTAACTCCCGCGACAGCGCGCTCGCCGGTGCTCGCAGTAGAGGCCATGTGTAAGTCAATGCTCCGAGCCAAGTCGAAAACGCGGTCAATAGGTGCGGCAATTGAAGTGACAAGCTTTATAACAGCCATCGCAACTCTATCTTACGAACGCGAGTGGGCGTGACGAAGTCGATTTAGTTTTTCTTGCGGCGCTCGTGTTTGCGAACGAGCGAAACCATGACGCCCTGGATTTTTAGTTCGCGAGCAGGAATCAGATTCGGATAACGCGGGTTCTCGGCTTTGAGGTACGGGCGGCCACGCTCGACAACGTAGCGTTTCAACGTCGTCTCGCCGTCAATCAGCGCCGCGACGATGTCACCGTTATTGACTTCTTTGCTTTGCTCGAGAATCACCACGTCGCCATCGAGAATGTGCGCGCCAATCATCGAATCGCCGCGGACGCGGAGTGCAAACGTGCCATGATTTTTCGAAACATTGGCCGAGTGCGCGTCGAGCGAAACGTGACCTTCGATGTCCTGCTCGGTTAATGTCGCCATGCCGGCTGGGATTTGGCCGTAAATCGGAACGTCATGGATCCGGACTTTTTGGATCGGCGTGATCAACGCGCGGGCTTTGTTGGCGTGGCGTTGGAGAAATCCCTTTCGCTCGAGCGCGGCGATGTATTGCATCACCGATGTCTGGCTGGCGAAACGAAAATGACTTTGGATTTCACGCGTGCTCGGAGTGACGCCTTTCTCACGTTGCTCGCGCTGGATGAAATCGAGACTTTTTTCTGTCGGTCAGTTAACATTTTGGTCCGCTTGAGCCGGAGCATTTGGCGAAGGCCGGTCAGCATGAACTCAGCATCGGTGCACTCAGTCAACGATGCAAGTTCAAATGAACATGAGAACGAATGCTGATCGGCTCGACAGAGTCTCGCCCTACCGAGCGTCGCCCTGCCGAAGTTACTTCCCGTTTTGGAACGCGCGATTTGGCCACGGCGGCGGCGAAGGGAAGTCGTAGCGTTTGGTCTTCAGCTCTTCCTGAAGTTCCTGAATCCCGCGATCAAGCTGTTGATCTTCGCCTTTGAATTCCTTGCCCGGATCGTTGTCGACCACAATGTCAGGATCGACTCCGTGTCCCTCGATAATCCAATCCTTGCCGTCCTTGGAATAAAGCGCGAACTCCGGTTTGAAGAACTGGCCGCCGTCGACAACGGCAAGCGATTGGCGAATTCCAACCACGCCGCCCCAGGTCCGTTTTCCAATCAATTTGCCGAGTCCGAGCGCTTTGAATCGATACGGAAAAATATCGCCGTCGGACGCGGAGAATTCGTTGATCAATGTCACCATTGGACCGGTGAAGGCCTGTTGCGGATCGGTTTGAGGCACTCCATTGCGCGCGATGCCGATCATCAGGAAGGCGCGGCGCAAACGTTCGGCCACCAGCGGTGAAACAAAGCCGCCGCCGTTGCCGCGAACGTCGACAATCAACGCGTGCTTCCGGATTTGCGGGAAATAAAGCTTGGTGAACTCATTCAGACCAGGCTGGCCCATATCCGGAATGTGGAGGTAACCAATGTCGCCATTGGTTTTCTTGTTCACGTAATCGATGTTCTTTTGCACCCAATCGATATAATAGAGCGGGCGCTTCGTCCGCCGTGGGGACGACAGTCACGTCGCGGGCACCGGCGTCATTTGGCTGGGAATTCACCCTCAAAATCACTTGCTTGTCCGCAGTGCCGATGAGCGCCTGGTAAATGTTCGGAAGCGTCGAGACCGGTGTGCCGTCGACAGCCAGAATGTAATCGCCCGGTTTAACATTGACGCCGATCGCGGTGAGCGGTGAGCGGGTGTGTTTGTCCCAGTTTTCGCCGGGCAAAATGCGATCGATCTTGTATGCCTTGCTCGCGGGATCGCGCGACAGCTCCGCGCCGAGCAAACCGAGCTTGATTCGCGGTGTGTCGGGCCGTTCGCCGCCAGCCACGTAAGCGTGACCATTGTTGAGTTCGGAAATCAATTCGCCGAGCAGGTAAGTCAGGTCGTTGCGATGATTCACGTAAGGGAGCAGCGCGGCATACTTGTCCCTCATCGCTTTCCAGTCGACGCCGTTCATGTTCGGCGCGTAGAAGAAATCGCGTTCCTGGCGCCAGCATTCGTAATAGATTTGTTTCCACTCCGCCTGGCGATCGAGCTGCATGTCGAGTCCGGCGATTTTGTGCTCGTGGTCCTTGGTGTCGATCTTGTCCTTGGGGATGTCGATGATGGCGTAATCCTTTTTGACCTTCACCAGCATCTTTTTGCCGTCGAACGAAATCTCGTAGGCGTTCACATCACCAAGAACGGTTTCCTTGCGATCTTCAAGGCTATAAGAGCAAAGATGCGATTTGCGGTCGCGGCCGCCGCCGTCGTCATCCTCGTCTTCCCCGACGTCGTCCGCTGCGGTTCGCCGCAAATAAAAGACGCGGTCCTCCAGCATCCGAAGGTCGCGATAATTTCCAGGCGTGATCTCCAAGCCGACGATACGGTTTTGGATTCCGTCCGTGTCAATCTTCACCACAACGGGTTTCTTCGGAGCTGGTGTCGGCGTAGCTGTTGGTTTCTTGTCCGCGCCTTTCTTCTCGGCTGACGCTGGCGATGCTTCGGGCTTTTTCTCTTCCGCTTCCTTTGCTTTCTCTTTCTCGCGCTTTTGTTCCGCTTTTCCGACCTCGTCGCTCTTCGGCTCAAGCGGGTTCTCGGTGTCCTTCGCGAGTGTCACCAGATAAACGCGTTCCATGTCGCGATACACGTTTGAAAATTCCTCATCGCCGAATGTCGGTTTGAAATCACGCGCGGAGGTTAGGAGCAGATATTTGCCGTCATCGCTGAATGCCGGTTCGCCGGCGTTGTACCAATTGTCGGTCACGGCGACCTGTTGTTTGGTCGCGAGCGAATAAAGGAATACGCGCGACAATCCCGTTTTCTTCGGGTCGCCCCCAGGCGATCCATTGACTGTCCGGCGACCAGTTGAAAACCTCGATCTCGCCGTTTTTATCCTGGTCGACTTGGGTCACGGTTTTGCTGGCGACGTCGACATAACGCAATCGTTGTAAGCGATCGGACCACGCCAGCTTCTTGCTGTCGGGCGACCATTTCGCCGCATAATAATAAGTGTCTGCGCCATTCGTCACTTGCACGGGGTCGCCTTTGCCGTCCTGCGCGCGAACGTAAAGCTCGTTCTCGCCGGTTGCGTCGGAGTTGTAGGCAATCCATTTCCCGTCGGGGGACCAAATCGCGTCGCGCTCGTGGACGCCGGACGTCTTCGACAGATTCCGCGGCGTGCCATTCTTGGCAGGAACTGAGAACAGCTCTCCGCGCGCGACCACGATCGTGCGCTCGCCATCCGGCGCCAGGTTCACGGACTCCAAATGTTTGGATGCGTCGACGAGTGCATTGCGCCCGATCGCGGAATCTTCCCTGATCTCGATCGGCACTGTTCGCGCCTCGCCGGTCTTCAAATCGTAACGCCAAATGTAACCAGCCTGCTCAAACACAATCGATTGCTTGCCGATCGACGGAAATTTGATGTCGAAATCTTTGAAGGTGGTGAGCTGGCGCGTTTCCTTTGTGCCGAGATCAGTCGAGAACAGATTCAACCGGCCGTCCCGGTCGGAGAGAAAATAGATCTTGTTGTCCGGGCCCCACATCGGGCAGATGTCCTGCGCGGGATTGTTGGTCAGATTTTCGGTGGACCCGGTCTTGAAATCGTAAATCCAAATATCGTCGGCCATGCCGCCGCGATAATGTTTCCAGGTCCGGAACTCACGAAACACGCGGTTGAAGGCCATCTTCGAGTCGTCCGGCGAAAATGACGCGAATCCGCCACGCGGCACCGGCAGTTGCTGCGGCAACTCCGCGTCCATGCCAACGGTAAACAGCGAGCCGATGAAATCGTTGAACGACTTCATTCGCGACCGAAACACAATCTGCGGTTTGGTGTTTTCCCACGTCATTACGATGTTGTTCGGTCCCATTCGGTCTGAGATGTCGTCACGACCGAGCGTTGCCGAGATCGTGAGACGCTTCGGCGTTCCGCCGTCTGCCGGCATGGCGTAAACTTCGGTGTTCCCGTCGTACTGTGATGTGAACGCGACCTGCTTTCCGTCCGGGGAAAATCGCGGGAATGAAGAATAGCCGGGGCCGCTGGTCAGACGGCGGGCGATGCCGCCATCTTTGCCCACTGTGTAAAGTTCACCCGCGTAACAGAAGACAATGTCTTTGTCGTTGGTGGTCGGAAATCGAAGCAATCGCGTCGTGTTCGGCGAGTTTTGGGCCGAGGCGGCGACAATGGACAGCGATGAAAAGGCGAAGGCGAAAAGAAGAATTCGAGCGCGCATAAGTTCCAAAAGTTGAAGCGAAACTAGGAAGCTGGTTTTGTCACCAACCGAATGCAAGAACGGAATTTTACGACGCGGTTGCGCTGGCCGGGACGAAGTCGGCGCTGTCGTCGAACTCTCAATTTCTTGTGCAGCTCACGGTGCAACAATATGAGGTTGATGCAGGCCTGAAGCAGCTGCGACCCGACCGACAGGTACCAGACAATCTTGATGTTGAAGCCCGGCTGATACGACAGGACCAGCGCGGGCAGGGCGAAAAGCAGGAGACGCGACGCCGAGCTGAGCAAAGGTGGAATGGTATTGCCGAGTCCCTGGAACATGCTGGAGCTGGTGAAAACGACTCCCGCGGCGATGAAATTGAATGCTACAATGCGAAGGTAATCGCTTCCAAATTGAATCACGGCTGGATCTTTCGAAAAACAGCGAATCATTGTGCTCGGCGCAATCTCGGTTATTACAGCGAGGACGAGCATTAGCATCACCGCGAGCCCAAGCCCTGATTTCACTGCGTGCCGGACGCGATCTGCCTTGCGGCCGCCAAAGTTTTGGCCAACCACGGGCGAGGCCGCAAAACTCAACGCTACCACCGGCAAAAATAACGCCTGCATCACCCGCGCCCCGATGCCGAATCCGGCTTGCGCCGCCGGACCGAAGTTTCGAATGATCACGTAGACCACCACAATGTAGACGAAGAGAAGCACAAACTCCGCGCCGGCTGGCACTCCGATCCGCAACATTGCCGTCCAAATTTTGAATTGGGCGCGCCACTCGGAGAAGCGGATGCGAAGGTAATGATACTTTTTTTCGAAGTACCAAAAGACCAGCAGATTGGCAAAAAGAATGGAAATGAATGTGGCCAGTGCTGCACCGGTCACACCGAGGGTTGGCCACGGGCCGATTCCAAAAATTAAAAACGGGGCGAGCACCATGTTGAGGACAACACTGAGCACTGAAAAGACGACTGGCGCCTGAACGATTCCGGTCGCACGCAACGCCGAACCCATCGACGTAAGCGGGAATTGCAGCAACAACCCCGGGAGGAACCAGTAGAGGTAAGCTTTCGCCAGCTCGGCGGTTCGTGCATCGGCGCTCACAGAGTTGGCGTAACCATTTATCGACAAAAAGCCGACAACGCCCAGCGCAGCCGCGATCCAGATCGACATCACGCATGACTGGTTGAACACGAGCTCAGCATGCGCCTGATCTTTTCGTCCGGCCGCTTGGGCGATTAGTGCGGTGGTCCCGACACCAAGCATTTGCGTAACCGCCAGGATAATCATGTTGAGGTTTCCGGCGACGCCGACCGCGGCGATCG
Organism: uncultured Verrucomicrobiae bacterium; assembly: GCA_963786135.1. GTDB lineage: Bacteria > Verrucomicrobiota > Verrucomicrobiia > Chthoniobacterales > UBA10450 > AV40. Next base: position 47,751 of record CAWAYF010000005.1, on the reverse strand, counting down.
CCTCCTTGCCGAGATGGCCGACCCAAAAGAGATCGGCCAGCAGGTAAAGCGTCTGCACAACCATGCTCACGGCCATGAACGCCGACATATGCAGCATATGCTTAGTCACCGATCCTTCAGTCAGATCTTTCATTGGATTTCTGTCCGGTCGCGAAGTTGTGGCTACACTTTTTCGGCGACAACCTCAAGCACGAGCGGAGTCAGCATGCTGGATTTTTCTTTCTCGGCGGCGGCCAGGTCCGTGCGAACTCGATCCGCAAACGCGGCATCGATTTTTCTCAACTCTAGCAAACGCAACAGGTGGACCTGGATGAATTCGGCCGGCCATCGCCACATGTAATCGTCAGGTCGGATGCAAAAAATCCGTGGCAAGATCGAGCGAATGACGAATCCATTGTTCCTGAGCCACGACGGCAATTGCCCGCCGGTGTCCGGCTCGCCTCCGGATTCTTTCCAAGTGGAAACGACATGTGCGCGAAATTCTTCAAGACTCGCGCGCCGTGGGAGAAATTGCCACGTCGTGTAATGTCCGTATTCGTGAAAAATGGCGCGTCCACCTGTTCGCAGCGCGCCGCCGATTTTCTTCACGAGCAAGTTGGGATCGGAAACAAAGCAAAGAACCCAGCGACACCAGCTGAAATCGAACGGCCCACCGGGTAAATCGTCGTTCATAACATCGAGCTCATGCACTTCGACGTTTGCAAGCTCGCGCTCTCGAATCGCGTTCTTGATTGCATTGACGAAATTGGTCGAACGCTCGACCGCCACCACTTGTCCGGTCGGGCCAACGAGTTCGGCAAGATCGACAGTCGCGTAGCCAGGACCGGCGCCGACATCGAGCACCTTGTTCCCGGCAGTAATGCCGGCTTGTCTCCAGCAATCTAAAACGACCGGTCGCCAGGCGCGATGTTGCACGCCGAGCCGCTCGAGCTCTGCTTCATGCGTGCCAAGGACGTAATCGCGTTCTTTGGACGAATTCATCGGCTTGGCAACGAATCTACGTCGCAGCGCGATGCGTCCACCCGATTCTTGCTTCGAACGCCATAGCTTCAACGATGGCGGACCTCTGCGGTTGCCCTTACTTTTTAACTTCGGCTTTGCCGCTATTGTCTTGGACAATGACGCTTAGATGTTTCGCCTTTTTGTCTCCCTCGCGACCAATGTAGGAGACTGACCAAGTATCGTCGGCAGCGTTATATTCGGCTTTCGGCAATTGATACTCGCCCAAATCGTAGCCGCGCGTTCGCGCCTCAATGTCTGCAATGTCCATCGCCTGGACCGCATTCAGTTTCGGGGCGGCGGACAATGAAGTAGACGCCGGAGTTGTCGGAAGGGATGTTTCTGGCGCCGGAGTGGTTGCCGGTTCCGGTTTCGTGTGCAGCGATGAGGGCGGCCCTGTTAGCGTGCGAATCGAATCGTCCACCGGTGACTCATCCGGAAGGTTGAGAGTTGAGAGTTGAGGGTTGAGAGAGGGGTTCTTGAACTTGGGATTTGGGACTTGGGGTTTGGGTTTTCTCGGCGGCAACCGAGCTCGGTCCTTCCGCTGGAGATTCTACTTCCCGATCGACTATTGTTGGTTCGGCTTTGGACTCTTCAGTCTTTGTCGTTTTTTTTGCTTTTTGCGCCGTCTCTTTTGGCTTCTCGATTTTCTTCTCAACTTGCCGGCCTGGTTGCTCGATTGCGCGAACAGCACCCGGTGCAAGCGCAGCTTTCTTCGTGACCGGTTGTTGTCGCGGGGTTGCGGATTCGTCCGCGCCCGAAGCCTGGGCAATTAGAGGAGTTGATGGTTGGTCCGAGCCGGACTGGCCTTTGTTGAGAGTTGAGCGATTGGAAGACGTTTCCGGCGCTGATCCACTGACCTCTGACTTCTGACTGTTGACCTCTGGACTCGCCTCATCCGGTCCCTCGGTCGGAGGTTCGGGCTCAGTTTTCTCCGAAACCTTCGCTTGGGCGGAAGGATTTTCCGCCGCTGCAATCTTCGGCTCCGGAGCGGCAACCTTCTTGGGTTCCTCCGGTGCAGCTATTGATTCAGTGCTCGTGGTCTTGGCCACGACCGGTCCGAGTGACCAGTTACCTTTTCGCTGACCGTCCACGAATTTCGCGTGATAAGTTCTTCCGTGATCGACCGTCGTCACCGCGCCCGCGAATCTTCCGTGCATCATCGTTCCGGTGTAATGGCTGATTGGAACCTTCTTGCTAGTCGCGATGTTTGAGCCGGTCGCGAATGCTTGGTGGGTTCGGAACCAGGTCAGAGTACCGGATCCTTCGGCGTAACCTTCGGAATCGCGGCCGCCGGTCCACTCTGCGGCGTCTCCGGGCTGCGGATCGTTGTTCCAGACGACCGTTTTCTTCCGATCGTCCGTCCGCTGATACGCGCCGGCCGCAAACGTGCGATTCGCGAGCATAAGGATTAGCGCGACCGTCCCCAAAACAACAAAACGATTCCTTTTCACAAGAATTCTAATTGTAAATCATTGGCGCATCCCCCCACAACAGGAAACTCCCCAGGCAGGGGTTCAAGACCGACAAATAGGACTTGAATCCACAGGACGCGCGCCAGCATTCTAGCCACGAAATGAGTGATTTACCCGTGGTCGGCAACCACCAAGGCTCGAGCAGTAAGACGGCCACCTGGATCGGGCTTTTCATAGCGTTTTTCGGAATGTTGATCGCGCGTCAGGCGGTTTCGTACTTTTATCCAACCGTCACGGTCATCGGCGCGGTGTGGAAAGAATCACTCATGTGGTTGTGCGTGATCTTCCTGTTTTTGATTATTCGGCGTGGCGAACATCTTTCGTTGCGATCCGTTGGGATCGGCAATTCCGCGCCGATGAAGTCGGTGCTTTGGAGCCTGCCACTTGCAGTTGTCTGCTCTTCTGGTTGGCGGTCTTCTCGCCGCCATCACTCATTATGGTCACAGCGAAAACGCGGAGGCATTCGGGAAGCTCCCGGTCTGGCTGCTTTCACTAATTTGTGTGCGCGCCGGTTTCGCCGAAGAATTATTTTTTCGAGGTTACGCCATCGAACGACTGGAAGCGTTCGGCTTGAACCGTTTCTGGGCGGCCGGGATTCCGCTGGCGGTTTTCGCGGTTGGTCATTGGACGGGTGGCTGGGCCAACATTGTGATCGCACTTGCAATTGGAGCTGTCTTGTCGGCTTCCTATCTTTGGCGCCGCGATCTGGTCATGAACATGATCGGCCATTTCCTGGTCGATTTTGTGGCAAACGTTTTACCAAGACTATTTTCCCACTCCGGCTGACTCGAACGGAAAAACTGACTGTCGGCGGCGTCGCGAAGTCCCGCTCCGGATCAATAGTTCTTCCGGATCTCGACCTTTTTGGTTTTGTCTTCCACCATCACGCTGAACGGCTGGAGCTCGCCGCCGGCGGCTTTCGGGTCTTTCAAATTGTAAAACAGTGACCACTTGTCTTTCACGGCAGAGTAATCCGCTTTCGGTCGCTGGTATTCGCTTAAATCGTAACCTTTATCGCGTGCTTCGGCGTCCGCCACACCGATCACATCTTCAGCGCTCAGCTGCGCAATTCCGCGCGTCCCGGACGATTTTGAATCGTTGCGCAAAGAAGATGGAGGTCCGACCAAAGAATTGATTGAACCGTCGCCTTCCGACTTTCCTGCGGTCTCCGCGGGCGTGGGTTGTTCGACCGTTTCGGGCTTTTGTTCGACGGAAGGCTCTGGTGTTGACGCTTGTGGCGTCTCCTCGGCAGGAGGCGGCGTCTCCTCGATCGTCGGAGCCGGGGTTGTTTCGAAGAGTGGTGAGGCGCTTTGGGTTGGCTCTGGAGTAGGAAGAGTGGGTGTGGTCTCCGCGAGCTCCGGCGGATTCGTTGGCGCGAGCGACGGTTCCGGCGTTTGAACTTCGATATTTTCCGGAGCTGGCGCCTGCGGGGGAGTTTCCTTCGGCTTCGTCTCCGCGACGACCGGCTTTTTCGGTTCTTCAGCCGGCCGAACGGTCTCCAAAGGTTGAGCCCGTTTTACTGTCGCTTCCTTCCTTGCTTCAGCTCGTTCTTCGCTGGGTTTCGGTTGCTCATTTTCCGCTTTACGACGCTTGGTAACCAATTCATCCGGCACGTTCATCCTCGAAGGAGCTGGCCCCCGCGCCCAAGCCGTGGCACGGCTACCATCGGCAAAGTAGGCATGCACGGTTCGGCGGCCCATATGCATATTCACCGGGCCTTCAAGTTTGCCGTTAACCATGTTGCCGTAGTAAACCGCCTGTTCGGACCCGGACGCGCTGTACCACGTGATCGTTCCAAAGCCTGTCGCGTAACCTTCCTTATCGCGCGAGCCTGCCCACGCGACTGACTCACCGGGTTTGGGACTTGCGTTCCACACCGTCGTCTTGCCGTCGCGTGTTTTTTGATACCCGCCAGTCGCGGCAAAGGCCACGCTGATTCCGGCGAGCAGCACGCATGCGAAGAAGGTAATCGCAGTTTTGGGAATCATTATTGAAAGTGCAAGGAAGACCTTACTGTGCGGGTTTTCTACTTTCTACTTCCTAATTCTTACTTTTACACATCTCTACCCATCGGGGCCGCACCATCGAGATCTTCCCAACCGCAACGCCTCCAAAATTCCAAGCCGCGCGGGTTATCTTTTGCCACTAAAATGTTTGCGCGCTGCAGGCCGGCGCTCTTTAAACCGGCGACACATTCGTTAATCAAACGCCGGGCAAGGCCGCGGCCCTGATACGCAGGATCCACCGCCAGGTGATAAATGTATCCGCGTCGTCCGTCATGACCGCACAGGACGCGCTCCGATGATTTTCGATTCATCAGTCGCGACGCGACTTAATCCAGGGTTTCGGCCCAGAAATCCGCGAATCGTCTCCCGATCGTCGCCTTCTGCAACGTCGAGACCTTCCAGGCGCTGCCAGAGTTCGACTGCTGCATCGTAATCTTCGATACGGAACTCCCGCGTTTGAATCTCCATGGTGCGGAGATTGTAGCACGCTTGCAATCGAATCGCCGATTGCCTGGGTTCGTTAGCTATTTGGCGGGCCAAATGTTGCGAAAGGCCTCGCTACTTGGCTGACTTCTGCTTGGGCTTCTTTGCGGCCAGGCGTTCCGTTTTCCTGCGCCTTGCTGCGCGTTTTCGCATGTTATCTCTGCCGCGATTGTGTCCCATAGAATTGTCTTTCGACTGTCAATCTTACTTCGCCCGCCACGTTCGGCGCGAAGTTTTAATAAATCAATCTGAACAATTTTCCGACGTCGGTTGTCCAATTCGCTGTGATTGGCGCGAGTGCATCCCTGACTCGGCGAATTGTCGGCTCTGGCCCGGCTGACTCGTTCAGTTCGCTTCAGCTTCAAATTCACGACGATCTCCGCGCCCAACATCCTGAATGGATCGGGCCAAATGGCGAAAGTCCGATGTGCGATCTTTACGAGGCTCGCCTGGCGCGGTTGTTGGAGATGTACTCGCAGACTGGTTCGGATGAATCGGTCGCTGCGGTGCATCGCGCCCTGCAGGACGAAGCCGACGCCGATCATCGTCTTCAGGCGAGATAGGATCGATATCAGCCGCTAGAGCCGGCGGTCAGCGTTCCGACGGCGTTAGTTTGATCTCTTCAAAGCCAGCTTGCTTGAGCTGTTGATTCAAGGCCGGAAGATCGACATCGTTTAATTTCTGCCAGGCGTCCATCATCGATTCCACTTTCGTCTGAACGTCGGCGGTCGCGGCTTTCACCGCGGCAGTCGGGGCGGCATCCGCGCCTTGAATTTCGTTGAACAATCGCGTGGCCGATTCCAAAACGAACAGCGACGGCGGCGCTCCCGGTCGGAGATGTGGTGGCCCAAACTTTGTGAGTGTTTGGGTAAAGGCTTCGAGCTTTTGTGTCACATCCGGTCGCTCCGCTGCCTGCGCTTTGAATTTCATTAGCTGTTCGGCGATGTCTTCAAACTTTTTCCCGATTGGCGCCAGTTTGAGTCGCAGCTGATATAATTGCCACGACAGGTCGAATTGTTCCTGAAGGTCCGCGACCGACGCCTTGACCCGCGGGTCCATCTGCACCCTCAGCGGCTGACTGAAACTTTTTCCGTCGACAGTTAACACCGCGGTGTAATTCCCAGGCGTAACCCATGGCGACGTGGCGTCCGGCGCGGTGTTGCCGATAATTGGCCGCAATCGGGAATTCCGGCTCTACGTCTGGCACCGGCGCGTAATGCATGTCCCATGAGAACCGATGCATTCCCGCCTTGCGGAGACGGATTGCAACGGTCGAATCCAGTAACTCGGAATTCTGAGTTTCAACTGGTCCGGCTTCTTCAGCACGTCGGCACTCGAATATTTTCTTACCGTCGCGCCTTTACTGTCCTTGATTTCAATCGTCACCGGTCCAACAGCGTCGTTGGCCAGGGAATAATCGATCATCGCGCCGTCTGGTGGATTTTCCCCGGCCGGTTCGTCAGGCGGCAACGGCGTGTCCGGGTTCAAACTGAAACGGATTCGCAATGCGGTCTGCGGTTTGAACAGAACATTGTCCGTTTTGGTGCGATCGAGCTGGCGCAGCGGCGTAATGTTGTCCAGGATCCAAAAACCTCGGCCGTGCGTCGCCGCCACCAGATCGTCATCCTTGATAATAACGTCGCGCACTGAGGTTGCCGGCATATTCAACCGCAACGACTCCCAGTTCGCCCCGTCGTCGAATGACGCGTAGACGGCTTTCTCGGTTCCTGCGAAAAGCAAACCTTTGCGCACCGGATCCTCGCGGACTGCGTTCACGATTTGTCCCGGGGGAATTCCATTCACAATTTCCGTCCAGGTTTTGCCGCCGTCGTGTGTTGCAAGAATGTGCGGTCGCAAATCGTCGATGCGCAGCGTATTCAGCGCGGCGTACGCCGTGTTGGCATCGAAGTGTCCGGCTTCAATCAGTGAAATCTTCTGCCACGCGGAAATGCTTGGCGGCGTGACATCGTTCCAGGTTTTTCCGCCGTCGGTGGTGAGCTGAATCAGGCCGTCGTCGGTGCCGGCCCAAATCCGGTTCGCGTCGAGGGGTGAGGGCGCCACCGTGTAAATGACGCCGCGCCGTCGCGCCTGTTTTGTTGCGTCTTCTTTGTATTTTCCGACGCACGCGGGCAACTCGTATTTTTCCCGCGACAAATCGGGACTCATCTTTTCCCAATGATCACCGCGGTCGCGCGTCGCCCAAAGCGTGTTGCCTGCAAAAAACAACAGGTGCGGATCGAGTGGTGAAAAAATTACCGGCTCGGTGCGCAGCATTCGAAAATCTTCGGTTTGAATCGGAACCGGCAAAATATCTTGCGCCTGACCCGTGCGGTAATCGAATCGTGTCAGTTTGCCGCCGATGACGATGTCCGGATCGAGCGGATCCGCGACGACGTAACCGTATTCTTCGGCGGCTACGGGTTGCCAGTCGCGAAACGTGATTTCGCCCGTGTCACCCCGGCTTTTGATTCCAACCGAGCCGCTTTCCTGTTGTCCGCTGTAAAGCCGATAAGGAAACGTGTTGTCGGCGCTCACGTGATACAGCTGGGCAGTCGATTGGTTGTACCATGAGCTCCAGGTCTTGCCGCCGTTGACGGTGACGATCGCGCCCTGATCCGAACCGAGTAGAATGATGTCGGGATTGTTCGGATTGATCCAAACATTTTGATAATCGTCGCCGCCGGGCGCGCCGCGCCAGCCGGCCCAGGTTTTGCCGCCATCAGCCGATCTCCAACAAACCACGCTTGCGGAATAAACGATCTGCGGGTTTTTTGGATCGAACCGCACGACAGGCAAATCCCCGCCGCCAATGCCGAGTCCGGGGCGCGGATCATCGGTGGTTCCACGCCAGGTTTCACCGGCATCGTCCGACCGGTAAAGCTTCGCAATCGTTTTTGTCCGAACGGCGGCAAACAATGCTGAGGGTTTACTCGGTGCGATCGCGATGTTCGCCTGTACGACGCCTGGAGGCAGACCTTTGCTGAGCTGCCGCCACGTGCGACCGCCGTCAGTCGACTTGAAAATTCCACCGCCTTCGCCGTTGAACGCGCCGTTTTCCCATGGGCCTTCCCGTGCCTCCCACAAAGCCGCGTAAACAACCTGCGGATTGCCCGGATCGATCTGCACATCGCTCGCGCCAACGTTTTCGTCGCGATACAACACTTTTTCGAAGCTCCTGCCGCCATCGACGGATCGATAAACACCGCGTTCTTGGTTAGGCCCGTAGGGGTGCCCTCCGACCGCGACAAACAGTCGGTCGGGATTCTTTGGATCAACCGCTAATTGGGGGATTTGTTGGCCGTCGCGCAATCCAAGATGGGTCCAGGTCTTGCCCGCATCCGTCGATTTGTAAATACCATCGCCGACAGAAAGGTCCGGTCGATGCAATCCTTCGCCGCTGCCGACGTAAACGACATTCGGATTTGAAATTGAAACCGCGATCGCGCCGACCGACGCCGTCGGTTGATCGTCAAAAATTGGTTGCCAGGTCCGGCCGTAATCATCGGATTTGAAAACGCCACCGTTGACCGGTGCCATGTAAAAAACGTTGGGCTGGGACGGCACACCGCAGATCGCGCGCGTCCGTCCGCCGCGATACGGCCCGACATTTCGCCATCGCAAAACTTCGCCTGTCGAATGGATGGAATCCAATTCGCCGGCACGCGCGCCGGCCATCGCGCAAACGGCCAGAAGAACGAAGATTATTGCCCGTGTTGTAGCCGCGGCCCTGTGGGTCGCGTTGACGTTTTCTGTGGTGGCAGGCGTCTCGCCTGCAAGCGTTTTGGATGGCATGCGGGTCGCGCATTCTGTGCCGCGATCAAGAAAGACGCAACCCGCCGCTGTTGGGTTCTCGGAGTCGGTTTGGTCGTCCGGCGTCCGACGTTTCGTTGTTACTCAATTGTAACACTGCCGTCATTGACTCCTAGCAGGAGCGATCTCTAGCGTTCCCGCATCACCCGACGCCTATGCCCAAGTTCGACATGTTTCAAAATCAGGCCTGCCAGTGTTTCCGCGCGGGCGAGACCATTTTTCGCCAGGGAGAACCGCGCACGTTCATGTTCGTCGTGAACGAGGGCGAGGTTGAGATTCGGGTCGGCGAAAGAGCAGTCGAAGTTGTTGGGCCTGCCGGGATCTTCGGCGAAATGGCAATGATCGACGGCGCGCCACGCACCGCCACCGCTGTCGCCCGGTCGGATTGCAAACTGGTTCCGATCGATGAGAAACGTTTTCAGTTTCTGGTTCAACAGACTCCCTACTTCGCCATCGAAGTCATGCGCGTTCTGGCTGGCCGACTTCGCCGCGTGGATCAATTGATCGAAGCCTGATCGCTATTGCGGAAAGCGCTTCGCATTAGCAGTGCGACTGGGAGTCCAATACAGAAAATTAGCGCCAACACGGCATTGACCCGGTTAACAAGCGTAATGGCGGCCGGTCTTGGCGGGACAGCGGTAAGCGGAAGCACGATGAAATTCATGACGACGTAAACGATGACACCGTAGACCAGACCGGAAAGAATCGGTCGGCGCGTTAGTAGGCTGAAATTAAGTTTTGTTGCCGCGACATAAAAAATCGCAGTCCAGGCGAGCGCAATTGCGAAATGAATTACGACTCCAAGGCCGACTGACGTCCAACCCATTTGAAAAGAATGCCGGCCGAGTAAACCGCTGGCGATGTATTGAAAAATCCGCCACGGGGTGATTCCACGAAACGCGTTGAAAACAATGTTCTCGGTGATGTCCAGTGTCCCGGCCGCCAAACCGATCCACAAAATCGTCCACAACGCCTTTGTCTTGTCACTTGTCACGCGTCACTTTTGGAATGCTTCCTTGTTCACGACGTACGGCATCTTGGTCGGGTCGCCTCCGTAATTTCCTTCCAGCACGTCGATCACCGCCTGCGCGGTGCGGCCGGCCATCCCTTTGTTTGGATCGACATCGAGGCGCGTAATCCTCGCGCCGCTCGCGAAATGATGGAACACGCGGCAGCGGTCCGCGATTTCGGGATCGAGCAACGGCGAAGTGGCGGGGAGCGGTTCTTTTTCAAAAACGTCAAGCGCCGCGCCAGCGATCCATCCTTTCTTCAACGCCTTGGCCAGCGCCTTCTCATCCACGACTGGCCCGCGCGACGTATTTATTAAGTACGCCGTCGGCTTCATCAGTTTCAGCGTCTTCTCATTGATGAAGTGATACGTTGGCTTGTCAGTTTCGACCTCGAGCAGCAAGGGAACGTGGATGCTGACGTAATCGGCGCCGCGCAACGCTTCCTCCAGCTCTACATATTTGATCCACGTTTCTCTTTTTGAATCCCTGCAGCATGGCGCAAGTCCATCACCTGTTGGATCGCTGCGATGTATTTGTGATTTTGATACGCCGGGTCGTAACAAAGAATGTTCATGTCGAACCCCGAGCATTTCTTGATCATCGCCAATCCGATCCGTCCCGTGCCGATGATCGCGATCGTCTTCCCTGTGACTTCATCGCCGAGGAAAGGGAGAAACGGATGCCACGATGGCCACTTCTGCTCGCGCACCAATTTCTCGCTCGCGTACATTTTGCGCGCCAGCATGCCCATCATGAAAAAACCGAACTCCGCCGTTGCTTCCGTAAGCACGTCGGCCGTGTTCGTGAACGGAATTTTGTATTTGTTGGCATCCGCTCGGTTGATGTTGTCGAACCCGACCGCGATCTGCGCCACGACTTTGAGCGTTCCTTTCCCCGCTTCAAACACTTCCGCGTCGATCCGGTCGCGTAACGTCGTGATTAATGCGTCGATCCCGCTTTTCACTTTCTCGATGATCAGCGATTTCGGCGGCGCCTCAGGACCCTTGAAAACTTCCAGCTGGTATCCGCACTCGCGTAACCGTTTCTCGGCCGCGTCACCGATCCGCGACGTCGCAAAGACTCGGACCGCTTTCTTATCGTTAGCTGTCATTTTAAACGCGATCGAATAATTCGCTTAAGCTGCTGAGCTCTTCCGGCGGCTTTGATTTCGAGAGAAAGTTTTGAAATTCGGGCGAATAAGCGTGCCTGCGACTCGGCCACCAAGCCCGACGGACTCCTTCGGCATGGTAATATTTTCTTAGCAAGCTTTCCCATCCAAGCCAATGCGCCTGATCAAGGATGCCTGCTTTTTGTTGGTACCAGGCGTTCTCCAATAACTTAAATAGAGAGAACAGAAAATAATGCGCGATGATCCGCTCCTCGCGGCTGGCTGAACTCCAGTCCGCAGTGGCTTTGGACAGTGCGGATCCAAGAGCGGGAGATTCCATTGCCGGAACATTGATTGAAGTAATAGCAGCAGCCAGCGAATCCACCACGAGCGCTTTCTGGGATCTGGTGTTCTGCCGGATGCTTACGATCAGCACGACCAAGCGTGAGCGTTACTGCCAAAGCACTGACAATTTCGCTGACGGCAACGAATACCTGGAGATCCATGACTGCGAGAATATCTCTAAGGAAAGCAAGAACGCAGGAATTAATTTTTGTTCAGAAGCCGGAGGGTCTTCCTGCTTTCCTGGGTTCCTCAGAGATTCTTTTTGGTCCAGGAGTCCAGGCGTTCGAGCGCTTTCTCGATGTTCTCGATCGAGTTGGCGACGCTGAAGCGGAGATAGCCTTCGCCGAAATCGCCAAATGCTGTTCCGGACAAACCGGCGATACCGGCGTCTTCGAGTAAGGCGTCGGCCAATTTTTTGGATGGCCAGCCAGTTTTGGTGATGTTTGGGAAAACGTAGAACGCGCCGTGCGGCGAACGACACGAGAAACCTTTGATCTTGTTCAAACCGGCGACCATCACGTCGCGGCGTTTCTTGAACTCGGCGCACATCTTATCGACCGAATCCTGCGAGCCGCGCAGCGCTTCGACGCCAGCGACTTGAGTGAAACTTGCCGTGCAGGAACTGGAATTTGTCATCAGACGCGCAATGTGTGTCGCGAGATCGGTCCGCATCACGCCGTAACCCATTCGCCAGCCGGTCATGGCGTAGGTCTTTGAAAAACCATCCAGCAAAATCGTCCGCTCCTTCATTCCGTCGATCGACATGATTGAATGATGTTCGCCTTCGAAAATGAGCCGGCTGTAAATTTCGTCAGAAAGAACCATGACGTCGCGGTCGCCGATCGCCCCCGCAATTTGTTCGATGTCACTTTTGGTGAGCACGCCGCCGGTCGGGTTTTGCGGTGAATTAATAATGATCAACTTCGTGCGGTCGTTGATCAGATCCGCCAGCTCGCCGACATCGAGGCGGAAATCCATTTCCTCGCGCAGCTTTATCGGCACCGCCTTCGCGCCGACGTAATCGATCATTGATTCGTAAATCGGAAACCCTGGATTGGGAAAGATGACTTCGTCTCCCTCGTCAGCCAGCGCGAGGATCGAAAAGAAGATGATCGGCTTTCCGCCGGGAACGACTACGACTTCGTCGGGCGAAACATCAACCCGCCGCGTCTTGCTGACGTATTGCGCAATCGCTTCGCGCAGTTGCGGCAGGCCGGCGGACGGTCCGTAATGAGTAAAACCTTTGTGCAACGCGTCGCAGCCGGCGTCGATGATATTGGCCGGCGTATCGAAATCGGGCTCGCCAATTTCGAGATGAACAATGTCGCGGCCTTTCGCTTCCAGCGCGCGCGCTCTCACCAATACTTCGAACGCGGTCTCGGTCCCGAGCCGCGCCATTCGTCTGGCCAGACGAAGTTCGCGTTGCGCCCTCTGATGCATAACGACAGTCCGCCATCATAAACGAGGCGACGACGGAAGCAACGCTTCAACTTTTCCCGCGGTGACACGGCCGGAAACGTTCCCGCTTCGATTCAGACTCAATTCTAGGAGCTGTATGCGAATTCTAGTAGTAGAGGATCATCGGGACACTCGGCGGGTGCTGGCTGGGCTGTTGACCCGTTGGGGATATGTAGTTTCTGCGGCCGACAGTTTGAAAGCCGGACTCGAACGTCTCAATTCAGAGCCTCCAGTCGACGTTATTCTGAGTGACATCGCGCTTTCCGACGGTACCGGTTACGCGCTGGTCAGCGAGGCGCGCCGACGCGGACAACGCGTGCTTGCCATTGCCTTGTCCGGCTATCCCTATCCCAGCGAGGTGCAGATCGCGAAACTTACCGGGTTTGACCATCACTTATCCAAGCCGTGCGATTCCCGTTATCTCCGCGCGATTCTTAAAGAACGGAGCGCCTGGGAACAGCGGCGTGGCGTGAAACGCCCAAAGGTAAGGTCGAGTCGCAGCGCGGAGGCTGCCGAGACACAGCGTTCGGCCGGCAAGAATTAATTAGATTCGGCGCTCGCCTTTTAGCGTTTCAGAACTAAAACGCCGAGACGCTGCCATGTCGGCTCCATTTCTGGTCACTGGTCACCGTTTTATAAATCTTGAATCCGCGCGCCTGATAATTCGCGAGAGCGCTCGGATGATCCCGATTGCACGTGTGCACCCACACCCGCGACGGGGTTGGCGTCCATGCCCACGCGTTGTTGATCGCGCTCGTTAAAAGCGCGCCGCCGAGTCCGCGCCCGATAAAGTTCGGGAGCAAGCCAAAGTAGGCGATCTCAACTCCACTATTGGCATTGCGACTTAGCTCATAGTAACCGGCGAGCGCTTCGCCGTGATACCCCGCGAACGTCCGCAAGTTTGGGTCGTTTGCGTAATCCTTCCATTGCTCATCTGTCCACGGCCGCTTGTCGATCCAGTTCCACTTCTCGCCGACTTCGAAATACATCTTCCGATTGAACTTCCAATCGCGAGCCATCTGCTCAAGAACCTCGAACCCGATCACGCCTTGCTGGGACGACCGCGGAACGAAAGTGGACATTTCGAGGTAAGTTGTGACAAGCGGCGGCACGAGAATGCCTCAAACGATTTCGACCGGACATTTCGGCAGCGCTTGCATGAAAGCGCGGCCATACGGTCGGGTCACAATTCGGTTGTCGAGAATCACAATGATGCCGTGATCGGTAGTGGTGCGAATAAGGCGCCCAACGCCTTGCCGAAGCTTCAGGATCGCTTCCGGCAACGAATATTCGGTGAACGCGTCGCCGCCGCGTTCCTGAATCAGTTCCAGCTTGGCTTCGATCAGCGGCGTGTCGGGAACGGCGAACGGCAATCGCGTGATGATGACATTTGAAAGCGCTTCGCCCGGCACGTCGACTCCGCTCCAAAAACTGTCCGTCCCAAACAAGACACTCCGCGGCGTCGATTTGAACTGTTCGAGAAGTTTGGTCCGCGGAGCGCCACCCCCCTGAACAAGCAGGTTCATTTTCTTGTCCGCGAAAAATTTCTGCATCTCACCGGCCACCTGTTGCATGTCGCGATAACTCGTGAACAGCACGAACGCTGCGCCGTCCGTTTTTTCCACGAAGTGTGCGATCCATCGCTCGAGCTCTTTGGTGTAACCGGCGTCGCGCGGGTCCGGCATTTTGCGCACGACGAAGAGTTTCATCTGCTTTTGAAAATCGAACGGACTGCCGAGCTGCAACGGTTCGGCGTCGTTCGCGCCGATGCGTTCCCGAAAGTAAGCAAGATCAGGACGGCCCACCGCGAGCGTGGCGCTGGTCATGACACAGCAGCAATTGTCGCGGAAAATCATTCGCCGCAGCACCGGCGCGAGATCGATCGGCGCGGCGTTGAGGGAAAGAAATTGCGCCGTCTTTCCCGTGCGCTCGACCCAGTAAACGTGCTGCGGCGCTGATTGCTCGAGAAAAATTGCGATGCCGTCACGCGCATCGCGAATTCGGCGGCCAAATTCCTGAAGCTCGGCCTTGATAATTTCGTCGTCCGTACGTTTTACCACCTCCGCGATGCGGGCCTGGAGCGCGACGAGCCGGCCGGTGATCGTGTCTGGAACAAGGTCGATATCGCGCACGCGAAATTCGCGCCCTTTGCGAAAATCGGATTTCGATTCGATCGCGTCGAAAAATTTCTCAACATCGTCGATCAATTCCGCGGCCAGGCGCACACCTTCGGCATCGCGCATTACCGTGAAAAGCCCTTTGCGCGTCCGCGCGTTGTAAAGCCGTTGAATCGTTGACCGCAGTCCGTATTGCGAAACGCCGATGCCGATCTGTTTGGACGCAACTTGTTCGACGGTGTGGGCCTCGTCGAAAATGATGAAGTCATTCGGAAAAAGAAAACCGCTCTCGCGCTCTTCCTGTTCGTCCGGGCTGCCGAGCAACATGAACAGCAACGTGTGATTGAGCACGATGACATCCGCGGCCAGCAATCGTTTACGCGCCTGCTGATAAAAACAGCGCGGATTCTGGCCGCAGGTTTTCTGGGTGCAGATGTGCGCTTCGCTGCAAACCTGCGCCCAAACTTTCGGATCGGGCTCGATCGACAAGTCGCTCAGCGTGCCGTCCCGCGTTTTGGCGGCCCACTCGGCGATACGAGTGAGTTCGTGCTCTTCCGGCCCGGTGAATAATTCCTTCGAACTCTGCAGCGCACGCTCGAGCCGGCGCGGGCAAACATAATTACCGCCGGCCTTTCATCAGCGCGGCCTCGAATTCGACCGGCAACGCTTTTTTCAGAATCGGAATGTCTTTGTAGAAGGAGCTGCTCCTGAAGATTGATCGTGTGGGTCGAAATGATTGCCTTCTTGTGCTGCTCCAGCGCAAACAAGATTGCCGGGACGAGATAAGCGAGCGATTTGCCGACGCCGGTGCCGGCTTCGACGACCAAATGTCGCTCTTCCTCCAGGGCCCGCGCCACCGCCATCGCCATTTCCTGTTGTTGGGGCCGGAACTCGAAGTTTTTGGCCTTCGACAGAAGTCCTGTCGCTGAAAAAATTAACCGAATACGTTCGACAAATTCAGTTCCGAGGGAATCTCTCAACGCGATCATTCCGAAAATAGCCCAGCCTTTTAAGGCTGGGCATAATATGATCATTTGCCAAGTCCTGAAAGGACGGCAGAAATATTCTTTCGTCCCTGACGGGACTCGATTTCTCATCGGATGGTAACCCAGCACTAAAGTGCTGGGCTATTATCAACATGTGCTCAGCGTTAAGACGCCGGGCTATTCTTAGGCGATTCTATCATCGAGCGACTGAGTGCTGGATCTTTCCAGGCGGCCTCCTTCGAAGCATGAATGCCGCCGAAGTATTGACCACCGGAATTTGAGGTCTTGGAGATTTTGGTGTTTCGCATGAGCGCCCCGGATGCGAATTCCAATGAGTTGCGCTAATCTAAGCAGAGTCTTTTACCCACTGCTCATGCGCTTACTCGATCGTTACGTCATTCGCAATTTTTTGCAGGCCTACTTTTATTGCATTGCGGGCTTTGTTTCGATCTGGCTCATCTTCGACATCAGCGACAACATCTCTACCTTCATCGACGAACATTTTGGGTTCATGCTGACCGTGCGCTACTACGCGACACAGGTGCCGGAAGTCTTCATCATCCTCCTCCCGGTCGCCTTATTGCTGGCACTGCTGTTTTCGCTCGGGCGAATGTCGCGCGCGAATGAAATTGTCTCGATGCTCACAGCTGGCGTGAGCATTCCGCGCCTCCTGACACCGCTGATCGCAGTGGGTTTGCTCACGGTCGGGGCCAGCCTCGCGCTCAATTATTCGCTCGCGCCACATGCCGAGCTGGCCAAGAAAAATTTCATCGCCACCGCGCGTTCGCACCAGGTCACGGTCCAGGGCCAGATTTTTCGTAACCGCACCGATTTGCGGACCTGGTTCATCCAAAGTTTTCGGCCGGGACACGACCTCTTCAATAACGTCCAGGTCCTCCAGCAGGACGCGAACGATAACATTGTCGAAAACTATCTCGCTGCGCGCGCGACGTATCACCCCGAAAACAAGACGTGGGAATTGGAGGACGCGAAGGTCGTGAAATACGATGCCGCCGGAAATATTGCCGACGAGAAAGTTTATCCATCGCTGAAGATCGAGCATTGGAGCGAAACGCCGTTTCGCCTCGGAAGCGCCAATGAGCGCGCGGAGTATTTGAGTTTTCCGGAGCTGCGAGAGTATTTGCATTTCAACTCGGATTTTCCGATTGCGCTTCTCGCTCCCTTTCGCACCCATTTGCAATATCGCATGGCGCTGCCGTGGACTTGCCTGGTCGTGATTTGCATCGCCGCGCCACTCGGAATCGGTTATTCGCGCCGCGGCGTGCTGGCGAGCGTGTCCAGCGCTGTCGTGCTCGTTTTTTCCATGAATTTTCTCACCCATCTCTTCCTCGCCCTCGGGGAAGGCGATCGAGTCTCTCCCATCGTGGCGGCCTGGACACCGAACCTCATTTTCACAATCATCGGGCTTTACCTGCTTTATCTGCGCGCGACCAACCGTGAAGCCCCACGCCTTCAACTCGCCACTGCCCGTCGTATATTTGCTCGATGAATCCGCTGCCTAACGAATGGGCAATCAAGGAACGCGCCGATGCCTGCGCCGCCACCCAACGGCCGTTCGAGGCGGGCGAATATTTTTACACTTTGCTCTTTCGCGACGCTGAAGGTTTTCGCCGGGAAGATTTGAGCGAAGACGCGTGGAACAAGCGCAACCAAAACATTCAACCGTTCTCGTTTTGGAAAACCCGCTATGAACCGTTGCCGGAGAATCCGGAGCCGCTGGCCAAGGAAAATGCCGAGCAATTATTCCGGCGATTGATGACTTCCGAGAAACCGCCGGCTAACGCCTGTTATGTCCTGGCCGCGATGCTCGAGCGCAAACGCGTTCTCAAGCAAATCAAGACCGAAAACGCCGAGAAAGGTCGCCTCTTAATATATGAGCATGGTGCAACCGGCGACGTGTTCATCGTGCCCGATCCTGGTTTGAAGCTCGACGAGCTCGAGAACGTGCAAAACGAAGTCGCGCAATTGCTGAAAAGCGCCGCCTAGCTGTAGGTGGATCGAGCAGTCCCTTGCTCGATGCTAAGGTTATTGCGGCCTTCGGCCGCCTGAAACTAACATCGTCCTCGGAGCGGTCGATCCACCTGCAGAGTGACTGATTCTGTGAGAGAATAACGCCCTCCAAATGACCCTGCCCTGGTTTCAAAATCAGTTTCCGCTTTTTCTCGCGCCCATGGCGGGCGTGTCGGACAAGATTTTCCGCCAGCTTTGTAAGGAATACGGTGCGGACGTGCTCACCACCGAGTTCGTTTCGGCGGAAGGCATCTTTCGACGCAACCAGCGAACCAAGGAATACCTCGAGTTCGATGAGATCGAGCGGCCGATCGGCGTTCAACTTTTTGGCGGCGATGCTGAGCACATGGCCGAGGCCGCGAGACAAGTTGTTGACTGGGTCCGGCCCGATTTCGTCGATCTGAACTTCGGTTGCCCGGTCAACAAAGTCGTTTCCAAGAACGGCGGCTCGGCATTGCTGAAAGATTGTCCGACTCTGGCGAACGTCGCCGAGTCAGTCGTGCGGGCGATCGCGCCGCTGCCGGCCACGGCGAAGATCCGCATCGGTTGGGATTCGGACTCCGTGAACGCCGTTCGGGTCGCGAAAATTTTGGCCGAATGTGGAATCAGTGCCTTGACGGTGCACGGACGGACTCGCGCCCAAGGTTATTCCGGCTCCGCGGATTGGAGTGTGATCGGTGAAGTCGCCGCGGCAGTTTCGATACCCGTGATCGGCAATGGCGATCTCGCGAGCGCGAGCGACGTGGCGAAGCGCAAACGCGAAACGGGAATCGCCGGAGCAATGATCGGCCGCGCAGCCATGAGCTCGCCGTGGATTTTTCGCGAAACGAAGTCGCATCTCGAAAGCGACGAAGTTGTCAATCCACCGACGTTGGAGGAGCGTTGGAAATTAATTTTGCGGCATTGCGAACTGCATGTCCGCGAATGGGGTATCGAGGAAGCGGCGATCCGATCGATGCGCGCGCGGCTCATGGCCTATTCCAAATCGATGCCGGAAGCGAAACGATTGCGTGAGAGATTTTCCCAAGTCTCAACGCTCGCGGAAATTGAGGGCATCGCAGAAGAAAATGTTTTGAATCAGGAAAGGACGAAATTAGGAGAACCTCAAAATCCGATTCCTGTTTTCCTGGATTCCTAATTCAATTCCGATGAGCACTGAGACAACAGCTCCTAATTATAAGATTGGCAATGAGAAGCTGATTCGCGTGACCGAACAGGCGGCGAACAAGCTGGCCTCGTTGCTTCAACAAAAAGGAAACCCTAACGGCGCATTGCGACTGGCCGTGGTTGGCGGTGGCTGCTCCGGTTTGCAGTATGCCATGGACCTGGTCGACGCACCAAAAGAGCGCGACATTCTCGTTCCGACCTCGAGCGTTCGCATCGTGGTCGATCCGAAAAGCGCGCTTTTTGTTAGCGGCTCAGTCCTCGATTATAGCGAGGACCTGCAAAAAGGCGGATTCAAAGTCACCAACCCGAACGCGGTCGCGCACTGTTCGTGCGGCGAAAGCTTCGCGGTCTGACTTCTCGTCCGCCTTTTTAAATCCCGGGTGGTTAGACTAAGGGGTCGGCGAAGGTGAAGCCGATTCGGAAGGAGAAGGCGAGGCTTCTTCCTTCTTCGGGGTGGTCTTCTTCTTCGCAGCCGGTGAGGCTTCAGCCGAAGCAGTCGACGTCTTCTTGGTGGTCGAACTCTTCTTGGTCGTCGACGTGCCATGAGTCGTCGCGGCAGTGGAAGTGGCCGCTGGCGCTTCCTTCTTCTGCGCGCACGAGCCGAGGAACGCAACCGCCACCAGTGCGGTGATAAAAGTCACAAGAGTTGTTTTCATAGGAATTAGTGAGGACCGAGAATGTCGATCCTCCCATCACGGAGCAAGCACGAAATCGCGTCCCGATTGAGGCAATTTTGTACTTTCATCCTTTATCCCTCATCCTTCATCCTTTGATGTATGAGCACTCGCATTCTTTTAGCTGGAATTTTGGGTGGTGTAGTCATGTTTATTTGGAGCTTCATCGCGCACGACATTCTGCCGATCGGTGAACTGGGAATCAAAATAATGCCGAACGAGGACGCGGTAACAAGCGCGCTCCAGGCCAATCTGCGCGGCAATCCGGGTTTTTATATCTTCCCAAGCGGCGGTCTGACTCCGGACGCGACCCGAGAACAAAAAAAGGCCGCTATGAAAAAGGCGGAGGAGCAGATGGCTGCGGGCGCCGCCGGCGTGCTGATTTATCGTCCGAACCGGGTCTTCAACTTTCCGAAACGGCTCGGAATCGAATTCGCGACCGAAGTGCTTGAATCCCTCCTCGCAGTCTTCCTTCTCGCTCAGACCCGGATCGGCGGTTTCGCAGGCAAGGTTGGTTTCATTCTAGTCGCTGGAATCTTGGCTTCGATTACGACCAACGTCCCCTACGTGAACTGGTACGGCTTTCCCAAGGACTACGCGATGGGCTACATGACCACGCAGGTCGTTGGGTTCCTACTGGTGGGAATCGTTGCCGCACTTGTCCTTGGAAAAAGAACTGCGGCTGCGACTTAGATTTCTCTGGATTCCCAGTTTCGCGCCTGCAACAAATAGAAAATCATCGCGCCGGCGATCGGCAGCCCGATTAATGTGCGCAAATCGTGGCGGACGAAGACGTTCGTCAAATCGCCGATGAGATTAACGGCGAGAATGATTAACCCGAGGTTGCGTCCCCACAGCCGGTTCCTGGCCAGACCGATGGCGGCGAACGCGCAACCGGCGCCGACGATCAGCATGACCAGGATCGACATCTTGCCGAGCGATTGAAATGCGACGTGGGCGTCGGGGTTAAGCCGCCACAGCGAATCGAGCGGGCCGCCGGGAAAAAGCAGGAGTAGGATTGTCAGTAGACACATGCTTGCGCCAAACGCGAAGAAGATCGCGAACAACTTCATAACGAATGGCCTTCGGCGCGTATTCAATCTGTAGCTCGGCCGCGTTTTTCTTCGTTCGTCGTACAACATTTGTTTCGCGCCGGGACGTTCCTCAATCAATTCGCTCGCAGGAACGGTATGAAACGAGACAACGACCCAGTCGGTTCCTTTCGGAATGACGGGTCGATGCCAGATATTTTTTGCGATTGAAATCCAGCGGCCCTCGAGTGGCGCGTCGGGGTCGCTGATCAAAATATGCGAGTGCCAGGCAATCTCAGATTCAGCCTCCACGTCGTTTAGCGTCCCTTTGGCGTCGATCTTCATGTCGCCTGTTCCAGCGAAGGTCATCATTCTCTGATGACTGTTCGGGTGGCGTTCAGCGCCAGTGTCCGAGCCGGCACGAAGGACAAAAACCCAGCCTGACTTGATTGCCGGCGGCAAGTTACCGCCAAAAGTTTCAAGCGTGACCGGCTCCCACGTCATCAAAGCATCCGGTTTTCGCGCCAGATCTTCGCACAGGCGCTTCGCAATCGGAAGAAGGTGCGAGCGGACTTCATCGGACTTCACTATCTTGTCCAACGTTTCCAGGACCAATCTTTCTTCTTTTGTCATTTGTTTCCTAATTGAAACTCGCTCGCTGCCCACGCTTGCGAGTTGCTACCCTCGCAATTTTGCCTTCTATGTCACTCGTTCCCACGAGTTCCATTCTTAGCTCATCCTTCATACTTTACTCTATGAACGAGGCCTTTACCGAGTTCGAACATCAGGGTTGGGAACGCGTCGCCGGAAAATACGATTCCACCTGGTCGACTTCGACGCGCCAGTTCATCGGGCCACTGCTGGACGCTGCGAGAGTTTCGTCCAAGATGTCGATCCTCGATGTCGGTTGCGGGCCGGGTTACGTCTCCGCCGCGGCCGTCGAACGTGGCGCGAACCCGACCGGCCTCGATTTCTCCGCGGAAATGATTGCGATCGCGAAGAAAATGTGGCCGAAAATTGAATTTGGCAAAGGCGACGCCCAGAATCTACCGTTCAAGAACGCGACTTTCGATCGGGTGGTTGCGAACTTCGCGTTGCTTCATCTCGCGAATCCGGAGCGCGCGATGGCCGAGGCAGCACGTGTTCTGAAGTCCGGCGGACGTTTCGGGTTCACGACTTGGGCGAAGGTTTCGGAAAATCCGTTTGTGAAACTGGTCGACGACGCGGTCCAGGCGCACGCCAACCTCGATGTCGGTCTTCCACCGGGTCCGCTGTTTTATTTGTTCGAGAACGAAGGGGAATTTCGGAAGGCGCTCGAACGCGCCGGGTTCGATGGACCATCAATGACTTTCAAATTGCATACCATCAAATGGAAAGTGCCGAGCGCGCGTTTCATCTTCGACGCGGAGTTCAAAGCGGGCGTTAGAACAGCCGGATTGCTCGCGCGACAAACCCCGGAAGCGCTTCGCAAGATTCAGTCCGCAATCGAAAAATCGGTGCAGCAGTACCGCGACGGCGATGGTTTCGCGATTCCGAAGGCCGCTTACATTGTTGCCGCCAGTAAAAAGTAACGCTGTAGGTTGATAGTTGAGAGTTGATTGATGAGAGTTCGACGTGCAGCTCTCGTCACCTGTCACTCGTCACTTGTCACGGTTGTGATTCACATCCTCGATACTCACCATCTCGGTCGGTCTGGCATCGTCGCCGCGACCGCGTTGGAAACCGACGACGGCATCGCCTTGTTCGATACCGGACCGGAATCGACCTTCGACAACGTAGTTGCCGAGCTCCGGAAAGCTGGGTTCGCGGCGAAGGATGTTCGCCACGTTTTTCTAAGCCACATTCATTTTGATCATGCTGGCGCGGCCTGGCGATTTGCTCAAACGGCCACGATTTATGTGCATCCGCGCGGCGCGAAACATCTGATCGACCCCACGAAGTTGGTGGAGTCGGCCAGGCGAATTTTCGGCGACGACATGGAACGGCTGTGGGGAAAAATCGGACCCGTGCCGGCGGAGCGGGTGAAGATTCTGGAAGACAACGACATAGTGCGCGTTCCGCCTTTTGAAATTTGCGCAGTCGCCACGCCGGGACACGCGAGTCATCACCACGTTTATCATTGGAGCGGCAACGTCTTCGGCGGCGACGTCGCCGGTGTGCGAATTGGCAACGGTCCGCCGATCCCCCCATTTGTGCCGCCGGAGCTGGACGTTGAATCGTGGCGCGAATCGATCGCCAGGATCCGAAAAGTAAACGCTGCGAATCTTTACCTCCCGCACTTCGGAAAAATTACCGGCCCGATTTCAGAACACCTCGATCTTCTTGACGAATGTGTCGTGCGCTGGTCGGAATGGTTCCGGGAGAAATTGCGCGCCGGATCGGATGACGTGCAAATGCGGACCGAGTTTGCTGCGCTCGAACACTCCGAGATCCGTCGCTTCGCCTCAGCCGGCTCGTCACTTGTTACCGGTCACTCGTCACTGATCGATGAGTACGAAGCGGCTGATCCAAGTTACATGGCCCCTCCGGCGGCAATTCGTTACTGGAACAAATTCCATCCCGAAGAAATTGCGCCATGAACAGTTGCGACAGGCGAATCCACAGCCTGAAAACTCTTTTGTCACGGCGTTCGCCACGTCGGCGCAATCGCGGCGGAGCTGCGCCTGGCAGATCGAAAACATGCCGCGGTTTAATAATGGCGTTTCGGCTCGGACGGAACCGTACAAGCTTTGGATCACCGGATTGTAAGTTTTTGTCGATAGCCATCAGTGCGAGCACGCCTCTTGCTTATTGGGGGAAAAACTCCCCCGTTGCCGTGGTTGATAACGAGACATTCGAACACCTGCTTTTGCTCGCCTATCAGTGGGCGAAAACGCAGGAAAACTTCGTGTTGGAACATGGAAGCCAGTTGAGCGCGCGTCACATGGCCGACGCGGAGATTGCCGGCGTTAAGGATCCCGGTCGCGTAAGAGTGTTGGTGGTTGATCGAATTCCGCCGCCTACCGATCCGCAACTTGCCGAAGCCTCGAGGCGGATCGGCATCGTCACTGAAGACACGCGCTGCATGGGCTTTGGTTACGCTTTGATCATCCGAGTGGACGCATGGAACGATCGCGAATTGATTTTGCATAATCTTGTCCACATCGCGCAGTGCGAGCGCAGCGGCGGACTCGAAAATTGGTGCCGCGAATATCTGGGCGACCGCACCAACTGTCCAAGGTTCACGATTGGCTTACTGGAAGAAGAAGCGCGTCGACTTGCGCGCGAAATCTGCGCCGCTGAGGTAGCTGCCTGAGCGGGCCGACTCACCGATATACGTTGGCGCACAATTAGCTTCCTCCCATTTGGATGAATCCGACTTCCGCCTCAGGGGCAACCATTCCCGATGCGGCCGCGCGCTTCCAACCCTATAAGACGGCCTTTGCTTTCATCCTTTTTGCTGCGGCCATTTATGCCTGGTGGCCGCATCTAACATTTGCGCCGTCGCCTGCCGCGAGACCGCGTCCATTTGTTCCAATTCCATTTGTTGCTGATACGGAACAAGCCTGGATGGCGCGCATGATCGGCCGCGACATTTTGGAAATCATCGCCTACGGGACAAGCGGCAAAGACCCCAGCACTCTCGGTTTGAAATTCCAAGCGGGCACCACATTTGACGGAACAAAACACACCTTCACCGCCAGCTTTAACGGCCTAACTGAGAAACAAGACTCACCGTCACGGTTCACGATTATTTCTGGTCACCGGATACGTATGTTGATTGGGCCAACGCTTTGCTGAAAGACAGTCGCCCGCAGTCGCGGCCGACCAGCCTGCTCAACTCAATCCCGATTTCATCATCGCCCTAACGAATCCAACCGCCGAAACACTGATTCGCGAAGACAAACGATTGTCCGCTGGGTTGACCAGCGACCCACTCGATCCGGAATTGCATGAACAAGCTGCACTGTTGGTCGGCAGCTTCGCTATGCGAGAATCAGCGGGTTTCAGCTTCTGCGATTTGCGCCCGTATTTGTCCAAGATCACGGCTCATCTGGCGATTGCGAAAGCCGTTCGCCCGCAGCTCGGAATCGTCCGGACCTGCTCGCTGAAGCAGTTCTCTGTTCGCTGTCTGGTCGTGAAACGCCTACTCGCGAGCTGATGGACCGAATGCAGGCAGGGAATGGCGATGTGCAAATTGCCATTACACAGTGGAGCCGGGCACTTCGCCTGCGTAACACCGGCGATTTTCGCCTTCTCGAACAACCGGAAAACGCGACGCTGCTCGAGCGGCTAGAGTACGTCAGGGCCTTACAAGCCTCGGTTGGAAATGCGGCCGCCGTCGAGTTCGTTGAGGAGCACAATGTCGAACGCGTCCCGGGTTGGATCGAAATGCTGCTCACTAGTGACATGACGGTCGGGGATGGAAATCGCTGGGCCTATCCAGCGCTGGCCATGGAATTAGAAGCGTTCGCCGCCCACTATCGCGACTATTACGGCAAGCAAATGACTCGGAGCGACGTCGCCGCCGCGTTGAATGCCGGCTGGGAACGATTCGAGAAAACTGATGCCACGCACTGCGCTTTTCACGTGATTGGTTGGGGTGGTTGGGCCCACCAGCACCAGCGACAACTTTGCGGATTGATTGAGGCTGTCTCGTATTGGCTTGGCGACCTGGTGGGGCTGCCGGCCGAGGCCAAGCGCTTTGAAGATGCGGCGACAAACCAGTTTCGCGATTTGCATCTGTTCCCCTTGATTCTGTTCTACACAAAGACGGATGAGGCAACATGCCAGGCCTACTACAACCGCGTGCGTCAAGTCGCTGCCCAGCATCGCGAGTGGATAACGTTTGCCCAGTGGTATAACGCGTCAACCGGAAGCATGCGCGTCAATGCGCCGGTCCGCGGACAGCAGCAGAGGCAGCGGCAGCCGTCGCCTACGCGGTTGCCGAAAAGGCGAGCGGCCGACCAGGCGCAAATTGCGAAAGTGAACGCTGATCCGCTATTCAGTATGGGAAACTGGTTTTTTCCCGCATTGCCGGTCGGCACACTCTATGACTTAGCGAGTCGCAGCGAGCGAGGGATGCCTTTTTCAAATCTCGGCGTATCCGAGGCGGCAAAAGCATTGGCCCCGAATAACCGCACAGTGCTATGGGCTCACGTGATGCAGGCCAACAACTTCAAGCCGACGCCGCAGCAGACAGAAGCTGAACTGGGTCCATTGACCGGATACGACGTCGCGGCCATGAAGCTTGTAGCTAACGCGTTCCAGTCCGATCCGAAGAAATACGCGGAGAAGTACGCCGCAGTCTGCTCCGTCGAACCAGACCGCTATGTCGATCTCGGTGACTACTTGCGGGAACACGGCGATGAGGTCGGCGCTGCCGGGGCCTATCAAAACGCTTTTGATCACGGAAAAGATCGTGTTCACATCTCGAACAGCATGGATTGGCTCGTTAATTATTATTACGATCACGGTCGAGTGGATGATGCCTTCAAAATCGCCAACAACGCGGCGGAGGTTTATTCCCAACGAGGCTTAGTAACGTTCGTAAACTTGTTAGATCGGATGGGGAAAATTGAAGAGGCGGAAGCGTACTTGAAAAAAACTGAGCAACGCTACCCCGATACTACCAAAGACGATTTGCTCGAGTTTTATTCGCGACATTCGGCAAAGTCGCCCAACTACGCCACGGCTGAACAAGAACTACGGGCTCGCGCTTTTCCAAATGGAATCGAGCACGTCACACTTTCCGATTTCAAAGCTGCGCCGGCCGACGGCGCCGTTCTGCAGATCGCCAGCGCTCGCACTGGGAAAGCGGGTCTCAAGGCTGGTGACATAATTGTGTCTTTAAACGGATACAGAATTCACGACATGAAACAGTACACCGCCGCACGTCACCCGAACAACAATCCAAACGTTAACTTCATCATCTGGCGCGGTGGTCAGTACACGCAATTGACCTGTTTTTTCCCAAGAATAAATGACGCCGCACGATTCGGCTCCTACGTGGCGACTGGCCATTGATTTTCGCGCGCAGGCTTTCGCGCGAAATTTGCGCGGCGGAAGTCGCCGCGTAAGGGAAGTCGGACGTAAGAAGGTATAATTAAGAATTTCTTCCTTCTTGATTTCTAATTCATACTTTGCGCGATGGTCAGCAATACCGATATCGGAATCTGGGTAGCGTCGGGTTTGCTAGCCCTGGGCATCGGCTGGGGTAAGTACTCTAAATATAAGACACGTGAAAAGATGGTCCGCGAGTTTATCGCCATGGATCCTGACCGGCGCGAGAAACTCTTGAGTCGTTTACAGCCGGAACTGCAAATGGAGATCCGGCAGGAACTGATGAAACGCTTTCGCATCAAAAGCGACCTCTAACGTTGCGCGGACCACTTGCGCGTTAGACGTTAGGACCGTGGATGCGCAGCGTAGATCATTGCCGGCTCGGCTCGGCCATTGGAGCGCGGAGTTGCTCCTCGTTTTCCTGGGCGCTTATGCAGCGTTTTGGCTGACAAATTACCAACAGCATCGGGGTGATCTGCGCCGGCACGATCAAATTCTAGGCTGGCTCGAGGAACAAATGAAAGAGGGCCTTGAAAACACGAAAAGAGACGCCGTCCAACACGATCAACTGGCGGCCGAGTTTCGCCGCGCCCTTGCCGCCGGAGAAATGCCGCCCTTGCGTCCCTTCTCATTTACCACCGATTACAGCGCGAGCGATACCTCAAGTCTTCTTCAGTCCGGGGGTTACGAAGTGCTCGACGTGAAAACGCTCGGTGCGGTGCGGGAATTAGAGTCGACCATTCGCTGGGGTTTGGATCGTATGTCGCATTACCAGAAACTAAGCGACGAGTTGATCTGGCCCAATCTCGACCAGGACATTTCGTTCTTTTACGATCCGGCCACTAAACAATTGCGAAAACGATTCGCGGATTATCCGGAAATATTGGAGGACACAGCCAAATTTTTTCACGATTTGGAAAAAGCGAAGCGCGAACTGTTAACTCAGATTCAAGTAGAGCGGAAAAAACGCTGATCGGATTCCCGTGAACACGCCAGTCTTCGAAATGCCGGCATCGGTTCAGCCCGCCGACATTGATGAGCTGGGTCACGTGAACAACACGGTTTACCTTCGATGGGTCCAAGACGTTGCGACCGCTCATTGGAAATCACTGGCCAATGCGGAGGCGCAAGCGGCGATTGGCTGGGTCGTGTTGCGGCACGAGATCGATTACAAAGCGCCGGCGAACCTCGGCGACGAGATCGTGTTGCGAACGTGGGTAGGGGAGGCGAGCCGGCTAAAATTCGAACGCTTCACCGAGATCCGCCGAAAGGCCCAGCTTGAGCATAGTCAAAAGGAGGATCATCAATTGCTCGCGAAAGCGCGAACGGTTTGGGTGCCGATTGATTGGAAAACGGGAAAACCGACGCGCGTTCCGGCTGATGTCCGCGCGCGATTCTCGACCTGACTTGTGACCTCTGCAGCTACTGCGTCAGGCTGCGATCGATTTCCACTCGTCCGGCGTTAGTTTCAACTTCGCCGCGGCGCAGTTGTCTTCTAGGTGCTGAATGTTTTGGGTGCCCGGAATCGGCAGCATTACCGGCGAGCGCTGCAACAACCACGCCAGCGCTATGCGATAAACATCCGCATTGTGCGTCTTGGCGATTGTTTCCGCCGCGCTTCCGCTCAACCCGCGCTTGCCGCCGACCGGCGCCCACGGCAGGAAGCCAAGATTTTCCTTTTCACAATAGTCGAGCGCGCTTTCCCATTTCCGGTCGTCGAAGTTGTACCGGTTCTGGATGCTGACAATCGGAACCACCTTCTTGGCGCGTTCTATTTCTTCCGAAGAAACTTCCGACAATCCAACGTGGCGGATTTTTCCCGCGCTTTGCATTTCTTTAATCGCGCCGAGGGACTCTTCCACGGGCACGTTCGGATCGATCCGGTGAAGCTGCCACAGGTCGATTCGCTCCAATCGCAACCGCTTCAAACTTTTGTCCACGCAGCTCTTTAAATAATCTGGCCGGCCGTTCGGAACCCACTGATTCGGCCCCGGCCGCGTGTTCCCGCCTTTAGTGGCAATCACCAATCCCTTTGGATAAGGATGTAATGCTTCCGCGATGAGCAGCTCGCTCGTTTCCGGACCGTAAGCGTCAGCGGTGTCGATCAAATTCACGCCGAGATCAACCGCGCGTTTCAAGACTTTGACCGCGTTCGCGCGATCGGGCGGCCAACCCCAGATGCCGTCGCCCGTGATTCGCATCGCGCCGAACCCGAGCCGGTTCACTTCGAGATCGCCGCCAATCTTGAATGTTGCGTTGGTGGCCGTTCCCGGTGCCGAGGCAGATTCGGCGCCGAAAATTCTTCCGCCCGCTAAAACTGTGGCTCCGGTTGCCATGCTTACTTCCAGGAATTTTCGCCGAGTTATCAGATTGTCCATGGATTCATCCTCATCTTTCTGCTTGCCCTTTTTGTTAATGCGCCCGCCTTGTGACAATTTCGTCCTTTTCCGCCCTGAAACTTTCCGTCCGCCTCTCGGATTGCGCAAATTCTCAGTTCTCAGCTCAATTTCACCGTCTCCGGGCCTCCGCATTTGCCCCCGTAACTCAAAAACTAACGGCTCGGATTCAGGGAATACGGCCAACCCCGAGGGTCTGTCCGATAAAGCTGTGTCGGGAATAGCGCATCCCGTTGAGTCCAGTACCCACGAGGTCGTTGTTCGCCGGCCTAACCCATTAACCCGCAAATCGACAGGAGGCCTTCAGATGAAAAAAATTCTTCTCACATTCACCAGCATTCTCTTAACGCTACCGTTACGTGCGGACGATGTTCCGACCACACATAATGAGTTCACCATTGCTCAGCTTCAGGCGGACATGGCCGCGGGAAAACTGAAGTCCGAAGATCTGACCAAGGAGTACATCGCCCGCATCCAGGCCCTCGATCAGAGCGATCCAGGAGTTAACGCCGTGATCGAGCTGAACCCGGACGCTTTAAACATGGCGAGAAATGCGGACAAGCTGCGTCAGCAAGGCACAGTCCTTGGCCCGTTGCACGGCATTCCCGTTTTGCTCAAGGACAACATCGACACCGGGGACAAAATGCAAACCAGCGCGGGTTCGTTTGCTCTCGTGGGTCAGCCGGCCCAACAGGACTCCACCGTCGCCGCCAATCTGCGCGCCGGCGGTGCGGTTATTCTCGGCAAGACTAACTTGTCGGAGTGGGCAAACTTTCGCTCGTTCGAATCCATCAGCGGCTGGTCAGGGCGCGGTGGACAAACAAATAATCCGTACGGCCTCAACCGAAATCCGTGTGGATCCAGCGCCGGTTCGGCCGCGGCTGCCTCATCTAATTTTGCTGCGGTATCTTTCGGCAGTGAGACGGATGGCAGCATTGTTTGTCCAGGCAACGCAAATGGGGTCGCCGCGGTCAAACCGACGGTTGGTTTGGTCAGCCGTGCCGGAGTAGTACCCATTTCGCACACCCAGGATACGATCGGTCCCCATGGACGGACGGTAGCTGATTGCGCCGCCGCTCTGGGCGTTATCCAAAGCCGCACCTTCGATGGACGCGATCCAGCCACGGGAGGCGTCCCACTCGGATGGCAGGGAACAGGCAAGACCCGTCCGACTAACATCCCGAGCGATTACACCCAGTTTATAAATGCGAATGGTTTGAAGAACGCTCGAATTGGAATTACTCGAACCGGATTAAACGGCTTCGATCCGAACGTTCCTACTCCAGCGGCGGTGACCGATGCGGTGGAAAAAGCGTTCCAACAACTGACTCGTGCCGGCGCCACCGTGATCGACCTCGATGCTCAAGGTTTCGTATTCCCGTCGGCGAACGATGAACTGTTCGTCCTTCTCTACGACTTCAAATTCGACGTCGCGAAATATTTCGCGACTCGCGTTGGCGTGCCGGTCGCGGGTGGAACTCTGCAAACCGCGATTGACTTCGATAACGCGCACCCTGCTGTCGAGATGCCGTTCTTTAATCAGGACATTTTCGACCTGGCGGAGACGATTAATCCCGACCCCGACTTCGTGGACCCGAATTTCGGAGTGTCCTATAACCAGGCCCTGGCCAGCGATCAGGCCTTCGGTGTGAACGGGATCGATGCCGCCATCAGCCAGTTCAATCTTGACGCAGTGGTTTCAGCCACTGACAACCCCGCCTGGGCTACCGACCTCATCTACGGTGACCATTTTATTTATGGAACTTCGGGCCTGGCCGCTCCTCAGGGTTATCCAATTGTTCAGGTGCCGGCAGGAGTCGTTGATGGAGTGCCACTCGGGATCAGCTTTTTCGGCACCGCTTTTAGCGAGCCGACCTTGATCAAACTGGCTTCTGGCTACGAAGCCGTCACCCAGGTGCGCGCACATAACTTGCCCACATTCGCGATAGCGATTCCTTCAAATCACATTCAAGGGACGACGCCTTCAAAGCCACACGTAAAGTCAGCTGCCGAACAACAGGCGGAGATCAAACGCAACGCGAAGCGGACGCCCCGTCATATGTAACCGGTTCTCAACAACGGAAGTGTCTTAACTGCAATGTCTTCTCTCGGGGTGTCCGATTTCCAGTCTCTGGTCTTCTCTGGCCCAATGACTGCTCAGTTCTGATCAATCCATGGACCGCATTTGTCGGATACTCGCCGTCGACAACGAACCCGCGGTCACCACTTCGCTCCGATTTGTTTTCGATACGCCGCAATACAACATCACGTGTGTAAGCAGCGGCGCCGACGCCCTCGCGCACCTGGACTGCTCGAAACAGTTCGATGTCATCATTGTCGATCAAAAGATGCCGAACCTGACCGGTTTGGAATTGGTGCGCGAAATTCGTAAACGCGGGATTGACGGTAAGATCATCGTCGTCTCGGCAAATCTTTCGGCCGACGTATGCGAAGGTTACAAGCGCATGGATGTCAGCGTCATATTCTCCAAACCGTTCGACATCCGCCAACTTCGTTCGGCCGTCGATCAGCTCGTCGGCTAATCTGTTTCCCTGTTTTCAGATCTCTGTTTTCTGATTTCAACTCTCAACTTTCAGCTCTCAGCTCTCAACTTTCCCTGATTCTCCGCCATAGGTATTTCTGACCCGCCTCGAATAAGTGAAGTAAGCGAACCAGATTAGACACGTCCCGATTTCGAGCGAAACCGGCCCAATCATCGCGAGCGCTATTCTTTGCGCCGCGTCCGGCCCGAAGGCGTTGTAACCCCAGGCCATCAACGAACCCGAGATCAGGACGACCACGCCGATCCGAACAATCAGATATTGGCGCGCCAGGACGCGGCCGTAACTTTTGCCTCTCCAAACCAAGATCCCGATAGTGATTCCGTAGACGGTGACTAGGAGGATGACGATCACGATGATTTCTGCCATTTCCCGAACGACTGGAAACGGATGCGGCCCGATTCGCTGCCACAACTGGAGGATCTCTTGGAAAGCCCGCGCCGGCGCGAACAAAACTTGCCCAAAGCAAAAGAGCAGGAGCCAACCACCAACCCCCCTCGGTTCTTCGTTCGTCATCGTAAGGTGATCGGCGGCTGATAATTCATCACCGATTCACCCGCGTTGTCGGCGTGTAATACGTGCTTGGGACCAAAACCAGGCGGTCCGAATTCCAGGTCGCGGTGAAAATGTAAACCTGGCCCGCTTTCGCGGTGAGCTTCATCGACATCGGACGACGCGCTTCCGTGTTGGGCAGGACGAGTGCTGCGATCGTGTGCCGTCCTGCTAGAACAAATCCGCCGTAATGCTGGTTGCGCGGGATGTCCGCCACCCGTTTTCCGTCGATCGACAACCGAATGGCAAGATCGCTCCCGAAATTTGGCGCGCGTTGCACGATTAACCGCGCCGTCTTGCCGCTCGGCGTGGGCGTTGGCGTCGGACGCGGCCGGGCCTGCGCTTCGTCGGTCCCCGAAAAAAATGCGATCGCAAAAATCAAAGCCGGGAAAACCCCGGCAACAAACCTGTCCTTCATTGTTCCATCCTAGCCTGTCCGCAGACCGACAACCAATAATCGAAGTTGATCCACGCCCGCCACTGATTTTCAGCTTCAGGTTTTAGCTGTCAGTTTTTCTCGTCTCAACTACTGACCTTCTCAACGTCTCTGTGGCATGGAACCTTCTGCAAACTGGGCATGCGCGTGCTGATTGCCGACGACCAACGAAGCGTCGGCACCTCGCTGGCCGAGCTCGTCCGGCATTGCAACCATGAGATTGTCGGCGTGGTCGGCTCAGGCGTGGAAGCCATTCAAGCTTACTCACTTCACCATCCCGACGTTGTCCTCATGGATTACTGGATGCCGAAACTCAACGGCGCCACCGCCTGCCGTAACATCATCGCCAAGGACCCGACCGCGCGAATAATTCTCGTTTCGGGCTGGTCGCCATCGAACGGAATTGTCGGCGACTCTGGCGCGGTCGCGCTTTTGTCAGAAACCGATCGACATCACCGACCTCTCCGTTGCCCTCAACAACGTCGCCCAAACTTTGCCGTTTCACACCGAAACCCCGGCTCTATAAGCCACGCCTCCATTTTCAGCGTTTCAGCTGTCAGTTTTCAGAGTTTCCGCTTTCAGCGTTTCCAATAGACGTTGATCGCAACGCGTTAGACCTTTGCTGCGCTTCGTTATGAAACTCTTTCTCTTTGCGCTCGTCACGTGTCACTGGTCACTTGTCACTTCACTAATGGCGGAGGGTCCCGCAATTACCGAAGCCGAGTTGGTCCGCCGGACCCAGGAGCTTTACGACTCAATCGTTTCCGGAAATCAGGAGCCGTGGAAAAAATATTTTGCCGACGACTGCACCTTCTCCGACGAGAAAGGTCGCACTTTCGATAAAGCCAAACTCGTGGCTGACATTACGCCCTTACCAAAGGGTTATTCTGGCGCGATCAAGATCGAGAACGTCATCAGCCGGATCATCGGCGACACCGCGGTGTTGAGTTACGACGCCAACGAAACCGAAACTATCTTCGGACAGGAACTGCACGCGCGTTATCACATCACCGACACCTGGCTGCGGCGCAACGGCGAGTGGCAGATCCTCGCCAGCCAGGCCCATCGTTATTATGAGGACCCTGCCATAGCTACACCCTCTCAACTTTTCAACACTGCCCGCACTCAACCCTCAGCGTTTGTTGGCGGTTACGAACTTGCCCCCGGCCAAATTCGCACCGTCAGCGTCGATCAGGGAAAATTATTCGTCGAACGGAACGGCAAAAAGGAACAGTTACTACCCGAATCGAGCGACATCTTCTTCCGCAAAGGCGTCGAAGGCCGAATCCTCTTTCGTTATGACGCCGGCGGCAAAGTCGACGCCCTCATTGATCGTCGCAATAACGAGGACGTTGTTTGGAAAAAAGTGAAGTGATCGACTTCTGATTTCTGGCTTCGTTCCCTCTGCCTCAGTGTTTCAGATTCCGCCCTCTGTCCTCCGTCCTCTGATCTCTGCTTTTCCGCTCTCAACTCTCAACTTTCAGCTAGCAACTTCCAGATTTCCGCTTTCCGTTTTCAGAGTTTCTACTTCATACTTCGCGGCCATGAACAAATACATCGCAGAATTCATCGGCACGTTCTTTCTCGTCCTGACCGTTGGCTGCACCGTCATTCCCGGCGCGGCCGGCGTTATCGCTCCGCTCGCGATCGGCGCTTCATTAATGGTCATGGTTTTTGCAACCGGCCACATTTCCGGCGGACATCTCAATCCCGCCGTCACTCTGGCAGTTTTTCTCCGCGGCAAATGCCCGGCCAGCGATGTCATCCCGTACTGGGTCGCCCAGATTCTGGCGGGAATCGCTGCCGCTTTCGTGGCCGTTTATCTTTGCGGCAAGAGCGGCACACCGATGGAGATCAAAGATGTTCCGATGGCGATGGTCGCCGAGGCAGTGTTCACCTTTGCTCTCGCGTTCGTCGTGCTCAACGTCGCCACTGCCAAAGGCACGGCCAACAATTCGTTCTACGGACTCGCCATTGGCATGACCGTGATGGTCGGCGCGTTCGCAGTCGGCGCGATTTCCGGTGGCGCGTTCAATCCAGCCGTGGCGGTTGGAATCGGGGTAATGAAACTGGTCAATCTCTCCCAAATCTGGATCCACATCGTGGCGGACCTGGTTGGCGCGGCCGTCGCCGCCTTCGCCTTCAAAATCGTCAACCCCGGCGACGCATAATGCGGCCAAGTGGTAAGAGGTAAGCAGAGAACAAGCGGGTCCGCGCTGACCACGCTTGCCGCTTTGCCAGTCGCTTCGCTTTCAGCTTTTCAATATTTCAGATTTCAGCTTTGATTGCCTGACGACCTTCTCAGCACCATTCGCTAAACTCAGGATTCTCCTGATCGGTGCATGCGTCGCGGCAGCGATCGAGACGCACGCCGAGGAGTGGGTCTCAATTGGACCGTTCGGCGCACCGCTCGCCAACAATGACGTAATCTGCGGCCAAACCGATGCGGTCGCTCTCGATCCGCACGATGGCAATACCCTGTTTGTTGCCGCGGCCGAAGGAGGTCTTTGGAGAACAAAAGATGGGGGCGCAAACTGGAAGCCGGTCGCCGACACCCAGCTGGTTCGCAAAGTCTTCAGCGGTCTTCCTCAAGGAACATTGTGCACCGGCGCAATTGCGATCCACCCGCAAAATTCGCGTGTCATCTATCTCGGCACCGGCGATTCGCACCAGGGAGTCCCTATTATCGGACCAAGTCTGGGAGTTTTTCGATCAACCGACGGAGGCGACACGTGGACGCCAACCGGAACGAACTTCGGCCAATGTGACAATGGCGCGATCGGTATTTCGGTTGTGAATCGACTAGTGATCGTCCCAGGCGGGCAAATAATAGTGCCTCCGATCTATACTCACGACGCAGCCAGCCGGATTATCACGCCGCCAGGACAATTAAGGCAACCCGACCGGATTTTCGCGGCAACGACAGCCGGACTTTTTGTTTATCTGGAAAACGGGAGCGATTGCTGGAAGCGCCTAACGGATGCCAATGGCCTCCCGAAAAATGGCGGCGCAGTCGATCTGGTAGTCGATCCCTACCAGAATGTTCTTTACGTTTCATTCTTCTCGATAGGAATTTTTAAATCGACTGATCTCACCGGCACGCAATGGAAACAACTCACCAACGGTCTGCCGACCAGCGACTTCGGCTGGATCGCGCTGGCCTTCGGCGGCCGGACCGGAGTTGGCTTCTCACAACCGTTGCCGCTGATTTACGCCGGGTTCCGAGCTGATAAAGATCAATATCGTCTTTTTAAAACGGTCAACGGCGGCGACGCCTGGAGCGAAATGCCGTCTCCACCGCACGATGGCCAGCTGGATTTCAACAACACGCTTGCCGTCGGATCGTACGACCCTAACGATTTATTTCTCGGCCAGATTGCGTTTTGGCATGCACTGGACGGCGGCGCCAAAGGCGGCGAAAACGATTTCAAGGCTAATCCCCAGGTAACCGACGATTCCTGGACCGGCATCAGTTGCTGCCTGTCCACCAATAATCCTTTTCGATCGGGTATGGATCTGCACGCCGACAATCACGACATCCAATTCGCTCCCTACGGAACTTTTCTGCCGGCGCCCGATCAGGTGGAGATTTTCTACGTGGCGAATGACGGCGGCCTGTCGAAAGGAAACGTCGATTTCAACGGAGCGGTTAACTGGCAACCGCTGACGAAGGGACTCGCCGTTAGTCAGGCCGGCACCATCGCTCTCGCTTCGGGTAATCCTGTGATCACCGTTGCTGGAGTCTGGCACAACGGGAACCTGCTCACTTTCTCGGACACCGCGTCGTCAATGGGCCTGCCGCAGGGAGACGGATTTCAAGTCGCGATCGACGCCGGCGATGCCTGCATTTACGTGAACACGAATGCCGGGTTCGGTGGCTCGATCTCGCGCATCAGTCCGTTGCCCAGTTCGCCCACCGATACCAACTTCGAATTTCACACCATTTGGAGTGACGATTCGACAATCGCGTTTTGGGCCGATCCACATCGGCCGGGTCATCTGTTGCGTTTGATGCAAAATGGTTTGGTGTTCCGAACCACCACGGCGAGCACTGCAACGCCGCAAGTTCTGAACACAGCGGATGCCTGGGAGGCGGTTGATCCGTTTTGGGGAAAAGTTGGAAAGACCACAACAGTGGCCTTTCGCAGCCGCCTTCTCGAGGAAACGCCCGTATATTATATAGGTACCGACTCGGGGCAGGTCTGGCGCGGCTCGCCCGAGGTGCCGTGGGTGAAACTTTGCGAATGCGGCGGGAGGGTCGTGTCCATCGCGCCCGATTTATTTCAAAACGAGCGTGTCTTCGTTGTGGTCAACAACAAAACAACCAAAGGCAGGATCAAACAAATCAGCAAGGGCGCCAACAACAGCTGGACCGCCATCGACATCGACAAAGCATTTCCACAAGATGTCCAGGTCAACGTCCTCAGCAGCGTTGCCGTCGATCCCACCGTTCAAGGCGTAAACGGAACGACGATTTATGTTGGGAGCGATCAGGGAATGTTTCGCGGCCACATCGACGGTCCGCCCGTGCTCAATCCCGGTGAAGCAGCAAACCTGGTTCATTCGCCTATTTTTCCCGATTGGACGTGGCGACGTTCGCCTGGCGTCCCGAACGTTTGGGTCACGGATCTCAAGGTCCATCAAAACTTCAACGATCACGACCACAGCGGAATCGTCCGGGCCGGCACTTATGGGAGAGGCATTTTCGAGTTGAGACGAATCTCGTTCCCCGGGCCGATCGAGAAGCCCCCGATCACGTTGGTGGTCCAGGCAATCCAAATCGGCTCGGACGGAGCAGCATCACCATTGACGGTTACAATTCCCGTTTCGGTCAAAGACGAGAAGGCGAATCGCAACGCGCCGTTTGAGTTTGCGGCGAAAGCCGGCGCGGAGGCGTCGTTGGAAGCGCCAACGGAAGTTCGTCAGGAGAACGATGTTTTCCGATTTGTCGGTTGGGCCGTTCCCGGCAAACGGGGCGAAAACAATCCGAAGATCACTTTGAAATTGAACGAAGCGACCCGGGCCATCGCCTATTACGAAAAGATCTCATCGACTCCCAATGCAATTGCGAAGCCGTTGCAGGTCGCTCTATCGACGAGCGTTAAACAGATCTGCGTGTCGAGTCTCAGCCACGAGTTCACGATTTCCTGGCAGGTTTCAGAAGGCCAGCGACCGGTAGATGTTCGTGCCGAAATCACCTACCCCGACAAACGCGGCGAGAGCATCCAATTGAAACCGATCAACGGATCACGATCGTTCCCGGTGAACTATCCAACTGGCGGCGAAATAAAAGTGAAAGTGATTGCTGAAGATGTCAGCAAACAAACCGCATCAGCAGATGCTGTCGTGACCCTCAAGCCGTGCAAGAAATAAAAGCTTTGCTCGCGCTTGTCACGTCTGTGATCGTGAAACGATCACGCGTCCACGGCCGTGGCGTTTTTGCGAAGGAGCCGTTCCGCAAAGGCGATCGGATTATTGAATACACCGGGCGCCGGATTTTATGGTCGAAGGTTCCAGACGAATTGGATGATCCGCGAATGTATTTTTTCGGAATCGGGGACGGCAAGTGGGTCATTGACCCGTCGGTTGGAGGAAACGAGGCGCGATGGATCAACCATTCCTGCGACCCTAACTGCGAAATTCGTGAAAGGCGGGGTCGCATTTTCATCCACGCCTTACGCAACATCCGGCCGGGCGAAGAATTGTTTTACGATTATCACCTCGAGACCGACGACGACGTCCCGCGCACGAAAGAAATCGAAGAGGAAGCTCCCTGTCGCTGCGGCTCAGCGAACTGTCGTGGAACTCTCCTTGCTGCTGACTGACTCGGATCTCTGATTTCAGCTCTCAGCGTTTCCGCTTTCAGTTGACCTTAACGGTTTCGTAAAACATAGTATAACGTCATGACCAAAACCATCTCCAAAGTCGGCAATTCTCAGGGAATCATTTTCGATTCTGCCCTGATGGATATGGCCCGGCTAAAAGTCGGCGATCAGGTCAGCGTCAGCGTTCACGCTGGTGGCTCGATCGTCCTGACACCGATGCGGCCGACTATTGAGCCAAAAGCCGCCGCCGCGACCGCGCGAAGATTAATCAAAAAGAACTCGGTTCTTTTTAAGCGATTGTCTTGAGTGCCGGGATCAAGCATCTGACAGTCGAAGCTGTCAAAGCGATCCACAAAGAGGTTCTGGCCGCGTACGGTGGCGCGCGCGGGATTCGCGACGAGACATTGCTCGAGTCCGCCGTTGCCGCGCCTCAAGCTACCATGATGGGCGAGCCGCTCATTTCTGACCCGGTCGAGATAGCGGCAGCCTATCTCTTTTATATTTGCAGTAATCATCCGTTCCTCGACGGAAACAAGCGGACGGCGCTGGCCGCCTGCCTTGTTTTTTTGGAACAGAATGATCTTCTGCCTCACACCAAATTACTCACAGGTGATTGGGAAAAATTCGTGCTCGATCTAGCCGGCGGCAAGCTCGACCGCGACGCTACGACCCGGCAACTGCGCAAGCTTCTTAGGCGATCGCATAAGCGCTAATCTCTGATCTATGGCGGCAGCCGTCTCGGCTGCACCTTCGTATCAACTCTTCAACATTCGGATCCGTGCCATCCGTGTAATCCGCGGTTATTTTCCGTTTTCCGTCTTCGCGCTCATCACTAGTCACGCGTCACTTCTTCATCAGCTTTCCGCTTTTCACCTTTCCAAGGCCCGCGGTCGTTTCCTTTCTTTTCTTCCTTCTTAATTTTTAATTCTTACTTCATCCTTCGCGGATGAAAACGCGCCGCGATTTTCTCGCGCTTGCTGGGAAAAGTCTCGGACTCGCGGCCGTGTCATCCGCGTCCATCGCCTCTCTATTAAGAGACGTTCACGCCGCGACCAAGACCGTGGCGCATCTTTCACCTGAAGAAGCGGCCGCCGACGAAGATTATTGGGCCGCCATCCAGAATTCCTTTTCCGTCACCCGCGGCATCATCAACTTGAACAACGGCGGTGTTTCGCCCAGCCCGCGCGTCGTGACCGAAGCGCTGGTTCGTTACATCTGGGAACAGGAAGACTGCACCGCTTACACGATGTGGGAAATCCTCGAGCCGCAATCGGAAACAATCCGCACCGGCCTGGCCGAACTTTTCGGGTGCGATCGCGAAGAAATCGCCATCACCCGCAACGCGTCCGAGTCGCTCGAGATTTTGCTCGATGGGATGGACTTCAAACCCGGCGACGAAATTCTCACCACCACTCAGGATTACCCGCGCATGCTCACCACGCTCCGGCAACGCGAGCAACGCGAAAACCTCAAGCTGAAGCTCGTCAAGGTCCCGATCCCGCCGAAAAACCTCAACGAGATCACCGCCGCGTTTGAACAAGGAATCACCGATCGCACTCGCCTGATCCTCATTTCCCACATGATCAACATCACCGGCCAGATCACGCCGGTGAAAGCGGTTTGCGACCTGGCCCGTAAACGCGGCATTGAGACGATCGTCGACGGCGCCCATTCCTTCGCCCAGTTCGATTTCAAACAGAGCGATTTGGGGTGCGATTATTTCGGGACCAGCCTGCACAAGTGGTTGTACGCGCCCAAAGGCACCGGCCTGCTTTACGTGAAACGCGATAAGATCCCGAAAATCTGGCCGCTCATGGCCGCGGAAGCGAAACAGGCGAACGATATTCGCAAGTTCGAAGAGATCGGCACCCACTCAGCGGCGCCGAAGCTCGCCATCGGCGAAGCGCTTGTGTTTCACAACGGGATCGGCGCCAAACGCAAAGAAGCGCGGCTCCGATATCTGTCGCGTTACTGGATGAACAAACTCAAAGACGTACCCAAGATCCGGTTCAACACTTCATTCGATCCCGCGCAATCCTGCGCCATTGCCAACGTCCACATCGAAGGCACCGATCCAAAGGCCGTGACGAAGTATCTTGTTCGATAAGCACAAGATTTTTACAGTTCCCATAGTTCACGAAGAATTTAGGGGATCCGCATCACGCCCAATGTTTATACAACTCTGCAGGAGCTGGATAGATTCGCTGAACAAATTGAGCTCATCGCACAAAAGGGTCTTCCTTCGTAATAGAAATAAATCTTCTGTGGCGGCAGGCGTCTCGCCTGCGATTCTGCTTTCGTCACCACCTCGACTCTTCGCATCCGTTTTATCCGTCTGCTCCGTGGCCGCCTTTCCTCTTCCGGTTCCTCTTAGTCTCCTTTCGATTTCAGCTGTAATTGACTGATTCTGGTTTCGCATTGCCTTCGTGGCTTGAATTTCTTGTAATTCATTTGTTCCGCAATTCCCCCGGTGCCAAAACCCCCAAACAGGCTCAGTGTCGATAAGCTTGGCCAGCTCATTTACGAGATCCGCGGCCAGCGCGTGATGCTCGACGCCGATCTGGCAAGAATTTATGGTATTCCAACAAAGTCTCTAAATCTTGCGGTGAAGCGCAATCGCAGCCGTTTCCCTGCTGACTTCATGTTTCAGCTCAAGAAGGAGGAGGCGAGTAGTTTGAGGTTTCAAATTGAAACCTCAAAGCGTGGCCGTGGTGGCCGCCGCTATCTCCCCTATGCATTCACCGAACACGGCGCAATCATGCCGCACTGCGGCAATCCATAAGCGGGAACATACTGGATGCACTAGCGGGAGCGTAATCATGGCAGCGAACGTTCTGAATAGTATGCGCGCTGTGCAAATGAGCGTTTTTGTGGTGCGGGCGTTTCTTAGGATGCGGGCTCTGCTCGGCGACAAACGTGCTCTTGCCCAGAAACTCGCATCTCTGGAGAAAGAACTGAAGAAGCGCTTGGACGTTCACGAAGCCGTAATCGTCACGATTCTGCAACGGGTGATGGACGTGATCGATCCGCCGGCCTTGCCGATGCCCAAGAAGTCGCGCATTGGA
This sequence comes from uncultured Verrucomicrobiae bacterium, assembly GCA_963786135.1. GTDB lineage: Bacteria > Verrucomicrobiota > Verrucomicrobiia > Chthoniobacterales > UBA10450 > AV40. Next base: position 6,174 of record CAWAYF010000005.1, on the reverse strand, counting down.
TTTCATCCCTGACTTCCGACCTCAGCTCTTAGTTTTTTAGCGCTCAGCTTTGTATCTCGGCAGCTCCCGGTGCGCTCGACCGCTTACCCTCGCGGCTTAACTGGCCATGTCGCTCATCCCATTCGCTCCATTCAGCTTTCAGCGTTTCAGATTTCAGTTTTCAGAATTCTAGAGCTGAGTTTTTAGTTTTCTGAAACTTCTTCCTTCTTAATTTCTCCTTCTTACTTTCCTCATGCGTCCACATCCCACTCGAGTTACGAACTATACTTGATGAACGCGATGACTATTGAGTTTCCGGGCCTGATCGAAATCAGACCGGGCCGCGGTTTTCTTCGGTTCGATCGGCTATTCAGTGACGCCGTTCGATCGGGAAAACGGTCCGCGATCGTGGAAGTGTTGCTGCGTCTCCAACTTTCGGCTGACAACGCCCGCCGCACCGCAAAAATGATTTTAGCCGACCCTCGACGGATACGGTAACGCGTTCAGCTCTCTGACCCCGCTAATAAACTCCAAGCAGCCGTCTGGCCTTGTCCACTCCGTCGGGATCTCCCACGAATTGTAGCGCGATTTCGCTGCCGGGCCGTTTCTTGAGAACGATCTTAAGTCGATGGATCTCTTCGCCCGCCAAGCGGCTGCGAATGTGCTCTTTCGTCTGCTCGATCAACGTCCTTTCGAACGGATGCGGATTGAATCCAACTTCGATGATTGGCATTAGCTTTTTCCGAGCAGACGCCGTGCGTAGTCTACCTTAACTCGCCAAGATAGGACTTTCCCTGATGTTTCAATCAGAGTGATTCCGCAGACCTCTGCCCTCTGGCTTCAGATCTCTCACTCTCGCTCTCAACTCCGTCACGCGTCACCGTCACAGTCACTCTTCTTGGTTTTCACCAACCGAGTCGCCTCTGCGCTCGTCACACGTCAGATGTCCACTCGTCACTTTTCGCTCCCTCAACCGCTCAGCTCATCCCGAGAGAATCCAGAGTCGGTTCGTCGATCACCGCCGTCGTAGTCAACCCCTGATCAGCCTGATAGGCAGTGAGCGCTTCCCGGGTCAACGGTCCTAGCAATCCATCCACCTCACCGCTGTAATAGCCCATCTCCTGGAGCTCGGCTTGCACGTCCGCGATCACCCGATCCGGCGGCTCCGCGCTGCGACCGACATAGATCGGCGCGTCGTAGGCATAATATTCATGCGCCAGGATCGTAACCCCACGCCGGATACCAATAGCCATTGTTCCAATAGTAATAACCGCCACCGATCAACTCGATGCGGGTATAATGCGAATGGTACCAATTCCGTTCGTGCCGTTCCGGATGATAAGAGCGAAACACTTCGTACTGCGGACCCGACCAGCGCTCGCTTCCTTGAATCCGATAATTCGCGCTGAACGTGACCGGCGGAACCTTGTCGGGTCTCGGCTGCGCTTTGAAATTCGTGTGCTGCTGTTTGATCTGCGAGACCTGTTGTTTTACCTGCTCCACTTTTTGCTTCTCAACATGTGCCGTCGTCCCGCCCGTCGCCGCTACATTGGCATTGGCGCCGGTTGCTCCGGTTGCGGCAACTGAAGGAGCTGCACTCGCCGACGCCGCGACTGTCGGAGCTGCGGTTGCTGATGCTTTTGCGTTCGCCGCTCCACCTTTCATCCCTTTCTCGCCACGTCCGGCGTGTTTCCCGGTCGGAGGAACAGTTGCGCTTGCTTCGGCGGAAACGTTCGTTCCGGTTGCGCCGGTCGCAGCCGACGTTTCAGTTGCGTTCGCGCGATTCTTTCCTCGACCTTTTCCGGTGCCGGTTTCGGTCGTCGCTCCTGCGCCGGTTTCCGTGCCGGTGGCTGCGGCGGAAGTTTCAGCTTTCGCGCGATGTTTGCCTTTTCCTTGGCCTTGTTCAGTTCCGGTCGCGCCTTGACCTTGCTCGTTAGTCGTCGCGCCGGTGGTGTTGGCTCCTTTGCCCTTGTGACCTTTTTCCGCGCCAGCGCCCTGTTCGTTCGTCGCGCCGGTCTGCTGCGTTGTCTTTTCTTTCCCTTTGTTGCCGCCTTTTCCTGGCGATTCCTCTGTCTGCTGCGCGAACGCAGCTCCCGCCACCGCCAGTGACACACCAATTAGTAAACTCGTAAATTTTTTCATAATATTTAAGTTGTTGGTCGTTAGGCAGGCCCGGTCTATTCAATTGACCGCCCTGCCTTACAACAAATACGCCGCTCGACCTTGTCTTAGTCGTCTACGGTTTGCAGGGACCAGCGATGCCGCTCCGCAGCGTTGGTTAGGTGCCAACTTTACGGCGGGCACGGGGACGTGCTTTACGATGGAGGTCCGGGAAGGCGTGTGTGAGCGCGCAGACCGGATCGCGTAGGAGCCGGCGACGCGATTTGGGAAACCGTGCGGTTTGTAGAGAACAAACTACGCTGCTCAGCCGAGTCAGCCGGTCGTCTCTATTTCCCGGCGCGCCGTAGTCTGGCGACTCCACGACGAACGCGCCGGATCACCGGTCGGTTTCTTTGCTCGCCGCGCCGAATAGCCTTGGCGAACGGCGCCGGTCACTTCCCTAGATTCTTCCGAGCAGCCAGAGAATTAGAATTATGATAAGAATCGTTCCCAACAACCCGTGCGGTTTGTAGGGAACAAACTTTACGGCGGGAGGCGTGGCGCGCAGACGCGGACTCGCCCTAGGGAAGCCGGCGACACGGTTTGGGAAACCGCGTGTTGGTCCCCTAAATGCGACCCAGCAACCAGAGGATTAGTATGATGATAAGGATAGTTCCAAGTAAACCGTGCGATCTGTACCCAAATCCATAACCGCCCGTCGGGAACGCTCCGATCAACAGCAAGATGACAACGATAAGTAGAATTAAGCCCATGCCCTGGGTTTTACCTTAGACGACCTCTACTGGCAACACGAAGTGTGGGGGAACACTTCGCGTAGGCCGCAATGACGCGGAGCCCCTTCGCTTGCCCCCCCGACATTTCTCGGTCTCCGAACCGCCGCTCTCTGATCTCCGCTTAGAGATCATGAACCTCTCTGACGGCCTGATATTGGTGTGATGAACGAACCATAGTGAAATGTACCGGCAACTTAAACCAACGTCCTTCAAACCGTTCGTGCGCTTTCCAAGCTCGGACCGCGCGTATTGCAGATTCATCGAGGTCAGGATGACCGGAACTTTGGAATGTCCTTAGGTCTGCGACTTCTCCATTACTTCCAATTTTAATCAGGAGCCAGACCGTTCCTTGCTCGTGCGCGGCGCGGGCAGCGTACGAATATCCCGGGAAGGGTGCGTAACGCCACACGTCGGCTCCGGCGACGCTAGCGAAAGCAGCACTTACACCGCCGGCGTAGCGCGCCGCAACCGGTGCTTCTTCCCGGAACTCGACAACTACTTCTCGACCTTGCGTCCGATCGTCCGGCTTGATCGCAGAAGCGCGCATCTTCCAACGCTGCACCGCTCTTGCAGCGGCTCGATCGAGAGCGCGATTACCGCTGCTGCGAACGACTGACGTTTGTTCCACTGTGCCATCCGTTCCGACAACCGCGCGAATCGTAACAGATCCCTCGTAGTTCTGGCGCAAAACCTCCGGGGGAAACTTGGGTTTTGGCGCCGAAACCCAATCGGAACTGCTCGCGAGCGTGATGTTTATTGGACCAAGAATAGACAGCAACGCCAGCAGCATTCCGCAGCGCATATTCATTTAGGATCGCGATTTACGTTAGACGCCCCTCCTTAGCAACATTTCTCCGCGCTTCCCCGCCATGGCGGGTGATCCGTCGTTTCCGTTTTCGCCTTTGTCCGGACGCAATTCCTAATTCTTAATTTTTCCTTCTTACTTTAGATGTTCCGTGGTTGCTGTTCCTCTTCCCTTCCTCTTAGTCTCCTTTCGATTTCGGCCTTGTACTTTGCTGCATTCTGAGTTTGGACTTGGCTTCGTTTTGTTAATTTCCTCTAATCGAGTCGGTTCCCCACCTCAAAGTATGCCACCCCAGAATGCGCCGAGTGTCGATCGCCTTGGCCAACTTATCTATGACATCCACGGCCAACGCGTGATGCTCGATTTCGATCTGGCCGCGATTTACGGCGTGCCGACAAGACGGCTCAACGAACAAGTCCGACGCAATCTGCAACGCTTCCCAAAGGATTTTGCATTTCAGCTCACGGCTAAGGAAACTCTCAACTTGAAGTCGCAAATTGCGACCGCAGCAACGAATGCCGCCGGAATCATGCGATCGCAATTTGCGACCGCATCAAAAAGAAATATCCGCTATCGCCCTTGGGCCTTCACCGAACACGGCGCAGTCATGGCGGCGAATGTCCTAAGGAGTCAAAGCGCGGTGCAGATGTCAATTTTCGTGATCAGGGCATTCGTCAAAATGCGGGAGCGCCTTGCAACCAACGCGGCGATTCTTAGGCGGCTTGCTGAGATCGACAACACGCTTCTCCTTCACGACTCGGCATTGCGCGATGTTTATAAAAAATTGCTGCCCTTGCTCGCACCATCCTCGGCGTCGACGAAAAAGCGGATCGGTTTTCATTCGTAACCCAGCCATCTGACCGCTGGCTCCCGTCCGCCCATGTCACTCGTCACTTCTTTTGGATCCGTCGTTTTCGTCTTTGTCCGCGCCGCAATTCCTAATTCTTAATTTTTCCTTCTTACTTTAGATGTTCCCCGATTCCCGTCCCAATTCATAATTCATAATTCTTAATTCAAACTTTTCTCCGCATGTCACTTTTTTTGCACCCGCAGTTTTTCGTCCGGGCGCGATTGTTTAGGAAAAGGAGCTTCAAATGACCTTAAAAGAAAAATTTAAACAAGCGGGCGCGGCTGGTTACATTTTGCTTTGGTTGCTCGGAATCCCGATTCCAATCCTGTTTCTGATCTTCCTGTTGCGCGGCTGCACGTAATTCCGACGCAACTACGCCGACGCGTTGGCCCTCACTTGCTCGCCGCGCCGGCTTGTCACGTCGTAGCAACCCGAAGACGGAAGCTTTGGCGGAGGCGGGTCACTTCTTTTGAATCCGCGATTCTTTGTTGTGATTTCGGTCTTTCCTGCAGCCTTTATAATTTCTAGTTTATGAGCTGTCGGTTAGGCTTCTCCGAAGTTCTCTTCCCCCAGAATGCACGTCATCACTCGAAAGCGTTTGAACGACTTCGTCGCAAAACGGCCAGATACCAAATCATCGCTGGCGCGTTGGTATGTGATTGTGAGGAAAAACCGATTTCAGAATTTCGCGAAGCTGCGCGAAACGTTTCCACATGCCGATCAGGTTGGAAAATTCACCGTTTTTAACATCGGCGGCAACAAGGTTCGACTGATCGCTGCAGTGCACTAATCGGAACAAGATCTACATCCGCCACGTGTTGACGCACGATAAGACCACGACGCGGGCAAATGGAGAGAATAAAACATGTCCACTGCCGAACTTGAGAAAGTGACAAATGCTTGGCCGCCGCTTTCACGCGCGGTGCGCGTGCCCCGCACGGAGAGCGATTACAACGAGCTGGTAGAGCTCCTTGATCGCGTCACCGACCAGGTCGGCGAAGACGAAAATCATCCTCTTGCTTCGCTGATGGACGTGCTCGGAGTGCTTGTCGAGAAATACGAGGATGAACACGTACCGGAGCTGACCAAATAAACGTCTCTGTTCTCCGTCCGCAACTTGTCACTCGTCACTGCCGATAGGCCGCGTCGCGAAGCTTTACGCGGTCACACGTCACTTTCTTCACTCCTCCTTCAACCTTCGAACAAAGGTCATTGTGGAAAGTCTGTAAGGGCTTACATTGCCCAACTGCCGCATCCATTTACTACCTGGTTCGCCGATTTTCAATCGGTAGCACGAACCGGTTGGCCTTTAGCTGTGATCTCTGCAGCAACTCAGTAATTAGAAAGTTTAGTCTTATGATTAAATCAATCGTTAGTGTCGCGTTCGCCACAGCGCTGTTCGGTTCCGTGGCTTTTGGACAAACATCGTCATCTTCCACCACCGTCACGACGGGGACCAATGGAACGACGGAAACCACCACGACCACCACCGAAAGTAATGGCGTCGTCACGGAATTCACTCCGGGAACTCGTCTTTTCCTGAAAACGGAAGCGGCGAGCCGGTTCGATACAAGTTCAGCAAGACCGTCACCTACGTGGATTCCGAAGGTAAAGTGATCGAAGCCTCGAAGATCAGAAAAGATTCG
>CAWAYF010000004.1:0-181446 GCA_963786135.1 uncultured Verrucomicrobiae bacterium | reverse complement strand
GCTTTGGAATCGCTCCAGGACGCCACGCCGCGGGAGCTTACCTCGGAATAATCGTGCGAGCGGTCCACCTTGGGATCGTAGCTCCATCGTTCCGCGCCGCTCGCCGGGTCCAGCGCGATCACCCGGTTGAATGGCGTGCTGAGATAGAGGGCGCCTTCGACCAGAATCGGTGTTGCCTCGAAGGCCGCCTTTTCGTTGAGTTCGGTTTCAGGCTTCAGCGCGCCGGTGTGATAGGTCCATGCGGGGCGAAGCTCGCCACATTTTCGCGGGTGACCTGTTTGGAGGCGCGAATAGCGGGTGCCGGCCGCATCGCCTCCGTAAACGCTCCAACCGTTGTCGGCCGCAAACACGGCGGTGGTAATCCACACAAGGGCAAGTGTGATGCGCACAAAAACAAGTATAGTTTGGCGACGACCACGCTCGCGCTATCCTCATCCTTATGCGAACCTTGCTGCTTTTCCTCTTGCCGCCAGCCCACTGGTGGCTGACGACAAGAGCGCACTGCTGCAGAAGATGGACGCGCGCGCGGCGCACTACGGCGATGTCTCGCGAAAAATCTGGGAGTTCGCCGAAGTCGGCTACAAGGAAAACAAGAGCGCCGAACTGCTGAAGTCCGAATTGCGCTCGGCTGGATTTACCCTTGCGGACAATGTGGCCGGTATCCCGACGGCGTTCACGGCCACCTGGGGCCAGGGCAAGCCGGTGATCGCGATCATGGGCGAGTACGATGCCTTGCCCGGTCTTTCGCAGGAGGACGTCCCGGACCGCAAGCCCCGTCGTCAACGGCGGTCCCGGACATGGCTGCGGCCATAACCTGTTGGGCGCGGCTTCGCTGTTTGCCGCCATCACCATCAAGGACTGGATGGCCGACAAGAAGATTCCCGGCACGATCCGGTTTCTACGGCACGCCGGCCGAGGAAGGCGGAGGCGGCAAGCTGTACATGATTCGCGCTGGGGTGTTCAAAGACGTGGACACCGTGTTGAGCTGGCATCCGTCCGACCAGAACGGCGCGTCACTGAAAAGTTCGCTGGCGATCATTTCGGCCAAGTTCCGCTTCTACGGGAAGCCCGCGCATGCGGCGGCCGCGCCGGACGCCGGCCGGTCCGCGCTGGACGGTCTGATGATCATGGCCAACTCCATCGAGTTCCTGCGAGAGCATGTGCCCGGATTCCACCCGCATGCACTACGTCATCACCAACGGCGGTTCGGCGCCGAACATCGTCCCCGACTATTCGGAGCTGTTCCTCTACGCCCGCCACCCCAGCATGCCCATGCTCGATGGGATCTGGGACCGCATCCTCAAGTGCGCGCAGGCCGGGCGCCTGGCCAGCGAGACCCGCATGGAGATGGAGTTGATCGACAGCTCCTACAACACGCTGCCGAACGACGCCCTGGCCGCGCTGGTGGACAAGAACATGCGCCTGGTGGGCGGCGTGACCTACACGCAGGAAGAGCAGGCATTCGCGGAAACCATCCGGAAAACGCTGCCCGATCGCACTCGGCCAATCGGCAGTCAGGAGACGATCGAGGCCTCCGAGCGAAGGCACCGGCTCGGCTTCCACCGATGCGGGCGACGTCAGTTGGACGGTGCCGATGGCGGCGATTTCAGCGCGGCCACGTTCGTTCCGGGCGTGCCGGCGCACAGCTGGCAATCGGCCGCCTGCGCGGGCATGAGCATCGGCCGCAAGGGCATGGTGGTGGCCGCGAAATCGCTGGTGCTGACCGCGGTCGACCTGTACACGGATCCCAAACAGGTGGAAGCGGCCAAGGCCAGCTTTGAAAAGCGCCGCGCCGGATTTGAGTACAGGTCGCGTATTCCAGCCGATCAGAAGCCGCCGCTGACTTACCGCGATAACAAGTAGTTCTTCATGTCAAATCCGTAAGCGTTCTTACGATTCTCCACGGGCGCTCCGCGAATTTCGCCCTAACTTTGGACATCGACTTCCCATTTTATTTCGTAAGAACGATAGCACCGGAAGATAGCGGACTCGAAAACTCGTTACCGATGCGAGTGCTGTGCCCCGGCAGCGCGCGAAAAACACTGGTGCAACTGAAAGGAATTACATTGCAATGACGACACGTGTGTCTACTTCGCTCATAAACTTCGCGCTCCTGTCGATCGCAGCGGCCGGTTTGGCGTTTGCGCAAACACCGCCCCCGGTACCATAACAGGACCGTACGTCTTCTCCTCGGTTTCAAACGAAACCGCCACGCTCGCCTCACTGAATTTCAACGCCGACGGTACCGTCAATGGACCGCGGTGATACAGCAGGGCGTCCAGGTGTCCACTTATGCGGTCCAGGGCACCTATGACGCGAGCACCAACACGCTGAGTCTGGCCGGCCCGAGCCTGGATACTTTCGACACTAACGGCAATCCGCTGCTCTTCAACCAGGTCGTGATGGTCATCCCGTTCTCCAGTACTTCGCTCGCGACGCTGAGTACCACTCAGGGCCAGACCATCGGCCAATTGAACGCGGCTGGGCAAGCTCTCCCGACCGGGAGCTTTCAGGTCATCGGCCGGCCGCTTACTCCGTCGAGCACGAGCGTCGAACTGCTCAGCCTAGATGCTAACGGAAATATCAATGGACAGGAAGTAACCAACTCGTTTGGCCAGGTCGTGCGGAAGGGGCTGGGCGGCGTTGCTGTTCAAACTCCGACTGGTTTCCAGCAGATCACGCTGGGCGTCACGTTCACCGACGCGGACGGTAACCCTCAGACCGCGACGGAAACCTACCTGGCTCTGCCGACGCAAACCGGCGCCCAGTTGATCCAGACCGGCGGCGGCGCGTCCGGCCTGTTGGTCCTGTCGAAGTAACGCAGCGCTTGAACATACCGGCGCAGTTCGCTAACGTAGGCGTGCCACCTATCGGGAGGCACGCCTATGAAGGGCTACAACGCGCGTTACGTCTGGATGATCTCCGCGGTGGTCGCGCTGGGAGGGCTGCTCTTCGGCTACGACTGGGTGGTCATCGGTGGTGCCAAGCCGTTTTACGAGAAGTTCTTTCACCTGGTAACACCCGAGCAGGTGGGGTGGGCGATGAGCAGCGCCCTGATCGGCTGCCTGGGCGGGGCCATCCTTTCCGGGGCTGCTTGCCGACCGGTTCGGGCGGAAGCGTCTGCTGATCCTCTCCGGCGCTGATCTTCGCCCTCTCGTCGATCGGCACGGGCTCGCCGGGTCGTTCGCGATCTTCGTGGCCAACCGGCTGATGGGAGGTGTGGCGATCGGCCTGGCGTCGAACCTCTCGCCGCTGTACATCGCCGAGATCGCCCGGCGTCGATGCGCGGCAAGCTCGTGTCGATCAACCAGCTCACCATCGTCATCGGCATCCTGATGGCCCAGGTCGTCAACTGGCTGATCGCCGAGCCGTGTGCCCCGCGGCGCGACCGCGCAGCAGATCCTCGCCTCCTGGAACGGTCAGGTTGGCTGGCGGTGGATGTTCGGCGTGACGGCGATCCCGGCGATCCTCTTCTTCCTCGGCGATGTTCTTCGTGCCCGAGAGCCCGCGGTGGCTGGCCAGGGCCGGGCGGGAAGACCGCTGCCTGCCGATCCTGACCCGGGTCGGCGGCGAGGCTTACGCGCACGCGGCGCTCGACGAGATCCGCCAGACCCTTGCCGCCGACACGCGCGGGCGGGCTCCGCGAGGTCTTCGATCCGCGGGTTCGCACCGTGGTGGTCATCGGCGTGGTCCTGGCCGTCTTCCAGCAATGGTGCGGCATCAATGTGATCTTCAACTACGCCGAGGAGATCTTCGCGTCGGCCGGGTACGGCGTCTCCGACATCCTGTTCAACATCGTGATCACCGGGATCGTCAACCTGGTCTTCACCTTGTGGCCTCGGACCGGTGGACCGCTCGGGCCGGCGCCGCTGATGCTGGCGGGGCGCGCGGCCTCGCGCTGTTACACAGCGCTCTGGGCTGTCTGTACCCGGGCTGCCGGGCCTGCCCTGCTGCTGGTGCTGGCCCTGGCGGCCATCGGCTGCTACGCGATGTCGCTCGCCCCGGTCACCTGGGTCATCATTTCGGAGATTTTCCCAACCGCATCCGCGGCGCCGGCGTGTCGGTCGCGGTCGCCGCCCTGTGGATCGCCTGCTTTATCCTGACCTACACCTTTCCGATGTTGAATGCCCGGCTCGGCCCGGCCGGCACCTTCTGGCTCTACGCCGCGATCTGCGTCGCCGGTTTTGTCTTCGTGAAGCGGTGGGTTCCCGAGACGATGGGGCGCAGCCTGGAAGAGATCGAGTTCGATCAGGTGCCGGTCTCAATCTCAAAGCGGTAGCCCACATCGCGAATGGTCTGCAGATAAACGGGATTGTGGGGGTCGGCCTCAATTTTCCCGCGCAAAGTGGTGACGCATCGATCGATGCTGCGCGGCGTCACCATCACGGAGTTGCCCCACACGGCATTCAGAATATCGTTGCGCGCCAGGGCGCGCCCCGGGTGCGCAGCGAAGTGCGCGAGCAGGCGAAATTCCTTGGCGGTCAATTCGACTTCATGCCCTCCTCGGAACAGTTTGTGCGCTGTCAGGTCCAAGGTAAACTCGCCGAACCGCGTGACGCCGTCCTGTCCCGCGAAAATCGACCCCCGGCTTGATCCAAAGCTAAGGCAGGCCGCAACGCTCGCCGAGGAACGGGCGAACGCTCACTCGCAAGCCCAGTGCTGGCATTATGTGAAGCACGCCTTGTTCTCCGCTGGCGTGATCACTTCGTATCCCAAAACGGCTTACGCGGCCGATGCAGGCGATGAGTTAATGCGCAGTTATGGATTCAAACGATTGCCGATCCACGATCCCTACGCGGCGCCGGTCGGCGCGGTTCTGGTTTACGGAGATCGTAGCCACGGTCATGTCGAGCTTCGCACCAAAGACGGATTCGTGAGCGATTATCATAGTAAATATCGCTGCTATTACCCGCTGATTGCGATTTACGGAAAGTTTGGCTCGTAAAATTCGCCAATCGGTTGCACCTGCGAAGGGCGCTGCTACCATTTACCAAGGCAATGGAGTTTGCCTTCCCCAACGGGAGAACCGCGTGAGCTAATGACTCCTGCAATCACAGGAGGTCGTTATGCTCGGATTAAAACAAATAATCATTGTCGCTCTTGGCGGGGCGATCGGATCGGTGGCGCGCTACAAACTTGGCGGTTTCGCGTTGCACCACACGCAGGCGTGGGATTTTCCAGTGAGCACATTCAGCGTCAACGTGATCGGCTGTTTTGTCATCGGCGTGTTCGCAGCATTGGTAGAACACCACGATTTATTCTCGCCCTCGATTCGCCTGCTTCTTTTCACCGGACTGTTGGGTGGCTTCACCACCTTTTCCGCTTTCGGCTACGAAAGCGTTTTTCTTCTAAGGCGAGGACTACTCTCGGTCGCGACCGGATATGTGCTGCTCAGTATCGTTTGCGGACTCGGAGCTGTTTTTGCCGGAATCAAATTGATCGATCAATTCTGGCCGTCACATCACTGAGACCAGCTTCGGCTGCCGCGACGGAAATTATTCAGCAGCGTTGGAGTCAGCGGAATCGAAACGATAACCAATCCCGGATTCCGTCCTGATTAAACGCGGCTTGGCCGAATCCGATTCGATCTTTTGCCGCAGGTGGGTCACGTAAACCCTAAGATATTGCCGATGTTCTTCTGATTTTGGGCCCCAGATCTCGCGCAAGATGTAGCGATGAGTCAGAACGCGTCCGGGATGTTTTACAAAGAGACGCAGTAGCGCGTACTCGGTAGCGGTGAGTTTCACTTCTTTGTTAGAGCGCGTGACGACATGCGCAGTAAGATCGACAATCAGGTCACCCGATTTAAAAACAGAAACTTCTTCAGCTGGCCGGGTCTTTCGTTGAGCAGCGCGTAGGCGGGCAAGCAATTCAACGTGCTAAAAGGCTTGGTAACGTAATCGTCCGCGCCCGCATCAAGGGCGGCGACTTTGCCCTGTTCGTCATCACGGACAGACAGAACTAGCACTGGCACTTCGCTCCATTCGCGCAACCGTTTCAACACCTCGAGGCCATCCATGTCCGGCAGCCCGAGATCGAGGAGAACTACAGCCGGCTTGAAGTTGGCGATTTCAATCAAGCCTTGTTCGCCCGTTTCCGCTTCGTGCACCTGATAATTCTCGGCCTCAAGGGCGACGCGCAGGAGCCGCCGAATCTGAATCTCATCGTCAATAATCAGCGCGATCGGTTTCATGCGGTCGCTTCGATCGGCAATCGCATCGCTTCGCCAATCGGAAGACGAATAGAGAAACGCGCGCCACCGCCGTCGCGATTCTGGGCGCTGATCTGGCCACCGTGCGCTTCGACCAATTGACGCGCGATCCAGAGTCCAAGGCCGAGCCCACCCGGCGCGGTGCCCGGACGACGATAAAATTTCTCAAAAACTTTGTTCTCCTCGCCCGCGACCAGTCCTGGACCATGGTCCGCGACGGAAAAAACAATTGTCGAATTGTCGCGCGCGACACTGATTTCGATCGGCTGATTGCTGGCGCCGTGCAGGACGGCGTTGGCCAGAACCGAAATCAGCGCCTGCTCAATCAAGCGCGCATCCACCGAAATCGGCGGCAGATTCGGGCGCGACGTTGACTTTGAACGCCTTCTCCTTCAGTCGCGACTTGCGCTAATTGCCTCGCGCACGAGTTCTCCGGGATCGCACCATTCGCGAACTGGCTGCAACAATCCCGATTCCAAACGTGTAGCATCAAGAAGATGATCGACCGTGCGGGTAAGACGTCCAACTGCTTGTTTGAGTTCCGCGCGATCGGGCTGCGGTTGTTGAAGCGCAGCAGAAATCGCTGCCAGCGGCGTTTTCAATTCATGCGAAACCGAATCGAAACAGCGCGTGTTGCAATTTTTCGGATTGCCGCGCCACCTGCGGTTGCGCGGCTCTCCTCCAGAGCGCTCTCCTTGTTTACGAAAAGCGCGAGTTGAGCAGCAAACGCGTCGAGCAACTCGCGTTGTTCCAAAGTCAAAGGATTCGCGAGCCGAACGCTGAGCACACCCTCGGCGCTGTCTCCAGTCACAAGTGGAACGTGAAGCGATTCGGCATCAGGAAGCGTGTCGGTCGATCTTCCAGCAGCTCTGTTTTTTTTGAAACGCCCAAACCGCGACGCTTTCATCTTTGCTCGACGGAACAAAAGTGCTGGCGGAATGCCGCGACAAACCATTTTCGTCAAGCAAGCCAGACCGCCACGTCGGCTTGGAAAGCTCTCTTTGATCGAGCGCCAGGATTTTCGGAAGCGCTTCATCGAGATCGCGGCTGGCAGCGAGCAGCGCGAGTGAAGCGATACAATGCGATTGCGCGCTCCTCCCGGCGTCGCTCGGCCTGTTCACGCTCTCGCAATTTCGTGGCCAGATGAGCCACGACCACCGCGATCACGAAATAGGCGCCAAACATCAGGAAGTCTTGAAATTGGCTGATGTAAAAAGTGAAGCGCGGCGGAATGAATAGGAAATCCCAGAGAACCGCGCTGAGCGCGGCGAGAAAAAGCGTGGGCCACCGGCGCAAACGCGTCGCCGCAAGAACGACTGCGAGCAAATAGAAAAGCGCGACGGCCCAGTAGCCGGTGTAATCGAAGATCGCCAACGAAACGCCGGTGACCACGCCCGCGATCGCGAGCGCAATTCCAAAATCACGCCACGGCGCACGCGCTAAACGCTCTTCGATCGGTTCATGCCGCGCTTGGGCGGAGTCCTCTGCCGGAATCATGTGAATGTCGATGTTGCCGCTGTTGCGCATCAACCAGCGGAGAGGATCGCGCTTCCAAAATGTCCAACGCGGTTCCGAGCGATTTGCCGATCACGATTTGAGTGACGTTGTGTCTGGTGCGCGATGCGCAGCAGCGTTTCGCCGACGTCGGCGCCGGGCGTGGAAATCACTTCGGCTCCGAGTTGTCGCGCGAGCGCGAGATAGCGAGTCAATCGCGCCTGCTCTTCTGTCCGAAAGCGGTCGCGGCCGTTCGATATTCGCGACGATCCACGAAGCCTCCATCGACGAGGCAAGCCGGCGCGTGTAACGAATCAACCTTTCCGAATACGGACTGGCGCTGACCGCAACCAGCAAGTCGATCGCCGCTTTTCCATGGACCGGCGATTTTTTCCTCCGACATGATGTCGCGCAGATCGCGATCGACATGTTCGGCGACAACGCGCAACGCCATCTCGCGCAAGTGCGGTGAGATTGCTTTCCTTGAAAAAATTTCGCGCCGCCCATTCCGCGCGCTCGCCGAGATAAACTTTTCCTTCGGCCAAACGAGCGCGCAGTTGTTCCGGCGTTAGATCGACCAGAACAATTTCGTCCGCGAGATCGATAACCGAATCAGGCACCGTTTCGCTGACCGTGATGCCGCTGATTTGGCGAACGGTGTCGCTGCGGCTGGCCACGTGTTGAACATTTAGCGTCGTGTAAACGTCAATGCCGGCATCGAGCAATTCGAGCACGTCCTGATAACGCTTTGGATGACGTGATCCAGGCGCGTTGGTGTGCGCGAGCTCATCGACAATCGCGAGACCCGGATGCCAGGTGAGGATGGCATCGAGATCCATCTCTGTCAGCTTAGTGCCGCGATATTCAATCTGCGCGCGCGGCACGATCGGCATGCCTTCAGTCAGCGCTTCGGTTTCTTTACGGCCGTGCGTCTCGACAATCCCGACAACAACTTCGCAACCTTCCGCCAACTTTTCCCGCGCGGCCTGCAACATGGCGTAGGTCTTCCCGACGCCGGGCGACATCCCGAAAAAAATCTTGAGCTTGCCCCGAGTAGACTCCGCTTCTTCGCGCTTCAATTGCGCGAGAAGTGCGTCCGGATCAGGCCGTTCCGCCTCGGTCATTCGGCAATTCTACGCTGTCGCATCGATGTCTGCATCTCGGAAGCAACGCTTGTCAATCAAACAGAGCCCACGACTAACCAAAGATAGAGGGCGAAGAGAAAGCTGCGAAATTGGGAAGCACTATGAGCGAACCCGGATTGTTGAGAGCAATTACGACCACAAGCAACGGGAATGTTCTAATTCGAAAAGAGAAATTGCAGAATCACAGTCAGAATACCGATTCCAATTCCTCCTTTGATCGACCATCGCAAAATGTGACGTTCGGTTGCTCGTACCGCACCCGCGGTGCCGCGCTGATACATTCGTAAGAACACGTCGAGGAAAACGGTGCCAGAGAGGAACGCAGCGGCAAAAACTAAAATCTCGCGCCAAAAAAATGTCATTGGGATTTGGCTTTGTCCGCAATCGCTAGAAGCGGTGGCCGAAGCCGACAAATACATTGCAGTCCGGCGCGCTATGATTGAGACCGAAGAACGAATTCACGTCGACCGAGAAATTCGGCGTGACCTGATAGATTAGTCCGGTGTCGAGTGTCCCGATCCAAGGTTGATGTGCGCCGGTGCTTACGGAATCATAAAATTCAACGTAGCCGCTCAAATTCCCGACGATCGTGCGGGAAAGGCCCACGGATTCTGCCATTGCACGCGCATGCTGCCGCTGCTGGGTTGATCAAGAATGTCGATCCTCGTCTGGGCGAACAATGTCAGACCCCAAGGCAATGAGTAATTGATCGGCAAACCGAAACCTGGTTCCCAAACATGATTTCCAGTATGGCCGCTGTTCGTTGGAATCTTTAGCGGACGAAACAAAGCCGACGACCAGTTTGCCGCCATCGTTGCCGAGCAAATTAATTTTCAAACGAACGGTTGTGTCACCGAATCCGTCTTGCTCGACCGGGGTTCCAACAGCATTGCCGCTGGTGCGGGTGTTGACGTAAAACTGCGGAAACACCTGCAAATCCATCCAGTTGGTCAGGCCGAGTTTGAAATTCGTGTTGCCGATGATCCACGTCCGGACGCGCGTTGCGTTCTCCACGTCCACCGTCCAGTTCGCGACGTCGCTTTCGATTTGAAAAGCGCCGGCGTCGATCGTGAACGGACTGTCGGTTTTGCTCGGACGATCCGTATTATATGCGCGACGCAACTCGATCGGTGTCGGATTAAATAAAGTGTACTGCGATTTGTCGGGCGCTGGCGTTGCGGTGGGCGAAGTTTCGTCATCAGCGAAAGCGCCTTGCGCACACGTCATAATCGCAATGCAGCAAAAGATAGTTCGGATGATCGTTTTCATCATTGATGTCACTGGCCGTTTTGGACCGGCGTCGAGCGCGAGGTTGAGTTTCAAAACATTCACTCCTGGCTCGCCCAGAAAACCGAGATCCCGACCGTCCGTGTTTTGCAGAGACTAATTCGCGCACTTTGTCTTCACTCAGGCCGCGTGCCTTGGCGACGCGCGCCGCTTTGCAGCTCGGCGTTGCGCAAACTGATATGCGGATCGAGACCGCTGCCCGACGCCGTTACCGCGTCCGCCGGAACAGGCTGATTCTCGTTTAGTCCGTTTTCCGATCGATAGGCAGCGATGCGATCCTTAATTGCGTCGTTCAATTTTTGCGAAGTCGGTCCGAGATTGCTGCCGCTCGGAGTTGGCGGCGTCGTAGCCGTTGCCGGCAGCCGATGGGCGCGGATGAAAATATTTTGGATCGGTGAATCCTTGCGCGAGCAACTTCGAGCCGCGCACGGTTCCGTTTTGATCGACAATCAAGCTGCCATTGGCCTTGTCGTGAAACAGCGCCTGCCCAAGTCCAAAAACGACGAGCGGATAAATTCCGCAGCAGACGACGGCGAGCACCAACGTGGACAGAACCGCGGCGCGAATTTCAGAGAAGAAGTCTTTCATGATTCAAATCAGATGGAGACCTGTGATGATGAGATCGATCAGTTTGATCCCGATGAACGGAACGATGACGCCGCCGAAGCCGTAGATGAGCAGGTTGCGCTGCAAGATCGCCAGCGCGCCGATCGGTTTGTAAGCGACGCCGCGCAGCGCCAGCGGAATCAGCGCGATGATGATGAGCGCGTTGAAAATGACCGCGCTCAGGATCGCGCTGGTCGGGCTGTGCAGATGCATGATGTTCAGCGGCGCAATCGCCGGGAACGTCGCCATCAACATCGCGGGAATGATGGCGAAATATTTCGCGACGTCGTTCGCGATGCTGAACGTCGTCAGCGAGCCGCGCGTGATCAGCATCTGTTTCCCGATCTCGACGATGTCGATCAGCTTGGTCGGATTGCTGTCGAGATCGACCATGTTGCCGGCTTCGCGCGCGGCCTGCGTGCCGGTGTTCATGGCCACGCCGACGTCGGCCTGCGCGAGCGCGGGCGCGTCGTTCGTGCCGTCGCCGGTCATCGCGACGAGGTGGCCGTCCGCTTGTTCCTGCGCGAATGCGCTTGCAGTTTGTCTTCCGGTGTCGCCTGCGCCATGAAATCATCCACGCCCGCTTCGGCGGCGATCGCGGCGGCGGTCAGCGGATTGTCGCCGGTGATCATCACCGTGCGAATTCCCATCTTGCGCAACTGCGCGAAGCGTTCCTTGATGCCGCCTTTGACGATGTCCTTCAGCTGGATCACGCCGAGCGTCTTCGTGATCTGCCGCGACGACGAGCGGTGTGCCGCCGCGACGCGAAATTTCATCGACCGTTTTCGCGACCGGCTTGCGGAAAAGCTCCGCCGGCTGGATTCGACAAAGTCTGCGCACGGCTTCGGCCGCGCCTTTGCGGATGCGCATGGTCGGTTGCGCGCCGTTCGCGTGAAGATCCACGCCGCTCATGCGCGTCTGCGCGGTGAACGGAACGAATGTCGCCTCGAGCTCGTGCATCTCGCGCGCGCGCAATCCGAATTTTTCCTTCGCCAGCACGACGATGCTGCGGCCTTCCGGCGTTTCGTCGGCGAGCGAGCTCAGTTGCGCCGCATGCGGCGAGATCGCTTCGGTCGACGCCGGGCGCGGGATGAAACGCGATCGCCATGCGGTTGCCGAGCGTGATCGTGCCGGTCTTGTCGAGCAGCAGCACATCGACGTCGCCCGCCGCTTCGACCGCGCGGCCGCTCATCGCCAGCACGTTGCGCTGCAGCACGCGATCCATGCCGGCGATGCCGATGGCGCTGAGCAAGCCGCCGATGGTCGTCGGAATCAGACAAACCAGCAGCGCGATCAGCACCGGAATGGAGAAGACCGTGCCCGAATAAATGCCGAACGGTTTCAGCGTCACGCAGACGAGCAAGAAAGATGAACGTCAGCGCCGCGAGCAGAATCGTCAGCGCGATTTCGTTCGGCGTCTTCTGACGCTGCGCGCCTTCGACCAGCGCGATCATGCGATCGAGAAAACCCTCGCCTGTTTCCATCGTGACGCGAATGACGATGCGATCGCTCAAGACGCGCGTGCCGCCGGTGACGGCGCTGCGGTCGCCGCCGCTTTCGCGAATGACCGGCGCGGATTCGCCGGTGATGGCGGATTCATCCACGCTGGCGATGCCTTCGATCACGTCGCCGTCGGCCGGAATGATGTCGCCGGCTTCGCAGACGACGACGTCGCCCTTCTGCAACATCGGCGCAGGAACTTTGTTGTTCGCGTCCGTTCGCGAAGCACGCGCGCCATCGTGTCGTTGCGCGTCGCGGCGCAGAGCTCGCGGCCTGCGCTTTGCCGCGGCCTTCGGCCATCGCTTCGGCGAAATTGGCGAACAGCACGGTGAACCAGAGCCAGATCGCCAGTTGCGCGACGAAGCCGCGCAGCTCCGGTTCGGCGGTGAAGATTCCGACGGTCGTCAGGGCCGCGCCGACCATGGTGACGAACATGACCGGGTTCTTGACCATCAGGCGCGGATTCAGCTTCTTGAACGAGTCGCCGATCGCCGGCCGGACGATCTTCCAATCAAAAAGTGGACGAGCTTTAGATTTCATTGTCGATCTTAGAAAAGTTTGCCGCCTTGCATCAGGAAATGCTCGACGATCGGTCCGAGCGTGAGCGCGGGAAGAAAGTTCAGCGCGCCGACCAAAAGCACGGTGCCGATGAGCAAAATGAAAAACGTGCCGCCGTGAACCGGAAATGTGCCGGCGCTGGCCGGCGTCACTTTTTTGCGCGCCAGCGAACCGGCCAGGGCGAGGATCGGCACGATCATCAGAAACCGGCCGATCAACATGGCGAGGCCGAGCGTGGTGTTGTACCAGGGCGTGTTGGCGCTCAGGCCGGCGAACGCGCTGCCGTTGTTGCCGGTGCCGGAACTGAAGGCGTAAAGAATTTCGCTCAAGCCGTGCGGGCCGCTGTTGTTCAGCGCGCCAGTGCCCCATTTGCTGACGATGGCCCAGGCCGAAAAGCCGAGAATGTCGATCGCGAGAATGAGCAGCGCCAGCATCGCCATCTTCACGTCGTAGGATTCGATTTTTTTGCCGAGATATTCCGGCGTGCGGCCGACCATCAGACCGGCGATGAACACGGCGAGCACGACGAAGACGAGCATGCCGTAAAGTCCCGCGCCGACGCCGCCGAAGATGATTTCGCCGAGTTGAATGTTGAACAGCGGCACGAACCCGCCGAGCGGCGTGAACGAATCGTGCATCGAGTTGACCGCGCCGCAGGAGGCGTCGGTCGTGATCGTGGCGAAGAGCGCGGAGTTGAAAATGCCGAAGCGGACTTCCTTGCCTTCCATGTTGCCGTCGGCGGCGGCGACGCCGAGATGCTGATGAATCGGATTGCCGGCCGCTTCCGATGCCACGCCAGCAAAACGCCGCCGAGAAACAGCGCGATCATCGCCGCCCAAACCGTCCAGCCGTGCTTCTGGTTCTTCACCATCCGGCCGAGGTAGTAAGTCAGCCCGCTGCCGATCGAGAAGATCGAGAGCATCTGGAGAAAATTCGAAAGCGGTGTCGGATTCTCGAACGGATGCGCGGCGTTGGCGTTCACGTAACCGCCGCCATTGGTGCCGAGCATCTTGATCGCGACCTGCGACGCCATCGGGCCTTGCACGATGGTTTGTTCGGTCACGGTTTGATCTTCCATGACCGGCTTGCCTTCGGCGTCGACGACCGGTTTGCCGTTCTCGTCCATCTTTGGCGACCTGAAACTTTCATCGGCTCGACCAGCGTGCGCTTTGGTGTAAGGCTTGAAATTTTGGATCATGCCCTGCGACACGAGAAAGACCGCGAAGACGAGGCAGATCGGCAGCAGCAGATAATAAGTGACGCGGACGAGATCGACCCAGAAATTGCCGATGCGTTTGCGCGGAATGCCGCGCGATGCCGCGCACGAGCGCCGCGGCAATGGCGATGCCGGTCGCGGCGGAGACGAAATTGTGGAACGCCAGCGCGACCATCTGCGAGAAATAGGACATCGTCGTTTCGCCGCCGTAGCTCTGCCAGTTGGTGTTGGTGGTGAAGCTGGCCGCGGTGTTGAACGACAGATCCGGACTCACCGCGGCGAGTCCTTGCGGATTGAGCGGCAGAATATTTTGCAAGCGCAGAATCGCGTAGGTGAACAGACAACCGACCAGGCTGAAGAGCAGCATGGCGAAGGTGTATTGCTTCCAGTCGTGCTCCTTCTTCGGATCGACGCGCATCACGCGATAGGTGCCGCGCTCGAGCGGGCGCAAGATCGGGTCGAGCCAGGTGCGGCCGTTCGCATCGAGCACTTGCATGAGATAAAGCCCCATCGGCTTCGTGATGAGCACGAGCGCAACGATGTAGATGGCAAATTGGATCCAGCCGGACGGGTTCATGTCGATTTAGAATTTTTCCGGGCGAATCATCGCGACGAAGAGATAGGCGAAGAGCAGCAGCGCGATGATTGACGACGATGATTGGTTTCCATATGACGTCCTAAAGCTTGTCGCAAAAGCGCACGTAGAGAGCGCTCACGACAAAGAATGCGACCACTAGTGCCGACGAAGATTAAGTCGCTCATAGACGGTCTAAACGATGAATGAGCCAGCCGACGAGCTGGTAATTAAACCATCGGCCTTAAACCGTTAAAAAACTGTTAAAATCGCTCCTCAAGAAACCGCTTGTCACTGGCAGAACCCCTGATCGAGAGTCTCGCCTCACGCCAAATGGCTGACTTGATCATTACAGAAAGCGGCACCGTCCACCGCCCTCGCAACGTCGACTGGAAACGCGCCGCCGCGTTGTTGTACGGCGACTGGGGCACGAGCAAGGCCTACGTCATCGGCCTGGCATTCCTGGCGGCGGGATTTTCGTCATTGCCGATCATCCTCGCCGTCTGCGCGCTGACCGGGCTGGTCGGGATCAACTACATCGTGATCTGCCGTCATTTCCCGGACGGCGGCGGTGTTTATTCGGCGGCCCGATCGCAAGGACGCTTGCTCGCGGTCGTCGGCGCGCTGCTTTTGTTGGCCGATCTGACGGTGACTGCAGCGCTCAGCGGCTGGTCGGCGTTGAGTTACATTACCTCCGGCGCTGAGCATATCGCATGGATCAAACTTCTTCGCGATCATATCGCGCTCGCGACCATCGCGATGCTCCTGATCATGGCCGCGATCAATTATTTTGGTCCGAAGCATTCGGGTAGCCTCGCAGTCGCCCTGGCCATTCCGACGCTCATCGTCGTGGTCGTTCTGATTGCGATCAGCGTGCCGCACTTGACCACACATTTCCTGCAACCGCGTCACGAAAGCCTTGGCACACTTTGGGTCCAATTCGTTGGCGTCATCCTGGCGCTTTCGGGCGCTGAATCGATCGCCAACGTCACCGGAGTGATGAAGCTCGATCCCGGATCGACGATGGAAAAGCCGAGCGTCGCACGCGAATCACTCAAAGCGATTGTGCCGATAGCAATCGAAGTTGTGGCCGGCACCGCGCTACTCGGCTGGGCAATGCTTTCGTTGCCATCCGTGCTCGGAAAAACACTCCATCTCTCCGACATATCGTCGATCTCTTCAGTTCTTCAGCTACGCAGCGAAGACATGCTGCGCTTCATTGGCGAACAATTTGCGACTGCGACGTTTTCGCCGGCCATCGGAAATTTCTTCGGCTGGATTGTTGGAATCGTGTTCTTCCTCCTCCTGCTCAGCGCCGCGAATACCGCCATCGTCGCGATCATCGGCCTGCTTTATATGATGTCGCGCGACGGGGAAATGCCGCGTCAATTTCGCCGGCTAAATCGCCACGGTGTTCCGATCTATCCCCTGCTGATCGCAATCGGGCTGCCGACGGTTGTGTTGCTTTTCGTTGCGAATTTCACCGCGTTGGCTGGCCTTTACGCCATCGGTGTCGTCGGCGCCATCACCGTCAATGTCGGTTCGTGCACGTTCAATCGTAGCGTGGGCTTTACCTGGTATGACCGGGTTCTCTTCGGCGTCACCTTCATCATTCTCGCTTTCGTCGAATTAACGCTTGCCCACACAAAACTCGACGCTCTCCAGTTCGTGGTCGCGGTCTTGATCAGCGGCCTCGCCCTTCGCGCTTACACCTTGAAACGACAAGGGCTAACGACGCTCACCGTAACGCGTGAAGTCGCGAAGATGGTCACGCCCACTCTCGAAGTCAGTATGCAATCGCGATTGCGCGAGGGCCAAAAAATAATGGTGGCGGCGCGCGGCATCACACCGGTGCTCAGCTTTGCACTGGACGAAGCCCAACTGCGCAAGGCCTGCCTGTTCGTGCTCTACGTAAAGGAGGTCGCGATTTATTACACCGCAGCCGGGACGCGCCTTGGCCGCGCCCAATGGCAGGATGATCCGGAAGCAAACGCGATCATGACCAGCGTGACCAAACTCGGCGAGGAACGTGGAGTGTCGGTGGTTCCGGTTTATGCCGTGAGCCGGGACGCCGCCATCACGATTGTCGATCTCGCCGCGACCATGGGCGTCGATTACCTGGTGATCGGCGCCTCGCAACGGACGGCCATGACGAAATTGCTACGTGGCAGCGTCGCCACCAATGTTGCCCAGCAGCTCCCGGAATCGATCCACCTCCTCATTTTCGGCTGAGCTATGGCGGCGCCGGTGCGAATCGCGATGTGGTCGGGTCCAAGAAATATCTCTACGGCCATGATGCGCGCCTGGAGTAATCGCCCCGACACGGCGGTGATCGACGAGCCGCTTTACGCGTACTATCTAGAGAGGACCGGTAAACCACACCCCGGCGCGGCGGAAATTATCGAGCAAGGGGAGACCAATTTGCCCAAAGTGATCGCGCAACTGACCAAAGAAGCTGTTCCCGGTGCGAAGCAGGTCTTTTTCCAAAAACAGATGACTCATCACTTGCTTCCGGAGGTTGATCGCGGGTGGATTGTCGATCTTACCAACTGCTTCCTGATCCGCGATCCGCGCGAAGTTATCCTCTCTTATATTAAGAAGAACCCGGACCCGGCACTCGAGGACCTCGGATTTGTTCAACAGCGTGAACTCTTCGAATTAGTCCGTGACCGAGCCCAGTCGATTCCCCCTGTGGTCGATGCAAGAGACGTCCTGGAAGATCCGGAGAGAACATTGCGACTTCTGTGTGACGCGGTTGGCGTTCCATTCGACAAGACGATGCTCTCGTGGCCGGCCGGTTTGCGCGAGACGGACGGAATCTGGGCAAAACATTGGTACGACGCTGTGACAAGATCCACCTCGTTTGAGCGGTACAAACCGCGCAAGGGAGACATTCCCGACTCCCTGGGCGAAGTTTACGAACGCTGTCGCCAATGTTATGAGCAGCTCTATGAATATCGCCTGCGTTAAAGATCTCGCACAAAGGACACAGCGATCACCAAGTCCTTAAATTTTAAGTTTTTTCTTTGTGTCCTTGGTGGACGTTGTGCGAGCCCAATTCAGAAATGCTTCAGAAATTTAATCCCAAGAACAAAGACCTGATCGTCAACATCAACGGCGAGCTGATTCACCGCGACAAAGCCGGGATCAGCCCTTTCGATTCCGCGGTCCAAGGCGGCGACGCGGTCTGGGAGGGACTCCGGCTTTACAACGGCCGCATTTTCAAATTGCGCGAGCATCTTGATCGACTCGAGAAATCGGCGCGCGCGCTTTCGTTCGCAGAGATTCCGCCGCGCGAGACAATTATCGAAGCGATCAAACGGACCCTGGTCGCCAACAAAATGCGCGACGGAGTTCACATCCGGCTCACTCTTAGCCGCGGCCTGAAAGTTACGTCGGGGATGGATCCGCGTTTGAACCGAGGAGGGCCGACGTTGATCGTTTTGGCCGAACACAAGGCGCCCGTTTACACGAAAACAGGACTGACATTAATCACCAGCAAAACTCGGAGGCCACCTCCGGATGTCCTGGACGCGAAAATCCATCACGCAAACCTGCTGAACTCCATCCTGGCCAAGATCGAAGCCAATAACGCGGGCGCGGACGACGCGCTCATGCTCGACACCAACGGCTTCATTGCCGAAACGAACGCGACAAATGTGTTTATCGTTCGCAACTCCGATAAATCGCGAGCCGGAGGCGACTTGGCCACGAGCAAAACGGTCGCCTGTCCGGAAGGAATTACGCGCGCCACGGTGATCGAGATTTGCGCCGCCGAAAAAATTCGCTGTGTCGAAGCAGATCTGTCACCAGTGGATGTTTACGGCGCCGCTGAAATGTTTTGCACTGGCACGATGGGCGAGCTCGCCGGCGTGGTTAAGATCGATAATCGCGTCATCGGCGACGGCGAGATCGGCCCGATGACGAAGCGATTGAGCGAATTGTACGCGAAGCGGACCGCGGCCGAAGGCGTAATCGTAGTGAATTAACTATTCTGCGCGCAATGCCCGCACGGGGTCGACGCTGGCGGCTCGCCGCGCGGGCAATAAGCAAGCAAGCAGAACAGCGAGAGCTAGCACCACTGCAGCACAGATGCTCGCGGCAACATTTGGCGTGGGCATCTCGGCCCATTGATTTCGCACCAATCGAATCACGCCATAGGTTGCGAGCCCGCCGGCAAAAAGGCCGAGCGAAAGCAACAAGGCTCCCTGACGGGCTACAAGTTCCATGATTTGGCGCGCCGTCGCACCCAATGCACTGCGAATTCCGAACTCGCGTTCCCGTCGCGAGACCTGGAGCGCGAGCGCGCCATAAAGTCCGATTGCGGCCAGGACAACGCCGATCAGGGCAAAGGACGAAACGAGAATGAAGACAAAGCGCTCAGTCGTTCGTGATCGTGCAGCAGCGTTGCTCAGCCAGATGAAATTGTAAGCAGCGAGATTTGGGTTCGCGCTAGCAAGCGCGGTGCGAACCGGTGCCTCGTTCACCGACTGAGTGGTGGTGTGCAACACAAAAGTGATGTCTTCGAGTGGAGCCGTCGCTGTAACGAGCATTTGCGCCAATGGCCGCGCAATCATTCCGACGACTTCTCCATCGTTAGGATCGGCAATCGCTTTCATATTGCCAACGACGCCGACAATGGTGAACCAGGGACGGTTACCGTCCGTTCGACCCCAGCGAACACGTTTTCCGATTGGAGACTCGTTAGGCCAAAACCGATGAGCAATACTTTGACTGATGATACAGACGAGCGGCGCATTTGGTCCGTCGCTCTGAACAAAATCGCGGCCCTGCAGCAGCGGCTGACCCATGGTTTGGAAATACTTGGGAACGGTGATCCGCGAATAGGCGGTGTAGACACCGCGCGGTTCGGGTGCGGGCGCACCTTCCGGATTAAACAGCATTAACGTCCAAGACGCGTCCATCGGAGCCGGCGATGCCACCGTGACGGACTGGACTCCTGGTAGCTCCTGCAATTTTGTCAGGCCGCTTTCGAGAGCTTGCTGTTTGTCAGCGCTCATCGGGAAAAATCGATCCGGCACGGTAACGCTGAACGCCAGACGATCCTTTGTTTCGAAGCCCCACGGCTCATCGATCAATTTTCGAAAATATTGCGTGGCAGTAAGACTTGCCGTCAAAAGTGCCGCAGCGATCGCGAGCTCTACCACAACGCACAATCCAAGCAATCGTCTCGCGCTCCGATCGAGCGTCGCCCCGCGTCCGGTAACGCTAATTGCGCTTCGCAAATCAGTTCGCGATGCCCGAATCGCGGGCAGCAAACCGAATCCCATCCCGACCAGAGTCATGATTCCGGCAGCGAACGCAAAAACCGGCAGATCAAGTCGTGCGGTGTAATCGAACTCGCGCATTGCGCTACCGGTGGCGTCGGCGCCTTCGGGACTCATTGTAAGAAGGATCGGCGCGGCCCAGGCAGAAATGATTAGGCCAAGTGCCGTGCCGGCGACAGCGAGCAAGAGCGCCTGAGCAAGTTGCTGCCGGATGATCTGGGCGCGACTCGCACCGAGCGCCGCACGCAACGCGAACTCCCCTTCCCGGTCGATCACGCGAGCCAGTAACAATCCCGCGAAATTTGAGGCGGCGATCAACAGCGCGCAGATCGCAGCGCCGACGATGATCATAATCTTCGGGCGCAGATCCATAATGAAGCTCTCGCGCAAAGGCGGAATGTAGGCCGCTCGCGCGTTGGCGGGATTCGGATCGTCCCGATTAATTGCCGCGAATATGCCGCGCATCGTTTCTTCCGCCCGAACGGCGGTCACGCCGGGCCGAAGACGCCCCACTCCATATAAATAATGATTGTTAATCGTCGCGACGTTTTCGGGAGCGAGCGCGAGCGGCAACCAGATGCTGGCACGGTAAGGATGCCGGAAAGCGCGTGGCATTACCCCGATCACGGTGTGGGGGGTGCCGTCAATCACGACGGTGCTCCCCAGCACGTCCGGTCGTCCGTTCATCGTCTGGCGCCAAAAATCGTCACTGACAATCACAACGGAGGCATCCTTGTCCCGACCCTCGTCGGCATTGAAGTTCCGGCCTTTCGCGGGCCTTAACCCCAGAACGGTGAAAAAATTGGACGTCACGCGCGCCGCCGGAATGGTTTGGACAGGCGATGCATCGTTAAGTCCAACTACGGCGACGCCGCCTGTGCTCGCGCCGACATCTTCAAAAACGTCGCGACCGAATTCTCTCAAGCGAGAAGCCGTGCGGTCGCTTAAGTTAAGCGACGCGGAGCGGGTTCCGTTTTCATCCAATGCTTCGAAGATTCTGACGAGTTGTTCCGAATGCGGAAAAGGAAGCGGGCGAAGAAGCGCGCCTTCAACCACGGAGAAAATCGCACTGTTGGCGCCGATCCCGAGAGCGAGAGTTAAAATGGCGATGATGGTGAATCCCGGTGATTTCACCAGCATTCGCAGCGCGTATTTCAGATCGGTGATCATGAATTCCTATTCGCTTCGTAAAGCTTGCACGGGATTGACCAGCGTGGCGCGACGCGCCGGCAACAAACACGCGACCAGCGCGGTTCCGGCCAGCAGAATTGTGGCGCCAGCGAGCAACGCGGGATTGTGCGCGGAAACTTCATATAACTGCGCCGCGATCAATCGCCCAAGCGCAAATGCGGCGACCATTCCAATCGCGAGACCAATGACGACCGGTTTCATCCCCTGGTTTACGATCAATCGCAACACGTCGCGCGTTTGCGCCCCGAGAGCCATGCGGACGCCGATTTCGCCGGTACGTTGTTCAACCGTGTAGGCGACCGCGCCGTAAATTCCAATACTGGCAAGCAGCAGCGCCACGCCGGCGAAAATTCCAAGCAACCACATCATCAACCGCGTTTGGCCAACGGCCTGGGTGACAACCGTGTCCATCGACTGCGGCAACGCGATCGCTAACCCGGAATCAACCGTCGAAAGCGCCGCACGCACCAATTTCGTCACCGCATCGGGACGGAGCTTGCTGTGCACGATAATGACGGGGAACGGAAAACTTTGTTGCGCCCACGGCCGATAGATTTCGACATCATCCGGCTCGGCGACCTTGCGCGAGCGAACATCACCAACAACGCCGACAATTTCCGAAGGCATACTCGTGCCGCCGACGAGCAGCGCTTTGCCGATCGGATTTTCGTCGCCAAAAACTTTCTTCGCGCCGGACTGACTGATCAGGACCACACTCTGCGAATCCGCGGTGTCGTGCTCGTTAAAGTCGCGGCCCGCCAGAATCGGAATGCCCCAGGTCTTGAAATAGTCCCCCGCAATGTCATGCAGGGCTGCGGCCGCGCGCTTGTCGATCGGCAAGATCTCGCCGTCGGTGCGCGAGTAAAGCGTGTTACTGCCTCCGCCCGCCAGCAACGGGATATCCGCGCTGATAGCAAGAGTATCGAAACCCGAAATACCATGCAACGCGACAAGCGCCTTCTCGACGAACTGCTGACGCGCAGGCTGATCCGGATAGTGCGACTGCGGTAGCGTTACAAATCCAATCCACCGGTTTTCCGAATGAAAGCCGATACTTTGCTGGCTCAGCCGGACGAAGCTGGTGATTAACAGCGCCGCGCCCGCCAGCAGAGTGACCGATAAAGCCACCTGAGCGCCAACCAGGATTTTTCGGAACCGTTGTTGATGCGCGCTACCACTAGTCCCTCGCCCGCCTTCTTTTAAGCCATCGACTAGATCAGCGCGCGAACTTTGCGACGCCGGATAAATCCCCATTGCGAGACCGGTCAAGATCGACAAGGCGACCGTGAAAAGGAGAACGGGAAGTGAAAGCTGTACTCGTGTCGTCGGATCGAACGGCAAAAAGTTCGCGGCCATTCTCGGTACGATCGGAACGAGCTGCCACGCAAACAACGCTCCGGTCGCGCCGGCGATCGCGCTAACCAGCACACTCTCGAACACAAATAACCTGATGATGCTCGCTCGGGACGCGCCGATGGCCATCCGCAAAGCGATTTCCCGACGGCGTCCGCTAAATCGCACCAACAAAAGATTTGCGACGTTGCTGCATGCGATCAGCAGGACAAAGGCGACGGCGGCAAGCAGAGTCCCAAAGGCCGGCCGCAAATTACCAGTCACATCTTCGGACAGCGTTTTCAACGTCATGACTGAGGAACTGTCGACCTTGCCCGGATGTGCGGTGCGATAACTTTGCTCCAGTGAAGGCATGGCTGCGCGTGCCTGTTCGATTGTCATCCCTGGCTTCAAACGCCCAACCACTCGCAGAAAACCACTGCCCATCATCATGCGATCATAAGTGAAGCCAGGAATGACGTACGGCTTCGTGGTCCAGACTTCGGCGTTTGGACCGACCCACGAGAACGGTAGGTTCGGCAAAACGCCCACGATGGTATGTGTCACGCCATCGAGCGTAATGCCTCGCCCAACCACGTTCGGATCACCGCCCATCCGTTTTTGCCAGAAATTTTCGGTGATCATCGCCACATCGGCGCCCTCTTCCTCCTCAGGCAAGAAATTGCGACCACGAATCGGCCGAAGTCCGAGAACATCAAAATAGTTCGAGGTCACTCTGCCGCCAAAGAGTTGAACCGGATCGCCGAGGCCAGTCAGGGTGAAAGCGAAAACATTTTCGGCGCCGAACGGTTCGAAGATGGTTTGCCCGTCGCGATAATGCATGAATCGCGGCGCCGAAATCGCAAGTTCCAGCAGCTTGCGTTCGCGCGCGTTCGAATACATATGCACCAAGCGCGCCGGATCCTTGAACGGCAGTGGACGCAGGAAAAGATCGTTGATTAAGCTGAATATCGCCGTGTTCAGTCCGATACCGAGCGCAAGGGTGAGCGACTGCAATCAAGGTGAACGCCGGCGATTGGCGAAGTTTTCGAAAAGCGAAACGAACGTCGTTCATCGGACCGCTTGAAACGAAGAGTTACTCCGTGCGCAATGCCTGAACTGGATCCACCAGGGTCGCGCGATGGGCCGGCAAGAGACAGGCAAGCAACGCAATCGCCGCCAGCACGATGGTGGCTCCTCCAAGCAATGCCGGATTATTCGCCGACACTTCGAACAGCTGCGAGGAGATCAATCGTCCAAGTGCAAATGCGGCCACGATGCCAATAGCGAGTCCGACCACGACCGGTCTCATTCCCTGATTGATAATCAGGCGAAGACGTCGCGGGTTTGGGCGCCGAGCGCCATGCGAACGCCGATTTCGCCGGTGCGTTGCTCAACGCGTGTAGGCAACCGCGCCATAAATTCCAATGCTGGCCAGGAGCAAGGCGACGCCGGCAAAAATTCCGAGCAGCCAGGTCATCAAACGCGCCTGTCCCAAGCGCCTGCGCGACCACCGCGTCCATGCTTTGCGGAATCGCGATCGCGAGACCCGGATCCACTTTGCTGATCGCGGACTGCACAGCTTTGGTGGCTGCATCCAATTTCAAAGTCGTGCGGACGGTCACATTGAGGAACGGAAAGTTCTCCTGGGTCCACGGGCAGATAAAATTCCATTCCCGGCGCATCGTTTACCCGGATCGAGCGAACATCGCCAACAATGCCGACGATCTCGTACGGCACGCCAAGACTGCTCACGAGGAGCGTCTTGCCGATCGGATTTTCGTCCGGCTAAACCTTTTTCGCGCCGGCCTGGCTGACCAGGCAAACTTTTTGCGCCATCGGCGGTATCGTGCTCGTTAAACTCGCGTCCGGCCAGGAGCGAAATTCCCCAAGTCTTAAAATAATCGGGAGCAATGTCGTGGCTCGGTGAATTAGCACGTTTCTCGATCGGCGGAACATCCCGATCGCCGCGTGCGTAGAGCGTCCGATTGCCGCCATTGAGCGGGATGTCGCCGCTGACAGTCGCGCTCTGGACTCCGGGAACATCGCGCAACGCGTCGAGCGTTTGCTCGACGAAACGCTGCCGAGACGGCGCGTCCGGATATTGCGACACCGGCAACGTGATTGCACCGGTCCAAAGATTTTGCGAGTCGGAACCCGATGTTCTGTTGAGTCAGGCGAACGAAACTGGTGATGAGCAAGCGCTGCGCCCGCCAGGAGAGTAACCGATAAGCAACCTGGGCGCCGACGAGAATTTTGCGGAACCGCTGTTGGCGGACGCTGCCCGCTGTGCCGCGACCACCCTCCTTCAACGCGTCGACCAGATCAGCGTGGGATCCTTGCAGCGCGGGATAAATTCCCATCAGCAAACCGGTCAGGATCGACAAGCCGATCGTGAACAACAGCACCGGAACGGAAACACTTGTCGCGGTGTTTGCTTCCAGCGGCAGAAAATTCGACGCCATTTGCGGAACCAACGGCACCAATCGCCACGCCACGAACGCGCCGGCGGCTCCGGCAATCAGACTGACCAGCAAACTTTCGAAGACGAACAGACGCACGACGCTCGCGCGCGATGCGCCAATCGCCATTCGCAAGCGCGATCTCGCGACGCCGTCCACTAAACCGAACCAGCAAAGATTTGCGACGTTGCTGCACGCGATGAGCAGAACAAAACTAACCGCCGCAAACAACGTGATGAAGCCAGCTCGAAAATTCTGGGTCACATCTTCCGGCAACGTTCGGAGCGGTCGTCGTCAGCGAACTGTCGATCTTGTTCGGATATTGCGTGACGTAACTTTGATCGAGCGAAGGCAGCGCGGCCTTCACCTGTTGCCAGGCGACATTACCGGTTTCATCGGCCGATCACCCGAAGAAAACTCGTGCCGCGCATCATGCGATCGTAACTGAATCCCGGGAAGCTGAAATCGGCTTCGTTGTCCAAACTTCCGCGACCGGATTCGCGCCAAACCAGGTTACTGGCATGTTCGGCAGAACTCCGACGATGGTGTGGGCAATGCCGTCGAGCGTGATGCTCCGACCAATGACATTCGGATCGCCGCCCAGTCGTTTCTGCCAGAAATTTTTCGTGACCACCGCGACGTCGGCGCCCTCCTCTTCTTCGGGCAGAAAATTTCGTCCGAGAATCGGACGAACGCCGAGAAGATCGAAATAGTTCGAAGTCAATCTGCCGCCAAAAATCTGGACCGGATCGCCCAATCCAGTCAGAGTGAAGAGCGAAGAAATTTTCGCCGGCCATTCCGTCGAAAACGGTTTGGCCGTCGCGATAATGTTGATAGCGCGGCGCCGAAATTCCGATGTCGACCAAGCTCGCGCGATTTGTCGCCACCCGAGAAGTGAACGACGCGCGACGGTTCCTTGAAAGGAAGCCCGTGCAGAAAAAGATCGTTGACCAAACTAAAGATCGTGGTGTTCAGACCGATCCCGAGCGCGAGAGTAATCACTGCGATCGAAGTGAAGGCTGGCGATTGTCGAAGTTTACGAAACGCGAAACGAATGTCGTTCATGGGAATTATGGGATTGAAGGTTTTGAGAAAATCATTCGGCTCGCAGAGCTTGAACCGGGTCGACTCGAGTGGCGCGGCGGGCCGGCAACAAACACGCGACCAGGGCCACGGCGATCAAAATCACGGTCACGCCAAACATTGTTCGGAAATCAGTTGCCCCAATTCCGAAGAGAAGGCTTTGCAACAGACGGGTGCAGGCGAAAACCCCAATCAGTCCCAGCAAAATGCCGGCGCCGACGAAACGCATTCCCTGGCCGACAATCAGCCGAAGCACATCGTGACGCTGGGCGCCGAGCGCGAGCCTGATTCCGATTTCCTGTGTCCGCTGCGTAACAGAATAACTCATGACTCCGAAAATTCCGGCGGCAGCCAACAGCAAGGCAATCAGCGCGAACAATCCGACTAGCATCGCGTTCAAGCGCGGCTGCGCGATCGACCTCGACATGTAATCGGCCAGACGTCTGACTTCGATAGATCGGCACATCCTTGTCGATTTCGGCAACTGCGCTTCGCAAAGCGGCCGTCGTTGAGTTGCAAATCGAGCCGCGACCGCACAAAGATCGACATTGCTCCGATTGCGAACTGTTGATGCGGAATGTAAATCTGCGGCTTCGGCGACAAACGCAAACTGATCAAATGCATGTCGGCGATGACTCCGACAATCTCGCGCACCGGCGGTTTACCTGGGTCGATCGAGCCGTTCGGAGTGATGTGTTTTCCAATTGGATCCTCGCCCGGAAAGTATTGTTTCGCGAAACTTTCCGTCACGATTGCCACCGGCGGCGCACTTCGATCGTCGCGATCGGTGAACGCGCGGCCGCGGCGGATAGCAATACGCATCGCCTGGAAATAATCGGGTGTAACAACATTGACCTCGGCGATCGGTTGCTGCCCCGCCGGCATTGGACGCTCTTCGACATCGAAGTTAAAACCGATTTCGCTGCCGCTAAGCGGGATCCACCAACCCGCAGCGGCAGATTGCACACCAGGCAGAGTGGACACTCGATCAAGCAGCTTTTTGTAAAACTCAGCGGCGTCCTGCGGCTTCGGATAACTGCGGTCCGGGAGAGCGACGCGCGCGGTCATGACATTGGTCGTGTCAAAACCGGCTGGCACTTTTTGCAAGCGAAGGAAACTCTCGACCAGCAAGCCGGCGCTGGCGAGCAAAACCAGAGCAAGGACGATTTCAACTACCACAAGGGCAGCGCGAGTCCGGCCAGCAGTCGATTCGGTCGAGCCGCGCGAACTTTCGTTCAACGAACCGGCGAGATTCGGATGGGAGGCCCGCCATGCCGGAAGCAGACCGGCAAAGATTCCAACGAGCAGGCTGACCAACGCGGTAAAGGTCAACACGCGCGGATCGAGTGAGATTTCGTCAATCCGCGAAATGTTCGGCAAAAATGTTCTGAAGGATTCGACTCCCCAAACTGCAATCAACAATCCCGCAAGACCCCCCAATCCGCCGAGCAAAACGCTTTCAACGATTAATTGTCGAATGATGTGCCATCGTCCGGCGCCGAGCGCGGCCCGGATACTAATTTCGCGATTTCGTGAAAGCGAACGCGCGAGCAGCAAATTCGCCACATTCACGCAGGCAACCAGCAAGACGCAGCCGGCCATCGCGCACAACATGATCAGCGCCGAACGCGTGTTGCCGATCATCGCGCTGATTTCCGGCAAAACTTTCCCGCCAGTGTTTGATTTCGAATCGGGATACTGCCGACCCCAGTCTGCGACAATCGTGTTGATGTTCGCTTGCGCCTGTTGAATCGAAACCCCTGGTTTTAACCGCGCGATGCACCGAAAGAAGTCGTTGTCTCGCTGCTCGGTCATTGGTTGTGAGCCGTCGCTCGTTGCACGTAAAAGCGACATCGATGTCCAAAGTTCCTGGGGTACCGAAGTGATCGGAAAACTAAATCGCGGCGGCATCACGCCGATTATCTGAAACGGTTGCCCGTCGAGCGTGACAGACTTACCGATTATGGCGCGATCGCCGCCAAATCGTCGCTGCCATAGTCCGTGGCTCAAAATGACAACGTGATTCCCCGGTTCGTCTTCGCTAGGCAAAAAGGCGCGACCCAGCATCGGCTGTATACCAAGCAATGTGAATAAATCGGCCGAGACTGCTTCGCCTTGAACATGGGTCGCCTCATTTCCGTCGGTCAGCGTGCTTACACTCTGATTGGTGTAAACAGCGACACGTTCGAAAACCTTGTTTTGATCACGCCAATCGACGTAATCGAGATACGATATTGACTGAATCTCGGTTCCTGGATCAGCCGTCTCCCGGGTATCGAATTCGCCGATCGCGACCAAATTCTGCGGTTCGTGGAAGGGAAGCGGCCGCAATAACACTGCGTTGACCACGCTGAAGATGGCGGTGTTGGCGCCAATTCCGAGAGCGAAGGTGAAAATAACAATGGCGGTGAAGGTCGGTTGCCTGCCGAAAACCCGAAAAGCGTAGCGAAGATTTTGCATAAGAGATTATTCTGTTCGCAGCGCAACGATTGGATCGACCCGAGAGGCGCGACGCGCCGGGATCCACGACGCGAGAAATGTTGCCAGCAAAAAGAAGCAGACCCACGCCGAGATAAATTCTCGGATCGATGCCTTTGACTTCAAAGAGTGCGCTTTGCAGCGCGCGCGACAAGGCGAAGGCGGCAACCAAACCGATGCCGGAACCGATCAGCAACAAGTGTAACCCATGCGACAGGACAAGTGTGCGAATTTGAGCCGGGCGCGCGCCGAGCGCGAGTCGAATACCGATTTCACGGACGCGTTTGAGCGTGGTATAGGCGAGCAATCCGTAAAGACCAATAGTCGCAAGCGCCAGCGCGAGCCCGGCAAAAATTGAAAAAAGAAAACTTAACAAACGGTGCGTTCCCCAGGTTTCCTGAACGCGATCCAACATTGGCCGCGCGTCATAGACCGGCTGATTTGGATCAATCGAGGCCGCGGCATCATGAATCGATTTAGTCAGCGCCGCGGAGCTCATGCTCGACCGCACAAAAATTCCAAGACTGGTTCGTTGCGCTTGCGCCATTGAAGCGTAAATCACCGGCAATGGCGCCATCTCATCGATCGGGTGAAACCGCATGCGCGCGACAACACCGACGATTTCGCTCATCACCCAGCCTTCATCATCGTTGCCGATATCAACCCCAAGGCGTTTGCCGATTGGATCTTCGCCGGGGAAATATTGCTCAGCCAGTGCCTGATCGATGACGATGACGCGCGGTGAATCCTTTGTGTCGCGCTCATTAAAGGGCCGTCCGCGCAATAACGGGACTTTGAATGTTTGAAAATAGTCACCGGTGACGACTTCGAGATCGGAATTCAACATATCCGCAGGCGACGGTCGCGGATTTCCTTCTCGCCAGAAGCCAGTCTGCCAGCCACCCATCAGCGGCGCGTTGGAACCAATCCCAGCGCTTTGAATCCCAGGAAGCGCCGTAATTTTCTCGAGAAGCGCTCTATTAAATGTGCCGATCTTGTCGCGATCGGAATAAGTCTTCCACGGCAACTCGAGCCGGGCGCTGAAGAGATTTCGTGGCTCGTACCCAAGCTGCAGCGCTTGCATCTTCGAAAAACTCTTCAGGACAAGGCCTGCGGCAACGAGCAGCGTCAGCGTGAGTGCGATTTCGCCGATGACCATCCAATCCCGCGCGCGCTTGGCTGAAGGCGGATCCCCGCTGCCAGCCGATCCCTCTTTCAATGCGAGCTGCACATCAGCGTGCGACGCCTGCCACGCCGGCCACAATCCAAAGAGCACCGTCGTGAACGATGCAATCAAAAACGTGAAACCGAGAACGGGAAGATCGAACGAGACCTGATGAAAACGCGAGACATCTCCCGGACTCAATGCGATCAAACCGTTACGGACCCAAACCGCGATCAAAAATCCGAGTGCTCCGCCGAGGATCGCGATCACAAAACTCTCGATCAAAAGCTTTTTGATGATTTGTCCGCGCGTCGCACCGACGGCCGCATGGATGGCAAATTCGCGGGAGCGAGCGGCCCCACGGGCAGCGAACAAATTGGCCAGATTCGCGCACGCGATCAGCAAGACCAGACCGACAGCTCCGAGAAGCAGCGCGAGATTTGTCTTATATTTGCCGACGAGATTATCGAGCAGGGGCGTGACGACTACCGTCTCCTGGCCGTTGGTATCCGGATAGGCTTTCTCCAAACGCGCGGCGATTCCCTTCATTTCCGTACGCGCTCGTTCGACCGTGGCGCCCGGTTTGAGTTTGCCCCAGACGTAAATCATTGGATGAATGAAACGCTGCATCCAGATGCCGGCGATTCGTCGGTTCATCGAAATCCAAAAATCGCTGTCTTGCGGCGAAGTCACCTGGGGAGACATCACGCCGATGATCGTGTAGCTCTGATCGTGCAGCGTGATCGCGCGTCCGAGCACTGAAGGGTCTGCGTTGAATGCGCGCCTCCACAAACGATCGCTGATTATGACGACCGGCGGCGCGCCGGCTTTGTCTTCATCTTCACCGAATGTTCGGCCGATTTCGGTTGGCAGCCCAATGATGTTGAAAAAATTTCGAGTGACCGCGGCGCCCGAGATCCGTTCTGGGTCACGACCAGGAATGCCGCTCAAGTTTCGCGATTCCTTGTGAGTCGCGGCGAGATTCTCGAAAACGGTGTTGTCCTTTTGCCAGTCAAGATAGTCCGGCAACGCGACCGCGTAATCCTGGCCCGGGCCCGGACGATTCATTCAGCACCATGATGCGGTCCGCGTCGGGATACGGAAGCGGCCGCAACAATACCGCGTTGACGATGCTGAAGATGGCGGTGTTCGCTCCGATTCCGAGCGCAAGTGTTGCGATTGCGACCGCAGAGAATGCTGGATTCTTAATCAGCTGCCGGAATGCGAGACGAAAATGATTCATGCGCGCAAATTTATTCGGTCCTCAAAGCGACGATTGGATCAACGCGAGTGGCACGCCGGGCCGGAACGCAACACGCGATCAAGGCGACGGCCGTTAGCGAAAAGATCGCAGTGACAACGGCGCCGGCATCGAGTGCGCCGACGTTGTAAAGCAACGACATCAAGGCGCGGCCGACCGCAATCGCGCCGAGCAAGACCAACACGACTCCGACACCGACGAGTGAAATACCGTGACCGAGCACCAGCCGAAAAATATTTGTGCGCGCGGCGCCGAGCGCCATTCGAATCCCAAGTTCGCGGGTCCGCTGCGTGACCGTCAGCGCCATCACGCCGTACAAACCAACGCTGGCCAATACGAGCGCGAGGACCGCGAAGGCGGCCAATAGCACCATCGTTAAGCGTCGAGTGGCGAGACTTGAGGCGACCGCTTGGTCCATGGTCGTGATCTGGCCAATCGGTTGGTCTGCATCGAGCGCCTGCACTTCGTGCTTCACTGCGGCGATCAACGGTCCGATGTCCGTGAGGCTCGTCCGAACGTGTAGATTGTTGGCGCCTTCTGGGGCTTGAGACGCCAGCAGATATTCCTGGACCATCTGGAGCTTTTCCGAATTGTCCTCGCCCGGCGCTTCGTTTCGTGTTCGGGGAACGACGCCGATAATCGTCATCGGGGGTGCCTTTTCATCCAGCGTTTGATTGTCGTCAATGTGCTGCCCGATCGGATCTTTGCCGGAGAAATACTTCCGCGCGAACGATTCATCGATAATGATCGAGCGCGAGTGGCCTTTCTCACCCGGCGGATCTTGGTGTCCAAACCCGCGGCCGCGAAGAATCGGCATTCCCATGACCCGGAAATAATCCGGCGAAACGGGACTGACTTCGGCGGGCGGTTTTTGGCCCAGCGGAGCCGGTGGCGTCCCGGTCACGTGAAAACCGCTGTCCCATTCGTTATCGTCGAACGGACTGTTCGCGCTAATGGCCGCCGCTTCGACGCCGGGAAGATTTTGCACACGTTCGAGCAACCGCGTCCAGAACGCATCCTTCTCCTCGGCCTTTTTATATTTCGCGTCCGGCAGCGAAATTGCAAAATTTACGATGCCGTGCGGATTGAAACCGAGCGGCGCATTTTCCGCATGCCAAAAACTTTTCAAGGTCAATCCTGCGCCGGCAAGCAGCACGATCGCCAACGCAACCTGCGTCACGACTAATCCCGACCGCATCCGTTGCCGCCCCGCGCCGTCGCTCGATCCGCGGCTGCCGACTTCGTGTAACGCAACGGAAAGCGAAGCGGTGTGCGAAATTCGCCAGGCTGGCCAAACGCCGACCAGAATTCCAGCGACCAAGGCCACGATCGTTGTAAAGCCGAGGACACTAAGATCGATCCGCGTTTCGTGAAACCGAGCGACCTCAGCGGGCGTCAGCGTGAGAATTGCATCCAAACTCCAGACCGTCAGCAAAGCTCCGGCAATTGCGCCAATCACTGCGATGAGCGTGCTTTCAACCAAAAGCTGACGCGCGATAGTCCAACGGCTCGCGCCAAGCGCGGCGCGCACTGCCATTTCTTTTGATCGAGCAAGCGCGCGTGCCAATTGCAGATTAGCGACATTGGCGCACGCAATCAGCAAAACACACGCGACGGCGGCGAGAAGCAAATTCAAACTCGCGCGATAATCTCCGACCGTCGTGTCAAACAACGGCCGCATCATCACGCGGCGGCCGGTATTCGATTGCGGATATTTTTTCTCCAGATCGGCCGCAATCGCATTCAGATCGCTGTTGGCCTGGGCCATCGTCACTCCCGGTTTCAAACGGCCGAGCCCTGCAAATCCCTGATGATTGTCACGGCTTTGCATTCCGGGATCTTTCACGATCTCGCCTAGCGGAATCAGAACGTCGGGATTGCGACCAAATTGCAATTGAGCCGAAAAAACGCCGACGATCTCGCGGTCCAGGCCGTCAATCAACGCGCGACGTCCCAAAACATCGGGCGAACCGGCAAAATGTTTCCGCCACAAATTTTCGCTGATCAACGCGACGTTGGGCGCGCCGTCGAGATTTTCGGCCGGAGTAAGATCGCGACCGATCAACGGTTTCAATCCGAGCTCCGAAAGAAAACCCGCGCTCGCGCGAACGCCACGAATGCGTTCGGGCGTGCCACCGCTTGTGCCCAGCGAAAAGTTGAAGTTTTCGCGCCTAACGAGTGCGAGATCTGTAAAGCTTCGCTGTGCGGCGTGCCAGTCGACCCAGTTCATGTAACCGACTGCACCACGCTCGAAAACGCTGGAGCGTTCCCGCAATACGATCAATTTTTCGGAATCGGGATACGGCAGCGGCCGCAACAAGACTGCGTTGACGACGCTGAAGATCGCGGTGTTGGCGCCAATTCCGAGGGCGAGCGCAAAAATCGCAATCAGTGTGAAACCGGGATTCTTGACCAGTTGTCGAAACGCGAAGCGGAAATCCTCAAGCATTTTTCCTATCCGTTGCGTTAGTGTTACTCATAGCGGAGCGCGACCATTGGATCGACGCGCGTAGCACGGCGCGCGGGAACAAAGCACGAGACAGCCGCAACAAGGGTTAGTAAGCCGGCCACCGCGAAATAAATCGTTGGGTCGAGCGCGTTGACCTTGAAGAGAATATTTTTCAACGCCGCGGCCGCGACGACTCCCAGAAGCAATGCAATACCGCCTGCGCCGAGAACAAGGCCAATGGCGAGTTGCCAGGCGCCTTGGGTCATCACCATTCGGAAAATTCGCGCCGCATCCGCTCCCAACGCCATGCGAATGCCGAATTCCTGCGTTCGCTGGTTCACCGAAAAACTCATCACGCCATAGAGTCCGACCGCGGAGAGAATGAACGCGACAACTCCAAAAATTGTGAACAGCGTTGCGATCAGGCGATTACCGGACAGGATTTCGCGATGGAAGGCGGCGGGCGTTCCTGGAAAATAAATTGGAAGATCCGGATCGAGTTGCGCGACTGCTCGGCTCAACCCGGGTCCGAGCGTCTCCGCACGCTCGCCAGAACGCGGCCGAACAAGAATGGTGCAGAATTGATTTGGTAAATTGCTACCGAGAAGCGGCATGTAGAACCCGGCGTTATCGGTTTGTTGATCGAACGGTCCCTGCATCAACGTATCGGGGACGACTCCAATGATCGTGCGCCAGGGCTCCGGCCGGCCCGGGTTGAAAATGCGGACCTGATGACCCAACGGGCTTTGATTCCCCCAATACTTCCGGGCGAAGCTCGCATTCACGATCGCCAGCGGCTGTTTGGAATCGGAATCATCCAGGGTGAAATCGCGGCCCTCCAAGATTTTAAGGCCGATAGTGGTGAAGTAATTGTCCGAGATGTATTCAAAATTTGTCGTCGGGCGATCGCGATCGGTCAGATAACTTTTCCCATCTACCTCGTACTGCCCGGAAGCGGAAAACGTCATCCGAAAGCGACTGGTGAGTGACACGGAGTCGAATTGCGAGCCGCCGCGCAAAGAGCGAAGCGTCTTTCTGAAAAACTCGCTGCGCGCGTCCTGAGTCGGGTAGGCTCCCTCCATCAAAGCCATCCGCGCGGCGTAGACTGCATTTTCGTCGTAGCCGTAATCGAGTTTAGTCTGATTTCGGATCGATTTGATTTGCAATGTGGCGGCAATCAAAAGAGCAGCGGTTAACGCGATCTGACCGACCACAAGGATGCGCGTGATGACATTGACCAACCGATTGCTATTGCCGCGGCCGCCCTCTTTCATGATCTCGGCCGCATTTGCTCTGGCGCTAAGAAATGCGGGCACCAGACCCGAAGCGATGGTGGCCACCAGCGTTATAATCAGGGTGAACGCCAGCACGCGACCATCGATCGTGAAATGCCACCAATAAGGCGGAGGGAATGGCGCGGCACTAACGGCTCGAGCCAGCATATCGACTGACCAGTTGGCCAGAACGATACCCGCTACCGTACCAAACACGGCCACGACCAGACTTTCGGTCAACATTTGCCTAACCAGCCGCCAGCGGGTCGCTCCCAGCGCTCCGCGAATCGCCAGTTCCTTGGCGCGCAGGGCCGCGCGACCGAATTGCATATTCATCACGTTTACGCAGGCGATCAGCAACACGAGGATGACGGCGACCAGCATCGCCCAAACGGTCTGCCGTAACTGCACGCCGGTGAATGCATTGAGCAAGGGTTGAACGATGGCCGACGTGAAATTTTGATTCGTCTTGGGATTGTCCTCCGCCAAATGACGGGCGAGCCCGACAAACTCCGCATTTACTTGATCGAGTGTGACATCTGGTTTGAGCCGCCCAATAACTGCAGGAGCGTTATTGTTCGCCCCAAGCCGCAAGTCGCCCCGCGGCGTCACGGGAAACTCATTATATAAAGGGGTCCACAGCTCCTCCGAGAACGGGAACTTGAAGCCTGCTGGCATAACACCAACAATGGTCGCAGCCTTGCCGTTAACCCGAACTCCTTGTCCGATGATGTTCGGGTCGGCATTGAAATCGCGCCGCCAGATTTCGTCACCTAGAATGACCGTTTTCTCCGCGCCGGGCTTATTGTCTTCGGCAGTGAAGTCGCGACCTAAAACCGGTGATACGCCAACGATTTTGAAAAAATCCTCGGTCACATAGCCACCGGTGTAACGCTGCGGGTTATTCTTGTAACTGATGTTGATCGTCGATCCGGAAAGGTAGCCGGCCATCATCGAGAATGATTTCTGCGCCGCCTTGAGATCTTCGTAGTCCTGCGCTGCCGGAATCTGCCCGTTTCCGAAGTTGTTGTTTTGGGCCGTCGCCTTGGGATCGATCAATCCCACGCTCACGAGCTGCTCGGGGTGTGGAAACGAGAAGCCGCGCAAAACGATCGCATTGACCACGGTGAATTGCGTGGTCGCGCCGCCGATGCCCAGCGCAAGCACAAGTGTCGCCAGAAAACAAAACGATTTCTCTTTGAACAGCATGCGCAGCCCTACGCGCACGTCCTGACGAAATGAATCTAGAATCATATTTTTTCCTTTGTTAACGCTCCGCGACCTGGGAGGAAGCCGACTTAAGGGTGATGCTTCCAGCTGAAGTCTCGAGGACCACCGATTTTCCACCGCCATTAAGCTTTCCGCGCAAATGTTCGCGTTTCGATTCGTTCTCGGTGAGGGGGAGCTCGCTAATCACGCGGCCTCCGCCAGTTCGGGCATCGATGTCGAGCCCGGCATTTTCGGGCACAGCAAGCTCGATACTTCCCGCTGAAGTTTTCAGCTGCACGTCGCCGACGACTTCATCCGGAATGGAAGTGTGAATCGACCCGCCTGAGGTTCGGCCAATCAGTTTTCCCCTGATTTTTTCCAAAACGAGGCTGCCCCCACTCGTTTCCAAATCCACATCGCCGGAGAGATTGCGAACTTCGATTCGACCGCCAGATGTCTTGGCATGCAAAACTCCTACCCCGTTCACCACAGATATATGGCCGCCGCTGGTTTTGATTTCGGTAGGACACCGGCAATCTTCCACTTCGATTGAGCCTCCACTGGTGCTCGCGGTCAGCGCTCCTTCCAGATTTGCGAACTGCAATTTGCCACCGCTGGTATGAGCCTTCAGATCTCCGGAGACATCAACCGCCGCGATCTCTCCACCGCTGGTCTGCAGATCGAGATCGCATTTCTTTGGCACATGCAAAGTGTAACTGGCATCCATTCTTGACTGACCGAAATGCCAATTGATCCACGACTCTTTGCGCCGGGATCGCACCGTCACGACATTGCCTTCTTTGGTAAAGGTGATCGGTGCCGCAGCGAGATATTCTTTCTCTTTGGTCTCGTCGCCGAACTCGACCAGCCGATGGGCTTCGAGAGAAATCTTTCCGTCCGCGGCGCCGGCAACCTGGATTGATCCAAAATCCACGTCGACGATCAGCTTTTCCCCGGGTGTTACATCGATTTGCCGGGAGAGATTTTCCTCGGCGGCAATTGAAGCGCCAGCCGAAACGAGCAAGACAAACAGCGTATTACGAAGAGTGGTGAACATATTCTAGTTGGTTGATTGAGATTTTCCTTCGACCACCCAACCGTCCCGCAGTTGGATGACGCGATTTCCGTATCCTGCATTTTTTTCCGAGTGCGTGACCTGAATGATGGTCGTGCCCTCAGCATTAAGTTTTTGAAACAGCTGCATAATCTCTTCGCCCTGGCTGGAATGAAGGTTTCCAGTCGGCTCATCCGCCAG
Source organism: uncultured Verrucomicrobiae bacterium (assembly GCA_963786135.1). GTDB lineage: Bacteria > Verrucomicrobiota > Verrucomicrobiia > Chthoniobacterales > UBA10450 > AV40. The sequence goes on along the minus strand of CAWAYF010000004.1, from coordinate 144,408 downwards.
AATCAGTTTCGGATTGGCGATGATCGCGCGCGCGACGCCAACGAGTTGTTGCTGGCCGCCGGAAAGCTGGCGCGGAAACAAATCTTTCTTGGCGACAATTTGAAAACGATCGAGCGCGTCAGCAACAATCGCGGAGCGTTCGTGCTTTCCGACTTTTCGATACGAAAGCGGGATCTCGAGATTTTCGTAAACCGTCAAATCGTCGAGCAAATGGTACTGCTGGAAAACGAAACCGATGTTCTCGTTACGAAGAGTCGCCCGTTCTTTTGCTTTCAAATGATGAACGGCGGCATCGTTGAAGAAATATTCGCCGCTCCAACCGTGATCGTGCATTCCGAGGATGTGGAGCAGGGTCGATTTGCCGGCGCCGGAAGGCCCCATCACCGAAACGAACTCGCCCTCGGCGATTTCGATGTCGATGTCCCGCAGGACGTAAAAGAACTTTCCATGTGCGAGCGGGTAACTGCGTTCGAGATTTTTAAGTCGAATCATAACAACTATTCCGTCCGTAATGCCTGGATTGGATTAATCTGGGTCGCGCGTCGCGCCGGCAACCAGGTGGCAATAAGAGCTGCCGCTGTGAGCACGAGTGGCGCGACCGTGAACGCGACCGGATCAAGTGCGCTAACTTCGTAGAGAATTCCGCTCAGAACTTTTGCCGTCGCTATCGCGAGCAAAAAGCCGATCGCAACTCCACTGATCAACATGATCGAGCCCTCCCGCATGATCATGCGCAAGACGGCTCCGGCCTGCGCGCCCAGCGCCATTCGAATACCGATTTCGCGAGTGCGTCGCGCGACCGAATAAGCTTTGACGCCGTAAAGACCAACTACGGCAAGACCCAGCGCAAGCGCGCCGAAGATCGAGAACAAGGCCGCGCCGGCTCGAACAAGCCACAGATCCAGATTCGCATCGAGATGCTGAGCGAATGTTCGCAAGGCCAGGATTGGGAGTGATGGGTCGACATCCTGCACGGTACGACGTAACACGTTGGCCGTGGCCGCTTCGGTTCCGGGCGCAAGCGAATGAAACCGGACGAAAAAGGAAACGTCGCTCTGAAATCCGCGCGCGAACGGCAGGTAAACGCCGCCGGCCGGTTCCTTTTCGAAGAGAGCGTGGCGCGTCGCCGGCACGATGCCGACAATCTCGATCGTCTCTTCGTTCTTCTCCGTTTCATTCAAATCGGCGCTCCTTCCGGCGTGGCCGCCTCCGCCATCCTGGGCCGATGGTGCGTTTGGATTCGCATATTGAATGCGTTGTCCAAGCGCATCGCCGTCCGGCCAAAGTTTCTTGGCCAGCGTTTCATCAATGATCGCAACCTTGGGACCGGGCTGGGTTGCCTCGGCTTCGGTGAAAGCGCGACCGCGAATCAATGGCAACCCAACAGTTGAAAAATAATCCGCGCTGATACTGTTCCATGGCACGTCGAAGGCAAGTCCGTCGGCAGCAGTGGCAGGCTTGGCGTCTGGAGAGAGATGCACACCCGCGCGCTGGACCTTTCTACTTAACTCAAACATTCCAAACGGAACGATTGCAGTGATCGACGCGCCCTCGACTCCCGGCAGTGCCGCCAGTTTGTCCCTCAAGTTGCGATAAAGTTCCTGCGCGCGCTTTGGTTCGTAACCGGCCAGACTGGCATCGACTTCCAGAACGTAGCTTGCACCGGGCTTTAAACCCGTATCAACCGACGCAGCTTTGCCTGCCCCGCGAATAAACAAAGCCGCAGCCGTAATCAGCGCGAGCGAAAATGCGATCTGTACGACAACAAGTGGATTGCGCGGCAAGAATTTCCACCGGCGGCGCACGACATCTTCTCCGGCGTGTTCTTTCAGATCGAATACCACCGCGGTACGCGAAATTTTCAAGGCCGGACCAAGCGCGAACATAAGCGTGCCGAGCAGGCAAAAACCGAAGGTCGCCGCCAAAATTGCCGGATTCGGTCCTGTCAGCCAAACGATGTCCAACGGCATCAGATGGCGCATTGAGCCAACCAGTAAATCGGACGACCAAAGTCCAAGAATAAGTCCGCCGACGCCGCCAAGCATCGCCAGCACAAAGCCTTCAGTGAGAAGTTGGCGGACGATGCGCCAACGGCTGCCACCGAGCGCAAGACGGATCGCGACTTCTTTGCGGCGCGCGGCGCCACGCGCGAGCAGCATGTTAGCGAGGTTAAGGCACGCCACCAGGAGCACCACCACGGCCATTCCCAGCAGCAAAGGCGCGATTGCTTTGAGTCCGCTCTCGGCCGTCGGGTTGTTACTTACCGAATTGCGTGACACCGGCGCTGTTAAGAACGTCTGATCCTTTTGCTCAACCGGGTAGGCTGCTTCTAAATTGGCGGCGAGGCCTTCGAGGGCAGGCTTGGCAGCGGCCGCCGTCATCCCGGGTTTCAGCCGACCCATGATCCGAACCTGCGTTCCCTTTCGATCGTCGATCGTCGTCTTATTGTCGGAGGCAAAATCGTTTGCTACCTGATCGTAGACGCTCATCGGCAACCAAACTTCAGGAGACAGAATTTGCATGGTGCCGACGAAACCCTTCGGGGTGATTCCGACGATCGTGAACGAGCGGCCGTTGACCAGTAACTGCGAGCCGAGCACGCCTGGATCGAGGTCATGCTTCTGCCAGTACCTGTAGCTGACAATCGCCACCGGCGCGTTGCGGCCGGGCGCTTCCTCCTCCGGCAAAAATGCACGCCCCCGTGCCAGCGGAACGCCGAGCACCGAAAAATAGTTTGAGGTCACAACCGCACTGAACGCGCGTCGCGTATCGCCTTTCTGGCCGAGCCCGACGAAGGCAAGGTCGAACCCCATCACGTCACTAAAAACGGTGTTTTGCTGGCGAATATCGAGATAAGTGGGATAAGAAAAACCGCGAAACTTTTTTGGATCTTTTTTGTCCTGCGAAAAGAGCTGCACCATTTCGTGCGGCTTGGCGTAAGCCGGCGGGGCAAAGAAAAGTGTGTTAACCAAGCTGAACACGGCGGTGTTCACACCGATGCCGAGTGCGAGCACGGTTACAGCTGCGATAGTAAACGCGGGCGCCTTAAACAGTTGCCGGACTGCAAATCTAAAATCTCCAATCATATTCAGGCGTTATGGCTAAGTGCGATCATCGGATCGGCGCGGGTTGCGCGGAGGGCGGGGATGTAACTGGCAAGCAATGCGACCGTGGTCAGCGCGATCGTGACTAAAATGAATGTCGCGGCATCAAACGCGCCGACGTTGTAGAGCAACGCGGATAACGTTCTGGTCGACATGAAGGCGAGAACCAAACCAATCACGCAGCCGATGCCAACCAACTTTGCGGCGTGTCCGACGACCAAACCCAAAACATTGTGACGTTGGGCGCCAAGCGCCATCCGCACGCCGATTTCATGCGTGCGTTGCACGACCAGATACGAAATCACGCCATAAATCCCGACGCTCGCCAGCAACAACGCGATCCCGGCAAACGCGCCGAGCAAAACCATCGACATCCTGCGCGGTGCGACTGAATCGGCGGTAACATTTTCCAGGGTGCGAATGTTCGCCAGCGGCAGGTCAGGATCGATCGATTGAATTTCGCGGCGAATCGCAGACGCGAGACTGCGCGGATCTTGGGTGCTCCGCACTGCGAGCACCATGCTCCGTTCCGTATCCTGGGCAAAAGGAAGATAATATTCGGGCGCGGGATCGACATCGAGCCCGCGGTGATGAATGCTTTGGACAATTCCGACAATGGTCAGCCATTTTGGATCCGGTTTGCGCGGGTCGCTAAACGTGATTCGCTTGCCGAGCGCGTCCTCATTCGGCCAATATTTTTTCGCGAGCGCATCATTGATGATCACGACGCCGGGTGCGTCGGCATTGTCCGCTTCCGCAAAAAACCGCCCACGCAACAACGGCGTTTTCAAGACCCGAAAATAATCTGGCGTGATCGTGCGAAGCTCCTCGTCGGGCGTCGGCTCTTTTGCACCAACAGGCCGGCCTTCAATGGCGAATGAGGAATCAGTGTTTGACCCGCTTAACGGAAGGACAACCGTCGCGGCCGCGGCCTCCACCCCAGGCAATTGCCGGACCCGCCGGACAGCTTCGTTCCAAAAATTCACCATCGCGGCACCATGGTTGTAATTGTCCGCGCCGCGCTGCGGATATTTCGGTGCGGGAAGATCGATCTCCGCCGTCAGCACATTCGTGCGGTCGAACCCGGGATCGATGTTTTGGATGCGTCCGTAACTCTTAAGCAACAATCCCGCGCCGACCAGCAACACCAACGCAAGCGCGATCTCAGCAACAACCAGTGAATTGCGAACCTGATTGCGGCGCGCCCCAGGGGTTGAAGAGCGTCCGCCTTCTTTCAACGCTTCAGTTAGTTCCGGCTTCGCGGTCGCGAATGCCGGAATCAGTCCAAACAAAATTCCGGTTCCAACCGCGACGACCGCAGTCACGATCAGCACAACAAAGTCGATATTCACTTCCGCGAGCCGCGGAATCGTGCGGGCACCGATCTGTTTGAGCAGTTCGAGTCCCCAAATCGAAAGAAAAATTCCTAACCCCGCGCCGGCCAGCGCGAGCAACACGCTTTCGGTCAACATTTGCCTGAGTAGCCGCCACCGTCCGGCGCCAAGGGCCACTCGAATCGCCAGCTCGCGTTCGCGCGCACTCGCGCGCGCGAGCAACATCGTCGCAAGGTTCGCGCACGCGATCAGCAAAACGAAAACAACCGCGCCAAGTAGAATCGCCAAACCGGTGCGCATCTGGCCCACTACCTGATCGTGCAACGGATAAATCTTCGCGCCGAAACCGCCGCCGTTGTAATTGTCGCGGTAGGTTTGGATCCAATTCGCGATGATCTTGTCGAGCTCGGCTTGCGCTTTCGTCACGGACGTGTCCGGATGCAAACGCGTGATCATTGCGTAGCTGCGGTTACCGCGTTCCTTGAGCTCCAGCGGTGTAAACGCAGTCGGTTTCCAAATATCGACGCGCTCGGCGAATTGATTGCCCTGAATCCCGAACAACGGAATCGGAAATTCGAATTTCGCCGGCATGATGCCGATGACGGTGTAACTGTGGTCGTTCAAGAGCAGGGTCCGGCCAACCAGCGTCGGGTCCGAGTTGAACCGGCGTTTCCAGAGCCGCTCGCTGATCACGATGACATCGTCGTGACCGACGCCTTGTTCTTCCCGGGCAAAGGTGCGGCCTTTGATCGGCTCGACCCCGAGCAACGGAAATAATGACGGTGTAACTACTGCTCCCGAAATCCGTTCCGGAACGTCGCCGCCGCCAAGATTGAATGACTGATACGTGAATGCTGCGAGACCGGTGCCGCTTTGGAACTCTTTTTCCAAATCAAGATATTCCGGCGGTGAACAGGGAATGCGCTCAAGTCCCTGAGTCTTGAATTGTTCCCAGATTAAGGCGATTCGGGATGGTTCCTGATACGGCAACGGCCGGACTAGGAGCGCATTGATAAGACTGAAGACGGCGCTGTTCGCACCAATCGCCAACGCCAGCGTCGCAATCGCGATGATCGTGAATCCGGGACTCTTTGCCAGGCCCCGCAGCGCCACTTTGATCTCGCTCAGCATAATCGCTGGTAGTTGTCGATTTTACATTTCGTTAGGCCGCGACCCGGCTGTCTTCGACAACCCGGCCGTCGAACAGGTGCACGGTGCGATCGGCGTGCTGCGCAAACCGTTCGTCGTGCGTCACCATGCAGATGGTCGCGCCGCCGGCGTGCAATTCCTTGAGCAGGTTCATCACCGCTTCGCCGTTCCGAGAATCGAGGTTTCCGGTCGGCTCGTCCGCGAGCAAAATCGCGGGTTTGCCCGCGAGCGCGCGTGCAACTGCGACGCGTTGCTGTTGACCACCCGAGAGCTGACTCGGCAGATGTTTCGCGCGATGCGCCATGCCCACGCGATCGAGCGCCTGGGTGACCAAAGTTTTCCGGTCGCCCGAGTTCATTCCTCGATACGTCAGCGGCAGCTCGACATTTTCGAAAACGGTGAGATCGCCGATCAGGTTGAAGCTTTGAAAAATGAAACCAATCTCGCGATTCCGAATTCGTGCGCGGTCGGCGAACGAAAGATTCGCGACTTCATGGCCTTTGAGCGCGTAACTTCCATCCGACGGAGTATCGAGTAGGCCGAGGATCGACAATAACGTCGATTTGCCGCAGCCCGACGGTCCGGCGATCGAAATGTATTCGCCATCGCGAATATCGAGATGAATCCCGGAAAGCGCATGCGTCTCCACCTCGTCGGTGAGAAACACTTTGGTGACCGAGTTGAGCCGGATCAACGGGGTCGTGCCGTTTCCACCGGAAGTTGATTTGTGAGGATTAACTTGGGTTGATGTCATGGTTGGGTTTCTGATTTCGGATTACTGAAATTAGTTCAGCCGGATTCGTTCGTGGGAATCCCACGCGCTGGTGTCGGAGAGGATCACCTGATCGCCAGGTTCGAGACCGCTAAGAATTTCAATCGTGTTCACGGAGCTCTTGCCCAGCTTCACCGGCGTACGAATTGCGTCGCTACTGCCGGGAACGAGCTTGAACATGCCGACGGTGTTGTTTTCCTGGCCGAACGCCGGCCGGCCGACAAAGACAACATTATCAAGTCGCTCGAGCTCGATCGTTCCATCGACGCTGAGGTCCGGTCGCGCGCCTTTTGGCAACTCTTCGTCGAATGCCACGTCCACGGTAACAGTTCCCTGATCCACCGCCGGATCGACTCGCTTAACGTGACCTTTCACGACGCCATTGCGGGTATCGATCGTCGCCTGCTCGCCCGGTTGAATATCCTTGGCCTGGGTCTCCGCAATTTTAACCTGCGCTTTGAGCTTCGAGGGATCGGCCACTCGCGCCAGATTGTCACCGACTTTCAGACGCTGGCCGACCTGCACCGGCAACGCTTGCAACACGCCGGACATCCCGGCCTTCACGTGCAACGCCTTCGACTTGATCGAGCTTGAGCTTCGCCAATTGATTGGCTTGATCGACTGCCGCCTGCTTGGACGCGAGTTGCGGCTCAATCGAATCGCGCTCGAAGTTCAATCGCTTCTGCTCGATGTCATCGGTCTTCTGACATTCCTCCTCTTTGATCTTCGAAGTTTTGTAAACGAGATCGGCCACCAGTCCATTCTTGGCCAACTGATCGTTGGTTTGACGTTCCATCTTTGCCTGCTCGTAGGCGGAATGAGCTGTCGCGGCCTTCGATTCCTGGTCGAGCAGTTCGCGCTGCAAAGTCGCGCGTTCGGATGTGAAATCCGCTTCGGACGCTTTAGCTTTCGACTCCGCTTCTTGCGCGCTTTGTTCTAATTCCGGACTGGTCAACTCCAGTATAACGTCACCCGGTTCGACTTTTGTTCCCGGCCAGATCAAAATTTTCTCGACGCTGGCTTCCGTTGTTGCTGGGATCCAACGAAATTCTTCCGGAACCAGGGTGCCCAGGCCGCGAACTTGTCGCACCATTGGGCCACGCTTCACCGTGTCAATCCATACGCTCGAGCGATCCACGCTCGGCGCGGCTGGTTTCAATCGCGACAAGGCGATTGTTGCCAGAATTAAACCGACTGCGCTCGCGGCAATAATCAGAATGCGGCGCTTCCGCTTTTTCGCGGCGATCCCTTTACGTGGTACGTCCATCGATGAAAGGCTCGACGTAAACCCGCTCGGCCTCACGATTGTGTGATCGTCGTCTGCTTTTGCCTGTGGGGTGGTCACGGCGTGATTAAAACAGCGGCAACGTGCGAACAAGCTGGATCATCGCTGATGCACTCGCGGCAATCGGAATCAGGGCAGAACCGATCAGCGCGGCGAAAATCCCAGCGTTACTCAGAAAATCCTTGTTCTCTTCGGTGTCGAAGTAATCGCGGCTGATGTCGCGAAACGAATTTGACAACTTCGTGCAACGGCCGGTCAAATCTTCCAGGCTCGATGCTTGGTAGTCGTAATCAACGAACGGGAATTTCCGCACGTTCTTGGTTGGGTTGTTGGTTGGCTTCATAATTTCTTTCCCTTTCGTCACTAGTGAGAAGCACTTCGACCGCTCACTGGATTCAAAAGTTTTTTCATTTCAGCAGTGTCCTATTGCAACGCCCGTGCCACGGGCCGGAACAAAGTTGTAAGTCGTTGATGATCATGGGTTAGAATTTCTCGGAGATTTTCTGACCATCGCGAGGTGATTCGCTCATGGGACAATGCTGTCCCGAAAGTGGGACAACTATAGTGACGCGTGGTTGATGGAACGGCTACGAACTTGTGGCCGCTAGATTCGAGTGGGATTGGCGCTTACTCTCAACTGAAGCGAGCGCAGCGAGCCGGTTTCCTCAACAATCAACTTTCTCTTATCGCGGCAAACGCAGCACCGCTTCCGCGCCAGCGCGATCGGTGCGATTACTCAAACTCAATGTGCCGTCGTGTGCTTCAGCGATTTGCCGGCTCAACGTCAAGCCGATGCCGGATCCCTCCGGTTTGGTGGTGAAAAACGGAACGAAAAGATTCGTCGGGTTCATGATTCCCGGTCCCTCGTCCTTCACGATTACCTCGACGGAATCGCCCGCTTCGAGCCAGCCGAATGAAAACATTCCCGCGCGTCTCGAGCGCGGCATCAACTGCATTGTGCACGAGATTGATCAGCACCTGTTCGATTTGCGCGGCGTCCGCCTTGATCTGCAACTTCGGGCCGGCAACGATGTTCACCTTGAGTCGCGGCTCCAAATTCACGACTCGCTGAACCAGCTCGCCGAGCTCGACGTCTTCCATTTGCGGTGGCGGAAGTTTGGCCAGACGCGTGTAGGCCTGCATGAATCGACTCAGTGAGTCCGCGCGCGACGCGATCGATTTCAATCCGCTCTCGGCGTCCTCCTTCCAGTCCGACGGCATCGGTTCGCGGTGCAGCAGATTTTCCAGACTGCCGGCCAACGATTTGATTGGTGCGAGTGAGTTGTTCATTTCATGGCCGAGCACTCGAACGATCCGTTGCCAGGCGCGCCGTTCTTCTTCGCGCAGGGTGCGACTCAAATCAGTAAGGACGACCAGCTCATGCGGCAGTCCACGCTCGCGAAACGTGCTGCGACCGACACGCCATCGGCCCGATCCGCCGGGAAATGACAGACTGAGCGGCTCATCTTGATCGACGTCGAAACAGGGCCCCAAGCCAAGTGAGTCGGCGTTTCGCCCCAACAGTTTGTCGATTGGCTGCCCGAGCAGAATTTCGCCGGCCCGATTCACCAGGCGCAAACGCCGGTCCGGATCGAAGGTGAAAACTGAGACTTCGATCTCGGCCATGATCGTGCGCAGGAGAGCGGTGGCCTCGAACGCGCCAAGGCGTTGCACGCGCAACGTTTCGCCAAGCGTGTTGACTTCGAGCAACACTTCGCCGAGCGCGTCATCCGCGCGGGCCCCGCGGGCGCGGATCGAATAATCCCCTTCTCGCAACGCTGCGAGCAGATTGCTCATCGTTTGCAGCGGATGAATCACATGATCGCGCGCAGCCGAAATGAATCCCGCGCCAAATGCGACAATTAACAGCGTGATCGTCCATTGAACTTTCGGGGCTGTAATCTCCGAACCAAAGGATCGACATCAGAATGATGATTGATGGCCCGACCGCGCCAAGGATCAGCCACGTCAACTTGCCCTGGTGCGAAAACCGATACCGATCTTTCGGCTTACGCGGCATCAGTTCCCTTTCTGGGGAGCGCACGCGCCTCGCGTGCTAATTGCGGCGCCTCGCCGCAATTCTCTTTCGAAACAGATTAGCCGATCGGCGGCGGCGCCAATCGCAACACGCGAGGGCGCGTGTGCTCCCCAATCCATTACAATCCATATTGTTGTAAACGCCGGTAAAATGCGCTCCGGCTCAGGCCTAGCGATTCCGCTGCTTTGCGCGCATTTCCGTTATTTCGAGCGAGAGCCTTCTTAATCAGGAACGCTTCGACTTCTTCGAGACTCATCTCCTCCAAGCTCTTCGATTCACCGCCCGCAGTCGTTAGGCCAAGATCGGCCGCCTTGATCTGAGAACCGCGCGCCATCAACACCGCGCGCTCCACCACGTGATCCAACTCGCGCACATTTCCCGGATATGAGTGTTGCATCAACCGTTCGCGCGCAGTGTCATCGAAACCGCCAAGCTCTTTGCGATAACGTTGCGCGTGCATTTGCAGAAAATTGTTGGCCAATGGGATGATGTCTTCGTGTCGATCGCGCAATGGCGGCAGGGCAATTTCGATCGTGTTCAACCTAAACAGCAGGTCCCGCCGAAAACGTCCCGCCGCAACTTCATCCGAAAGGTTCGCGTTCGTCGCTGAGATGATTCGCACATTAGCATGCAATGTTTTCGACGATCCGACCCGTTCGAACTCACCGGTCTCGATCACGCGCAACAGTTTCGCCTGTTGGTTGAGCGGAATGTTCGCGATCTCGTCCATGAAGAGCGAGCTTTCATCCGCGAGCTCGAACCGCCCAGCGCGGTCGGTCTTCGCGTCGGTGAATGCGCCTTTGACGTGACCGAACAGTTCGCTCTCGAACAACGTTTCCGACAATCCACCCATGTTCACTGTGATCATGCTGTGCGAGGCGCGCGGCGAGAGCGCGTGCAACGCTTGCGCGATCAAGCTCTTGCCCGTGCCGTTCTCGCCCGTAATAAGTACGTTCGCGTCCGATGGCGCCACGCGTTGAGTCATTTCAATCACCGGCCGCATCGACGGCGCGTCCGCGATCACGTTAGGAACGTTGCCAGCGAGCAATTTGTTCGCCGCCTCAAGCTTCCGGCCTTTGCGCAGGGCGCTCCCGAGCTCGATCTGCGTGCGCACAGATTGTCAGCAACCGCTCGTTGTCCCACGGTTTGGTGATAAAATCGCGCGCGCCGCGCTTCATCGCCTCAACCGCGAGATCGATCGTCGCCCACGCGGTCATCACCACGATCGGCAGCGTGTTGTCGAGCGCCTGGATTCTCGGGATGACTTCGAGGCCTTCCTGGCCCGAAGTCGTGTCGCGCGTGTAGTTGAGGTCCATCATCAACAAGGCGTAATCGCGTTGTTGAAGCGCGTTGAAAATTCCGCTGATCGACGTAACGGCTTCGGTCTGGTGCCCCTCGCCTTTGAGCAAAATCCGCAGCGCTTCCAGGACATCGCGCTGGTCATCGGCAATTAAAACCCGGCTCACGAGCTAACTCGAACTCGCGAAAGCGTTCGGAGTCAACCGCGAATCTGGCTTTTACTCGTATCGCAACGCCTCGAGCGGTTGAACGGCGGACGCTCTTCGGGCTGGCCAAAAACACGCTGCAATCGCGACAATTAATAAGAGTGCCGCCGCGCTCAGGTAAATTGCCGGATCATTCGCGGAGACGCCGAACAAAACACTTGAAAGAAATCGCGTCAGGGCCAAGGCGCCCCCCGCGCCCAAGAGTGTGCCGATTACAGACAGGATCAAACCTTCGCGCAAGATCAACTTGAGCACGTCGTTTGGTTGCGCGCCGATCGCCATGCGAATGCCGATCTCGGCCGTTCGCTGATTCACGCCGTAGCTTATCACGCCGTACAAACCGACCGCGCTCAAGGCAATCGCAATCAACGCGAACGCGCTGATCAATCCAAGATTGAATCGGCGCGTCGCCGTGCGATGACGCAACAATTCTTCGAGGGTGATTACGTTTCCAAGCGGCAGATCGTTGTCGACCTTTCGTAGCTCGGTTTTGATTGCGGGAAGATAGGAATTGGGTTCGCCCGCGGTTTTCACCGCGAAATCCATCGCGCGCAGATAATGAAAATCGAGATTGTCCATCGTCTGCGGCACTTGCAGCCATGGGTGGTAAACTTCGCCGCGAGCGTGTTCCTCCAAACCGTAATGCGTGACGTGACGCACCACGCCGACGATCTCTCTCCACGGTTCATTGTTGCCTTGGAATCGCAACCGTTTTCCAAGTGCAGCGTGTATGTCGCCGCCGAAATTTTCTCCCACAAACTCATCGTCCACCACAACCACCGGCGGCGTGTCGTCGGTGTCTCGCTCACTCAACATGCGTCCCGCGAGAAGCGGAATGCGGAGGGTTTGGCAGAGATCTTCGTCGATGAAAAACGAGAGCGCAGCCGGCCATTGCAGTTGGTTTTCCGGCTCCGGCTGACCCTCGAGCCAATAACTTTCCTCGTCGATCCGGCCGAACGGAATACCACTTGTGATTCCGACGCGAATCACTCCCGGCAACTCCCTGATGCGCCGCCGCAATTCTTTGACCGCGCGGATCGACATTTCCGGCTTGTCGTATTTCCAATCGGGCAAACGCAGACGAAACGTCTGCACGTGCCGCGGATCGAAACCGAGATCGACCTCCATTAGTTTCCAAAAGCTTTTCACCAGAAGCGAAGCGCCAATCAGGAGCATCAGCGCAAAGGTGAGTTCGCTGACAATCAAAGTCTTGCGCACCCGCGCCAAACCGCCGCCGGTGCTGCGCGGACCCGATTTCAATGCTGGCTCGACATTCACATGCGCGGCCTTCCACGCCGGTAACAATCCGAACAGGACGGTGGCGATGAAGATTGTTCCGATAGAAAAAAGCAGCACCGGCAGATCGACGCCGATTTCATCGATGCGCGCGATCACGCCCGCGCCGATCGCCTTGAACGCTGCAACCGCACCGAATGCGAGCAGCACGCCAAGCGCACCGCCGAGCGCCGCGATGAGAAGCGATTCGCTCAGCAACAAGCGAACGATTTGCCAGCGCGAGCCGCCAACTGCCAGACGAACGGCGATCTCGCGTTCGCGGGTCGACGCGCGGGCGAGCGTGAGGTTAGCGACGTTCGCGCACGCGATCAGCAAAACGAGAATCGCACCGACCGCGGTGACGAGTAACGCTTTGCTCTCTTCACCAACGAAGTCGCGCAGCAGCGAATGAACTTTAACAGTCATACCGGAATTCGTCGCCGGATATTGCGCGGCCAGCTGCGCGGCGATTGTGTTCATTGCGATCTCGGCCTGGCGTTCGCTCACACCCGGTCGCAGTCGCGCGATAACAGCACACGGATGCGAAGCACGGTCATGGATGAAGGTTCCGTCGCCATACGTTCCGACCACTGGCAGAAACAGGTCGTTGTTCCCATTGCTGCGACCGTAGAAATCGAAGTTCCCCGGAAGAACGCCAACGACGGTCCAACTCGCGCCGTTGAAATTGATCGCGCGCCCAACGATTGCAGGATCGGCGTTGAAACATTTTCTCCATAGCGCATCGCTGATCACCAACACATGCGGAGCGCCGAATTTGTCTTCATCCTCAGTGAAGAACCGGCCGATCTGCGGCTGAATACGCAGCGTTGAAAAAAAACTCGCGGTCACGTACCGCCCGAACACTCGTTCGGGCTCGCCGACCCCAATGATGATGCCGCCGGCGGGAAAGCGCGCGCCAAGATCGACAAACACTCTCTGCTCGGCGCGCCAGTCGAGATAGTCAGGATACGACACGCCCAGGTCTGACATCGATTTGGAAACGCCGCTGACCACGACGAGACGGTCGGCTTCCGGAAACGAGAACGCCTTCAGGAGCACGCCGTTCACCGCAGTGAAGATTGATGTGTTTGCGCCCACGCCGAGCGCGATCGTCATTATCGCTAGCAATGAAAAAGCCCGATTTTTGACCAGCGCGCGCGCACTGTAGCGAAAATCAGGCAGAGACATCTTGAGCTATTCGGCCACGGCGATGTCTATCTTACAATTGGCGACGACTATCAGTAAAGAAAGCGCAAATTCACAGGCAATGTTGTCGAGCCCACGGCTTCGTCCGGATCGTTTGATCCCGCAAATTTTCCACCTGAGCGCGCCGGTTCATCATTCACTGCGATTTTCGCCGGCGGCGATTTGACCTCTTCTTTGCCTTTGCCCTTGAGCGTCTGGTTCAACGCCGGCAAATCCTTGGCCAGGAGCTGCTCGAAATCTTTGGTCACGTCGTCCAACTCCCGTCTCAGCGCGTCGATATAAGCGAGATGGTAATCGCCCGGCTTGCCTTCGTAGCTCAAAAGCGAGCCGTAGAGTTGGTCGGTGTGCTCGCGAATCCGTTCTTCGCCGGTAATCGCGCCGCCTTCTGTGGTGGCGACTATTTTCTTCCGGACCGCTTCAATCTTTCCGTCGAAATCTTTGACATTTTTGTGCAGCGGATCATTCACTGGGAGCGCCGTAGCCATTTTTGCGACTTCGCGCCGCAAGAACAGAATGCGGTCCATTAACGCGCTTTCGTCGTCGAATAACGCGCGCACTTTCATCGCCGCGTCGAACTGCGCTTTCTTGTCGGCGTCGCTGAATTTCGCACGTCGATCCAGACCAATGGTGAACTTCGTCTCGTAACTCTTTCCGTTCTTGGTCAGGCGCACGGTGTATTCGCCCGGTGCAAAGCGAACCCCCTGGGTGCCGGCAAACGCGATTTGCGCCGCCGGTGGAACCCGGGGCGGTTTTTCCTGCATGCTCCACATCACCCGATTCAACCCGGGCCGTTTGCTCGCCGGAATTTCATCCAGTACGCGCCCAGTGGAGTCGAGCACCTCGATTTTCAATTTCCCGTAAAGATGACGCTCGCGCTGATAATAATTGATCACCGCCGCATCGGGTGGATTGTCGCCGACGAACATCGCGGCGCCGTTGGCCCAACCGCCGTTGCCCTGGATTCGTTCCTGCACTGACCGCGCCGAAACGAAGGCGACTTCCTGCGATAGGATCTCCGGGGTCAGCGCGCGCCAGGGCGTTATGTCGTCGATGATCCAAATGCCGCGACCATGCGTCGCTAGAACCAAGTCATTCTCGCGCGCTTGAATCGCAAGATCGCGCACCGCAACCGCCGGGAAGTGGTTACCTTTGAATTGGGCCCAGTTTTTTCCGCCGTCGATCGACACCCAAAGTCCGAACTCGGTGCCGAGAAACAACAGATCGGATTTGACGACGTCTTCCTTGATTACATGCGCATAACCGCGAACGGTTTTCGCATCCTGCGGGGTCACCAACGGTGTCCACGTCTTGCCATAGTCGATCGTTTTGAAAACGTATGGCGCCATGTCGCCGAACGTATGGCGATCGAACGCAGCGTAGGCGGTGCCCGCGTCGAAATTGCTCGCCTGGACCCAGTTAACCCACGAGTTCTTCGGCAAGCCGGGAACGTTACCGGCCACGTTGTTCCAGGTTTTCCCGCCGTCGCGCGTGATTTGGACATTTCCATCGTCCGTTCCGACCCAGATCAGGCTCTTGTCCTTGGGGGATTCGCTGATCGAATAAATCGTGGTGTGCATTTCGGCTGACGAATTGTCGACCGTTACGCCGCCGGATTGTTCCTGTTTTTGCTTTTGAGGATCGTTGGTCGTCAGGTCGGGAGAAATGCGTTCCCAGCTCTGGCCGTGATCTCGCGACCGGAACAAGAACTGCGCGCCGATATAGATTGTTCCCTTCTCGTTAGGCGAAAGAGCGATTGGCGTGTTCCAATTCCAGCGCAGCTTCTCCTTGTAATTTGGAGTCGGCTGAATGTTACGCGCTTCGTGGGTGTAACGATTCACCCGTCCGACGTTGCCACCTTGGTACTCGGCGTAGATGTAATCGGGATCGGCTGGGTCGGGAAACATCCAGAAGCCGTCGCCGTTGTACATGTTTTCCCACTGATGATTGGTAATGCCTCCGGGATATTCGGACGGCGCGACCCACGCGGCGTTGTCCTGCAACCCGCCATAGACTCGAAACGGATCAGCGTCGTCTACGCTGACGTGATAGAACTGCGACACCGGCAAGTTGTCCGCCTTCCACCATTTGCTCCCGCCATTGTAGGAGTACCACATCCCGCCGTCGTCTCCGCTGAATACAGTTTGCGGATTGGTCTCGTCGATCCAGACATCGTGCACGTCACCGTGCGCGCCTTGGAAACCGCCGACCGTCGCGAAACTTTTGCCGGCGTCATCGCTCATAATCAGCGCGCCGTCAGTCTTGAACACACGGTCCGGATTCTTTGGATCGACAATAAGGTTCGCGAAATAAAACGGACGCCAGACCATCCACTGGCTTTTGTCCCGCTCCTGCCAGGTCGCGCCGCCGTCATCAGAAACAAACAACGCGCTGTTCGGGGATTCGACGAAACAATAAATCCGCTTCGCGTTCGAGGGCGCGATTGCCACTGCAAGCCGCCCGTACGGTTTCTTTGGAAAACCTTTGCTCTTGTCCGGCGTAATCTCCGTCCAAGTGCTGCCGCCGTCGCTTGAGCGAAACAATCCGCTTGCCGAAGGTTTGTCAGGACTGTCGCCACCGGAACGGTATTCCCAGCCTTTCCGCCGGAAATCCCACATGCACGCGAACAGTGTCTCCGGATTTGCCGGATCGATCGCGATATCCGTGCAACCGGTCGAAGGATTTGCACCCTTGAGAATCAGAGTCCAGGTCTTCCCGCCATCGGTCGTTCGATAGAGACCGCGGTCCGAAGAATCACTCCATAACGCGCCCGGCACAGCAACGTAAACCGTGTCGCTGTTGTTCGGACTAACACGAATCCGCGAAATGCGTTCCGATTTGTTCAAACCGGCGTGCGTCCAGTTTTCGCCTCCATCGGTTGATTTGTAAATGCCGTCGCCAATCGACACGCTGTTGCGCGTCCATGATTCGCCCGTTCCAACCCAGACGTTCTTCGAATTTTTCGGATCGAGCGCAATCGCACCGATCGATTGGACCGCTTGTTCGTCGAATACCGGACGGTAACGCGTTCCCTGGTCGTCCGATTTCCAAACACCGCCGCTGGCCGCGCCAACAAACAACGTGACCTTGCCGGACGGTTCACGCGTGCCGGCGACCGCCGAGATGCGACCGCTCATCGCCGCCGAACCAATGTTGCGCGCGCCGAGACCGGAGATCGTCGCCGAATTAAACGGCGCCGAAGCCGGTGGCTGCGCGAATGCCGAACTGCAAAGCACAATTACTGCGAAAAATTTTAAGGAGCGCATGAGAGTGAATTATTTCGCTGGAGTTGTGGGGAAATGGAAAATCCCGTCGTCGACCGGCACATTTCCTTCCGCCTTGTCGATCACGATTTTTTGCTTGTCGGCGTCGCCTTTACTTCCGGCTTCGATTGAAGTTGGAACAAAGACGCCGTTGATCTTCTCGTAGTCGCCCAGGTCGGTTTCAGTCTCGACCAGTGCGCCTTGCTGAATGCGTTGCGTCAAAATCCGGATCTCCAGAAAATGGTCCGGATCGAGATAAACAAAGTTTATATCTCCGTTTTTGCGCGTGACCTTGATCTTGTAGGCCTGCGTTCCATCAACATCTTCCGTCCCAAGATATTCGAGCGTGCTTCCTTTTTCCTTCCAATCGACCAGCGGCCCATCCATCTCAGCGTCTTCCATCAACTCCTTCACGTCGTCGGCTGACATTCGCTCGGGATCTTTGCGGCCCTGAAAGGGCGAAATTCTCCAACCTTCCTTCCCATCGAACGCCTGGACTACCGTCATTCCCTGCAGCGTGCCTTCGGTGCGCACTTCGAGTGGACGCTTTTTGATCTGGGTATAGGCAAGTCGAATCTTGCCCTCGTTCACCAGCATAATGCCGGTGCGGCGAAGCGATTGCAGCGCGTGCACCGCCTGCGCGCCGCCTTTGGCTTCGATATTTTTCGCGACCAACTCATCCAAAGTTGGAGCGGTCGCCGGCATTTCCTGAGTGAACGCGGCCGGCGCGAACAGCGCCGCCGCCACGAGCGTGGCTGCAAAATGTTTTCGCATGAATGTGAGGTTGAAGAAAATGGGCAAACGAGTGCCCGCGTCAACTCGGCATGCAAACCTCATGCCAGTGAAGATTTTTCACCAACAAACTCCAGTTAATCAACCGATTAGAATTCAATCGCATTACGATTCCTTTCCGCCAATTGTCCCGCGAATGGGATTTCCCTGCTCGTTTTCGGGAAACAAAACGACGTAAATCGCGACGATGACAAGCAGCTCGACAAGAAACGGAAAATTTGGCCAAATGCATCAACAGCAATCTGGGCGTTGTAGCAGTGCTTGACTCCAGCACCTAGATTGATTGACGGGCATTCCCCGCTATCACCGGCGCATACCCGCAGCTGATACGGCAACCACACCGGTTACCGCGATGAAATTCGGGTTAGTAACCCCGCGCCATCCGGGTCATTGCGACGATGCTCAAGCAAATCGGCCAGGCCGAAATCAGGGCAATAATCGTGAATGCTGAGAATTCCGTCACGTAATCGCGGAC
Organism: uncultured Verrucomicrobiae bacterium; assembly: GCA_963786135.1. Lineage (GTDB taxonomy): Bacteria > Verrucomicrobiota > Verrucomicrobiia > Chthoniobacterales > UBA10450 > AV40. The sequence goes on along the minus strand of CAWAYF010000004.1, from coordinate 126,213 downwards.
CATTTCTGTGCCGATAAAATCGCTGCTTAGTTTGTGGAAACCGGTCAGCTTCTCGATCTTTTGACCGCCGTTGATTTTTGCGTCCGCTGTCGGCCGATAATTGTCATCGGTTAACGGAAATCCCGCGCGGCGATTGCGACTAATTTGAGGTGTTGGTTTCATAAATTGTAAGGTTGTTAAAGGTTGTTGTATCGAATGCGGTTCGAGGACCGGCGCAAAAACCCGCGCGTGGTTTTGAGATTCGACCACTGGGGTGCCGCGAAGGGCGGGCTCCAACTTGGCGAGACCGACAGGCCCTATACGGGCGCGTCGATCAATCATCTCCCCTTATCTAGCAGCCGTTTGCGTGCCTGTCCACTTTCCGAATCAGACTTTAGTCATAAGTCCTTGTGATTGTGATAGAAGCGATTATGAATATTTTGAACCCCTCCGGTGTCGACCCTGTCAGATCCGCAGTTTTTGCAATAATGAGATGCCAGCAATCGCGTCAAAGGCGTGACACAGTTTTTGCCGGTGTTACCGTGCGCAAAATGGAACCAATGCCGATTGCGCTTTCTTGAGCGACCAAAAGAGGTTGAGTTGTTGAGCATTTAAGAGACCGACATGGAAACACCCGAGTGGGCATCTCTAAGCGACCAAGATCTGCTCGAGCGTCGAATTTCCACGCTTGGCCTAACGCTGGAGGACACACCGCTCCAGCCGCTGATCCACCAACTATATAATGAGCTGTCAGCGAAAGGGCTCGCGTTTCATCCCCCAACCCACATCGGCGATGAATGGTTTGTGCCGATAGGGGTCCCGGCGATCTTCATTCCGTTTTTTTTGGTGCACGAACGGCTCCGCGCGCTCGAGCGCTCGATGATGCTCGAAGTCGAAGGCGAAACGCCGGAGTGGTTCATGAAACTGATGCGGCACGAGGCCGGCCACGCCTACATGTATGCCTACCGGATGACCAGAAAGAAACGATGGCAACAACTTTTCGGGCAAACGTCGAACGAGGAGACGCCGAGTTTTTATCGGCCGCGTCCGTTTAGTCGCAGTTACGTGATGCACCTGGACGATTGGTATGCGCAGGCCCATCCGGATGAAGATTTCGCGGAGACCTTCGCGATCTGGCTGACACCGGAGTTCGATTGGCAAAAACGCTACGCCGGCTGGAAAGCGCTGCAGAAACTCGAATACGTCGATCAGCTGATGAAATCGCTCGCTGGCAAACCGCCGACGATATTGCCGAAATATCGCGAAGCCGAATACAATTTCCTTAACGTAAAACTCAAGACTTACTACGCGCGAAAACGAAAACTCTTCGAAGAACAGTATCCCGGCTTCTACGACGTCGATCTTCGACAATTATTTTCCGCGCCGACTGGAATCAAAGCGAGCAGCTACCTCCGTCAGCGGCGGCGACGCTTGATGAATTCGATATCGCAATGGACAAACGAAAAGAAATTCCGGATCAACAAACTGCTCAACCGTTTGATCGATCGCAGCGACGAGCTCGGATTACGCGTGCAGAATGACGACCCGCAACAGGATTTTCGGGTCGCGTCTTACATCACGACGCTGGTGATGAATTATTTGTTCACCGGCAAGTTCAAGCGCACCAAGTAACGAGTGAAAAAGAAACTCAAAGTTCTCGTTCTGTTCGATGGCGTCCAGCCGACGCCGATCGACGCCGACTTAAGCGAGGAAATGAAGACCGAGGAATGGCAAACCGAGGCCAACGTAATGGCCGCGCTCAAAGAGCTCGGTCATACCCCTGAGCATCTCGCCATCTTCGATGACCTCGATCTTGTTCGGCAAAAAATGGAGAGCTTCCAGCCGGACATTCTTTTTAACCTGGTCGAGCAGTTCAAAAACAATCCGGGATTCGACCAGAACATCGTTTCGCTTCTCGAAATGCAGGGCGTGCCATTTACCGGTTGCGGTTCGACGGGCTTGACGCTTTGCAAACACAAGGGCATTTCGAAAAAGATTCTCGGCCATCACGGAATCGCGACACCAAATTTTGTCGTCATTCCGCGTGGGCAGCGCAGCGGACCGGGGAAATTGAAGTTTCCGATTTTGGTCAAACCGGTGAAGGAAGAAGCGTCCTATGGAATTTCGCGGGCATCGTTTGTTCAAAATGACGAGCAGTTTCGCGATCGCATCGCGTTCATCCACGAGAAGTACAAAAGCGACGCGATTGCCGAGGAATACATCGAGGGCCGCGAGATTTACGTGAGCATCATAGGCAACACGCGGTTACAAGTATTTCCGCTGCGCGAATTGATTTTCCGCGAAGTACCGCCGAACGAACCGAGGATCGCCACCTACAAAGCGAAGTGGGACGAGACATACCGCAAACGTTGGGGGCTAGAGGGAAAGTTCGTCGAAGATCTCGACTCCGCGCTGGTCAAAGAGATTGAGAAAATGTGCAAAAACATTTATCGATTGCTGACGATCGACGGTTACGCGCGCATCGATTTGCGGCTTGCGGCCGACAACAAACCGTACTTCATCGAGGCAAACCCGAATCCGCATCTTGCGGCCGACGAAGATTTCGCGGAGTCGGCCCTGAAAGCGGGCCTAAAGTATCCGCAATTGATCCAGGCGATCATCGCTTTTGGGATGCGTATGGCACGCGGGTAGAAGAAGTTGAATCGCTGAGGAGTTAAGGTCCTCGGACTGGCGGTAATAAAATCTCGCGCAACTCCGGTCGCGGGATCATTGTTAATACACTGCCAGTTGGGTCATTACCTATGGAACCCACCACGTTTTTTGAGCATTACCGCATCTGTAAGGGAGAAGAGGGCCGTGAAGTCAGCCGGACCGGCGCGGCCATTAACTACAAGGCGATCGACACGCGTTCGCACCAACCGGTGCTTTTGCAGCTGATTCCGAAAGCGACGATCGAACCGGAGAAGCTCGCTCAACTCAAAGAACGCGCCGAGACGGCGGAGAAATTGGATCATGTGAACATCGCAAAGACGCTGGCGGTAGGCGTCGAGCAGGATTACTACGCGATCGCTTCCGAATATTTCGAAGGCGAAACGGCGGATTCATGGATCGTCGAGAACGGGCCGATGGCGGCGGACGCGGCGTTACGTGTTGGACTGCAAGTAGTCCGCGCGCTCGGCGCAGCTGCCTATTTCAATCTTACGCACCGCGCCATTCAACCATCGAACTTGATGATCATGTCAGGTGAATCACCGAGCGGGGGCTGGCCATTCGTAAAACTCTTGAATTTTGGTCTCGCTGGACTCGAGTTGCATTCCGACAGCAACGAAGTACCCGAAATTGCCCCTTCGATTTCGCCGCAGTTCGCGAGTCCTGAACAACGATCGGGTGGCGAAATTAATTTCGAATCGGAAATGTATTCGCTGGGCGCAACAATTTGCTTTCTGCTCACCGGCGCAGCGCCGATCGCGGCGAGCGGGGTGAAAGCGCGTCTACGGATCCGCCGTTTGCCGGAATTGCGGCGCGCGCCAAAACCGTTGCACAATCTGCTGGTCTCGTTGTTGCGCGAAAACCCGGAGAATCGACCGCACGATCCGGTCGCACTAGAAAAAGAAATGCGCGATTGCCTGACGAAAATCGAAAGACGTCAGGCGATTGGCCGCAAACTGGGACTCCCCCTGGCGGCAGTGGTGCCGAGAAAACCGAAACCGAAGGAGCCTTCATCGCCGTTGGCCCAAGTATTACGCGGATTTGCCGCCGTCGCGGTGATTCTTGTCGCGGGTGCCGCGGCCGCTGAATATTTCTTTCACGACCAATTTCCGTTTCTGCGTCGCACCGAGCAAGTCGGCGTTCCGATTGGAATTCCCGAGGCGTCGAAGTTTGCTACGACGTCGGCGCAAGGGACAAGTTCTTCGCCAATTGCTGCAAATCCGGCGGCCCAAAATGTTTCGCCGGCGATTGCGGACGCGAATCAAAAATCTTCCCCTGCGGTTCAAGAAGACCAGGAAGCGAATCCAACTGTCTCGGCTTCGCCTGCAGAAATTGTGAGCAACGGCGTTGCGTCGGGCAAAAAGCAATCGGAGCCTTCCTCGCCCGCGATCGGTCCCGAAGATCAGCAAATGGCGAGTGAAAACGCCGACCAGTCGTCCTCGACCGAATCGAGCGAGTCGTCTGAGCAGGCGGACAAAAAGTCGATCACGACCCAAAGATCGACATCGCAAGCTTCGCACTCTCGCCCGTATCCCGACGACAGCAGTTACGACCGCGGAGCAACTTCCCAGGGTCGCGGTCATGCTCGCATCATCGGCAGGACGCCGGACGGAAGACCAATTGTGAAGCTAACATCCGGCCGCGTTGTCATTCTTCCGCGGCATTATGATGACAACGGAATCTATCCGTCACGCCCCCGGCGCCGCGTTTACATGGACCGGCCCGATGATTACGTGCCGCCTTCGCAACCGTTTTACCCGAACAACTAGCCTTAGCCTTTGAACCTCATCTCGGTCGTTGTCACGAAGCCGAGTTTTTCGTACAGCGGGCGCCCGTCGTCCGAAGCGTGCAGAACAAGCGAATCGATTCCGGTCTTGCGCGACCAGGCGATGATTTCTTTCATTAGCAATGTGCCAAGACCGCGACGCCGCCATGCGGGCTCGGTGTAAACATTTTGGATAATCGCCTGCCGGCCCGAAACAATCTCGAACTTTCCGAGCGCATTAGGTTGTGGATGGGGCGCGACCTCGCGCAGGCTCACGCCTGCGCCCGCGACAATGTTGCCTGGTTCATCGTGAGGACTGGCCAGCCAGCCGACATATTGATTGCGCTCAATCATTCGATGAAGTGTCTCTTTAGACTGAGCGCGAAAGGGTTCGAATTGTTCCGGGGAAAGTTCCCCCATATCGGTGAACATCCGAGCGCGGTGATGACTGATGATCTCGAGATCCATGCGCGTGGCCAGCCGGATATGAAATTGAGACATACAATTCAAGTCGCCTAGCTGATCGTGACCACTAAATCCATCGCTTCCTTTAACGCCTCGCCGTAACTGCGGGTTACGGGCTCGATTGTTCGCATCGACTGATATTCGATCGGCGCCTGCGCGAGTCCACGAATTTCGAAGTCGGCCGGAACCTCGCCCATTAGTTTCTTAAAAAAGCGCGATGCAGTTTCAGAAAACGGAAAACAACGCCAGAATGCGTAAGCATTGAGTCCAAACGTCATTGCCCTTCGCGAAACCGTTGACGATACCGAGAAAACCGCCTCGATTTCGCGGAATCGCTCCAAGAAATACAATTCGGCCGGCTTGCCATCACTCTCGAGCCGAAACCCGTTCAAGTTTAATTGATTCGACTCTTTGGTTTCGAATGGATGCGGCCGATAAATTAGGTCGCGTCCTGGATAATTACGTCGGATGAAGTCGAGGCAACGGTTAGCGTGCTCAACGTAAACCTTCGGCGCAAGGTTCTGGACAAGAAGAAACGGCGTTCCAAAGAAGAGCACGCGCTTCGACAAGCCACCGTCCGACGACGTCGATTCTGAGAGCACCGAGAGCTCAGCGACTGAAGGATAGCACGCGGAAATGAACCGAGCGTTGCCACTGGCCGTCACTTCTCGGCCGTTGATGCTCGCGATCACGATCGTGTCGAAAATTTCATCCGGGGTTCTTTGGAGACGAACCAAACGCGTGCCATCACCGCCGGGATCAACGCGAAGCCTCAGATTTAGAGTCCGTTCCACACCGGCGAGCGGCTCAACGACGCGATTCTGCAACCAACCCGAAGTGCTAAAGCGAAACCGATCGGCGTCCACCGGTCGCGTCAGTCGCGCATAACTCGAGGCAGAAATCGAAAGCACTTTGCGAGCATTCGGATGCGTGGTGGCAGCAACGTTTGCCAGGCCCATGACTCCAGCGATGCAGAGCAAAACATCGGTATCGGGATTCGTCGAAAGCGCGGCGATATCAATCTTGCGCCGTCGAATTTGACGATAGAGACGCGGCAAGTCCCGTAGTCCGCGGCACGCTCTTACTTGCGGGAAGATATAGACTTCATCAAAGTAGCGCACGTAACGCTGCCACTGAACCCGGTCCCAAATCGGCGATTGGTCGCGAACAAAACAACAACCGCCGGGAAAACGCTCTCGAAGCACCTCGGCGGCGATCAATGCGTTCGGCAGGCGGACCGGCCGCTCCGCCACAATCCATATTCTTGGTTGTCGGTTCATTCTCCCGTTGCTGACGATATTGTGTCATCCTGCGAACCGCTGATAAAGCCCAGAACCCGTCCGCGCCGTGAAACTGCGCCGTAAAATTTCAAAGCTTTTAGCTGAGAGAGTCTAGCAAGCGTGAACCAACGTCTTCGGCGCTGCGACTGAGATTCTCTTCAGTTCTTGACCGGTTCCAAGGCTGCCGATGGCTTTGGCTTCCACCAAACAAGCTCGCCATCAATTTCCGCGCCGCGATCAGCAAACAATTGACGCACCACCGGCGGGAAAAGTTTCTTGTCCTTTCCTGAGTTGATATCGAAGAAAATCTCGCCGCCAGGTCTCAGCTGTCGCCCAAACAAATCATCAAGGAAAAAATTCCATTCATCAGCTCCCCAGGCGACAGTTTTGTCAGGACTGCGGTGGAACGCCGTCGAAAAGGCAGTGATCAAATCAAACCTGCGACCGAAATCCGGTAGCATCTCAAACGCTTTAATACGCCACACCTGGCATTCAACGTCGAAAAGATCGAGAAGTTCGTTGCAAACCTCGTGGTGCCCCACGTCCACGCCGATTCCGACGTGGCCGAACTGCTTGGCAATGAACAAAAAGAAACCGGCGCCACAACCGAGATCGAGAATTTGTTTCGGGCTCGAACGGTCAAGATTTAATCGGCAAATACGCGGAAGGTTTCGTTTGAGCCAGTGCTCGGCGTCAGCGTACCTCGCGTAGTGGCTGGTGGAGGAAGCGTGACGCTTTTGAATATCGCTCAAGCGTTTCTGGTCGATCCTCGCCAAGAGGAGACGGGGCCGGAGTGATCCAAACAATTTCACGCGCGGTAACTTTAATACACTGGGCGGTCCATTTCAGGTAGTGACCTGATCTGCTCAAAGTAGGACACTGCCCTATTTAGAGATGGCTTGACCGCCGTTCCATTTCATGGGAAAACGCCGCCATGAAACAGCTCGCTTGCCTAACAATCTGCCTGTGCGGGTCGCTCGCACTGGCGTTAACCGCGTTCGGCGGCCCCGAGCCATTGCCAAGCGGAAAAGAAATGAAAGAAGTTGCTCCCGCACCGACGCCCTGTTGCAACTGGCAAGGCTTTTATATCGGTATCAACGTGGGAGGTCAATTCGGTCACAGTGAGGACAAACTTCTCAATGAGGAATTCGACGATGAGAGCGAGAATATCGAACAACCATGGGGATACTCGGAGTCGGGTGTCGTTGCTGGCGGGCAAGTCGGCTACAACTTCCAGTGGAATTGGCTCGTCCTCGGAGCTGAGGCGGACGCCGGCTACATGAATCTAGATGGCAACGGCGAGGCGCCCGCAAACTTTTTGACCGATTCCGGCATATTTGGAGAAAGCGATAGCGATTTTTATACTACGTTCCGGGGACGAATCGGCGTGGCCCTCAATTGCTGGCTGTTCTATGCCACGGGTGGCGGCATCGGTCTTAATTACGATACCCGGGTAGTCTATCGACCCGACCCGTCAGATCTCGACGCGCACACCCAGGATTTTGATTGGGGCTATACCTTTGGCGGTGGCATTGAGCGTAGGATCGGCTGCCACTGGTCGGTTAAAGTCGAATATCTCTATTACCAGCTCGACACCCAGGACTTCCACTACACTGTGAATGGGCCGAACGGCGGCATCGTCGCACCTGCTCAGAGTGAGAATCTTACATACCATCTCAACGGCGAAACCGAGGGTCATATCGTCCGCGCGGGTTTGAATTACAAATTCTAGTCGTCAAAGGAACGAGCTGTTTCGGATTTTGCCACCGAGGTTGAATTGGTTTGGCCTCGGTGGATTGACGTACCGGGTAAAACCTCGGCTTTGGCTTAATTTCTAGACCGACAATCCATGGGCTGGTTTTCGTCACGCATCGCTTCGTCGTTGATGGCATCGAACATGCAGGCACTCGGCATTCGCCGGACCCGCCTGATTGCGCTGAAGTACAACCATGGTCGTTATCGCAAACAGGATTACCGGCGCCAGAAATTATTCCGCGAGTCCTTCGATCATCTAATCGCCGAAAACGGGCCGCGCGCCGGACAAATCAGCGAAATGAAGGATGGGTGGGCACTCGACACTTCCCGTACTCTGCCGGGAATTGATGAGCTAATCGCGCAAGCGGAAGAAATCATTGCTGAGCGTGGATTGAAAGCGACGAAGAGGCCGGACACTTATCGCGCGTTCTTTCAAAACATTGCGACACCGGCGGACAGCGAGAAATATCCGGCGATATTGAATCTTGTCCTCTGCTCGAGCGTGCTGACCACGGTGTGTCGCTACATGCAAACCGTTCCCGTTCTCTCCGGCACGCTTCCGCCCGGCATTCGTCTGGCCGAATCGAGCTCCGGCTTTGATTCTGCGCCCGTCGCCTACCGCGACAGTCAACTTTTTCATCTCGACTATTATTCCGCGCCGATGGTGTACGTGATCGTGCTCTTGCGGGATGTGACTAACCAGAGCGGGCCTTTCTGCTGGGTTTCAGCGTCAGAATCCGATGCTGCAGCTCCAAAGTTGAAGTACTGGCAAAAAGGGACGCCTTACCGATTGGAAGATCAGCAGATTTTTTCAGTCATCGATCCCAAAAGCGTTCACGAGCTCGCATGCCCGAAAGGCACGATGCTGTTCATCGATCCCTCCCGCTGTTTCCATTACGGAAGCCGGGATGCCCTTGTCCCGCGTTACCAGATGATGTACGGGTTTTCTCCGGTGTACCGCAGCGATTTCAGCGAACTGATGATGCCGTCGCTGCGCTATCACACGACTGAGAATGATTCACGGCTTCGGCGGATGATTCTGCGCCCCGAATACCTCCCGGAGTAAGGCGCAGCCTTGTCTTTCCCTCGCCTCTGTTGATATGCTCTCTGCCCCAATGCACCCGCAATTGCAACGCCGAAGCGGTTCGCTGTTGATCGGCGTCGTGCCCGGCGAAGGCAGCGCGCCGGAAGTGATCGACGCCGCCTGCGGGGTATTGCGCGCCGTAGCCGAGCACTGCCATGTCGATCTTCGCGTGCAGTTCTGCCCTACCCCTAACTATTTCTGCAGCGGACCAAATGGCGGAAATCTTTCTAACCAGCTGGAAGCCTTTGTGACTCAGGTTTTTCGCGACGGCGGCGCAATTCTCGCCGGAGCCGTCGGGGGCCGCTTTGTTTACGAAATGCGGCGCAAGTTCCAACTTTACTACAAATTAAATCCGCTGCGGTCCTATCGCGAACTATTGAACGTTTGCCGCGTCAAGCTGAACTCCGAGGTCATCGATATTCTTCTGGTCCGCGAGAATCTCGAAGGTCTTTACTCCGGCGATTCGATCGAAACGCGCAGCAAAGACGGCGCAACGGTCTCGCACACTTTTGTGCATCATGAGAAACAGGTCCGTGCTTTGCTGGAAGTGGCGGCGTCGATTGCCAGGCAGAGGCGGAACGCGCTCACCATAGTCGGCAAGAACTCCGGGACGCCGGTCATTCATAATCTTTGGCGCAGATGTGCATTGGAAATCAGCGAAGCGGCGGGTATCAGCGCGACCATTCTCGACATCGATTATGCCGCCTACAAATTGCTACAGGAACCCGAAACTCTCGACGTAATCGCCGCGCCCAATTGTTTTGCCGATATCCTTTCGGATCTGGGCGGTGTCCTTGCCGGTTCGCGGGGGTTGACTTTCGGTGCGAGTTACTCGGCTGATGGCGGCGCAGTTTATCAGACCAATCACGGCGCTGCGCATGACATCAGCAACACGAACACGGCAAATCCGGTCGGCCAGATTTTCTCGGCGGCAATGATGTTGCGTAAAACATTCGGGTTGCGGCGCGAATCGCAGTTGATTGAAGAGGCAGTCCAGGCCGTCTGGCGCCAGGGATGGCGAACCAGCGATTTAGCGGAGCCTGGTTGCAAGGTCGCGGGCACTCGTGAATTCGGTGATCTAGTCGCGCAAGAGCTGCCGCGTGTGGGAGTTTCTGATGAAGCCTGCTCTTTCGCTGGTTAAATCGCCGCGCGATTCTACCCCTCCAAGCACGCCAGCTCGCGCTGAAGTCGTGACTCATCAGTCGCCTTGCCGTTCCGACAAAACCTGGAGATGGGCAGCCGCGACCAAATCAGAGATCGAAACCACCGTCGCAACCGCCCGCGAAATTCTGCCGAAATGGCGCGCCGTTTGCGCGAGTGATCGATTAAAGGTGCTGCGGCATTTTGGTGAAACTCTTCAAAGCCACCGCGATGAACTTGTCGACTTTCTAGTTGAAGATATCGGAAAACCGATTCGCTATGCGCGCGGCGAGCTCGCTCGCGCGCTGGCTCTCATTGACGCAGCTGGGCAACAGATCGATCCCGACCAGGATTCTATTCCAACAAAAACTGGATACCGTCGCGAACCGATCGGCGTTATCGCGTTGATCGCGCCTTTCAATAATCCATTGGCGATACCGATCGGCAAAATTGTTCCGGCGTTGTTGTATGGAAATTCTGTCATTTGGAAGCCGGCCATTCCGGGAACGCACATCGCGTTAAGAACAGCCGAATTGTTCGAAGAAGCGACAAAGCACAGCGATCTGCTGCAAGTCTTGTCGGGTGGAGAACAGACCGCTCGCCGAGTCATGGAAGCGTGCGATGCGGTGACGCTTTCCGGTTCATTGAACGCCGGGCAAGTCGCGCACGAAATTTGCGCTGCTCGCTACATCCCGTTGCAAGCAGAACTTGGCGGGAATAACGCAAGCATCGTTTGGCGCGATGCCGATCTCGCGCTAGCGGCTGCAAGCATTGCCGAAGGTGCGTTTGCTTTTTCCGGACAGCGGTGCACCGCCAACCGGCGCGCGATTGTCGATCAAAAAATTTACGATCGTTTTCTTGACGAGCTGGTTGCGGCCAGCGGTCGACTTGTTTTAGGCCGTCCCCAAGATGAACAAACTCAAATCGGCCCTCTGATTTCATCCGCGGCGCGTCAGCGCGTCGCAGGTGTGATTGATCACGCGAAAGAGTCACGACTGCGTGTGATCAGGCCACTGAAGTCAGAAAGTCGGAAAGGCAACGCATGGTTGGTGCCGGCAATTGTCTGCTGCGATGATCCGGCGCACGAAATCGTCCAGGAAGAAACATTCGGGCCGGTGTTGGTCGTGCAGCGCGCGAAAGATTGGGACGACGCGATTTTGCTCTGCAACAATGTGAAGCAAGGCTTGGCGGGCGCAGTTTTTTCGAAATCTCAAACACTGATTGAAGACTTCCTTCGCCGGGCAAAGGCCGGCATTCTCAAAATCAATTCTTCGACCGCCGACGCCGCAGTCGATCTTCCTTTCGGTGGTTGGAAAGCTTCCGGTGTCGGACCGGCCGAACATGGGCCGGCCAATCGTGAATTTTTTGCCCGGATGCAGGCGATTTATTTTTCATGAAACTCCTGAATCCGATTAAGTCGATTGCGGCGCGACTGAGCAAAGACGACATGGAGCTGCTGGGAATCGAGCGGACGATGCGCCTAGCCAAGAAATTTAACCGCGCGCGGTTCGGTCGCTTTCAACGCGGCCGCGTCAAGTCCTACTCCAACGAGTTCAATCAGTTGTTGACGGAACATGCGAATGGCTCAATGACCGCGCCGTTCGGCAAGATGCAGGATGGATGGTTGCTCGATACGTCACATTCCTTGCCGCATTTGGACCAACTCATCGCGGACGCAGAGATAGTCATCGCGGAACGTGGCGGCCGACCGCCGACTCCGACAGGCAAGCCTTTTATCATCGACATTGCCCGACACAAAGACCTCGATCGATTTCCGCCGTTTTTAAATTTTGCGCTCTCGGCGCCGGTGCTGAAAATCGTTGCCGACTATCTCGGATTTGTTCCGATGCTTTCGACCACGATGCCACCCGGGTTGCGATTGACCGAGTCGAGCGACAAATACGACGCCGGCGCGGGCGGACCGTATCGCGCGAGTCAGCTTTATCATCTCGACCATCACGACTCGCCGCTAGTTTACATCATCGTTCTATTGCGCGACGTCACGATGCAAAGCGGTCCGTTTACTTTTCTGCCGCTGTCGGCGTCGGATCGCGCGACCAAAGCTCTCAAGTATCGCGCGCCCAAGGCGCCGTATCGGATTACTGACGAGCAGATGTATTCGGTGGTGGACAAGACAGAGGCAATTCCGTTCACCGGTGCTAAAGGCAGTGTGCTCTTTCTCGATTCGAGTCGCTGTTTTCACTATGGCAGCCGTGACTGCGCGATTCCCCGTTATCAAATGATGTACGCCTACGTTTCGCCCTGCCGCACCGATTTCAGCGACCTGTTGATGAAGCCTCGAGTTTATACACGGCGGCCAACCGACTCGCGCTTGCGTCAGATGGTGTTGGCAAAAACTTATCGCGCGTGAATCTCGCGGCGGTTGAAACAGGAAAAAGAGTGCTTTCCCCACTCGAAGCAGTTTTGAAGTCGTGCTCGACGCGCATCGGGCTCAAGAGCCGTTCGACAACGTTAAAGTACGCGCAATTGGATGATCTCTCGGCGCGCATAGCCGGCGCGCTCCAGCGCCAATCCCGGGATCGGTTCGCGCCAGTTGCGTTGATGATGAAACATGATGCTCCGCTGGTCGTGGCCATCATCGGGGTTTTACGCAGCGGCGGGTTTTATTTTGTGCCCAATCTTGCCGCGCCTTCTATTAGGTTGCGACAAATGCTCAGCGAGGTGCGCCCTTGGGCGGTCATTGCCGATGCCGAACACGCACCTCTCGCCCGCGAAGCGAACGGCGCTCAGGCTAAAGTGTTTTTGTTCGACGATTTGCTGAACGCACCACCTTCATTTTCGCCTTGTCCGGTTAACGACGACGCTCCGTGTGCCATCTTTTACACCTCGGGCTCCTCGCAAAAGGCGAGGCCGCTCGTCTACACGCACGGGGGAACGGCGCAGAACGCGATGAACCACTCGCATTCGTTAGGCATCACCGCCGAAGACCGGCTCACACTACTCTCACCGTGCTCGGCGGCAGCATCCGTCTCTTCGATCTTCGCAGCTCTCCGCAACGGCGCGTCGCTCTTTCCATTTCAACCAATTGTCCGCGGTTTGCCCGAAATGCGCGATTGGATCAAGACCGAGGCGGTCACGGTTTATCATTCGGTCCCAAGTTTGTTTCGCCGGTTCGCCGAAACTCTGATGGCTGACGAAGTTTTACCTTCGATCCGGGTCGTTAAGCTCGGCGGCGAAAGCGTGTTCGTATCCGATGTCGATCTTTTCCGCCGGCATTTTCGGAGCGATGCGATCCTGATAAATGGTCTCGGCCTAACCGAAGCCAACGGAAACGTCTGCCACTTTCATGTCGAACAGGACACGAAGATCATGACGGCGACGGTGCCAGTCGGTAAGCCGCTGCCGGGAGTTGAGGTGAAATTGCTGGGCGCCGGCGGAGACAAGGTCGCAACGAATGAAACAGGAGAGATCGCGTTGCGCGGGAGGTTCGTGGCGCCAGGTTTCTGGAGTGGAAACGAAGTTCGGGCGCATTCGCTTGATAGCGACGGCTGGTTTCGAACACGCGATCTGGCTCGCCGCAATTCCGATGGATTATTCGAACACCTCGGGCGCCTGGATGATCAGCTGAAGATGCGCGGGCAATGGATCAGCATCGCTGAAATCGAAGCGGCCCTCACCCAGATACCCGGCGTGCGCGAGGCGGCGGTCGTGACTCGCGAACGCGCCGACGAGGAAAAAGAAATCGTCGCGTTCGTTTCATCGAATAACGGCGCGCGACCGGAGCGAGAGTTGCGCTCGGAGCTCAAGCAAACACTGCCCGACTGGTCATTGCCCCATCATATTTTTGACCTTCCGGAATTGCCATCGCTCGCCAACGGCAAGATCGACCGCGTGCGTTTAGCGAACCAAGCCGTAGAGCAATCGCGCACGAGCAAATGTCACTCCGCGCCACCGGATGCTCTTCGCCTCCAGCTCGTCCGGATCTGGGAAAAAGTTTTGGGGAGCGGCCACATCGACATGGCTCGGGATTTCTTTGCCCTGGGCGGAGATTCGCTCGCCGCCGCGACAATGTTGGCCGCGGTTGAAAAGTTTTTCGGAGTTCACCTCCCGGTCTCGGCCCTGGTTGAAGCGCCTACGATAGACCAGCTCGCGTCATTGATTCGGACGGGCGGTTGGTCGGAAGCGAAGCTGCGCTTAGTTGCGCTTCAGCTCTGCGGAACAAAACCGTCGCTATATTGTGTGCCCGGCGCTGGGTCAGATGCTCTTGCGTTTCGCGAATTGGTCCGCCGTCTCGGCGACGATCAACCGTGTTTTGCATTTCAGCCACAGGGCCTGGATGGATCGACCCCTTTTTTGCGATCAATTGAAGAAATTGCCGCCGCTCATATCGCTTCGCTGCGTCAGCATCAACCTCGCGGACCATATTATCTTTGCGGCAGCTCGCTTGGCGGAGTGGTCGCATTCGAAATGGCGCAGCGCTTGACGGAAGATGGCGATGAGGTTCGATTTCTCGCCCTCTTGGATTCCTACGGTGGTGAATATCCAAAGTTGCGGCCGAATTTGTCGACGAAACAGAAACTGACGCTTGCCATCCAAGGACTGCTGCCGGTGGCAGAGCGCAACAAAGTCACTCTCCGTAATCTGCGAAAAGGAATTGTCGATTGGAGTCAGCGCCAGGTTGTGAATCTTGATCTGCATTTCCATTTCCGGCGGCGGCCGATTCCATATCGTCGCCGGTTCATCTATCTTCAAGAGATCTGCTTCGCCGCGCGGCGGCGTTATCAGCTGCGACCCTTTGCCGGAAAGATTGATCTCTTCCGAATCGCGCAGCAACCGTCGGCTGAACTTTTCGAACAAGATCCTTTTCTCGGCTGGAACGGGATGGCTGAGCTTGGAATCGGAGTTCACGACGTGCCCGGCTTCCACGGTCAGCATTTGCGCGAACCGAATGTGGCGATCCTTGCACAAAAACTCACCGCCTGTCTGGCAGAGTGCAGTCGCGGTCGAGGCTGCGTCCGATGAATTCCAAACTCGCAATTCGCACGCGCTGATTTCATTGTTGAGCGATGCAGGACCCGCTCACCCCCATGATGCAACAATACCAGCGGCTGCGGAAAAGTATTCCCGCAGATACACTCCTGCTGTTTCGACTCGGCGATTTTTACGAACTGTTTTTTGAAGATGCGAAGGAAGCGTCCGTTCTGCTCAACGTCGCTCTCACCAAACGCAACCAGGTCCCGATGTGCGGCGTGCCCTTTCACGCCGCGCAGACTTATATCGCCAAACTCATCAAAGCGGGCCGACGCGTCGCGATTTGCGATCAAACCAGCGAGCCTCAGCCAGGCAAGATCGTTTCGCGTGACATTACTCAAATCATCACCGCTGGCACGGTCAGTGAACTGCATCTGCTCGATGCGAAGCGCGCAAACTATCTCGGCGCGGTCTACGCCGGCAACGACATGTTTGGTTTCGCCTATGCCGATCTCACGACCGGAGAGTTCAGGCTCACCCAATTGCAGGATCGACAAGCGCTCCTGGACGAGCTGGCGCGCGTTTCGCCGTCGGAATTGCTCGTCAGCGCCGAGCAAAGTGATTCGTTAGGTCAGATCGGTCACGCACTCGAGTACGACAGTTACGCGTTTCTGCCAGAACACGCGACGTTTACTCTGTGCGAACATTTTCAGGTCAAGTCGCTCGACGGCTTTGGCTGCGCGCACTTGCCGCAAGCGATCGCAGCCGCGGGCGCCATCGTTCACTATTTAAAGCACCAGCTGCGGCGAAAGATCGATCACCTTGGCTCACTGAAGTGCGATGCGCCGGGCGATTACGTCCTGCTCGACGCGGCGACACAGGGAAATCTGGAACTGGTGGAATCGCGAGGCACACGGGACACGAGTTTGCTCGCAGTGCTGGATCGAACCATGACCCCGATGGGAGCGCGTAAATTGCGCTCATGGATCCTGCAGCCGCTGCGCGACCTGACTGAACTCAGCTGCCGGCAGCAAATGATCGCCGACTTGTTGCAGGAGCCGGATCTGTTGGCTTCGATTCGAACGGAATTGAAATCGATCCGCGACGTTGAACGCGCCGTGGGGCGATTGAGCCAAGCATCCGGCAATGCCCGCGACCTGGTTTCATTGAAAGCGTCGCTCGAGCAGATTCCAAAATTAAAAACCGAGGTGGCCAAACTCATCGATCGGATGAGCTTCGGTCGCGAAAGTTCCTCTGTAGAGCCAGCCGGACCGGCTGCAAACTTACCAAGGGAGCAGGGGGCACGTCTGCCACTACAACAACGACTACAGAACGAAATCGAGGAAATGCCTGCTCTTGCGGAAAAATTGAGCAACGCGCTGATGAATGATCCGCCGCTGCCCTTGAAAGAAGGCGGAATTTTCCGTGACGGTTACGATGCCGGCCTTGACCAGCTCCGCGACGCGTCGCGCGAGGGAAAAAATTGGATCAGCCAATTGCAGGAACGCGAGATCGTCGCGACCGGGATCAAATCGCTCAAGGTCCGTTACAATTCGGTGTTCGGTTATTTCATCGAGATTACCAAGTCCAACCTCGCGAGCGTTCCAGAGCATTACACCAGAAAACAGACGACCGTCGGAGGCGAACGTTTCATTACACCGGAGCTGAAGGAAATGGAGGGCAAGATTCTCGGTGCGGATGAGCGGGCGCGAAATCTCGAGTACGAGCTTTTCCAAAAAATACGCGACGAAACGCTGCGCGAATTAGCTCCGATTCAGCGGACCGCAGACTCAATCGCGATTCTCGATGCAATTTGCTCGCTGGCAGAGACAGCGCGGCTCTTCAACTACTGCCGGCCGACGTTGAACGATTCATTGAGGCTGGTGATCAAAGACGGCCGGCATCCCGTGCTCGACCAGAATCTCGTGGAAGAAAAGTTCGTCCCAAATGACACGACGTTGGATGGCGAAAATGTTCGTCTGGCGATCGTGACCGGACCGAACATGGCCGGCAAGTCGACCTACATCCGGCAAGTCGCGCTGATTGTGCTGATGGCGCAAACCGGAAGTTTTGTTCCGGCCGCGAGCGCCGAAGTCGGGTTGGTCGATCGCATTTTCACCCGCGTCGGCGCGAACGATGATCTCTCGCGCGGTCAATCGACCTTCATGGTCGAGATGAACGAGACGTCGAACATCGTGAACAATGCAACCGACCGGAGTCTGGTGATTCTCGACGAGATTGGGCGCGGAACATCGACATTCGACGGACTTTCGATTGCCTGGAGCGTGGCGGAGTTTTTGCACGACAAGATCAAGGCGCGGACGCTGTTCGCCACCCATTATCATGAGCTGACCAAACTCGCGTCGGAGCGCAAAGGCGTTTGCAATCTCAACGTCGCCGTCCGCGAGTGGAACGAGCAGATCATCTTTCTGCGCAAGATCATTCCCGGCGGCGCGGACAAAAGCTACGGAATCCAAGTCGCGCGACTGGCCGGTTTGCCAAAAGAAATCCTCGACCGCGCAAAGGAAATTCTCGCGCACTTGGAAAATCCGAACGGAGCCACAGCGCAGGAAAAGCCGAAACGAAAGCGATCGAGCGCGAAAGGCATGCCGGAATCGGAAAAGCCACAGCTCGATTTACTGTAGTAGAGGCGATTCAACGGGCGGTCTGACCTGGCGTGATATTGCGGGCGACTGGAGGGCAATCGCCCCTACCTTTTTCGCTGACCAGCGACGCCCGACAGCTTATAGTGACGACGCAAGTCCCCCCATGCCGGTCAAAACCGAGAAGGAACTGAATGAAAGTCAGCACGCGCTTTGGCTGAAGGCGCTTGCAGCGATGGAGCTGCGGAATTTTGGTACGCGATCTCGCTGTTGCAGGGAATCCTGAAACAGGAGCCGGAATTTTTAACCGGTCGGCAGCTTTTGCGACGCGCCGAGGTCACAAAGCAAAAGGCGCGCAAAAAGAGCTTCTTCAATATTTCGACAGCGCCGATCGCAATTATGAAAGCGCAGCGCGAAATCAAGAAAGCTCCGCGGCACGCGGTCGAGATGATCGAGAAAGTTTTGGAAGAAGAGCCTTACAATCGCCAGGCGAACCTGGTGTTGAAGGATGCTGCGATAGCGGCGGGATGGCTGGAGGTCGGCTTGCTCGCGGTCCGCACCTTGCTCGAAGAAAATCCGCGCGACATAAGATTGCTACACGAGCTCGGCCAGCTTCATCATCGGATGGGGCAAAGCGAACAAGAGGTCGAAGTTTACAATCGAATTACTGAGATCGACCCGCGCGATGCGGTGGCAGTACGAATGGGAAAAGATGCGTCGGCGCGCGCCGCGATGACCACCGGCGGTTGGACCGAAGCCAAGAGCTATCGAGAACTGATCAAGGAAAAAGACGTGAAAGGCCGTGGCTGAACGAGAGGAAAGATCGTATCGCCAGAACTAGCGAGGGCATTCTTGGGGAGAAACGGCGAGACTTTTGCAATTTAATCGCCAGCTTGCGCTTACATCCAAGGTCGTGGCAACATGCGAATCTTTAATGCCGGATTGCGGCATTCTTACCTGCAAAACATATGAAAATTAATCTTATAATCTCGCGAATCTTAGTTGTGGTGCTGGCCGCTGCGGCGCCTAGTCTGGTTAATACAGCCAGCGCGTTGAGCCAGTACCCGCCGTTACGGACCGGAGCGAATTCGAACGCTCCAACAGCAAAACCTAACGCCGCGGCAGCGGGAGGCAAACTCAGTGCCGCGGACAAAACGTTCATGATGAACGCAGCCAAAGGCGGGATGATGGAAGTCGAGATGGGCAAAATGGCCGCCCAGAATGGTCAAAGCGCCGATGTGAAAAAGTTCGGTAACCGAATGGTGACCGACCACTCCAAGGCGAATAGCGAGTTGATGGCGCTCGCCAAGCAGGACGGCGTTTCGCTTCCGGGCGCGAAATCAGCCGGGAAATGGAAATCGGACAAGGATTACATGAACATGATGGTTAAAGATCACGAGGAAGACCTGGGAGAGTTCCAAAAGGAAGCGCAAAGCGGAACCGATCCGGACGTGAAGGCATTTGCGGCCAAAGGCGCGAAGATGGTCAGTACCTCATCTCAAGCTCGCTCAGGAGACGCAAGCGAAGCTGAAATAACGTCGCCGGCTCAGTTTTATACTAAAAGCGGTACGCTCTCATCGGCGTGCCGCTTTTTTTTGGCTTTGCATTCAGGCGAAGCGACCCTACAGGGTTTGAGAAATGCGGAAGACAAAAATCATCTGCACACTTGGCCCGGCCACTGAAAAGGCCGAAACGATTCGCCAATTGATCGCGCGCGGCGCGGACGTTTTCCGGTTGAACATGAGCCACGCGCAACACGAATGGGTTCGGCGAGATCGTTCCGCGCATTCGCAAGCTCTCGAAAGAAGCCTCTCGCCCGATCGGAATCCTGCTCGATACCCAGGGACCGGCGATTCGCACCGGCCCCCTTAAGACGCCGCTGGAGCTGAAGAAAAACGAGATCATCGAATTCACTGTTCGCGGCGCGAAGAAAACGCAAAAAAAATCAGTCACTGTAAACTACGACGGGTTCGTCGATGACGTCAGCGTCGGGGACACGATCCTGGTCGACAACGGACTAATTAAGCTTGTTGTCGTCGAAAAGAAAAAGAATCGCGTTCTATGCAAGGTAGTGACTCCCGCGTCGCTCGGATCGCGACGTCATATCAATTTGCCCGGCGTCCATGTCAGTCTGCCGGCCCTGACGAAGAAGGACATCGCGGATGTCTCGCTCGGCGCGGAACTCGGGGTCGATTTTGTCGCGCTAAGCTTTGTTCGCAAACCGCACGACCTGATAGAGCTTCGAAACTTGCTGGTCCGCAAAAAGAGCCAAGCCTGCGTGTTGGCGAAGATTGAAGATCAATCGGCGGTCGAATCGATCGACGACATTATTAAGACTGCCGACCTGGTCATGATCGCGCGCGGCGATCTCGGGATCGAAGTGCCGATGGAGGAATTGCCAATCATTCAACGGCGAATCGTCAAGAGTTGCATTCGGCTCGGCAAACCGGTGGTAGTGGCGACGCACATGCTGGAATCGATGATCAACAATCGCGTGCCGACGCGGGCTGAAATCACCGATGTCGCCAACGCCGTATTCGAGCAAGCGGACGCGATCATGTTGAGCGGCGAAACCAGTATTGGCCGTTATCCAGTTGAATGTGTTGAGGTCTTGAACCGGGTGGCGACTCGGATTGAGCGAAGCGGCGGCGCGGGTTACGCCAAGGATGCGATCCTGGAGGATAATCGACAAAAAACCGTGTCCGCAGCAGTGGTCCTGGCCAATTCCCTGAGTCGTTCGAAGCTTATCGTCTTCACACGGCACGGAACGATGGCACGCAACATCTCCAACCTCCGCCCTGAGCACGCCACTATATTTGCATTCACTCCGAGCGAAGAAGTGCGGCAACAATTATCGATTTGCTGGGGAGTGTGCTCGCAACAAATCGAATTCAGCGACGATCCCAATCAGACCATCGAAACAGCAGCCAAACACTTGCGCGAGGAAAAGCTGATCGCACCAGGCGACAACCTCGTCGTTATCAGCGACGTGCAAGCTCGAGGCGAACGCGTTGATTGCGTCCAGTTGCGGACGGTAAAATAAAAAACGCGCGAATTTCTCCGCGCGTTTTCAAAATACGATATCGATTTAGCTTTAGGCTTCGACCGGCAGCTCGACGTCGACCGGGCTTTTCCTTTTTGCTCAAAGCGCGGCGCAACTTCGACAACGCAATGTTTTGCAGCTGACGAATGCGCTCGCGCGTGACGCCAAATTTCTTGCCGACTTCCTCGAGCGTCTTCGGTTTTCCGCCGTCGAGCCCGAAGCGCTGGAAAATGATTTTCTTCTCGCGATCATCGAGCACATCGAGCAAGCCGCCGACTTCGTTGCGCAGATTCTTGTCGCGCAAAAGCTCAAACGGCGTTTGCGCTTCTTCGTCGCCGACAATCTCGCCGAACTCGGTGGAATCGTCGTCACTGATCGGCGCGTCGAGTGAAGCCGGACGAATCGAAACCGTCTTCAACTGCGAAACTTTTCCGGCAGCAATTCCGATTTCTTCGCCGAGCTCGTCGTCCGTCGGTTCGCGGCCGAGCTCCTCGCTCATCTGCAGCGAGACGCGGCGCATCTTGGAAATCTTGTCCACGAGATGAACCGGCAATCGGATCGTCTTCGACTGGTTCGCCAGCGCGCGCTTGATCGATTGTTTGATCCACCACGCGGCGTAAGTGCTGAGCTTTCCGCCCTTGGCGGGATCGAAACGCTCAACCGCTTTCATCAAACCGATGTTGCCTTCGGAAATCAGGTCGAGCAACGGAAGACCGAGGTTGGCGTAATCGTGCGCAATCTTGACCACAAGTCGCAAGTTGGACCGAATCATGAGCGCGCGCGCCTCCCGGTCGCCTTTTTTGATCTTGGCGGCGAGCTCAATCTCCTGTTGCGGGGTCAAGAGCGGGATTTGCCCGATCTCGCGCAGGTAAATTTTTATTCCGGTATCGCTATCTTCAGCGGCCATATAACCTCTCTTCATGGGAAACTGGGGGCTGAACCGACCATTTGCCGGCTTTTGTGTTCGTAGCTGGCTCCTTAATCGGATTTCTTAACATCAGGGAAACTACTTAACAAGGTTAAATATTCGGAATACTGACAGTTATACGCGCAGCTTTGTTCAAACTTTCTCAAAAGATTCCGAGGCGCGATTGTCCACAGGATTGACGGTCAAAACTCGCCTGATTTTGTCTCTTTCCCGGCCCGCGGCTTTTTGCCACTCTTAATAAAGAACGGTTCCCCCCATGCTGGCCAAGATTTATTCTGCGGCGGTCTACGGCGTTGATGCCTACGAGGTTGAAATCGAGGTCAACGCCGGGGCCGGCAAGCCAGTAATGGTCATTGTCGGCTTGCCGGATGTCGCAGTGAAAGAGAGCAGGGACCGGGTCTGGACCGCCATTGCGAACAGCGGGTATCGGGCATCTCGCAAACGGACCACAATAAATCTCGCGCCGGCGGATATTAAGAAAGAGGGACCAAGCTTCGATCTGCCGATCGCCCTCGGCATGGTCGCAGTCGGCGAAGAACTCAACACGTCACCGTGGGATAAGTTTAGTTTTGTGGGCGAGCTCGCGTTGAATGGCAGCGTCCGGCCCACCAAAGGCGTGCTTCCAGTCGCTTTGGAAGCACGCCGTCGCGGAAAGCAGGCGTTGTTCGTGCCCGCGGCAAATGCGCTCGAAGCGGCGATGGTCAGCAAGATCGATATCTACGGTGTCCATAATCTCCGCGAGACGTTCCAATTTCTTCGCGGCGAAGTTCCGCTTCTTCCAATACGCGGCGATCTCACGGGATTTTTCACAACCCACCAAACTTACGACGTCGATTTTTCCGACGTGAAAGGCCAGCGCCATGTGAAAAGGGCGATCGAGGTCGCGGTCGCTGGCGGTCACAACATTCTGATGATTGGCCCGCCTGGTTCCGGGAAATCGATGTTGTCCAAACGGATTGCGACCATTATTCCGCCGATGTCGCTCGAGGAAGCAATCGACACGACCAAGATTCACAGCATCGCCGGATTTCTCGACGGCGAGAAATCGTTCGTCGCGACGCGGCCGTTTCGCTCGCCGCATCACACGATCAGCGATATTGGACTGCTCGGAGGCGGGACATTTCCCACTCCGGGCGAAGTTAGTCTGGCCCACAACGGTGTCCTGTTTCTCGACGAGCTCCCGGAATTCAAACGATCGGCCCTGGAAGTGATGCGCCAGCCGCTCGAAGATGGGAAAGTTACCATCTCCCGGGCAGCCGGCAGTTTAACTTTTCCGAGTGAGTTCATGCTGGTCGCAGCGATGAACCCCTGCCCCTGCGGCTATTTTGGCGATCTCAAACGCGAATGCCGGTGCAGTCCGGTGCAAGTTCAACGTTACCGCCAAAGAATTTCCGGTCCCCTGCTCGATCGAATCGATTTGCACATCGAGGTGCCGGCGGTGGAATATCGCGATGTTTCCAGCGACCGCGTCGAAGAATATTCGGTTGCCATTCGCGAGCGAGTCGCCCGGGCGCGCCAAAAACAGCACGACCGTTTCGCGCGCGATGCAAAAGCCACCTGCAACGCGCGCATGACCACGCGTCATCTCAAAGCGCATTGCAAATTGAGCTCCGATTCCCAGGAATTGATTCGCGTCGCAATGACCGAGCTCAATTTAAGCGCGCGCGCTTACGATCGAATCCTGAAAGTCTCGCGAACGATCGCCGACCTGGACGGCAAAATGGAGATCTTGCCGGAACACGTCAGTGAAGCGATTCAGTACCGGACGTTTGACCGGACCTTGTGGATTTGATCCGAATCTGTGAGAAATTGAGCCAAAGGGCGAGATTGGCGGCGTCTAAATAGATGGAAAGCCAAAATGAAACCGATCGCTGAAAGGACTAATCGCCGAAGCGATGGCGAATTTTCGTCCGAGTGGCGGCATCGACGAACGCTGCTTATCGATTACAATTACCAGTCGTTCTCGCCTGATCGTCATTATGGTGGCCCCACCGGAGACCCGGCGCGATCATTTCTGAATATCAGCCGCGATTATTTTCAGCGCGAGGCACGGCGGAACTTTTTGGCCGAGACCGCGTTCTTTCTGGTCATGACGGCAATTCTGACTAGCGCAATCGTTGAAAGCGCTCGCGCTATCATTCACTTCCTGCAACTTCCCGCTGCTTGAGCTAGGCTCCGGCGGAATCATGCGGCCTGCCACAACTTGTTTCGTTTGCGCATCGTTGATCGTTCTTTGCCTCGGCGGTTGCCAACCACCGGATGATCCAACGTTGGAGGAGACGTCCGACCGGCGTTATCCCGTCGATTCAAATACCCCAACCATCAGCGTGACGAATCGCGACGGTTCGATTTCCATTTACGGGGCCGGTGGAGACGTGCGCGAAGTTCGGGTTGAAACTCTGAAGAAGGCCTACACTCCAGAACGTTTGAAGGCAATTTCCACGCGGGTGACGACGCGACAAAATTCAATCCTTATCGAGGTTGTCTATCCACCGGATTCCGACGCCGGTTTTTCAGACCGCTCCGGCACCGTCGATCTCGTCATCGTAGTCCCGCAGGCGGCAACGATTTCGAAGTTGGAGCTGCGCAATGGCGAAGTGCTCATCGAAGAGTTGAGAAGCAAGGAGGCACACGCGCAATTGGGCAACGGCCGGTTTTTCGTCCACAATTGTTTTGGCAACCTCGATTTCCGAGTCCAAACCGGAAATGCCGGGCTTGTTTACGAATGGTGGGAAAAACAGGACTTCTCGATTCACGCTATGGTCGACGACGGCAACGCTGTCGCCTACCTGCCAGAGGACGCCGTATTTCATCTCGTCGCCAACACCGCGACCGGGAAGATCGCCAATGATTTCGAAGAGAAGCAGCAACGCCGCGCGGAATCGACCAAGCATGTCGATGTGATGGTCGACGGCGCAGAGAAGCCGAAAATTGAGTTCGAAACTCGGGACGGCAACATTAGAATCGCCGAACACAATCCGTAAATCTCAAATTCCTGCCATGCCGTCGTTCGATATCGTCTCTGAGGTCGACAAACAAGAAATCGACAATGCGCTCAACCAGGCGCGCAAAGAACTCGCCACGCGTTTTGATCTAAGAGATGCCAAAACTGAGATTGTTCATGAAAAAGACCAGATTGTGCTCACCGCCGACGACGCGAACCATTTGCGCGCGTTGCGCGAGATCGTGATTGGCAAACTTTCCAAGCGCGGTGTCGATCTTCGCAATGTGAAACAGGAGGAGCCCGCCGTGTCTTCAGTCGGTCACGCGCGCCAGGAATTGAAAATCCAACAAGGGCTTGAAGGCGAGAAGGCCAAGGAAATCATCCACGCAATCAAGTCGCAGAGCTTTAAAGTTCAGAGCCAATTGCAAGATCGACAAATCCGGGTGACGGGAAAGAAGAAAGACGAGCTTCAGACTGTCATTCAGTTCGTGCGCGGACATGATTTCGGTGTGGCGACGAACTTCAAGAACTTCAGAGACTAGGAACAACCGCGGTTTACACGGATAGTGCGGATAGCCGGATGAAGATTCCCGTGCAATTCTATGCTCAGCTGCGCGACATTGTCGGCGTTTCCAGTTTAGATGTCGATGTCCCACAAGGGGCGACCGTGGCTCAGCTGATTGACAAGCTCTGTGAGTTCAAGCCAGCGTTGCGCGCGTATCATAAGAGCATCCTCGTAGGTGTCGGTGTTGACTTTGTTGAACGAGACCACGTAATCGGCGGCGGCGAAGAGCTCGCTATTATGCCTCCTGTGCAGGGAGGATAATTCTGTGTCATTCGCGCAATCCGTGGCAACGACCGTTATCGCTCGCGCGAAAGATCAACGCGCGACTCGTAAAAGTTCGGACACATTGATATCTGAATTGATTTTGTAGGGGAAGCAGTTTGCTTCCCCATTAGTGATTGGGACGCTGATAGCGTCCCCTACAGCATCCTATGCTCGTCCATCATGACCAACTAGAAGTGCGCACCAACGGCAAGGGCACATATGAAATCACCGACGATATTCAGAGTAAGGTCGAGAACTCAAAGATTGATAACGGCATTGTGACCGTGTTCGTTCAGCACACGAGTTGCAGCCTGACCATGATGGAGAACGCCGCGCCGGCGGCGCGGCGCGATGTGGAAAGATTTTTCGAGAGGCTGGTTCCTGAGAATCTGAATTACGAACACGACGATGAAGGGCCGGACGACATGCCGTCCCACATTCGAATGGTGCTCACACGGACCAGCGAAACCATCCCAATCGTCGACGGCAAAATGCAACTCGGAACCTGGCAGGGGATCTTTTTATTCGAGCATCGACGCGATCCACACCGTCGCAAGATTTCACTGACGCTCATCGGCGAATAGCCGATTTCGCAGCCAAAATTTCGCAGATCCGGAAGCTAGATCGAACTACGGCACATTCTGGATCGTCACCTGTGCATGCGACGGACGACCAACACTATAGAATCGCCCTCCAATCACGTTGAGCACGGCAGACTCCTTAATATTGCTGGTGCCTCCAAAGAGCGAATGCAACGTAAGTGTGACAGTTGAGTTGCCTGCCGGTACTACAGCCTGCTGGCTGCTATTAAAATTTCCAAGCACAACATATTCGCTCCCGAGGGCGGCAGTTCCGGTCGCAACCAAATTCACCGCCAGAGCCCGCGCAGCCGGAGGCGAAATTGTAAGGGTAATTGTCGATTCCTGCCCCTCGTTCGTAATTTGGGTTGGGGAAGCCGAAATACTGACCGACTGAGCGAGCAGACACGGCGTGACACCGAAGAATGTGCAAGACAAAACGACTGCAAATCGCAGAAACATTTTCATGGAAGGCTCCTTCTCATCTAA
Source organism: uncultured Verrucomicrobiae bacterium (assembly GCA_963786135.1). Classification (GTDB taxonomy): domain Bacteria; phylum Verrucomicrobiota; class Verrucomicrobiia; order Chthoniobacterales; family UBA10450; genus AV40. The sequence continues at coordinate 99,729 of CAWAYF010000004.1, read as the reverse complement.
AACACCCCGGAAGAAAAGAAGTTTCGGTCGTTGCCAACTGTCAGAGCGGAGTGGCTACACATAAATGTTACGTTAATTAATGGAAATGTTCCTGTTTGCACGTCGGCTACGGGTAAATCGCATCCACGACCCGCAGTGATTTCTCGTTAGGTAACACTGATTGCTCCATCTGATTCATCACGTAGGCGAAACTGATCTTATTTTCCGGATCGGCGAATGCATGACTTCCTCCGGCGCCCGGATGACCGAATGAAGAAGTCGCTGGTCCAAATATTTTCCGCGGCGATGCCTGTGAGTCTTTCATAAATCCGACGGAAAAGGCTGTCGGAATTTGAAATACCCGGTCGATACCGTCACTGAGAGTTGTCTTCATCCAATTCAGCGTCGTTGCTGAAAAGAATTGCCGGTCCTTAACTTGGCCTCCGTTCGCCAGCATCGCATAAAACTTCGCGAGCGAATTCGCGCTCCCGATTCCGCCGAACGAAACGAAGGCGCGTGCGCGATTCTCTGGCTTGTTCATGTCGCTGACTGCGTTGAGTCCGCTTGGCGAATTGAAGACCTTTCTTGCGAAGCTGTCTGGTCTTGCCAAATCCTGGTAGAAGTCCGCGCCGGGCTGGCGACTTCGCCCCTTGGGCGCTTTTCCAACCTTGGCGGCATACATCGTTGCGACGCGGTCATTTTCATTTTCGGGCAACCCTATCCAGAGATGAAGATCGAGAGGCCCGGCGAAAGTTTTTCGCCAATATTCGCCGACAGTCGTAGTGGCGATTCGCCTAACAAGCTCCTCGAGCAAGAACCCAAATGTGCGCGCGTGATAACCGTGTGCAGTTCCGGGCGGCCAGTTCGGCTCCTGTCGTTCAAGCGCCCCAATGACAGCTGCATAATCGAGAATATTGACGCGTCGATCCAAGGCCGCGAGTCCGGCCTGATGCGAAAGCAATTGCGCAAACGTAATCCTCTCTTTCCCCGCTTGACCAAACTCCTGCCAGAACTCGGAAACTCGACGTTCGATGCCGATCTTGTGTTCCTGCAAGACGTGCAGCAGACAAGCCGCCCCGAGTCCTTTGGTTGCCGACCAAATCAAGACCAGCGTGTCTTGAGTCCAAGGTCGTTCGCCGCGCATATCTCTCAATCCTCCATAAAGATCGGCAACCGCTCTATCGTCCTTCCAAACTGAAACCGCCGCGCCGACCTCGCCAAATTTGTCAAAATTTTCTCGAAAAAGTGGCTCGAGTCGCGCTCGGAGAAGATCCGCATCCAATTGCATCGGCGGCAATGCTGTGGCGGCAGTCGTCTCGCCTGCAATCTTTTTAAGAGCAGCCGGGGACGGCCACCTCCGCCGAAGTCAGATCAATTCCTTAACCGATTCGAGATCTGGATCCTTTTTTGCGATGTCGCGAAAGGTCGGGTCCATTTTGAAACTGGTGAGAAGATGGACCTGCGCAGATTTCTGATTGCCAAGCAGGGCGTCGTAACAGCCCATATTATAATAATAAATCGGCTCGCGGAGCAAAGCGACCGGTCCCTTCAACAGAAGGTTTTTTGCCTGGAGAGTTTTGCCGAGCTCATGCAAACAAAAGCCGGCATGCAGAAATCCGGCCGTGCATTGCGGAGCAAGGCGACAAAGTTTTCGGCTGACTGTCAAAGCGCGCGCCCATTTTTTCTGGCGCATCAAATGATGCAGGCGTAGCTGGAGCACCTCGGGGCGATCTTGTTCGAATTCTTCGATGGCGTTTAATTCGGCAATGGACTCGCGGTTCATGCCGAGTTCGGCATAACCGGCTGCCGCACGCAAACGCCATTCGTAGTCCACCCATGTCTTTAAGCAGGGAGCTTGCCAACGTCGGTAGGGCGATTGACCTCAATCGCCCATCGGGGGTAGCGGTTTGCTCTACAGAAGCAGCTCTTCCAGCTCCCCTAGCCGGCGCTCAAACAAACGCAGCGTGCTTTCGATGGGCGCAGGGGTGGTCATGTCGATGCCTGCGGCGCGGAGGGTTTCCAGCGGAAACTTCGAGCCGCCGGATTTGAGGAAGCCGAGATAGGCTTCGACCGCGCCGGACTCACCCCGCAACACTTTCTCCGCGAGCGCCACCGCTGCGGATATTCCAGTGGCGTATTTGTAAACATAGAACGCTCCGTAGAAATGCGGGATGCGCAGACACTCCAGATCCAGTTGAGGATCGACGACAAAGTTTTCCGCGAAATACGCCGCCAGCAGTTTATGATATTCGGTTTTGAAAACATCCAGGGTGAGCGCGTCACCGCTTTCCTCGATCGCATGAACGATCTTTTCGAACTCGGCGAACATCGTTTGCCGAAAGAGCGTGCCGCGAATGTCGTCAATCTGCCGATTGATGATGTAGGCGCGCATCTTCGGATCGCGCGTCTGCCCGAGCAGATAATGAGTCAGAAGCTCTTCGTTAAAGGTTGACGCGACCTCAGCCAGAAAGATTGGGTAATCGTAATCTTGAAATGCTTGCGATCTTTGGGCGAACCAGGTGTGCATCGAGTGTCCGGCTTCGTGCGCAAGGGTATAAAGATCCGCAAACACGTCCTCCTTGTAATTCATCAAGATATACGGCGGGGCCCCATAGCTTCCGGACGAAAATGCGCCGCTGCGCTTGCCTTTCGTTTCGTAGCGGTCGCACCAGCGGCCGCGTAATCCGTCTCTCAACACATCGACGTATTCTTTTCCGAGCGGTTGGAGCGCAGCCGACAACCTTGTTTACAGCTTCATCGAACGGAATATGCGACTCAATCTCGGCAACCAAGGGCACATAGGTGTCGTAGTGGTGCAGCTCCTTCAGTTTCAAAACCCGGCGTCGTAATTCGAAGTAACGAAAGAGTGGCGCGAAATTGGCGCGCACGGACTTGACCAGGTTTTCATAAACCGAGATCGGGATGTCATCCGGAAATAACGTCGCCTCGAGCGATGACGAATAATTTCTCGCTCGCGCGCGAAACACGTCGGCTTTCACCGAATAAGCGAGCGAGCTGGCCAGGGTGTACTGATGGTCCTGAAACTCCGACGTAAAATTGAAGAAACGCGCGCTCCCGCAATTTGGGATCGCGTTTTACCAAAAACGAACTGAATGAACTTTGAGTAAGTGGTTTTTCTCGCCCCGATTCATCCGGGATTACGCCAAATTTCATGTCGACGTCGGTGAGCTGCGAAAAGGTGTCGTCGTACCCGTTGAGCGCGGCCGCGCCAAGCGCGAGGATCCGTTCCTCCGGCTCGGAAAGTACGTGCGGTTTCAAACGGCGCACCTTATGCAGTTTGATTCGCCAATCTGCGAGTGCAGGCTCGGCCATGAATTTTACGAACCTTTCATCGTCGATCGCCTGGATTTCGGGAACGACGAACGCGAACGCTTCGCCAATTTGAGTGAGGAGATTTTGGATCTGCCCGACCCGCGCGAGATAATCCGTGTTCGCGCTGTCCTCCGCGAGTTGTAGCGAGGCGAAGTGATAAAGTCGTTCGATTTTGAGATCGAGTGATTTTTCAAATTCCAAACAATCCGCCAGATCCTTCGCGGATTGGCCGAGCTTTCCCTTCCATTCTCTAATGCGCGGATACGTCTGCGCGACCCAGCGAAGATCCTCCTTCCACTTGTCGACGTCGTCGAATAGATGCGACAAGTCCCACTTATCGGATTCGGGAATGTCAGAGCGCGATGAGACGTCCATGACGAACTCTCGCACAACGTCCACCAAGGGCGCAAAGAAACGCAAAGGAATTTAATGTGATAACGGTTGCGGCCTTGACGCAAGATGCTTGATGGCGGGGTGGCGCGCGATTTTACGCATCGCCTTCCCTAGAAGTTGTTTTCCCGGCTCAATCTTGTGCCAGGGCGATGCGCCAGACGGATGCGGCAGCGGAAGCAAATCGAAACCATAACCTGCGCGATCCGCCCGGAACTTTCGGCCAATCACCTGCTCCAACTTCGTGCAATCGATAAATTGCGAGATCGCCAATCGCCCGACGGGAATAATCAAGAGCGGTTTTAGAATTTCGATCTCCTCGTCCATCCACGGTGCGCAGTTTCGAATTTCGTCCGGCGCGGGAACACGGTCCGTCCCGCCGGCTGCTTTTCCGGGGAAACATCGGCAGACCGCCGCAAAATAAATTTTCGAGCGAACCACTGATTCATTCATTCCGCAAAATTTCTCGAACCACCCAAACAACGTTTGACCGGCCGTGTGCGCGAATGGCCGCTTCAACGTCGGCTCGCGAGGACCGGGCGCCTGACCAATGATCATAACGTCGCTGAAAATTGCGCCGCCCGAAACGGGCGTGGATTTCATTCGCGGACAAAGCCGGCATTTTCGCAGCCGCGCAACGTGTCGACCCAAAGCGCGCTTTTTGCCCAGCACCGCCATCAGCGTCGAAAGATCGACAAGAGGAAACTCAATACGATACTAATGATGAAGCACGTAACGACTGGAAAATAAAACGCGCCGTGTTCACGTTCGATCCGAATGTCACCTGGCAAGCGCCCGAGCCATTTCGGCGCCCATCCACTCCATAAAATGAACCCGAGCACCGCCACAACCACGCCGATGATCATCAGAAATTTACCGATGTCGTGCATGATTAGACAAGGTTGCGCGAACTGACCGGCGGCACAAGGTTCAGACTGCAATGGCAGTTCAATTCAGAGACTATTACGAAACGCTTGGTGTTTCGAAAACCGCGACCGACGATGAAATCAAGACCGCGTTTCGGAAGCTCGCGCGCAAATATCATCCCGACGTTGCAAAGGATAAAAAAGCGGCTGAAGAAAAGTTCAAGCAAATCAACGAAGCCTACGAAGTCCTGGGCGACCCGGAGAAGCGACAGAAATACGATCAGCTGGGCGCGAATTGGAACCAACCAGGTGGTTTTCAGCCGCCACCACAATGGAGCGGTCAGCCCGGCGGAGAATTTCATCAGTGGGGCGGCGATGGCGGACGCGGAGTTGAATTTGAATTTGGCGGGACCGGATTCAGCGATTTTTTCGAAGCGTTTTTCGGCGGCGGACGGGGACGTTCGGCGTTCGGCGGATTCGGTGGACGCGAAGCGACCGCGGAACGCGGAGCGGACGTCGAAGCCGACATTCTCGTTACGCTCGAGGAAGCGTCACGCGGCTCGACCAGAGCGGTTTCGCTGCGGCGCGCCGGTTCGAACAAGGTCGAAAAGTATCAGGTCAAGATTCCGCGCGGAGTTCACGAAGGACAGCGTATTCGACTTGCCGGGCAGGGCGAAGCCGGAGCCCGTGGTGGCAAGAGTGGCGACCTCTTTCTCCGTGTTCGCCTCGCGAAACATCCCGATTTTACGGTCGAAGGCAGCGACTTGATTCACGAAGTGAAAATCGCCCCATGGCAGGCGGTGCTCGGAAGCGAATTGCAAGTGCCAACATTGGAAGGGAAGGTCCGTCTTAAGATCCCTCCCGGCACGGAAGGTGGTCAGCGATTTCGCCTGCGCGAACGCGGGCTGCCGGGAATGTCGGGAAAACGCGGCAACCTTTATGTCGTCGCTCAGATTCAGATCTCAAAAAAAATATCGGAGCGCGAGCGGGAGATCTGGAACCAGCTGGCGAAGCTGCACAGCGGCTGAGATCGACATGTTATCTCGACAAAACCACGCCCGTCGGTCTACCAAACAACCATGAAAATTGCGCTCGGCACAGATCACGCCGGCTTTCGCTATAAGGAAAAGGTGAAGGAGCTTCTCAGTTCGCTCGGCCACGAAGTCATGGATTTCGGAACCTTCAACGAGGACCCAGTCGATTATCCGCTGTTCATCAGACCGGCCGCTGAAGCAGTCGCGCGAGCGGAATGCGAACGTGGCATTGTATTCGGCGGATCGGGCAACGGCGAAGCGATGACGGCGAACAAAGTTCACGGCGTCCGGTGCGCGCTTTGCTGGAACGAAGAAGTCGCGCGGCTCTCGCGTCAGCACAACGATGCGAACGTCCTTTCACTCGGACAGCGCGTGATCGCCGAGGACATGGCACTTAAGATCGTGCGAATTTGGCTGGAAACGCCATTCGAAGGCGGCCGTCATGAGAGACGGGTTGCGCAATTAAACGCGATGTAACCAGCTGTTCGGATTTCAGACGAACCGGTCCAGACAGACGCTCACCAAAAAAAGGGCACTGACAAACGCGTTACTCTGAAAAAAAGCGCGATTGATCCCGATAACGTCGAGCGAGCGAGCGCTGCGGTGCTCGAAAAATAAAGCCGCCGCGACAAGCGGGATGGCGCAAAAGTAGATTAGGCCGAGCCGTGCGACCAGGCCGAAGGCAGTCAGCGCAAAGAACAGCCCTAGATGAAGTAATTGCGCGAGCCTTAGACTACGTGGAACTCCCAGCCTGACGACCAGGGACTGAATTCCCTCTCGTTTGTCGAAGTCAAAGTCCTGAATCGCATAGATGAGGTCGAAACCTGCTACCCAGCAAACAATTCCCGCGGCTAACACAAACGGCGGAAGATCGATATCACCGCGTTGCGCAATCCATGCGCCGATCGGTGAGATGGCCAGCGCAGCCCCGAGAAAAAAATGGGTCGTGGAAGTGAAACGCTTCGTCAACGAGTAAAAGAAAACGATTCCAAGCGCCACCGGCGACAACAAAAACGTGAGCCGATTGATGGCAGCGGCCGCGACTAGAAACGTGAGCGAACTGACGACGAGCAACAGGGCAATGGTGGATCTTGGCAAAAGCAAATGCCGCGACGCCGTGCGTGGATTGCGTTGATCCAACGACCAATCGACCCAGCGGTTGAAAAGCATGGCAGCAGTTCGCGCGCAAACCATGCAGACAACTACCAGAACCAAGGTCCGCAGCGACGGCATCCCGTTTGCCGCCACGACAAGGGCGCCAAGCGCGAAAGGCAGTGCGAAAATCGTATGCGAAAAACGAATCAACCGAAGGAAGCGCTCGGTCGCGGTTAGCGAGGTCGCTTCGCCTGAAAGATGTCGATTTGGCGCTGTCATCGTTCGATATAGAAGGCTCGTCCTAAAGGGTAAAGTGGCTGAGACATGGGGGATAGGCAAGGCGTGGCATCCTAGCTGCTTCAGTGGTTATGGTAATTCTAACAAATGATCACCTTCGCCTACCAAGCCAGAGACGCCTCCGGGCGTATCGTCTCCGGAATTCAAGACGCCCTTAACGAAGATAATGCTGTCACCAGTCTGATGAGTCGCGGCCTGATGGTGCTGTCACTCCAGGAAAAAGCCGGCGCCAGCAAAACCAAGAAGAAAACCTGGACGGTCAAAGAGACCGACATCGTTCTCTTCACCCGCCAGCTCGCTGCAATGATCGAGGCCGGCATCTCGCTGGTCCAAGGATTAACCGCGCTTTACGATCAATCGGATCCGAGGCGTCAACGGAACCTCCGAAACGTGGTCAGCGATGTGACCACTCGTGTCCAAGGCGGCGAGACTTTCCATGAAGCCATTGCCAAGCATCCCCGCGTTTTCAACCGCCTTTTCGTGAGCATGGTCAAAGCCGGTGAGACCGGCGGTCTTCTCGCCGAAATTCTGGAGCGTCTGGCCGGATTTCTTGAAGCGAGCGCCCGCTTGCGCAAGAAAGTCAAGTCGGCCATGACCTACCCGGTCATTGTCATCTGTATTGCGCTTCTCATTACTACCTTCCTCATCGTCCGTGTTGTTCCGATTTTTGGTGAAATCTTCAAGGATTTCGGCGCCAAACTTCCCGCGCCTACCCAGTTCCTGATCGACGTCAGCGATTTCGTTCGCGGCGAATGGTACTTCCTGGTGGTGGGAATAGCGTCGATGATTTTCGGAGTTCGCACTTTTCTTCGCTCAACGCGCGGCAAGCAACTATGGGATCGGTGGAAATTGAAACTGCCGGTATTCGGCCCGCTCATTCACAAGATCGCAATGTCTCGTTTTGCCCGCACATTCGCGCAGCTTATTCGCAGCGGTGTTCCGATTCTTGAAGTGATCGACATTGTCGGCGGTTCCTCCGGTAACGATGTGATCGAGAAAGGCATCAAGTCCGTTGGCGCAGACGTGGAAAAAGGCGACAACCTTTCGGTCGCTATGTCCAAGAAAGCAATTTTCCCGCCGATGCTTTTGCGCATGGTCGCGGCCGGCGAAGCCACCGGCAAGATCGACAACATGCTCGAGAAAATGGCCGATTTCTGGGACGAAGAAATCGAAGCGATGCTCGACGCCCTGACATCGTTGATCGAGCCAATGCTTATCGTCTTCCTGGGCGTGATCGTCGGCGGCATCGTGATCGCGATGTTCCTGCCCATCTTCAAGCTCAACGAAGTGGTTTCACAAAACCATCCGCACATTGATTTCCCAAAAAAAGAGCTAGGAGAAGCTCGTAGGCAGGGAGGGGGCGGACCGAAAGGTCCGTCCCTTTCTGTTTGTCGGTCTCCGCTGCGGTCCCCCGGCCTGAACCCTATCGGATAGCCGAAGGCTACAGATTAAGAGGGGGCGGAAGACGAAAACTGCAATCGTCGTGGCCGACTTCAAGAATTATCGACAAACAGCGGCTGCGCCGAAATGTCCGTCGAGTCGAAGGAAAATCCGTGGGCATTGGTGCGAAGCGACTTCAATACCGCCGCCACGTTCTGCGCAGTAGTGGCGGAATAGAAACGAACCAACCCGACCGTGGTTCGCGACCCAAACACTGTGATCATGATGGTCTCATCGTCAACCGAATTCATGAACATGTGGCTCCCGTTGCCTTGATGATAAAGCGCGTTGAACTCCACTTCGCCGATGCGCCGGGCGAGCTCGCGCGTGGCCGCAAACGAACCGGCCGCAAGCGCAGCAATCACGGTCACGTCCATCACATCCATGTCGCCGCATTGCGAAATCACATTACCGCCGCGATCGATCACAACGGTTAACTCGCCCTCGGTCTTCTTCAAAAAATCGCTGAGCACGCCGTCGAGCGTAGCGACGTCCTCGATCGTTAGTACGGGAATCGTGTTCACGCGGGAAGCCTTTGCGTTCGTGAGGGCGGTTCAACCGGAATTGCCACCGGCAACGGCGCGCCCTGCGGCGCTTCACTTTGTTTACTGAACTTGTGCAGCAGAATCTGCGAGACAGCGTTCAGCGCCGCAAACACGTTCTGACCCGTGCTGGAAATAACCTCGTAGCTTTGCAGCCGTTTCTTCCGATTGTTCAACACATATTCCATGTAATTGACCGGAGCGATGTTCGGCAGGTCGCGTTTGTTGTACTCCACGACGCACGGCGTATCGTCGATGTTCATGTTCTGCAGCGTGAAGTTGTCGCAGAGGTTTTTCCAGCTCTCGACATTCTCCTCCATTTTTTCCCACTGGGAATCGGCGACGAATACAATCCCGTCGACACTGCGCAAGACGAGCTGACGGGTCGCATTGTAAATCACCTGGCCGGGAACGGTGTACAGCTGAAACTTGGTCACGAATCCTTTGATTACCACCGCGTTGAGCGGCAAAAAATCGAAGAACAGTGTGCGTTCGGTCGCAGTCGCCAGTGAAACGAGGTCTCCGCGATTCAGCGGATTGATCCGCTGATGTATGTAATTAAGATTCGTTGTCTTCCCGCACAAAGCCGGGCCGTAGTAGACAATTTTGAACTGAATCTCGCGGCTGGCGTAGTTAATGATCGACATTCGACTTCTCCGGTTGTGCGTAGGTCTTGGAAAGTTTTTCAACGAACTCGGCCAGATGCGTGCGCGTCTCGGGAGCAAGCGAGGTATCGTGCAACGCAGTCAGACAAACGTCGCCGCGCGCAAAAAAGCTGACCGCCGAATCGCTTGTATACAACGTCATGGCCACGAGTTGACCGAGCTTCGTTTCGCGCACATGCTGAGTGATCCGTTGCAGCAGCGAGGGCGCCATCGCACACAACCCGTCTGCTTTGACTTCCTCGGGCAACTCTCCGGCGAAAATCAATCCGTCTGAAAACGTGATCGCGCATGCCTTTACACCCGGGAGCGCGTTCGCCTGAGAAACGATCTTTTTCGGATCGATTTTATCGGCCGGCGACTTCGCTTCGACTGGTTCGGCAGGCGATTTTTTCTCAGGCTTCTTGAGGACGTCTACGGCCGCGTCAGGCGTTGGACTGAAACGTCGAGCATCTTCCTGCGCTTTGGCCAGGAATGGTGTCTCAAAATCTTTGTTGAGCGTGGGCTCTTCCTGATCGTCGCGAAGTTTCAAGACGGTCGCGGGAAGATTCTTCAGCACCTCTTCCAGCGGCAACGCCACCGATGTCTTGTGCACATCAATCTGAAACAAGGCTCGATGTTCCGCCGGCAGCGCCGCTTGAAAAAGATCTGGCGCGATTGAAACGCGCCCGCTCGCCAGTTGCGGCTCAATTAAAGCCAGAGGAAATGCGATTCGCACTTCGCCTGAAACGGCGCCCACGTCTCCGTTCAATTGGAAAGCCGGTAGATTTTGCAAAACCACTTTGAGTGAAAGCGAAATCGTTGACGCCTCCGTTTTCGGTTGCGGAACCAAGGGTTGCGTGGGTGTGGGGGCTTGGGCGGTTTGCTTTGCGGGCAACGGCTTTACAGGGTCGTGAGCTGTTGTCGTTTTCGCCGTCTGCGTAGAAATTTCTTTCGGTTGCGATTTCGGCGCTACCGATGTTTCCATTGCCGGTTTCGCCAAAGCAGCTGGCGACGCGATCTCTTCCACCTTCAATTTCGTTCTCGGTGGCGGTGTTCCAGTTTTCTTGACCGGTCGTCTTTGCCGGTGACGGTGCAGTTTCCCCGACTACATCTTTTGCCGGAGACGTGGGGACTGTGGGTTCGTCGACCGCGAGTTTGAGCGAGATTTTCGACAGCTCTGGCGTGAACGGTAAAGGAGTTGGAACGGGCGGCCCGCTAGAGGCTGGAACTCTCTCGGGAGCGAACGCACCCGTTCCATTCGGCGAAAGTTCAAAGGGAATCTTAAACTCCGTTCCGCTCAAAGGCGGCTCGGGAGCCTTGCTCTTTGGTTCTAGCTCCGGTGAATGAAGCGAAATCACGCGACGGCCGGACGCTGGCGTTTCCGTCGGAGTTTGAGACTGCACCGGAGTGGCATCCGGTTCGGCCTCGGCAATCGATTCTGCCGACGCTTGTTTCACCGGAACCGCCGGCAGCAGGGATGTTTCGATCGGCTCGATCTTCGTTCCAAACCGCTCTGAATCCCGGAGCGTGGCCGTGAGAATTGGCGTTTTAAGTTGCGGGACCGCTGGATCGCGGATTTGGTCGGAACGCACCTGCGCGCTTTGGAATTGCTCCAGAACCTTTTCGTAAGGCAGAGCCACCCGGGTGTCATCATCTGGTCGCACGGTGCGCAAGAAAATTTCAGGGGCCTGTTGGTAAAGGCTCGGCAGGGAAATCATCGGCTGCTTGTCCGGCATCCCCTTCTCTATTTCCGACGCTTTCAGCGAAACGACCGCGTTCAGGTCGAGGATTTCCACCGGCTTAATAAAACCCGCCGGCACGGCGTCAATTAGATCTGCCACCTTAAACGAAATCGTGCGCTCCAATTTTGGTTCCAGCGCACGGGCCAGCGCTGGTGGTAATTGAGTCGAGCGCGATCGAGTTGCCGAAGTAGTAATTTTAGTCGCGCTAATTTCCAACGGGACGTTGGCTCGCGGAACCGCCGCGGTCACGGCCGCCGAACGAAACGGATCCGGATTCGAAAACGAACGCGCCGCATTTGGGAGCACCGTCTTGCTCAACCGCTCGCTGTCCGGCCTTTTTGGGCGAATCACCGCAGCAACCGGCGACGCTGCGGCTGCCCGCGCCGTTGAGCGACCGGTTAACTTTTTGAAAAGATCGAGAAATGGAATTGTCATTGCGTCAGTCCTCCGCTGTTACTCGCCAAATCTCTTCAAGCGTAGTCACGCCTTCGAGCGCCTTCTCGATTCCAATCCCGCGCAAGGTTTTCATCCCTTCGGTCATGGCCTGGTTCTTGATCACTGCCGCCGAAGCGCGCTTGATGATCAGCCGACGGATGGCTTCGCTGACCGGAAGCGCCTCGATCAACGCCGCACGTCCGAGATAACCGCGGCCTTTGCAACGATCGCAGCCCGTGCCGTGATAGAAGGCTGCTTCCTTGTTTTCAGACAGGTTGAGTTTTTGAAGGATTTCCGGCTTCAGGAACGAATGGCTCTTTGCAATTCGTGCAGATCCGGCGCACCAGCCGTTGCGCACACGTCATCAGGATCGAGCTCGAAATCAAAAACGGTTCGATGCCCATATCGTCCAGACGGGTGATCGCGCCGGCGGCGTCGTTTGTGTGCAGCGTGCTCAGCACCTGGTGACCGGTCAACGCCGCTTTGACCGCAATGTCAGCGGTTTCGTTGTCGCGAATTTCACCGACCATCACGATGTCCGGGTCCTGACGCAGGATCGAACGCAACGCCGAGGCGAAATCGAGGCCGATGTCCGAACGGACCGCGACCTGATTGATTCCCGCCAACTCGTACTCGATCGGGTCTTCGACGGTAACGATGTTGTATTGCGGGCTGTTTAACTCGTGCAGGACCGAATACAGCGTTGTCGTTTTACCCGAGCCGGTCGGGCCGGTGACCAAAATCATTCCGTGCGGCGCATCGATCGCCTTCTTGAACTTGCCCAGGGTGTCGTCGTCCATTCCCATTTGGTCGATGCTTCCGCTCAGCGCAGCTCTTATCGAGAATACGAATGACGATCTTTTCGCCGTGCGCCGTCGGCAGAATCGAAATACGCAAGTCGATTTCCTTGCCGAGAACGCGAATGCGGAAGCGGCCATCCTGCGGAATGCGCCGCTCGGCGATGTTCAGTCCCGCCAGAATCTTGATGCGCGAAGTGATCGCGAGCTGCAGCGCTTTCGGCGGCGACTCCGCCGGAATCAGTTCGCCATCGATGCGGTAGCGCAGCTTGAGCGTGTTTTGAAATGGCTCGATGTGAATGTCCGACGCCTTTTCCTTGACCGCCTGCGCGAGAATCAAGTTGACGATCTTGATGACCGGCGCGTCCTCGCTGTCGTGCGCGAGCCGATCGAGATCGATCTCTTCGCGTTTCGCACGTCTGCACTTCCACTGATTCGGCGCCTTGCGTCGCTTCTTCCGAAACCTGCCGCAACACCTGGCTCATGTTGCCCGGGCCGTGGACGCCGCGCGAGCGTGTCGATCACCGAGCGCTCGGTCGCGATCATCGGAACGATCTCGAGCTGCACGCGTCGCTTCAGATCGTCGACCGCGAGCACGTTCGTCGGGTCGGCCATCGCCACGAAAAGTTTCCCGTCCAGGCGCGCGATCGGCACCAGCTTGTTCGCTTTGGCCATTTCGCGCGGCACGATTGACATCACATCTTCGGGCACGCGCAGTCGTGACAGATTCACCGGCGGCGTGTTCAGGCAACGCCCGATGCTGAACACCATGTCCTGCTCGGTCACGAATTGCCGGTCCGTCAAAATCTTGAGCAACCGGCCACCTTCGGATTTTTGGATGCCTACGGCTTCCTCGAGTTGGTTCGGAAGAAGGAGGCCGTCCTCGATCAACACGTCCGCGATCCGTTCGGCGAAAGATTTGCTTCTCATGGATCTTTAGGCTTTGGCTTCGAGCCGATAAATCGCGCGCAATGCTTGCGCGATTGCCGATGGCCGCGCCAAATACCAGGACACGGTGTAATCGACAGACTGCTGAACTGCGTCCCGGCCCGCCGCATCAAACGGATTGCAGCACGCCACCATGATCGTGCGGCTGACAAGATCGAAGGGAACAAATAAACGCCCGAGCGTCAGATATTCCGGCAACATCGGCGCGATTTGCCGGTCAGTGTCGTAATATTCGAGTGGAACGAATGCGAACTTCGTCCGGTCGATCAACGCCGAGAGCACCGCCTCGAGCTGCTGCGGTTTCCCTTTCGTCAAGCTCTTCCAGCATCGAGATCGCCATCGCCTGGCCGTGCAAATCCTTGTTCGCTTCCTTTGTTGTTTCGAGCGCGCCGTTCACCTGCTCTTCCGGGAACAGTTGCTGCACGACCAAGAATTTCGCGAGATGATCGTCGCCGCGTTCGTGCAAATTCGTGATTCGGCCCAGACTTTTACCGCGCGAGGGATCGACGTCGATTAACGAGCCCTCGATGTTCGGTGCAACCAGCGACCCGTCGACCTTCGTGAACGGACCGTTCACGAGACCGCCCGCAGCTTTTGATTTTTCGACAATCGCCTGGCCGGATGCCTGCAACCTTTGCTCGATCTCGCCTAGCATTGCCAAGATTTCGGGCGAGTTCGGCTGCCGGGTGAGGATCATTTCGCATTCATGCAGCGCCGGGGTGTACGATCCGGAACCGAAATACGACTCGGCAAGCTTGCGAGAGACCTTGAGCGCCTCGTCGTGCCGGCCGATTTTCGTGTAGGCTTCCTTGAGGATCTCTAGCGATTGATAATCCTCCGGTTGTGTTTGAGTGATCGCCTCAAACATCTCAATCGTTTGGAGGATTTGGTTGTGCTCCTCGGCAGATAGGGCGTGTTCCAGCACGTCAGACTCTAAAAGCTAGAAGCATGCCCCTATCCGCTGCGGTGGGGAATTTCCCTCTTAAAATTGCGAATTTGTGACGCTTGTTAAACCTTTGTGAAACTGAACCTTAGATGATTTGAAGGGGCCGCTTGAACACGCGTCCGCATGCAAATTGAGATTCACATTTTGCTCTTAGCTCACTATTTTCAAGCGCGTGCTTTCCCCCCTCGCTGGCACTCATCACGTTGGCATTTCCACGTTCGCCCTGGAACACTCGGCGTTCGCCACGCGGCGTTGTCTGATTTCTCAAGAGCGTGGCTTCACACTCTTGGAGTCTCTTGTCGTCGTCGCAATCATCGCAATCCTGATGGTCTTTTGGTACCGGCGTTCACGAGTATAAAAACCGCGACGGAGATTACGAATGCAGCGTACACGATTAAGAGCGTATTGGAGCAGGCGCGAACCTATTCCATCATAAACAGTACCTACACCTGGGTTGGATTCTTCGAAGAAAATGGCGCCACTTACCCAACCAATCCGGCAACGGCAGGGGCGGGCAGAGTTGTAGTTTCTACTGTCGCATCTACAGACGGGACAATCGTCTACCAACAGCCCGTAAGTAACCCAAGTGCAACGATGGAGCCGACCAGACTGACACAAGTCACGAGGCTCATTCGGCTCGATAACGTGCACCTTCGCACATTCGCTAACGGAACTGGGGCCGGAGAAGCTGACAAGTTTTCTACTCGCCCTCCAATTCCCGGTAATTTTCCTGACAACGCCAAAATCGGCGACACCAGTCCGCCGGATTCACTGCGGCCCTTTCAATATCCGGTGGGCGACTCTTCTACCGCGGCGCAATACACATTCGTCAAGATGATCGAATTCAGTCCGCGAGGTGAAGCGCGGGTAAATAATAACAACTATACAATCCGTGCTTTCCTCGAAATCGGGTTGCAGTCGGTTCGAGGGGCCGTTCTCGACGACAACAAAGACTGCGCCATTCAGGTCACCGGATTAGGCGGCAATATTAGAGTCTATCAGCCATGAGCCGCAGCTTGCGGGGCTTTTCTCTGGTCGAAGTGACTCTAGCGCTCGGCGTCGCCGCGCTTTGTTTGGTTACAATCTTGGGATTGCTGCCAATTGGCCTAAGAACAAATCAAAATGCGAGCTCGCAAACCATCGCGGCAAATATTTTATCCGCAGTCATCGCGGACATGCGGGCGACCCCCAGAGCGGGAAAAACATCTAACCAATTCGGCGTCACATTCGGGTCGCCAAGAACTCTATATTTCGAAAACGAAAGCAAGTTCGCAGCAACCCTCAATGCGAATTCGAGGTACCGGGTTACGATCAATTTCCCAATGAACACAGCCGGTTCGAATGCCGCTGTCTTCGCCGATCTGAAAGCGAGTTGGCCGGCAACGGCGGCGCAAGCGAATACTAACGGCACAGTGGAGATGTTTGCGGCATTTGATCGCCACTAATTCTCCGCATGATCCGAAAACGAACCAATGCGTTTACCCTGACAGAACTGTTAGTGGCAGTCGCGGTCCTTACGGTCGTCATTTTGTTTGTAAGCCATTTGATTGGCAGCGCATCTACCCTCACAAATATCGCGACGAAGCACATCGAATCCGACGGACAAGTCAGACAACTGTTCGATCGCATGGCGATCGATTTTGCCCAGATGGTTAAGCGATCCGATGTCGACTTCTATGGTAAGGGTACCACCGCCGGCGGCGCGATGACCGGCACTACCCTAAGCACAATCAACGACCGCATTGCGTTTTTCACGATGGTCCCGGGAGACTATCCATCAACCGGCTCTCCGAGTCCGTTTTCCCTGGTCTCATACAAGGTCAATTCAAGCACCGCAGTCGCAAACGCGGCTGTCTATACGCGTCTGCAACGAATGGCGCGTGGCCTGTTAATGAATGGTGATTCGTCGGCAAACAACGGCTCATCTCCAACTATAACTGATGGTCCGATTGTTTTTGCACCGATCACAATCTCGTCGGTCTGGTCCACGACCGTCACCAGCAGCGCGACTACGGATTCAAAACATGAGATAGCAGGGCCACAAGTTTTTCGGTTCGAGTATTATTATTTGCTGACCAGCGGCGCGCTGTCGGGGGTTCCGTGGGATCCGTCAATCGGACATAGCGACGTTAGCGGAATGCGAGACATTGTCGCAGTCGTTGTCGATGTTGCGACGATAGACTCAAAAAGTCACGTCTTGCTCACTAATTCCGACGTGGCGACCATTGCCGGAACACTGGTCGACTACTCAGCCGGCACCGGTCATGGAGCCGGCTGGCTGCTTAATCAATGGCAGTCGGTTATCGACACACCCGCCAATCCAGCTGTCAGGTCGATGCCGAAGGCCGCGCTCTCCGGCGTGCGCGTTTATGAGCGCTGTTTCTACCTGGCGCCAACGCTTCAATGAAAAACGCGACAAGAAAGAAATCTACAAGCGCAGTTTTACTCTTCGTCCTGGCATTCTTGGTTCTGTTGTGCGGACTCGTGCTTGCATACTTCGCCCGTACCACGAGTGACCGTCAACTCGCGAGCAATAGTGCAGATAACCTGGTAGCAGACACCCTTGCCAGGAGTGGGCTCGACGTTGTCGTGGGCGATTTCAAACAGGAGATCATCAATGGTTCGAGCGGGTCATCCCCCTACACGCTGAAAAGTGACTTTAACATCGTGCCGATGCGAAGCGGAAGTTTTTCAAGCGTGCCAAATCTCATTCGACGAAGTGTCCGTAGCGACACTATCTCTTCCCCCGGCGTAGCCAGCCGAGCATCAGCCGTCAACTCAGCCACTGACACGTCCTTGAACGGACGCTCCATCACGCCCGCGAGATGGAACAAGCACTATTTGATTCCAAGATTAAATCCGAACAGCACCACTGCAGACACGACTCCGATTTCCGATTTTGTTGCCCCTGATTGGGTGTACGTAACGGAGAACGGACCTGAAGTTCTCGCATCGGCATCTTCTGAGACCTTCGGTCGTTATTCATATGCTGTGTACGACGAAGGCGGGCTCTTGGATTTAAATGTAGCGGGCTTCCCTTCTACGAACTCTACGGATCCTATCTACCTCAAGACCATTGGACGAAAAGGTGTCCTTTGTTTTAGCGATCTGACGACGGTTGGGCTGTCGAGTAACGCCATCGACAACATTGTTGGCTGGAGAAACTTTTATAACGCCAGTCCGACAGGCGACTATGCCGCCTTTACATTCCCGACGAACCCGTTGCAGTTCGTTCAATACTTTCTTGAATCAAGCGTAGCGACGGGCCAGGACCGGACGCGCGATTTCGGAGTCGTCGCGACACCCTCGAATTACGGCAAAACCAATCCACGCACTGACCAAGCGATTATCAATCGTAATGAATTACTCGAATTGCGAAGAACGCTGCAAGCCCAACAAAGCGCGATGCAGTCACTCGGCAGCTTTTCGCGTGAAGCAAACAAGCCGACGTGGAGCGATGCCGGCACCAAGTTGGCTGCTAGATTCCCCCTAAGTCGGTTTGATCTTTTCGCAACGACGCCGCCAACCAATGGGAACACGGCTTTGATTCAAAAATATTTTGGCTTGCTGTATGTCCCGGCGAGCTCGGGAACGCCTCCAGCGGCCGAGCATTGGCAATACGTCGGGACATCAGGGTCCACGTTGCGCTCGACTATTCCGTCTCTCAGCGGCACTAATCAAGATCCGGACTTGTTTTCCTTACTGAATTACGCGCTGCCAACAGCGAGTATTGGTGAGATTCTTTCGATCGGAGCGTCACTAATTGATCAACGGGATAGTGACACAAATACTACCTGGATTGAGTACGCCGGTGGCTCCAGCCTGGCGAAGGCGTATGGAGTTGATCAAATCCCTCCAAATGATCCGGAGGCGCCGCTGTTACCTCCTAATCCTGTGATTTTGAAACGTGCGTTTCGCAACGTTGGAGAGCTGGGTTATGCCTACCGAAATTCGTCTTCCACCCTGGATTTTCGCTCCGAAGCAAGCGCAGATGCACCTTTGCTCGACCTATTTTCCTACAACGTAGCGAGCGTCCGCTCCGGCGTCGTCAATCTCAACACCCGGAATACAGACGTGCTCGCATCGATTGTTAGAGGCGCATTTGCAACTGAGAACGGTTCGACTGGGCTTAGTCCAGACGCCGCCAAAGCAGTTGCGTCCAAAATCGTATGGGATTCCTCGAAGGGAACAGCATCACATCCGGCAATCAGTCGGGCCGACATTACTCGTCTCGCGGCTGCCGCTGCCGACCTGATAGGACCAAGCGAGGAGGAGCAGGAAACGGTCGCTCGAGCACTTGCAGAAGTCACTCAAACACGCACTTGGGTTTTACTGATTGATGTAATCGCACAGTCCGGTCGGTATCCACCGGCAGCGTCTAACGCTGCGCAATTCGTTGTCCAAGCTGAAAGGAGATATTGGCTGCACATCGCGATTGATCGATTCACCGGCGAAGTAATCGATCAGCAGCTCGAAGAAGTTTTCGAGTAGCAATACCGCGTTACCGCGGCGGGGTCCTCGCCTGGATGTTCGCGGCAGTGAAACCGTCTGGCGAGGGCGTGACGATTACGCTCATGCCGGTCGAGAGGCCATCTAATTGCGCCGGGCGGCCGTTCACCGTGATGTTGGTTGCCGGCGTGACCCTGTATTCTTTCGCCAAGTGGGTGGCGAAAATGTTGATCGTGATCGAGGTGAGATGGATCGCTGTAATGTGGTCGCTCGTGTCAGGCGACGGCATCGGCGTGCCCTTTTTCGATTTTCCGGCAGCGAAAGTCTTCGAGGGAAACAGTAACGCGACGGCAAAAAGCGCGGCGATGGCGGGGAAAAATTTCATGCCAGTAATTTGAAACGCCGGAGCGCCAGGTCACAAGCCAAAAGCGAGACGGAGCCTTAGGTTTGCCGGCTGGACCGCCGATATGGCTCACGTCTCGATTTTACTGGCTGGTAGAATCGACCTGCTATCAACCCTGCCCGGCACGTGTCAGCTCACAACGCTATCGGCTTTTAGCTTATTGATGGTGTCGCGAATTTCGGCCGCGCGTTCGTAGAGTTCGTTCGCCACGGCTGATTCCATTTCCCGCTCCATAATCTCGAGTTTGGTGCGCGGACGTTTAGCAGTGACTTCTTTCAACCAATCGTCCAGGAAGTGGATTTCCGAACTTTTCGCAGCCAGCTCCGGAAAGCTTGATTTTTGGAAAAACTCCGCGATTGCTTCTCGGCCGCCTTGGATCTCGGCAATCGCATCGTAAAATTTTCCCTGACCGAGAAAAATAGAGGCCTTGGCGCGCGTGTTCATCATTAGCACGTAGGGACGAAATTGCTGCAATGTCCACGAGAGTTCATCCCGTTCGGTGTGCGCATCAACAAAATCGAAGAGGTCTAGGTTGCGTTGCGTGTCGCGCACGACGCCGTGGAAGTCATTAATCTGAAACAAGCTCAAGTAACGGTGATAATACTGGATTCCTTCCTGTTGGAGTTCGGCGCATTGCTCGGGCGTGAGCTGGTAACTGTCGCCACGAGCTTCGGCGCGCGCGGCCCGCAGTTGATGATAGGTCAGGAGTGATTCGCAACCATGCGGACGCATCCCGTCGGGACGGCCACTGAGTTCCATCTGGAGCACACCGAGGTCGATCCGAAGCTGTAATTTATGCCGTCCGTCCAGTCCAAGGATCTTGCGCACCTTGATGGCGCGGTTTTCGTGGGGCCAATCCTTGAGGATCGTATTCAGGTCAAGGCTCATCCTGATCAATGATCGAACATTTGGTCTTGGATTGTCAATCGTGACGCGTTTGTCCCTGGGATCCGAGATCATCCGGGGCCTTGATGTTTGCAGTTCGCTGTTTGATGTTGCGCTCCGTGGAAGCCGCGATCGAGTCGTTCATCCGCTACCTGGCGGTCGAGCGCGGACTATCGGACAATTACCAACTTTCAACGCAGCGCTCGCTGAACGAGTTCACCGTGTGGGCGGCACGCGTTCGTAAAGTCGACAACCTGCGTGACGTGACGTTGTCGATGATTTCTGAGTATCTCGCGGAAAGAAAACGTGCCGGCCTGTCTGCGGCGTCGATCAAATTGATCGTGGTCGCGCTAAAGATCTTCTTTCGGTTTTTGGCCGGCAAAGGCGAGCTCAAAACCGACCCGACCGAGGCCCTGACTCTGCCGCGGATCGAACGATATTTGCCGGAAACGCTCAACGAGCTTCAGGTCGAGCACCTGCTAAACAGCATCGACACAAAAGCGCCGCACGGCCTGCGCGACTGTGCGATGATGGAATTGCTTTACGCGAGCGGATTGCGCATTTCGGAGCTGGCCAATGCGCGCTTGGAAAATTTTCACCCTGAAGAGGGAGTCATCCGTGTGATCGGTAAAGGTAACAAAACCCGAATGGTGCCGGTGGGCCGCAAGGCGTGTGAAGCGCTGGCAATCTATTTGTCGACCGAGCGGCCGAAACTGGTGAAGCGCCGCACCGGAAATGAAATTTTTCTGTCGGAGCGCGGAACGAAGTTAACGACTACACGAATCTGGCAAATCGTGAAAGAAAAAGCGCGACACGCCGGTCTGGAGAAGAACATCTATCCGCATTTGTTGCGCCACAGTTTCGCGACGCACCTGCTCAGCAACGGCGCAGACCTTCGCATCATTCAGGAGATGCTCGGCCATGCCGATATTTCGACGACCCAGGTTTACACACACGTCGATCAACAGCGACTGAAAGCCGTCCATCGGCAATTTCATCCACGCGCCTAGCATCCTAATTCGAGTCGGCATTTGCCGCTATTGATCGCGCCCTCTACAGTCCCGAACTCATGCGCCGTCTAGGTTTGCTCATTCTCCTCGCTGCCTTCGCGGCGGGCGGAGTTGTTTATATCGTGCGCCAGCCGAAAAGCACGCCGCACGCGGCCGTCACCGCCCTTCTTCCTCGCACGACAATTGCCCTTGCGCACCTGCCCGATTTCAATCGAACCCGCAAAGAGTGGCTTGGAACAGACATTTGCCAGCTTTATCAGGAACCAGCCGTCCAGGATTTTCTAAAGAAACCACTTTCCAAGGTCTCTCAGCGCGACACTGCAGCCGACACCGTCGAGAAACTCCAGAAGCTCGATCCGGAGGACGCGTTTCTCGCGATGACTTCGATTGAAAATAATGAGCCGCATCTAACCGGTGGCTTTCGATTTCACGGACGTCAATCCGCGGCCGAGGAAGTCATCGCCCAATGGCGGTCGCAGATCGTGCACGATGCGTCCGCGCGTGAAAGCATCGATTACCAGCAGCACCAAATTGACATCGTGGGCGCGGCGCCGAACCAAATCGCAACGGTGTATGACCGGCAATGGTTTTTTGTTTCAAACGATCTCGCAGAGTTGAAGGCAGTTTTGGATCGCGCGGACGGACGCGACAAAGACGCACAATCAACCCTCGAGGCGAGTGACGAATTTCATGGGGCAATGGCGCACATGCCATCGAGCTATGCGTTGCTTTTCT
The DNA here is from genome assembly GCA_963786135.1 of uncultured Verrucomicrobiae bacterium. GTDB lineage: Bacteria > Verrucomicrobiota > Verrucomicrobiia > Chthoniobacterales > UBA10450 > AV40. Next base: position 77,759 of record CAWAYF010000004.1, on the reverse strand, counting down.
ACCTTCAACCGAAAGGATTATCCGGCAAGCTTGCGTCGCTGGGTAGTGCGATCGGCGCGTCCAGTGATCAAACCGACATTCTTCAACAAATTCGCGGCATTTGCGCGGCAACACGATTCGATAACGGAAAGATGCGCGACATGTTGTTTGTCGGGATGCCGACTGCGCAGTCGGGCGAAGAGCTCAATCGCAAATCACTCAGGTTCGGCACACCGGACACATTCCTGTATATGGCCACACTACTGAATCCCGACCGGCTGGCTGCGATCAATCAAGCTGGCTTGCCGGTCGGGAGTTGGCTGCAAAAGGTTTTCGACGCCGCACGTCGGGCGGGCGTGACCGTCGATGACTGGAAAGCGGCTTTCGACTTGGAATCGGGAACGCTGGCCGATTGGTCGCAGAGCGCGCGTTGGCCGTCAATTATCTCCGCATTACCCGTCAAGGATCCGGCGCGAGCGACGAAGATCGTTAATGTGCTAATAAATGCGATCGATGAAGACGCCAAATGGACAAAAACCGAGAAGGACGGCACCGTTTATTTTTCCATGCAAACACCGGCGGCCCTGTTTGCCATCACGCCGACTCTGGCCTTATCGAACCGGGTATTAATCGTCGGCCTCGATTCCATTTCGGTTGAATCGGCGATAAATCGCGCCGGTCAATCGTCGTCGTCCGACCTTTCAAATTCGCCGACATACAAGGCGGCGTCGCATGCAGTGGCGGCGCCGACGGGAGCGTTCGTTTACCTCGACACCGGATTGCTTTACGGGCGCTTGGACGCGGCCTTACGGCCGATGCTGTTGATGAGTGCTGCCTTCATGCCGGCGATTTCGGATTATGTGGATGTTGGGAAGCTTCCACCCCCCGAAATCGTGATCAAACATCTGAGCCCGATCGTTTCCTCGCAGCACTTTGAGCGCGACGGTTATGTCACGGAGTCGATCGGTCCGCTAACTTTGGGCGAGGCCGCAATTGGCCTTGGTCTACCGGCAATTCTTTGGGACGAAGCCCGGCAACATTAGACCGGCGATAGGCATGCAAGAGTGTCCCTCAAGTGCGCCATTTCGACTCTATTTACCTAGGGCGACCCCTGGGTGGCAAACAGCGTTACAATTGTGCTGTTAGTTTGGCCAAATCGTGCTACTATTTCGGCCCTATGGCTATTCTCAAGAAAAACGCATTTTCTCGTCGAGTTCCTGATCTGGTTACCGAAGAACTCGTAGCGGTGCTGTCTCGTCGTGCCTCCTACGAGTTTAAGGAACTCTTTGATATTGTGCACGAGAATCTCCGCGCGCGAAATGCCGCCAGCGGAGGCGAGGAAATGCTCCGTCTGCGGGCTTACGAAAAATTGCAGAACCTGGTCGCACGTGGTGCGGTGAAGAAAAACGGCAAGAAATACAAAGGACTTCCCTCTTCGTTGGCCAAGGCCATTGCGCCGCAAAACGGGCACATCCCGACTAATCGCCTGGCCGCGGTAAAATAACCGGTCCGGCCGTAGCATCCGAAGCCGCTAATGTTTCAAGAATATCTGCCGGTTTTCCTGCAGATCATCGTGGCTATTGGTTTCGCGGTGTCGGCGTTGCTCGTCAGCGCCCTGCTCGGAAAGACCGCTACGCGAACGAACCCCGACGAAGGATACTGCCTACGAGTGCGGCATGATCCCGCAGGGAGAGGCCCAGCCGCGCTTTAGCGTGAAGTTTTATCTCGTGGCGATGCTGTTTATCCTCTTCGACCTCGAGATCGTGTTTATGTATCCGTGGGCGGTGGTATATAAGGAATCGATCGCGCACAGCAGCGCCATTTTCTGGAGCATGTTGAGCTTCATCACGATCCTGATGGTGGGTTACGTCTACGCGCTAAAAAAAGGCGCGCTCGATTTTCGGAAGTAGTCGCATCGAGCTCTAAGATCGACATCGCAGGCTCGGCCCCTGGCTTTGGCCATACGCTCGCCTTGTAGCGTTCTGATCTGGCCCATTCGCGACGACCGGTTTCCGACAAATCTTCGTCAAGGAAGTTCTAGGGGCGGCTTCGATTCCCAGGCCGAACATTTCCTGCGAGGAAACGTCGACGTTGACGACGACGCGATTGCCTCGGAGGCGATGATCGTAAAAGGCAAAGCCCGGATGTACTTTGGGCCGTTTCCGGCGTTCCTGCGGATTCCCCTGAATTTTCTTTGGCCCGCCGAACGCGGGAACTGGTCGCGCCTGTCCGGATCTGTGCGCAGGCATGATTGCGCTGGCTTCGTTCGCGATGCTGATGACTGATGCGTTGAACGCGTCTAGCCTCGCACCTGATTGGCGGCGCCGGGTCGGGATCGCATGCATAACGGGATTTGCGTTCGGCTCTCCGCTTCTGTTTCTTGCTTGGAAACCTTTCCATCTACGACGAAGCGATTATCTGGGGGTTCGCATGGTCGCTTGCGTGCCATTCTTTTTTTGAACCGCGCCCAAAACAGCAACCGGCCGCGCTTTAACATGGTGTCTGCTTGGATTTTCGTTTTCAGCCGGTGCCTCTTTGCTTTCGAGAGCGACCTTTGGACTGCCGTTCCTTTTGATTGCGCCGGTCCTGATCTTTCGATTGCCGACCAAAGGCCGCACCAGTTGTATCGCCGCGCTCCTTTTGCCCGTCACTGCGGCGTTGATTTTCTATTTGCTCTTAAGCTACGCGAGGTTCGGCAACTGGACCGGGATTAGTTACTCGCATTACATCAATCCGGTTCACGGGGAGTTCGCCCAGAATTACGGCATCTTCAGTCTGAGCCGCGTGCCATCCGGATTTGCTGACTACTTCAGCCTGCGTTTTCCCCGGATTGATTCCTATCCGCCATTTGTCCATGCCGAGCGCCCACCCGTTGCCCGACCCTCATTGTATTCCCTGCCGTTTAGCGAAACCTATCTTTCAGTTGTTTGGTCTTCGAGCTGGCTGGTCGTGGGTGCAATCCTCGGAATCGTTTGCCTGTTTCAGAGAAACCGTTCTGACTGGTTTACCCGCTATATCGCGGCCGCTTTTTTCATCGAATTCATCCTCATTCAATCGCATTTCGCGCTGGCTCAACGTTATGCCACGGAGGTCTACCCATTTTTGATTTTCTGCTTCGCGGTTTTCTTGAAGAAAGCTGGTGATATCGTCCTCCGCCTTCGCTACCTAATTCCATTGCTGGTGCTGCTATCGGCCGCGCTTAATTCCATGGCGACCATCTCCTGGCTCGTCGATTTGGATCAAAATGTGCCGCAACAGACTCGAGACGCGTGGAAAACCGTAATCGGCAGCGAAACCTTAGGGATGAATCTGGGTCGTCCAGAGAAATTGATACATCGCGACCGCATTGATCGCGACCGAGACAACAAATAGCGACAGCTCAATTACCGAAAGTCTTCGCCGGACCGTTGCCGAGCAACAACAGAAACATCCAAGGCAACATCACCATCGCGTAACGATACGAAAATTGCCACCCGCCCGGATTGCCATGCATCCACAAGATCGGTCAACAGCCCGATCGCAATCCAGGCCGCGATTTTGTGCGGTCCGCCTTCGCGAAATAACAGAAAGAAGAAAGGACTCGCGAGAAAAATCGAGCAACCAAACGCATATGGATGAATGAAAGGGAAGTCGGGAAGATCGCCGAATCCTTCGCCCAACATTTTGTAAGCATTCCAGGGAATCGCATGCAGCGAAAACAATCCGTGTTGATACCACGGTTCCTGCAACAGACGCGGAATCCGAGCATAGCCGAAATCAAATGGCGAATCGAATCGCGCGTAGTTATATATCGCTGTCAAAACCCCAAGCAGACCGGGAACAATCAAAAAATACGACGAGCGGGCGCACGGTTTTTGGCGGACCTGTTCACGATCCTTTTCCAGTCGTTCGCGTCTGGGGCGATTTGCCGGCACAACAAATAGATGAAGATCGGAAGGCAAACCCCGATCTCGGTCCGGTTTCCAATCGCCAGGCGCAAAAAACGCTCCCGCGGCAAGCGGACGAAAATCGACGAGAATAAAATACAACGCTGCGATCTCTCCGAGAAGGGCCAAACCGAGCGCGAGCTGCCACGAACCGGCAAATCCAAGGTTGCACCAGGTCCATGTTCCAAAAATCAAGGCCAACGAAAGCAGAACGCGTCTTCGCAATCGATACAGGCCCGACGGCCGACAAGACGAAAGAAGAACCAGACTCGTAAGCTCCGGCGATCAATGCCGCCACACGCGCGACCAGGAAAATCGTGAATCAGCTTTGCCTTCTGTAGGATTGCGACCGGCAGCATGCTTATGACTGCGCCCAACGGAAAAACCGAGTAGTAGACGCCGTTGACTGGGATCATTTCGTTCAGCCACGAAGGCGGCGGTTTTGTGAGCCCGAGATGCCTCTCCAAAAACGCGGAAGCTATGCGCGCCGTATAATCGAAGTGCTGCTGGGTGGCCTGGGTCGAAAAGAAGAAAATCACCACCGTCACAATCGAGAGCCCGGCTCCAACCCAGAAATCAGTCTTCTTTGGCGTCGCCTTCCATCGCCATTATTCTTGCGTTACTTGAGCCTAAAGCGTCCATCGATATTCTTAGCTTATTACAGTTTAAATCGGCGGCATCCCGCATGACCATTTCCCCTTGCGCGGTCTGCGGGTAGCGCCTAATAGCTTAAGCTTCCAATGATTCACCACATCGTCCTTTACAAGCTCAAGCCTGAGGTCACTCCCGCTCGCGTCGAGGAGATGATGATGAACACGCGAATGCAACTCTTGAAAATCCCGGAAGTCCTCAACATCAAATGCGGCAAACGTGTCGACCCGGAATTGCAGTGGCCATTCTTCATCGCGATCGATTTCGAATCGATGGACAAGTTCGCCATCTTCCGGGAGGACCCGATTTTCGTGAAATTCATGGAGGAAATCATCAAGCCGAACACGGCCGATTCACTCAATCTGGATTTCGAGATGGATCCCGGCAAAGATGTCCGGTTCTCTTGATTGCAGTGCGGAATGTGGATTGCGGATAGACCCACAATTCCGAGATCGAAATTCTTTCCGCAATCAACAATCCGAGATCCGCAATGACAAAGGCCATCATTCTCGCAGGCGGCGCCGGTAGCCGGCTTTTTCCGCTCACCAAGATCGTCTGCAAGCAACTGCTCCCGGTTTACGACAAGCCGATGATCTGTTATCCGCTGGCGACGCTCATGCTGGGCGGCCTGCGCGATATCCTGATCATCTCCACGCCGAAAGATTGCCCGATGCTGCGCGACTATCTTGGGGACGGATCACAGCTCGGAATCGAGATCGATTACGCCGAGCAACCGAACCGAAACGGAATCGCGGAGGCATTTTTGATCGGCGCGAAATTCATCGGCGGCTCAGGCGCGTGCCTGATCCTCGGCGACAACATCTTCTACGGAAAGCTCGACTTTCTTCCGCCAATGCTCTCGCCATCAAGAACGGCGCCTGCATTTTCGCCTATCAGGTCCGCGATCCGGAGCGTTACGGCGTTGTCGAGTTCGACCCGGACGGGCGACGCCATTAGTCTTGAGGAGAAACCGAAGAAGCCCAAAACCCATTTCGCCGTTCCAGGGCTTTACGTTTACGACTCGCAGGTTGTCGATCTTTGCAAAACGCTAAAACCTTCGGCGCGTGGCGAGTTGGAGATCACTGATTTGAATCTTGCTCTATCTCAAGAAAAACGAACTGCATGTGAAATTGCTCAGCCGCGGCATGGCCTGGCTCGATACCGGCACGCAAACCAGCTTGCTCGAAGCCGGCAATTACATCGCCACGATCGAACATCGACAGGGATTGAAAGTCGCGTGTCTCGAAGAGATCGCGCTGCGGATGAAATTCATTACCCAGTCTCAGCTTGAGAAGACGCTTGATAGATTGCCGAACGGAGAATACCGCGACTATTTGCGCATGGTTTGCGAAGAAGAGCAGACTGTCGGACCGCAGCCAGTCGGTTGATACTAACTTCGGCTGTTCGCGCAGCAGGTGCGTCGTGTCGGCAACGAGTTTTGTCACCGCATCGGCTTCGGAAGCATCGTAATAACCGCGGATCTCGCCATGTCGATCCACCAGGATCATTCGGGTGCTGTGCACCGGGATTCCCTGTGCATCGCTGCCATCGGACACCGCAAGTTTGAATCCATTACGCGACAGATTGTAAATCGTCGATTGCGAACCGGTCAGAAAATCCCAGCGACCGGGTTCTGCTTGCAACCTTTCCGCATAAGTTCGCAGAACTTCCGGCGTGTCCTTGACCGGATCGACTGTGAAGGAAACAAGATGCACGTCAGTTTTCTCCAACGGCTTTTGCAACTCACTCATCCGGCTGCTGATCATCGGGCAAGGGCCCGGACAGGTCGTGTAAATGAAATCCGCGATCCATATCTTGCCGCGCAGATCAGCGGAACCGAAATTTTTCCCGTCCTGATTCACCAACTGAAATTCGGGAACGCTTCCATACGATGAAACCGTTCGTTGGCGCAGCGCGTTCACTTCCAGTTGGCGTAACCACAGTAAGACCGCCAGCGTCACAATCGGAATCGCGATCAACGTCGCTTTCCAAAGCATCGCTCCTTTCGACACTTGCCGATCCAGGATCGCCGTCCCGTTCATGCTTTGGACAATACAAGCGCGCCGAGCAACAGCGGCAGATAAATAATCGATGTGATAAACAATCGCCGCGCGTCCGCTCGCGCGCGCGTTTTCAAAAATCGCATTGCCATACCGAGAAACACGCCGCCGAGAAGCAGTTCGGCCAAAAGGTAAAAGACAGTAGCGATGCCGAGATAGGCCGGTAGTCCAGCAATAATGAATAAGAAGCATGCAAAAAAAGACACTCTGGCTGGCGCTGCGTTCACCCGTGCGGTCGTCGGTTGAGATCATCTGGAAGCCGGCCCGCGCATAATCGTCGCGATACATCCATGCAATTGCGAAAAAGTGGGGCAACTGCCAGAAAAACAGAATCGCGAAAAGCATCCACGCCCCGGCGTTCAAGGTTCCGCGCGCCGCCGCCCAGCCGATCATCGGCGGCAACGCGCCCGGAACAGCACCAAGCGCCGTATTAAACGTGCTCACCGTCTTCAGCGGCGTGTAAGCAAAGATGTAAACAATGATCGTGATCGCGGCGAGCGCCGCGCTGAGCGCGTTGCAAACGAGCGCGAGATATGTCACACCGAAAATTGACAATGTGCCACCGATCACGAGTGCTTCGATCGGCCGCATTCTCCCGGCAGGGACGGGTCTGAATTGAGTTCGCTGCATCATGGCGTCGAGTTTGTGTTCCCACCATTGATTGAGCGCGGCCGCGCCCGCTGCGGCTGCGGCCGTTCCAAGAACCGCGTGCAGCAGGGCCGTGAATTTCATCGGACCCTCGACGCCGAGATAAAAACCAACAGCGGTCGTCAGCAAAACGAGCAGCGTCAATCGCGCCTTCACCAGCTCAATCAAATCGCGAACGAATCCGGAGGGCGGCTTTTCCGTCTCGTTCGAGCTTGAATCGATCGTCACGGCCTTCATGAGTTCATCGTCTGGAGCGCGCGCGCACAAATGGCCCAAGCGCTGACTCCAAACGATAACATGATCGCGCCGACTGCGACATGAGTTGTCGCGACGTCAGCCGCCTTGTTACTCCAAATCGTCCAGGCGCCGAGCGTGAACTGCACGAAAAACAAGATCACCCATAAGATCGACAATCGGCGAAGTGCAACAATCGCGTTGGCGTCCCGCAGGACGCGCGCGCAAAATGTAATCACCGCGATGCCGATCAAGACAGCTACGAATCGATGCACCATTTGCAGCCAGATTTGAAACGCATCGACATCTGACAAAGCGCGCGCATCGCGCCAGGCGTTGATCTTCGCCAACGCTTCCGCGCTTGTGTCCGGGATCCAGGCGCCGTTCGCGGTCGGGAAATCTAAAATCGCCAGATCCTTGTGTTCATGTCGCATCGTCGCGCCCAGCGCGAGCTGCAGGTAAATCGCGACGGTTGTTGCAATCGCGATGGTTTTGATTGGTGAAAGACGCTCGAAAACTTGACTGCTTAAACCAGTCAAGTTTTGTGGCAACGTTCGCCAGAAATTCGTCCTAGTGATGGCAATCAAGACGAGCAAACCGAGAAACGCCTGGGCAAGACAAGCGTGAAAGATCCCGATTTGATCTTTCAACATGGTCACGCGCAGACCGCCGAGAATGCCCTGCAAAATTACACCGGCGACCGCGAGCAGGCCAAGTGTCTTGACGGTTTGTCGATCTTCGGTGCGACCAAAGCCAAATCGCGAGAATCAACGTGAGAAACCCGACCGTCGACGCGATAAGGCGATGAGTATGCTCGAACAGAACTCCTCCGATCCACTTCGAGACCGGAAACAGGAACATGTTATAGCCGAACGTCGTTGGCCAATCGGGGACAGCGAGGCCGACGCCTTTGCTGGTAACCATTCCACCGCTGCAAATTAGCAACAAGGTTGCGAAAGCGGTGAACCAGGCGAAGCGATTAAGCCAGGAGTCGTAGCGGCGGTCCATACCTGCCGGATTTCTTGTCGACTCCACGATTCGGATTGCCCCGATTAGAGCGCCACTACAGAAGAAATTACTATCGGCCGCTCGGGCTCGATGCGGGTTGAGCCGGTTTCTGTTCAGGCTTGGTTGCCGGACTTTCTGCTTTCGGTGCGCCCGGCGATTGTTGGGTCGCAGGCGGCGCACTTTGGGTTCCGGCCAATTCCGCGCGTTCCTTCAGCCACGCTTGATAGTCGGCCGGCGAATCCACTACCAAGGTCCCTTTCATTCCATAATGCCCGAGACCGCAAAGCTGACCACAAACAACTTCGTAGGTGCCGGTTTTAATTGGCTTGAACCACATCGGAATGAGCGAACCTGGAATCGCATCAGCCGCGATTCGCATATGCGGCAGGTCGAAATTGTGAATCACGTCCTTGGATGATAATTCGATAATGACAGGGCGATTCACCGGAACGTGTAGCTCGCCCAGGACCACGATGTCGTCTTTGCCGGCCGGATCATTTGGGTCGATGCCCAGCGGATTCGAATTCGTGACCAAATCGATATTACGTTTTCCAAACTGACCGTCCGGTCCCGGCATGTGAAACGTCCAGTTGAATTGTTGGCCAACGACGTGAACCAGAACCGCGTCACCAGTAGGCGGAAATTCGTTCACGCGCTTCGCCCAAAGGGGAATTGCAAATCCAATCAGTAAGACCGCTTCGATTAGAACGCAGGAAAATTCCAAGTGCGTGGATATGCCGCTCTTAACGCCGGCATGATCGGCTTTCGGATGCCGGCTCCTGTGGAAGCGAATCAGGACAAAAATGAAGAACAGCGACCATCCGACGAAGAGAGCACCCATGAACCAATGCGCGAACTCAATGATGTGATCGATCTGGAATCCGTGCTCGGAAGCGTTCTGCGGCTGCCCGAGAAATTCATTGATAAGCGCCAGGCTATTCATCCTTTTCCAAATCCTCAATTAACTGCTCATGAGGCGGCGTAGGCATCCGGGCATGCCGCCAAATGCTGTAACCGAACGCGCCGATTCCGCCGAGCACCGACATCACAGCGCCGAATAAAAACCAAATCGCCACCGCCATGTGCTGAGTCGATTTTCCGTCTTTCGCACCGTAACAAAACGGGCATGCGCTCGCCTGTTGCGCCGCAAGCGCGATCGACAGCAGTAAGGCCGATAAAAGCTTCTTCATGTGATAATGCGGAGCCGTTTCATTTTGCGGTAAAACCAAACGCCGTAAATAACGAGCGCAATGGCGCAGGCGAACGAAGCAATTGCGCCGGCAAGATACACCGGCGCGCCTTCCACAAGATTAACCCAAACACACCAGGCGCCGACACCCAGCGCCAGCAACGTCGAGAAAATCACGAAAACGATATGGAACGCTTTGAGCGACATTTTAACGGGAGATTGGATCGTACCACGCGAGATAAGTGAGCCAGAAAAGTCCGAGAACAAAAAAGCCGGTGAAAATCAAAACGCGATAGATCAGTCGTTTCTCCGCAGCGAGGTGCATAAAAATCAGCGCGACCAAGCTGACTTTGAAAGCCGCGACGATAAGGGCGACCGCGATGTTCAACTTTCCGCCTGTTTTCGGCGAAATATGAACATGAAACAGCCAGGAAAAGAACCCGCCGAAATCGACGTACGACAACGCGACAGTAAGGAGGGTGAAGAAGAGCAGTAGCCCGCCAACCATCAAATATCGCGAGACGTGCTGATGCACACCGTGCGCGTATTCCTCATGCTCGGCCGGGATCTTGCGCAATATCGGGCGGGTTGTTCATGAGTTAGAGCAAATAGAAAAGCGGGAAGACGAAAATCCAGACAAGATCGACAAAGTGCCAGAAGAGTCCGGCAGACTTCGACGCGATTGGCCAAGATGTTCGGGATTGCGCTGATAAACTTTCTTGCTGACCGGCAGCCACATGTAGAGAAAAACGAGAACGCCGCCGAGCACGTGCGCGCCGTGAAGTCCGGTGATCGTGAAATAGCTGGCGAAATAGGCGCTGTGCCACGGACCGAACGAATCGATTCGCTCCACATCTTCCTTCTCGATCTTTGCCACCTTGTCGGTGGCGGGCAGCGGAATGAAATGCGGGCGATCGTTCGCCGGATTGTCTGGATCAGCGTTAGCCGGATCCATCGCGATTTCGTATTCCTTGGCATTCGGATCCGTGCAGCGCTTCGTGATTTTCCAAATGTCCGGTGATCTCGATGCGTGGCTCCAAGCCTTTCTCTTCGCGGCGATGGTTGCCGAGATACTGCTCATACTTTTCGCGCGCTTCGGGTTTAATGAAAACGCCGTAAGTGCGAAAACTTCTGCGGCCACTCGAAATAAAGTTTTACGAAGAGAAAGATGATGCCGCACAAAATGGTGACGAGCATGTACCACCAATAGGCGTTGTAGCGCCGCATTTTCAGTGAAGCCCAGGCCAGCACCACCGTGACCGACGACAAGATGAGAACCGCGGTGTTCAATCGTGCCGATTGGAACGTTGAGCAGACCGTGCGGCCATTCGCCGGGTTGAGCGTCGAGCCGCAGGAAAACGTAGGCGGAGAAAAGTCCGCCGAAGAGCATCACTTCGGAGGCCAGAAACAGCCAGATGCCGACCTTCGCGTTCCACAGACCGGTGTCCGGCCGAGTGGATATTGTGTACGGGATTTCCATTCGTTAATGCACCAGCGCCGGTTCGGCCAGTTCTCCTTGATCGTTCCGAGGGTTCGACCGGTTCGTTTTGCATGGTGAAATCTTTCTCGCGTCCGGGCAGGCTGTATTCGTAGGGCCCGCGATACGCGACCGGAGTCGTCACGAAATTTCCGTGCGGCGGCGGCGACGGCGCCGTCCATTCGAGCGTGGTCGCCTCCCACGGATTGTCGTTCACTTTTTTGCCGTGCTTGATGCTCCAGAAGAAATTGATGATGAACGGAATCTGCGCGAGGCCCATGATCCACGCGGCCCAGGAGATCGGCGTGTTCCATTGAAACCCGGTCAGGCCCCAAATGTGTTCGCCGGACAGCGTCCACCCCTGACCGCCATCGTACCAGCGGCGATGCATTCCGAGCATTCCCTGCAAAAACATCGGCAGAAAAATGACATTCATGCAGATGAGCGACGGCCAGAAATGCACTTTGCCCCAGAACTCGCTCATTTGCCGGCCGGTCGCTTTCGGAAACCAATAATAAACGCCGGCAAACAATCCGAAGATCGTACCCGGCGCGACGATGTAATGGAAATGCGCAATGACGTAATAGGTGTCGTGCAGATAGAGATCGGCGGAATTAAACGCCAGCGGAATGCCGGTGAGTCCGCCGATGCCGAACATCGGAAGAAACGCCGTCGCCCATAAGCATCGGCACGTTGAATCGGATCGACCCGCCCCAGAGCGAAATGAAAAACGCGCTCAGAATGATGACCGACGGAATCGAAATCAGCAGCGTGGTGGTTTGGAAAGAACGCGCTCACAGTCGAGCCCATGCCGGTCAGCCACATGTGGTGCGCCCAAACGATGAACGAGAGAAAACCGATCACGAGCACGGAAAAGACGAGCGACTTGTAACCCCAAAGCGGTTTGCGCGAGTTGTTGGCCAGAATTTCGGCGACAATTCCGAACGCCGGCAAGAATCAACACGTAAACTTCGGGGTGGCCGAGAAACCAGAACAAGTGCTGCCACAAAAGCGGACTGCCGCCGCCGCTGATGTGCAGGGGCGCGCCGTTTACGATCATTCCCGCCGGCAGGAAGAAACTGGTCGCGGCCGTGCGATCCATCAATTGCATGACGATCGCCGCCTCGAGCGGCGGAAACGCGAGCAGCAGCAGAAACGCTGTCACGAATTGCGCCCAGACGAAAAACGGGAGCCGCATCCAGGTCAGGCCCTTGGCACGCAGTTGAATGATGGTGGTGATGAAATTGACCGCGCCGAGCAGCGAGGACGTGATCAGAAATATGAATCCGATCAGCCAAAGTGATTGACCGTTGAAAATCAGGTTGATAGCCCGGGCCTTTATCGGAAATGTCGAGAGCGGGGTGTATGAAGTCCAGCCGCCCTTGGCCGCGCCGCCGGGAACAAAAAAGCTGGTCAACATGATCACGCCGCCGACCCCGAACGCCCAGAAACTGGCGGCGTTCACTTTCGGGAACGTCATGTCCGGCGCGCCGATTTGAAGCGGCACGACAAAATTGCCGAAGGCCGCGAACGCCACCGGCACCACGCCGAGGAAGATCATGATCGTGCCGTGCATCGCGCCGAGTGAGTTGTAGAACTCCGGTGTCATCTTGCCGTCCGGCATGCTGTTGGCCCCAAAGATATACGGCAGCCATTTGCCGATGACCGGGAGCGCCTGGCCCGGATACGCCAATTGCCAGCGCATCAGCATCATCAGCGAAAAGCCGAAGAACAGAAAGATCAGGCCACAAATTCCGTACTGAATGCCGATCACTTTGTGGTCGGTAGAGAAAATATACTTCCGCCAAAAGCCGAGCTCGTGATGCTCGTGTTCGTGCCCTGCCTCGTGATGATGTTGTCCGTGCGGTTCGAGAGAAGTGGAAGCGTCCATTTCGGAAAAAGTTAGCCGTTCAATATCGAAAGAGAAAGCCTCATTGCAAAGTCCAGAAATTGATCGATTGCCGGCCTTTCAGCGGCTGTAATCCCCGTGAATTTTTACGCTAAATACCCGAATTTTCGCAATGAATCTCCGCCCAGTTCTTCCAGTTTGGCAATCAAAGCCGGTGGGTAGTTTCGCCAGCGCTGCAACGTCGAAGGCGGCGAAATCTCCGAACGCGCTATCGGTTCCGGATCAACTCGCGCACCGAGAAAATTGATAATTTGCGCGGTCGTTTCGACGGGCTTCGCGCAAAGATCCTCAAATCGAACGCGCAAGATAATTCTCGCGCAGGTTCGATTCGCCAAATTCGGCGGCGTGAAGATTCACCCGTGCCCAAAGCAGCAGCGAGCGCTCTGGCTTAGAACGAAAAAACCGTTCGTTCCAAGTCAGAATGGCGCCGCCATGTTTGCGCAACTGATTCTGATTTGAGGAAAGCGCCATGTCCCGGCCATCGCGCACGACATGAATAAATTTCAAATCCGGAAAGTCGCGCGTGTAAGAAAGCGCAATAAATAGATGCTGCGAGGCGCTTTCCAACCCCAATGCCTTTCCCTTCTGATTGTCTCAGGACAATGGCGATCGAGCGCGGACTGAAATTCGGCTTCCATCCACTGGACATCGGATTTCGACAACGTCGTGTGGTGACGTTCCGCCGAGACAAATCGATTAATCCATTTGTCGTGAAACGAATAGAACTCGAAGGCGTCTTCGGCCGAATTCAGATTGCGACCCAGATCGTAGCCCGCATGGCGCGCCAACCGCGCGACCACGCGTGTTCCCGAGCCGCCGGTCGCGCCAATCACTAAAGGAGCAGGCGTCGTCACTGCTCCACGATTAACGCTCGCTCCGCGGGTTCCAGAACTTCGACAAACGCGCCTCGGCGATTCCCGGGATCGCAGCGCCGGTTTTGTCGTAATGCGAAGTGTCATTGAAGAGCGTCAGACGCGCGCGTTGGCCGCGTCGCGAAAATCGACAATGTTTAGGGCGGCGGGTTCTTGGTCGAGATTGTCCCGGTATCGGCGCGGATCAAAGCCGAGCAGCGAACTCAACAGAAGCCGAATGGTGGCTTTGTGCGACACAGCGAGAAAGTGTTCGCCAGGATGTTGTCGCACCAAATCAATTAGCACCGGCAACGCGCGCGCGGTCACTGCCAAGCCACTTTCCCCGCCCTGCGGGGCAAAAGTGTAGGGATCCTTTTCCCATTCGGTAATTTCCTCGGGAAATTTCTGCTCGACTTCACGCCGAGTCATTTGCTCCCAGTGACCATGGTTGATTTCGCGAAGCCCGTCGCGTGCTTGGACTTCCAAGTTGTGCGGCGCGGCCAGAATCTGCGCCGTTTCCATTGTCCGGCCCAAAGGTGATGAGTAAATCGCCGTTATTTTTTCGTCAGCCAACCGGTCCGCGAGTCGCCGTGTTTGCTCCCGACCTTCATCAGACAGTGCAACATCAGTCGCCCCGGCGAATCGATCCTCCGCGCTCGATACGGTAGCGCCGTGTCGCACCAAGAACACTCGGGTTACCGGCGACTTCATAATCGTTGGCCGTCAATCGTGTAAATTTCGCGAAAAGGCAATCCCCCCGAGATGTCGATCCTGCCGCTGCGCGCGCCGAATTCTAGCGTTCGAGTTCGGGCAGCGTCGGAGTGCCCGCGTAAAAAACGATCGGAATTATCGCGGCTGAAACCGCGGCGGCAATCGTGAAAATGTTCAACAGCCAGCGGAGCGCTGGAGCCGTGATATTCAAAGTGAGTCCCAGAATTACCAGGGAAAGCAAAACCGCTACCGCGGCAATTTCACAAGCGACGAAGCGGCGAAATTTCATTTGCCGGCGACGTTTACTCGCAACCTCGTAACTGCCATCCGCAAACATTTCGAAAAAGTCGGCTTGTGGGTTCGCAGCGACAGGTGCAGGCGGTTGCGCCTTCTGAGGGATTCGTTGCGGTTGAACGGGACGCGCAGGCATTGCCACTGGAATTGGTTTGCGAACCGGAGCCGGAGCTTTCATCACCGCCGGTGACCGGGGAGCTTGCATCATGGGCGATGGTGGCATCGGAGCTTTCGGCATCGGCGGCGGGCCGGTTTGCGGGGGCCGCGCAGTTCTGGGCGCCTGCATTGGAATAACATTTTGAACCGGAAGCGACGCGGGCATTGGCGCGACTTGATTAGATTTTGCCATTTCCGTTGTTACGAGCTTGCGATGGACTCATCGCCGGAGCGCGGTCATTCCAACGCACTTTTGGTTTCAAAGTCGGAGGCAAAGCAATTTTTCGGATTGGCGTGTCCGGAATCCGCGGCGGGGGAGCCTGAGCGCGACGAAGCGCGGGATTGGGCGTTGGGAAAGGAGCTTTGAGTTGCGGAACTTCGGGTTCCCAAGGTTTCGGAGTTACTTCTGGCTCGATAGGGTCGGTCGCGACCACCGGCTCTGGCTTCGGATCAGGCAATGCAACAATCGTAGGCTTCGTTCGGACGTTCTCCGCCGAGGCTTTCTCTTCTTTCGGTCTGCGAGACGGAACCACCGTCTTTGTGAAATGGTCAGGAAAACTGTACGATTCGCTCGGGATAAGAGACATGGCCGGCCTGCGCGTGGGAGACAATGTTTAGCGATTTCGCTTTTTCCCGTCAATCCATAACATCTGCAAAAGGTGAGATGAACCCGGTTTGAGCTAGATTTTCGATGTGGAAAACAACCCGGCGTCGCGCGCCATCGTTCATCTCGACATGGACTGCTTCTACGCGGCAATCGAGGTCCGAGACCAGCCATCGCTTCGCGGAAAGCCAGTAGGCGTCGGCGGAGCGCGGGACCGTCGTGGCGTCCTGACGACATGCAACTACGAAGCGCGGGCATTCGGGGTGCATTCAGCGATGCCGACCTTCATGGCATTACAGCGTTGTCCGAAACTGATCGTATTGCCCACGCGATTTGATGTTTACCGGCGCGAAGCCGCCGTGGTTCGGGAGATTCTCCATCGCTTCACCCCTTTGGTTGAACCGCTTTCGCTGGATGAAGCTTACCTCGACGTCAGCGCGCATCCGGGTCCGCCAGGTCCGCTTGCGCAAGTGATACGGGACCAAATTTTCCGAAAAACGAAGCTAACGTCCTCGGCAGGCATCGGGCCAAACAAATTGATCGCCAAGATCGCCAGCACGATGCGAAAGCCTAACGGTCAGCTCGAAGTTACGGCCAGCGAGGTCCCCGAGTTCATGAAGGATCTTCCTGTCCGCGAAATCTGGGGCATCGGCGAAAAAACGGAAAATCGATTACGGGAACTCGGAGTCCGGACTTGCGGAGAACTTCAGCGTTTTTCGCGACCGGAGCTTGTCGATCTTTTCGGCAAATTTGGGAGCGAACTGTTCGACCTTTGCCGCGGAATCGATGACCGCCCAGTTGAGCCTGACCGGCCGCGCAAGTCGCTCAGCACCGAAGAAACTTTTGTGAGCGATCTCGAGACGCTCGAAGAGTGCGAGCAGCGGCTCGATGAGCTCTTCGAAGAATTGATGGCCGACCTCGCAGGAAAAGAAACCGATCGGCGTATCACGAAAATCTTTGTGAAACTGAAGTTCGCCGACTTCACGCGGACAACTGCCGAGCGCGCGGGTTTGGAGCCAACGTTGCCCGGGTTCCGATCGCTATTGGCCGAAGCCTTCGCGCCGCACAGGGAAAAAAGTGCGTCTGATCGGAGTAGGCGTGCGTTTTGCCGAGACCGAGCGCGAGGAATTACAGATACCGTTGTTTTCGGACGTGCCTCGTTAGCCATGCGCAATCCGCGCGAGGACCAGCGCGAGAATCCCAGCCCCAAATGCAACCGCGATTGCGATTTCGCGCTTGGTCAGGAGCGGTTCGGAATTCTGGCCATTGGGAATTGTGACCTCACCGTTGTTCTCGATCACGCTCATCACGTCGTCACAAAGCTTTCGAACGTCCGCCGGCATGGCGTCTTCGCTTGCGAACTGGGCTCCGTTCACGACGAATTTCTTTTTCACGATCCCCTCGTGCAATGCCTTTTCGTAAGCCAGCCGGACTTCGGGCGGCAATTCCGCGGGACTGGAATATTCTTTCCCGTTGTAACGGATCTTGCTCTTCAGCGTGATGCTCACTGCTTAGGCGGCATTGATAGCATTTCACCTGCCAGACCCTCTCGAGCTCGTATTCTTGTGATAAATTGACGGCCGTGATCAGTCCCGACGTTCAACGAAAAATCCGCGCGACGGGTTGCGATGTCCATTTTGATGACCTGACCCGCCAGCTTTACGCGACGGACGCTTCCATCTACCAAATCGAGCCACTCGGCGTCGCCTTTCCGACTAGCGCCGAACAAGCAAGCGCGGTGATAAAAGCTGCAGCGGACGAAAACATTTCCGTCACCCCGCGCGGCGCCGGCACCAGCCTGGTTGGAAACGCAATCGGCGAGGGATTGATCGTCGATTTCTCGCGCCACAATCGCGAGATCGACAATCTCAACGTCGACAAGCGCAGTGTGCGCGTCGGCGCCGGCGTGGTGCTCGACCAGCTCAACGCCTTCCTTAAACCGCACGGATTTTGTTTCGGCCCCGACGTCGCCACCAGCTCGCGCGCGACGATTGGCGGAATGATCGCCAACAATTCGTCCGGCGCGCGAGTTCCGGTTTACGGGACTACTGCCGACCACGTCATCTCAATCGAAATCGTCTTGGCCGACGGACGAACCGTTACGATTGGGTCGGCCGCTGGATCGTTGGGCGATGAGCGGACGAAGATCGACAATCTCGTTCGCGCCCACGCAGCCGAAATGGCAGAGCGCTGGCCGCCAGGATTGCTCAAACGCTGGCCCGGTTACGGGATCGAAAGATTTTCGCGCTCCTCCACGAACTTGAACGAAATTCTCGCCGGCAGTGAAGGTACGCTCGCGGCAATTTTTTCTGCCGAACTGAAGATCTCGCCGCTTCCGACCGAGAAAGGCCTCGGTCTCATCTTTTTCGCTTCGGTGATGGACGCGATGCAAGCCACGGTGGAATTGCTCGATCTCAAACCGGCTGCAATCGAGCACATCGACCGTCCCCTGCTCGACCAAACCAAAGGCCAACTCCATTTCCAGGCCGCGCGTGATTTGCTGGAGCTCGATGTGAAACCGTGCGAGGCGATGTTGCTCGTCGAATTTTACGACGATGTCGACGAAAGGCTGTCGAAGCTCAAATCGCGGAAGCTTGGATCGCGCGTCAAGATTTGCCGCGACGCGAACGAAATGACCTTGGTTTGGTCGGTGCGCAAAGCAGGGCTTTCGCTGCTGACGGGTTGCGTGGGTCCAAAGAAGCCGGTCGCGTTCATCGAAGACGCCGCCGTTCGCCCGGCGCAATTGCCCGATTATGTCCGCGGTCTGCAATCGATCATGAAGTCGCTCGGACTCGAAGCGAGCTACTACGGCCACGCCGCCAGCGGCTTGCTCCACGTCCGGCCGGTCCTCGATCTGCACACCGCGGAAGACTTGAAAAAATATCGCCTGGTCGCCGATCAAACGTCAGCGCTCGTCCGTCAGTTTAAAGGCTCGCTTTCGGCCGAGCACGGCGTCGGCATCGCGCGCACGGAATACATGCGCGAGCAACTCGGCGACGCGCTGCTCAACGTGATGCGTGAGATCAAGCAGATCTTCGATCCGAAGAATATTTTCAATCCTGGAAAGATTTTTGGTTTCGCCTACCAAGATCGACAATCACCTCCGCAACAATTTCACGCGGCCAATCGAGTTTGCCGTTTGAGCCACGGCTCGCGTTTGCGTTCAAGGATCGCTCGTTCATCGGCAATCTCGAGCAGTGCAACGGATGCGGCGGCTGCCGCAAAGACGCGCCGATCATGTGTCCGACGTTCATTGCGACCGGCGATGAAATCATGTCGACGCGCGGACGCGCGAACATCATTCGGCGGTCGCTCGAACTGCAAGGCGAACGGTCACGATCCGTTGAATTCCGCGGAGCTGGATGCCGCGCTGTGCAATTGTCTGTCGTGCAAAGGATGCACGCCGGAATGTCCGTCAAACGTTAATCTCGCGCTGCTCAAGGCCGAGATGCTTTACGCACGCTGGAGACGCGACGGTTTGCCGGTGCGTGAGAGAATTTTCAGCAATGTCGATCTTGCTCGGCCAAATTGGTTGCACAATGCCGTGGTTGGCGAACTGCGATTGCTGATCTTCCACCTGTCCGCGGTTTCATGGAGAAGACGCTCGGTATTTCGGCGAAGCGATCGCTACCGCATTACGCGCGCAAACGATTCGACCGCTGGTTTGCCAAACACGCGAACCAAAATGGGGCGAAGCGGCCGCGCGGCAAAGTGCTTCTGTGGGACGACACCTTTGTTCGCTATCACGAACCGAACATCGGAATCGCCGCAGTGAAAGTGCTCGAAGCGCTCGGCTTCGAAGTCGAGCTGTTTCGAAATCGAAAATGCTGCGGGCGCCCGGCTTTCAGTCAGGGAAATCTGGATTTCGCGGCCCAACTCGGCCAGCACAACATCTCTCAACTCTCAACCATCAACTCTCAACTTCCGATTGTCTTTCTCGAGCCATCCTGCTGGTCGATGTTCGTGGAAGATTATCGCGAACTGAAAATCGCAAACGCGGACAAGATTGCGGAACGCTGTTTTCTCTTCGAAAAATTTGTCGACGATTTGTTGGAGCGCGAGCCGGACGCGCTCCGATTTAAAGAGCGTCAGGCAAACGTTGCGATTCACGCGCATTGCCACGCCAAGTCGCTGATCGACTCCGACGTTCCTGAAGCGCTTGGTCGAACGATTGCCCGGGCGGAAAGCGACTTTGCTCGAGACCGGTTGTTGCGGAATGGCCGGCGCGTTCGGCGCGCTGGCTGAAAAATACGAACTGTCGAAGCAAGTCGCGGCCGATTTGCTTCGGCAAGATCGACAATCAACAACCTGACGTCGTCGTTGCGTCGGGCACTAGTTGCCGACATCAGATTGTCGATCTGACCGATCGTTGGCCGAAGCACATGGCCGAACTAATCGCTGACGCGATCGCGTAAGACTATCCGCCCGGTTTCGGCGGAGCGGGTTTGGCCGCTTCGCCGGGCTTCGGCGGAGCTTGTCCCGCCGGCGCGCCGCCGCCAGGAATATCCTCATCCGGAGCAGCGAGAATGTCGTGCTCGCGATACGATTCCGGATGGCTGGCCAGTTCTTTGCGTAACGCGGCGATTTGTTCGGCCGTGACCGGACTAGCCTGATTTCCCCACTCGCTTCGCTCGTAGGTCATAACGTCGGCAATTTTTTGATCGGTCAACGTTTTGTCCCACGGCTGCATCACTGCGCTGCCAAATTGCTGGCCTTTCACTTTCACCGGGCCTTGCAAACCTTTGAGCACAATCATCGCCAGGCGACGCGAACCACCATTGGTGAATTCCGAACCAGCGAGAGGCGGATATTGGCCGGGAACACCGTGACCATTCGCTTGATGGCAGGTCTGGCAATTCGCGGCGAAAATCTTTCTTGCCGCGATCGTGCGGAGAAAGTGCGGCGCTTCGGTCCGCCTTCGGGACCGCTGCGGCCGTTTTCTTCGACGGGGGCAGGCCGCATCATCGGATCCAGACCGTCGCCTGAAAAATTTCCCGAGTAACGGCCGAGATAAGCGCCGCCAGAGAAAATGGCGAGACCATAAACGGCGATCAACCAGATCGAGAGCGGCTCGAGCCCGACGCGAGGTTCGCGTTTCTCGCGCTGAATCGCGGCGTGCACCTCCTGCACGTCGGAAGTCTCGCCGTAATCCATTCCCTGGCGAGTGAGCGACGATGATTTGGAGGTTGGCCGTTCATAATTTCTCTCCCGAAAAATTCCGGCTAACCTCGTCGCTTCCCATGCCTTCCGCTCGTATCGTCTCGCTCGTTCATTTCTTTGGCGGCTGTTGAGCCGGTGAGCCGGCTGCGGAAGCCGCCGGTGAAGCGGCTGGCGAACCGGCAGGAGGCGCCGCGCCCGGCGCGCTCTTAACTTCTTTCAACGGATGCGATTGATCCTGCGACATCAAATACGCGACGAGACATTTGCGCGTCGTAAGTCGGGACAACTTCCCAACCCGCCGGCGGCGCATCGACGCCGGTCAATTGCAGCGCATCAGCGGAACGTTCACCGCTGATCGCGCCGTTTCTCGTAAAGAAATCGATATGCCGGCATGTTCGAATCGCTCGTGTCCGGGCTCATGCTGCGCGGCGAATAAAGATGTCGATGATGCCACGCCGCAGAATAGGCGGGCGGGACTCCATTGAGATTCGGCGTCGGTGAAGGACTTGCAGCGGCGGCAGGCGCTGGCGATCCCGAAGGCGACGCGGCAGCGCCTGGTTTCGACGGCGCTGAATTCGCGGCCGGCGCTTGAGCAGTTGACGGCGAGGCTGCCGGGGCGCTTGCGGCCGGCGCAGCTGCGGGCTTTTCTTCCTCCGACGCGCGCAGCCTTGCCAATGTTCGCCAAATCGGGGCCCATTCGTTCTTTCCCGAGCAACACCGGTCGATCAAAAATGTAATCGCGCGGCGCGCTTCGGCGCACGCCCCATTTCGGCTGAGGTGAAGGGCCGCATCGCGGAGGCGGTCAATGTCCGCGGAAGCATAATCGGGTCGAAGCTGTTGGCTGTGGCAGTAGATGCAGCCATTTGCGGCATAAACCTGCCGGCCGTGCTCGACCATTCCTGATGGCGGCATCGGATAAATATCGGTGCCTTCCTCGTCCGATTTGCGGATTGAGAGAACCGATTTGCAAATTCGGAATCACAGTCAGTCCGACCCACGAAAAGGCGAATGTTCCGAACATACCGAGAAAGAGCGGAAGCAATCCCTTCATAAGTGCGCCTCCGTTCCTTCCGCTTCGACTGGATTCAAGAATGTCGGAACGGTCGAAGTGCGGCCAAGCCCAAACAGCATCAGACCGAAATGAAACGCGAAAATGAAATGCGAGACCGTGAGCAAAAGAGCCGCGATTACCGCGACCGCGCAGATAAGGCAGCACACTTTGAATGCTCTCGATGAAAGGGAGAGAGGGATCATTCTGGCTGGCGCCTTGTGCAAGACCGCCGACCAACAACATCAATGACATCAGGCCGATGCCGTAAGCCGACGCCCAGAAATGGAGCTTGATCAGTGTCGCGTAGCGCCATTCGCGACCGACCAGTCGCGGCACGATGTAATACATCGAACCGAACATGACCATGGTGAAGAACGCGTAGAGACCGATATGCGAATAGGCGATGCTTGCTTCGGTAAAGTCCAAATAGCGCGCCGTCGAGCGCAGCGAAATCAGCACGCCGACAAGGCTGAACACGGTATAGGACATCGCGCCGAACACGGTGAAGCGCAGCGTCGGGCTGTATCGCATCACCGGGAAATAACCCTGCATCGTCATGTGATGATTCAGTCCGACGGTCGCGACTGGAATAATGGTCAGAATCGTCGCGGCGATGCTGGCGGTAATCATCCAGGCCGGGAACGGTCCATCGACCAGGCGTTGCATTCCAGTCCAACTGGAAAAGAGCGCGTAAGTCCAAAATCCGATCGTCGCCAGATGATAACTGTAAACCGGACGGCCGATCACTTTCGGAATCATGTAATAGGCGGTGCCGAGTGCGATCGCGCCGAACCAGAGGAAGAGCAGATTGTTTGCGTACCACCAGCCCACTGCCGCCTGCATCACACCCTGGACCGGCACAACGAAGAGCATCGCTTGCGCGGCGGCGTAGAGCCACGGGAACCAGAGAAACGCGCCGAGCAAATACCATTGCGTGATGTAAATCTGTTCGCCGCGCCGGAAACGGAACATCAGCACCGCCCAGGAAATGATCAGCGCGTAGGCGACGAAAAGAATCGCGGCCGCGTAGGGCGGAAATTCGAGCCATTGATAGCCGGTGCTGTCGCCCATCAGAATTCGCGATGACGCCGAGCGAGCACGCCGATATTCCAAAACCAAGCGCCGGTAACGAGCAGCAGCGGATGTCGCAGCGTTGTCCGGCATAATCGCGCCATCAACCAGATCGCCGTTCCCATGCCGGCCATCGACGCCCAGCCGTAAACCATCACGTTCATGTGCACCGGACGCATCCGGCCCCAGGTCAGAAAGCTGACGTTCGAGAACCAAGTCAGGCGAATGCAGTTTGAATGAAACGAAGCCGGCGAGCAGCGTTCCGATCAGCAGCCAGACCATCGCCGACGCGTAAAACATCAACACCGGCACGCGCGTGGAAGCGTCGATCAACGCGCGCTCGACTTGTTCGGCGTCGCCCGCGCGTCGCCGGAAACAGCTGGTTGCTTTCAATGGAATGTCAGTGGCTGAAGTCATTCGTTAGGCAGGATCGGCATCTTATGGTGTGGTGGAACGGGCTGACGCCGGACGGTAGCGGACTGCTAGCGCCGCGGTTGAGTGCGACGGTGTGCGCCGACGGCGGATTTATGGCGGCGGCGGGTTGGCCTTGGGCTTCAGAATGCTGGACCCGCCACTGAAGTCGTTTTCGGCGGCTGTCGCTTGGCGCTAGCCGAAGCGAGCCGGTGCCGGCGAAGCCGCTGCCGCTGCAGGTGAAGCTGAGGCTTCCGGTGTTGGCGTTGCGATTGGCCAGCCGCTATGGCTTCTTGTTCGCAAGTTCGGCAACCGTCAATTCCATCGCGCGCTCAATCGGCAATGCGCACCGTGCCTTTGTTTTTGTCGATCCACGCATAACTCGTTAGTGCCTTGGCGTCCTCGTCGCGCAGGTCCTTGAGTTTTTTCGCGCGATTTTGCGCGCGCTGCTGCTCGTAAGTGTCGCCGCGCGGCGCCGGACCGATGATCGCGATCGACAATCGCGCCGAAAAGCAAACAGCAACAGAACAACGCCGAGCCACGTCGAAAACGGCGCGGGCGATTGCGACTTGCTGGCGAATTTGTTCGGTATCGGCCATTTCAGTTCACTAGTTTTAAGGATTCGATCAGACGCGGATCGCGCACCGGAAAGAGCGACGTCTTGCCGACGATGCGCAAGATAAGCGAAGGCGAGCGTCGCGCCCATCGCGATGAGCGCGACAAAATCCCACATGCTCACGTGAACGCCGGTTCCGTGCAGCGCCGGCAGCACGACGATGATACATGTCGAGCATCTGCATGAACACGATCCAGCCGGCGACGTAACAAAGCTGATGCGGATGTTTCTTGATCGAGCGCAAAAGCAAGATCGCGAACGGCCCGAAGAAGCGGCCGAAGACCAGCAGCATGCTCAAGTACCACCACGATTCGGTATTTCGGACGATGAAAGTACTGCGTCTCCTCCGGCATGTTCGCGTACCAGATGAGCATGTATTGACCGAAACCGATGTAGGCCCAGAAAACGCAGAAGGCGAACATCCATTTCCCCATGATGTGGTAATGCTCGATGGTGACGACGTTCTTCAGATAACCGGCGTTGCGCAGAGCCGTGATCACCAGCACGAGCAGCGACATCGAGCTGCCGGCTGCTCCGGCGAAAATGTAAACGCCGAACATGGTCGAGAACCAGTGGTAGTTCAGGCCGAGCAACCAATCGTAGGCGCCGAAGGTCAGACAAAGCGCGAACAGCGGAAGACTGACGAATGAAACCTTGCGCATCCAAATCGTGAACCGCGGATTGCCGTCCCTGTCCTGGCGGACGGAAAAGCGTCGCAGCAATTGCGACGCGATGATGAAGAACCCGAGGAAGAACACCGCGCGGACAATGAAGAAACTCCAATTCAGATAGGCGCGCTTGGTATCGAGGTTCGGTTCGCTGCCCGGCGGAATGTTCATCCACTCGTAGAGATGATGCCGCAGGAGAAAAATCGGGATGAAGAAAATGGCCAGAACCGCGAGCAGCACGGCAATGTTTTCGAGCTGACGGCGAACGACGACCGTCCACTCCGGCGTCGGTCGCGTAATGCACGATTGTCCAGAAGAAGCAGCCGGCGCACAGGGTGAAGAAAAAGGCAAACGCGAACAGCCAGGAAAAACTGAACTGCTGCGGATCAATCGCCGCGCCGGCTCCGCAAAGCGCCAGGGCGACGAAAGCGATCACGCCGAGCAACACCGATAATCCGGCGAACCGTCCGCTCTCGAAATATTCGCCTTCCGGCGTCGGCGCGTTGTGCAATCGATCGCTCATTTCTTTGGCGCCTCCGGTTTCGTGCTTTCGAGCCGGTTTGCTCTCGGCCGGCTTGGTTTCAGTCGATTTGTCCAAATCGGCGCGATGTTCCGGCGGCACATCGGCAACCGTCGCGTTCTGGCTGCGTTGCAACGCGCGCAGATAAGCGATGATCGCCCAACGATCGGCGACCATGATCGTTCGGCCCGTAAGCCATCATCGTGTTCTTGCCGTTGGTGATCGTGTTGAAAATTTCGCCGTCAGCCATCTTGCGAATGCGATCGTCCTGCAGACGTCACGACCGTCGCCAGGCCGTACTGTTTCGTGATTCCGTTGCCGGCCGCGGTCGCGCCGTGGCACATCGCGCAAGTGATGTTGAAACGCTGGCGACCGCGCTCGAGCAACTCCGGCGTGACCGGAACCGGAATTCCGGTTCCCCAATTGGTCGCCCATCTTGCCGGTGTTGTAAGTAATCGGTGCCAACGCTGAACGCGACGCGGCATGCGATTCACGACGCCGTCGCCGGCGTCGCGTCGTCTGCGGCTTCGGCATTTCGTAACCGATCGGCACCGTTCCGGTGATCGGCATCCGCGGGCCGCGGCCATCGGCAAAAAAGTCCAAGCGGCGCTTGCGCGCGCACTTTCATCTGCCGCACCATGTCGGGAAAAATTTCCCACGGCTCGTCCGGTGCTTTTCTGTCCGCGAAAACCGAGCACGGCGACGGCCGCGATCGTGAGCAATAGAGAAATTAAGAGGAAGCCGCGCAGCATAATCAGTCCTCGTGCACGATGGTGATGTGCTGGCCGCCGCTGCGCTCGAGTAGTTCGCGCGCTTCGACTTCGGTGAACCGCGGATCGCGCGCTTCGATCACGAGGAAAAATCCGTCGTTGGTCGCGCGAGCTGAATCGGTCCCAGTTAAAAATCGGATGATTCGACCGCGGCAGACCGTTCATGATCAGCACGGCGAAAAACGCGGCGAAGGCCGAGAAAAGCACCGTCAGCTCGAACATGATCGGGAAAAACGCCGGCACGGTTTTCCAGTCGTACGGTTTGCCGTGCACGATCAACGGATAAAGGCCCCACGACGGGCCGAATTCGACGAACATGGCGGTCGAGCAAGCCGGTAATGCCGCCGATCAAGACCACCGCGCTCAGCCACGATTTTCCGAGGCCCATCGCGTCGTCCATTCCGTGAATCGGAAACGGCGAATGCACATCCCAGCGTTTGAAACCGGCGTCGCGCACGATTTTGGCCGCTTCGTAAAGCGCGGCGGCGCTCGGATACTCCGCCGCCATCCCGTAAACCTCGTGGCCGGAAGGCGTTCTCATGTGCGCTCCATTCCGCCGGCTGCGACTGGATGATGTCCGTTAGGCGAGTGCGTAATGCGCGTCGGCTTCCGGCAAAACGATCTTCACTTCCGACATCGCGATCATCGGCAGGAAGCGAATGAACAGCAGGAAGAGCGAAGTGAAAATTCCGAACGTGCCGATGAACGTCCAGATGTCGACCCAGGTCGGGATGAACAATCCCCACGAAGACGGAAGAAAATCGCGATGCAATCCGCCGACGATGATGATGAAACGCTCGAACCACATGCCGGCGTTCACGCACATGCAGACGAAATAGACGACGAGAATGTTGCGCCGGCACCAGCGGAACCAGAAGAGCTGCGGCGAAAGCATGTTGCAGAACAGCATGCCCGACCCACCAGTACCACCAGTAGGGACCGAAGACGCGGTTCCAGAACGCGAACTGCTCGTAGGCGTTGCCGCTGTACCAGGCGACGAAAAATTCCATCGCGTAGGCGTAGCTGACGAACGAGCCGGTCAGCAAAATGATCTTCGCCATCTTGTCGATGTGCTGCGGCGTGATGATGTCGTGCAGCTTGAAAATGGCGCGCGCCGGAATCAGCAGCGTCAGCACCATGGCGAAGCCGCCGAAAATCGCGCCGGCGACGAAGTAGGGCGGGAAAATCGTCGTGTGCCAGGTCGGCAAGATCGACGTCGCGAAGTCGAACGACACGACGCTGTGCACCGAAAGCACCAGCGGCGTGGAAAGGCCGGCCAAAAGCAGATAGGCCATTTCGTAATGACGCCAGTTGCGGTTCGAGCCGCGCCAGCCGCACGCGAAAATGCCGAAGAGGAATTTCTTGATCTTCGTGGTCGCGCGATCGCGCAACGTCGCCAGATCAGGAATCAATCCGGTGTACCAAAACAGCACCGACACCGTGAAATAGGTCGAGACCGCGAACACGTCCCACATCAGCGGGCTGCGGAAGTTCGGCCAGATGCCGTAGTTGTTCGGGATCGGCGCGAGATACCACGCCATCCAAACGCGGCCGACGTGAATGCCGGGGAAAATCGCGGCGCACATGACCGCGAAAAGCGTCATCGCTTCGGCCGAACGATTGATCGAGGTGCGCCATTTTTGCCGCAGCAAAAACAAGATCGCGGAAATCAGCGTGCCGGCGTGTCCGATACCGATCCAGAAAACGAAATTGGTGATGTCCCAGGCCCAGCCGACCGGATGATTCAGTCCCCACGTACGCCAACGCCGGTCGAAATTTGGTAGCCGATGACAGAACAAACCGAACATCGCGATCGCGCCGGTGATGGTGAAACAAACCCACCACCAGCGCGGCGCGCGGTTCTTCGACCACGCCGGAAATGCGCTCGGTGATCCAGCTGAAGTTGCGCTCGGTTCAGCACCAGCGGCACGCGCGCAAGCGGCCGTTCGACCGGTCGCGGCCGCTTCGCCTCGATCACATCTGGTGCTGTTGGTGTGCCGTCCATTATGAAATTGCCAATTGCCAATCTGGAAATTGGAAATGCATCACGCTTTCTCCTCCGGGCTGGCCACGCCGATTTCCGCGCGTCCGGCATTTTCGGATTCGGATTGCGAATACGCGCCAGATAACTGGTCCGCGTTTTCACGTTCAAATAATCGAGCAACCGATAATTTCGATCCTGCTGCTTTCATCTTCGAAACTTTGCTTTCCGGATCCTTGATATCGCCAAAGACAATCGCTTCGTGCGGACAAGCCTGGGCGCAGGCGGTGGTGAACGAATCGCGCGGAATGCGGAGATCGCCGTCCGACGCGCCGGCGCGCACGTGGGCGGCGATCTTCGCTTCCTCGATGCGTTGCACGCAATAAGTGCATTTCTCCATCACGCCGCGCATCCGCACCGTGACGTTCGGATTCTTCTGCATCTTGATGATGTCGGGCGCGCCTTTTTCGGTGAGCGGCGCGAAGTATTCCTGGTAGATGCCGAATTGCCCGGCGATTTTCTTTTTGCCGACCGGCCGCTGGTTGTAATCGAAGAAATTGAAGCGGCGCACCTTGAACGGGCAGTTGTTCGCGCAATACCGCGTGCCGACGCAGCGGTTGTAAGCCATCACGTTGAGGCCGTCCTCGCTGTGAATCGTGGCGTTGACCGGACAAACCGTTTCGCACGGCGCGTTCTCGCAGTGCTGACACATCATCGGTTGATGCACGATCTCCGGATTCTCCGGACATTCGCCGTTGTCCTGGTTGAACGGTTTGGCGCTCGCGTAATAGCGATCGATCCGGATCCAGTGCATCGCGCGGCCGTGCGACACCTGCAGTTTGCCGACGATCGGAATGTTGTTCTCCGCCTGGCAGGCGATCACGCACGCGCTGCAACCGGTGCAAACATTGAGATCGACCGTCATTCCCCATTGCTGCGGCGCGGTCAGCGGCGGATGGCTGTAAAGCGACGGCAAATATTTCGGCGGCTCGTCGATCGCCGGCGCATTTTTCGACGAAATCGTTGTCTTCGCGGTAATCGTCGAGCGTCGCTTCGCGCACGAGTCCGCGGCCTTCGATGCTCCAATGGTCCTGCGTGATCGAGAGCGGATATTTCTTGCCAACTTTCGACACCTTCACGCTCTCGATCGTCTTTCCATCCGCGACGACGAAATGCGGATTGGCCGCAGTGCGCAGAAGATAGGCGTTGAAGCCGGGATCATCGCCGTCGGCGGATCATTCGCGGCATCGTCACCAGCGTACGGAAGCGGCCCAGGCCGGCAATTGTGCGACCGTAGCCGAGCGGAATCGTGATCGAGTTGTCGGCGTGTCCGGGCGAAACCAGCGCCGCGATCACCAGCTCGCGCCGGATCGGTTGATCGTTCGCGTCGCGGCGCCTGTCGTTGATCGTGATCTGGATGAGATCGCCGGTTTCAACGCCAAGTGACTTGGCGAAGGCGGGACTCATCATGGCGCCGTTGTCCCAGGTCAGTTTCGTGATCGGATCGGGCATTTCCTGAAGCCAGCCGTTGTTGATGTAGCGGCCATCATCCATCGCGTAACTGCGAACGAAAACAATCTCGGGCGATTCCGCAGTCGGCGCCGGCAGCGTCGACCCAAAGGTGTTTCGCAGGCCCGCCGGCAGCGCCGGCGTTGAACGTCGGCCGGCCGATCGTGCGGCGCGACGTGAGCAGCAAAGCCGTCGTGCAAAAATTTCGACCACGCGGTTTCAAAATCGCCCGGCGGCTTGGTCGCGCGAAAAGTTTCCTGCATCAGCTCGGGCCCTTCGACTTTCGGCCGGCCCAGCAGCGCGTTCAGCATTTCGATCTCGCTGAGCCCGCCAAAGAGCGGCAGAATCATCGGTTGGATCGACAAATACGAACCGTCCGCCGCGAGCGCGTCGCCCCACGATTCCAAATAATGCGCCATCGGCACGTGCCACTGGCTGACTGCCGAAGTCTGCGTCCTCGTGATAACCAAGCCGCACGACTTCCGGCACTTTCTTTTGCAGCTCGATCCAATCGAGCGGCGAATTTCTTGTCCGGATCCTGGCGCGACTCGCGCGCGGCGCGTTGTAAACCGGATCGCCGCCAAAAATGAAAAGTTGCTTGATTTCGCCCGGCTCATCTCGGTCGGCCAACTGCAGAATGCTCTTGTTGTTTCGATTTCGCGCGAAACTCGCGAACGAGCGATAGTGCGGCCGATATTCTTCAGCGCGGAATTGATCGCGTAAGCGAGCAATTGCACGACGACCGGCTGATGCTGTCCGGCCAAAACAAGGCTCGCGCCGGATTTCGCAACCAAATCGTTGGCCGCTTCGTCAGCCATTGTTCGTCGAACTGCCGGCGTCTCGGTCGGCGCGCTCAGCGTGCCGAGAAGCGAGAGCAAGGCCGGAGTCGTTCGTCAGCGCGCCGATTTTTCCGGCGAGCAGATAAGTGAACACTCGGAATCTGGCTCGCCGGCAAGCGCAGTCGATGATCTGCCATCGCGCCGGTGAGCGTGAACCGATTCTCGACGACGTAGAGCCGGTTCATCGATATCCTTGGCCGAGTTCACACGGCGTCGCGAAGTGAACGCGCGCGCCGACGCGAGATCGCCTTCGCCGCAATCGAGAAAATCGCTGTCGAGCGCGAGGACGACGTCGGCGCGGTCGAATCGCGGGATCAGGCGCACGTTTTCGCCAAAGCTGACGTGCGTCGCGAAATTTTGCGCGTCGCTCAGCGCCGGCTCGTAAACGCACCAGCGTCATTTTCGGGAAATGCTTTCTCCAGCTCGGTGCGCAATCGTTCGCGGGTGGGCGAATGCGTTTCCTCGACCAGAAACGCGAGACCGTCGCCGCCGTTCCCGAGCTGCCCGCGCAGTTTGTCGATGTAAGCGTCGAACTCGGCGCGGTTGGCTTCTTTGCCGTTGTGCACGAACCGCCGCGAACGCGTCGGATCGTAGAGATCGAGAACCGACGCCTGCGCGAAGAGCGTCGGTGCCTCGCCGACGATGCCGGATGCAGCGGATTGCCTTCGATCTTGATCGGCCGGCCGTCAATGGTCGTCGCGACGAGCGGAATCGCGCCGGTGCGGCGCGGCATCGCCGTTGCGTAGTAAAGAAATTTGCCGGGAATCGTCCACTCCGCGCTCTTGGTGAACGGAACCAGATGCATTTCCGGGCGACGGCAACTTGTTAGGCCAAAACCGGCCAGCGCCATCGAGGCGCCCATCAATTTCATGAAGTCGCGGCGCGACCATTCGTTCTCGTCCAGTTCCGACGCGCCGGCGGGAAATTCGCGTTCCAGCCATTCGCGAAACTCCGGCGGTGTCGCTCTAATTCGCCGAGACTGCGCCAGTATTTTTTCCCGGTCGGCGGCTCGGGTGGATGTTGAAAGACGCGTTTCATCGGTGGCAGCTCTGGCAATTCTCCGGCGGTTGTAATGTTCCAGCGTTCTTTCAACGTCTGGCCGATCTCCGCCTGGGTGAGATGTTTCTTTTTCGACCAATCCTCAGTCACGCCCTGGGGCTGGCCATATTTCGCAACGAACTCGGCCGGCTTCACGTCTTCCGGTTTCCAATCGAGATTGGTGATCTGATCCTCCGGACGCAGGAAATTTTCCGGATGCCGATGGCATTCCAGACACCAGGCCATGCTGTGCGGCTTGGCGTCGTAGACGACCGGCATGTGATTGATCTGGCCGTGGCAACTGGAGCAGCTGATCCCGCGATTCACGTGCGCTGCGTGATTGTAAAAAACGTAATCGGGCGTGCGATGGATCCAGACCCAGTCGATCGGGCGTGCCGTCTTTCCAGCTCTCGCGAACCGGCTCGAGTTTTGGATTATCCTTTTGCACCTGCGTATGGCAATTCATGCAGATCTGCGTGTTCGGCACGTTCGAGTGCGCCGCCACTTCGACGAAACTGTGGCAATAACGACAATCCATCCCGAGCTGCGTGACGTGGATATCGTGCGGGAACGGCACCGGCTGGATCGGTTGATAACCGACCTTGGTGTATTTCGGCGTGACGTAATACCAGGTGGCGGCGGTCAAACCGCAAACAATCAAGAAGCCCGCACAGCCATTTGCAGTGGCAGCCAATTGGTCCAGCGTGGAAAAAAATTCGCCATAACGTCAGCGCACGTCTCCTGCTGCTTCGGTACAGCCGACAACCTAGAAACGAACCGGAACTGAAATTAGGATGTGCTTCGTTCAAACGCTGCGGAGTTAAGGTTGTTTACTCGCCTGCGGGGAAGCCAAGATTGTATAAATGGACGCAATGCGGGCAAAAGAAAATTCACGATTCATTTTCATAACATCGCGGCCAGCTTTTCTGATACAGAAAAGCGACCGCTTGGCAAAGCCGATCACGTCAAAACTTCACCAAACCGTCAAGTGAAAGCGTTCACGATCTTATTTTCGTTTTGGGCGTTAAATTTCGCGGCGAACGCGGCCGACGATGCCGATTTGGTGCTGATCAACGCGAATGTCTACACCGTTAACGAAAAACAACCGCACGCTGAAGCGATCGCAGTCAAAGACGGACGGATCCTTTTCGTTGGTTCTAACGACGATTCGCGAAAATTTCAGTTCGCAGCACGTCGTCGATCTTCACGGGCACACCGTCGTGCCCGGACTGACCGATTCGCACTGCCACATTTTTGGAATCGGCGAACGCGAGCTGACCTTAAATCTCGAAGGAACCAACACGCTGGAGGATTTTCTCGCGAAAATCTCAGAGCGCGCGACCAAGACTGAACCGGGCAAATGGATCACCGGCCGCGGCTGGATCGAAACATTTTGGAAACCGGCGCAATTCCCAACCCGGCAGGATCTGGACAAAGTCGCGCCGGACAATCCGGTTTTTCTGACCCGCGCGGATGGTCACGCCTCGGTCGCGAATTCCGCCGCGCTGACGATCGCGAAGATCGACAAGAACACGCCGAATCCGTTCGGCGGCGAAATTCTAAAAGACAAAACAACCGGCGAACCGACCGGAATGCTGCTCGACAACGCGCAGGACTTCGTCGAAAAAAATATTCCGAAACCGACCGCGGCCGAACGCGAGCAAGCGTTGCTGACCGGAATCAATCGCGAGATCGGACTGGGCTGGTGCGAAATTCAAAACGCCGGGAGTCACAAGGACGACATCGATCTGATTAAGAAGGTTTACGCTGACGGCACGGCGAAGATCCGGTTCATCAACTGCGTTTACGGTCCGGGCGAAGACGCGCAAAACTTCTTGAAGGAAGGCGCGACTCTCAACGCGTTCGATCACCATTTCACTCAGCGCACGATCAAAGTTGTTTTCGATGGCGCGCTCGGTTCGCGAGGCGCGGCGTTGCTAAAACCGTACAGCGACGCGCCAGACACTTCCGGTTATCTCACTGAAAAACCAGAGGAGTTGCGGCCGATGTTCGAAGAAGCGTTGCGTCGCGGCATTCAAGTCGAGACGCACGCGATTGGTGATCGCACGAACCGAACGATCCTCGATTTATATGAAGCCGCGTTCAAAGCGGTCCCGGCCGATCAGACGAGCCGATCAAAGAACCGCGTTGGCGAGTAGAGCACGCGCAAATTGTCGATCCTGTCGATCTTCCGCGATTCGCGAAACTTGGCGTGATTCCGTCGATGCAACCGTCGCACGCGATCAGCGATTTGTTTTTCGCGCCGAAACGACTGGGAATGGACCGGCTCGCCGGCGCCTACGCCTGGCAATCGTTTTTGAAGTCAGGCTGCGATCATTTGCGGCGGCTCCGATGCGCCAGTCGAACGCGGCGAACCGATGATTGAATTTTATGCGGCAGTCGCACGCAAAAGCATCAAAGGCGAATCGGGCCCGGGTTGGCATCCGGAACAAGCCGTCTCGCGCGAACAAGCGCTCAAGATGTTCACGATCTGGCCGGCGTTCGCATCGTTTCAGGAGAAAGACAAAGGCTCGATCGAAGTCGGAAAACTGGCGGACTTCACCGTGTTGTCGGCGGACATCATGAAAATTCCGGCGCCGGAAATTCTCAAGACGCAAAACGAAATGACGATTATTGGCGGCGAGATCGTTTACTCCCGTTAGGTCTCGATCGAACCGATAAAATTCTCACACAACGTCCACAACGGACCCGAAGGATTTACGTCTCGGCGTTTCAAATTTTGACTTTGTGACCTTTGCTCGTGCGAGCTCTTGGTAGCCGTACCGAATTCAATCGCGCTTCAGCAAGGCGCCCAAAATCGCGGCGAGTCCCGCAGCCAGAAAAATGTGGCCGCCGAAAAAGTTGCCAATGAAATAATAAACGAGACCGGCGGTAATAATCGGCACGAGCGCCAGCACAATAATGATCCATTTCGGCGCAGCGGTTGGCTTGACCGCAACGATGGCGAAGATGATCGCGAGCACATTGGTAATCACCGAATCCTGCAGCCACAACACTTTCAGCCCGTTTCCCAGAAAGGCCGGCAGATTCGATTCAGCAACCGCAGTTGCTGTCTTGTTGAAGGCCGAGGTGTGAAAATGCGCGCCTACCGCGAGCAGGATTGCTGAAACCGCGAGCAAAATTCGCGATAAAAGCTTCATAACCACCAATGAGTCCGGAGATTCGTGTCCATTCGTGGTTATTCAATGCGCGAGGAGATAGATCGCGACGAGCGCGAGCAGAAAATACGAAACCAAAACGGCCGCACCGGCATACTCCTTCGCCATTCGTTGACCAAAAAACAGGCAAAGGATCGCGACCGCCGACACGACTGCGCCGTAAAACGCAATAGTTGGATTGTGGACGAAGAGCAGCGCGAGAAAGCCGACGCCGCTCAGCAATCCGGCTGAAACTTCAATGATCGTGAGAATCGCGAACAACAGTGGGACCATTCCCGCAAGCGGGCTTTTCGCGAAATGTCCGCTCAGCCACTGTAAGTTTCCTTGCCGATCGGCAATTTTGTCGATGCCCGACTGCAGAAACAAAATCGCCAGAAAAGCGGAGACCAAAAGCTGAAGCAGGAACACAGAAGAATCTAATCAGGAAACCAAGAAACCAGGAAAAGAATTTTTGGTTATTCGTGGATTCCGGATTTCTCTGAAATCGTCCGTCACGAATAAAGATACTCGTCGTGATATTCGCGCTGGGGCGCGAACTGGACGGTTTGGTCGCCGCCCGTCTTCGGGATACTCGAAGATTTTGCCTTCGTAATTGCGGATCACGATTTTTTCGTTGTCGTGATAGAGAACGTAGCCGGGATTGATCGGCACTTTGCCGCCGCCGCCGGGCGCGTCGATGACAAATTGCGGCACGGCGTAACCGGTGGTGTGACCGCGCAAGCCTTCGATGATCTCGATCCCTTTCGCGACCGACGTGCGCAGGTGCGATGAGCCGTTGATCAGGTCGCACTGGTAAAGGTAATACGGACGCACGCGGCACATGAGCAGTTTGTGCACGAGCGTTTTCATCGTCTCGAGATCGTCGTTCACGCCGGCGAGCAACACGCTTTGGTTGCCGAGCGGAATGCCGGCGTTGGCCAGCCGCTCGAGCGCTTCTTTCACTTCGATCGTCAGCTCGCGCGGATGATTCGCGTGAACGCTCATCCAAAGCGGATGATATTTCGCCAGAATCGCGCACAGCTCGGGCGTGATGCGTTGCGGCAGGAAAATCGGAACGCGCGTGCCGATGCGCAGAAACTCGATGTGCTTGATCGCGCGCAACCGGGTCAGCAATTTGTCGAGCTTGTCGTCGCTGAAAAAATCAGCGGGTCGCCGCCGCTCAAGAGCACGTCGCGCACTTCGGTGTGTTGTTCGAGATAACGGAACGCTTCCTCGAAATCGGTGTGAAAACTCCTGTTCGCCGACGCCGCTCACGACGCGACTGCGCGTGCAATACCGGCAATACGCCGCGCAACGGTCGGTCACCAGAAACAAAACGCGGTCCGGATAGCGATGCACCAGCCCCGGCACCGGCATGTGCGAATCCTCGCCGCACGGGTCGGCCATGTCGTAAGGCGACGCCCAGGTCTCCTCGATCCGCGGGATCACCTGGCGTCGAATCGGATCGTTCGGATTGTCACGCGGAATCAGGTTGAAAAAATGGGGCGTGACGGCGAGCGCGAGTTTGTCGCCGGTTAGCAAGACGCCGCTGCGTTCCTCGTCGCTCAAGATCGATCCGACAGTTGCTGGACTCGAGCTGGGCCAGCGAGGTGACGCGGTTCTTGAGCTGCCATTTCCAATCGTTCCAGAATTCAGGCGCTACGCCAGACCAATAGCCTGGTGCGTGCGAGACGAACTCTTTTCCATCACCGTTTCTCAAAAGTTTGCATTCTAATTAAGGATCGAAACGCTAAGACCGCTCAGTTGTGTGTCAACGCGCGCACTGAAAAGTGCGGATCGCACCGCTACGTCGCCAGATTTTTCCCTACTGGACCGTGACTACTGTCCCAATCGGAATCTCGGCAAAGAGCTTCCTCGCCGTCTCCCCCGGCAAACGAATACAGCCGTGGGACGCGGGATAATTCGGCACGTAGCCTTCGTGCATTCCGAAATCGAGGCAACTCAACCGCATGAAATATGGCATCTCGACGTGATAGATCGTCGAGCGATGATTTCGCTCCTTGTCAGTGATCACATACCTGCCGCGACGGGTCGAGTAGCCTTCGCGGCCGGTCGAACAGGTTGAATCCAAAATCGGGATACCATCCTTGATCAGCGACATCTTCTGTGACGCGAGTGAGATTTCGATCCGCAATTTCTCCGGGTCAGGTCCGCTGCCCAAAAGGAGCTGCGCAGCCTGCCAATTGCCGAGCTCGGCCGCGAAATAAAGCGCCACCATTTTGTAGCGACCGGTCGAACGATTGTGATCGGCCCCGGATTGCAAAAGCGCGCGGACATAATCGGTCCGACCCAAACCCGCCGCGAGCATCAAGCACGTAACATTCTTGTCGTCCTCGATGTAATTGCGAAACGATTTCGATGGAAGCGAATCCAAGAAACTCCTTGTCGTATTTGCTCGGCAGCGATGTGTTCGGGTCCGCACCGCATTCGAGCAGCGTTGTGAACAGCGGCGCGTTATCGGTTTCGATTGCGTATGCCAGCAAAGGCACCCGCTTACCTTCGGGCGTCGGCTGCGGCAACGTGTTTCGAAAGCAACAGCCGAACCGAGTCGCGATCGCCAGCCCGCAGAGCAGTGTCCAGCGCACGCAAAGCTGCCCGCACTCCATTCCTGAAACCGTGGCAGCTTGCGACAGAATATCCTGCGCAATTCTGGGACTTGGACTTCCCAGAGCCAGGGTCAACAATTCGCCGCTGTCACCATACGCCAGCTCGAGATTCGGCGTCAGGCTGAGAAGAAGATCTACGATTTCAATCTTTTGAGCACCAACCGCGTAATGGAGCGCGGAGTGGCCCGCACCATCCCTCACCGTGATGTCCGAAACATGTCCAATCAATGCGCGAACCATCTCCAAATCGCCGTGCATTGTCGCAACCATCAACGGCGTAACGCCGGCGTTGTCCGCCAGGTCTGCGCTCGCTCCGGCATCAAGGAGTCGTCGCGCAACCGCGTCGTCCTCTCGCAAAACGGCGGCGAAAAGTAACGAGCGTTCATTCGCAACGCGAACGTTAGGATCGTTGTGCTCGCGGAAGTAGCGCTCGATCAGGGAAGCCTTGGTGGTTGTCCAGCGCCTTGAACGAAGTCCTCGGCCGGAATCGGTCTCGAATCATGGCGATGAAACGTAAACCGCACGGCAACAAGCACAAAGAGGCCGGCGACGATTATTACCAAGACTCGATTTAACCCAACTGAACGCATATCTGGAGGCAAGCCGATTGATAGTATATCATTAGTCAAGATGTTCGCACGCTCCTCGCGCGCCGGGGAGCGAGTGGACCGGGCTGTTGAACGTAGCATGTTCAATGCTGTCCAACTTCGAACCAATGCGTTTGATCCTAATTTTCATCACAATTACCGGACTGGGCACGATGCCGGTCTTCGGAGCCACGCCGGAAGCGGTTCCGACCGCGACAATTCCCGCAGCTGCGGCCGAGCAAGGCAAAGATGTGGTTCATCAGTTGAATAATGCTTTCGCCAAAGTCTTCGAAACGGTGGCTCCAAGTGTTGTTATCATCGAAATTTCAAAAGCAGCTGACAATGAGACTTCGGCGTTCGAGGACCTTTTCTTTCAAGGGCCTCCCGACGAAAATAATCCTCGCCGGCCACCGCGAAATACTGAGCCGGTCCAGAGTGAGGGTTCGGGCTTCATCGTTCGCCCCGACGGCTACATCTTTACGAATTTCCACGTGGTGGACTCGGCCGATAAAATTGAAGTGAAGCTGAAAGACGGGCGGGAATTTCCGGCCAAGGTCGTTGGCACGGACGAAAAAACGGACGTAGCGGTCATTAAGATCGACGCCAAGGACCTGCCGTTCGCGCAGCTCGGCGACAGCGACGCGGTGCGCGTCGGCCAATTTGCATTCGCAATCGGCGCGCCATTCAAACTCGACTACACTTTCACCTATGGCGTGGTCAGCGGCAAAGGCCGCAGCAAATTGCTCGCGACCAGTGGCTATTCGATCTCGGATTATTTGCAGACCGACGCGTCGATTAATCCCGGGAATAGCGGCGGCCCGTTGTGCGACATCGACGGCAGAGTGATCGGGATGAACACGCTGATTAACGGCATCAACCGCGGTCTTGGGTTCGCCATTCCGATTAACATGGCCAAAGAAATTGGCGACGACCTTATCGCCGGCCGAAAAATCATGCGCCCGTGGCTCGGGATTCGAATCGAGACGCTGGGGGATGACCCTGGCATCCGCGAGTTATTCAAAGGAATCGAGAAGGGCGTTGTCGTCCGCACCATCGAAGCCGACGCACCCGCCTACAAAAGCGATCTTCGACCATTCGATGTCATCACGCAGGTCGATGCGAATCAGGTGACAACGGACTCGCAATTGCAGCACGAGATTTTGAAAAAGAAGATCGGTCAAAAAGTGGAACTGACTGTGTGGCGAAAAGGCCAAACGCTAAAAGTTCCTGTCACCACCGGTGAGCTACCGAACGAGATTTCCCGCGCTTCCAATGAACCGGTGCGACCGCCTCGGGAAAAACAACAGGAAGCGGGCAAGTTCGGATTGCAGGTCCAGGAACTGACCAAGGAAATGGCCCAGCGCTTCAAACTTGGCGTCCAAAAAGGAGTCATTGTCACCGACGTGACCGACAACAGCCTTGCCGCCCAACAAGGAATCGAGCGCGAGGATGTCATCACTGAAGTCGATGGCAACCCGGTAACGGACGTAAAATCGTTTCGGGACGCATTGAACAAAGCCGATCCGAAACGTGGCGTGTTGCTTTATCTCGATCGTAAAGGCAGCAAGACGTTCGCGGTTTTGAAAGCGGACGGCGGCGACGCTCCGCCCGATCAGTGACCGAAGACTATTTTTTTGTTGCCTGTTCGCGCAGATATTCGGCCAGCGGTTTGTCGTCAATGTACAATTGTTCCAGCGCCGCGTCTCCGTTGCGCACGCGGACAGTCACGTATGCGTTTTCTTTTCCGCGTCGGCTGTTTTCGCGATAAGCCTGCTCAGCTTGAGGCGCGATCTTTTCCGCGACCCATAATTTATCGAAGGGGAATCGGACGCGTTGCCAGCCGTCGGACCAATACCCGTTTTCGACCTCGAATGACGTTGTCGCTTCCGGTGATGCGTTCGGTGCTTACTTGGTCAACTTGCGCGAAGCCGTCTTCGGAATCTTCCTTCAACGTCGACAAACTTGACTCTCCGGAGCGGATGACGCGACTGTAATTACGGCTCGTGGTGATTGCTTTCGCCTTTTCTGCTGCGAAGCGCAAGAGCAATGTAGCGCCCGCGAAATCGCATCTGTCGGGATCGACCGGCTCAGTTTTGAATTTCCAGACG
The DNA here is from genome assembly GCA_963786135.1 of uncultured Verrucomicrobiae bacterium. Classification (GTDB taxonomy): domain Bacteria; phylum Verrucomicrobiota; class Verrucomicrobiia; order Chthoniobacterales; family UBA10450; genus AV40. The sequence continues at coordinate 37,948 of CAWAYF010000004.1, read as the reverse complement.
CGCCCATACGCGAGAGTTTGGCCGCGCGTCCAAACAATCGACGCCGGCACCGCCAACTGCGCCAACGCCACGAGAATGAAGACGATAAGGCGCAAGTTCCTCATGCCGCAGCCCGTTTCTTGAACAAAACAACGTTGGCGACAAGAAATCCCCCGCCAACAGCGATAAAGCCGAGTCCGCGTGTGATAAAACTGAGATCGCTATCGAAGAAACGGCTGACCGCGAGCGCAGCGATGAGAACAAGACCGAAGTTTGCGCGAGCAAGGCTGCTCGTGCGAATCCCGCGCGAAAGAATGTCGATGCCGAGCAATAGCGTGTAGCAGTTGATGAACGTCGCGCCGCAAACGAGCAACGCGTGCTTGTATTCGCGATAGTCGCACAAACTCGTAATCACCCACGCGAGCGCAGCGACGATTGGAAAAGCGGCGGCCGAGACAACTGAATCGCCGTTGCTTGCGAAAGAAACCCCACGCTGCCAGACACACCGCCGCGAGCGGAAACAAGAGTTCGATAGCTAGCGCTAAGATTCGCGTCGCCGCTACGCTTTGCCCATTCCACCTCCGCGATGACATGTGCCAGGTCGATTCAAAACTCAAAACAATCGCGGTTACGCCGATTCCGACGCCGCCGAGAAGCGCCAGCGCGGACAAGCGCTCATCCGGTCGCGGAAAAATTTTGATTCCCAGCGAGCATAAATTGTCGCCATCAGGCCGGCGAAACCGACGCCGCCTAGCGTCCGCTTTCGCGTACTCCGCTGTAAACCCCAGAGCAATGATCGATGCCAAGGCCAGACACAATCGCGAGCGTGGCAGTTTCATGAACTGTCACGCTTCTCCCGATACCGGATCAGGAAATAAGGAATGACGAGGACGATAGCAGCAGCCAGAAAAAATTCGGATTTTGCGGGGCGCCGAAAAAAGTCCAGCGATTGAAAAGCCAGACGATCGTGCCGATGACATAGAGGACGGCTCCGAGCGTCGTTCGCAAGCAGATAAACAATCGGAATACTCAGAATCAGCCAGATGCGCATGAACGACTCGAACGTTCCTTGAATTTGATACGTTTGGCTGATCAGCGAAATCGCCGTTGCGACCGCGGCGACATCAAAGACCGCGACAGCTTCACGCCAGGCGCGCGATTGATCTCGCCGCATCAACACAAACACAACTAACGCTTGCGCGATCAGCAAAGGAGCGAATGCGATCGCGGTGCGCGTCGCCCGACTAAGATCGTCCCAATTATGCGCGATGAGAAGAATGATTCCCGCGCCCACAAGCGCTGCGCCGACGGTAGCGAGGATTATGAAGCCAAAATTCGTCCGCGATTCGACCGGCCCGTAATGCCGCTCAATCGCGGCCGCGTTCTCCGAAGAGATCGCACCGGCTGCGACCAATTCGGGGAGTTGGCCGCGAAGCCAGCGAACCGCGCGCCGATTGATTGATCCGGCCACGGAACAAATTCAATCAGAGCGATTTCTGGAAGTAAACAGTCCGGTTAAGTCTTACGTGCGCCGAGCGCGACCAAGGCAATCCCGCCGACCAGACAAATGCCGCTGACAATCGGCGGAAAACTAATTCCGTGACCTTCGGTGTGGCTGATCTCAATCGGACCCAATCTGCGCGTCTTTCTTCTTCGTGGTCCACCCCAGCCCGCCCCAAGCAAAGCCGACAATGCCAACGATGATGAGAATTACGCCAATGAGTCCAGTTGGTTTCACAACCGCGATGCTACAGCGGTCGCCGGCCGCCAATCAATTGCAGAATGAGAATCACCAGGGCGATCAAAAGCAGAATGTGGATGTAAGCGCCCAATACGTGGAAGCCGACAAAACCAAGCAGCCAAAGAATCAGCAGAATAACAAATATAGTCCAAAGCATAACTTCCTTTCAGTTGAGGTTGTTGATCTTAATTCGTTTTACTATGCGCGGTCGCGCGTGCCAAAAATTGGACGGCGCAGACCCACGTTTCATTTACCCGCCTTCTTGAGGGCCGCGCGCAGGTCCCAACCAGCCTCTTCCAATCGCATCCGCGCGGAGTTGTAGTCCAACTCCGTCAGCTCGGCGACCATTCGGGTTGCACGGTCCCGCAGCTTCGAGCTCGTGGTGTTCAAATCGATCATCAAATTGCCACGCACCTTGCCAAGCGAGACCATTGCGCCGGTGCTGATAATGTTGAGCGCAATCTTGGTCGCCGTTCCCGCTTTCAACCGTGTCGAGCCGGTCAAAATCTCCGGGCCGACTGCGAGATCGACCGCAAGATCGAGCCCGCCAACGTGGGATTCGCGGGCCGGATTGCACGTCAGCAAAACGGTTTTCGCTCCTAACGACTTTGCTCGCGCAAGCGCACCGAGCACAAAGGCGTTCTCCCGCTGGCTGTAATGCCAATCACAACATCAGCAGCTTTGACTCCGCGACGGTCGATCGCGAGCGCCCCGTTACTCGTCTCATCCTCCGCGCCCTCCACGCTTCGATGTAACGCCGGCGCACCACCGGCAATGATTCCCTGGACCAAATCCGGTGAGGCTCCAAAGGTCGGCGGGATTTCGCTGGCGTCGAGCACGCCCAAGCCGCCCGCTTGTACCCGCGCACCACGTAAAACAATCGCCCGTCTTTGCGCAGGGAATCGACCACCAACTCGATCGCCCGCGCGAGATCGACCGCGATCGCGCGCAAGGCTTCCTCGACGAATTTTTCCTCCTCGATGAATAGCTTCACCAAGTCCCGGGCGTTCATCTTATCGAGATTTTCCGAACGCGGATTCCGCTGCTCGGTCAATGCGGCGGCAAGATCGTCGATTTTTTCCGGCGTTGGCTCCGCACGAATCTCCGGCCAGCTCTGCATTTCAGCCGCGAGCCAGGCCGAGCCGATCTCCGGCGCGCGCTCCGAATTGGCCACGCGTGCATCCGGAAGAGCTTTCTTTAAGCGACGTCGAAAGGCGTGATTGTAGATTGAGTCCCGCTGAAACAGACCCGCCCGAGAAGCACAACTTTCGGCGCAACGAACATGCAATCGGCGTCGCGACGGCCTCGGTATATTCGCAGAGAACGCGCGCGCCTTCTTCGATAATCTCCATCACTCGCGCGTCGCCGCCCGCCGCCGCTTCAAACACGACTGGCGCGAGCATTGCCACCTCCATTTTGTCGGCGGTCTGGGCCCAGCGAACGAGCTCATCCAGATTATTGAGCGATAAGAGCGCGCAAAACCCTCGTGGTGAACTGAACTTCGCCGCGGTGCAGATCGTATTCCCGCAAAATTAATCGCAGGGCCTGCAGACTTAAATAGTAGCCTCCACCAACGTCGCCGAGGATATGCCCCCAGCCTCCGGCGTTTTCGATTCGTTTGTCGCGGCGGCCGGTCACCGACGAACCGCTTCCCGCATTCACTACGATTCCATCGCCGTTGCCAAGAGCCGCGGCCAGCCCAGAATCGCGATCGCTGCCGACAACGATTTTCGCCTGCGGCCAAATCTCAGCGCAAAGCCGAGTGAGCGAATGTCGATCTTCTTCCGTGCCGCAACCCGCGAGGAAAATGCCAGCGCGACGTAATTTCCTTCGGCAGCTCGCTGAAGCATTGCTGCGTAACTCGCCCGGTGTGGCGAGGCGAAAATTTGCCGGCGGCAAGCCTGCCTTGGTCCAAAATTCGCAACTCAGATCGCAGTGCGCTCCACCAGGACCCAGGAGGTCTTGGTCCCGCCGCCTTCGACGCCGAGGATTTTTTCGCCGCCGTTCATTGTCGATCTTTCGCCTGTTTGTATCATGCTTCATGGCCAAAGACGAGGCTCAAGCCGCTCCCCGAATCGAGCACCTCCGGCGCGAGATCAAAGAGCATGACCGGCGTTACTATGAGGAAGCGGCTGCCGACGATCAGCGATCGCGAATATGACCGGCTCTACAAGGAACTGATTGATCTGGAGGCGAAGTTTCCACAACTGGTCACGCCGATTCACCCACCCAGCGTGTCGGAGGAAAACCGCTACAAGCCTTTGCCCAAATTCAGCATCGCGTTCCGATGCTTAGTCTCGACAACACTTATTCCGAAGACGAGGTCGCCAATTTTTACAAACGAATCACGAAACTTCTGCCCGACGAAAAGATTCCCGTCGTGATCGAACCGAAAGTGGACGGCGTCGCGGTTTCCGTAATGTACGAAGACGGTAAGCTGAAATATGCGGCAACTCGCGGCGACGGCCTCGTCGGCGACGACATCACGCAGAACATCAAGACGATCAAATCGGTGCCACATCAGTTGCGCGGCGCCGCGCCAAAAATCTTCGAAGTCCGCGGCGAAGCCTATCTCGACAAGGCCGGCTTCGAGAAATTGAACAGGGAACGCGAGGCGGCTGGTCTGCCGTTGTTTGCCAACCCGCGAAATGCGGCCGCCGGTTCACTGAAACATCTGGACCCCAACGTGGCGGCAAAGCGTCCGCTCGGAATGATTTTTTACGGAACGGGCGCGGTCGAAGGCACCGAAGTCGATCTTCACTCGGAGATTTTTCCGTTGTTCAAGAAACTTGGTCTGCCAACACATGAAGATTGGTGGCTCGCCGATTCAGTCGACAAGATTCTGAACGCGATTCGCGACCTCGACGAGATCCGGCGCGATTTTCCATACGAAACCGATGGCGCGGTCATCAAAGTCGATGCGATCGATCAACGCGAGCGACTCGGGTTTCACCGCGAAATCGCCGCGATGGGCGATCGCTTACAAATACGCGGCCGAACGCGTCGAAACGAAATTGCTCGACATCAAAGTGCAGGTTGGCCGCACCGGAATTCTCACTCCGGTCGCGGTGCTCGAACCGGTTTTCGTCAGCGGCAGCACCGTTTCGCGCGCAACGCTGCACAACGAGGACGAGATCAAACGCAAAGACATTCGTATCGGCGACACGGTGGTGATTGAGAAGGCGGGCGAAGTGATTCCAGCGGTCGTCGAAGTCGTGAAATCGAAACGGCCGCGCAACGCGAAGCCGTTCGATTTTCTCAAGCACATTCACGGCAAGTGTCCGGTCTGCGGCGGCGAAGTCCGGCGCGACCCGGAATTTGTAGCCTGGCGCTGCGAAAACATTCGATGTCCGGCCCAGACCACGCGACGAGTGGAATTTTTCGCGGCCCGCGGCGCGCTCGACATCGAAAGCGTCGGCGGGATTGTGGCTGACAAACTGGTTGAGCGAGGCGTGGTTCGCGAACCGCTCGATTTGTTCGAGCTGAAGGTCGATCAGCTCGCGAAATTGAATCTTGGAACCGATGAAGCGTCGCGAGTGTTTGGCGAAAAGAATGCGACCAAAGCGATCCAGGCGATCGAACGCGCACGAACGTTTCCGCTTTCGCGCTGGCTCTATGCGCTCGCAATTCCAGATGTCGGCAAAACCACCGCGACCGATCTCGCGCGTTTTCACGAAACGATCGAAGAAGTCGCGAATTCCGATCTGCTGCGCGATGTCATCGCTTATCACGAAAGCAAAGGCGACAAATCCCGCCGCGACGGCGCCAAAAAAATCGCCGATCGACTGATCAAGTCGGGCTTTGCCGAGCCGTCCAAAAGTAAAGCAGAGAAAGGTGGGATCGTGAGCCGAGGTCGGTCCCGTCGTGGCGCAAAGTGTTCTCGATTTTTTCACATCGTCAGTCGGGAAAAAAATGCTTCAGCGATTGAAACAACTCGGGATCAAACCGAAGAGCGAAAAGGTTTCGGCGAAGAAGATGGCCGGACTTGCCGTTGGCCGGGAAAACGTTTGTGCTCACCGGCACATTGCCGTCGATGACGCGTGATGAAGCGTCCGCGCAAATCGAAGCGCGCGGTGGTCATGTAAGCGGCAGTGTCAGCAAGAAGACAGATTACGTTCTCGCGGGAAGTGAAGCCGGCAGCAAACTCGACAAAGCGAAACAGCTTGGCGTGAAAGTCATCGACGAAGCTGAATTCAGAAAAATGTTGTGAACGCTGAGACAACTGCGGCTGCAAAATCGATCGCTCTCGCGCTGGTGGATACACCTTGTCCTGATTGGCGGATATTTTGTTCCGGCAGTCTCTGCGTCGCGATATGTTCGACGCGGGCCTATTTGGTTCACCGCTGGGTTGGGCCGGCTGTGATTGCTCACGGATTTTTTGACGCGACAACATTCGCGGTGTTGCCGTTCTTACATCCCCGCTGACCCAACAATCCCGATCAGTCGGAGATCGCCGCTACAGAATTTATGGCGTGCCTTGCGGCACGGACTGCAGATTCAGCGGCATCGCTCGATTCAAAGATGGGGGCGCCGCCAGCCGTCCGTCTGGATAGAGTCCGCCTGAATCTGAAATGTGATCTTTTCACCGTCACGCGCAACGGTTATCGGCACCGCGTCGCCGGCAGTCAAAAAGAACGATGCTTCGAGAATGTCTTCCGGCTCATGCACCTTTGTCCGACCAATTTGAAGAACCACGTCGCCCGGCTTGAGACCAGCTTCGGCGGCCGGCGTGTCCTTCATCACCTTTGTCGTCACAGCTCGCGAGCCCTCGATCGCCGCAGCAGCTTCTTGAACGTTGGTCCCAATCCAGCCATACCGAGGCTCGCCAAAGCGAACATAATCGCTGCGAAGTTTTTCCGCAGCCTCGATCGGCAACGCGTAACAGGAATTGCTTTCGAAGCTGTAAAGCAGAATTCCGACGACCTCGCCCTTTCAAATTCAAAAGCGGCGCGCCACCTTCTCCGCGCTGTGGCGGCAAATTCACCCGCAGATGCCTGGTCGGAAAATACCCACCGATACATTTGCGATCGAACCCGGCGATCATGCCGAAGCTAGGGGTTTCGGAAAGATCGAGAGGATAGCCGATCGTCACCACCGGAGTGGCGATTTCGAGTTGGTCCGAATTTCCGATCGGTAACGCTGGGCTGGCCAGGTCCACCTTCAACATTGCGATCCCGCTGCGCAGATCGGCCATCAGCTGATGCGCCGGATATTTCTTGCCCTTGAACTCGACGTTGATGTTCTCGGCTTCGCCACCGACTGAATAAGCGGTGTAAAGCGTGCCCGTGGGATCGACAAAGAAACCGGTGCCGGAGAGATCGCCATGTTGATCAGTCGCGTCGATTTTGACGACGGCTTTGGCGCAGCGGTCGAAAACGTCTTTCACCTCGCGACTAATGGTCACGACAGATTTCTCCTGGCTGGGAGGTGGGGCTGATTGGTCAGGCTGCGGTTGCGTTTGCGCATTCGACTGGCGGTTACACGCCGCCAAAGCGATAAAACCAAGGGTAAACGCGACCTTCGAAATGATTCGAAACCGCGGCGCCAACAGACGATTGGCGGTTCTAAAACTTGAAAGTCGTCTCATAACTCACGGGCACGCTGTCGAGCACGTAGCGCGGCGGCGTACCGGTTGCGGTGAGTTTGGGCGCTTTCCGTCATATTGCGAAGCGACCGCGTGCTGAAAACCCGTGTGGCCACGGGTGATGCCAGCGTCCACTCGTCCGTCGGCGCTGGCAGGAACGGCGAGAGCAGGTCGATCCTTAAGGGCGACTGTCGCCGGCTGGGGTGTTTGATAAATCCGCAGTGAAAGAACGGCCGCGCAAATCAGAACGGCCGTAACTGCGACTGGAGAAGAAGTAAGAGTGGAAAGATTGAACTGGAAAACGAAATCGCGCGCCCGATCGACACAGATCCGCCAAAGCGGCTGCCGCAAAAGTTCGTTGCGCTGGCGGCGATGAAATTCGTGAAGGAAGTTGTCGAAATAGCCCGGAGGCGGTTGTTCGTATCGCTTCAGTCGAAGCAATTTCGCAATTTCAGTATCGTTGAATTCGTCCATTTGAGCGCAGATCAGGTGACCGGGTTCTTTCGAAATTCGTCCAGATAGTTTTGCAGCTGCCGGTTGGCGTAAAAGAGACGGGATCGTACTGTGCCTTCGGAAACATTCAAGATTTTACTGATCTCTGCGTGGGGCATCCCCTGGATATGAAACATGGTTACCACAGCTCTGTGTTCATCAGACAATTTCATCATCGCCTCGTTCAACCTTTTTTGGAGCTCGGACAGGTCCGCTTCCCGCACCGGGCTGCTGGAGGCGGTGGCTTCGAGGAATTCCTTGTCGTTTTGAATGCTGGCGTCGACGTCGTCCAGGCTCAGCGAATAGCGCCGGCCACGCTTTTTGAGGAAGTTCAGGGTCATGTTCACGGCGATGGAGTGGATCCAGGTGTAGAACGACGATTTGCCCCGAAAACCGCGGATCGCCTTGTAGGCCTTGGCGAAAATGTCCTGCAACAGGTCGTTCGTGTCCTCGTGGTTCGAGGTCATGTTGTAAACGAGCCCGTAAAGGCGCGGCGTGTATTTCACGACCAAATCGTCGAACGCGCCGGCATCCCCCTGCTGGGTGCGCGCCACTAGCTGCTGATCTTCATCCTTGCGGGCCTCGTCCATCGCCTTCTTTTTAGACTTAGCATCAGCATCCGGGCCGGACGACAACAAATCGGCAGATACGTCGGGCCGGTGGTAACGCGATTGCAGGATTCATGTTCTTCAACTGACGAATCACGCTCAATTTCGCCGATCGCGCATCGACATCAACCAGAGCAGGTTGCCGAGCGCGGCGATAAAAGCCGCCACGTAAGTGAGCGCAGCGGCGTTGAGGACGTTGTTCACCCCTGCGGTTTCCTCGCCCGGCTGAATGATTCGCATTTGTTGCAAAATAATTTTCGCGCGCCGTGAAGCGTCGAATTCCACCGGCAACGTGATCAACTGGAAGATCGCGAGGATCAGGTAGCAATAAATGCCGAGCGTGATCAGGCCGGTAATGCGAAACCACAGTCCGCCAATGATGATGAACGGCAGCATTTGCGACGCGACCATCGTCACCGGCACGATCGCCATTCGCCATTTCAACGGCGCATACGCTTTCGCGTGCTGGATCGCGTGACCGGTTTCGTGCGCCGCAATTCCCAGCGCGGCCACCGACGGCGTGTTATAGACATTACTCGACAGACAAAGCTTCTTGTTCGCCGGATCGTAATGATCGCCCAGAAATCCGTCGGTCTGCACAACGTCGACATCGTGGATTTGTGCGGCCTGCAAGATCTCGCGCGCGCACTCCGCGCCGGTAATGTTCGGCGGAAGCCCGCACTTTTCCCCAGCGATTGAACGCACCGCTCACCCGAATCTGCGCCCAAATCCCAAGGATCAGCGGAACACCGATGTAGAGCAGCCAGTGATTGCCAAACCCTAATGGATAGAACATGCCTGTGGTAATCTAGTTGCCTAGATTAGACGCTCAAGTTGAACGGGCGTTCATTTCGAGGATCGAGCAGGCCCGAAGGCCGAGTCCAGCCCCTCGCCATGGCGGCTCCGTGAGCCGCCGCTACCTAGATTTCCAACGGCTTGGGAAACTTCGAGAGAATCTTGCAGCCGGTCTTGGTGACGACGACCACGTCTTCGTGCCGAACGCCGCCCAGACCGGGATAATAAAGCCCCGGCTCGACCGTGAGCACTTGTCGATCTTTCAGGACAACCTTTTGCAGGCGCGGATATTCGTGAATCTCCAACCCAAGTCCGTGACCGGTGCCGTGGAAAAATCCGACATTCACGCCGTTTCGAACTTCGGTCGGATAACCGCGCTTCTTGAACAGCGCCTGGATCGCCTTGTGGATCGTCATTCCGTCGACGCCGTCTTTGATTTCGCGAAGCGCGAGTTCCTGTCCGTCCTTCACCGTTTGCCAAAGTTTGCGTTGCGCATCGCTCGCGCGTCCGCGCACAACCGTTCGCGTCATGTCGCCCCAGTAACCGGATCTGCGAATCGCGCGGGAAAATGTCGAGAATGATCAACGAATTCGCGTGAAGCGGACCGGAGCCGCGCTCGTGCGGATCGCAGGCTTGGTCCCCGCCGGCAACGATCGTGTTCATCGCCACGCCACCGGCGCGCAATATCGCGGTGTCGATTTCAGCGCGCAGTAATTCCGACGTCAGCGGTTTGCCCGACCAAATCAGTTTCTTCCCTTTCGGCTTCGACGCCTTCAAAACTTCCATCGCTCGTTTCAGTCCGGTCTCAGTGATCCGCAGCGCGCGACCAATCAGTTTCAGTTCTTCGTCGGTCTTCGCTTCGCGCTCCGGCCAAAACAATCCGTCGGGTGTGGAAAGATCGACATCCTGCAGCTCGCGGGCATAGCCAAGGTGGAAACTTGCCGGCACCGTCGCGCTCTTCACGCCGCGTTTCCGCAGAAAATGCGCCGAGCACTTTTTCAAATGGCGGCGCTTGTTTCGAACTTCCCTGCACTTCGCGCTCGAGCTGGTTAAACGAAACAAATTCGTCGACCTTCGCGTTCGTTCCGCCCGCGACCCATTTCCAAATCGCTCAAAACAATCGTGCGTTTGCCGTTTTGCTGCAGAAAAATGAACGGATCGCCCGCCCAAAATTTCGTCGCGTAAAGCATGTCGGCGTCGATGTCGCTCGGCGCGACGATGAGCTTCGTTTCGCCATTGGTTGTGGTCGCCATGAGAACTTCGAAAACGAACTCCATTAACACCCCGCTTCAGCGGGGTGTCAACGCCAACGGGCCATCCCAAGCTGCTTCAGCAGTTTTCTTCAGGATGAAACCGCGAAAGCGGTTCGCGCGAAAAGTGGCTGAGTCTCACCGCGCTGAAGCGCGGTGTCATTGAAATCAAGTGCGCCGGACTTCGAGTTGCCGCCGCAAGATCCAGTACAACAGTCCGAGCAGGCCAATGGTCGATCCAATCAGGACAATTGTGTTGAAGAGAAAGACACTGATCTTCACTCCGAGGTAACCTTTTTCCGCGCCGAAGAAAACATTCGGCCTGGTGCCGCGACGGTAATCGCTCTGCTCCATCTCGGCGTTCGAAATCAAATCGGAGACCTTTTGGTTCACATAAATCTGCTCCGCCGTGACCGGCCCCTTTGCGTCTTTGAAATCCTGCGGATCGAACGCCTTCTTCCGATTGAACACCTGGTCGATCTTCTTGAGATAATGATCGAGATCGTTGGCCGATTTCGCTTCGAGACCAGACAGCACCGCCAGCACTTCCTTCAGCTCATCGAGCCGTTTCCCATCCGCCGGATCGGACGAGTGTTTTGCAACGATTGCGTCGATCTCGCGTTGCGCGCGGTCCTGTCGTGAAGTCAGCGGATTCAATTTCGCCTGCGCGACGACCATTTCTTCGTAGGACCAGCGCATCGGGATAAACTGACAAACGAAGGGCACCTCCAATCTGCTGTCCATCTTTTTGCCGCGGTCTTTGTTCGGATGTTCGTGGAACCAGCGCGTCAGCGAGTAAACCAGGCTGAGGTTCCGATTCATGTCCTCATATTTAATTAGAGCGCCGCTCATCAGGATCTGCGGAATGAGCACCAGCGGCACGATGTTGGCCGCCGTTTTCGCGTCGGAGACGAGCGACGAAACGAGCAGACCGAGCGCGAGGCTGCCTACCGCGGTCATGAACATCAAGCCCAAGGTGCAGCCAGAACATTCCGCGGATCTCGAGAATGTAATTGCCGATGCAGCACGAAGAGAATGCACTGGACCAGCGCGAACACCGACAGCGACGACATCTTGGCGAAGATGTAATACGGCAGCCGCACATCGAGATTGCGCTCGCGCTGCAACACCGGTCGGTCGCGGATGATGTCGTCCGCGCTGTTGGTCAGCGAAAGAAACATCGCGACCAGCAATCCGAGGAACAAGTACGTCGGAATGTGAAACGCAGACGCGAAATCGTATTTCCCGCTTTCGGAATAGCGCAACAACGTGCCGATCAACAGCGCCAGGACCGGCGCCGCACACGTCGTAATCCAAATATTCGCCCGGTTGCGCAGTTTGCTAATGAATGAACGCCGCAACAGGGCGCGGAATTGTGTCCACTCGTCGTGCCAGCGAATCGGTGTCCGTTTTCGCTTTTGGGCGGCTGTCGCCGGTACCGGTGGCGCGTGCTCGCGGCGCAGCGAAACCTGCTTCACGTCCTGGATCAGTCGAAACGCCTCGTATTTGTCGCGCCAGAATTCGGGCGAATAACGTCGCGCCGCCACCAGCTGGCCGCGGCTATTCTCCTCGTAGATAATGTCGCCGCTCAAGTCGCGCAGCGGCGTTTCGAGCACGTCGAAAATAAACTCCGGCCGCGTCGTGCCGCACGCCGGGCACGCGCCCAGTTCCGCGCCGAATTGATGTTGATGCTCGGCTTCAGCGAAATAACGAAGCATCTCGGTCGGCGTTCCGAAAAAGACGAGGCGTCCGCCCTTGTCGAGCAGCATCGCCTTGTGAAACATCTGGAACAGCTTCGAGCTCGGCTGGTGGATCGTGACGATGATGATCTTGTTGTGCGCCATCGAGCGAATGATCTCGATGACGTGCTCGGAATCCTTCGACGACAAACCCGATGTCGGTTCGTCGAACAGATAAACGTCCGACATACCGATCATATCGAGACCGATGTTGAGTCGCTTTGCGCTCGCCGCCGCTCAAGGTCTTCTTCGACGCGGCGCCGACCACGGCGTCGCGGCGTTCGCCCAGTCCGAGCTCGACCAGCTTCGCTTCCAACCGTCGCACGCGATCCCGGCGCGACAAGTGCGGCGAACGAATCGCCGCCGCGAATTGCAGGTTTTCGCCGATGGTCAGGTGCTCATCGAACGCGTCTTCCTGCGGGATGTAGCTGACGTATCGCTTGAGCTCGTCGAGGTTCGGATAAAGCGAGCGGCCGTTCAGATAAACCTTGCCGCTGCTCGGTTGAAGCTGGCCCGCCAGTACGCGCAACAGCGTGCTCTTGCCGCAACCGCTCGCGCCCATCACGCAAACCAGCTCGCCGCGGGTCAGGGCTGAACGAGATTCCGTCGAGCGCGATGTCGCCGCTGCCAAATCGGTGCGTCACTTCGCTCAGCTTCGAGCGTGCGAATGATGTTCCGCTCTTCCTCGATGATGCGTTCGGAAAAATTGCAACGCAGAAATTGTCCGATGTCGATCCTGATGGTGTCGCCATCCTTCAGCGGATAGGTCGTTCGTACCGAAGCCTCACCCACCATGATCGGCCGGTCGGCTTCGATCACTTCCAATTGCCCGACGCGCTTATCGTAATCGCAGAAAATTTTCAGCAACACGTCGCCGCCGTTCCCGGCGAAAGCAAAATGTCGTCTGCCTGAAGTTTGCTCGGATCGTTCGAGACCAGGTATTCCGATTTGGAGGCTTTGAGTTGGAACCGGCCGCCGAGTGCGCGAGCGCGACGGCGCAGGTCGCTCAAATCCATCTCGCTGTTGTTGTGGAAGATGATTCTGTCCTCGAGCGTCGCCTCCACCTGCGCGCCGGTTTTCAGTTTCACGCCGTTGAGCACCGCATCGACATCGCGCAACGCCTTGATTCGCACTTTTAATCCGAATGCAATCTCGAGCGCGCTTTCGCGCGTCCGCGCGCGTTCCAACGCCACCTCGTCGGCGTCTTTGTTTACCCGCACGAAAATCTGCGGGACGGAAACGTTCTTCTTTGCGTTGAAATATTGCGCCAGCTCCTGATAGGTCAGCACCGTGTCGCCGACCAGAATTCGCTGGCCCGGATAAATTCGACAGAACCCGCCGCGTAATAGCGGCCGCCCGCGCACGGAAACATTCTGTGCGCTGTAATTCTTCAGCAAAATCAGATCGTGATAACGAAACGCCATCAGCCGATCGGCATCGGTCAGACTTTTCATTTTCACGTCGGCTTTGCCGTTGTTGGCGAACGAAAGCGATTCCAACGGCGACGCGCCGCGCTGATAAATCGAGGGGTCGGCGTCTTCCGACGCGTTGAGTTGATAAACAATATCGATCGCCTGCGCCGCCATCCCAAGTAGCGACATGAACGAATAAAACGCGACGACTTGTTCCTGTTTCAGTCCGGCCTGCGAAATCAAATCGTAAAGTTGGACGCCGAGCATGATTTTTCGCTCGGTGCTGAGCTGCGTGCTCAGCTTTTGCGCCATAGCCGCCAGATCCTGCTGCTCGTAAAGCGCCTGGCGGAAAAGTTGACGCAGCTCGGAGTAAACCGTTTCAGGATAATCGTAGCGGAGAAACCCAAGACTCGAGTCGATTTCCTCTTCGAGCAGAACGCCGTCCGCCTTGGAAAAACTCGCCAGCACCTGGATAAGCAGCGGCAACAAGTTCGGGCCTTCCGCAACGCTGCGCGGCTTGCGCAAGGCGCGCCGCACCAGACGCCGTCCCTGGCGACGCACGCGATACGCGAGTGGCGTCACCTTTTGGACTGCGCGGTCGAGCTTTTCGGCGACCGTTGAAACCAATTGAGTCATTTGTCGATGCGAACCCGAAATTTTACAGGAATCGCGTCGTTAAGCAATGTGCCGCGATCCTTGCTCGCCCGATCACTGTCGCTGTCTCTCGTCGTTTGTCTCGTCACTTCGTCACAACGTCAGCCCGTCGACTCTCTTTTTGCAATGCGACCCGTTCATGATAGCGTTCTTCTCAGCTAGTAATCGCACCCCTTATGCCACAAACCGATCGTAACTCCCAACGCGACAACAAACAGCGCGGCAACGGCAACGAGCCCAGTTTCAACTGGCGCGGCGTGATCCTCGTCGCCGTCGCCTTTGGATTTTTCGCGCTCGCGATGTTGTTCTATCGCGGCGGTTACCAGCAATTCGAAGATGTTCCCTACAACCGCTTCCTCGAGCTGCTCGAAAACAAGCAAATCGTGAGCGACAAGAACGCGCCGCTCACCTTGTACGTTGAAGAGGGACAGCCGACCCAGCAACTCCGCGGCAAGTACATCAAACAAGGCAACGGCGGCGCGCAAAATCAGGAAGTCTGGTTCCGCACCACCATCTATTTGAATTTCACCAACAATTTGCAGGACAAGCTTTCCGCCGTAGGGATTCAACCGGCCATCCGTTCCGAATCGCATCCATGGACCCAGGTTTTCGCGAGCTTCGCGCCGGTTCTGTTGTTGCTCTTGCTTCTCTATTTCCTGTTCCGCCAGCAAATTCGCATGGCCGGCAAAGGCGCGCTCAACTTTGGCAAATCGAAGGCGCGCATGCTCGCCCGTGACAAAAACAAAATCACGTTCAAGGACGTCGCCGGGGTCGAGGAAGCTAAAGACGAAGTGCAGGAGCTCGTCGAATTTTTGCGCGACCCGAAGAAATTTCAAAAACTTGGCGGACGAATCCCGAAAGGCGTGCTGATGGTCGGACCTCCGGGCACCGGCAAAACTTTGCTCGCACGCGCGATCGCCGGCGAAGCGGACGTTCCGTTTTTCTCAATTAGCGGTTCCGATTTCGTTGAAATGTTCGTCGGCGTCGGCGCCAGCCGGGTTCGCGACATGTTCGAGCAAGGCAAAAAATCTGCGCCCTGCATCATTTTCATCGACGAAATCGACGCGGTCGGCCGTCATCGTGGTCACGGTGTCGGCGGCGGCCACGATGAGCGCGAGCAGACGCTGAATGCGTTGCTCGTTGAGATGGACGGCTTCGATACCCAGGAAGGCGTCATCATTATAGCCGCGACAAACCGGCCGGACGTTCTCGACCCGGCGTTACTTCGACCGGGTCGTTTCGATCGCCAGATCACCGTCAATCTGCCCGATGTGAAAGGTCGCGAAGAAATTTTGCGCGTGCATGCCAAGAAAGTGAAACTCGCGGAAGGGGTCGATCTTGCCGTCATCGCGCGGGGAACGCCCGGTTATTCCGGCGCCGAGCTCGCGAATGTTGTTAACGAAGCGGCGCTGCTCGCCGCGCGTCGTGGATTAAAAGGAATCACCCTCGCTGAATTGGAAGAAGCGCGTGACAAGGTGCGCTGGGGACGCGAGCGCCGCAGCTTGGCAATCAGCGAGAAAGAAAAGAGAATCACTGCCTATCATGAAGCCGGTCATGCCATCCTCAATGTCCTGCTCGAGCACACCGATCCCTTGCACAAGGTAACAATTATTCCCCGAGGCCCGGCTCTTGGCATAACCATGATGCTGCCGACGGAAGATAAATTTAATACCAAACGCAAAGAGCTGCTCGACAACCTTTGCGTCAGCATGGGCGGACGCGTGGCAGAGGAACTTTTTCTCGGTGACATTTCCAGCGGCGCGTCTGGCGATATCCGTGGCGTCACCTGGTATGCGCGCAAAATGGTTTGCCAATGGGGCATGAGCGACCGGCTTGGCTTGGTCGAGTACGGCGAGCACGAAGATTATGTTTTCCTCGGCCGCGAGATCTCACGTTCCCGCGATTACAGTGAAGCGACCGCGGAGGAGATCGATCGTGAAGTTCGAAGACTTTCGGACGAAGCCTATGTGCGCGCCCGAGATTTGATTAGCGTCCATCGCGATGCAGTCGAAGCGATCGCAAAAGCTCTGCTTGAGTATGAGACCCTGGACGGTTCGCAGATTGAAGACATCGTTCATCATGGCCGCATGCTGAATCCGCCGAAAGCAACGCCACCCGCCACCGGCGAAAAGATGGCTCCGGAAAAACCGCCGCGCCAGGTCGTGATCAGTCCCGAGGTCCCGCCTCTTCCGGACGCCCCCGGCGCGCCAGCCTGAACAGTTGATGGTTGAGAGTTGAGCGAATTGCAGCGCGAACGCTCCGCTGAACTTGTTTGTCATTCCGCGATTGAGGGTAATCGCCCTTACCTAGACCCGCAGAACTACTCGCGCCGCTGTTTTTCGACGAGGTGGCGCAACTGGCGTTCCATCGTTTTGAACGCGTCGTGAATCACTTTGTTGAGCGGTTCGTGCGAGCCGTTGTCCATTTGTTTTTCGTCGCTGACCAATTCGTGCCGCGGCCGCACCGTGACATCGATCCGGCAACGATACGGATTGCCTTTGTGATGCGTGTGATTCGGTTGCTCGATCGCGACGTCGCACCGGTTGATGTGATCGCAAAATTTGTCGAGCCGGGCCGCGTAACTCATCACGAGATCGTCGAGCGCTTCCGATTTTTCCAAGCCGCGGTAAGTGATGTTGACGGGCAATTGCATACCAAACTATTGAGCTTAAATCGGACGAAGCGAGCGAAAATGTGAATGCAACTTCGCCGGTTCGACTTTTACCAGATCCGATTTCACGTGTTCGACGATCCGGTTGCGCACGCGTTCGGGCAAAAGATCGACAATCGCAGAGTGAATTTCGGGCGCCGCGGCGAACGACCACCCCTCCTTGCCGCTGCCGTTGATGATTTTCGTGATCTGGTCGGCCAATTCCTTATTGATGCGCCGCTCCGTTTCCGTCTGCAGCTTGCTCTGGGCGATCGATGCCGCTCCGTGATGCGGGCCGGCCATCTCGGTGACCGGGAAACGGCCCGCGAAATCCGTGACCTTGTCGATGAGCCGGCCGTGCGCGTCGGTCATGTCGAAAGCCTGGATTAATTTCAAACTCGGACCGCGGGTTGGAGTTTCGTTGACCTGGTAAGCTTTCAGGCTGCCGCGGTCTGCTGTGATGACGATTGAAGCCGGAATCATAACTTGCTACGGCGGTGGCGCGTCGGACGAGCGCTCATTCAACTTCTCTATAATAGAATCGCCTTCGAACACAAGATCGCGTCCCAAGAATTCTCAGGAATGTGTGCGCTCCTCTTCCGCGCTGATCTCGGCAAACTTGAACAAGCGTTTCCTCCACGATTCTGTCCGTGCGCGCGATTGTTCGCCCTGAGTCAGGATGAACAAAGACGCCGACCGCGCGCCAAGATCGACATCATCACCGGAAGGAAATTTTCTCAGCGTCTTGAGAAAACCGTCTTCATCCGTGGTGTCGAGAATCTGCGCCCATTCGAGATTCTCTTCGCCAGGAAGAAGAAATGGAATCGGCTCGTAATGCGCGTTGACCAAAAGAAAAAAAGTGTCGTCGCGGACCGGCTCGCCTCGCTCGTCGCTCAAGTCATCCGCGTCCCCGCTCAGGAGCATTCCGAGACATCGAACAAAGGGCGATTGCCACTCTTCTAACGTCATCTCAGTGCCGCCCGGATTGAGCCACATCACGTCGCGGATCTCGCCGCCCGGAAGAGGTTTGCCCTGCAAGAATTTTCGTCGTCGAAAGACGGGATGCTCCCGCCGCAACTGAATCAGTCTACGTGTGAACTCAAACAAACGTTTCTGGTCTCTATCGTGACGCCAGTTGAACCAACTGATCTCATTGTCCTGGCAATAGGCGTTGTTGTTTCCGTTTTGGGTCCGGCCGAATTCGTCGCCGCCCAAAAGCATCGGCACCCCTTGTGATAGAAAAAGCGTGGTCAAAAAATTCCGGCGCTGTCTCCGCCGAAGCGCGTTGATCTTGGGATCGTCTGTCGGACCTTCGGCCCCGGAGTTCCACGATTGATTGTTGTTGTCGCCGTCTTTGTTGTCCTCGCCGTTAGCCTCGTTGTGCTTGTCGTTGTAACTGACGAGATCGCTGAGCGTGAAACCGTCGTGGGTAGTGATGAGATTCACGCTCGCGCTCGGCAGGCGGCCGTCGTCCTGGTACAGATCCGGGCTGCCGCTCAGTCGATACGCCACCTCGCCGATCTTTCCCTCGTCTCCTTTCCAAAAACTCCGGAATGCGTCGCGAAATTTTCCGTTCCATTCCGACCAGGGCAGCGGAAAGTTTCCGACCTGATAACCGCCCTCACCCACATCCCATGGTTCGGCGATTAACTTCACTTGCGACAGGATAGGGTCCTGTTGAACCACTTTGAAGAATGCCTGGAACTTGTTGAAACCGGTGCCGTCACGAGCGAGCGCAGTCGCCAGGTCGAACCGAAAACCGTCCACATGCATTTCGTTGACCCAATAGCGCAAACTGTCCATGACCAGCTGCAACGTAGTCGGGCTGAGTGTGTCAACCGTGTTCCCAGTTCCGGTGTAATCTAAATAGAAGCGCGGATTGTCAGCGAGCAGCCGGTAGTAAACCGGATTATCGATGCCGCGAAAACAAACCGTCGGGCCGAGATGATTTCCTTCGCCGGTGTGATTGTAAACGACATCGAGAATCACTTCGATGCCAGCGGCGTGAAGATTCCGCACCATCCCTTTAAATTCGATCACTTCCCTTCCAGGGTCGCGATTGCTCGAGTAATCGGCTTGCGGTGCGAAGAATCCAATTGAGCTGTAGCCCCAGTAATTGGTCAGCCCGCGATCGAGCAGCCCCTTATCGTCCAAATGGGTGTGAATCGGCAATAGTTCGATCGCGGTGACGCCGAGATTTTTCAGATACTCAATGGCTTCACGGCTCGCGAGTCCGGCGTACGTTCCGCGCAAATTTTCGGGAATATCGGCGCGCAATTTTGTGAATCCCTTCACGTGCATTTCGTAAATCACCGTTTCCGAAAACGGCGTCTCCGGTTTCTTGTCGTTCCCCCAATCAAATCCGGGATCGACCACCACCGATTTCGGCATCGCCCACGCATTGTCCCGCGAATCGCGCGCGAGATCCTCGTTGGCATCGCCAACAACGTAGCTGAACATTTCGTCAGACCATTTGATCCGGCCAGCGATCGATTTCGCGTAGGGATCGAGCAACAGCTTGGATTCGCTGAAGCGCAAACCGTGCGCCGGATCGTAGGGACCGTACACGCGGTAACCGTAAAGTTGTCCGGGCCGCGCATCCGGCAGAAAGGCGTGCCAGACGTATTCGGTTCGTTCGCGCAACGGTATGCGGACTTTCTCTTTGGGCGCATCAAGATTGTCGAATAAACAAAGTTCGACGCCGGTCGCGTGCTCCGCGAAAATTGCAAAGTTCACACCGTTGCCGAGCCAGGTCGCACCGAGCGGATACGGTTTACCGAGCCAGGTTTTGACAGTCATAACGCAATGCTGATTCGATTAAGGCGGCGCCAGCGCTTGATTTTCAGCGCGAAAGTTCGCTTAGCCAAGTTTGATTCGTAGAAAACCTACTCGGCGCCGGGCTTGGAATCGAGATAGAGCACGACAAATGCAATGCCGAGAAGTGGTTGAAGAATTCGTTGGACGACGTTGAGCAGCATCGCCTGATAATCAATGCCGTGGGTTTGCATGGCGGCGCTCATCTTTTGGTAGAGCGCCTGCGGGTCCTGGGTGCGCATAATTTCCAGGCAATAATCACGCAGCATCGCCCACTGTGGCGTGATGGTGATCGCCAGAACAAACGCGGACCAAATTGAAACGATGAGCGCCCCGCGCCAAATCGGGCGTTGATACCATGGCAAATCGCGACCGCTACGGGCGAGGTTTCGGCTCTCGCGCAAGGCATTGGCCGCGGTCGCATTTTCGAGCACGGCGAATTGTTGCCAGAAAAGGACGTTGATAAAAAAACGGCTGAACAACCAGACTTGAAATACGAGCAAGCCGAGCGCCAGGACGATCGAGAACAGCGCGTTAGACATTGCGACCATGGCGGCGATGCCAAAGCCGAGGAGGATCAGCAAAAGAAAAATGACGTAGACAAAAATGCAGAGCCCGGCCACACGCGGCCAATATTTCACCGCGCCATTGAGAACATTCAGAAACCCGATTCGATTTCCAGTCGCGAGCTCGGCACTCAGAATTTGGATGCCCGCGATATAGACCGGCCACAAAACGAGCCAGAGCACGATCATACACAACCAAAACGCGACGCCGACAAGGGTGCGAAGATCGACATTCACGCCCGGCGCAGTGTCGATGAAACGGCTTGTCAGCTGCGCACACACAATCGGCGTAATGCTAAGGAGCGACAGACCAAAGAATTGGAAGAAGCCCCGGAAATAAATCCGAAATGTTTCGGTCAAAATGTTTTGAGTGGGCGGTTTTGATGTTGTAGCGGCGGCCGTGTCGGCCGCATTTGAACCTCCGATTTCGGCGCGCGACATGGCCGCCGCTACACCTCGCTGCACCGGCGGCCGTTCGACCTGAAACAAACCCGGAATTTCCGCCGCAGTTTGCCAAACTTCGACGTCACTTCGGCGTGCGGGATTTACCGCCAGCACCCGGCCGTCAGCTTTCCATTCGTGCAATGTCTCGAGATCGGCCGGACCGTAATCCTTTCCGTGAACTCGAATGATCCATTGCTCGGCCATCAGTGTGATAATTTGACAGGATTTGAGGGATTAACAGAGAGATTTGTTGGAACAAGCCACACTTTCTGAACTTTGAAATCCTCGGAATCGAGTGAATCCTGTCCAGTCAATGAAACTTCTCTTAATAGACGGACATTACTACGTTTACCGGTCGTTCTTCGCGATCCCGAACCTGTCTAACTCGCGCGGCGAACCAACGAATGCAATTTTCGGTTTCACGAAAACGCTGCGGTTGATGATCAAGCATCTGCAGCCCGATCTGGGCGCGGTGTTTTGGGATGAGGGAATGCCGGAGCGCCGGGTGAAATTACAGCCGGCCTACAAGGAAACGCGCAAGGAAATGCCGTTGCCCATGGTGCCGCAACTCGACTTCATTCAAAGCAGACTGACATCGCTTCTCGGGTTCAAAAATATCTCGCTGCCAAACACCGAGGCGGACGATTTGATGGGCTGTTACGCGTTGGCTGCCTGCAAACGCAAAGGCATGGAAGTGATTCTCGCAACCAACGACAAGGATCTGTACCAACTGATCGGGCCGTGTGTGAAAGTTTACACGACAGCCAAGACCGACCTCCCGTCGCCAAAGGACGCCTTCGCGTTGCTCGGCGAAAAAGAAGCGACCGCGAAATGGGAGGTGCCACCGAAGCCTAATTGGCGACGTCCTCGCGTTGACCGGCGATTCGGTCGATAACATTCCCGGAGTGGCCGGTCTCGGGCGCAAGACCGGTAGCGCCCTGATTCGAGATTTCGGGGGGCTCGACCAACTGCTGGCGAACATCGACAAAGTCAAAAGCGACAAAATGCGAATCAAACTCACCGCCGCGCGGGAGCAGATTCTCCAAAACCGCGCCATGGTCGCGCTCGATTGCCACATGGAACTGCCGCTGCCGATCGACGACCTCAAAATCCAGCCCGACTACCCGGCGTTGATCAAAGAACTCGAAAAATGCGAATTCAAGTCGCTGCTGGAAGAGGTGAAGGCCGAAGCTGCCAAGGTCGCGATCTCGACCCAGGCGGAACTCAAGCTATAAGCTGTTGATGCACTGGACTTTTCGCGTGTCCGAAAAAATCGTAAAAAATTCGAACGCCAGACAGCGCCCGCTGTCCAATTAAACAGGTTAAGGCGATTCGGGCGGTTGCACGTTTCTCGTATTTGCTGTTTCTCCTTGGCGTGCGCTGCCCGAATCTTTTTTCTTTAAGGCCCTCCCCAATTGCGATGTTGCGGCTTAGCCAGCTGAAATGCTTTCATAGCGGCCGCGGTTATGCAGAGCAACACTAGCCGATTCGGCCTCCGCGGATTTCTGATCGATACGCCGGAGTTCGGGACCTTGCGGGGACGGCCGAATGGCGCCGTCCTGGTCGAAAACGGCCGAATCGTCGCAAGTCGGAGATTATGACGACCTCCGCCGGCTGCAGCCGCCAAACTCAATTCCGTGGATCGATCGAAGACCGGCGGCGATCTTCCCAGGCCTGATCGATTGCCACACCCATCTGCCTCAATACTCAGTCGTTGCGCGAGGAGAGAGCGAGCTGCTGCCCTGGTTGCGACAACACATTTTCCCAGTCGAACGCGATTTCACCGGGCCAAAGGCGCGCGCGGAAGCGCCGCTATTTTTCCGCGAGCTGGCGCGAAACGGCACAACCACGGTGATGGCATACGCGGCGATATACGAAGACAGCTGCGACATCGGTTTCGAAGCGGCGCGTCAAAGCGGAGTGCGCACCATTCTTGGCAAAATGATGATGGATCTCGGCTCCTACGGACAGATTCAGCCGAAGAAAGTGCTTTCCATTTCTCTTCTCGAAAGCGAACGGCTCTGCCGCAAATGGCATCGCGCTGCGGAGGGGCGGCTCGAATACGCTTTCAGCCCGCGATTTGCGGTCACCTGTTCGGACAAACTCATGCGTGGCGCGGCGGAACTGGCGGCGCGGTTCGGCGCCTATCTGCAAACCCATTTGGCTGAAAACCGCGAAGAACTCGAAAAGGTGCATCACCTTCACATGAGCGCGCGCGATTACACCCACGTCTACGAAAAATGCGGCCTTCTGACTCCGCGCACCGTGCTCGGCCATTGCATTCATTTGAATCCGCGCGAGATCGCCGCCATCGCGGCGGCGCAATCGAGTGTGGCCCACTGCCCGAGCTCGAATCTTTTTCTCGGCAGTGGCCTGATGAAGCTCGACCAGCTTTTGAAAGCCGGAATCAATGTCGGACTCGGATCGGACGTCGCCGGCGGGCCGGAATTGAATATGTGGCAGGTGATGCGCGCGGCGATTGAAGTGCAAAAAGCGCGGACGGCTTACGAACCGAACCTGCGGCCGCTTCGTCCAAGCGAAGCGTTTTATCTGGCCACCCATGGCGGCGCTCGCGCGCTCGGCAAAGCAAAAGTCATTGGCACGCTCGAGGCCGGAAAGGAAGCGGACCTGATCGTTGTCGACCTTGCTGGTCTTCTGCCTTACCCAAACCACAACGGCCTGGCCAGGCTCTCGTCCGAAGATGTTGTCGCGCTGTGCATTTATCGCGGCGGACCACAGGCAAATCTCGCAACCTACGTCCGCGGGCGCTGCATTTATCAGGCGCCGCATCCCGAGCAACGATAATGAAACCGCCTATTGTCGATCCAATCGATGTCGCATTGCGCGAAGACATCGGCGACGGCGACGTAACCACTGAGTTTTTTGTTCCGAAGAACGCACAAGCTTCCGCGAAAATTGTGGCTCGCGAGCGCGCCATACTCGCCGGAGCTCAAACGGCTGCCGAAGTCTTTCGCCGAGTCGACAAAGATCTAAAAGTTAGTGTGTTGCCAAAAGACGGGACCGAAATAAGCGCCGGCGAAAGCGTGATGGAAGTGCGAGGACAGGCCAGCTCCATCCTGAAGGGTGAGCGCGTCGCGCTGAATTTTTTGCAGCACCTGTCCGGAATCGCGACGCTTACGCGAAAATTTGTCGACGCCGCGGCGAACAAACATGTGAAGATTCTCGATACTCGCAAAACGACGCCCGGCCTTCGCGCGATTGGAAAAGGCTGCCGTCGTCGCGGGTGGAGGAACCAATCATCGCTTCGGTTTATTCGACATGGCATTGATCAAGGACAATCACCTGGCTCTCAACGCCAACTTCGACACGTTTGCGAAAGCTGTCCGAAAATTCCGGGAAGCGTATCCGAATCTGAAGATCGAAGTCGAAGCCGACAAACTGGAACAGGTTCACGCTATCCTGAAGATCGATGGCGTCGACATGATCTTGCTCGACAACATGAAGCCGGCGGAAATCCGCGAAGCGATCGCACTCGGCAAGAAACGAAAAATGAAATTCGAAGCCAGCGGTGGAATCACGTTGAAGAACATCCGCCAAATCGCTGCCACCGGGGTCGATTACATTTCCATCGGCGCGCTCACCCATTCTCCGCGCGCGATCGATTTTTCTCTCGAGATCAACCATGCCGCTGCGTGATCGACTTCGCGCGGAGAAGTTGCGCGGCGGGCTCATCATTGGCCGCGAGGTCATCGTCCTGGAACAAACGGGATCGACCAACGACGTGATCGGGCAAATGGCGGCGGGCGATTGGCCGGAAGGTCTTTGCGTTTTTGCCGAGCATCAAACTTCCGGGCGTGGCCAGCGTGGAAATAAATGGGAATCCGTCCCCGGCAAAGGCCTGTCGTTTTCGATCCTGCTCCGCCCGAAGATCGACATCAAAGACTCAGCGCGCCTGACCACCTGGGTAGCGGCGATGATCGCGGAGACGCTGCACGACGAATTCGATCTGCCGGCGACTGTGCGTCCGCCGAACGACGTCTATATTAATGAGCACAAGATCGCCGGTGTCCTTGTGGAAATGCGGGCTCAACCGGATGCACCGCACGTGGCTGTCGTCGGAGTGGGAGTGAACGTGAATCATTCGCCAGGCGAGTTTTCGGAAGAACTGCGTGGGCGCGCGACCTCCATCGCGATTGTTCGCCGCGGACGATTAGATCGACATCTGATCGCCCTGGCCTTGTTGCGAAATCTCGACCGGACTTACGCCGAACTTTTCGGCTGAAAATTTTGCAACGCGCGCAGCTTCTCGAGTGCGCGTCCGCTATCGATTTCTTCGCGAGCCAGCTCGATTCCCTCTTTCAAATCGCTTGCCCGGCCGGCAACCACAAATCCGCCGGCAGCATTCACGACAGTCATTTCCCGCTTGGCCCCCTGAATTTTTCCGGAGAGAATCCCCTCGATCGTCTCCGCATTTTGTCGCGCGTCACCACCTTGCAACTCGCTTACGGACGCGCGCGGGATGCCGAGCCAGCTGACATCCAGAACTGCCAGGTTCACTTTTCCATCAATTAATTCCGCAATCGTCGTCGCACCGCTGATCGAGATGTCGTCCATTCCTGCGCCTTCGTCGCCGAGTCCGTGCACGATCCACGCCCGTTCGCATCCCATTTGTTGAAGCACATCGGCGAACATTCCGGTTAAGCGCGGCTCGAAAACGCCGATCAATTGCCGCGACGGCCGGGCTGGATTGAGCAACGGCCCGAGCAAATTGAAAACGGTGCGCGTTTTTTGCCGGGCCAGATGTTCGCGCATCGCCGCCAGCGCGCCGAACGCCGGATGATATTTTCGCGCGAAAATGAAACCGAGACCGTGACGCTTCAGGCTTTCATTGAGTTGCCCGGGCGTGAGATCAATTGCAATTCCGAGTTGCTCAAGAACATCCGCACTCCCGCAATTCGAAGTCACGCGGCGATTGCCATGTTTCGCAACCACCGCCCCGCCAGCCGCGACCACAAACATGGCGGCTGTTGAAACGTTGAAAAAACTCAGCCCGTCGCCGCCGGTTCCGCAAATGTCGACCATCGGCCCGGGCATCTCCGCGGGATCGATCATCGGATCGACTGCGCGCTTCATCAGCTGCCGAACAAAGGCAACGATCTCCTCCGCAGTTTCACCTTTTTTGTGCAGTGCCGTCAGAAACTCAGCTTTGAGTTCATCCTCCACCGCATTGGACAACAGTTCAGCGACGGCAAGATCGACATCGGCACTGGTCAGATCGAGTTCGGCCCGAAGTTTTTCGATGAGCGTTTTCATCTGTGGAGGCGGGTCCGAGCCGGACTGGCACTGTCCTCGGTTGCAAATCGACTGATTATCGCAGGCGAGACGCCTGCCGCCACAGTACTCATGCTCGTGCCAGCCACTCGCGATAAACCGTGGGAGAAATTTCCGATGGCTTGATCTCGCTGCGTCCGCCCCAGAAAACATTCGTATAAGAAACCGGAATGCCGCAGGCCGCGAGATGCCGATCGATCGCCGCCTTGTGTTCAAGCAAACGCGGTTTCTCGGTGCCGTGCGCCACGGCCATGATATTCACGTTCTTGAATTCCGGGCCGGCTTCGCGCCAATAGCAATGCGTCAGGATGTGATGACGGCCTACTTCACCACCGGTTTCAATTTCCCGGCCAGTTGGCACCGCCCAGTGGAAAAGCGCATTGAAACGCGTCACGCGGACGCCGGTTTGCGACGGCTTCACGTGTTCGAGAAATGTGGAGAAGCGTCCGATGATTTTGCGCGCGCTCAAATCCTCAGCCACCCGGAAAAATTCATCAAGACTGACGCCGGCTTCCCGCGCGCGCGATACCCACGGATGGAGACGAACTTCTTCCGGCGCAAGCTCGCGCTTCAATGCCAGCAAAATTTCCCATTCATGTTCGCTAAGATCGACAACTTCCACGCGGATCATTTTCGCGGGCGCATCCGCTTTCTCGCCCGGCTCAATTGTTTTCCGGCGAACGTGGCCGACCCCGAGCGTGAAAATTCCTTTCGCCGGCATGATCCGGAATTTTTCAGCGCCAACTTTCTTTGTGAGCAACTCGCAATGCTTCTCCAGCGAAAATCCGTGCGGCACCTTTAACGTCGTCCAAAGTTTGTATTCCGAGCCGGCGGTGACGGTATCGGTCGAACGCACGACCACGTGACCGGAGAACGGATCGCGCTGAGACATCAAATCGAATGCGCTGTCGATTTTGTCCTCCGGAACTTTCCAAGCGACCAGCGCGCCGTCCGCGAGATTGGTCGCCAGGAGAGTCTGCCGAACGCGCCGAATCGTGCCCGCGCGGAGCATCGCCGCGATCCGCGCCATCACATCATCGACATCCACGCCCGAGCGACGCGCGATTTCTTCGAACGGCTCGCGCACAAAGCCTTCGATTTTGTCCTCCGAAATCGCGAGAATCTTGGCGTTGATCGGATCGTTGTGCTCCACCGGCAGCATGCAAATTAATCCGATGTCCGGCCGTATTGTCCAACGCGTCCAAGGAAAGTGTTTTATTGAGACCGAGGCTTTGCCCGGTGATTGTTGACTCTCTAGGGAGACGAATGAGGTGAGGACTCTGCCGACTCCGATTGCTCTTGCTGACTCTCCACGCCCATCCAATCGCGAATGCGTTGCCGGCGTTGCTCGAAAGTTTGATGAAGCTGCGGCCGTTGGTCTGGCGTCAGAATTGCCGAGATCCGATCTTCCCCACGCGAAAGAATTCCTTCCGTCTCACGAAGATTCACCGCCCGCCGACTGGTCAGTTCGTCGTCGATCTCCTGCAAAATCGGACGGATTTTTTGGTCCTGGTCCGGCGTCAATTTCATCTCGGTGCGCCAGCGGTCCGGCGTGTTTGTGAACCATCGGAGCGGATCGCGCTGGCGGCGCATCTCGTCCTTGGCCGAACCCATGATTAGAAATGCGCCGGTCACCGCGCCCGCAACAAAGCTTGCGAGGACGAGGAAAGCGATTTTCCATCGATTGGCGGAATTCATGCCTAAACAAAACAAAATCGAGACGCAGCCAAAAGCGATCTTTTTCGACGCGATGGGCACACTCTTTTACCTCACCCACAACGTCGGGCATCACTACGCACTGGTCGGCGAATGAGACTTGGATTAAACTTGAACGCGGCAAAACTCGACCGCGCTTTCGCCAAAGCGTGGAGTTCAATGCCGAATGCGGACGCCCGTCGATGGTCCGCGCGAGAACGACGACAAAGATTGGTGGCACGAAGTCGTCGAGCGAGTGCTCGACGACGTTGCACCGGCGCTGAGCGAACTCGACCGCGATAATTTTTTTGAGATCGCTTACGAACACTTCGCCGAAGCCGGCGTCTGGGAGCTTTACCCGGAAGTGGTCGAAGTTTTGGAGAAATTGCGGCCGCGATTTCAACTTGCCGTTGTCTCGAATTTCGATGGCCGGCTGCGAATGATTCTCGAGCACCTCGGCATTTCGAAATTTTTCTCGCATGTTCTCGTTTC
Source organism: uncultured Verrucomicrobiae bacterium (assembly GCA_963786135.1). GTDB lineage: Bacteria > Verrucomicrobiota > Verrucomicrobiia > Chthoniobacterales > UBA10450 > AV40. Next base: position 9,741 of record CAWAYF010000004.1, on the reverse strand, counting down.
CAGCGAGATCGGCGCCGACAAGCCCGAATCCGGAAATCTTTCGGCGCGCCCTGAAGTTCATGAAACTTGAAGCCGAGCGAAGCGTTGCACGTCGGCGACGATCCGGAACGCGATTGGAAAGCGGCGAGCGCAGCCGGATTGTCGATTTTCAAACTGGAGCGGGGAAAAAACTCGCTGCGCGACCTGCTCAAAATTCTGTAGCGACGGTCTGTGACCGCCGGACTAATAATGCGACGCTCATAGAGCGCCGCTACAGTTGTTGCGACAAACCCGCAACGTGGATTAGAAAAATTGCTTCCCTGAATCGGGTCGGTAGCTCAATCGGTAGAGCAGCGCCCTTTTAAGGCGTTGGTTCCGGGTTCGAGTCCCGGCCGACCCATCTTATTTTATGAGGCCGCTCCAAAAGAACTTCGTGTTCATCATCCTGGCCGTCGTTGGAGTCACCTCGCGCACAAGCTGCCGACTTCGATCTCGCTGCAAAGGCAACGAATCAACTCGGCATCGATCTTTACCGTCAACTCGCAACCGGCGAAGAAAATCTTTGTTTGTCGCCTTATTCGATCGAAACCGCGCTCGCCATGACGTTTGCCGGCGCGGACGGCGAAACCCGCACGGAAATGGCGCGCGTACTCCATTTTCCGACCGGATGGCGACGCGATCCACGCTTCGTTCGCTTCGTTACAACGTTCGCTTGGCGAAATGTCGGAGAAGACGGCGAAGATTGCCGAGCAATCAAAGAAAGAAGGAGGACCAAGCGAACCGATCACGCTGGCGATCGCGAATCGACTGTTCGCCCAAAGCGGTTACGAATTTCGCGATCCGTTTCAGGAGCTGGTGAAAAAATTCTACGGCGCGCCGTTTGAAACGCTCGACTTCAAAGAGAGATCCGGAGTAGCCCGGGCAGCACATCAACCAATGGGTCGCCGAGCAAACACGCGACAAGATTCGCGATTTAATTCCGCCAAACGGTGTCAACGACAGATGACGCGGCTAGTCCTGGCCAATGCAATTTATCTGAAAGCGCCGTGGGCATGGGATTCAACGATGACCTCACGAAACCGAAGCCATTTCATGTGCGCGGCGGCAGCGACCGTCAATGTGCCAACAATGCACGAACGCGGCAAATCTACGGCTACGCGAAGCGCAAGTGGTATTCACGGCAGTTGCACAGCCCTACTCCGGGAGCGAATTGCAATTCGTCGTGCTGATTCCGGACGAAGTCGGACGGCTTAGCAAAGCTCGAATCGAAGCTCAGCGGCCGAGATGCTGGCGCAATGCGCAAAGCTCGAACCATCACGGATGTCGATCTTGAAATGCCGAAATTCAAATTCGAGCCGCCGACAATTCCGCTGGCGTGAGAATTTGAAAGCGCTCGGAATGAAAACGGCGTTCGATGATCCGCAAGGGCAGCGCAAATTTCGACAGAATGTCGCCGCGCAAACCGGATAACTATCTCGCGATCTCAAATGTTTTTCATAAAACATTTCATCGCGGTGGACGAAAAAGGAACCGAAGCCGCTGCCGCAACCGCCGTTGTGATGCTCGGAGCTCGACCGCGATTAGAAGCCAAGAACCGATCGACGTCAAAGTCGACCGGCCGTTTCTTTACGCGATCCAGCATGTGCCAAGCGGCGTCTGTTTGTTCATCGGCCGCGTAACCGATCCGCGATAGACCTGTAGCGGCGATCTGACTTGCCCGTCCGGCTCGGATTCGCCGTGACGGCCGGCGACCATAGAGCGCCGCTACAGAAGATCGTGATAACTCAATTCGCCGTTCACAATTCGCGCGGCCGACGTGAATGGGTGCGGCTCGACTTTGTTATGATCGAGAATGTGCAGGACTTCGACGCCGTGCGCCTTCAAGTAATCTGAAATCAACGAGCGATGACATCGCCACCAGACGGCTTCCGCACACATGATCGCCACGCCTGCAACGCTTCGCGTAGGCGAGTCGGGCCGGGCAGTCGACCCGGTTGTCTCAGCCAGCTCGAAAAGTCGCCCGACACCGTTGCGAAACTCTTCCGTTTCCATGTAATCGGCGTAACCGCGGAACGATTCGTTGCGCCAGGCCGTATTCTTCGAATCCGGTTTTGTCTTTCCGACGGCCGCCGAGTTCCGGAAAATGTTCGTAACGAATTCCAGCCTCGCCTAAGGACCTCGCCAACGCCTCCGCCCCGAACTGCGGATAACGCTTCGAGCCCGGGAACATTCGGACATCGGCCACGAGTTTGATCCCGTTTTCCTTCAGCAGTGAAACGAAATCGTCGATCTTGCGCGTTGAATGCCCAATCGTCCAGATGCGCGGCTGTCGCTCTGAACCGGATGATTTTGTGAACAACATGTGTGAATTGGTGAATAAGGTTTTTTGGATTTTTATCGTAATCGGTTTCAATTTTTTTTAAAAGTTTTCGAGACACTGGAGATCAATCGATGCGATTAAGAAAAGCGCGGGTCAAAAACTATCGTAGCATTCGCGATACGGGTTTGTTCGATATCGAACCTGGAAAAACAATTTTGGTTGGGCCTAACGAGGCGGGGAAAAGCGCGCTGCTCTCGGCCCTGCAACGGATCAATCCACCGGGCAGCATTCGCAGCTTCGACGCGTTGCGCGATTATCCGCGCGCCGAGTTCAATGATGTCATGTCGGGTAAAGTTCGTCTCGGCGAGACGACGATCGTGGAGGGACATTTCGATCTGGAAGCAGCCGACAAGGAAGCGATTCCGGCGGAATTTCGCGACTGCCGCTACATCTACGGCCGCCGCGTGGACAACAGTGCATGGCACATGCTCGAAGGCGGACCAGCGCCGCAAAGATTTGCCGATTTAAAGAACGACCTGGTGCGTCTGTTCGCGCATGTCGATTCGCGCGTGCCGCGCGGAATGGACGGACTTCCGCCGGCCACAACTCCGAGCACGGCGTTCGCTATAGCGACGCGAGACTGGGAAGATGCCGATGAAATCAAAGGCGAGCGCGCGGCTGCGCTGAAGAAGGGCTTGGAGAAAATCTTGCTGCTCATCGAAGAAGGCAACGAGACGGAAGAAAAACGTTACGACAAATTAATGGATGCCGTTACGCTCGAGGAGCGCCGGAATACCGCATTGAGGACATTGCACCAGCGTCTGCCGGTGTTCGTGCGGTTCCGCGATTACTTTCGGGTGCGCCCGCTGATTCACCTCGAGCATCTCGCTCAACGGCTGGAAACGAATGTTCTGGATGGCGACTCCTACGATTACGGCAATCAATGTCTCTTGCGATTGCTCGGATTTAGCGCCCGCGAGTTATCGAGCCTTGGAAAAGCGGACGAGCCCAAGCCGGGCGACATCGAAGCCTGGCGGCATTATCGCGATCAACTCGACCGCCGGGCCTATCAACTCAATTCCGCTAGCGTGCGATTAAGCGAGGAACTCCGCAGCGTGTGGAAACCGGATGCGAAGCGGGCGGAAGCGGAACGGCTGCGCATCGTGGCCGACGGTCAGTATCTCAAAGTGGTGGTGGAAGACGATCTCGGTGTTGAGATTGAGCTCGATCAACGTTCCGAAGGCTTTCAATGGCTGGTTTCGTTTTTCGTGGTCTTCTTTGCCGAATCGGCTGACAAACACAAAAACGCGATTCTGCTGCTCGACGAACCCGGTCTTAGCCTGCATGGACTGAAGCAGCAGGAATTTAGATCCACCATCTCGCGCCTGGCCGAGTCGAATCAGTTGCTTTACACCACGCACTCGCCGTTTTTGGTCGGACCCGATGAGTTAAGTCGTGTTCGCGTAGTCGAAATGGTCGATCGCCGCGCCGGCACAAAGGTCCGCACGAACGCGACTGCCGAGGACCCTGCTGCACTTTTGCCGCTTCAGGAATCGCTCGGTTACGATCTCGCTCAAAGCTTGTTTTCACAGCAGCGGAACCTGTTGCTCGAGAGTCTCACCGATTTGTGGTACATCGAAGCGGTCGCGCAAATGCTCCGCGAAGCGGGAATTGCGGATCTAAATCCAGCGCATTGAGCTGATGCCTACCAATGGCGCCGCAAAGGTCGCTTATTTCGCGACGATTCTTCACGCGAAAAAATTGAAGGTGGCCGCGCTGCTCGATTCCGATACCAACGGCGATCGCGGCGCTCACCAGGATGACCTGGTCCGCACGCTCGGTCACAAGGCGATCCTCCGCAGCAAAGACGCCCGTAACGGCGTGCGTTCTCCGCGGGTGGAAGATTTGCTGCGCGAGACACTTTTGCGAGTTAGCAAAAACCGCCTCGGCTGGGACATCACCGCCGCGGCGGCCTCGCAACCTGAGTCTTCGATTGTCGAAGTCTTCGCAAAAGAGATTGGCGTTGATTTTTCACAGTATCGCCTGGCCAAGGCGTTTCTTCGCTGGACAAAGGATCATACTGCGTCCGATCTCTCGGAAGAAGAACGCGGCGGATGGACACGCTTGATCGAGAAAATCAACGCCACGCTTAGATAGATTCGTTAGGCAACAATCCACCGAGAGGGACAGGCAATCAGTCAAAAACATCCGGTGGTTTTAGTCGTTTTGATTTTCAAGAGTTCAGGGATAACGTCTCTGTCTCAATCAAGGAAATGAAAATGAAAAAATCGCTGCTGTTAGCAATCGTTGGCTTCGCTACAATCGGACTGATGCAAGGCGCAGACACTCAAACACAAGCTCAACCCGCCGCCGGCACCGCGGCGCCAGATTTCAGTCTGGCAACCAGTGACGGATCGCAGGTCAGTCTCAAGGATTTCAAGGGCAAATGGGTTGTCCTTTATTTTTATCCGAAGGACATGACCAGCGGTTGCACCATGGAGGCCAAAAATTTCCAGCGCGACCTCGCCCAGTACGACAAAACCGGCGCGGTGATTCTGGGCGTAAGCGTGGACAGCGCGGATTCGCATAAGGAATTTTGCACGAAAGAAGGATCTGACCTTCAAACTACTGGCCGATCCGGGCGGAAAAGTCTCGGCGCAGTACGGATCGACGATGGATTACAAGGGAACGACGATGGCCGCGCGAAATACCTTCCTGATTAATCCCGAAGGAAAAATTGCCAAGGTCTACACCGGCGTGAAACCCGTCGATCACAGCGAGCAGGTGCCGCCAGAACGTGGTCCAGCGTCCGGCGCCGAGCGTCCTCGCGGCCTCGGCGAATTCGGCGCTCTGGAACTGGAACATCGTTCGCGCCGAAAGATAGACGTAGGGGTAGAGCACCAGCGCGATCACGATGATGGCGCCGGGCAGCGAACGAAGGTTGGGAAGCGCGCGCATCACGTCCTGCGGCGAAAACCAGGTTGTCAGCGCGCGATGCACCAGGCCGAGCGGCTCGAACAAATCGACATAGACGTAGGCAGCCAGATAGGTCGGGATCGCAAGTGGCAGCGGCAATAGCCACAGCAGCAACCGCCGGCCGCGGAATTCGTGCAGCGACACCGTCCATGCGGTGCCTGCTCCGATTGAAAGCGACAGGGCGGCGACGCCGGTCAGCAGGAGTGCAGTATCGAGCATGGTCGCCGGCAGCACGTAGTCGATGAGGTGCTGCCAGATATCCGGCGCGGGCCGGCTTGCGAGCGCGACGATGGAGATGACGGGCGCGGCGACAAGGATGGCGGTCGCAAGCGCGATTGATGCGGCGATGCGGCCGGAACGCGTGGTTCAAGGATTCCGCCGCCGGCACACGCTTGCGAAGTAAGCCTAACCGCTCGCGCTGCTGTGCTCCCTCCCCCCTTGCGGGGGAGGGCGGGGGAGAGGGGTGGCCACGAGCGATACTGCCTGTGTGCCTTACCCTTCTCCCTAGCCCTCCCCCGCAAGGGGGGAGGGGGAGCAGCGGTGCAAGGCGAGAGATCACGGGACTACTTCAAAGATCGCAGCGCTCAATTATCGAAGCCGACCTTGTCGACCAGCGTCGAGGCGGCCTTGCGGCTGGCGGCGATCTTGGCGATCGGCAGCGGATCGGCGTTGAGCTTGCCGTAGCCGGCAATATCGGGTTGACGGCGACGCCGGTGCGCACCGGATATTCGTAGTTTGAATCGGCGTAGATCTGTTGTGCCTTTTCGCTCGTCAGCCATTCGATCAGCTTGACGCCGTTGGCCTTGTTGGGCGCGTGCTTGGCGAGCAGCACGCCCCGAGAGATTGACGTGGGTGCCGCCGCCCTCGAACGTCGGCAGGATCACCTTGGTGGCTTCCGCCCACGGCTTCTTCTCGGGATCGTTGTTCATCATCAGCGCCCAGTAATAGGTGTTGCCGATACCGATGTCGCACTTGCCCGCCGCGACGTCGCGCGCCGCCTCGCGGTCGCCGCCCGAGGGCTTTTGCGCGAGGTTGGCCTTGACGCCGCGCAGCCATTCCTCGGCTTTGGCCTCGCCGTATTTCGCAGCGTAAGCCGCGAACAGCGCGTTGTTGTAGATGTGCTGGCCGGAGCGGATGCAGATCTTGCCTTTCCACTTGGGGGCGGCGAGTTCCTCGTAGGTGATCGCGTCCTGCTTGACGCGATCCTTCGAGGCGTAGATCACGCGCGCGCGCATCGAGATGCCGGCCCAGTGGCCGTCGGGATCGCGATATTGCGCCGGCACGATCTTCTCGACGGTGTCCGACTTGATCGGCTGGGTGACGCCGGCCTGCACGGCTTCGTCGATGCGGCCGATATCCACCGTCAGCAGCACGTCGGCGGGGCTGTTGCTCCCTTCCGCCTTCATGCGCTGCTCGAGCCCCGAGCTTGCCGAGACGACGTTGACCTTGATGCCGGTCTCGGCAGTGAAGGCATCGAACAGCGGCTGGATCAGCTTGGATTCGCGATAGTATCAGACGTTGACTTCGCCGTTGTCGGCCCGCGCGGTCGAAATGGCGAGCGAGGTGAAGCAAAGCAGCGCTGCGGTTGCTGCGGTAGCGCGAAGATTGATCATGAAGCTGCCCCGGACAAGGAGGGTTGAGATGTCCGGAGTCGAGTAGCGCAGCGGCCAGCGCGCCGGACGCGACGGTATGTCGCGAATGCGCTGATTTGAGGAATTTCCAGAACGTAGGGCCTCGTGAAGGCGTTGAGCGCGCTGTTCTGTCGGCCGGTGTCATTTTCCGGGTCTGGTGCGGGCGCACCATCCCGGAAAACGACGGCGATCATGTCTTCAGGTCACCTGTTTCGCCAACGCTGGCGCTGTCTCATCGTGCTTGAGTTCCTCGAGGCTGCGATGCCGCGGCTCGATGCCGAGCGCCCACACTGTCACGATCTGCACCACCAGCAGCCCGATCATCAGCGCCATCACGCCGGCGACGCCGCGGCCTCGAACAGCATCACGACCAGGAACGGCGTGACGATGGTGGCGCCGCGGCCCAGCGTGTTGACGATGCCGGAAGCACGCAAGCGCACTTCGGTCGGGAACAGTTCGGGGATGTAGATGCCGAACAGCAGCGCCACCAGCACATAGATCGGCACCGTCAGCGCGAAGCCGACCGCCGGCAGCAGCATCGGATCCGATATCATCGGGTAGATGATGCCGAGCACGACCGAAATCAGCGACGCGCCGATGATGGTCGGCTTGCGGCCCCAGCGGTCGGCGGTGAGCGCGCCGATGGCCGAGCCGATCGGCGCACCGAGCGCCATTACCAGCGAGTAGCCGAACGAGGTTGCAATGGTCAGGCCCTGCTTGATGAAGAACACCGGCAGCCAGGTCACGAAACCATAGAGCAGCGTATTGATCGTGATCAGGCAGACCGAGCCGACGATCATACGCGACAGCAGCGGCGCGGTGAACAGCGTGGCGAGATCAGGCGACGCCGTAATGGTCGCAGCCGCAGCGGGGGCCGGCAGCGGCCGTCCCTGGGCCGCTTCCTTCTCGATCGACTGCATCTGCGCTTCGGCCTCATCGGTGCGGCCGACCGCTTCCAGCCAGCGCGGCGATTCCGGCAGCGACTTGCGCAGGTACCAGACGATCAGCGCGCCGACGCCGCCGAGCACAAACATCGCCCGCCAGCCGAACTCGGGCACCACCAGCGACGCCACCAGCAGCGACACCGGCAGGCCCGTCACGACGCAAACCGCCATGAGGCCGAGCCATTTGCCGCGCGTGCGCGCCGGGACAAATTCGGTCATGGTCGAATAGCCGACGACGTTTTCCGCCCCGAGCCCGAAGCCCATCACGAAGCGGCAGGCGATCAGGATGGCCATGTTCGGCGCGAAGGCCGCCGCCAGCGACGCCAGGCCGAACACCAGCAGGTTGAACTGATAGGTGAAGCGCCGACCGTAGCGGTCGCCGAGAAAGCCGGTCGCAAACGAGCCGAGCATCATGCCGACGAAGGTCGCCGAGATGAACATGGCGTTCTGCGGCAGCGTGGAAAATCCGGTCTTCAGGGTCACGCCCAGCACGGTGCCGGCAAGATAGATATCGAAGCCGTCGAAGAACATTCCGATGCCGATCAGGAACATGATGCGGCGGTGGAACGGCCCGATCGGCAGCCGATCCAGACGGCTGCCCGCGTTTACCGATGTCGACATGTATTCGCTCCCCTTATCCTCGTTGATGCCGCCTGCCGTCTTCTTTGAACGGCTCACTGGCTGTTGCCTGCTAATTCAATCGTCGCTGGTTCGCCGTGTCGCGATACCAGTCGAACGGCTGGTCATGCGTCGCGACCATCACGCTCTTGGTGTTGAAATGATCGTCGAAACTTTCGGTGCCGCACTCGCGGCCGATGCCTGAATCGTCGACGCCGCCCCAGGGCGAGGCAGGGTCGAGGCGGTGATGGTCGTTGATCCAGACGATGCCGGCCTTGACGGCTGCCGCCACGCGATGCGCGCGGCCGACGTCGCGGGTGCGGATCGCGGCAGCCAGCCCGAACGGGGAAATCATTGGCGAGCCTGAGCGCGTCCGCTTCGTCCTTGAACGGCGTCACCGAAGTGAAGGGCCCGAACACTTCCTCCTGGAAGATGCGCATGTCGGACTTCACGTCGGCGAACACGGTCGGTTCGACAAAATAGCCGTTGTCATGGCCGGGCACTTTGGCGGCAACGCCGCCGGTCACGAGGCGGGCGCCGTCCTCATGGCCGAACCGCGAGTAGGCCAGCACGCGATCGCGTTGCCGCGCCGAGATCACCGGTCCGAGCTGGGTGTTCGGATCGAAGGGGTCGCCAATACGAATGGCTTGCGTCTTTGCCTTCAGCTTTTCGACGAAACTCGTCATAGATCGAGGCGTGCACGATATGGCGCGATGCGCAGACGCAGGTCTGGCCGGCGCCGATGAATGCGCCGAACGCGGCATAGTTGACGGCGCGATCGACATCGAAATCCTCGAACACCATCACCGGCGTCTTGCCGCCGAGTTCCATGGTCTGGTGCGCGAACACTTTTGCGGCCGCCCCTCCGGCGATGCGGCCGGCGTCGGTGCCGCCGGTCAGCACCAGCTTGTTGATGTCACCGTGCTCGGCCAGCATCCGGCCGGCGCTCTGGCCGAGGCCGAGGACGATGTTGAACACGCCGGGCGGCAGGCCGGCTTCAGTGAAGATCTGCGCCAGTTTCAAGGTCGTCAGCGGCGTGTATTCCGACGGCTTGACCACGGTGACGCAACCGGTCGCCAGTACGGCGGCGAGCGACTTGCAAAGGATCATCAGCGGATGATTGAACGGCGTGCAGTTGGCGACGATCCCGAGCGGCGTGCGCAGGGTGTAGTTGAGATACGAACCCTCGACCGGGATCACCGAATTGCGGCGTGCCAGCGCAAACCCCGCGAAGTAGCGAAAGAAGTCCGGCAGCCGCGAAAGCTGCGCGCGG
>CAWAYF010000003.1:0-113473 GCA_963786135.1 uncultured Verrucomicrobiae bacterium | reverse complement strand
CATTCCCGAATTACGCGGATCATCCGAAGATCGACAATCAGTTGCGCGAGTTCTGGCGGGCGAATCCGCCGACGCAGGATCCGAAGTCGTCCACGCCTTCGCATCACTGGTTTCACTACACCGATGTGCCGGTTTTGAATCCGGAAAAATACCGCGACGGCAAGACCGGTCGCAGCGAATGGGACGTTGTCCACATGATTGCGTATTGCGTCGGCGTTTTGCGCGGCGAAGTCCCGGAGAGTAATCCGCGCAAAATCACCAAGCCTGTCGCTGTAATTTTGCTCGCCCATTACATCGGCGACATTCATCAGCCGCTTCACGTCGGCGCCGAGTATTTCAATCATGCTGGGCACGCCGTTGATCCGGACAAAGGACAGGCCGGGATCGAGGATGAAGGCGGCAACACCCTGATGCTGCATTTGATTCGCGGACGACTCCGCCGGAGATGAACCATCGCGGATTAAAACTGCACGGGTTTTGGGACAACGAAGCCGTCTTGGTGAATTTGCCGGCGTTATCGCCCTGTGTTGTCGAAAGAAGAAAGTTATCAAAAGATCGAGCCGCGCAAGACACAAGATGATCGATCGATTGGCGAAGGAAGAGCCGCAGAAGTTGGCGTGCGACCGACCAACGTTGCGCTCAAAGATTACTGCGTATCTTGGGCGGACGAAATTTTGCCGATCGCAAGCGAAGCGCACGAACGGCTTCAGTTCATCGACATGCACGAGATTTTCGACCAAGGACATCCGGTCATGGCTGGTGTCGCGCGTGAAAAAAATATACCGGGCCGTCCGCCTTACGCCGATTGGTCGGCCAAAATTGTCCGCGACGAAATGCACAAGGCCGGCTGGCGTCTCGCCGATCTGCTGACGCAAGCGGTGGGGCAATCGACATCGCTTCACCTTAAATACAAATCGCGTTCGCCGTGAAGCGAACGCGATTTTCGTCAAACAAACAATCGTCGATAGACGATTATGTTTCGGTCTTGGCCTTGTCCTTGTGCGCTCCTTGCACTCGGCCTTGAACTTGGCGAACTGTTCCTTCGTCAGGATACCTTCCGCCTCTTTCATGTAGGCCGCTTCGCTCGCCTCCGAGCAACCGGCTTTGTGATGCTCTGCCATCGCGGCATCCATCTTGGTCTGTTGATCAGGAGTCAGGTTGAGACTCGCCAGCGAAACCGAGCATGCCGGCTTTCGACGTGTTGCCGGCTTGTTTGGTGCAATCGCCGTGTTCGCCCGCGAACACCGCGCCCGTTGCAAACATTCCCGCTACTAGTAACGCAATGAATTTGCGTCATATGTGGAACGTAAGACACTCGCTTTGCGTGCATCTTGTTCAAATTTCGAAGACTTGTAGCCGTGCGTCTCACGCGTCCGAGTCGGACTGGCACTTACAAGCGCCTCTAGGACTGTTAGCTCGCTCGCACTTCGTTCCGCCGAAAATTCGACCGGATCCTGTTGAAAATAATTCTGCAACTCCGCGTAAAGTCTCGGATGTTGCGACGCGAAGCATCACCGGTCGCTCGAAGAACGCTTCGGTCGACACCGCGAAAAATTCCGCTGCGTTGGTCGCGCCGTAGGTATCAAGCAATGTTGGAATTCCGGTTGCTTCAGCTGCGCGCAGAGACGCGAACTCCGTCCGCATCACTTCGCGCCACGCGAGTTGATGTTTGCGCGTTGCCAGCGCCGGCGTTCCGTCGGCCGCGAAATTCTCGTAATCGAGCTGGTGCGCGAATTCGTGCAGCACGACATTCTTGCCGTCGGACGGATCGGCCGCGCCGGATTTCACCGCGTCCCACGCCAGCACCATCGATCCCATCGTCGCGCTCGGTCTCGCCGAGCTCGCGATGCTTTTCCTTCTTCCCAAATCTCGGCCGTGATCGGTCGCTGCTCGTCGGCCAGATAAGTCGACGGATAAACGAGGATCGTTAGCAGCCGCGGAAAATAATCGGTCTTGCGATGCAACAACAGGAGGCACGCCTGCGCCGCGATCGTCACCCGAACTTCGTCGGTGATTTCCTGTCCGGCGCAACCTTCAAAATTCTTTTCGGCGAGAAAAACCTGAATGTGCATCGAGAAGCTCGGTCTGGTCCTTCGCCGGCAGCCGAACAAAAAACGCGACGCTGTGCTTAATGATCTTCAGCCACTCGTTCGGAAACGGTCGCGCCTTCAGTCGTTTCCGCTGTCGATCTTTGAGAAATCCGAGCATGTAGAATCTAGCGTTGTTGTAGCGGCGGTCTATGTTCTTTAAGCAGCCGAATTAGATCTAAACGAGGCGCTTGCAGACAAGCGCCTCTACAACGTAGTAGCGCCATAAATTCCCGCTCGCGTTCGCGCTATTCGGCGCAAAATCAACTTTGAAGGAGCTCCTATGAATACCCATTCCATTTCTCGTCGTCACTTTGCTCATTTGCTCGGTATCGGCGCTGCGGCCGCAATTGTTCGGCCGCGGATCACGATCGCCAAGAATCTGCGACAGTTCCCGCGCCCGCCAAGACCGGTGTGGTGCGGCTTAGCGCGAACGAAAATCCCTACGGACCGTCCGCGAAAGCGCATGAAGCGATGAAGAACGCGCACGGCGTGTGTAATCGTTATCCGGACGAAGCGAACGACGTCTTGATCGACAAGATCGCGAAGATCAACAACATCAACCGCGATCAAATCGTGCTCGGCGACGGCTCGAGCGAGATCTTGAAACTTTGCGCCGAGACATTCACCGGTCCGACGCAAGGCAAACTCGTCGTCGCCGATCCGACATTCGAAGCGATCCTCGAATACTCGAAAGCGTGCGGCGCCGATGTCGTGAAAGTTCCGTTGACCTGCAATTACGCGCACGATCTCGAGAAAATGGGCGCGTCAGCGCAGAACGGGTCTTATTTACATCTGCAACCCGAACAATCCGACCGCGAGCATCACGCCGAAGAACGATCTGCGCGATTTCATCGCCAAGACTTCGCCCGACACGATGATTCTCGTCGACGAAGCGTATTTTCATTACGCCGACAGTCCGGATTACGAGAGCGTGATTCCGCTGGTGAAAGATCATCCGAACCTGATCGTGGCGCGGACGTTCTCGAAAATTTACGGCATGGCCGGATTGCGCTGCGGTTATTGCGTCGCGCAGCCGGACACGATCAAGCAAATGCACGGCTTCCAAATGTGGGACAGCGTGAACGTCATGGCGCTGGCCGCGGCGAGCGCGAGCCTGGACGATGCCGATCAAGTAACCAATGGCCGGAAAATGAACAGTGACGCTAAGAACTACACGCTGACTGAGCTCGACAAACTCGGCTACAAATCGATTCCGTCGCAGGCCAACTTCATCATGTTCGATTGCAAGAAACCGGTCGTGCCGCTCATCAAAGCGAATGAAAGAAAAAAACGTCGCGGTCGGTCGCTTATTCCCGGCGTATCCGACTCACATGCGACTGACGATTGGCAAGAAAGTCCGAGATGGAATCGTTCGTCAGCGCGTTCAAACAAGTGATGGTCTAGGTGGAACGCGATACGCTCCGCTAGTGCATCCAAAATGTTCCCGGTTTATGGATTGCCGCAGGGCGCATGATTCTCGAGCGCATGTTCGTTGTTGGAACGCGCAGTCCCTTGCGCGTTGTTAAAATTGGCGGCGACGCCGCATTAATTAGCATCGCCCGCGGAGCGGCCGATCCACCTCAGACAAGATCGACATCGAAGAGTTGTAGCGGTGCTTGTTCTCAAGCACCGAACTAAATAGACAGGCGCTTGAGACAAGCGCCTCTACAACGCACGTGACAAATCACTTCTCGCGAAACACGAGCTTGCCGTCTTTCATGTCGACCTTGACGGTTTGGCCTTCGCGGACTTTGCCTTCGAGGATGTCGATGGAGAGCGGGTCGAGAATTTCTTTTTGGATCGCGCGACGGAGTGGGCGCGCGCCGTAAACGGGATCGTAACCTTCGCGCGCGAGATAGTGCTTTGGCTGAATCGGAAAGATCGAGCGTGATCTTTTGTTGCTCGAGCCGTTTCGTCAAACGGCGCAACTGGATCTCGACGATCTTCTTCAAATCGTCCTCGCTCAACCGATCGAAGATAATGATCTCATCGACGCGGTTGAGAAATTCGGGACGGAAATGCCCGCGCAACGCGTCCATCACCAGTCGCTCGCGCGCTTCCTGGGTTTGATTCTTCCTCGATGATGAATTGCGAGCCGATGTTCGAGGTCATGATGATGACCGTGTTCTTGAAATCGACCGTGCGCCCCTGCCCGTCCGTGATCCGGCCGTCGTCGAGCACTTGCAGCAGCACGTTGAACACGTCCTGGTGCGCTTTTTCGATCTCGTCGAACAAGCACGACCGAATACGGCCGGCGCCGAACCGCTTCGGAAAGTTGGCCGCCTTCCTCGTAACCGACGTAACCCGGCGGCGCGCCGATCAATCGCGCGACGGTGTGTTTCTCCATGTATTCGCTCATGTCGATCCGGATCATGGCGTTCTCGTCGTCGAATAAAAATTCCGCGAGCGCGCGCGAGAGCTCGGTTTTGCCGACGCCGGTCGGTCCGAGAAAAATGAACGAGCCGAGCGGACGATTCGGATCCTGCAAACCGGCGCGAGCGCGACGCACAGCGTTCGAAACCGCTTTGATCGCCTCGTTCTTGATCGACGACGCGCTGATGCAAATGCTCCTCGAGTTTTACCAGCTTTTCGCGCTCGCCTTCCTGCAATCGCGAAACCGGAATGTGCGTCCAGCTCGAAACGACTTCTGCGATATCTTCCTCGGTCACTTCTTCGCGAAGCAGATGCTTTCTTGCCCTTCGCCGATTTCTCGGTCAGCTCCGGCCAACTTTCTTTTCCAGTTCCGGAATCTTTCCGTACTGAAGCTCGCTCGCTTTGGCCAATTCCCCGCGCCGCGTTGCTCGCTCAAGCTCAGTGCGAAACTGATCGAGTTGTTCTTTCCATTTCCGTTGCTCGTCGATGACCGCTTTCTCCTTCTGCCACTCGGCTTTCAGTGCGCCCGATTTCTCTTTCAGCTCGGCCAGTTCTTTCTCGAGTTTCTTCAATCGCTCCTTGCTCGCGGGATCTTTTTCTTTCTTGAGCGCCTGTCGCTCCATCTCGTGCTGCATGATCTCGCGCTCGATCACGTCGATCTCGGTCGGCATCGAATCGAGCTCGATCTTCAATCGCGACGCCGCTTCATCGACCAGATCGATCGCTTTATCGGGAAGAAAGCGATCGGTGATGTAGCGATTCGACAGAACGGCAGCGGCAACGAGCGCGGCGTCAGTGATGCGGACGCCGTGATGCACTTCGTAACGCTCCTTTAATCCGCGCAGAATCGCGATCGTATCTTCGACGCTCGGCTCGTTCACCATCACCGGCTGAAACCGCCGTTCGAGCGCGGCGTCTTTCTCGATGTATTTGCGATATTCATCGAGCGTGGTCGCGCCGATCGTCCGCAATTCGCCGCGCGCGAGCATCGGCTTCAACATGTTCGACGCATCGACCGATCCTTCGGCCGCGCCCGCGCCGACGATGGTGTGCAGCTCGTCGATGAACAGAATGATCTCGCCCTGCGAATCGGTGACTTCTTTCAAGAACGCTTTCAGTCGATCTTCGAATTCGCCGCGGAACTTTGCGCCGGCGATCATCGCGCCAATGTCCATCGCGATGAGCTTCTTGTTTTTCAGCGACTCGGGCACGTCGCCGGAAATAATTCGGCGCGCGAGACCTTCGACGATCGCAGTCTTGCCAACACCGGGATCGCCAATCAGCACCGGATTATTTTTGGTGCGTCGCGACAGCACCTGCATGATGCGGCGGATTTCGTTGTCGCGGCCGATGACCGGATCGATCTTGCCGCGACGCGCGAGCGCGGTCAGATCGCGACCGTATTTCTCGAGCGTCTGATATTTTCCTTCCGGGTTTTGGTCCGTCACGCGTTGCGATCCCCTCACCTGTTGCAACGCCTGCATCAACTTCGCGTGCGTAACGCCGAGGTCCTTCAGCATTTTCGCGGCGGGAACATTCGAGCCGACTCAGCGCGAGCAAATAATGCTCGGCGCTGGTGTATTCGTCCTTTAGCTTCGCCATCTCCTTCTCGGCGGCGTCGAGCACCGTGCGAAGCTCGTTCGAAAGGCGAAGATCGACAGCGCCCGGTAACTCTCGGCTTGCGATTCAGCTCGGTCATCAGCTGATCGCGCAATTGATTTGGTTGAACGCCGATCTTCTCGAGCAACGGCTGCGTGATCCCGTCGGTTTGATCGAGCAGCGACAAAAGGAAATGTTCGTTCGTGATTTCCTGATGGTTCGACTGCGAAGCGAGGTCCTGCGCGGCCTGGAGCGCTTCCTGCATTTTCTGGGTGAACCGTGTCGACTCGCATTCCTCAAAATAACGAACGCGCTGCGACGGAGCAATTGCGTGCAGGTAGGGGCGGTTCACCGAACCGCCCGCGGGCGATTCAGGTCAATCGCCCCTACCTTGACACGAACGCCTCAACAACGATGAGTCTTGGCGATGAGCGGCGAAGTAAAACTGAGTCCGATACACGCGTTTGGCGTTTTGCGTAACGCGCCGTTCCGTCGCTACGTCATCGGCAGTTTGATCTCGGATACCGGCAGTTGGATGCAAGTGATGGCGCAAGGCTGGGTCATGGCCACGCTGACCGACAAAGCGATTTGGCTGGGAATGGCGAATCTCGCGGCCGGTTTGCCGATGCTGTTACTGACAATGGTCGGCGGCGCGGCAGCGGATCGATTCGATAAACGCAAAATTCTCCTGATCACGCAGTTTGCTCAGATCGGCATCGCATGCGGAATCGGGTTTCCTGGTTCTTAAAGGCCAGATCGAGATCTGGGAGATTCTCGCTTTCGCGGTGCTGCTTGGAATTTCCAATTCCTTCGAAATGCCAACCCAATCGGCGTTGGTTCCCGAACTGGTCGGACGTTCCCAAATTCAAAACGGCATCTCGATCGACCGCTCGGTTTTTCACGGCTCGCGCGTGCTCGGGCCAACGATCGGCGGTTATCTGATCAACTGGCTGGGCAAAGCCTCGGCATTTTTTGCAAATGCTCTGTCGTTTGTCGCGCTCATCATCGCGATCTTGTCCCTGCCGCCGAGGCCAAAGGCACAGCCGAAGAAGAAGAAAAACGCGCCAGCGGAATCAAGGACGGTTTTCGCTTCGTGTTCAACGACACGCCGAGTCTGGCCATGGTCACGCTAATCGCGACCCAATCGCTTTGTATTTTTCCGATCATCACGGTGATGATGCCGCTCTATGTCCGGCTCGTGCTCCATCGGGGCGCGGACGAGTCTCGGCTCGTTAATGGGCGCATCTGCAATCGGCTCGTTCGTCGGCTCGATTTTTCTGATCGGTTTGCCTCGGGACAAACGTGTGCCGCTGATGATGATCAACGCGGTTGCGGTTTCGATGGTCATCATCGGGCTTTCGTTCGCGCCAAGTTTCTACGTCGCGATGGCACTGTTGATTGTTAACTCGTTAGGCCTGGCCATGAACTTCGCGCTTTGCAGCACGATCGTGCAGGAACGCGCGCCGGATTATTTGCGCGGCCGCGTCTCGGCCGTGTTCATGTTGAGCTTCGTTGGCATGATGCCACTCGCCGGCCTGGGCGTGACGAGTCTGTCTGACTTCATCGGAATGCCAAGAGCTCTGGAGATTGCGGCGATCCTTTATGGCGCGATCACGCTTTTCGTTCTGGCGCGTGTTCGAAAACAATGCGCGGAGCCCGGAGTTTGCGAAACAAGCATCGGCACGCCAGCAGCTCCCTCGGCTGCCGCAACCGTTTGAGCGGTCGTTTACCCGATGATTTCGTTTTCGACCTGTTGGAACTCAAGCCGGCACACGGGATGATTTCATTTTCGACCTGTGGAATTCGCCGCACACCGACGGCGCGAATGCTGCGGAAATCCTCGATCTCGGATTCGAACGCGATCGAGCTCGGTCACGGCATTCGCATTTCTTTGATGCCGGGCATTCAGGAAATGTTCGACGCGGGCAAGGTGAAGTTCAGCAGTCTGCACAATTTTTGTCCGCTCCCGGTCGAAGTGATGGGCGCATCTCCGGATTGCTATCAGTTTTCGTCGCCCAACGGAAAGGAACGCGAGCGTGCGATGAAACAAACGTTTCAAACCATCGATTTCGCCGAACGCCTCGATGCGCCGTTTGTCGTAATGCACCTTGGGGAAGTTCCAATGAAACCGATCACCGATGACCTGATCAAGCTCGCGCGGAAAGGGAAACTCTTGTCGCGCGAATACGTTCAGGAGAAAATTCGCGCCGTGGAAAAACGCGAAGCCACCGCGCCGCGGCACCTCGAGCTGGTGAAAGAGTGCATGAAACGGGTCGTCGATTACGCCTCCGGCAAGAAAGTGAAGCTCGGAATCGAAGGCCGCCGCGGTTACGAGGAAATTCCGAGCGAACGCGAGCTGCCGGCATTGCTCGACGAATTGAACTCGCCGCAGGTCGGTTATTGGCACGACTTCGGCCACATTCAAATCAAGGAAAACCTCGCGTTTCTCGATCATGCCGATTGGCTGCGACAAATCGGTCCGCGTGCGTTTGGATGTCACGTTCAGGATTGCATCTGGCCGGCGCAGGATCATCAACCACCGTTTGCCGGCGATGTCGACCTTTTGAAACTGGTTCCGCTTTTGCCAAAGGATTGCGCGTGGGTTTGGGAAATGAGCCCGCGAAAAACGGTGGAGGAGATTCAGAACTCCGTGGCAAAGTGGAAAAAACATTTCGGCTCGTGAAAAAAATCCTCCTCACCATCATTCAGCTCGCAGTCACGGTCGGCCTGCTTTACTGGGTCTATCACGATCCGAAGAAACTCTCGGAAATGCGCGAGGCGATTGTGCACGCGCGCTTTGAATGGCTCGTCGCCGGCATGCTTGCCTATTTTGTGGTCGAAGCCGCGGCGGCGTTTCGTTGGCACGTTCTGCTCAAGGTCCAGGGAATTCGATCTCCGTCCGTCGCGACTCGCAGGATTGTTTTTGATCGGCATGTTTTACAATCAATTTCTGCCCGGCGGCACCGGTGGCGATATTATTAAGAGTTATCTGCTGCTGAAAGAAACTGATCGCAAAGCGGGCGCGCTGCTGGCAGTGGTGTTCGATCGCTTCATTGGCCTGGTCGCGCTGGTCGTGATCACGGTCACGTTGGTCAGCATGCGTTTTGATTTGCTCGCGCAAACGCACGAGACGCGCCGTTATCTCTGGATTCTGCTCATTCTTCTGGGCGTTTCGATCGCCAGCCTTATCGCAAGTTTTGTGGTCAGTGGGTTCAATCTTTTTCATTGGCTGCCGCATAAATTTCCCGGCCGCGACAAACTCATTGAGATTGCGGCTGCTTATCATCTTTATGCGCGCCATTGGATTGCCACTTCCGTCGCATTTTGCGCATCGCTGGTCGCGCATCTCGCTACGTTCACCACTTTTCTATGCGTGGCCTTCGCCTTGCGGGCCGATGTGGTTGTCACGAATTTTTTTGCTGTTCTCCCAATCGAACGCACGATCTCGGCCCTGCCGATCAGCTTCGCGGGAGTTGGGATTCGCGAAAAGGTGCTCCAAACGATGCTCCATCAAGTCTGTGGCGTAAACGAGGGCGTCGCCGTGCTAATTGGTTCGCTGAGTTTTCTGATCATGGTCGTATGCTGTCTGCCCGGCGGAATCGTTTATTTCTTCTACCGGCCGAGCGGCGTGGAAGGCCGGGTCCGGATGCGTGAAATGCAACGCGAAGTCGCAACCATGGAGCATGAAATCAGCGAGTCGCAATAGGAAGGTGGGAGGGACCTCAGCGTCCCGACTCAGGAAATCAAGATCGCGACGGCAAAGCCGCTCCCACATTTCTCGCCCTTTTGTGAGCGCGACCTTTGCCATGACAGTCGACGGCAAAGTTACCACTCGCAATTTCACGCCGGTTGATTTCACATCGCGCGAAGACAAACAGCACTTGTTTCGACAACGGGCGCTGGCCGACGCGGTGTTAATCGGTCACAGCACACTCACGCACGACAATCCCCGGCTCGGCGTTTCGGAAGATCTGCGACAGGAACGGATCAAGCGCGGGCAAACTGCGGCGCCGATTCGAGTAATCATTTCCAAGGAAGGAAGAATCGATACTCAGCTCAAGATTTTTCAATGGGAGGTCTCGCCGGTCGTGATTTTCTCCACCAAACGAATGCCGAAGGAAGTGCGAAGCGCTCTGCGGGGAAAAAAAGCCGAGGTGCATTTAAGCGAGACAAGCGAGGTCGATCTCCGCGAGATGCTGCGGATCTTGCGGCGGGACTACAAAGTTCGCCGTGTCGCCTGCGAAGGTGGCCCAATTCTCTTTCGTTCAATGCTGGCGCTCGGTCTGATCGACGAGCTCAATCTTACAATCGCCCCTTATTTGTTTGGTGGAGCAAACGCGCCGACGCTTACTGGACTAAGCAAAGAATTCCTGCCGGCGAGCGTAAAGTGTGGCGTGAAAAACATGCGCGTCGTTGGCGACGAATGTTTTCTGACCTATCGAATCAAAACGCGCCGCGCGTAGCCGTGGGCTTTGGAGTGCGGTGCGTACTCGCACCGCTCTTAGCCCGCGTCGCTTGGGGTCTTGCCTGCTGTTCACGCTATTGAAACGCGGCGTGAATACACGCCGCACTCAAAAACGGCTGCATCTTCAAAACAATCACCGATTTTTCGCGTCGCGGGCGCTGGACGAGCTCGCCGCCACAGTTTGGGCAAACGAACTCCATTTGTTTCGCACAGTCGCGACAAAAAGTGCATTCGTAAGCTGCAAATGCACGCTTCGTCATCGTCGGCCAGGGCGCGGCCGCATTTTTCGCACGCTTTTTTCATTTCCAGCGGCATCGGTTCACGCCAGTGTAAGCTGATTTCGCGCAACTGAAATGCATAAAACGAATTCAATAGTCATGCACGCGCCGAAGATGTCGATCTTTGAGACGGCGGCGAACCTGGAGCTGTGGCCGAAAATTCTGCCGCACTACCGTTACATTCGATATCTCGAGCGCGGCCCAAATCGCAATATCGTGGTGATGGCTGCGATGCGTTCCGGGATTCCAATCAAATGGACGTCGGAGGAAATCATCGATCGCGACCGGGTGGAAATTCATTTCAATCATTTGAAAGCGTTCACCAAAGGAATGCATGTTGTCTGGACATTTGCCGAAGCTCCGGACGGCGTCCGAGTTGAGATTTTGCACGAACTTAATTTTCGGATTCCAGTCCTCGCTGCGATCATGGAGCCGATCATCGGCGATTTTTTTATCGGCAATGTTGCCAATAAGACTTTGCACTGCATGAAAAAGTATGTGGAATCCACCACGAAGAACGCGAAGGTCACGAACGAATGCTGATTCTCGAAACCAAAAATATCTTCGTTCCCTTCGTGGTTAAAACAAAATGAGACGGCGCGTTGTCATCACTGGATTGGGTCCGATCACTTGCATCGGAAAAGGCGTCGAGGGTTTTTGGAACGGAATTCTCGCGGAGAAAACCGGCATCACGAAGATCGACAATCTGGACGTGAGCCAATTCGGCGTTCGCGTTGCCGGGCAGGTCAACAATTGGGATCCGGAGGAATTTTTCCCGCCGCATCGTCTTGAAGCGTCTCGATCGCTACGCGCAGTTTTCGGTCGCTTCGGCGAAGCTCGCGCTCGATGACGCCGGCCTGGAATATTCGCACGACAAACCGAACGACCGGATCGGGGTAAGTTTCGGAACCGCGCTCGGCGGCGTTTGCAAAGCTGAAGAGCAGTACATCCGTTTTTTGAAAAAAGGCGCGCGGGGAGTTCAACCCACGCTTGCTGTTCAGGTCTTCGGCGGCTCGGCCCATTCAAATATCGCGATCGACTTTGGATTTCGTGGAGTTGGGACGACAAACTCGAACAGTTGCGCGAGCGGAACGGTTTCAGTCGGGGAAGCGCTTCGCTACATCCGCGACGATTTCGCGGACGTGATCGTTGCCGGCGGAGCCGAAGCGCCGTTGACGACGATCACCATCGGCGCGTTCGACATCATCAAGACGATGAGCCGCAATCCCGATCCGAACGTCGCGTCTCGTCCGTTCGACAAACCACGCGACGGATTTGTGATGGGTGAAGGCGCGGCGTCGTTGATTCTGGAAGAGTTAGAGCACGCACGCGCACGCGGCGCGAACATTTACGCGGAAGTTCTCGGTTACAGTTTGAACAACGACGCGTTCCACATGACCACGCCGTTGCCGACTGGCGATTCGTGCATTCGCGCGATGCGTGACGCGCTTGCGGATGCCCAACTTAATCCAGAGCAAATCGATTACGTGAACGCCCACGCCAGTTCGACCCAGCTGAACGACAGCTGCCGAAACGATGTCGATTAAAGCAGTTTTAGGTGAACACGCGATGAAGATTCCGGTCAGCGGAACAAAAGGCTACACGGCGCATCCGCTCGGCGCGACGGGCGCGATCGAGGCCTGCATCTGCGCGCTGGCACTGGACCGACAATGGGTGCCCCCGACGATCAATTATCAGAATCCCGATCCCGCGTGCGATCTCGACGTCGTTCCGAATCACGGCCGCGAGGCGAATTCAATTATGTTATGAGCAACTCGTTCGGCTTCGGTGGAATTAACGCCTCGATCGTGCTCGGTCGCGTCAGGTAGCGACGGTTACGGCTCCCGCTAGTGCATTCAGAATGTGCCCGTTTTTGGGTTGCCGCACAGCGGCAGAATTCACCGAACCGCCAAATGTCAGTCCGGCTCGGACCGACTGAGGTCAGTCGCTGCTACCTCAACAAGTCCGGCCGATTTTGTTTGGTGCGCTTGAGCGCTTGTTCTTTTCGCCACTTCGCGATCTCGGCGTGATTTCCGGAAAGCAGATACGTCGGGAATTTTCCAGCCGCGGAATTCTGCCGGCCGCGTGTATTGCGGCGTTTCCAGTAATCCGGCGCTAAACGAGTCGTCTGCGGCTGATTGTTCGTCGCCGAGAACGCCAGGCAATAGCCTAACGACTGCGTCAACCAAAACGACCGCCGCGATCGCGCCATTGGTCAGAACATAATCGCCAATCGAAATCTCGAGATCGACCAGATGTTCAATCACGCGATGATCAACGCCTTCGTAATGACCGCAAACGATGATGAGATGCGATTCCTTGGAGAGCTCAGCCGCAAGTTTCTGATCGAATCGTCTTCCCGGCCGGTGACATCAAAATCACTTTGGGATTTGGAGCTTGGGATTTGGAATTTATTTTCAAGGCTTCCACTGCCTTGAAAATTGGTTCCGGTTTCATCACCATCCCCTGCCCGCCGCCGAATGGCGCGTCGTCCACGATGTGATGTTTGTCGGTCGTCCAATCGCGCAGATTGTGAATGCGAAGATCGACAATTTTGTTTTCCTGCGCCCGCTTCATCATGCTTTCGCTCAACGGCGCGCGGCAGATTTCCGGAAACAATGTCAGGATGTCGATCTTCATCTGTTGTAGCGGCGGTCTATGACCGCCGGATCAATTATGCGGCGCTCACAGAGCGCCGCTACAGAAGAATTATCCGATAGAGCGCGCAAATCTCAGCGATACGAAAAGCTCATGAGCGATTGAGGTCAACCGCCCCTACCTTCAATTCGCGGAAACAGCGGCACCGGTTTGCCAACCACATGACCGTCCGGTAAACCGCCCCACTCTGCGTCTTTGAGCGCGAAGCGTTCTTCTTTTCCGCTCAACTCCATTTTCCAATTCAGTTGATCGAAAATTCCGTGCGCCGCTTTCGGCAAGACCGGCGAAATCAAAATCGCGATAAGGCGAAGAGATTCTGCGAGGTGATAAAGTACCGCATTCAGCGCTTCAACTTTGCGCTGTATCCTTTGCCAATTTCCACGGCTAGCGAATCTATCGATTATCTGATTGCAACGATCGCAAGCATAATCCAAGCGGCGACCATCGCAGCATCGATGCTGAATATTGCTCATCCACTGTGTCGTACATCTGAAGTGTTTCCATCGCCTGTCTTTGCAGATAGCGTCGATCGACTCATGTATCCTGGCTTTGTCGATCGCGTCCTTGGCGATATCTGTGCGATCATGGTCAGCGTTCGATTCAGCAAATTTCCCAACTTGTTCGCGAGATCGGCGTTGTAGCGTTCAATCAGTCGCTCTTCAGAAAAATCGGCGTCCTTGCCGGTGGCAATGTCGCTCATCAAATAATAGCGGACTGCCTCGGTGCCGTATTTATCAGCGAGGACGAACGGATCGATCACATTGCCGGCGCTCTTGCTCATCTTGGCGCCGCCGAGGTTCCACCAGCCGTGGACGAGCAGTTGCGGCATCGCGTCATCGGGAAAACCGAGCGCGTGGAGCATGATCAGCCAATAAATTCCGTGCGCCGGAACCAGAATGTCTTTGCCGATGATTTGGAGCGCAGGCCATTTCTCCAGAAAGGCTGAGGGTTGACGAGTTGAAGGTTGAGATCGTTGGATCGTAATCCGCGAACGAGATGTAATTGGTCAGCGCGTCGAACCAGACGTAAGTGACGAACTCTTTGTCGAACGGCAGCTCGATTCCCCAGTCGAGCCGCGATTTCGGTCGCGAGATGCAGAGATCGCCGCTGAAATTCGTTCAATCGCGTTGCGCAATTCGGTTTGGCGAAAATCGGGAATGACTGCGTCTTTGCGATTGTCGATGTAATCGCAGCAGCCAATCTTTGTGCTGGCTGAGCTTGAAGTAATAATTTTCTTCCTCGCGAAACTCGACCTGCCCCCACTCCGGACCGAACTCGCCATCCGGCCCGCGTTCCTTGTCGGTTAGAAATTGTTCCTGACGAACCGAGTAGTAGCCCGGATTGCTTGTCTTTGTAGATCTGGTCCTCGTTCTATCAGCCGCTGCAAAATTCCCTGCACAACTTTTTTGTGGCGCGGGGAAATCGTTTCCGCCCACTCATCGTATTTCACATCGAGCTTTTTCCAGAGATCGATGAACTTCTGCGTTACGCCTTTGACGAACTCCGACGGCGCAACGCCGGCTTTGGCAGCCGATTGTTGGACTTTCTGACCGTGTTGATCGACGCCGGTCAGGAAAAACACTTTCTCGCGTTTGAGCCGATGATAGCGGGCGATGACATCGGCCAGCACTTTTTCGTAAGCGTGACCGATGTGCGGCGGCGAATTGGTGTAATCAATCGCCGTTGTGATGTAAAAGGTCTTCGGCATTCGCGGCTAATCTGTAGCGGCAGTCATTGGCTGCCGCAAACTCCGAGCCGAAAGAGCGGGAGGGGTCCTAGACCGCCGCTACAACAAGAGATCGCCAAAGCCGACGCTGCCTGCGCTAGATCTACGGCGCTTTGCCGTTAATCTTGCACAATCCTGCCATCCGTTACCTGCCCGCCGGACGTGACGAAATTCGATTTCGTAGCTTTTGCCATCGACACCCTTCATGTCGACCGCCATCTGAGTCTTGCCTCCGCCAAGCTTTTGCTCGTCGTGAAAGGTAACCGGAGTCAGCGGCGAGATCCTTTCCATTCACGGTCATATGGAACCTATGGTCTTTGGAACTCGCCATTTGGCTGTCGAGATATCCTTTCACGCCAGCCGGATAACACGGTTCTTCGTCGTCGTGGTTGTGGTCATTTTCTGTGATCCGCTGGCGGTCTGCTGCTGCAGGCTGGGTCGCAGACTGCATATTCTGTCCTCCATACATCTGACCAAAAGCCATTGGAGCGACAGAGAACGCCGCGGCTAATGCGATAAGAATTCGAATGTTCATATTTCCCTCCGATTTCGATCTAAAACACTTTACAGGACGAAAATCATCGCGACAAGCGATGACCAACGCTATCTCACACCCTCACCATTGATCCTTTGAATGCGAATGCCGGTCACCTGCGCGCCCGTCGTCACGAATTCGATGTCGTAAACGTTACCTTCGTCGCTTCTCATAGAGATAGACTCCGAAGTGGTGTTGAAGCCGGTGCTTTTTTGCGGCCAAACATGGAACGGCGTGAGCGCAAGGTCCTTCCCGTTCACGTTCATGTGAAACTTCTGATCCTTGGAATTCGCGACCTGTCGATCGAGATAAGCTTTCACATCAGGCGGTGGTGCCGGCGTGGGCGTTGGTTTCACCGGAACCGGCGCTGATGTCGGCATTGCTCTTGGCTGCATTGGCGCAGCTGTTGGCCCTCGGAATTGATGTCGTTGTCTTCGGTGCCTGGAGCGGCAACTGCCTCGCCTGAACTTGCGACTGTGTCTGAACGTATCTCCCTGGAATCATCGGCGTCGGCGACGGCATCGTTCCTTGTTGTTGCTGCGGTAGTGCGGCTTGTCTCGGTTGAATTTGTCGCTGCACCGGAGCGTATCGTGGTGGGATTGGCGTCGGCGTTGCTCTCGGTGCGACTGTCGGTCTCTGTGATGGAATCGGCGACTGCGCTTGCACCGGAGTTGGCGTAGGCGTGGGCGATTGCCTAACCCGGCTGTAAGTTATCCCGAACGCGAACGGAATAACGAACGACGCGGCGACGGTTACAACAATGATCCGTTTGATCATAAGAAGACGGTATGTGGATTAATTAATCGGAAAGAGATTTTCGATTTCGGCTGCCAATTGCAAAGCCAAAATTGCCTGGGCGAGGTCAAGTCCTGCGCCTGTCGCGCATTTTCAGGAACAAAAGGCAGGCCGCTACTGCGATGGCGATAAAGTCGAGCCAGGTCGTGTAATTCCAACTGAAGATCGCGTGCTCGATCGGACTGGATGGGCGTTCGCCTTGCGGAATCAAATTTAGCCCAGCGAAGATAAGATCGACAATCACTCCTGCAGCCACCATCGAGGTGTAGAAAATGAGCACGATGTAAGCGGTAGCGCGCCCGCCAAAATATTTTCGGTAAATCAGAATAAGCGGAATCACGAGAAGATCGGCGTAAATGAATGAGATCACACCGCCGAAACTGATGCCGTTCGCCCACAGCAGGCTGGCCAATGGGATATTTCCTACCGAGCAGACAAACGAAAGGATGGCAATGATTGGACCGACCGCTGCATTTTCGATCAAACGCAGCATGGGATTTCCAGTTTCGATGAAAAGAAATTTCCACCAATCGGTTGGAACCAACGCGGCCAGAAATCCAGCGATCAGGAATCCGGCAACGAGTTCCTTCCAAAGCATCATCCAATCCATCCAAAACGCGTTCGCCAATCGCGCCCACGACCTTCGGGTGTCGTGATCGTGTTCATGCTCAGGTTCGTGATGGCAACAATTGTCTCCGTCATCCTCATCGCCGGCGTGCTCACGCATCTCGGTTTCGAGGTTTTTCGGAAAGAACAGCGACATCAGCAGCCACATCAGACCGATCAAGACGAACGCGCCGATGATTTCGGCAAGAACAAATCGCCAGCCCATGAGCAGCCAGAGCACTGCGCCTAGTTCGACGACGAGATTCGTGGAGGCGAACATGAACGCGAGCGCCGGAACCAGCGCCGCGCCTTTTTGAAAGGCGCTCCGTCCAATGGACGCCGCCGCGTAAGAACAAGAAGAGCTAGCAGCGCCGAAACCGGTTGCGAACAAGATCTCCCTTAAACCGGCGCGGCCGAGCAATCGCGTCATTCGTTCCTTGCTCACAAAAACCTGCAGCGCGGCCGAGATTCCAAAGCCAAGCACTAGCGCCCAAAGTGTCTCCCAAAACATGGCCGCACCGTGATAGATGCCCATCCAAAGCCACGAATCGCCAGCCACGAGTGAGTTGTTCATCTTGAAACGACGACGGAACTTTTTGTTCGCATCGGCGTTAAATCCTAGGCAGAATCAATGCAGATGAAAACGACGACTACGATCCTAATGTCGATCCTCGCGGCCATGATTTGCACGACTTCGTTTGCAGCGGACAAACAAAGTTGCAAGAAAACTCGCAAGAATTGCCCGATGAACGACAAAAAGGAATGCAACTGCGGCAAAGATTGCGGTTGCTAATAACCCGATCCAACTGGCGAATTGCTTTTTCGGTGCTACTGATCAGCTGATGCTGAGCAAAATCTCACTCGCGCTGATACTGGTAGTGGCTGTCGTCGCAGCCCCGGCGGCGCCAATCGATCTCGCGAAAGCTTTTTCATCGCATGCGGGATGTTGCTCCCACCTGCAAACAAGGGCCGATCCGTGTCAGCGTTGCCCGTTGAGTTCCAATCAAACGAGTTCGAACTCGACCTGTTGTTCCGTCCAAGCCCCGTGCTTTGTCGGTTATGCGAATAGCTCGGACGATTTTGTCGCTGGAGTGAGCAGGAATAGTTTCACAACATCCGTAAACGATCGTGTAAGCGCCCGCTTTCAGCGTCCGCCGGTGCCGCCACCGCGCACGGAATTCTCCTAAAGCACCGGCTCGGCGCGCTTCGTCACGCAGCCGAGGTTTCACGTAAACTCAAAATAGGAGAATTATATGAAATATCTTCTTTTGATTCTTAGCCTGGCAACGTTGATCGGCACGGCGACGGCAGCAGACCGCCGCCGAAAGACGACAGCTGCAAAGGCAAAGCATGTAGCACGGATTGCTGCTGCTGCTGCAAGAAATAGCAGCATAATCTGCTAGAATTCAGGCCCTCGCCGGAGAAATCCGGCGGGGGTTTTTCTCTATGATCGCAACGATAAAAACGAAACCGCCGCGGCGACAAAGTCTTTGGAATTATTTGCTGACCATAATCGTCTCGGCCGCGATGGGCGCAGGCCTCACCTGGATGTTCACGTCGCAGCGATCAAGTTCGCAGGTCCATCCAGCCTTTTCACCGCCGCCGTCTCCTGTCGCGAACGCAACCCCGGACGTGTCCGGAATGCCGCCGGGCGAAGCGGCTGTGGTGCTCGGCAATTTTGCCTACGATCACCAACGCTGGCCGGAAGCAATAAGCCGATACCAGGAGGCCATCGCGAGCGGCATCGATAACGCGGATGTTCACACCGATCTTGGGAATGCGTTTCGATTTTCAGGTCAACCGGAGCAGGCATTGAATCAATACATGATCGCGCAAAAATTAAATCCTCAACACGAGAACAGCTTGTTCAATCAGATCAGTCTTTTCACTGAAACACTGAATCAACCGGCGCGCGCGATTCCGATTTGCGAAGAGTTCATTCGCCGCTTTCCCAACAGCGATAAGCTGCCTGCCGTCCGCGAACAACTTGTGCGAGCGAGAGGGATGGCGCCGTGAATATTTTTCAAGCCTCGAGCACCACGCAAGCCATTGCGTGATGGTCGGTGTGACTGAGCGTGATCAACGCCGAAGCGACGCCCCGCCTGGCCGCAAGTTCCTGAGCCGGTCCGGAGAAAACCAAAAAGGGTTCGCCACTTTTCTTTTTGCGGATGTCGATGTTGCGCCAGCCCATCGCCTTTCCAATCCCAGTGCCAAATGCTTTTGAGACCGCCTCCTTTGCCGCAAATCGAGCGGCCAGATGACGCGCCGGGAATTTCATCGACATCGAGTATTCGATTTCCCCGTCGGTGAAAATGCGCCGCAGAAATTTTTCGCCGAAACGATCGAGCGAATGTTGAATGCGCGCGCACTCCACCAGGTCCACGCCGATACCAATCACGCTCATGTGCGAGGCGGACTGCCGCTCTTGTAATCTTCCATGGCCCCGAGCATCTCTCTGACCGCGTTCTCGAGCCCGACGAACATCGCCCGCGAAATGATCGAGTGACCGATGTTCAGTTCGCTTAAATGTGGAATTTTGTGAATCAGGGCAATGTTTGTGTAATTAATCCCGTGACCCGCGTTTACCTGCATTTTTAACTCGGATGCCGCTTTGGCTGCAGCCTGTAAGTTTTCCAATTCCTGTTTCTCGATTTTCTCCGAAAAAGCATTCGCCAGTTTCCCGGTGTGCAATTCGACCATTTCAACACCCAGCGCATGAGCAGCATCGACTTGTTCGAGCGTTGGATCGACAAAGACGCTGACCCGCACACCTGCAGTCTGTAGCCGCTTGATCGTCGCTTCCAGTTCCTTGCCCAGGGTGACGACGTCAAGGCCGCCTTCGGTGGTGACCTCCTCGCGTTTTTCCGGCACCAGACAGACTTCGTCAGGTACGATTTTCAACGCGACATCGACAATCTCGGGTGTGTTTCCCATTTCCAGATTCAGCTTGGTCATGATGTTTTCGCGTAGCCGTTCGATGTCGCGATCCTGCATGTGCCGGCGATCGGTGCGCAAATGAGCCACGATCCCGTTTGCACCTGCGCGTTCGCAAATCGCCGCTGCCGCAATGATGTCGGGCTCGGCATTCTTTGAATCCGGCATTCCGGCGTAGCGGGTTTGCCGCAGCGTCGCCACGTGATCGATGTTAACTCCCAGTCGCAAATCCCCCATGAATGAGGAATAGGAACGACAACTGCACGCCGCGCAAGCGGCGCGTTACTCGAGCGGGAACTCGATTCTCTCTTCCGGTTCGCGAGCGACGAGATTGTTTCTGGCAATGATTCGAGCACAGGTGTTCCAGCGCAGGAGTGCGTCATCATGTCCGGGTGGACGAATGGCCTCCGCTTTTTCAAACCAAGTCATCGCCTCTCGAAAAAGATCGTAAGCCTGGAAGCGGCAGTCTGGCGTGTTTTGTCGAAGTTTTGTTTTGCCGCGCCGCTCGGCAACGATTCCGGTGTAATAAGTGCGATCGTATTCCGATTTCATTCGCGAAAGAAGTTCCTTGGTCTGCGTATCGCTGACGGCGTATCCCTTTTCGAATCGATCGGTCAATGCGAGCAACAGCGTGATCAGTCGCCTGCTGGTTTTCTGGATCGGTTTTCAGAATATCGAGGCAGATGCTCTCGGCCTCGCCCGGTTCGTTGAGCAGGCGATAACGCTCTGCTTTCTCCAGCGCGGCCGGAATTGCGTCCTTCGAGAGATGTTTTAGCTCCGACATGGAATCCGTGATTCGTTAAATCGTTACATCGAAGAAGGCAAACCGATTCACGGCCTGGATCTCACAGATCTGCTTCGAGCTTTTGTTTCAACCAACGCCAAATCCAGCCAAATGGATCGTAAGAACTGGTCCACCACCCGCTCCTTCAACGGAATGATGCGCGTTGTCGGTGATCTGAATGCTTTCCGGACAAACTTTGGTGCAGCATTTGGTGATGTTGCAATAACCGATTCCCTGCGCTGTTCGCAGTTCCTCGATCCGGTTCTCGGTGTCGAGCGGATGCATTTCCAGCGCGGCGACGTGAACCAGAAATCGCGGGCCGATGAATTTGTCGTGCTTGCGATGGTCGCGCAGAACATGACAAACATCCTGGCAAAGAAAACACTCGATGCATTTTCGAAATTCCTCGATGCGATCGATGTCGGCCTGCTTGCATTCGCCACGTTCCGTCCGGCGCAGTCCGGCGGTCGCGGCTTGAAGGGCTTGATTCTTTTCTTCACCCGAAAATTCCACGACACGTCCGTGATCAAATCTTTGATGATCGGAAACGCCTTCATCGGTTCGACTCGTACCGGATTC
Source organism: uncultured Verrucomicrobiae bacterium (assembly GCA_963786135.1). Taxonomy (GTDB): domain Bacteria; phylum Verrucomicrobiota; class Verrucomicrobiia; order Chthoniobacterales; family UBA10450; genus AV40. Next base: position 92,051 of record CAWAYF010000003.1, on the reverse strand, counting down.
TCGAGCGGCAAATCACTCAGCCGGGTCATGCACATCAGTTTCGGCATTCCGTTCACTTCGGCCGAACACGAGCCGCACTTGCCGGCTTTGCAGTTCCAGCGACAGGCGAGATCGTTCGCCTGTGTACGCTGGATGTCGTGCACCGCATCGAGCACAACCATTCCTTCGGCGACTTCGGCCGTGTAATCGCGAAACTCGCCGCCGTTCGCGTTCCCGCGCCAGATTTTGAACGTCGTCGTTTTGGTCTCGCTCATTTCATTTCCTCGATCACCCGTCTTAGATAATCGGGCATTTCCGGCAATGGTTCGAGTCGAACCTGCATCGAACCATCGTCGCCTTTCACGATAATCGTGTTCACCTTTGAAAACCGTTCGACCTTTTCCGGAATGATCGTCCCGGAACTGCGCACCACGGCTTTCCTTTCGCTCGATGGCAGCGCGGGCAATCGCCTCCGAAATCGTAAGCAGGCTTTTCAAGTCGAGTGCGGTGTGCCAGCCGGGATTGAAATCGCGATTTCCAATCACCCCCACGTGATTCGGCGCGGTCCCAGAGTTTTTGAATTTCTTCCAGCGCGGTTTGCATTTCGTGTTCGTTCCGGACAATGCCGACATTGTGCTGCATCACTTCCTGCAAATCGCGCTGGACGGCGTAAGGATTTTCACCGGTCTCGTGCTCGAATGGCTTCAGCGCCGCGGCGACGGCAAGGTCGATCTGTTTGTCGTCGATTTTGCCTAATTGATTGTCCGTCGCATAGCGGGTGGCGAATTCGCCTGCACGTTTTCCAAAAACGAGCAGGTCAGAGAGCGAATTGCCGCCGAGACGATTGGCGCCGTTGATGCCGGCCGCGCATTCGCCCGCGGCAAACAAACCCGGCACACGCGACATTTCCGTATCAGGATCAACGTGGACGCCGCCCATGATGTAATGCGTTGTCGGCCCGACCTCCATCGGTTCCTTTGTGATGTCGATGTCGCCGAGCGCTTTGAACTGGTGATACATGCTCGGCAACTTGCGTTTGATGTGCTCTTCGGCGTTCGGAATTTTTTCTTTGATCCACGAAATGTCGAGGTAAACACCGCCGTGCGGAGTTCCCCGCCCTTCTTTAATCTCCCGTACGATGCAGCGGGCAACGTGGTCGCGGGTGAGCAACTCGGGCGGACGCCGCGCGTTTTTATCGCCCGTGCAATAACGCCATCCTTCGTCCGGATTGTCCGCGGTTTGACTGCGATAGTTGTCGGGAATCGCATCGAACATGAATCGCCTTCCTTCCTTGTTCGTGAGAATTCCTCCTTCGCCGCGCACGCCTTCGGTCACCAGCATCCCGCGAACGCTCGGCGGCCAAACCATTCCTGTTGGATGAAATTGAATGAACTCCATGTCGATCAATTCCGCGCCGGCATGATACGCGAGTGCGTGCCCGTCGCCGGTGCAGTCCCAGCTGTTGCTCGTGATTTTGTAGGCCTTGCCGATTCCGCCCGTCGCAAGCACGATCGCTTTCGCGCGAAAAATCTTGAATCGGCCGCGTTCACGATCGTAGCCAAACGCGCCGCGATTCGATCGCCGTCTTTCAGCAGCGCGAGAATGCAAATCTCCATGTGAACTTCGATTCCACGATGAACCCCGTGGTCCTGCAATGTCCGAATCATTTCAAGACCCGTGCGATCTCCCACGTGTGCAAGCCGCGGATATTTGTGGCCGCCAAAATTGCGCTGGAGAATGCGTCCGTCGTTAGTGCGATCGAACACCGCGCCCCAGGCTTCGAGTTCGCGAACGCGATCCGGCGCTTCCTTGGCGTGAAGCTCGGCCATACGCCAATTGTTCACATATTGACCGCCACGCATCGTGTCGGCGAAATGGACCTGCCAGTTGTCGCGGTCGTCGACATTGGCGAGCGCGGCCGCGATTCCGCCTTCCGCCATCACCGTATGCGCTTTGCCGAGGAATATTTGCAGACCAGCCCGACCGGACGCCAGCTGCCGACGCTTCGATCGCTGCGCGCAAGCCCGCGCCGCCGGAGCCGATGACAAGACGTCGTGTTCGTGAAGTCTCGTAATCGGCCATTCGCTAAAGGACTCGAAAGTCATGCCAAATTCCCATCGCACAGAGGCGCACGTAGAGATCGGTGAAGCCTACCCAGAATAGACTCATCCAAGCCCAGAGGAGGTGGCGTTGATTGAAACACGTGACGCAACGATACGCCGCGAAGCTCGATGGCGACCCCGCCAGTCGATCGCGAAAGCCGCCGATCAGATGCCGCAGCGAATGACATCCAAACGTGTAACCACTAAGCAGAACGACGTTGATCGTGAGAATGATTGTGCCGATGCCGATGCCGAAGTGATGATCGAACCACAGCGCTTTCCAAGCGTCATAAGCCAGAATCAAAATGAAGATGAGCGCGAGATAAAGAAAGTAACGGTGCACATTTTGCATGATTAGCGGGAACGAGCGTTCGCCGAGATAAGTCTTGCGCGGCTCACCGACCGTGCACGCGGGTGGATCAGCCCAAAACGCTTTGTAGTAGGCGCCGCGATAGTAATAACAAGTCAGCCGAAATCCGCCCGGTGCCCACAGAATTAACAGCGCGGGGGAGAATAAGAGCCACCCTGGCCACCAACCTGGCTTCGGGCCGAACCATCTGTGCGGTGAATCTCCAAAAATTTCCGGTGAGTAAAATGGCGAGATGTAATTGCCGAAATAATAATGTGCGCCCTGAAACGCGGCCCACGTAGAATAAACGATAAACGTCGTTAGTCCGAGAAAGACAAGCAGCGGTTGCGCCCACCAAACGTCGCGCCGCATCGTTTGCCCAAACGACCGTTGGGGAAGCGTTGCAGTCGTAGATCCGTTCATTCGCCATCGGCTCCTTCGATTGGAAGTTTCGCTTTCTTCCATGCTTCCCAACTGCCGGGCACGTTCCAAAGTTCTTTGAAGCCGGTTGGTTTCAGAATGCTCGCGGCAATGCTCGATCGATAACCGCTCCCGCAATAAACAACCGTTGGCCTTTTACGGTCGAGTTCGCCGATGCGATTGCGTAGTTCCGGGACAAAAATATGCCTCGCGCCCGGAACGTGTCCTCGTTTCCATTCGCCAGGACCACGAACATCAACAATCTGGAGCGATGATTTCTTTTCGTTCAGCTCGTGCACACTCATTTGGCCGATCCGTTCGATCGGAAAGCCAGCCGCATCCCACGATTTCATTCCGTCGATCAAATAGCCGGTGAACTTGGTGTAACCAGTGCGCACAAAAAGTCGCACGACGTTTTCCAAATCGCCGTCGCTCTCGAGAACTACGAGAATTGGCTTCTGCGGGTCGAGCATCCAACCTGCCCAAATCGAAAGGATCGGCGAGCCGCCAATGTTCAGCGCACCCGCGATGTGACCGCCGCCGAAGGCGAGCATCGTTCGAACGTCGACCAGTTGATTTCCATTTCTTCCGATCGCCTCCTTGAATTGTCTTGCCGGCAAACCGGGAACGCGCGGCAAACCGCCAATTACTTCCGGACCTTCCGCGTTTACTTTTTTCATTCGCGGATAGTAGGTCGGAACCGGCGGCGCGGTTTTCAACGCGAAGTCGGTGAACTTTTGCACGTCGTCGAACTGCAGAAATTTATTGTGGCGCCGCTCGTAACCGATCGTGCTGGTCAAACGCGCCCCGATGTCCGCACCGCACGGCGAGCCCGCACCGTGATTTGGATAAATCATCACATGGTCGGGCATCGTGAGATAAAAATCGCGCAGAGTATGAAACTGTTGTTCGGCCAGTCGTCTGGGTGTGTTTCTCGCCTAATAAATCCGGACGACCGGCCGATGAAACAAAAAGCGAATCGCCGGTAAGAATTCCCCACGGCTCGTCCGGAAGCTCGACATCAGCCAGCAAATAGGAAACGTGCTCCGGGCGTATGACCAGGCGTGTGTCGTGCCGTAATTAGCACTTCGCCGAATTCGAAACGGTCGCCGTCTCTTAATTTTTCGACAGCGAAGTCGTATTTCGCGCCGCCTTCGTGACTGGCATAAATTTTCGCCGACTCCAACCGCGCGCAAAGCTCGCGCGAACCGCTCACGAGGTCGGCGTGGATGTGCGTCTCAAAAATGTGCGTGATCGCCACGCCTGCTTCGCGCGCCATGCTGATGTAGATGTCGCAGTCTGGGCGCGGATCGAACACCGCGGCGACACCTTCGTCGTCATCACCGACAAGGTACGAAAGTTCGGCGATTCCGGGCGTTTGAACCGTCTTGAAAACGAGCGACACGCCAAGAGTTAACCCGAAGGTGCAGGCGAGTTCAACTAACTTGCGCTGTGGCGGCAGCCGTCCTCGGCTGCAAAAGTCGAGTTAATGCAGGCGAGACGCTTGCCACCACAAGATCTACTTCACTTCCACCTCAATCGGCAGCAGATGATTGATCATGTAAGTGCCGCGATCTGGATCGCGCTCCAACGGCTGGGTTTGACCCGTCGAATCAGTCGCGCGCGCGATTAGCGTCGCCTTTCCCCGGCGGGCGGCGTCTTCCAATCAAATTCCCAGAGCCGCCAAGCGTCCGGTTTCGATTCTCCGACCAGTTTCGCGCTCGCTCCATGTTGACCCGTCGTCCGAGCTGAGCTCAACCTTTGTGATCTCACCGTTGCCGGTCCAAGCCGCGCCATGAACGCGAAAATTCGAATTCGCTTGAACCACCTCAGTCGATTTCGGTCGGGCGATCTCCGCTTTAATCTGCAGTTCCGAAAGCGGTATCAATTGCGCATCGTTACCACGTCGGATCCAAAACGCGTAATCGAGAGTTTGATAATAACCGTTGAACGGTTTGTCGGTGACGATGATGCGCTGGAGCCACTTAATCGACGCGACTGCGTACCAGCCGGGGACGATCGCGCGCACCGGAAATCCATGCTCCGGCGGAAGATCGACACCATTCATTTTGTAGGCGAGCAAAACGTCGCGGGCTTTTTCCAACGGAATGCTCCGGGCGAAATGGATTTCGCCGCGCGGGCTTTTCGGATCTTCCAGTCGACCGCTGTCCGCGCCTTCCAGAATGATTTCGCGCGCGCCCGATTTGACACCTGCCCGATCGATTAGGATCGACAACAGAACGCCGGTCCATTCGGCATTTCCAACGGCGCCGAGTCCCCATTGCACGCCTTTCACTTTTGGCTCCAGGAAATTTCGATTGTTTCCGGCACACTCAAGCGTTGCTGGAATTTTCGTCGGGTTGAGCTTCAGCAATTCGTCGTAATCGATTTCGAACGGCCTTTCCACTCCGCCTTCAATGCGCAGCCGCCATTTGATCTTATCGATCTTCGGAATCGGAAAATGTGTCCGAACGTAAAATGATTTGGTTGGCGTGATGAAACCATCAAGTTGTTCGAACGGCATCTCGAGATTGAGCGGATCTTCACTCCGCACAATCCTCTCTTCCCGAGATTTTGTATCCTTTGGCGACATTGCGGACTCGTGTTTGCAATCTACAATCGAAAATCTACAATCTACAATTCTTCAAGCGGGGTCTTAGCTCAGTTGGTAGAGCGCCTCAATGGCATTGAGGAGGTCAGGGGTTCGAATCCCCTAGGCTCCACAATTTCGCGCAGCGAAATCAAATGACTTTTCAGGGGATGAGAATCTTGTTCGACCGGTGGGGCGCGGAGCGCGAGGGTTACAAGCGAAGCTCTAAAGCCGGAGCCAAAGCGAATGCTTTGGATAATCCCCGAGGCTCCAAGGTAAAGAGGCACAACACTTTATCTTATTCGTGTTTATGCCCGCTTGGGCACTGGATCCGACTTCGACCAGGTTCGCCGATCTGAAACGTGCACGACCGATGCGACCAGTCGAGCGCAGGCGAAGAAAGGGTTCGAGCCCCGTAGGCTCCGATGGTTTTCTGTATTACAGAAATGTGCCTAACGAGTTCGCCATGGTTTGCGCAATGCTCCTGTTACTTTGATCCGCCTTCGCCGAGGCTACGGCGTGGCAATTGCGAGTTTTTGGATGCCTGGATCGTTCCGAAGCAGATCGAAACATGAGATCCGTTAATTGTAGATGACCTCTGGCTCCGGACTAGCCAGGATTTTCCGAAAACGCGAATCCTTTCGCAGCGGATCCCAATCAGGCGAAAAGCGCAGTTCTTGAAGCACGAGGCCGCGAGGAGTGCGGAGCAGTCGCTCGATTAGCGGCAGTGCGCGATCTGCGTCCCCCAGGCGCGCAAAAATGGTCGCGCACATATTCGAGATATCGAGACCGTAGTAGGCGTCCTTGGATTCCGGTAGCAATTCACTGGCGCGTTGCGCTTCCGCCAGCGCTTCCGGTTTGCGACCGAGATATGCCAGCAAAATTCCAAACGCTGCGTGCCGGTTCGCGACTTCCGAGTGATCGGTCCTGTCTTTCTGAAAATACGGAAGGGCCGCTTCGAATAATTTCTGGGCGCGCGCCTTTTCTCCTTTGGCGATAACCGCGCAGCCCTGTAGGAACGATTTCGGCGCTGGCGTTCCCCAGGGATTTTCGAATACCGCTTCTGGGCTGGCGACGATAACGCGTTCCGCTTCATCAAAGCGATGCTCGAGCATAAATGCGGTGTAACGAAATTGCGTAATCAAGCCGTCCTGGTCGACTCCGGCGGGAGTTTCTGCCATTGCCTTGTCCAGCAGAGAAGAATTACCCGTGCCATCGAAATAGGCGAAGCCCCGGATAAATCGAGCTTCAGCCAGCGATTCGGGACTCAGCTTTTGGGAAAGAATGACGACTCGTTCGCGCATCGGATCGGATTTCCTCCACTCGTGTAAATCCTCATAGGTGCCCGCGAGCCAGCCCAGGGCAGAGATATTTTGTGGATCAAGCGCCACCGCCTTTTCCAAACTCGCCAGCCCGTCGCGCCAATGTCCCTGCTGGCGCCGCATCAATCCTTGCCTCCGAACCAGGTTGGCATCGTTAGGCGCGAGCCGGAGCGCGATTTCGTATTCTCGCGCAGCGGCCTCGTAACTTCCCTCGATTCGGTTTAGGCAAAATGCGAGAGCACTGTGGCCTGGAACGGATTTCGGATCCAATTGCACGGCCAGGAGCGCCTCTGACAATGCTTTCGCCTTGTAGTCGTCCCGCGGTTCGAACGCGGTATAAAGTAAACCGAAAATGAAAGCGCGGCCGGCATGAGCGGCGGCAAATCCCGGATCCTGCGCGACCGCCTGGTCGAAAAAGTCTCCTGCTTTTTCCCAAACCGTGCGGGTATTATTTTCTCCAGCGAGAATTTCTCTGGCGCGCAAATAGAACTCGTAAGCCTGCGCGTTATTTGTTGGCTGCGCCGCCAGTTGCTCTTTCTCCTCCGGAGTTAAAGCCGCGCGCAAGGCAGACGCGATTTCCGTAGCGATATTACTTTCTACCGCCAGCACATCGATCAAATCCCGATCATACGTCTCGGCCCAGAGATGCGCGTCCGTAGCCGCTTTGATTAACTGGACGTTGACGCGAATTTTCGCGCCGATCTTTTGCACGCTTCCTTCCAAGATGGTGGCGACCCCGAGTTGTTTTGCGATCTCGCCGAGGTTCCCGGGCCTGGCTTCGTATTGTTTGGTCGAAGTGCGCGAGATCACTTTTAAAGCCGCGATCTTGGACAGGTCGGTCAAAATTTCATCCTGTATGCCAGTGGATAAAAAGGCGTTCTCCGGATCAGGACTTAGATTTTCGAACGGAAGGACAGCCACGCTTTTCTCGGGAATCAGACTCGCTGCTTGTCTCATCAACTGCTCCCGGCTGAGTTGCCGGGACATCTTGTAAGCGGTAATTGAGACTACAATCACTGCGGTCGTGATCGCGAGAAACGTCACCGCCAGTAGTCTCCGCTTTCGGCGGGAGCGTTTCTGCGCGAACTGAGACGCGGTCGTCTCTTCCCGGCGACGCGCTGCGATCTTTTCTGGAAGTGCTGGATTGCCAAATTGATCACCGAAGAAGCTGACAATCCCGATGCGAACTCCGTGCTTCACTTCGCATTTCGCCTAAATCGTGCAGCTGTGGCTGCCATTGACCGTAGTGTTCAAGATCTTCGGCAACGCGCTTGGACAACAGGATGTGCCCGGCGTCGCCGCAATCCATCACTCGCTGGGCCATGTTAATGCCGGCGCCGGCGATATTGGTGCGCCCGCTCAGGTCTATCACTTCGCTGACCGGACCGCTGTGAATTCCCATTCGCACCGCGATTTCCGGATGTGCCTTGAGCATGCGCCCGATCTCGAGCGCACACCGCACCGGTTCCTCCGAGCTGTTCCGAAAGACCAACGCCATCCCGTCGCCGGTCGGCAGCCTAACGAGCTTCTCGTTAGTCGATTCGCGGACCTGCGCCGTTGCCAGGCACGATCTCGGTGAGCAGGCGTAATCGCTCCTTCTGTTCTTCGATTAAAAGTTTCGAATAACCAACCAGATCGATGAACAAAACGTGCCCGATCTCGAGGCGAAGATTGTCGTCGGTTTCAGGCGGCGCCATCTATCTCTATATAGAGTAGAGCCATTTCCGGTGACCATTACTATTTCGGCTCCTCCGGCGCGAGAGAAGCGACGATATCCCTGCGCCTTCGTCTCAACCGACGTTTCTTATCCAGTGTCAAAAAGGTATCAAATGAAGGATCCGTAACCTGCAAAAACCCTCAAATTGACGGGCTTCGCCGGGCTTTTCAGGACCAATGTCAAAAAGGTATGGAACCGGTTCGTCCCAGGAGAAATCAGTGTTTTCGAATGCCATTTCGGCTGAAAATAAGCCTTAAGTGACAAAAGGGGAGTGAACGGGCTAGGCTCCAAGGTAAAGAGACACAACACTTTATCTCATTCGTGTTTATCCTTGGGAACTGGATCCGACTTCGACCAGGTTCGCCGATCTGAAACGTGCACGACCGATGCGACCAGTCGAGCGCAGGCGAAGAAAGGGTTCGAGCCCCGTAGGCTCCGAGGTTTTTCTGTATTACAGAAATGCGCCTAACGAGGTCGCCGTTGTTAGGCAATGCTCCGGTTATTTCGGCGCCAGCGAAGTAACGATTTTTTCGAAGCGCGGATCGCCGCGGAGCGGGTCCCAGAACGGGAGCAGTTTTAAGGTGCCGTAGCTCAGTATCTGCGATGCGTTGGGAGCACGCAGTCCAGCTTCCAGTTGCTGCAAGGCGAGCTCCTTGTCGCCCGCCCACGCTGCCGTGATGGCGAAATATTGAAGGACGCGACTGCCGTTGTTGACATCTTTTTCCAGCGGCGTGAGCGCGATCGCCCGACGGCCTTCGTCCAAGGCCAGGTCTTTCCGCCCAAGAGCAGCGTCGATTAAGCCGAGGACGCAGAGCGCGGGGCCATAGTCCGGCTGCGCCTGCACGATCTTTTCCTGCTGGGCGCGAGCCGCTTCAAACGCAGTGCGCGCTCTTGCCTCATCTTTGGTCATGCGCGCCAGCAGTCCTTCACCAAAGCTGTGGCTCAGACTAATCGTGGAATCGGTCCAGCATGGATTGTCGCCCAGCGCGACGAGCGCTCGTTCGGCCGCAGCCGGATCGCGTTCGGCCAGAGCGCAAAAGAACCAGTCGCCCGCGGCGCTGGCGATGGCGCCCGGTCCTTGGGCGAGGATTGCATCAATCGTCTGGTGAAGCGGTCGGGTGTCCGCTTTCCAGAAGAGATCATATTCTGCCCGATCTGGCCCGCGTTTCGACGTTGTCGGGCACGATCGCTAACGCGCGATCCAGCGCAGCGATCGCCTCGGCATAGCGCCCTAAGGCTTGGTAACTGATCGCGATCTGTTGCAGAGTAAAAAAGTTGCGCGGGTCCAGCTCCACCGCGCGCTCCAGGTTCTGCAGACCTTCCTCCTGCTGGCCGCGCCGCCGCAGAATGTAGCCGGTGAGTTCGAAGAGACGCGGATCATTGGGTAACGCTCGCCGCGCAATCTCCAATTCGGCGAGGGCGCCGGCATAGTCGCGCAGCCCGAAGTAGAGATAGTTGTGCGCGCGCCAAATGCGTTTCGGCAGCATCCGGCCGCAGCCGTGTCGCGGCTTGCACCGCAGCTTCAGCCAGGGCAAGCCGGGCGGGAGTGTGATCAGACCCCAATACTGCATAAAGTTGTTCGTGTGCATCGGCGAGCTGGCAGTAAGCGTCGAAAAATGAGGGATCGCGCTTCACCGCTTCATCCAGAAGTTCAACTGCCTTCCGCAGGTCTGGCTCGGCCGTCTCGCTGAAACTTGCCGTGAGGAGAAGTGACTTCGCCCGGCTGTAAAGGTCGAAAGCCGCCAGATCAGTGGTGGGCGGCTGCTCAATGGCTTTCTTCTCGTTAGGCGAGAGCTTCGCCTGCAACTGATCGGCAATCGCCTTGGCGATCTCGCTTTGAATGGCGAAGACATCGGCCAGATCGCGATCGTAGGTTTGCGCCCAGAGATGCGCGTCGTTGCGGGCATCGATCAATTGCGCGTTCACCCGCACTTTGTTGGCGGCGCGTTGCACACTGCCTTCGACGACATGTGCCACGCCGAGTTGCTGGCCGATCTCGCGCAGATTGCGCGCCGCGCCGCTCTTATACTGCATGACGGTCGTGCGGCTGATCACTTTCAAGTCGGCGATTCTCGAAAGGTCGGTCAAAATTTCGTCCTGCACGCCATCGGTGAAGAAGGCGTTCTCTTTTTCACTCGCTCAGATTTTCGAAGGGAAGCACTGCAACACTTTTGTCCGCGATCGCTGCCACGACTGGCTGCGTCGACTTTCGCATGAACAAGAAGAGCGCAGCCGCCGAAAAGGACGAGAAGCGCGAGCGCGGCGATCCATCCGACACTGCTGCGCCGCGCCGGCTTTCCGGCGATGGGCTTTGGCGTGACTTGCTGAAACTTCTCCGGTGGCTCGGCGATTGCCCAACGGCTCAGCGTAAAGATTGACCAAATGAAGCCGGACGCCGTGCTTGACCTCGCATCTCGCCCAGGTCGCGCAGACGCGGCGCCCATTGCCGGTATTGCACCAGATCATCCGCCACGTGCTGGGAGAGAAGAATGTGGCCGGCGTCGCCGCAATCCATCACCCGTTGCGCCATGTTGATCCCGGCCCCGGCGATATTGGTGCGCCCGCTCACATCGGTCACCTCGCTCACCGGTCCGCTGTGAATGCCCATCCGCACCGGAAGTTCCGGATGCTTCCGGAGCGCTTCGGCAATCTCGAGCGCGCACCGGGCCGGTTCTTCCGCGCTGTGGTGAAAGACCAGCGCCATCCCATCGCCGGTCGGTAGCCTAACCAGTTGTTCGTCCGTCGATTCGCGCACCTGCGCCGTCGCCGAGCACGATTTCAGTGAGCTGGCTCAGCCGCTCCTTCTGTTCCTCGATCAAGAGTTTCGAGTAACCGACGATGTCGATGAAGAGGACATGCCCGATCTCGAGGCGAAGATTGTCGTCGGATTCCGGCGGCACCATCTATCTCTATATATAGAGTAGAGCCATTTCCGGTGACCATTACTATTTCGTCTCCTCCGGCGCGAGGGAAGCGACGATAGCCCTGCGCCTCGTCTCAATCGACGTTTCTTATTCAGTGTCAAAAAGGTATCAAATGAAGGATCCGTAACCTGCAAGAACGCCTAAAATTGACGGACTTCGCCGGGCTTTTCAGGACCAGTGTCAAAAAGGTGTTGGAGGGGGTTCGTCCCAGGAGAAATCAGTGTTTTCGAATGCCATTTCGACCGAAAATAAGCCTTAAGTGACAAAATGGGAGTGAACGGGCTAGGCTCCAAGGTATTGAGACGCAACACTTTATCCCATTAGATTTTTGGGCGACCATTCAAAGGTCCAAGCGCAGGGCGATGCAGGGCGCCTCAGAGTTATAAGTGAGCTCGGGAAGGCAGAGCCGTAGTGTCAAACTACTCAGAAAACAGTTCGATCGCATCGATCAAGGATTCCGCGATTGACTCTTTCGAAATCCAGCGTTGCAACCCATCACCCGCCTGCTCGTGATCTTCCGGCGCCAGTAGAAAGACTTGTGTCCCGTCGCGGCGTATCTTGATAAGGATCTCGAAGACGGATGTGTTCGAGCTGATCACAGCGTAATCTTGGGAGACGATTTCCGCGACGGTAGTGTCCTGCCGCGGCCGCCGGATGGCTTGCAAGGCTGCGCCGAAGGTGATCACCCCTGCGATTTCTTTTTCCTTCATCACCATGAAGCAAGCGTCCGCAGGATACGAAGGCAAGGTGATCGCAAGTTCCGGCAAGGTCATGTCAGCTGGCAGCCTAACAATGCCGGCATGGTTCAGTTCGCGAGCCGGTTTCATATACTGGATATTGGCTTGCATTGCGCTTGGCATGTGGTGGCCGCGCCGGACCAGTTTCAGTGTGTAGATGCTTTCATTCGAAATCATTTTGCGCACACCGTATGCAATTGCCACCGTCGTCGTCATTGGTACGATGACTCCGTAGTCGAGCGTCATTTCGAAAATCATAACGATCGCGGTAATCGCCGCCCCCGTAGTTCCTCCGACGATGCCGGCCATGCCGACGACGGCGAAAGCGGCCGGACTGATGGAGATGGCTGGAAAAATATGCTGAAGTAGAATTCCGTAGGCCCCGCCCAGGGTTGCGCCAAGAAAAAGTGCAGGAGAAAAAACGCCGCCCGATGCTCCGGAACCGAGCGTCAGCGAAGTGGCGAAAAGCTTGAGCGCGAAAAGGAGTAGGAGCAGCCAGAAAGAAGTCAGCGTGCCGGAGAGGACCTGCTGAATGGTAGCGTAACCGACGCCTTCAATGTGGTAGGCCCCGGTTTGAAGGAGAAGCAAATACATGAGAATTCCGAGCACGAGCATCCCGCTCGCATGGCGCAGGTAGGGATTTCGGATCTTAGCATTAAAGAAATCCTCGAAGGCGTAAATCGATCGGATGTAAACGACCGACACCAGACCGATCACCAGACCCAGGCCAATGTACGCTAAAAGGAGGACGGGATGTGTCAGATGAAAATAGCTGATCCGTAACTCCGGAATCGCGAAGGCTGGGTTCGGTCCAAAGAAATAACGCCCGACATAGCTCGCACTGGCGGTCGCAATCACGACCGGCACAAGAGTCCAAACACTGATTTCGTGGAGCAAGAGTTCCGCAGCAAACAGGACTCCGCCAAGTGGTGTGTTGAAGGTTGCGGCGATTCCCGCGCCGGCGCCGGCTGCAATCAACGTGGTGCGTTGCCAGGCCGGAATGCGCAACCATTGACCAACGCTTGAACCGAACGCCGAGCCAATTTGAATAATAGGACCTTCGCGACCGACCGATCCGCCGCTGCCAATCGAAAGCGCGGAAGCGAGCGACTTAATCACTGCGACGATCGGCCGAATGACGCTCTTGTTGTAGTAGATCGCGTCCATCACTTCCGGTACACCGTGGCCGCGCGCTTCCGGTGCGAAAGTCTGAACCAGCCAGGTCACACCCATGCCGCCGATTACTGGCGCGAAAATAATTAGCAGTCCCCATGGACTTGGCGGCGTGTGGACGTTGGATTCGTACAAAAAGGAAATCTTTCCCAGAAAGAACAGATTGTGAAAGAAGGCGATCAGCCCGCGAAAGAGGAATGCGCCCAATCCGCCAACTAATCCGATGACCATCGCGAGCAGCCAGAAACGCAGAGGGGACAGCGCCCTCTCGGCAGAGCTGATTTTTCCTTGGCCGAGACGGCTGCGGTGGAGATTGCGTGTGTTGTTTGGTCACTGCAGAAGACATTCTGTAATCACTGAGCCGGGCAAGCCGAAGCCGACCACGCTTGTGCCACGTATGCCTCCGATTTTATCATTCGCCAACGAAACGACTTTTCTTTTGTTCGGACGAATCGGTTGGCGGCCAGGAATGATGTTGGATCGACAATTCTATTAGCGGTGATGCCGGTCGTCGGCTCGAAAAAACGTGTACATCGTGCAAAGCCAAGTAAGTGCATGCCATCGCGCGAAACGGTTGAGTTCGGAATCGTGAAATCGGCGAGCAGCCAGACCGCGCCGGCGGAAGCAGCCCCGCTCAGCTTCGCGATGATCTCTTCCAGCTGATCGCTGTTGAAAGCAATCGAGAAAAAAGTGCGTTACCAAAAGGTCATAGCTCACCTGCGGCGACCAACGCAGAATATCACGTCGCAGGAAACGAACGTGCGGAAGCGATTCCGGACACTTCCGTTCCACCCGACGGCGAGCTATCCGCAACATATTACGACTGGCATCGATGCAGTCGACATCGATTTTTGGGTGAGCGCGCAATAATTCGCAAAGAAACCGTCCGTTGCCTTCGCCAAGAATCAACGCGCGTTTTGGCCGCGGGATTTTTCGATCCAGAGTGTGCGTGCTCGTTGAAGCGCATTTCCGAACGCGAGCGTTTCGATCCAGCGATAATGCGGCGCGATCCGGTCGAAGCTCACAAGATTCTCCTGAGCGCTAGAAAAATGACCGGTGTGAGCAAGACCAGATCGGCCAAAGCGCTGCGCTCGTCCCGGCAAATTCGGATCTTATTAAGCGCAATCAGCGCCATTGAGCTGGTGGCAACGCACACTGCCATCGGCCACGCGGTAACGTCGACCCAAACGAGAAAGATAGATCCGGCGATCAAGGTCGCCGCCAGAAATCTGCCCAATCGCGGCGCCGGACCGAATCGGGTAGCAATCGAATGTTTGTTCTGAATCCGGTCGAGGTTGCGTTCCCAAGACGCGACACTGACGCAATTGGCGAAACACAGCAGTGCAAATAAACTGCCAGCGACAAGTATTGCCGCCGGCATTACGAAAAGCCTCGAGCCAAGTCCGAGCAATGTGCCAGTCGAAAATAAAAGACCAATGATGGCTTCTTTGAACGGAATGGCCGTCCAGATCTCATCGCGCAACCAATTAATCGTCAGATACGCGAGCACAATCGAACCAAGAAATATTCCGCGGAGGACAATGGCGCGGTCGAGAGTGAAACAAACGACGGAAGCGTCGACGAAGCCGACAAACAAGATCGACGATAGCCAGAGGCCCCGGTTGCGAGCGCAAAATGTCTGGCGCGCAGACCGAGGCCCATCCGGTTGCAGTGAAAAGGAATCGACAAAGCGATCGACGAGGTAGATTAGCCAGGCAGTCAGAAATAATGCGGCGATATTTCCACGCGCAACGGTCAGGTGAAAACAGTCTCCCAACAATAAAAGCCAGCTCACCGCCACAGCCGCGGCATCGAGAGACGTGAGATTGCCAAGCAACAACCAACGCTGCCCGGTGAGGTGAAATTCGCGATCAAAGCCTGCGAACTCCATTGCAATCTTTGTGGGAACGGTCGTGGTCATTTGTGACGCAATTTAACACTGCCAAGCAAACGATTATCAAAACTAACGAACTGCCAAGGGCACGCGGCATGTTTAGGATCGAGTGAGCACCATAGGTTTCATTCATCGTAGATTAACCCAATATATCGATGATCGACAGTTATTTTGAACGAGGTTTACGACGCGCCTGTCTTAGTACTCGAACAGTTTAATCTTACCGGAGCGAAACGTAGATCGCGGCACGGTCGGGCGTCTTATTCAGGGAAAAGATAAACCAGAAACGTTCCGGGAGTTCCCTGGAAATGGCGGCGTGATCTTGTGCCAATTTGAAAATAGAAAATGAACGCTCCATTCTTCCGGTTCCTCTGGGTGCCAATCGCACTCACTTCCCTTCTTGCCCTGAACAGTGCGTGCTCAAAAAGTAGCAACACATTGAGTCCAACCACCCCAAGCCCAAGCCCAAGCCCGACTGCAACGGCATCAGGATCCACATCCAGCACTACACCTGTGCCAACGGTCTCTCCGCTTGCAACCGGGTCGCCTTTTGCGGACGTGAAGCTGCGGATGCGTGACTTGCAAGCGCAGTTAGACAACGTCTTCGCCCAAACTTTTCGCGATTTCGGGAGTGACTTCGGTCAATCGGGATTTGCTTCGTCGGTCGATCTTCGCGAACAAAAGGATCGTTACGTAGCGCGCCTTTATTTGCCGAACGGTGATACCTCAAAGGTGAACGCGAAGATTAATGGCGACAACTTGGAGATCACGATGAACGCCGCAGAAACGAAAAACGGCGCAACGGAGCCCGAGAACTATCAGGAAGTCATCACTTTATCGCAACCGGTTCGGGCTGATCAGCTGCAAATCCAGCGCAAGCCAAACATGGTTGTGATTAGTGTTCCGAAATCGACTCCGTCAACCGTAGCCACGACGTCAACACAAAGTCCGGCCCCGACCGCGTCAGCTTCCCCCGGTTTCGCCAGTTCGTTCGGCGCGTGGGATCAGCGAATGATTGACGACATGCAACGAATGGAAGCGCGAATGAACGCGATGTTTCAGAATGCCTTTCCAAACGACCTTCTGAACGGAGGCGCGACCCTCGAGCTCGGCTCAACTGTTAATGTGGATGATCAGAAAGATAGGTACGTTGTCCATTTTGCTTTGCCGAATCGCGATGTCTCCAATGTAAATGTGAATTTAGAAAATGGTGAACTCCATCTGAGCGCTCAGGAACAGAAGAGCAGCTCCACCAACTCTCAGCAAAGCATCGAACGCGGCCGTTACGAAGAAATCATTACGCTGCCGGGTCCGGTCAAGGAAAGTGAGATGAAAGTTAATCGTCAGGCTAATGCGGTGGTTGTGACTTTGCCAAAAGCCTGACCCAAAAAATTAATGAAGATCACGGCTATCGTATGCGCACAGAGCGATGACAAACAGACCGCGTTTCGAACAGAGCCACCCGCAACAAAACAGGTTGTTGAGTTTGCCGTGAAGAACTATCTCGGCGAAGCATTCTCTGACCAATATTCCATTGAGGATGGGCTGTTTATCGTCGGCCGAGCTTGGATTCCGAAGGAGCGAGTTGCACTTTACGAAGATGCCTTGACCGACGCGGAAATATTTCTCGGTAAAAAGTCGCCGCTCTTCTCGCGAAAGGAAATAGCCAGCCACCTCCGCGAGCGCGCCAAGCGGGCGGGGCTTCCTTTAGAGTGACATGCGATGGCGGGCGAACTCTCAAACATTAACGCAATGGCACTACTGACCACCGACCCATTGTTCCCGATTCGCGTTTTTGCCGGGATCGCCTTCGTTGCAGTGATCTGCGCATTTGCTTACGTCTTGCGGCACTTGCGACAAATCGAGAGAGCGATCACTGCTGATGCCTTGGTGCCGAAGGAACTAGGCCCGCGCAACAACCTGGTGCTCATGGTTTGCGCGATCCCAATCATCGTCGTCGCGCTGTTGTTGTTTCTAATCGTCAAGGCCTAACCGGCGTCACAGCCGACCGCCCTCGTTTTGATTTGAAGTGTCAAAAGGGTATCAAACGAGGGTCCGTAACCCCTCTCTTCAGAGGTCGGAGATCAGAAGTCAGCGGTCAGATTCGGAGGAATGTCAAAAAGGGAACGGAACCGGTTCGTCCCCGGAGAAATCAGACTTTTCGGTGGCCATTTTTCCTGAAAATTAGTCGCCAGTGACAAAAGGGGAGTGAACGGGCTAGGCTCCATAATTTCGCGCAGCGAAATCAACTGACTTTTCAGTGGATAAGAATTTTGAAGATTCGTTATCTAGCATTTCGTTCGTAGATTACGACTGATTGATTTTCAAAAATCTTCCTGGCATCCCGCAGAATCGCTCCCCAGATGAATGGATGCTCCTCGATGTATTGCTTCAATTCTCCATCCGCAAAAATGACTTGAATGCCGCTGCCCCAAAATTCGGAAGCTCTCGCTTCGTCCGAGAGAGACGATCCGACGCCTATAGTATTAGCAAACGCCGCTTGCCGCTCTTTAGAATCTACTGACATGGCCCAATGTCCCCACACGACCGTGTTGCCGGACAAAGCAGGGATTAGCCGGCTTGTTAGTGGCAGAGCGAAAACCACCTCATCGGGCCTGGTTCGATCGCGCAGAATTTTCAAGGCTTCGAACATATCGTCACTCAGAAAATAAGCGCCTTCCTGGTTCGCCATGACTTGCTTATGTCCACTGACAAGAAGGTAGCAACATGTTGTGGCAGACAACGGAAGGAAAACAATAGCGGCGCAGATCCACGCCCACTTCCGCCAACGCCTGGCCACCCATCGGACCAAGAGTAAATCGCAGACGACACCGCTAATGATGCACAACGGAATGTGAGCGCCAAAAACGAGTTTCCGCTGAAACCAGAACGGAAAATAAGCGAATATCAAGGACAGGAAAACACCAAAGAGTGAGATACCAGTATTTCTTCAGTAGTTCACTACGTAGAACGATGAGACCGGCGATAAACAGGAGTAGCGGCAATCCAAACCCCAATGCGTATCCAGCCGGCAGCGGACTCTTCATTTCCCCAGTCACACTATGTTGGGCAAGGATAGGATTGAGCCTGGAGACTGCAGCCGGATAGATCGCGAATGGAAGCGACACTGCAAAATAGCGCAGCAAATATCCTATTGCCCTCATCTTTTTCCGCGCCACCGTGACAACTACGGCCAATGTGAATAGCGATGCGACCGAATAAGGATGGAGCAACGCCATTACACCCGTCGCCAGGCCGCTTCTCCATAAATCAACGGCATCTCCGTGCTGCGTTCCGCGATCGAGCCAGAAGATCGACAACAACATTAGCACGAGCGAGAACGGAAACAGAGGGTTCCATAAGAGCGACCAGAACTGTACTCACCTCCGGCATCCACAGATCAGCCGGTCTCACAGGCAAATGACCGTCCCCGAACCAAGTAAGAAGCCCTCCAATGCCTGAGGACACACCGACAAAAACGGAGGCGACAACCGACTGACGCGCGTTCAGATTCAGGTAATCAAGATACCGATAGAACACGATCAGGAACAGCGTCACTCCTATCGCTTTTACAATCCAAAAGACAATTCCGATCTCACACGAAAAGACGGCACTTAACCATCCGCAGATCAGAAAGAGCGGATGAAACAAGAACGGCGCGTGTGGTAGTGCCGTGTATTTGATCTTGAATAACCACGCTCCATGAGCGGCTTGTTGCGCCCACGCCATATATCCGAATGAGTCCCCGGGATACGGTGGCAGGATCCAAGTGTAATGGTAGCCGACAGGTGTAGACAGCCAGTTGCTCAGATATGGCGCGGACGTCAGCCCGACAATGAGCGCCGTCCAGCTCCATCGAAAGACGGCTAGGGCGCGCTGGCTCATTGTCGGACCGCCCGGAGCCATTGGTTTCCGCTTCCTCTCCATCAGATTGACGTGGCAATAAGCATGCGGCGCAAAAATTATTGCCCATCTTGGAGTCAAACAACGCAACTGTGTTCATTAATTAAGGCATTCTGAAACTTGTAAGCTAGGGCAACTTAATAAAACCAACAATGTAACAAGTTGCGACACCGTGATCGCATTAATCGTTGGACCTTGAGAACTCGGACCGACTCGCGGGTCGCGGTTGTTTCCGTTAACGAGCGACGATCGAAATTTTCGAGCGTCGCGCGAGATCGACAACTTTGTCGCGCTCAAGCAGCAAGGTTTTTCCCGCTTCAACTGCGATCACACGAAGATTTGCCTCGGCGGCGATTTTGATTGTTTCAACACCGATTACCGGGACGTCGAAGCGCATGTCTTGGTTCGGCTTTGCGACCTTGATCATCACCGCGCTGTTGCGCGCGAGCGTTCCGCCGCGCTGGATCGCGTCATTTGTTCCCTCAAACGCTTCAACCGCGAGTACGCTTCCGTTTTTTACAATGATGGTCTGCCCGATATCGAGCCGCGCAATTTCCTTCGCGACACTCCAACCAAGATCGACATCGTTCTCTTCCGCGCGCGATAACTTGGCTCCGGCAATCAGACCTTTGGTGGCGAGTTGGTCATCCAGAAATGTTGCAGCCGAAAGAAGATCTACATCCGCCTTCTTCAACTCGTCGGCGATCGCAGTGAAAATGGATTCGGCATTGCGCTGTTTCAACTTCGCCAGAACGACGAGCGCTTTTACGTCCGGCCGCAAATCGAAAAGGTTCTTCGGCGCGATCTGTCCCGCCATGATGGCCTGGTGAACGTCGTGATCTCGAAAGAATTTCAGCAGCCGGCCTAACTGACCGACTCGCAACCATTCGACGACATCCGCCTGCTGGTCGATCGACGGATCTGTTTCATCCGTGAACGCGGCGGCGATTATTCTTTTGACGCCACCTTTGCGAGCGGCGGACGTCAAAACTCTCGGGTAAACGCCGTTGCCCGCGATGATTCCGAGAATTTGTAGCGGTGCTTGTGCCAAGCACCGAATTTGAAACAAACAGGCGCTTGACACAAGCGCCTCTACAACGCGCGCCTAATGATGGCGCCGGCGCACGTGCAATTGCGCGAGCGCCTTTGACAATGACGCCTGAATCGCCACCAATTGCTCCGGCGTCGAATCTTCCTTCATCGCCGCCTGCGCCCGAGCGACCGCAGCTTCGGCGGCCGCGAGATCGATCTTCTCGGATTGGAGCGCCATGTCGGTTAAAACCGAAATACTGTCCGCTTTGATCTCGACAAAACCTTCGCCAACGGCCATCGCCGTCGCTCGTCCGTCTTTCAGGACGCGCAACTCGCCCGGCTTCAACGTGGTCAG
Organism: uncultured Verrucomicrobiae bacterium; assembly: GCA_963786135.1. Lineage (GTDB taxonomy): Bacteria > Verrucomicrobiota > Verrucomicrobiia > Chthoniobacterales > UBA10450 > AV40. The sequence goes on along the minus strand of CAWAYF010000003.1, from coordinate 71,554 downwards.
GACAGGAACGTGGTTAGGGTAAACGCCGAGCTCACCTTCCGCTCCGGGAAGCGTGACCATCTCCACATCTTCGGAATAGATTTTTTCCTCAGGTGTAACGATCTCAAGTTTGAGCGTCGCGGCCATGCTATTTATTTCGACGAATCTTCCTTAACGCTGTCGATGTTCCCCTTCATGTAAAAATCTGCTTCCGGCACGTCGTCGTGTTTGCCTTCGAGAATTTCTTTGAAGCCCTTCACAGTTTCCGAGATCGGCACGTATTGGCCTTTAGTACCGGTGAAAACTTCGGCGACGTGGAACGGTTGACTGAGAAAACGCTGGATCTTTCGCGCGCGATGCACGGTCAGCTTGTCTTCAGGGCTAAGCTCGTCCATTCCAAGAATGGCGATGATGTCCTGCAAATCCTTGTAGCGCTGCAGCACCCGCTGAACGCCGCGGGCGGTGTTGTAATGCTCTTCACCGACAATTTCCGGCGCGAGCGACTTCGAGGTCGAAGCCAGTGGATCAACCGCCGGATAAATTCCCAGCTCGGCGATTGCGCGTTCGAGCACGATCGTCGAATCCAAATGCGCGAACGTATTGGCCGGCGCCGGATCGGTGAGATCGTCCGCCGGAACGTAGACCGCTTGAAACGAAGTGATCGAACCTTTCTTGGTGGAGGTGATTCGTTCCTGCAAATCGCCCATTTCCGCAGACAGGGTCGGTTGATAACCGACCGCGCTCGGGGTTCGGCCCAACAACGCCGATACTTCGGAACCGGCTTGCGAGAAACGGAAAATGTTATCGATGAAGAGGAGCACGTCCTGGTTGCGCTCGTCCCGGAAGAATTCCGTCATTGCAAGCGCGGCAAGAGCGACGCGCAAGCGCGCACCCGGAGGTTCGTTCATCTGACCGAAAACCATTCCCACTTTCGACTTCGACAAATCTTTCTGATCGATCACGCCCGCTTCGCTCATTTCCTTATAAAGATCGTTCCCCTCGCGCGTGCGTTCACCGACACCCGCGAACATCGACACGCCACCGTGGCCTTTGGCGATATTGTTGATCAGTTCCATGATCACGACTGTTTTGCCGACGCCAGCGCCGCCGAACGCGCCGACCTTGCCGCCTTTCGAAAACGGACAAATCAAGTCGATAACTTTGATTCCAGTCTCGAGGATTTGAACTTTTGTGTCTTGGTCGGTCAATTCCGGTGCTGGCCGATGAATCGGATAACGCTTCGTGAATTTGACCGCGCCTCTGTTGTCGACGGCATCGCCAGTGACATTAAACAAACGGCCAAGCACGCCTTCGCCCACCGGAACACTGATTGGACTGCCGGTATCGTTCACTTGCATCCCGCGTTTCAATCCTTCGGTCGACGACATGGCGATTGAGCGGACCCAGCTCTCGCCAAGATGCTGTTGCACTTCGAGAGTGAGCTTGGTCGGATTGCCGTTGACTTCATACTCGATCTCGAGCGCGTTGTAGATTCTTGGAAGGCTCTTTTCGTCGGGGAACTCGACGTCTACAACCGGGCCGATGACTTGAACGATTTTTCCTTTATTCATAAATCCTAACTTCCGAGCGCCATTTGCGCGGTCGCGATCTCGAGCAGCTCAGTCGTAATGCCGGCCTGGCGCATTTTGTTGTATTCGAGGGTGAGATCCTTGATGAACTGGTGCGCGTTGTCGGTCGCATTCTTCATCGCGACCATCCGCGAACTGTGCTCGGACGCGCGCGCGTCGAGGATCATTTGGTAAACCTGGTACTCAATATAGTACGGCAGCATGACATCGAGCACTTCGAGTGCGTTCGGCTCGAACACGTAGCCGAGCATCGGATCGACGCCGGCCGCGGCGCCTTCGGTCTTCTCCCCTTTTGGCAAATCAAACGCGCTGATTGGCAGCAGTGTTTGCAGGACCGGCTTTTGATTGATCGTGTTGATGAAGTGAGTGTAGAGCACGGAGACTTTGTCGACGTCGCGAGTCAGAAATTTCTCGATGCAGAATTTCGAAAGCGGCTTGGTCTCGACGAAGCTTGGCGCATCTTTTAGCTCGAAATCGGCCAACAACTCGCGCTTCGACCGGCCAATGAACTGGCGCGCCTTTTTGCCGGTGACCGTGAACGCGGTTTTCGCTGGGTCGAAGCTCGCAGCCTCACGGAAAAGGTTCGTGTTCAGCGCACCGGCGAGGCCTTTGTCGGTGGCAATGATCAACACCAGCTCTTTCTTGAGCTCGCGGACCTGTAACAAAGGATGAAACGTTGGGTCCGTTCGTTTCTGAAGCGAAACGAGAACTCTGTTCATCAACGCGGCATAAGGCCGTCCCGCGAGAGCGTTCTGCTGAGCGCGGCGCATCTTCGAGGCCGCGACCATCTGCATCGCCTTCGTGATTTGCGCCGTGCTGCGGATCGATTTGATCCGGCGCCGTATGTCCTGCGTGTTTGCCATGATTGTTTAAATCACTGCCAGGTCGTTTTGAATTCCTCCATCGTGCTCTTGAGTTCTGATTCGAGATCCTTATCGAGCTGCTTTTTCTCGCGAATCGTGCGGAGCAACGGTTCCTTTCGCGTCTGCAACCAATCCTGAAGTTTTGCTTGGAACTCTTTCACGCGATCAACTGGAACGGAATCGATATATCCGTTTTGCATCGCCCACATGATTACGATCTGTTCTTCGACCGGGATCGGGTTGTACTGCTTCTGCTTGAACAACTCCACGATGCGCTGACCGCGCTCGAGCCGCGCTTTGGTCGCGGCATCGAGGTCGGAACCAAACTGCGCGAACGCCGCGAGCTCGCGGAACTGCGCGAGATCGAGCTTCACCTTGCCGGCCACTTGCTTGATCGCCTTGACTTGTGCGGCGGAGCCGACGCGGCTCACGGACAAGCCGACCGAAATCGCAGGCCGCACGCCTTGGTAAAACAAATCGGTCTCGAGATAAATTTGACCGTCCGTGATCGAGATGACGTTTGTAGGAATGTAAGCCGATACGTCGCCGGCCTGGGTTTCGATAATCGGCAATGCCGTCAATGATCCACCGCCGTATTCGTCGGAAACGCGCGCTGCGCGCTCGAGCAAGCGCGAATGCAAATAAAACACATCGCCCGGATAAGCTTCCCGTCCCGACGGCCGTTTCAAAACGAGCGAAACTTGTCGATACGCGACCGCGTGCTTTGACAAATCATCGTAAATGATGAGCGCATCCATTCCATTGTCCATGAACCACTCGCCCATCGACGCGCCAGCAAATGGCGCCAGATATTGGTTGGTGGCGGTATCGGACGCCGGCGCGGAAATGATTGTCGTGTATGGCATCGCCCCTTCGCGTTCGAGAACGTCGAGAGCGCGCGCGACGTTGGAATTCTTCTGACCGATCGCGACGTAAATGCAGTAAAGCGGCCGGTAATTTTTGTCGCCCTGTTCTTCGGCCGCCTTGTTCAGGCGCGCCTGGCTAATGATGGTATCGATCGCGATCGTGGTTTTTCCGGTAGCGCGGTCGCCGATGATTAACTCGCGCTGACCCCGGCCGATCGGAATCATAGCGTCAATGGCCATGAGGCCGGTCTGAACAGGCTGGCTGACGCTCTTCCGCTTAATCACGCCGGGCGCAATTTTCTCGAGCGGATAGAACGTCTCAGTCTTAATCGGTCCTTTACCGTCCAACGGTTGACCGATGGTGTTTACCACGCGTCCAAGAAGAGCTTTGCCCACAGGTACTTGGAGAAGTTTTCCCGTAGTCTTCGCTTCATCCCCTTCGGAAACTTTAGTCGGGTCGCCGAGCAAAATCGCGCCAACTTCCGTCTCTTCAAGATTCAGGGCGAGCCCAAACACGCCGTTCGGGAACTCTATCATTTCGTTGAGCATGACATCGCTCAGTCCTTCGATGCGCGCGACGCCGTCACCGGCTTCGCGAACAACTCCGATGTTGCTTTTCGTGGCCGAGGTTTTCAGCCCGGCGATTTTCGTTTCAATTTCTTCAAGAATGCTGCTCATGGGTTTGGTTGGTTAAAGTTGTTGTTGAAGTCGTTCCAAACGGTTGCGCAACGTGCCGTCCCAAACGTCGCTTCCGACTCTGACGCGCACGCCGCCGAGAAAGGTTGGATCGACTACGAATTCCGAGGTCAAATCTGTACCGTATTTTTTCTTGAGGCGGTCGAGGACGCTGGCCGCAGCCTGCGGCGCCAATTTCGCCGCGCTCTCGATTTTCGCGTGCCGCTTTTCAATCTCGAGACGCAGGAGCCGCTTGTACTGTTGGAGAACGTCAAGGAGATGGCGCGGGCGCTTGGTAATCAGCGATTGCACGATTGCGCCAATCTTTCCGCGATCGAGCTGGCCGTCCGTGAAACTGGCGCGCAGCATCTCTCGCGAAAGCCGACGTATCTCCTTGTTGATTCTCATCAGGCGACCTGGCGGACGGCTTCTTCCTGCAAACGCTTTTGATCCTCCGGCGTGAGCACTTTCCCGGTGACTTTCGCCGTTGTGTCGACAACGAGTCGGCCGAGTTCGCGTTTCAAGGCCTGCATTTGTCGCTCATGCTCGATGGCCGCGGCCTCCTTCGCCTTGATCAGGATTTGCTCCGCAGCGGTGATTGCCTCCTGCTGTTTGCGCTCAGACAAATGAGCCGCACTGGTGCGCGCTTCGTCGATCATCTTTTGCGCGTCGGCGTTCGCCTTTGAGACAATTTCCTGATAGCGCTTTTCTGCGTCAGCGAGCTCTTTGCGGATTTTCTCCGCGTTAAGCTGTCCTTCTTCGATCTTGCGCCGCCGCTCTTCGAGAATGGCGAGGATCGGCTTGTAAGCAAAGCGGCGCAGAAGAAACGCGACGATGCAGAAACTGATGACCTGCGACAGGAAAAGTTTCCAATTCCAGCCAAACGTTTCCGCCGTTTCGCGCAGAATATCAGTGATGCCTCCACTGCTAGCGGCAAATATCACATCCATAATCTAAATCTCGGGCGCAAACCGATTGCGCCCCCGGTTAATTAGTGAACGAGATACAGCGCGTAGAACACGATCGCCTCGGTCAACGCGATGGCGAGAATGCCGTGGACGAGCACCTGCGTGAACGCGCCCGGATTGCGACCGACCGCGCTGGTCATTCCAAGACCGGTCAAGCCGATTCCGATTCCGACGCCCATCGCGGCCAGCCCGACGTGAATGCTGCCGCCCAGTTCTGCTAGTATTGGTAGTATCATATTTTTCTTAGTTGGTTTTGGGATCTCTTCATGAGATCGCTGAAAAGTCAGTGTGCGTGTTCTGGTCCCTCCTGGTGTTCTGCAATTAACATCGTGAAAACCGCCGTCAGCAGCATGAAAACAAGCGCCTGGACAAATCCGACAAGCACCTCGAGGAAATAAAATGGAATCGGCAGAATCGGCGACAACCATGGAACCATTGTAGACATTGCCTCCAGAATGCTTTCGCCCGCGTAAATATTCCCGAACAATCGAAAGCTGAGCGCGATCGGCCGGAATAGAATCGAAATCACTTCGAGCCAGCCGACCGCGAAGAAAATCACCATCATCAGCACTTTGATGATTCCTGAAGTCTCACCTTTCGGCCCAAATAGGTGTTTCAAGAATCCGCCGACGCCATTAGCCTGAATCGCCCAGACAAACCACATGACAAAGAAGATCGCCGACATCGCGGTCGTCATGTTCAAGTCGGCGTTGCCCCCGCGAAACAGCGGCCGGTCGACGTGAAAGTTCCCTGTTGGATCGGAATGGCCCCAACCGATGGTCCCGATTCCTGGTATCAAGCCACACCAGTTCACAAACAGGATGAAAATAAAAACAGTGGCGTAAAACCAAAATCCCTTCCTTACCAGCTCGCGACCGATGATGTTTTCCAAAAAATTGTACAAACCCTCAACAATCCATTCCCAAAAATTCTGGCTGCCGCTGGGAATGGATTGAACGCGCCGGGTCGCGATTTGCGCAAGAACAATGATGGCTGCCGCGACAATCCAAGTCACCAGCATGGAATTAGTGATTCCGAAACCTTTGCCGAAGTCGACCAGCATCTGCGGCTTAAGAGAAACACCGTGCTCAGCAGGTTCGGCCTCCGCCGCCAAACCGGACGTGGCCATCGCTGCACTGGAGACCAGCGCCAGGATCGATGTCAGTAAATAACGGTTGCGCATTTCGGTTAAACGCCAAGGTCACAGGCACCCACCCCGTGATCTCCCGCGCTCGGAAATCGAGCCGCGAATCTTGACGCGGATACCAAAGCCTATTTTGTGAGAATAACAAGCTGTCCGCGCGAAAAATCTTGGACTTTGGTCTTATTCCGGCGGCACTTCGAGCCATTGCCGGAGCTTCTTCTTTAATTCCTCGATCCCCTCGCCTTTCGCCGCCGAAATTGCGACGAGGTCGATCTTTGGGAATTTTTGCCGCAGCGGCTTCAGATTTTCAGTGGCGGCCGGCAAATCCATTTTGTTTGCAACGATAAACCATGGTCTTTCCGACAATCGCGGATCGTAGAGATCGAGCTCGCGCCGCAGATTTTGAATGTCTTCGACCGGGTTGCGTCCTTCGCTGCCTGCCATGTCGACAACGAAGAGAAAAACTCGGCACCGGGTGACGTGGCGAAGAAATTCGTGACCGAGCCCAACGCCTTTGTGCGCGCCTTCGATCAATCCCGGAATGTCGGCGATCGTCATCCGGCCGTACTCGGAAAGTTCAACTACGCCTATGATCGGGTGCAAAGTTGTGAACGGATAGGCCGCGACCTTGGGCCGCGCCCCAGAGATTTTTCGAAGGAGCGTCGATTTGCCGGCGTTCGGATAACCGATCAAGCCTGCGTCTGCGATCGTACGAAGCTCGAAAAGGAAATGGCCTTGTTCGCCTTCTTCGCCTTCAGTGTACTCGCGGGGCGCACGGTTTCGCGAACTCTTGAAATGCACATTGCCCTTGCCGCCTTTGCCACCTTCACAAAGAAGAAATTCCTGGCCATCGCGGATCAGATCGATAGTGGCAGTCAAGGATGAAGGATGAGGGATGAGGGATGAAGTTGTTGCCAATGGGTGTCTTCTCATTTTCATCCTTCATCCTTCCGCCTTCATCCTTCCATACGATTGTCCCCACCGGCACTTTAACGATTTTGTTTGGCGCGGAGCGCCCGTGCATCTTCTTCCCCATTCCGTGTCCGCCGTTCTTGGCCTTGATGATCGGCTCGTAGAAAAGATTGGAAAGATTGTCGACGTGACGATCGGCGCGAAGGATCACGTCGCCGCCGCGGCCGCCGTCGCCGCCATCCGGTCCGCCTTTCGGCACAAACTTCTCTCGCCGAAAACTGACCGACCCGCGGCCGCCGTTTCCGGCCTGCGCAAAAACTTTGATTCGATCGACAAACATGGCTTGGCTTCGTTAAATCGTTACATCGTTGAACCGTTGAAACGCCCAGCGGTCAAACTTTATAGTGAATGATGAACTCTCGCGCGACGTTCTTAATGCTAGCTTCCTTTACACGAAAGGCTCCGCAAAAAGATTTAGAAATTAGGAAGTAGAAAACGGCACGCGCCTTGCGACAGTTCAGCTGTGCGCAACTTCCGATTCGGGCTGCTTTTGTTTTTCTTAAGTTTTGTTGCGAGAAGCAGCACCGTAGCGGCAAGCATTTCGGTCTTGTTCGTCGGAAACAGTCTCACCCAGGTAAACAATTTACCCGAGGTCTTCAAAAAATTCGCAGCTGGATCGATACTGCATGCCGAGGTCGATGTGAAATCAATCACGCCGGGCGGAGCGATGCTTTACGACCATTGGAAACGCGGCGAGGCCCTCGCCTTGTTGCGTGAGCAGCATCCGAACTACCTCATTCTCCAGGGTCAGAGCACGGAACCGTTGTCCGCGCCTCAGAATTTCGCTTACTACGCGGCGAGTTTTAAGACCGAAGCGGATCGTGTTCATGCGAAAACGATATTGTTTTCGACGTGGGCGCGGCCCGCAGGTAATCGCGGCAATGTGGAAAATGTTCAGCAAGGCTGGGCAACCCGGGTGGGCCTCGATAATCCCACTCTATAACGTGTACATAATGTGCAAGATTGCCGGCCGCCCGGGCTGGTGGCTATTGCTGTTCCTGATCCCGCTCGTCAACCTGATCATCGCCATCATTGTGACGTCGACATCTCCAAACCTTTTGGCAACGGCGTCGGTTTTGCCCTCGGCATGATCTTTCTGCCGTTTATATTCTGGCCAATACTTGGATTCGGCAGCGCTCAATACCAAGGCACAGCACGACCGGCGTAGCCTGGCGTCACCCCGCCCAGTTCGGTTTGCGCTTTTCGTTGAACGCCGCGATGCCTTCGCGTGCTTCTTCGGACTCACGTGCCTGCATGTGATGCTTTAACGCAAGATCGACATCTTCCTTCACCGACGTCGACCAAAGTTCTTCAATCAGTTTCTTGGTGTTTGCGAGCGCATTCGGCGCGCCTTGCAAAACAGAATCGGCGAACTTCTGCGCTGCATCCATCAGCTCGTCACGCGGCACAACTCGATTCACTAAACCAATCTGGCGGGCGCGTTCCGCCTCAATCAGCTCGCCACCGAGGACGAGTTCGCGCAGGTTCCGCTCGCCCACTTGCCGCCGCAAGAAAGTCATCACTAATCCAGCGACAAGTCCGCGACGCACTTCCGGATAGCCGATCTTCGTCTTTTCGGCGGCGACAACGTAATCGCAGGCCGACATGATACCGGCGCCACCCGCGACTGCCGCGCCATGGACCGCCGCGATCGTAATGAGTCGCGTCTCGGCGATGGTGATCAAAGTTTTCGCGACCATCTCCGCAGTCGCGTGTGCTTTCGTTTGATCAGCCGCCTCTTTCAAATCGAGACCTGTGCAAAACGCCGCTCCCGCGCCGCGCAAAATCAGCACACGTTGTTCCGCCTGATTCGACGCGATATGTATCGCAGAGACCAGTTCACTCAGCAGTTCAATCGTCAACGAATTGCGTCGCTCGGGACGATTCAAAGTCGCGATCGTTATTTGTGGACTCGGTTTGTCGATCAGAACGACTGACATGGGATCTGTAATTCGTTAATTCGCTGAATCGTAAATCGTTAAATGAGTCACACCTGAATCACGCCGGTGTGGAAACGCGCCTTCGGAGTTGGGCGCGACACGTACTCAAGCAATTGAACCAAAACGCCGCGCGTCTCGTCCGGTTGAATGATCGCATCAACCCACCCGCGGGCAGCGCCGTAACGAATATCGGTTTGCTCCTCGTAGCTCCCTTTCACTTTCTTGCGCAGCTCCTCCAACTCTTCGTGGGACGCTTTTTTGTCACCGCGATCCCGTGCGCGTGCGAGAATTGAAAAGACCGTGTCGGACGCTTGCGCTGCACCCATCACGGCATAGCGGGCGTTTGGCCACGCCAATATGAAGCGCGGGTCATAGGCTTTGCCACAGAGGGCATAATTACCAGCGCCGAAAGAACCGCCAACCACGACTGTGATTTTTGGAACGACCGAATTGCTGACCGCGTTCACGAGCTTGGCACCGCTGCGAATGATTCCGCTTTGTTCGGCATCGCGCCCGACCATGAATCCAGTGACATCCTGAAAAAAGATAATGGGCAATCCGTCTTGATTGCAGTCCATCACGAAGCGCGCGGCTTTGTCGGCGCTATCCGAATAAATCACGCCGCCCATTTGAATGCCTTCCTTCTTGGTCCGCACCTGCAAGCGCTGGCTGGCAATAATTCCAACCGCACGTCCGCCGATCCGCGCATAAGTCGTGATTAGCGTTTTGCCGTAATCCGCCTTGTATTCGTCGAGCGAATCGGCGTCGACCACTGCCGCCAGCAAATCACGCGCATCGTAGTTTTTCTGGCCGTCGAGACTGATCAGGTCGTAGAGCGAGTCCGGACTCTTTGCGGATTTGAGCGCCTTGGGATCGTTCTTAGTCACGCCAGTACCAGCCGCTTCGGGCAACAAGGAAACGAGGGAGCGTAACCTCTTCAAACAAGACTCATCGGTCTTTTCGTAGAAATCGACTGTTCCACTGACCTCGGAGTGCATCTTGGCGCCGCCGAGTTCTTCTTGATCGACAATTTGTCCGATGGCGGCTTTGACCAGCGACGGACCCGCCAGATAAAGTCCACTCCCTTCAGTCATGAGGATTTTATCGCAGAGAACCGGCAAATACGCGCCGCCAGCCACGCAGTTGCCCATAATCGCTGCGAACTGTGGGATTCCAGCGGCGGAAATCACTGAGTTATTGCGGAAGATTCGACCGAAATCGTCTTCATCCGGAAAAATCTCATCCTGCATTGGCAAGAAGACACCAGCGGAGTCGACGAGATAGATAATCGGCAGGGAGCATTCGAACGCGATCCGCTGCGCACGCAGAAGTTTTTTGCAGGTCGCTGGAAAGAACGCACCTGCCTTCACCGTCGCGTCGTTGGCAATGATCATGCACGAAACGCCACAAACGGGACCTATGCCCGCGACCGTCCCAGCAGCTACGATGTTCCCCCACTCTTGATACATTTTGTAGGCGGCCCAAAGTCCGATCTCCAAAAATTGCGCGTCTTTATCAAGAAGTTGCGAGATTCGCTCCCGCGCGGGCAAGCGACCAAGCTTGCGTTGCCGTTCGAGCCCGGCTTTTCCGCCGCCCTGCCGAAGGATTGCCTCCTGCTTCAGAATCTCGCGGCAAAACTCTCGCAGCGGTTCGCCAGAAGATGGGGATATCCGGGCCATGTGCGAAGAGGCTTAATCCGCGATGCTGACCGAATCAAGCGAGGTAGGGGCGATTGACCACAATCGCCCGCGGGCGGTTCGGTGAACCGCCCCTACCCTCAATAGATGTCGACATCAGAACGATAGCCGGAGTCACTTCGAATCGAACGAAGCCTTGCGCGGCTGCCCCGCTCTGATTCGGGCCGGTTGATCCGCTCCAGGGCGACTTTGACAAGAAAAGGTAGGGCGGCCAATGCGCCGACGGACATAAGCGCGATCGCCGCGGTCTGTCGTGTCGGACGTTTGATCTTATCGGCGACGAGCATGCCGATTCCGAGCCCGAATGCAGTCCGCGTTAATGCCAGCAAATTCTCGAGCGGAACCTGTTCGGAAGTTTTTGGAATGGATACGGAGAGTGACATCGGCTACTGTTATACGTCTCGTTCGCGAAAAATAAACGGGAAAATCTTCGCGCTCGCGTGATCTTAGCTATTGGCAGTTTTCGACATGGCTAATTCCATTTATGCCCTAATTTTGGCTGGCGGGAGCGGCGAACGCTTCTGGCCGCTGAGCCGCCGCAACCGCCCAAAGCAATTGCTTCGCCTTGTTTCCAAGCGGACGCTCCTCGAAGAAACGGTTGGCCGCCTTGATGGTCTTGTCCCGCCGGATCGCATTTTGGTCCTGACTAACGTCGAGCAGGAAAAAGCGGTTCGCAATTTACTGAAGAAATTTCCGAAGCAGAATATCATCGCCGAGCCGGCGAAGCGAGACACCGCCGCCGCGGTTGCGCTGGGCGCCGGATGGGTCGCAGCGCGAGATCACTCGGCCACGATGCTGGCGCTCCCTGCCGATCACGTCATCGCAGATCGCGACGCGTTTCAAGAAACGATGAAGACCGCCGCTGCGGCCGCGAGTGAAACTGGTGCGCTTGTCACCATCGGGATCAAGCCGACTTGGGCGTGCCCAGGTTTCGGTTACATCGAGCAGGGCGAACCGGTGCGATTGCGTGAGGACGGTAAGATTGCGGTCCATCGGGTTGTTCGTTTTCGAGAGAAACCGAACGTCGATCTTGCCGAGTCGTTTCTGCGAAAAGGAAACTTCCGCTGGAACGCAGGAATGTTTGTTTGGTCGGTGCCGACGGTCTTGAGCGAGTTTAATCGGCACGCACCCGAGCTTGCCGATTTTATTTCTCAAGTGCGATCGCCAAAGGACCTGGACAAGATTCTGCGTGAGCAATTCGCCAAGCTTCCGCGAATTTCGTTCGATTACGCGATCATGGAAAAAGCAGACCGCGTTTTAGTTGTGGAGGCGAGCTTTGATTGGGACGATGTCGGAAGCTGGCAAGCGGTCGCGCGCTATTTCAAGAAAGATGAGCACGGCAACATCGCCAATCGCGCCCTGACCGCCCTCGACGCAAGTGACAATATTGTTTTCAATGACGGCAAGACGACGATTGCATTGCTCGGAGTTCAGAACCTGATCGTTGTCCGAACAGGCGATGCAATTCTCATTTGTCATCGTCATCAGGCGGAACGAATCAAAAATCTGGTCGCGAAGCTGCCGCCGGAGCTTCAGTAGGCCTGAGCCGGACCGGCACAAATGAATCCGATTCTGGGGATTGATTTTGGACAAGTGCGAATTGGATTGGCAATTTCTGACGAACTGCGATTCCTGGCGCATCCGCTGCAAACTATTCCGGCTAACAAAAGTCCGGTGAAGAAAATTGCGCAAATTGTGCGCGATCGAAAAGTCGAGATGGTTGTCGTCGGAATTCCGCGCCACATGAGCGGGGAAGCCGGGGCCGCCACCAACGCTGCCCTCGAGTTTGCAGACGGACTGAGAGCGCAGCTTCCGTGTCCCGTCGAGACTTGGGATGAGCGATTGACGACTGTTGCGGCAGAGCGGGCGCTGCGCGATGCAGGCCGGAAGACACACAAGACACGCCACGTGGTCGATCAGGTTGCTGCACAAATGATCTTGCAAAGCTATCTCGACCGTGAGGGCGGTACGGTTTCAATAACCGAGAGCGAAACGTGACCGCGATGTCGCAGCGGCTCAGACTAACCGTTGCATACGATGGCAGCGCGTTCGCGGGTTGGCAGAGCCAAGCCCATCGCAAGACCGTTCAGGACGAACTGGAACGCGGCTTTCACAAGATCAGCGGACATCGCCTCCGAGTCCATGGAGCCGGGCGCACTGACGCCGGTGTGCATGCTCTCGCCCAATGCGCGCATGTTGCCTTGCCAAATCGGAGAATCTCAAACCTGAACTGGAGAAATGCGCTCAATGGTGTTCTTCCGCCCACGATTCGCGTGCTCCGCTGTTCCTATGTTTCGTCCAATTTTCATGCGCGCTTCTCTGCAAAAGGAAAAACGTATCGCTACCGGATTTGGACGGGACCGATCCTGCCTCCGCTCGAACTCAATCGCGCGTGGCACATTTCAGTTCCGCTAAACGTCGATCTTCTCAAAGCAACCGGACAAGTATTTGTTGGTAGACATGACTTTGGTGGGTTCGCCGCGAATCGCGGCAAAAAGGACGAAGACACTGTTCGCACCATTCGATCTGTTCGAGTGGGAAAACGCGGGTTCGTTGTGAATATCGACATCGATGGCGAGGGTTTTCTTTACAAGATGGCTCGACTGATGGTGGGAACCATGGTTCGAGTCGGACTTGGGCAAACAGATCAATGCGAAGTCGTTAGTCAGTTGAAGTTGGGCCGGGCGGGGGCGTCCCGTTTTGTAGCACCGGCCGGCGGTTTGTACTTGGTGAGAGTGTGGTACTGACCCTGCTTTGAGTTAGGGCGGCGCCGAACGGCCACGCGGGAGTCGAGCTGGCAGACGGGCTGCTCTATGGGAATTATGGTAAACAAGCGCGTCAACCGCGCAACACCAGCTCGTCTAAGAAAATCGCGACGCTCGCTCTTTGGTCGCATTGGTGGCTGGCTATTTAGCCAGCGGTATTTTCACTTTAAACTCCTTTCTGGTACCACCGTTGGCGTCATCGTTATCATTTTCCTGGTCGGCGTTTTCCTATTCCTCAGCCTCCGCGATCATTATCAAGACGCGCTTCGCAGCCACACAATTTCCGTTATTCGATTGAGCAGCTTGATCGAAAATGACGTAGCCAGCCTCGAAAGCAATCATCGGGGATTTTTGCTGACTGGCCGGGAAGAATACCTCACCGTGTTCGACGCCAAGCGGGAATCGATCAAACAACGGACCGAGCAGCTGACGGAGCTGATTGGGGACGCCCCGAGAGAGCGCAAGCGCGTCATGGAGGTACTGAACGTCGTCCAAAAATGGCTGACAACCGTTGCTGTTCCGGAAATCAAGGCACGCCGCGGTAAGACGCCCGCCCAATTAGAAAGTGAAGCAACCGGCAGCGGCGCTTCTGGACTGAGCAATTCCCTGCTTAACGAGGCGCGCGATATCCTTCAATCACTGGAAGATGAGGAGCAGATAGCGCTCAATCAGCGAATGCACGAACAGGAATGGGCCACCCAGTCGGCACAAATCCTCAATTTTCTGCCCAAACTTGACCGAGCCGTTATTGAGATGGAAAAAGAAAAGCGCGGCTTCTTGCTGACCGGAGACAACAGTTTCGCCGAGGCCTATAAACGAGCGCTCGGTGACTTTTACACCTACAACGGTTATCTCTCGATCCTGATCGCGAACTCGCCGGCCCAGGCCCAACTCCTGGCCGACATCCGGGCGGGCGTGGAACGGTGGATCAATACCTTCGCTGCACCGGCGCTCGACGCCAAACGTGCAGGCAAAGATCCCGAAACGGTTGCTCCAGTCGCCGCCGGCGAAACGCTAATGACGGACGTTCGCCAAATGCTGACAGATTTCGAGGCCAAAGAGCTCAATCTTTATGAGCTGCGAATAAATTCTGTCACGCAGCAGCGAATCTGGCGAACGTCAGCCCTGGCCTTTGTTGCGGTCCTCGCGATCGGATTGCTCGTGGTCTCGAACAGTTACAGCTTCGTCTTTGTTCGGCGGCAGTTAACAAAACTCGAGAGCGCGGAAACTCACATCCGCTCCGTCATCCAGAACATTCTCGACGGCATGATCGCGGTTGAAGAAAACGGAGTCATCCGGTCAATGAACCCCGCGGCGGAAAAGATGTTTGGATGTCGCGATAACGAAATGATCGGGAATAACTTCACCCGTTTGGTTCCAAAACTCTATGAGAGCGAGCACGACGCCAAACCCATCGCCTTCAATTGGACCGAAATTCTGAGACGAGCCGGCAGCACCACTCTCGCTCTCGGGCGCACTCGCAAGAACATCACCTTCCCGGTCGAGATCTCTTTGAGCGAAATGCTTGTTGATCAACAGCGGCTTTACGTGGCGATGGTCCGCGACGTCACCGAGCGAAAACGGTTCGAGCAGCAAATTGATGCTGAAAAGGAAAGTCTTGCTGTCACTCTCCGCGCCATCGGTGACGGAGTTATCACCTGCGATGTTAACGGCAGAGTCATAATGATGAACAGCGAAGCGGAGAAGCTGACCGGTTGGACTTACAAGGAAGCCAACGGTCAGCCGCTCAAATCTGTTTTCGATGTTACGGTCGATCTTGCCACGCAGGCCAAGACGCAAAAGAGCGGTTATCGAAGCGAAGCCCAGTCCATTTTGGTTAACCTTCCCGAGACGGTTACGCTTACGTCCAAGGACGGCATCGAGCGCGTCATCGAGCAGGTCGCCTCGCCAATTCGAGACAACAAAAACGAAATCGGGGGCGTTGTTCTGGTGTTCCGCGATATCACCGAGCGCCAGCGCAGCGAGGCAGAGCGGCGGAAGGCCGAAACGCTGGAGCAATTGGGCTTACTCGCCGGCGGCATTGCCCACGACTTCAACAATCTTCTCACCGCCATTATCGGAAACATTTCCGTCGCTTCGTTGCTTCTTCCCCCGGACGACGAAATGGCAACGCGTCTCGATGATGCCAAGAACGCCTCGATGCGCGCCCGCGACCTCGCCCAACAGCTTCTAACCTTCGCTCGGGGCGGTGCACCGATTAAGAAGACCGCGTCGATCGCAAAACTGATTCAGGATACGGTCAGTTTCTCGCTTCGGGGCAGCCGCAATCGCAGTGAATTCGATTTTGGCACGGATGTGGCGCAGGCCGAAATCGACGCCGGTCAGATCAGCCAGGTCATTGCAAACCTTGTAGTCAACGCCGACCAGGCGATGCCCAACGGCGGCACGCTTTACGTTAGCTGCGAGAATTTTTGCTACGACACCAACGACGTTGTCATTCCCGATCTGGCTCCCGGAGATTACGTCCGCGTCCGCATCCGCGACGAAGGCGTAGGCATTCCGGAAAAATACATGAAGCGGATTTTCGATCCCTACTTCACGACTAAACCTAAAGGCAACGGACTCGGATTGACGACTTCTTATTCGATCATCAAGAATCACAACGGTCTTATGACGGTCGAATCGCAAGTGCACGTCGGCACTACCTTCACGATTTATCTACCGGCCGCGGCCGTCCAGCACGAGGAATTGGCGGTCGAAGCTCCACGAAAGCTGACTCCCGAAATATCCGGGAGTGGCCGCGTCCTGATTGTCGATGACGAAGACGCTATTCGCGATCTCGTTGAATTCACACTGACGCGACTCGGCTATGAAGTCTCGCAGGCCGCGACCGCGCTCAAAGGCGTCGAGATGTATCAGGAGAACCTCCGGACCGGCAAGCGATTCGATCTGGTTATTCTCGATCTAACCCTTCCCGGCGGCATGGGCGGGAAGGAAGCTCTCAAGAAATTGATCGAGATAGATCCGACCGTGAACGCGATCGTCTCGAGCGGCTATGCCACTGACGCGACCATGAGCCGGTATCAGGATTTCGGGTTTCGCGGCGTGATCGCCAAGCCTTACGAAGCCGCCGAGCTGGGCAAGATCGTTCACGATGTGATCGAATCGAGCCACGTGAACGTTGTCAGCCTGAATTTTCCGACGCAGGCGGCTGGTTAGTCGCAGTTTGGCTCGAAGAGTTATCAGTCGGACCTAATCTGCCGGCATTGGCAGCTCTTTTATCAATCGGAAACCGTTCTTTGTATAGCCGACCTTTTCATAAAACTCGTGCGCGTCCGTACGGCGAAAATGTGTGTAAACCGCAACCCGTCTGATGTTCTTTTGCGCGAGATCGTGTTCCATCGCTGTCATCAACGCTCGGCCGACGCCGCGACCGCGCATCTTATCTGAAACAACCAACGCGAGGATGGCAGCGCCGGGGCTATTATGCTCGTAGCTGTAACTCGTGCGAGTCCCAATCATTCCGCAAACTTTTCCTCCGCTTACCGCGACGAAGGTCGCGTAGTTTTTGTCCGCCCTAATGCCTTCCATCCGCATTTCCATCTCCGACGTGCGCGTCGGATATCCCAATTGTGTCATTAAATCGGCCAAGGCGGCAGCGTCGCCGACTTCGGCACGTCGAACCGCAAGATCGATCTCTTTTGCCTCAGCCATCGATTTGTTCCGGCTTTAATCGCGGAAGGAGCCCTTCCAGAATTACTGCCACCGATTCGTTGACGGTCTGCTGATCCGTGTGAACAACGATCTCCACATCTTCCGGAGGTTCGTACGGCGCATCGATCCCGGTGAATTCACGAATTTCACCGGCGCGCGCCTTCTTGTAGAGATTTTTAGGATCGCGGGCTTCGCAAACTTCCAGCGGCGCATCGACAAACACTTCCACGAACTCGGCGCTGCCCTCGAGCGCGATCTCTCGCGCCCGGCGTCGATCCATCCGATAAGGCGAAATAAACGCCGTGATTGCGACTACGCCTGAGTCCGCCATCAATTTCGCCACCTCGCTGACGCGCCGAATATTTTCCACCCGGTCATCTGGCGAAAAGCCAAGATTTGAATTCAGCCCATGGCGAATGTTGTCCCCGTCGAGCACGTAGGTGTGCATTCCCCGCGCGAACAAGCTCACGTTCCAACGCCTGAGCGATGGTCGATTTTCCGGCGCCCGATAAACCGGTAAACCACACCACCGCGCCGCGATGACCTGTCCGCGCCGCGCGATCGTTCGCGGTGATTTTGCCTTCAACCCAGAAAATATTTTTGCTCTTGGCGACCGTGCGGTCGGTGTAAACGCCGCCGAAAATCGTGCCACCACCGCAAATCTGACCGTCATCAACGATCACAAATCGCCCGAGGTTCGGGATTCGATCGTGGTTATCGATCACTAGGGGCGCCCGTGTTTGAATCGTCAATCGTCCGACTTCATTCCGCTCGAGGCGATCGCGCTTGTCGTTTGTCGTTTCCAGAGTTGCCGAATCCATTACCTCGTCAATCGAGACGACCTCGCATTTCACTTCCTGCGTAGCGAGTCGCAAATCGTAGGGTCGACCCAGACGCAAAGGTTCGCGGACAATCCAGAAAACGTCCGCGTGAACGCGGTTCGCCTCGATTGGGGTCTCGGTTTGATGTGAACCAACGTAACCGCGCTCGACAAAAATTTGTTCGGTCAAGGTGATCCCAACCGAATCACCCGCGGCTGCTTCCCCATTTTCGCCAGCCCGTGACTTGGTCCAGCTTTCGATTGAGTGAACTTTTGACGCTTTGTTCGCAGGGGAAAAAACCAATTCGTCCCCCACCCTCAGCTTTCCGGTTTCGATCCGGCCTGCGATGATGCGCCGCTCATCGAACCGGTAAACATCCTGGACGCAAAATCGTAAGGGCAAATCGACGTCGGCACTTTGTGGTTCCAACAGGTCTAACCCTTCCAGAACTGTCGGTCCGCGATGCCATTTCATTCTTTGGCTCCGGCTCGCCACGTTTTCGCCGCTTTTGGCAGCCGCTGGAACAAACACCCGCGCTTCGAGTCCAAGATCGCCGAGAAATTTTTGATACTGCTTTTCGATCTCGCTAAATCGCTCTTCGGAAAAATCGGCGAGATCCATTTTATTCACGACCACGATCAATTGTTTGATTCCAAGCAAACTCAGCAGATAGGCATGCCGCCGGCTTTGTTCGCGCACGCCTTCGTTTGCCGCGATAACAAGCACGGCCGCGTCCGCGCGCGACGCCCCGGTGATCATGTTCTTCAAAAACTCTTTGTGACCGGGCGCGTCGATAATGATGTATTGGCGCCGATTGGTTTTGAATCGGATCTCGGTCGTGTCGATCGTGATGTTCTGGCTTTGCTCCTCCAGGAGCGCATCCAGCACAAACGCGAACTCGAATTCCATTCCTTCCGCTTCGCAGGCTTTCTTTACCATCTCGATCTTGCCCTCTGGCAACGAGTCGGTGTCGTGCAAAATCCGGCCGATCAAGGTCGATTTCCCATGATCGACGTGACCCACAAAGACGACGCGAAGCGGCAAAGCCGCTGGCGATTGCGGATTGCGGATTGCGGACTGCGGAGAGGCTTTACTCATTGTAACGCACCGGCCGTTTAGCGTTGCCTCGCGCTGTTCTAATCGAAGCGTTTCCTCCTCGTACTGTCGGTGGAACGTTGACATTGGAATTCAGCCGTGGACGTTCGCTTCATTTAGCTGCGTCCGCAACGCAGGCGCTTTCCCTCTGCCTTTCCGCGATCCGCAATCCGCAATCCGCAATCATAAAAACCCCTTGGCTCTGAGCTTCTGCATTGCGTTGCGTTCGTAGTGATCCTGCGCACGGCCGGCGCGCTCGCCAACCTTCGTCCCCTCTAGCTCGGCAATAATCTCCTCGATATTCGAAGCCGTGCTCTCGATTGGATGCGTGATCGGCCTGCAGCCTAACGAACGAAATCGTTTCCCCTCGCGCGCAAAATACATCTGCGGGATCGGAATATTCTCGCGCTGGATGTAACGCCACACGTCAATTTCGGTCCAATCGAGCAATGGCTGGACCCGCACGTGCTCGCCTTTGGCCGCGCTGGTCACGAATTGTCCCCAGAATTCCGGCGGCTGATCTTTGTAGTCCCACTCAAACTGCGCGTTGCGGGGCGAAAAATATCGCTCCTTGGCGCGGGTCGGATCTTCGTCGCGCCGAATGCCGGTGATTAGCGCATCAAATTTGTATTCGGCCAGCACCTGTTGGAGCGCCACCGTCTTTAATTCGTGCGTCACGGTCACCGGATCGTGGGTCTCGTAACCGATGCCCCGCGCGCGTGCTTCAGTGTTGATCTTCACGATCAAAGTCAGGTTGTGATGCGTCTTCGCCCATTCACGGAACTCGAGCATCTCGGGAAACTCGTAGGTCGTGTCGATGTGCAGGACCGGAAAGGGCACCCGGCCGAAAAACGCTTTCCGCGCCAGCCAGACCAAGACGTTCGAATCCTTCCCCATCGACCACGGCATGCAGATGTTTTTGAACGCGTGATACGCCTCGCGAAAAATAAAAATGCTCTGGTTCTCGAGCGCGTCGAGATGAGTGCGTTTTGGTTGGTTGGTCATTTCTTAGCGCGGCTGAATTAGCCACAGATACACACAGATTTACACAGATGATTTCAGATTTGAATCTGTGTTTTCCGTAATCTGTGTTTCATCCGTGTCAATCTGTGGCCATTTTCCCTTGCGGCCACCTGTCGGAACCTTAGTGTTTCGCCATGGCAGAGACGCGGGCAAGCGCTTACGACTCAAAAATCGAGGGCAACGTCATTTTTACCCGGCTCGACGCCGCCTTCAATTGGGTCCGCAAGAATTCGCTTTGGCCGATGCCAATGGGCCTGGCTTGTTGCGCGATCGAATTAATGGCGACGGCCGCGTCGCGTTTCGACATCGCGCGGTTTGGCGCCGAAGTGATGCGGTTCTCGCCGCGCCAATGCGACGTAATGATCGTTGCCGGCACAGTGACCTACAAAATGGCGCTGGCGGTGAAGCGTATTTACGACCAAATGCCCGAACCGAAATGGGTTATCGCCATGGGCGCATGCGCGTCCACCGGCGGAATGTATCGCTCCTACGCCGTGCTCCAGGGAATCGATCAACTGTTGCCGGTCGATGTTTACATTTCCGGCTGCCCACCGCGTCCGGAAGCTCTCCTCGCCGGTCTGATGAAATTGCAGGAAAAAATTTCCGGCGAGAAATCATTTCTGCAGCAAAAACCCGAGTGGACGAAAAAACTCAGCGAGGCGACCGCATGAGCATGGCCACAGATTTACACAGATCGAAACACGGATCAGCAAATGAACCAGTTTCGTATCTGTGCAAATCTGTGTTCATCTTGGCGAACATATGACGGGTTCGGAACTTCTCGATTCGTTAGGGAAACTATTCGGGGCAAAGCTACAGGCAAAAACTGAATTTCGCGCGAGACCACCTACACGATTTCCGCGAGCGATGTCCGCGAGATTGCAAAGTTCTGCCGCGACGACCTTTCGTTCGATTACTTGATCGACATCACGAGCATCGATAACGTCGGCGAAGAGCCGCGCTTTGAGATCGTCTACGAGCTCTACTCGATGACCCTTGCAGTTCATCTCCGCTTGAAATTGAAGATCGGCGAAGACGAGCAGGTCGACACTGTTTCCGATATCTGGCCGACCGCGAATTGGCACGAGCGCGAGATTTACGACATGATGGGAATCAAATTCAAAGGTCATCCCGATCTTCGACGGATCCTGATGTGGGACGGCTATCCGTTCTTTCCGTTGCGCAAAGAATTTCCTTTGGAAGGTCTTCCGAGCGACATGCCCGATGTCGCGTTCACCAGATCCGCGCCGCTCGAAGGCGGCCCGTTCGTCACTCAACCCAGCACCGCCACCGCCAAAGACCGCGAACCGCGCGCAAGACCGCCGGAGTTGTGATCCAGTCTCGCGTGTTGCTTCGGATTATTGGAGCTACGGCTATTCTGGGCGCCCTTGGCTGTGAACCGCGACCAATCATTGACCGCCATTGGCCGGACGCATATTGGCGCAGTGGAGGCTACCTCTTGCTCGCGGTCGACACCGAAGCGCAAATAGTCTTTGTGCAGATGTTAAGAGTGGCGACGAGAAATTCGCCGTCGGCATTATCGACGCGACTGTTTTTTCGGTGGGCGCAAACGATCGATACATTGTCGCCAAGCAACATCCCTTAATCGGCGATTCGCAGGAGAAATTCGACAGAAGTATTACGAATTATTACATAATCGACCGAGCAATTGTACCCACAGTCTCTGAGTCTGAGTCAAGGAAAAACGTGACTGGACCGTTAACACGCGAGCAGTTTGAACTGATTGCTTCCACAAAGCCCCTCCCACATTTCACGAAAACGTTTCACAGGCTTGAATGGCAGCGCACCGATTGAGCGACTCAGCTCGGCGTTATAACGCGGATCTGAGCAACTTCGCGAAATCTGTCGCAGCCTCTCGCTGCCCTCCAAGACTTCTTCGTGGCTGAGTTTTTTCTGGGAGAGGCCGGCTGCAACCTATCGCGGGACAATTCTGCATGATAATGCCCAGCGTTTTAACGCTGGGATGTCGTTCGCAGCAAAGAATCAAGTCCGGCAGGAGAAAGAATGTTTCTGTCGTCCCGATTGGGACTTTGACGATACCAAGAAATTTTCACAGCCTTGAAAGGCTGGGCTATTGTCCACTACCGAACACGCGTTGGTTTTATTTACGCTGCCGACACAGGCGGCGCGGTTGCCGGCTTGCGCAACGACGCCATGACGTCGGGACGAAAGCGCTCGTCCGTATCGGTTGGGGTGAATTTCGATTCTCCTTTCGGATAAGCGATGCGCGTGTGCAACATCGTCATCAACGTGAAACGGAATCGCTCGGCGATTACCCGCAATTCGCCGAGAGTCAGATCGCATTCATCAAGCTGACCGTCAGCAATCCGCTCCTCGATTAATTCGTTTACCAACTGCTCGATTTTTTGCGGCGTCGGTTTCTCCAAACTCCGCGAGGCGCTTTCGACGATGTCGGCCAGGCTGACGATCGCGCTCTCCTTGGTCTGCGGCTTCGGGCCGGAATAACGGAAACTTTCCTCCTGCACTTCGGGAATGTCTTCCTCGCGGATGTTCATGATTTTGCCGCCGGCGCGTGCGTCTTCCTGCTGTTGGAGCGCGCGCTGGTAGAAATAATAAACGAGCGACGTGCCGTGATGCTCCTGGATGATGTCGATGATGCGCTGATTGAGTTTGTGTTTCAGCGCGAGATCGACGCCTTCCTTCACGTGCGAGATGATGATGAGCGCGCTCATGCGTCGGCGCGAGATCATCGTGCGGGTTGCGCTCGAAGTTCATGTTCTCGGTGAAGTATTCCGGCTTCACCAATTTGCCGACGTCGTGGAAATACGCACAGACGCGGCAAAGCGTCGCATTCGCGCCGATCGCTTCCGCGGCGGCTTCGGCCAAATTCGCGACCACCAGACTGTGATGATAAGTGCCCGGGCGCTTCGATCGTCATTCGCCGCAACAACGGGTGATTCAAATCCGAAAGCTCGAGCCACGAAACGTCAGTCGTGATTTGAAAGAGATGTTCGAGCAAAGGCAACGCGCCGCCGACGATCATCGCCGTGACAATTCCGTTGCCGAGCGCAAGCGCGCTTTGGATGCCGATCATTCCCCAATCGTTGTCGGTTGGCGGAAAGAAGTTGATCGTGATTAATCCGAAGCAGAGAGAGGCGAGCCAAATCGCGACGCCGACTCCGAGACCGGCGCGAATGAGTTTGCTGCGCCGACGCACCTGGAGCGTGAGATAAACGGCGGTGAATCCGCTGATCAAGCTGATGACGAGCAGCGGCGCGTCGATTTTGACGAACAGCACGCTGCTCCAAAAACTCACGAAGAAAGCCGCGTAAAGTCCGTGATTTCGTCCGAGCAAAACACTGAGCACCAGCGGCGCGAACGCGTAAGGCGCAAGCAACCAGCCCATTTCCGGCGTGAGAAACTTGAATGCGTGTTCGCTGCACAGGATCAGTACGAGCTTGATCGCCGCGAGCTGAACGAAGATGGTCGCCGAAAACCAAGAAGACGCGCGAATTTTGGGCAAACGTTGCCGGATGATTGATCCAAAGCGCCGCAACCGCGGTGGCGAAAAACAACAGCGCGATCACAAAACTCTTGGTCGGCTCCGGCTGCTGGCTGCTGAAAATCAAAAAGGCCAGGCCGGCGACGAAAGCTGCGAGAATGATCACTTTCACGAAGCGCGCATACTCGAGACTTCGCAGCAATTCATTGCGAGTCCGGCGACGACGCTGTTTTTTGGAAGCCAATCCGCGCTTCAGAAGTCTTCTGCGTCTTAGGAAATCGAACATGACTTATTTGCGCGACGACGGCGCAGGCGAACGATGTTGTTGGTAAGCGGTGATGATGGAACGAACCAGCTCATGGCGTACCACATCGCGCTCGTTGAAATAGACAATGGATATTCCCGGGATGTTTTTCAGCGCCTGGAGAGCTTCCACAACTCCGGAGCGTTTGTTCGTCGGCAGATCGATTTGGGTCACGTCGCCGGTGATCACGCACTTCGAGCGGGGCCCGATGCGGGTCAGTAACATAAACATCTGCTCAGTCGTCGTGTTTTGCGCTTCATCCAGAATCACAAACGCGTTGTTTAATGTGCGGCCGCGCATGTAAGCAAGCGGTGCGACTTCGATCGTCTGGCGCGCGATCGAGCGCTCGATCTCTTCCGGCTTCGAGCATATCGCGGAGCGCGTCGTAAAGCGGACGAAGATAAGGCGCGATTTTTTGTTCGAGCTCGCCGGGCAAAAATCCGAGCGCTTCGCCGGCTTCGACGGCTGGCCGGGTTAGAATGATTCGGCTGACCTGATCCTTTTTTAACGCGGACACAGCCATCGCGACCGCGAGATAAGTTTTGCCAGTGCCGGCCGGACCAATTCCGAAAACGATGTCGTGTTTTTCGATCGCTTCGAGATAATTCTTTTGTCCAGCCGAGCGCGCGACAATCGGAGGCTTGCGCGGCGAGGTCGTTATCTTCATCGAAACCGCGTCGCTGAGATTGTCTTCGCGCGATTCGGTCACGGAATTGAGCGCGTATTGAAATTCGTGCTTCTGGATGGACACACCGTTTTTTTGGGCCGCCTCGAGCTGATCAAAGACGCGCTGAGCTTTGTCGATTTTCTCCGGCTCGCCTTCGAGCTTCACCCAACCTTCGCGAGTAGTGACTCTCACGCCCAGGGAATCCTCCATTCGCTTCAAGAGCTGGAGATCGTTTGCGTAAAGTGATTGCAGCTGACGTGCGTTATCGAAATGCAGCGTGCGCGTTTCGGTCATCAAAGATCGACCACTCCTAAAATCGACGATTGCAGATCAACGGAAACCGTAAACCAGCGCCCAGTGGGTGCGCTCCTCGGGGGATTCTTCCACGGAAACGATGATGAAGTAACTGCTGGTCGCCTTCGGAATGACGTGGGCGGCCGCGAAATGACCCTTCTCCCAACTATCCGGTTGTTCCGCGAGTTTCCCTTCGGAATCATAAATGTGGACTGAGATCTTTGCCCGTTCGACTTCAGTTCCCAGCCAGAACCAATACTCGTTGCCTTTAAACAACTGTTGGCGCACCGCCTTTTTCTCACCCGAGCCAAGATCCCCACCCCAATAGTCCTCGCGAACCTGAAATCCTTCTTTCACGTACGGCTCCGCCGACTGGAGCGCGAACGATTGCGCATCATCCACCGTTCCGCAGGCCCCGCGCGGAAGAACGAAACCGACGAGAACGATCAGGCCTGCCCGCAAACTGAGTTTTGTGAAGCGGTTCATGGGAGGCTTTTCAATCCTTCGTTACGATTCCGCTGTCGAGCTTCGTCGTGATGTCGTTGATTCTTCCGGACCGACTCCGCAGATATGTGAGAGGAGGAGCCAACATCAACCAGCGGTTTCACTTCGCCCAACGCGCTTTGAATGTCGTGAATGATCGGCAGATTAAATTCCGGCATGCCTTGAAGCTGGGTTTGAAAGTGAACCAGGAGATCCGGTTGATGCAAAAGCTCCGCGCCGTCCGCCGAAAAATGTTTCGTCACAACAGCGGTCAAGACCTGGGTGCCCCGTAACCAGCCGCCCAAGCTGACCAGCTGCGATAATTTTTCGTCGTGCACTTCGTTCATCGCAGCCTGCACGCTGCTTTGAGTGCGGTCGAGTTCCTGGCGGACCTCTTCCCACTTGCGCTTGTCGGCTGCTTCCGTGATCGCTTTGGCGTGCGGGGTGATTGAATTACCGACGCCGATGCCTTTTGACAAACTCAGCACGCGCTGACCGATTTCCTTCACTGCCGGTGCGTCTTCCGCCTGGACGGCGATGAAACCGTCGGCAATCACCGTCCCGAGAAGCAGGGCAATGCGAGGACGCTCGGTGAAGTTACTGCTTTTTTCTGTGCGAACGTATTCGCGCCAGTTGACCGAGCCGAGTTTGTTGAGCGCGCCAAAGATTTCATTCGGCAGCGGCACGACTACATTCTCGACCTTCTTCGACATCTGGGTGACGTCGATTCGTTGCGGGGCCTGAGCGGCATGGAGGCAAAGCGTGGCCCCAAGGAACACGCTCGCGCTGATCTTCAAAGTTTTAGAAAAGGCAATCATCGGCAGCTTCGACTGTTGATTTCGGCTTAGTATTCAGGATTAATGAAGCCATTGTAAGCAGAACCTTGGCTCCGCACAAATACCTGCGCCTAACAATTTTGACTGACCCACGTCAATTCCTTTCCGCCCAACATCGCACCTCGCCGGCCCTATGGACCTAAAAAGGCTTCGCCAGATCCTCGACCGCGCCCGAACAAAGCGCATCCTCGTCATTGGCGACCTCATGCTCGACGAATTTGTCTGGGGCAAGGTCGGCCGGATTTCACCGGAAGCGCCGGTGCCGGTGGTTGAAGTCACCGGCGAGAGCTTCTTCCCGGGCGGCGCTGCCAACGTCGCACGTAATCTCCGGGAATTTGTCGACCGCGTTTCTGTAATCGGCATGATCGGAAATGACCGGAGCGCGCAACAACTTCGCGAATTGTTGGCCAAACGGTAAGATCGACATCTCGGACGCGGTCGAAGACGAAAAGTTCCAGACCATCGTCAAGACGCGGATCATCGCCCGGCATCAGCAGGTCGTCCGTGTCGATCGCGAGAAAATCATGCCGCCTTCGAACAAGCAGATTGCGAAGGTGGTTACAACCGTTCGGAAACGATTGAAAGACATCGACGCGATTATCTTTGAAGATTACGGCAAAGGATTTCTGGCCGCCGAATTGGTTTCGCAAATCGCACGCCAGGCGCGAGCGGCCAAGAAAATCGTTACCGCGGATCCAAATCCGCACAACTTGATCGATTGGAGCGGTATAACGGCGGTTAAACCAAATCGCGCGGAAGCATTTCTAGCCGCTGGTATTCCCAACCGTGATGCCGATCTTGCGCCAAAAAAAGATCTCGATCTTGTCCGCGCCGGAAAGGAGTTGATGCGAAAATGGGGAACGGAATATCTCCTGATCACCCTCGGCGAAAATGGGATGATGTTTTTCGAAAAAGGCAAGCAGCCTCACCATATCCCAACGAAAGCGCGCGACGTGTTCGACGTTTCCGGCGCGGGCGATACGGCGATCGCGATGTTCACTCTGGCGCTTGTCTGCGACGCGACGCCACTCGAGGCCGCCCAAATCGCGAATCACGCGAGCGCGGTGGTCGTTGGCAAACTCGGAACCGCGACGGTCACCCGCCAGGAATTGATTTCCAGTTTCGAACATGACTTCGACTAACCTGAAGTCGCCGGCGGTCTTTCTCGACCGCGACGGCACAATCATGCATGACGCCGATTATTGTTCTCGCCCCGATGAGGTTCGTATTTTTGACGGTGTCTCCGCGGCCCTGCGACGGCTTAAAAGCGCCGGCTACAAAATTATCGTGATCACAAACCAGAGCGGGATTGGCCGCGGGTTCTTCACCGAAAAAGATTATCGCGCAGTTGAAGCGGAGGTTTCGCGCCAAATCGGCAATGGCTTAATCGATGCGACTTATTTTTGCCCGGACGTGCCTGGTCAACCATCGGAATGCCGAAAACCAGCGCCCGGGATGGTCTTGCAAGCTGCGCGCGAACACGATGTCGATCTCTCGAGGTCGTTCTTGATCGGCGACAAGGAGATCGATGCCGAATGCGCCCACAACGCCGGGTCTGCGGGCGATTCGAGTTCGAACTGGCTTGGATAAGATGACGGACGGCAGTTGCGCTGATTGGGTGGCCGAGGATTTACGGACAGCTGCGGAGATCATTCTTAACGCGACCAAATGAGCAAGGCGGTAGGCATTATTCCAGCGCGTTGGAGTTCAACGCGTTTCCCGGGAAAACCGTTGCATCCCATTGCAAACAAACCCCTTCTCCGGCACGTCTGGGAACGTTGCCGTCGCGCGAAGAGTTTGGACTCCGTGATCATCGCCACGGACGACATGCGGATCGCCAGAGCCGCCTTCGATTGGGGCGCCGAGGTCGCGATGACGTCGAAAAATCATCAAAGCGGGACTGACCGAATCGCCGAGGTCGCTCGCAAAAGTCCGTCAGTTCGAGCTCATCTTAAATATTCAAGGCGACGAACCGCTGGTCGAGCCCGTCCTCCTGGATCGCTTTGTCGAAACGCTTCGCTCGAATCCGAAGATCGGCATTGTCACCGCAGCGCATCCGTTCTCAAACGCCGCCGAAGCGGCGTCCCCGCACCAGGTCAAGGTGATTGTCGACCTTGATGGCGACGCGCTTTACTTTTCGCGCTATGCGATCCCCTTCCCGCGAAATCGTTCCGTGTCAATAAAGTATCTGCGCCATCAAGGGATCTACGGTTTTCGGCGCAAAGCGCTTCTTGATTTCGTGAAATCGAAACCGACGCCATTGGAACGCGCGGAGTCTCTCGAGCAATTGCGTGCGCTCGAAAATGGTGTAAAGGTTCATGTGCTTCTCACGAAACATGGATCGCCAGGCGTGGACACGCCGGCGGACGCAAAAGCGCTGGAGCGAAAGCTGGCTCGCGCAAGACGGCGGAAAATCGTTCGATGAAATACATTTTTGTAACCGGCGGCGTGGTTAGTTCGTTAGGCAAGGGACTGGCCGCGGCATCGCTCGGAACCCTTCTCGAAGCCCGCGGGCTGCGTGTTGTTCTCCAAAAGTTCGATCCCTATCTCAACGTTGATCCCGGGACGATGAATCCGTTTCAACACGGCGAGGTTTACGTCTTGAATGATGGCGCCGAGACTGATCTCGACCTCGGGCATTACGAACGCTTCACAAATTGCGTTCTCTCGCGCCACAACAATCTGACCAGCGGACAGGTTTACGAATCGGTCATTCTCAAAGAACGCCGCGGTGATTATCTGGGTAAAACCGTTCAGGTGATTCCGCACGTGACGGACGAAATCAAGGACCGTATCCGTGAAATTTCAGACGAATCGAAATACGATGTGGTGATCACCGAGATCGGCGGCACGACGGGCGACATTGAAGGTCTGCCGTTCTTGGAAGCAATCCGCCAATTTATCCTCGAAGTCGGCGCCCAGAACGTCGTGAACATGCACGTAACGCTTGTTCCCTACATCAAAGCAGCGGCTGAATTAAAAACGAAACCGACGCAGCAAAGCGTTGCGAAACTGCGCGAGATCGGTTTGCAGCCGCAGGTATTGATTTGTCGAAGCGAGAAGCCAATCGATCGCGAGCTCAGGCAGAAGTTGTCGATGTTCTGCAGTGTTTCGGAGAAGGCCGTGATCGAGGCGCGCGATGTCGAGCACACGGTCTACGAGGTGCCGTTGATGTTGCATGACGAAGGCCTCGACAAACTCGTCTGCGATTTGCTTCACCTGAAAACTCCGGAACCAAACCTGACGAGTTGGAAAAAGTTCGTCGATTGCGTGGTCAGCCCCCAGAAACGAGTGAAAATCGCAGTCGTCGGCAAGTACATTCATCTTCAGGACGCGTATAAGAGCATTTACGAATCGCTCACCCACGCGGCGGCCAGTCAGGATTGCGGCATTGAGCTGAAACTGGTCGACGCTGAATCGCTTCAGGATCGCGTCGGCGCACAGCTCAAAGATGTGGCCGGTGTTTTGATTCCGGGCGGATTTGGCGATCGAGGTGTGGAAGGCAAAATCCAGGCGGCGCGGTACGCCCGCGAACACGGCATTCCCTATCTTGGTCTTTGCTTGGGGATGCAGGTGGCGACCATTGAATTCGCGCGTGACGTCTGTGGAATCGAAAAGGCCAACAGCACCGAGTTTGATCCCGACACGCCTGATCCGGTTATTTCGCTACTCGAGGAGCAACGCGAGAAGATCCACAGCAAAGGCGGAAGCATGAGGCTCGGCACCTGGCCGACAAAAATTGGGAAAGGAACGCTCGCCGAAAAGATTTACGGAGCGAGCGACGTGATGGAGCGCCATCGTCACCGTTACGAGTTCAACATGAAGTATCGCGAGCGGATGGCCGAAAAAGGTTTCGTGATTTCAGGAACTTCTCCGGACGGCACCCTCGCTGAGCTGATTGAACTGCGCGATCATCCCTATTTCATCGGCTGCCAGTATCACCCTGAATTCCAGAGCAAGCCGAACAAGCCGCATCCGCTGTTCAAAGGTTTTATCCAGGCATGCCTGGCGTTCGATCCTAAGCATGCGACGCGCGGGTCAGCCGATCCAAAATCGCGGCGCCGAGCCCCTGATCAGGAACTCGTTCTGCAATGATTAAGTCGGCATTGAGCTCGTCGAGCTCGCGCAAATAGCGAAACAAATTCGCCGCCGCTTCGCGAAGATCTTGATTCTCGCTCAAGTTTCGGACCGCAACGAAACGCTCATCTCCTTGAACGGGCGTCCACGCGAGCAACCCGCAGCGCTGACTCCGAAGGTTTGAACGATTTCAAATCGTCGACGAGACGCAGCGGCGTTTTTGGCGAGTAATGCGATGCTAATTGTCCGGGCGCGGAGATATCCGCTGTCTTCTTTGCGATCTCAACCTTTCCGAATTCCGACAATTGCTCCGACGTGATTGGTCCGCGACGCAAAACATCGATCTTGCCGTCACAGATCCGAACAATCGTCGATTCAATTCCGTGAGTGGTTGATCCAGCATCGATAATGAGCGGAATCAAACCGTCAAGTTCGTCGAGAACATGCATCGCGGTGGTTGGACTAATTCGGCCGAAACGATTTGCGCTGGGGGCAGCCAGCGGTTTTCCGAACGCGCCAATAACTTCCGCGAAAACCGGATGCGCGCTGACTCGGACTGCAACGGTTTCCAAGCCCGCCGTCACAATTTCGGGAACGATATTGCGTTTTGGCAAGACCATGGTGAAAGGTCCGGACCAAAACCTTTCGGCAAGTTTCAAAATCAGTTGCCGATCTTTCGCGGAAACGTCCGCAATCTTGTCGAGCCAGTCACGATTCGGAAGATGAACAATGAGCGGATCAAAGCGCGGCCGGCCTTTGGCGTCGAAAATTTTCGCTACCGCAATCGGATTCAGCGCGTCAGCGGCAAGTCCGTAAACCGTTTCGGTCGGCAACGCGACGATTTCGCCCTTCTGCAGCAATTCAACCGCCGCCTTGCGGTCGGTCGAAATTTCCGTTTTCACCTCGGCAATTTTGCGGAAAGAACGCTCTCGGATTGCTTCTTGCGAAAGGCTTCCAATTTTTCGCGCAGTTTTTTGTCATGCGTGGCCAAGATCGCGACGGCGAGAAGCGCCGCGTTTTTTGCGCCGGCGTCTCCGATGGCCAGGGTCCCAACCGGAATTCCGCCAGGCATCTGCGCGGTAGACAAAAGCGAATCGAGACCTTGCAACTTGGACTGAATCGGAACGCCGAGAACAGGCAACACCGTGTGCGCCGCGATCACTCCCGCCAGATGCGCGGCGCCCCCTGCGCCGGCGATGATGACCTGCAGACCGCGCTCGGAGGCTTTGCGGGCGAATTCCGTGGTCGCTTCTGGTGTGCGATGCGCCGAGAGCACGCGCGCTTCGTTAGGCACGCCAAGCTCATCGAGAGTTTCGGCAGCATGTCGCATCGTGTCCCAATCCGATTTACTGCCCATGATAATTGCGACCAGTGGTTTTGACTCAGCCATACGGTTTAAAAATTCCAATTCCCAACGTCCAAACTCCAAAAAACCTTCAATTTATCAAGCTTCAAAAGGCAAATAAGTAACTGCATCCTTTGTTGGAGGTTCGAGCCTGGGATTTGGAGCTTTCCCCGACCCGACGATATTGCCTAGTGAAAGCGAGATCGATCGTGCTCATCGGAATGATGGGCGCCGGAAAATCGTCAGTCGGTCGCGCCTTGGCGCGCCGGACAGGTCTGGCCCGTTTGGACACAGACGAAGCGGTCGCTGCACAGTTCGGGCTTTCGATTGCGGAAATTTTTCAAAAACACGGGGAAGAGAAGTTTCGCGACGCGGAGACTGAAGTCATCCGAAATGTCGCCGCCGACCGGCCGATGATAGTCACAACAGGCGGTGGAATCGTTCTTCGGCCGGGAAACGTCGAGCTTTTGAAACGGTTAGGCACAATTGTTTGGTTAAATGGCGATGAGGCAACGCTGTTCGAGCGCGCGGCGCGACGGAATACCCGGCCGTTACTGCAAAATGACCAGTCGCGCACGGTCTTTTCCGAATTGCTTCGCAAACGCGTGCCGCTTTACCAGGTCGCGGCCGACTTTGAGATCGACACTTCCGACCGAGACCACGACGAAGTGGCAGAAATCATCATGCACAAAATCGAGCAACTGGCGACGTAATGAATGTGACAACCTCACAGCCGCCAGCGACGACGGCAGAAACAACGTCGCTGGAACGGAAGGAAAGGCTCGTCAGATACGCGCATCAACTGGGTTTCGATTCGTGTCGGATTGCCCGCGTGTGCTCGTCCAGCCCACATCGACCAATTCCACGATTGGCTCAACGATGGCGCGCATGGCCAGATGGCTTACATGGCGCGCGGCGAGGAGAAGCGTCGCGATCCGCAAAGAATTTTGCCCGGCGCGAAATCGATCATCGTATTGGCGCTGAATTATTTTCAGGGTGTAGAGGCGGGCGAATCGCCCGCACACAAAAGAGCGGCGACGGCCGCCACTACAGCAACAAGTGGAAGGATCGCGCGTTACGCTTGGGGAGACGACTACCACGACGTGATCGCCTCGAAGTTGAAGAAAATCGACGAATTTCCTGCATGAATTTGGCGGTGAACAGAAATGTTACGTCGATACCGGGCCGATCTTGGAACGCGATCACGCAGCAGAAGCCGGGATTGGTTGGCACGGCAAGAGCACGATGTTGATCGACGAAAAACTCGGCACATGGTTTTTTCTGGCGGAAATCTTGACCACGCTCGACTTGCCACCGGATGCGCCGGTCCGGGATCGCTGCGGAACGTGCGAACGTTGCATCACAGCTTGTCCGACCGGTGCGATCACTGCACCGCACAAGTTGGACGCGCGTCGCTGCATTTCTTATCTCACGATCGAACTGAAAAGCGCGATTCCCGAAGAGCTGCGACCACTAATGGGCGATCGCATCTTTGGTTGTGACGATTGTCTCGACGCCTGCCCTTGGAATCGCTTCGCGCAGGTTTCACGCGAAAGCGCCTTTGCCGCGCGGAAGATCGACGACTGAATTTGCGCTTCGCGATTATTTGAAATTGAACGACGCGGAGTTTTGCGATCTGTTTCGCGATTCACCGATCAAACGAATCAAGCGGCGTGGTTTTCTGCGCAATGTTTGCGTCGCGCTGGGTAACGTCGGAGGGCGGGACGATCTGCCGGCGCTTAGGCAGGTCGCAACCGATCCCGAGCCGTTGATTGCTGAACACGCGCAGTGGGCGATCGACCAGATTCATCAGCGACTGGGGCAACCAAATTAAATCGTTGAATCCGAAAGGCGCGGTTCCTGCATCTCATTGTCGGCCCGGTGAACGGGTTTGGTTGGAAAAGGTCGAAAGTGAGGTAATTTCCGACTTCCCCGCTCCCTGAGTCGCCATGCACCAAACCTTAACCACGCCCGACACCTCACCACAGGCCGCGCGCAAACAACGCGCCCGCCGTCGCAAACAGATCATTTGGGGCGCGGTCGGGGTTCGTCGTGTTGTGGCTCATGGTTTCAATCGCGCTCTCTAAGCGCGAGAAGCCGATCCCGGTGACGACGGAAAAGGCGGTGCGGAAGACGATTCTCCAAACCGTCTCGGCGACGGGCAAGAGTTCAGCCGGAAACAGAAGTGAAAATCTCGCCGGAAGTTGCGGGCGAGATCATCGAGTTGCCGGTGGAAGACGGTAGCAAGGTCAAAAAAGACGACCTCCTGGTTAAAATTAAGCCCGACACGTACAAGGCGCTGCTCGAACAGCAGGAAGCGGCAATCAGTTCCGCCAAAGCGACAAACCTCCAGCAAAAGGCAACGATGCTGAAGGCAGCGCAGGATCTGAAACGCGCCGATGACATGTACAACAAGAAAACGATCTCGATTCAGGAATACAACGCCGACCAAGCCGCGGCCGATGTAGCCAAGAATACCTACGAAAGTTCGCTCCACGAAATCGAGCGCGCCGAAGCAGCCTCAAGCCAGGCGCGCGATCAACTCTCCAAGACGACGGTGTATTCGCCGATCGATGGCACGGTGACGATGCTGAACAGCAAACTCGGCGAACGCATCGTAGCGACCGGACAATTCGCTGGGACAGAAGTGATGCGCGTGGCCGACCTCAATCACATGGAAGCACGAGTCGATGTGAACGAGAACGATGTCGTGAACGTGAAAGTCGGCGACAAGGCGAACGTGAAGATCGACGCTTACGGCGATCGCAAATTTCACGGCACGGTTTACCAGATTGCGAACACCGGGACGACGACCGGCTCCGGCACGCAGGAAGAAGTGACAAATTTTCAAGTAAAGGTTCGGGTCGATGACCATGATGTTCCGTTGAAACCGGGTCTGAGCTGCACCGCCGATATCGAGACCAACATGGTGAAAGATGCGGTCGCCGTGCCGATGCAAGCTGTCACCATTCGCACCGGCGAAAGCAATTTGAGCCCGGAAGAAATTGAAAAGCGGAAACTAAAAGCGAGTGCCCGCGATAAGGGCGACAACAACGCTGATTACGTGAATGAGAAGCAGGAGAAAGCGGCCCAAAAGGAAGAGCGCGAGAAATTGTCCAAGGTGGTGTTTCTGAAAAAAGGCGGCAAAGCGCAATCGGTCAAAGTGACGACCGGAATTTCGGACGACACCTACATGGAAATCAAAGAGCGGCGTTCAACCGGGCGACGAAGTGATTTCCGGCAGCTACAGTGCGATCAGCCGCAAACTGAAAGACGGCGCGAAGGTCACTTACGACAAGGAAGCGACGAAGTAGAATTCGTCATTCGTCACATGTCACTCGTCACTCGTGAGCCCGGCGCAGTCGTCATCGACATCGAAAACATCACGAAAGATTACGTGATGGGTGAAGAAATCGTGCACGCGTTGCGCGGCGTCACGTTACAGATTCGCCGAAACGAATATCTCGCCGTAATGGGGCCGAGCGGGAGCGGCAAATCGACGCTTGATGAACATGCTGGGTTGCCTCGATACGCCGAGCTCCGGCCGTTACGAGTTCAACGGACGCAACGTCAAGGAAATGGACGACGACGAGCTGGCAGCGATCCGCAACCGCGAGATCGGCTTTGTTTTTCAGACGTTCAACCTGCTGCCGCGCGCCAACGCATTGCGCAATGTCGAACTGCCACTTATCTACGCCGGGATGGATCCGGAAGCGCGGCGAGACCGCGCGGAGCGGGCGCTTATTGATGTAGGTCTGGGCGATCGCATCCACCACAAACCTAACGAATTGTCCGGCGGCCAACGTCAGCGGGTCGCGATTGCGCGTGCGCTGGTTAACGATCCGTCGATCATTCTGGCGGACGAGCCGACCGGAAATCTCGATTCCAAAACCGGCGACGAAATCATGGCGTTGCTCGAAGATCTTTATAAACGAGGCAACACCATTATTTTGGTCACACACGAACGCGATATCGCCGCGCATGCGCGGCGCACGATTCGTCTGCGAGATGGGCTGATCGAAATGGACCACATGGGATTCATTCCGCGAACTGGACACGGCTGTCGCAAGCTGAGCTGAAATGAAACGCATTCTTTACGAGCTGGAGGAGAGTTGGAAGATCGCCGCGGCGCAGATGCGTTCGAACATGACGCGATCAACGCTCACCGCGCTCGGCGTCATTATCGGGATCGTTGCGGTGACATTGATGGGAACCGCGATCAGCGGAATTTCGATCGGTTTCGACAACAGCATGTCCGTGCTCGGCGACGACGTTCTCTACGTCACGCAATGGCCGTGGAAGCCGGTGGACGATTGGTGGAACTATCGCGACCGAAAAAAAATCGAGACCGATTACGCTGACAAAATCAATCGAATCATCGCTGCCACGCCAAACTCCAATCTGATCGTGGCGGTGCCGACGTCGAGCTTGATGCGCTCGGTGAAGTTCGGCGGCAACGAGGTGGACGGCGTTTTCACGCTGGGCACGACGTCAGATTTTACGCTCACATCGACAATCGATTGCAAAGAAGGCCGCTTCTTCAACGAAATCGAATCGCGCGAAGGCGCTCAAGTCGTCGTCATCGGCTACGACGTAGCTGACGCGCTCTTTCCGTCGGAAAGCCCGATCGACAAGATCGTTTTGATCAACGGGCAAAATTTCAAAGTCATTGGCGTTAACGCGCGACAAGGAACGTTTCTCGGACTGTTCAGTTGGGACTCGATGGTCGCGATACCATTGACGGCGTTTAACAAATATTTCAGCTCGAAGAGTGCATCGGACGTGCGTCCCAGGGGCCGCTTCGACCGAATCGGACGTGCGCGTGAAAGTGAAAGACAAAAAGAAACTCCCCGAAGCGAAAGATGAGCTGATGGGAATCATGCGACGGGTGCGCGGTTTGTCGCCGGAGAAAGAAGGATGATTTTTCGATCAACGAGCAGCAGGCATTCAAGAGCACGCTTGATCCGGTTAAGAACACGATCGCGATCGCCGGACTTTTCATCACCGGGCTGTCGCTGTTTGTCGGCGCGATCGGCATCATGAACATCACATTCGTGAGCGTGAAAGAGCGGACAAAGGAAATTGGGACGCGCAAGGCGCTGGGCGCGCGCCGGCGCACGATTCTGTTGCAGTTCCTGATTGAATCGACCGCACTTTGTCTTCTTGGCGGATTTATCGGCCTGGCTTTCGCCTATCTTCTCTGCTTCGGAATCGGAAAAGCGTTTCCGTCGTTCCCAATCCAATTTTCGCTCGGACTTGTTGTCGGCAGCATGATTGTTTCCGTGCTCACCGGCTTAATCTCCGGCTTTGCGCCAGCCTGGACAGCGTCGCGTCTCGATCCGGTGACGGCACTGAGATATGAATAGAATTTCGACCATGCGATTCAGCGAAATCATCACCATGGCGTTGAGTTCGCTCGGCGTGAACAAGCTACGCTCCGGCCTGACGATGATGGGGATTACCATCGGCGTTTTCTCCGTCATCTCGGTAATGACCGCAATCGGCGCGCTGCAAAACTCGATTGAAAACGGAATCAGTTTTCTCGGGTCGAACATTTTTCAGTTCGCCAAGTATCCGGCGAACGTGAGTGCAGGCGGCGACGTAAAGAAGAAATATCTGAACCGGCGCAACATCACGTACCTGCAGGCGCTTCACTATCAGCGATTGATGGAAGGGAACGCGCGCGAGGTTTGCCTGAAGTGTTTCGGCTACGAAGTGAAAGGGCAGGCCGTTTACAACGGCGTCAAAACTACGCCGAGCCTGCTTGTTGTCGGCACCAATCGTAGTTTTCTCATCGCCAACGCTTACACGCTCGGTTACGGCCGAAATTTGAATGACGAAGACGTCGATCTTGCCCGCAACGTCATCGTGGTCGGCAAGATGATCGAAAACCGCTTGTTTCCGCACGAATCACCGATTGGGAAAATGATCCGGATGAGTGGACATACCTACACGATTATCGGCGTGCTGACCGAGAAAGGAACCGCATTCGGCCAAAGCCAGGACAATCTTTGCATCATGCCGATCACCCGTTTTTTCGAAGACTTCGGGTCGGCGAAACGCACCGTCAACATCGCGACTCAGGCTCCCTCGACTGAAACTTACAACGCGACATTCGACAAGGCGGTCGGTGCGATGCGAATCGCGCGCGGCCTGCGGGCGAATGAGGAAAACGACTTCGAGATTTATTCCAACGACTCACTCAAGAGCGCGTTTGTTTCCGTTGCGGGCATCGTCCGGGTGGGAGCGTTCGTGATCAGCTTCATTGCCCTGGTGGCCGCCGGCATTGGCATCATGAACATCATGCTGGTGAGCGTCACCGAGCGAACAAAGGAAATCGGCGTGCGAAAATCGATCGGTGCGCGGAGCAAAGACATCCTGCGGCAATTTTTGACGGAAGCTGTCTTTATTTCGGAAGCCGGCGGTATTTTGGGAATTCTGCTTGGAATAGCCATGGGCGACTTGATCGCCGTTTGGTTGAAAGTTGATACGATTTTCCCGTTCGGTTGGGCGATTGCCGGCCTGGTGGTTTGTTCCGCTATTGGCATCGGCTTTGGTCTTTACCCAGCGTATCGCGCGGCAAACCTCGATCCAATCGAGGCGTTGCGATACGAATAGTTCGAGACTGCACCTGCTTCCCTTTGACCAGCGGTTCAGCTTTGTCGTACTCTAGAAACCTTAAGGGCTTATCAAGGTGCCTGCTCGTCCGAAGTCTACCAACAAAGCGGTCGCACAACCCAGCATCGTCTTGCTCGAAGAGTACGACGCGCTCGCGGCGGCCATCGGTTCAGCGCTGAAGAAATTCGCGCCGAACCACGCCGTATTCATCGCGCGCACTCTCAAGGACCTCGAAAAGTTCGCCAACGATCTCAAACCTGACCTTTTTATCCTCGATGTCGATCCACCGTGGTCCGGAATAACTGAGTTGCTCGAAAAACTTCGAGATTCGCATCCGGCCGCTCGCGTTCTGATCATCGGCACCGCAATCCACTCCGAGATTTCCGCTGAACGCGGATCTCTTGGCGGTCTGCAGTTTGTTGAAAAGCCGTATGAGCTCGCAACCTTCGGCGCCGCCGTCCAGGCGTTGCTCGGACCGTGGAGGGAATCGGAATCACGCGGAACCTTGCACGCGCTCAGTGGGATCGACCTTGTGCTCTTGCATTGTGCGGCGGGCGCCAACGTAATCCTGGAGATTCGTTCGCGCGCCCGAAGCGGCGAGATTGAAATTGCCGCAGGCCAGGTGGTTCACGCCGAAACCGGAAGAATCAAAGGAGAAAATGCCCTCGCCCAGATTCTGGGCTGGCCCACGGCAAGCTTCAGCGAAAAAAGAATCACCGGATCGATCCGGCGGACCATCGCAACGGCTTGGCCCGCTGTTGTCGTCGAAGTCCTGCGCGAAACGCAGCCGGAGGCTCCCAAGGCCCCGCGTCCGCGAGTCACCGCAGCTCTACCAGAAGTCGGAAAGAGAATCGTCGTAATCGACGACACCGAGATGCTTTTGATCTTTGTCGAAGACGTTTTGGCAACGGCCCAACCTGACCTGCGGATCACCACTGCGGTGAGTGCGAGTGAGGGTTTGCGAGAAATCGAACGCGCTAATCCCGATCTCGTTCTCCTGGATTACAGCCTGCCCGATTTCAATGGCGACGAAGTTTGCCGGCGACTTTTGGAAAACGAGCAAACAGCAAACGTCCCGGTGCTCATGATGTCCGGCCACGTTCAACAAATGAATGCGACCGCGGCGCGCTTTCCTAACGTCGTAGCCGCTATCGAGAAGCCTTTTCTCTCAGAGGCGCTTATCGACTTGGTAAGACGAACGCTGGCCGGCGAACGAAAACTCACTAAGAAAATCACGGAACCAGCAGTTGCGCCCCCGGTCATTGAACCACCACCCACGCCGGCGCCGATCGTTCAACGGAAGCCGTCACCACCGCCCAGACAAGAGATCATTGCTGAATCGCCCGTTCGCGAAACGCGGGAGCCAGTTCTTACCCACCCCGTTGTCTTTCGGGAACCGGTTCGGATACCGACTGAACCCCTGATTGAGCAACGCAAACCATCACCCGCTACTTCGGCGGTTCGCGTCGCGCCAACTGATGGTAGCGGAGCGGTGCTGGGTCTTTTTCTGGAAGTGCTTTCAATGCAGCTCACGTCTCAGCTGCAGATGGGCGCGATTCGCGCGCGCCCGGCGTCACTGATGGCTTCGCTTCGCTTGGAATCGGCAACGGCCCGGAACGCAATCCCCGCCGAAACAGGGTTTCAAATTGGGACGGCACAATTCAGCGCGGAAGGTCGCATTTCCAGTCTCCGATTGCTTCCCACGGCGAAGCCTTTGCAACCCGCCCAAATGCGAAACGCATTCGAGATCGGTGGCGTGGCGGTGATTCCAAATGAAACGCGGGCGCGCGTTCAGCTGACTCCTTCGGGCACAACGCCGATGACGATGGAATTACTGGCACACCTGGAGCTGAGAGCGGTGGAGCTAACGCAGAACTTTCAGCTGGCCCAGCTGATCTTAAACTGGCCTACGCAGCGCGGTTCGGGTCACCTTAAATCCCAAAGCGCCCGAACAAACCGCGGCGAAGTTCGAAATGCGCGTCGAAAAACTCGACAGCTACGGACGTATCACCGAGCTGCTCTTGAGTCCGATCAGATAGCCGCCCATTTGCTGCCGTTGCGAATAAGAGGGAAACAATTTCGGCTCTCAGACCTGTCGATTCATTCCAAGCCAAGCGCTTTGAATGTCTCATCGACATGCCGCAAGTGGACTTCCAACGAACAAAGCCGGTCGATCTCTTCCGCGGAAAGTTTTGCGGTAATCTCCGGCTCTTTTTTCACGTTTTCCGCCAGCGTCCCCCCGCCCTTCCAGGTTTTCATCGCGGCGCGCTGGACTGCCTCGTAAGCGGTCTTGCGCTCCGCTCCAGCGCGCGTCAGAGCGAGCAGGATCGATTGGCTGTTATAAAGGCCTTTCGTCAACTCGAGGTTTTGTTGCATCCGTTCAGGATAAACCTGGAACCGCTCGACCAAATTCCGCAGCTCATTCAGCATGAAGTCCATCAGAATGCTTGAGTCTGGCAAAATGATTCGCTCCGCGCTCGAGTGACTGATGTCGCGTTCGTGCCAAAGGGCGACATTCTCGAGCGCAACCATCGCGTTGCCGCGAATCACCCGCGCGAGACCACTCAATCGTTCGCTCGTGATTGGATTCCGTTTGTGCGGCATGGCAGAGCTGCCCTTCTGGCCTTCGCCGAAATATTCCTCCACTTCCAAGACTTCGGTCCGCTGAAGATGACGAAATTCCGTCGCCCAGCGATCAATACTCGACGCAATCACCGCCAGAGTCGTCATGAACTCGGCGTGACGGTCGCGCTGCACAATCTGCGTCGACAACGTTGCGGGTTTGAGTCCGAGTTTTTCGCAAACCGCGCGTTCCACTTTCGGGTCAACGTGTGCGTGCGTTCCAACTGCGCCGCTGATTTTGCCGACGCGAACACGCTCGCGCATTTGGGCGAGACGCTCTTCCGCGCGGCCGAACTCGTCGAACATCAGCGCCATTTTTAACCCAAAAGTGATCGGCTCGGCATGGACGCCGTGACTGCGCCCGATCATCGGCGTCATTTTGTACCGGCGCGCCTGAACGGCGATTACGTTGCGAACCTGCTTTAAATCCTCGGCCAGGATGTTGATCGACTCGGTTAATTGAACGGAAAGTGTTGTGTCGAGAATATCCGATGAAGTGAGGCCTTGATGAATCCAGCGGGCAGCCGGCCCGACCGATGCCGCGACATTTTCCAGAAACGCGATGACATCATGATTCGTGCGCTTCTCGATCTCCAGAATTTCCGGAATTGAAAAGCGCGCTTTCTTCCGAATCTCGACCGCGTCCTGTTTCGGAATCTGGCCGAGCTCGGCCATTGCCTCGCAGGCAAGCAGCTCGATCTCCAGCCAGATTTGATATTTGCGTTCGTCCGACCAGATGTGGCACATCTGTGGCCGGGAATAACGATCAATCACGCCGCAAGATAGATTGGCGTGTCAAACGCGAAAGTGTTTTGCGTAAAAAAAATCGCTCCGACAGACAATCCGTCGGAGCGATTCAGAAATTCGCTTTTAGTGCCAGTCGGCTCGGACCCTAGCAAACCTTGGCGCGGAGGAATTTGCCGTCGCTTTGGAGGCGCACCTTTCCGCTGCCGAGCAGGTCAGCCACGGTGGCGACGGTCTCCTTGGTGTTGCTCGTGCAGGAGCTAACGGCAAGGATCAGGTCGCCGAGTGAAAGTTTGGTTCGGGGTTTGAGGATTAGGCTGTTCTTCTTCATTGCTGTTGGTCTTTTGACAGCAGCTTCGGTGCCCCTGTTCAAATTTAAATCGGCTGCCGGCAGCGCTTTGGCCGCACCGCTTGAAGCCTTATTCCGCTTTCCGCTTGGAAAGCCACATCGATAGAACGTATAGCGCCGCGAACGCGAGAACGACCAGGAGCAGCCACTTTGTTTGACTCCGAACGAAGTGAACGAAGCCTTCCGGATTGTTCAGCAAGTCAGGAGCAACGCGTTGCGCGCGAACGCCAAGATAAGCGAGGATCGAGCACGAAATGGCCGAACCGAGCACGGTCATAGCGCTGAACACCTTAAAGTTCATCCGCACAATCCCGGCCGGAATCGAAATCAAGTGTCGAACCCCAGGCAGAAGTCGCGCGAAAAAAATGCCGCCAGCCTCATAGCGAGCAAGCCAATGCTCTGCCTCCTCCAATTTTTTCGGCGGAAATAGAATGAATCGCCCGAACTTAACGACTAACGGTCGACCCAGCCAAAGTGAAAGCCAATACATCACCGCCGCTCCGAGATAAGCGCCGAGAGTACCCGCCAGGATTACGCCGGCCAGGCTTAGCCGTCCTTCTGCGGCTAGAAAGGCCGCCGGCGGCACCACGACTTCAGCCGGTAACGGAATCGGCGTGCTTCCCATCGCCATCAAAACGATGATCCCGAGATAACCGCCAGTCAGGACCCATTCCGACCAGATTTGAATTAGATGATGCATATTGTCATTTGCAGCGA
Source organism: uncultured Verrucomicrobiae bacterium (assembly GCA_963786135.1). Taxonomy (GTDB): domain Bacteria; phylum Verrucomicrobiota; class Verrucomicrobiia; order Chthoniobacterales; family UBA10450; genus AV40. Next base: position 28,942 of record CAWAYF010000003.1, on the reverse strand, counting down.
TATTCGGATTTCCGATTTCCGATTTACGCTAGCGCCGCGCGACTAGTTCAATCTGAAATTCGAAATCTGCAATCTGAAATTCCGATGTCGATCTACCGCCGCGTCATTCGTTACTACCGGCCGTTTCTGCCGCAAACGATTGTCGGATTGCTGCTGTCGATCGTCGGGATCGGCTTGAATCTGCTCAAACCGTGGCCGTTCAAGATCATCGTCGACGACTTTTGCTCGCAGCCAGCGGCAGAACGTTTCGTATCGAGCCATTTCGGCTTGCTTTCCGGCAATCACGGCACGCTGCCGAGTCATTTCAGCTCTTTGCTCTCGCCCTGGTCGTCATCCAATTTCTTTGGGGCGTCATCAACTGGATCACGAACTACTTACTGGTGAAAATCGGACTCCAGGCGCTGCTCAAACTGCGCACCGATCTTTACGCCTATCTGCAATCGCTTTCGCTCAAGTATCACGACGTTCGTCGTTCGAGCGATTCCAGTTTTCGCGTCGCCTACGATTCGCAATCGATTCAGACAATTTACAACAAGGGCTTCACCGGAATTTTCGGATCGGTCATCACGCTGATCGGCACTTTTGCAGTCATGGTCCGGTTGGATTGGCAATTGACGTTGCTCTCGCTCGCGATCGTTCCGTTTATCATTGCGGCCATCTACTTTTTTGCGCATCGCATTCGACGCGAATCGACGTTCATTCAGGAACACGAAAGCGCAGTGCTCATGCAGGCACAGGAAGGGCTCGAGCTCGATTCGGATGGTGCACGCCTTTGGCCGCGAAGAATTCGAAGTTCTTGCAATTTCATCAGCGCGCTCAACAAAGTTTGCAGGCAAATCTTCGACTGACGTTAACCAACATAAACAGCGCGCTCGTCATCAGCACGCTGATGGTGATCGGCACGGCCGCGATGTATTACGTCGGGGCGCTTCACGTCCTAAACGGAACGCTGACGCTCGGAACGCTCCTCGTCTTCAGCGCCTATCTTTTGATGCTCTACCAACCGATCGAGTCCCTCACCTACACCGCGTGGGCGATGGAAGGCGCGACGGCCGGCGCAAAACGTTGCTTCGAAGTTCTCGATCGACAGGACGACGTAGTCGATTCGCCAAATGCGATCGCAATCGAATCGGCCAAGGGCGCGATCGGATTCAACCAGGTTTCGTTCGCCTACGCGGCAGACCGACCGGTGTTGCACGATGTCGATCTTGCAATCGAACCGAATCAAATGATCGCGATCGTCGGCGGCACAGGCGCGGGCAAAAGCACGCTGTTGAGTTTGGTCCCGCGATTTTACGATCCGACGTTCGGGTTTCGTGACGCTCGACGGTCGCGACGTGCGCGAGATCAAAAAGAAATCGTTGCGCGCGCAGATCGGCATCGTCCTGCAAGACACGCTTGCTTTTTTCCACAACCGTCCGCGAAAACATCGCCTACGGGCGACCGGATGCGACCGAAGAAGAAATCATCGACGCCGCGAAACGCGCCCAGGCGGATGAATTTATCCGCCAAATGCCGAACGGTTACGCGAGCACGGTCGGCGAACGCGGCCAGCAATTGAGCGTCGGCCAGCGCCAACGCATCGGAATCGCGCGCGCATTTTTGAAAAATGCGCCGATCCTGCTGCTCGACGAGCCGACTTCCGCCCTCGATCCAGCGACCGAAGCGGCAATCATGGAAACGATCAAGGAATTGATGCGCGGCCGAACCACGCTGATCGCCACTCATCGGCTGGCAACGATTCACGACGTCGATCGCATCGTGGTGATCGAGCGCGGACGACATCGTCGAACAAGGCCGTGGACCGGAATTGCTCGCGCGCGGCGGCGTTTACGCGAAACTATTCGCGTCCGGAAAATTTCCAACGTGAGCAACGTCAAAAAAGATCGACATGTCGAGGACGATTGGTATCCGGAACCGATTCCGCCCAACGTCGAATTTGGCGAAGGATTCTATTGCGAGAGCGCGCAGGTTTTCAAAAAAATGCTCAGCAAAAAGCCGCGAGCGCCGTCGTTTTCGGCAATCACGTTTCGGTCTATGCCGGTTGTTCCTTTGCCATCCAGAGAGAACGGCCGGTGCACGGTCGGCGATTTCACTCTGCTTAACGGCGCGATCGTCATGGCCGAAGAAATGGTCGAGATCGGATCGCACTGTCTCATTTCCTGGGGCGTCGGCATTGCCGACTCGGATTTTCATCCGCTCGAACCGGCGCAACGGCTTGATCGACTCGCAGGCGCTCGCGCCGTTTTTCAAAGACCGGCCGCCGCGTCCGAAACTAAAAACCGCGCCGGTGAAGATCGGCGACAACGTTTGGATCGGGATGAACGCAGTGATTCTTGAAAGGCGTGACCATTGGCGACAACTCGGTCGTCGCTGCCGGCGCGGTTGTCACCAAGAGCGATTCCGCGCTAACACGATCGTTGCAGGCAATCCGGCGGTCGACGGTGAAGACGTTCGAGTGAAGCGGGCGTTGGCTACCTTCATGAAGCGCAAACGCATCGTCGTCATGGGCTTCATGGGCGGGATGCCGATCGCCGGCGTGATCTGGCAGCACATTCATTACATCGTCGGTCTACAGCGGCTCGGGCACGAAGTTTACTACATCGAAGACTCGGCGCGGATTCCCTACAACCCGGAAACGTTCGAAGTAAATGTGGAATTTGATTACGCCGCGAAGATCCTCGACCGGCTCGCGAGCGAATTCGATTTCAAAAATCGCTGGTCGTTACTGCGCGCGCTATGTGAAAGAAAATCCGACGGCGGGCCTTCCTCTCGAGAAAATCCGCCAGCTTTATCGCGAAGCCGACGCGGTCCTGAACATTTGCGGGACGCAGGAGTTCAATGACGACCTGCTGAAAAGCGATCGAATCATTTACGTCGAAAGCGATCCCGGCGTTGAGCAAATCAAGATCGACAACGGTGTGACATCGACAGCCGATTATCTCGCGCCGCCATCACGCCCTGTTTACGTTCGGCGAGAACGTCGGCACGAAAAGTTTTCCGGTGCCGCTGCACGGATTAAATGGCACGCGACGCGGCAACCGATCGTGACCGATCTTTGGAAAACAAGTCGCGCGCCAAAGAAGGCAGCGGTGTTCACTTCAATTGCGAATTGGTCGACCAGCGGGCTGAAAGACATTACCTGGCGCGGCGAAAAGTATCTGTGGAGCAAATCGCGCGAGTTCTTGCGTTTTGTCGCAGCGCCGAAGAAGGCGGGAGAAACATTTGAGCTGGCGACGAATATTTCCGATCCGCGAACGCGCCAAAAAATTCGAACGCAACGGCTGGCGATTGGTCTCACCGTTGCAAATGAGCGTCGATTACTGGCTTTATCGCGATTACATCCAACGCTCGAAGGGCGAATTCACGGTCGCGAAGGACCAATACGTGCGGCTCAACACCGGCTGGTTCAGCGATCGCAGCGCGTGTTATCTCGCGGCGGGCCGCCCGGTCATCACCCAGGAGACCGGATTCACAAAAAATTACGGCGGCAGATGCCGGCCTGCTCGCATTTCGATCGTCTGGACGAAATTGTCGGAAGCGGCGAAAATGATTCGAGCCGATTACAAAAAGCACTCGGGTGCGGCCCGACGGATTGCGCGCGAAGTTTTTGAAGCCGAAGACGGTTTTGGAGTCCCTACTTGAGTGCGCGGGAATTTGAGCGGTTGCTTTTCAATCACTTCGTTTCATCTTCCAGACTTTCCGGCATGAAGGGCGTTCCCATTTTTATTTCTGTTTTGTTGCTTGCTGGATCGACATCGTTCGGCCAGCAACCGCCTCAGCAGCAGCCTCCTCCACAGCAGCAGCAGCGCCCGCCGACGGGAGGCCCACCGGAGACCGCTCGCCGGAACAACCGCGACCGCCAGGGGCTAGACCCGACCACTCCACAGCAAAACGTCGTCGCCGTTCCGGTGCCTATCGCTCCGCCGCAACCGAACGGGCCGATCCAAAAAAGTCTGGTCCGCATCACTGCAACCGAGGTTGCGCCTGATTATCGCGCGCCTTGGAATGCGGGAATGATCGGTCGCGGCATCGGCGCCGGCTTCGTGATCGACGGTAATCGCATCATGACCAACGCGCACGTCGTCAGCAACAGCCGCTATCTCACGGTCGAGCGCGATGGCGATCCAAACAAATATCCGGCCAAAGTTCTGTTCGTCGCGCATGATTGCGACCTCGCGCTGATCACGGTCGATCCGAACTTCTTCAAGAACATGATCCCGCTGAAGTTCGGCGGAATTCCCGAGCTGGAATCAACCGTCTCGGCCTACGGTTATCCAATTGGTGGCGAACGCATGTCGGTAACAACGGGCATCGTCTCGCGCATCGATTTCCAACTTTACACCCACTCGTCGATCGATCAGCACCTGGCGATTCAGATCAGCGCCCAGATCAATCCCGGCAACAGCGGCGGACCGGTCATGCAAAACGCGAAGGTCGTCGGGCGTGGCGTTCCAGGGTTACAGCGGCGACGTCGCACAAGGCGTCGCTTACATGGTGCCGACGCCGGTCATTAATCGTTTTCTCAAGGACGTCGAGCGACGGCCACTACGATGGCTATGTCGATCTTGGACTGACCTTCTCGAAATTGCAAAACCCGGCACAGCGGAGATATCTTGGTTTGAAAGACGACGGCCGCGGCGTTTTGGTCGAGACCGTAGTGACAGCGGGACCGTGTGCCAAACTTCTTCGACTCGGGTGACGTTTTGCTGTCGATCGACAATCATCCGATCGCCAGCGACGGCAACGTCGACCTCGAAGGCGAGCACGTTGAAATGCCGGAAGTCGTCGAACGAAAATTCAAGGGCGACCAGGTGAAGTTCGAAATCTGGCGCGACAAACAAACCATCAGCGGAAGCGTCCAGCTCGACACGGTGCCGCCGTACTTGATGCAGAGCCACAGATACGATGTGCGGCCGCGTTACGTCGTTTATGGCGGACTTCTTTTTCAGCCGCTGTCGCTCGATCTGCTCGAGGCTTATCAACCCCGAGCGATCTCCGCCTGCGCCATTTCTTCGATTTTTACGTGATCGATCAGCTTTATCTCGAACATCCTGACGTGATTGTGCTCACGAATATCTTGCCGGACCCGATCAATACTTATCTGGCGGCGTATCGCGGTGGGATTGTCGATGAAATCAACGGAAAGAAAATGCGTACGCTCGATGACCTGGCCCAGATGTTTGCCCAACCGGCCGACCGGTTTGTGATCAACATGATCGGCGACGGGCCTCCGCTGGTGCTCGATCCAAAGCAAGTCGAAGCAGCCCGCGAGCGAATCAAGACACGTTACAACGTCGTTCGGGAAGAAAATCTTCAGGAACAACCGGGCGCGAAAACGACCGCGATGCAGACACAACTCTAAGAGATGCGCAGGTTAATCGTCAGCTTTGAGTTTGGTTTCAATCAGTCGCGACTGCGGCCTTGGCAAAAAAGGAAGCTCCAGCTCCGGCGCCAACAAACAAAGACATTAAGCAGAAACTGCTGTCGCTCGTTCGAGTAAACGTGACCGGCCAGCCGTACGATTATTTTCGACCGTGGCAAAAGAAGGCGCCAGTTTCGAAACGTGCGCTTGGCGCCGTGCTCTCCAAAGGGCGGGTGCTCGTGACGGCGGACCTGGTTGCGAATCAGAATTACGTAGAGCTGGAACGCGCTGAATCAGGCGAAAAAACGGCCGCGAATGTTGACGTCATCGATTACGAAGCGAATCTCGCGTTGCTCGAGCCGACTGATAAGAACTTCCTCGACGGGCATTTCGCCGCTCGAGATCGCCAGTGACACCGTGGTCGGCGATCGAATCGCCGCGTGGCAATTGGAACCGACCGGCGCGCTCGTGGCGACGGAGGGTCTCGTCACCACGATTCAAATGACGAAGTACCCGGCCGACGTCGGCCAGTTTCTTACCTATCGCATTAGCCTGCCGATGCAGTATCGCGAAAACAGCTACACGATTCCGCTGGTCAAAAACAACAAGCTCGCCGGTTTGCTTTTGCGTTACGATCCGCGCTCGCAGCTCATCGATGCAATCCCGGCACCGATCATCACTCATTTCCTGAAAGAAGCCGAAGGCGAGCATTATCGCGGGTTTCCGTCGGTAGGATTTTCATTCTTTCCAACGCGTGACCCGCAGTTGCGAAAGTACGCTGGAGAGACAGACAAAGCCGGCGGCGTTTACGTTACCAACGTTGAGCCGAACACCCCTGCGATGAAAGCAGGGATGCAGGTCGGCGACACTATCACCGCGATCGGCAATCACGAGATCGATCAAAACGGCAACTATGTCGATCCACTCTACGGCAAAATTGAGTTCACGAACTTGATCAGCGCGCATTCCTATTCCGGCGACATCCTCCCATTCCAGATCCAACGCGCAGGCAAGCCAATGGAGTTGAAGGTAACGCTCGAACATCGCGATGCGAAAGATTACGTGAGTCCGCCGTATTCACCTGATGACGCGCCGAATTACATTGTTCTCGGCGGCCTGATTTTTCAGGAGTTGTCCCGTCAGTACCTCAAAGAATGGGGACCGAACTGGCAGCGCGAAGCTCCCGCACGATTCGTCTACTTTGACCGGTTTCAATCCGAACTTTTTCCCGGGGAACAGCGCCGCATCGTGATCCTCAGCCAGGTCCTTCCGGCCAATAACACGATCGGTTATGACGAGGTTTCCTACCTTACAGTGACCAAGGTTAACGGACAGGAAATTAAATCATTGAAGGATCTCGCCGCCGCCATAAAGCAACCGATTGAGGGCGGATTCATCAAGATCGAGACTGAAGAAGATCCTAAGCAAATCGAGCTCGACGTTAAGGACGTCGCCGCGGAGGCGCCTGATCTTCAGGAAAATTACGGAATTCCGTCGCTACAGCATTTGGACTAGGCGGCGGTTCAGTGAATGGAGCTGGAGGAACCAGCGCGAGCGAAGCAACCGTCATTGGCGATTGGAGTCAATCGTCTCTATAAGCTAGTCCGGTTGTTTGAAGCTCACGTCTTGAACGAAAAGGAATTTTCCCATCACCGGTAGAATCGCTTTCACTTTGTTGTCGGAGCGGTCCCACGCCTTATCACCATTAGATGCGGCCGCTTCCACCCAGGTCGTTCCTTCGGCCGCGCTCATGGCCAGAATATCTTTGATGTTCTGTTCGGCCAGCGCAGAGGTGTCCGGTTTGGTAAATCCCTCGCGCTGGCTGATTCCGTTTACGTAATCCACCAGAATCATAAACCCGCTCGAGATATAGCCGACCTCGTGCACCTCGCCATGACTGCCCAGGTCTTTCCGCGCTTTTCCGTAGCGCTTTTCGATTTGGTTCTCATCTTCACCGATTCGAGCGAAGACGGTGAGGGACAACGCTAGCGACGCCACAGTCGCAACTAGAAATCTCTTCATCGATTCAGTAATTTATCGCGCAGCCAAATTTCGCAAGATCGAAAGGCTCGCTCCGACGATTACAAGCGTCCAACCTCGAATGCGATGCATTCTCGAAGCGGGCTCAGACACGTCAGTCGACCGTGATAACTACTTTGCCCTTGGCGTGGCCTTCCTCGACATAACGGACCGCTTCCGGCACTTCCGCGAGTTTGTAAGTCCGGTCGATCACCGTCTTCAATTTTCCTGACTGCAACCATATCGGCCAGAAGCGCGAGATCCTTCTGCTTCGGTTGCGCCATCATCATGCCCATTTTCTGTTTCACGAAATGCGAGTAAACCGCAGCATTGAGCGCCTTACCGAGAGCTCCGACGAAACCCTGCTCGTTTGCACCGCCGCCGCCGATCATCACGTAAATCCCGTTTGGCGTTAAGACGCGCCGGCATTCGGACAATGAATGATTGGCAACATTATCGATTACGACATCGTAACGTTGATCGCCTTTGGTGAAATCCTCTTTGGTGTAGTCGATGACGTGATCGGCACCGAGCGATTGGACGAGATCGATATTGCGCGCACTGCAAACGCCCGTCACATCCGCGCCGTATGATTTTGCAAGTTGCACGGCGAATGTTCCAACGCCGCCGGACGCACCATTGATTAATACTTTTTGTCCAGACCCCACTTTGCCTTTATCGCGCACGGCCTGCAGCGCGGTGATGCCCGCTATGTTGATCGCCGCCGCTTGCTCAAAACTGAGCCCGGCCGGTTTCAACGCCACTGATCCGGTGGCGCGCCTGCACAAATATTGCGCGAACGCGCCAGTGCTCCCGCCAAACACATCGTCGCCGGGTTTGTACTGCGTAACGTTCTTGCCGACTGCTTCGACCGTTCCGGCAAAATCAGATGCCGAGTCGAATGTCCTTTGGTTTTCGCAACCCGACGCCCATTGCGCGCATGACATAGGGCGTGCCTTCAATGAAGTGCCAGTCGTACGGATTGACTGAAGCCGCGTGAACCCTGACCAGGATCTGGTCGTCCTTCGGAACGGGCTTTTCAATGTCCGCCAGTTTGAGATTACCGACGCCATAGTCGCAATAGGTAATGGCCTTAATAGGATTTGTGGGTGCGGCGGTCTGACGATCGCAGTCGTTTGTAGACGTGAAGTAAGCGACCAGGAACCAGCCGACCAAGCCGATCAGAATCAGACTGAAAAACCACTTAAAGAAACGTTTCATGGACTAATCTCACTTTGCTGCTTGACTATTTTCGGACTTAAGCCTTTAAAGAGAAGCCAAAAGCTCACCCCGAGTTCGAAAAGAGCCATCGGCGAGTCGAACACATAGTCGTTAACGATTTTGTTGAAATCGGGGAAGATGAGGTAGACGACCGCGCAGAACACGCACCAAGCGGACGCAGCCACGCCGAAGATCGACATTCCTTTCGGAATGTAGTTCGACTTCAGCCACAACCACGCACAAAGTGTTGCGGCCAATCCAAAAAATGGCAGCCCGACGTAGTAATCGTCGAAACTTGCGGCGATCGTTACTCTGGCCAGAACCTGCAATCGCTCTGGTTCGAACACCTGCAAATACCCGGTATCGTTCAGCAATCGCAACGCGCCAAGCAGATGAATCGCAGAAAGAAGCCACGATATCGCAAAGACCAGTCGAAACAATGCGCCGAGCAAGGCCAGGCCGTGATTGATTGGTTTGAGGATGACGTAGAGCGCTCCGGCCAGAACGACGGCGCCTATGCTGTAGGTTAGAAATAAGGTTAAGGCGATTCGGAACTGCGTTTGGTGTGCAAGAATGTTTTGAGCAGTATCGACCGCGTTGCGCGGAATGATCAGCGGATTGAGCAAGACATAGTTCGCGAAAACCACGAGCGCGAATGTAAACAAACCACTCCAGCCTGCGACGTTTGCCGCCGTGCGTTGCGAATTGTCGATGCTCGTTATCATTGACTATTCCGTCGTGATCACAACTTTTCCGCGCGCATGACCTTCTTCCAGATAGCGGACTGCAGCCTGAGTCTCACCGATCTTGTAAGTTCGGTCGATCACCGGAGAGACCTTTCCGGCTTGCATGAGTTCGCGCAGAACATTCAGATCGTCCTTGGTCAGCTTCGCAATGTAAAAGATAAACTTCTGCCTGGTGAAGTTTGATAAGAAAGCGTCCCAGAAATTTCTGCCAACTCGGCTTAACATTCCCGGATGAAGACCGGCTCCGCCGACTCCGGCGAGAACGCAAATGCCGTTGGGCGTCAAAATCTGGCGGCGTTCGGAAAAGGAATGGTTGCCGACCAAATCGTAGAGCATGTCGTAACGCTGATCGGTCTTGGTAAAATCTTCTTTGGTGTAATCGATCACGTGATCCGCGCCGATTGATTTCACAAGATCGACATTGCCGGTGCTGCAAACAGCCGTAACCTCCGCGCCGAACGCTTTCGCGATTTGAACAGCGAAAGTACCAACTCCTCCGGATGCACCGTTGATCAAGACTTTCTGTCCGGCCTGAATATGCCCTTTGTCGCGCAGACCTTGCAATGCCGTCAGTCCGGCAACGGCGACCGAACCCGCTTGTTCGAAGGTGATGTTGCTTGGTTTCATTACGACCGCGCGCTCGGTCTTGACGCAGACGTACTCCGACACTGCGCCGTTCTTTGCGCCGAAAACTTCGTCCCCTGGTTTGAAGTTGGTAATATTTTTGCCGACCGCTTCGACGGTCCCGGCGAAGTCAGTCCCGAAGCGAATGTTCGTTGGCTTGCGCATTCCACTCATTGGCCGCATCACCCAGCTGCCCCTGATTGTATGTCCGTCGACCGGATTAACTGAAGCCGCGCGAACGCGGACCAGGATTTCATCGTCCTTCGGCGTCGGCTTTTCGATGTCGCGAAGCTGAAGGTTCTCTACTCCATATTCACAGTTCAGAATTGCCTTCATAGGGTTAGTAGGGGTTGCAGCGCTGTGCTCGCAGTCGTTCGTCGAAAGCCAATAGGCGACGAAGCCCCAGACAACGAACCCGAGAAAAATTATGCCCGCGCTCCATTTGATCATGCGTTTTATTTTCATACACAGTTATTCGACCGTAATAGCGATCTTTCCCTGGACGTGGCCGGTTTCGAGATACTTGTAGGCGGCGGCGGTTTCAGTAAGCGGATAGGTTTTGGTGAGAGCGGGCGTGATCTTCCCGCTTTCCGTTAAATCCCGCAGAACGCCGAGGTCTTTTTTGTTAATGTCGACGCCAAAAGTGACAAACTTTTCCTTCGCAAATTTGGATCGAACCGAGGTGGTGAGCACGCCAATCACCCGGGGCAAAGTTTCTTCGTGCATCCCTGATCCGCCTACCCCGGCCAGCACGCAGATCCCGCCGGGCTTGAGAACGCGGCGGCGTTCCGAAAAGGAATGGTTGTTGACCAGGTCGTAGATCATGTCGTAACGCTGATCGCCTTTTGTGTAGTCCTCTTTCGTATAGTCAATCACGTGATCGGCGCCTAACGACTTCACAAGATCGACATTGTGCGTGCTGCAGACGCCGGTTACTTCCGCCCCAAAAGCCTTGGCGATTTGCACGGCAAATGTGCCGACGCCTCCGGACGCACCATTGATCAGGACCTTTTGTCCTGCTTTCACATGGCCGGTGTCGCGCAGGCCCTGTAAAGCAACAAGCGCCGTAGGAACCGACGCGGCTTGTTCGAAGGTGACGTTGCTCGGCTTCATAGCGATTGCTCCGTTCGTCCTGACACAGATGTATTCGGCGAGAGCGCCGGCTCTTACGCCGAAGACTTCATCACCCGGCTTGAACTCGTTTACGTTCTTGCCGACCGCTTCCACCGTCCCGGCGAAATCGGATCCCGGGATGGTGTTTCTTGGCTTACGAAGTCCAAATATCAGCCTGCCGACACCGCCTCGCAGCATGCCGCCATCGTAAAACCTAAGAGAAACGGCGCGAACGCGGACGAGAATCTGGTTGTCGTTCGGAACCGGCTTTTCGACTTGTTCAAGTTTTAGAACGTCATCCGGCGCGCCGTATTCGCAGTAACGAATAGCTTTCATGGGGTGAACCGGCGCGCCGGCCTGTCGATCGCAATCGTTCGTCGATCTCCAGTAAGCGATGAAGACACCAGAACGACAGTATCACCGCGACAAGGATCGCGCGCAGACTCCACTTAAAGATCGCGTTTGATCTTCATTGGCCTAACGAGTCAGGCAGCGCTGCTGCAGCTCGGCAACGGGTTCGGCTGGACCTTCGCGCCTCTGATCAGCAGGTAGAGCATGAATCGCCAGTTCGCCAAAGCAGACTGGCTGCAGACCAGCCAAAGGCACTTATCGTAACGCTGGGAAAGAATAGCGCAGTAAGGCTGAGGGCCACCCAACCGAAACAGGTGATCATTAGCCAAACGCCGAGAAAGCGCGGCAGAAATCCGGAGCGGAAGACGAGCAGCCCAAAAGGAAATAGCCAGACGCCCCAGAAGATCTCGTTGATGAATTCTCCCTGATTATGCAAACGAAGAAACAGCATGCCGAATGCGTCCCGCTGCGCTTTGTCGAACACGTCGAGAAATTCGCCGCCGCGAAAGAGAATCAGCGCGGCGATATTGTTTAAGTGTTGAGAAATCCAACCGCGGCTGAAACCAGAACAAATACCACCATCAGCATCGCCCACGTTTTGTTCACGTCGCTGAGCAACCGATAGAGCGCGATGCCGAGACAGATGAAAATGACGTGACCGAAGAGATCGCCGAAGATTGACAACGAAACATCGTCTCGTGTGCGAGAATGTTGTCGGCGGTCGCGGCGGCGTTACCGCGAACGATCAGCTTGCCCGGAACGTAAAGCAAGCTGAACGGCGCGACGAGGACCATCGACAGATAAATCGCGCCGGCGATGCGCGCTGCTTTAACGGTTGGATGCATAGATTTCAGATTTCAGCGTTTCCTAAAGCGGTCCGCGATAGCGACGCTGTCGAATTGCGGCGATCACAAATGCGACGGCAAATATCAGCCCGAGCCACAGACCGGGAGCGCTCAGAAATCTGCCAGGCGTGAGTTGCGCCAATGAATCGATCGAAAAACTGCCGTGCTAGATTGAACGCTGCGTCACCGGCGCCAAACACGCGGTTCTTCATCAATCGAGAAAAAATACGTCGTATTGAAGGTGATCTTTTCAAAGATGCTGATCGCGATAAACGGCATCACCGCCCAAAGAAATGTCGCGCGCCGTGCAATCCCTGAAATAAGCAGCGCCCAGCCGTAGATCGGCGCGTGCCAGAGCGCGATCACGATCAGGCTGTAAATCAGGATCACCGACTGCTGAACGAGATTGAAATTCGCCCAAGTCGTCGAACTCAATCCACTCGGCATTAGCGCCGCACTGCTAATCAACATCATGATGAATTGTGTGACGACGATAATGGGCAGAATGATCGCCGGGAGAACCACCAGCGGAATGACTGACCTTCGAAAGAACGGTTGTGAGATCGGAAACCGGCAGCGATTTCCAAAATAAAATACTGCGTTCGCGGCGTTCTCCGTAAAGCGCATCGAGACAGTAAAATAATCCGACGATGAATGCGGTGAGAATGATCACCATTGCGGCGATGTCGTAAGGCATCTCGATTGCCGCCCGCCGGTGTCCCGGATCGAGCAACAGCGCCATGCGTCTGCGATCGGGCAAATGCGTCGCGCTAACCAGCGAGCCGAGCAAAATGATCCCGGCGACAATTAGCGGCGCGATGTAAATCGACTTGTTCTCCCACAACTCGCGCCTGAGCGACCAAATAGAATGGCTGCTGTGGCACTGCTGAGAGTTCGCTGCATTCGGTTCCTGTTTTCTCGTCACTTCATTGACTTGTCGACTCTGTCTCTGCTTTTGAATTGCTCATCACCGCTACAAACAAGTCGGCGATCGTCGGCGTGCGCACATCGCCGAGCGCGGCAAGCTGGCCACGATCGACATGATCGAATAACATGATGCTGCGTCCGAACAGCTGGCGCTCGCTCATTGGTTTCAGCGAACGCGCACCCGCGAGATGGTCCGGATGCACCATCAATTCCACGTAACGCGACTCGAATTCCTCCATGCTGCATTCGAGCACGATCCGGCCGTGATTGATGAACATGAGGTCCGTCAGCACATCTTGAACTTCTTCGACCTGGTGCGTCGTCACGATGATTGTGCGCTTGCCGTCGAAGTAATCGTTGAGCAACGAATCGTAGAACTGTTTTCGATACAAGATATCGAGACCGAGCGTCGGCTCATCCAGCACAAGCAATTTGGCGTCGATCGCCATCACAACTGCAAGATGCAGCTGCGCCACCATACCCTTGGATAGCTCTCTGACCTTGCTCGTGCGTTTGATCGTTGTCTTCGCCAAAAATCCTTCCGCTTTCGTCCGATCGAATTTCGGATGCACGCCGGCGACGTAATCGAGCAATTGTGAAACTCGGATCCAACGCGGCAACACTGCGACGTCGGCAATGAACGAGACATCGCGCATGAGCTGATCGCGCTCGGTCCAGGGGTCGCGGCCGAGCACTTTCAGTTCTCCTTGGTATGCGGTGAGGCCGAGAATCGCGTTCAAGGCCGTCGTTTTGCCAGCGCCATTCGGCCCGATCACTCCGAGAATGCGGCCTTCCTCGATACGAAGATCAACATTATCAAGTGCGACCGTCGCCCCATACGCCTTGCGAAGGCCATGTGCTTCAATGCAGGCCATGTTAAAGTTTCTCCTTTCCAATTTTGGCGGAGTGACGCGCTGCGGCATCGAGCAAATCCTTCGGATTCAAGCCGAGGCGTTGAATCGTGGCGTGAACGCGCGGCCAATGCTCGTTCAAGAACTTTTGACGCTCGCCTTTTAGCAAAAACTCCCGCGCATCCGTTTTCACAAACATGCCGAGGCCTCGCCTTTTCTCGACCAGCTCCTCGTCGACTAATTCTTGATAGGCTTTAAGGACCGTGAGCGGATTGATTCGATATTCGGCGGCAACGTTGCGCACCGATGGCAACGGGTCGCCTTCCTTGAGCACGCCGTCGAGGATCATATGAACGACGCGATCGCGCAGTTGGCGATAAATCGGCTGACTATCGTTCCATTCACGGTTCATCCTGTTTTGCGGAGAACGTTCCCAACCGGGTTGCAAAACTTCGCTTCAATCGTTCTCTGTCCCTCATATGTGTTATAGTTAACTATAACACCAACTCACAACCCGCAAGCACATTTTTTAAGTTTTTTTTGTCAGCCCACTTCCGCTACCGCCTTCCCCAGCCGAACAAAACTGACCGAAACAATGTCAAACAGGCGTGAGGCGTCTTCTTCTCGCATTCGTTTGCGCAGCCGCGATCGCACCGGCCGTACCAGCGCAAACCGTGTCGCCAGGCAACTCCCCAACGGCGACTTCGCAGAAACCGAGGCCAGTCCGCGTAGCTCGGAAGCCGACGCCAACTGCGCGTGCGCCAATGACAACTGCTCCAGCGCGAAAACCCGCCAATGTTGTCCCCTACTCGAACGCGGTCGGCCGATATCAACACGCGCGGCATACCCGTTTTTGGTGGAAGCGCCATTTCACCACCTTCGTTTTGGTTGGCGGCGGATATTATTATTTCGACGCGGGCTACTGGTTCCCGGCGTGGGGCTACGATCCGAACTACGAGGCTTACGATTACGACGGCCCGATTTTCACTTACGGAAATCTTCTACCCGACCAGGTCATCGTGAATGTCCAGCGCGCGCTTCAAGAATTGGGATACTATAGCGGCGGGATCAGCGGGGCATTGAGTCCGGCAACGCGTCAAGCGATCAGCGCTTACCAGCAGGATGAAGGATTGGAAGTGAACGGTGTGATCGACGGCCCAACCGTTTACGCGCTCGGTCTAATCTGATTTTATCGCGGCTTTTTTCCGACGGCGCAGATCCAGCCTTTGTCGAGCTCTTCGAAAATCTCCACGTCGGAGAATCCGGCGTTCGTAAATAATTCGCGATGTTCGTCCGGTGTCAGCAGATTCATGTTTGCCGCAAGATGTTTTTCGAAGATTTGTTTTCGAACGCCTTCGAGATGTTTCCCGCCCCTGTAGATCTCGGCAACGATTAACAGCTGGCCGCCGGATTTTAGAACGCGGAAGATTTCGCGGAAGTCGTTCGGCAAATCCGGCCAAAAAAGATGCGTCTCGATCGCGGTGACCAAATCGAATGTGCCATCCGGAAAGGCCAACTCAGAAACTGTTCCCTCTCGGATACTGACTCGGCCGATGTCGATCCAGCGCCTGTTGTTCCGATGTGCGACGGCCACACTTTCTTCCGAGTAGTCGATCCCGTGAACTTTTTCGGCCATGTTCGCGAGTTTGCTGATTGTCCGGCCACCGCCGCAACCGACATCGAGAATCGTGTCGGTCTTCTCAATCGTGACGTAACTCAATCCCCAATCGGTCAACTTCGAATGATGCCGATTCATGTCCCACAGAATGAACCGGCCAAACAACCCTGATGGCTTCCGGCACTGACCGATGACTCTGTCTGCGGCGCTCATCTCTGACTTCTTACCCCTTTCGAGTTACGGCGTCGGCTTTACGTTCGGAGGCGCGACGGGGCCTTTCGGGAACGGCATCTCCGGCACCGAAAGCGTATTTTGAAATGCGGCGATCAACCACTGGCCGCTTTGTTTTTGAAGAACGTGCGTCTGAAGCCCCTGCTGTGGCACCGGCAATCCTGTTGGGGTTCTCGCGCCAGTCATGGTCCAACGAACATGCGCGACTGCCATCTCCGGCGTGAGGAATCGAACGTCCACATTCGTAATTGTAAGCACGCTTTCCTTGAAGACGTAGACGTAGGCGTCGGTAAGTTTTCTCTCGATCTCCGCTCTTCCTTTCCACCACCAGCCGACAATATTTACGCAATCGCCATCTTCGGTGAAGAGATTCGCGTACGCTTTCGCGTCGTGATGGTTCCAGGCTTCGGGTTGCCGCGCTTCCAACGCGCGAATCGCGGCTTCATCCGTTGATTGATCAACCGCGAAGATGTGTGCATCCGCAATCAAAACTGACAACACGAGACACTTCGAAAGAATCCGCTTCATCGCTTCCATTTCGGAAAACCGCGCAATGATGTCAATGCCCGAATAACTGACCTGTGATCTCTGATCTCTAGCTCGTCGTCGGCCACCTAACACCGCCAATTCTTTCGGCAACTGTCATTCGTGATCTTCGTGATTCGTAACCAATCGCGGTTTAGCGAGGAATTTGTCCACTTCGTCGTTGTAGGTTTCGAACGGGTCGCCCATGACGAGGAAATCGCGACTGTCGTGTGCGACGGAGTCCCAGTTGATGACGTAGGGCTGTTGTCGATCCTGAAAATAAGCGACGGCGCGGGCGCGGCCGGATGCGCGGGTGTTCGCGGGCGGAACCCGCGTCGCGTTTGCCGGCTCGAAACTGTTGTTCCATTCGGCGACGCGTTTTCCGGGCGTGACGCTAAAGAACAATCCGCGCGCCGGATCGATGTTGTGATATTCGAGATCCAAACTTTGCAGCCACGGATTGTCCCAGCCGACTTTCTCCGATTCCATGAACGTCTCGAGCAACCATTTTTTGGTGATCCAATCGACGCCGCCGATGAGCGCCTGCGGATTCTGTTCGATTGATTCGAGAACGAAGCTCCAAGTCTCAAGCAACCAATCGGTCTCCGGATCGCGTCTCGCGCAAATGCCGTTGGGCCAGATCGTGGAACTGCCATTGCACATCGAGCGCGCCGATGGTCTTGCCGTTCTCAAGATCGACAATCCATTTGCGGGTCGGATCGCGCGAAATGTCGCGCGTGCTGCGGACGGCATCGTTGAGCACAAGATTGCGCGGCAACTGGCGTTGCTCGAGCAGCGACAGCACGCATGCCGTCGTGCCGATTTTCAACGCGTTGGCGAACGGGCTCATGTTCGAATCGCCGATGAGCAAATGGAGTCGGCGATATTTGCGATAATCGGCCAGCGGCTCGTCGCGCGCATTGATGATGGCGCGATTGAATTGCACCCACTGGTAGATGTCGTTCACGATGTGATCGGCGCGCTGGCTGAGCTGAAACGCCACCGGCGTCTCGGCTTGGGGCGGTTCGAAATCGAACGCCAGCGGATTCGCCTGCCCCACTCGGCCGGCGCCGGTGAAAATCTGTCGGGTTGCGAGAAACGTGAGCAACGTGCCGAGCACGGACGGCGTGAACTGCGCCTCGCGCTTCATCAAATAATTTTCGTGGCAACCAAAAGTCGCGCCGGTGTGATGATCGACATTGTTCTTGATGAATGAAACGCGATCGCTCGCTTCGAGCGCGGCGAGCGATTCGCGCAGCAGAGCGTCGCCGGCCAGGTCGTAAGTGACGAGATCATGCAGATGCAAACATTCGGGCGACGCGTATTCGATGTGGCCCATGTCGAGATAGAGCCGGCCGCCGTTCAAAAGGAAACCGCCATTGCCCGGCGGCTCTTCGTAATCGCGATAGTGAAGATCAATCGTGCCTGCGGCAGCCTTGTTGAAGAGATAATTCTTCACCTTGGCCGGCCAAACCTCCGAGTTGCAGCGCAACTCCTCACTGCTCATCAGGCAGCCATACTCGGTCTCGATACCGACGATCCGGTCCATGTGAAACAATTAACGATTTAGCGAATGAACGATTTTCAGGCATTCATTAAATCACTGAATCGCTAATTCGCTAAATGATTTTGCACAGGCCCTGCTCTCTGAGGTTCGCATGGAGCTTTCTGAAACTGTAGCGGCGCTCTGCCAGCGCCGAGATGCGACGGTCAAAGATCGCCGCTTCAGAGTCTGCTGGTTACTCGCGATTTCGATCGCCCTTCTCCACGGCTTTATGGCGGTCACAGCGATAAACACGAAGTCTCCGACGTTCGACGAACCGCAACATCTGGCGGCAGGCTTCAGCTACTGGGTCAGGAATGATTTTCGCCTCGATCCTGAAAATGGAAATCTTATCGCGCGCTGGGCCGCGCTTCCCCTTCTGTCTGCCCGTACAAGATTTCTTCCGCCTAACGATTCAGCCTGGCAGTACGCGGATGAGGGCGCCACCGCCCACAGGTTTCTTTACGAACTTGGCAACGATCCTGATCGAATGCTCGCGCAGGCACGACTGATGATGTCGATCTTCGGTATTGGCGTTTGCCTTCTAGTCTATCGAATCGCGCGCGAATTTTTCGGTGGAATCGGTGGACTGATCGCCGAAACCCTTGCCGCGTTCGATCCTAATTTTCTAGCGCACAGTGCTCTCGTCACGTCCGACGTCGCGGCCGCATTCTTTTTTACGGCCACAATCTGGAGCTGTTGGCGATTGTTCCAGAAGATCTCGCCTGCACGATTGACGTTCGCCGGGTTAAGTTTGTCCGGACTTTTTCTCACGAAATTCTCGGCGCCGATCATCTTGCCAGTCGTCGTCATCATGTTGATCTGGCCGATCTTCTCACACCAAGAGATCCCGCTGGAATTGTTCAAATTTCGAGTCTTCGTTTCGACGAGATGGAAGAAGGCGTTTGCCCTTGTCGGCGCAGCGCTCTTTCTCGGCGGAACTGCGGTCTTTGCCATTTGGTTATCGTTCTCGTTTCGCTACTCGGCCCTGACCGAGATCGGCCCATCCCGAGAGGTCTGGAATGATCGCTGGGAAGCAGTCCTTTTGGATCACACTGGGATTCAAAATGCGATTAGGTATGCGCGCGCGCGTCACTTGCTGCCGGAGGCTTACCTCTGCGGGCTCGCTTACACCCAAAAGAGCGCAGAGACCCGGCCCGCTTTCCTCGATGGCAGCTGGAGCATTGTTGGATTCGCTTCATTTTTTCCGCGCACCTTCCTCTACAAAACACCCTTGCCAATCTTGCTCTTATTGCTTGTCGCGATCCTTACCGCAATTACACGCTGGAATAAATCACCAGAGAGTCAGGAGCCGACATGGCTCACGAATCCGCTTTTGTCCTTCGCTTGCATTTACGGCGCTCTTGCAATCTCTAGCTCGCTCAATATCGGACATCGGCACATTCTGCCTATTTATCCTGCGGTCTTTGTCGGTTGCGGTGCAGTCGCCTCTCTGCTGCAAAGAAACCGGCGAACGATTCTCGCCGCCGCGGTTGCGGTACTTCTACTCTGGCAAATCGGAGAATCGCTTGTCATTCGCCCAGACTATCTCGCGTATTTCAATCAAATCGCCGGCGGACCGAGTCGCGGCTACCACCATTTGGTCGATAGCTCACTCGATTGGGGACAAGACTTGCCGACGCTCAAACGCTGGATCGACAACCACTCGCAAGTTGTCGACGGAAAGCCGTTGTATCTTGGTTACTTCGGCGTAGCCGATCCGCGCTGGTACGACCTCGATGCCAAACGCCTTCCTGAAGATCATCTGAGTGGAGACCGCTCCTTTGCGCCGTTGCGCGCCGGCATTTATTGCGTCAGCGCAACGACCCTGCAGAGTGTTTACGCGCCCGAGATCGGGTTGTGGGCGCGGGCTTACGAGCAACGGTATCAAGCCGCGCTCGCCGAGCGGGAATTGTATCGAGCTACCGCCTCAAATTCAGCGGAGCGCGTTGCTTTGGTCGCGAATGCCGGCGCGGTCCCGTGGCTGAAGAAAAACCGAACCTTCGAACGACTTCGGTTCGAACGGCTATGCGCTTATCTGCGGCATCGCCGACCTGCGGCTCAGGCCGGTTACTCGATTTTCATCTTCGATCTTACCGAGAAGGAGTTAAACCAGGCTTTATACGGACCGCCGGCCGAGCTCACCCAAGAGATCAGCGTAGTCGGGTATTAGACGGCAGACTTGAAAGTCGCGTAAAAAGGGCGCACACTCGCTGCCCGATGAGGGAGTTAGGCCTGCGCAGCCCGGCGTTGAAAGTGGGCGGCATCGTTTATTTCGGCCGTATGCTCGATAAAATTCGTCAGCACGGCAAAGAACAGCTGTCCCCCGATTATCAGGCAAATCTCGGCCGCGGATTCGACGCAAGCTGCTGCACGTTCTTGCGCGTCGATTACGCTCAACTCGCAGAACGAGTGAAGGACGGCGGCAGCGACGAGGAAATTCTGCAGTGGTGTTTCAGCATCGGGAATCGCCCATCGGACGATGAGGTCTACGTCTGGAACGAATTTATGCGCAAACGGGGCTGGAACGATGAACTATCGGAAATTTTAAAACGCCGGAAGAAAGAAGCGGGGATGGCCGGGCGATCGGAAATCCAGACGATGTTCACGTTTATCGACGCGGACGAAGGCCGACTCTTGGTTGGCAACCAAAAACTCCAGACTGCGCCGGACTAAATAGAAGTGACGAGTGACCGGTGACCAGTTGGTCACTTCGACCCTATGGGGATGGCGCTGGGACAGGGATTACGATCTTGTTTGGCGGTGGTGGTGGCCGCATCCGCCAGTCAATAAACTTCCAAACCGCGATCACGACGAGAATTACGACGAGTGTCGCTACGACTTTTCTTGTCACTCGTCACCCATCATTTGTCACTCTGACAATGTGTCGATCCGCTCGGCGAGCGAGAAATCCAGTTCTGTCAGGCCGCCCTTGCTATGGGTCGAAAGCAGCAGACGCACTTTGTTGTAACGAATATCGATGTCGGGATGATGCTCTTCTTCTTCGGCAACCTCGCCCACTGCATTCACGAAATCGATAGCGTCCGCGAAATCATCGAACTCAAAAGTGCGTTCGATGTGCTTCTTCTCCAGTTCCCACTCCGGGATGCGTTTCATGCGCTCTTTCAGCTCGGGAGCTTTCATCAAATCGGGCATAACGGGACAACGAGTAACACCCGAAAATCGTTTTGCAATGGCTAAATGGGGTGGAGCGCGTTCTCCGAACGCGTTGATCGTTAGCGCTCTCCAGCGCCAATCGTATCGCCTTAGCAGAAGCCAATCCACCCTTCACATACCAATGATCTTCTTGAGATTTTTCACCGAATCGAAGACTTCGATCGCGCACGCGCGGGCTTCGCGCGAACGGTGAGGCCAGTTTGCCAGGACACCTTCAACGGCAGCGACGGCACCGTCCAGGTCGCCAACGAAATTGAAGCCGCTCTTGGCGGGTAAGATATTTTGCCGCTCCGCTGTTCTCGGTAATTACCGGTCGGCCGGTCGCGAGGAATGCCGCGGCCCGGTCGCTCAGCCAGCCGGTTTGCCAGCTCACGTCCACGCCTTTGATGGCCGTAAATTCGCCCAGTGCGTTTGCCAGGTAGTTACGATATTTCTTCGGCGTGCGCGCAAGTGTATGTGGATCGGCAAGTCGCCAGCCGTGCTCCTGCACGCGCTTCCGCTCGGGATCATCCGGATTCATGTGCATCGCCAATTCGAACTCGCGCTTTCGGCACCCGCTTCGGCAGATCGAGGTATTTTTCAAACGCCTGTTTCTTCGACAGATCGGGATACTCGCCGGCCACTTCCACCGCGCCGCTCCAATACCATTGTCCAATTGTGGTGAACTTCCGGGACCGCGGCTGCGGCCGCGGCTGATACAACTTGGTATCGACCAACGGAAAAAAAGTTTTCCATTTCAAATTCGATTTTGGCAACAGGCAGTCGGCGGCATTTCACGTTGAGCCCAATCGTCCAGAATTCGTGATGCGACGATTGGCCCAGTTCCATCTTGGTCATCCAGTACATGATCTCGCTAGGGTCGAGATCGCAGAAAATGCGTCGCTCGAATTTCAAGAGCAATGGCGGATGGATCGAATAACTGAGATTCAGGATTGTGTTTGGTCCGGCGAGTCGATCAAGCAGCTCGCGCTGCGACATTCCAACGCAATGGAGCGCGTCGAGATCGTGCGCACTCTCTGGCTTCTCGTGGTAGAGCAAACAATACCGGCCGCCGAGGCCGTGCGCTCGCAACTGTCGCTGGAAATTGTCGATCTTTCGCTGGTCGTCGCGCGAGTTTCCTTCGCTCGGCATGTGCTCGAGCCAGATCGCGTCTTGTTTTAGACGACGCAACCCGAGCATCCATTGCAGCGGAACGGAGAAATTGCCGCCGCCCTGAAGATATTTCGCCGCAAACCCGCATCCGACAAAGATTGTCATCGCTAGAAGTGAACAGTGACCGGTGACCAGTGAACAGTAAAAAGCCGCACCCGTCTCCAACTGATCACTGACCAGTGTCCTGATCACAGCTGTTTGACGGTTTGCGCTTCCTCCGCAAATTAGCGGCTCTTCTTTACGGGCGCCCGTAGCTCAACTGGATAGAGCATCTGACTACGGATCAGAAGGTTAGTGGTTCGAATCCTCTCGGGCGCGCTTTAAATTTGGAGGCTTGCTTGGACACTTTTGGCACTCCACAATAGGACGGTTCGTCCGACGGGGCGCACATCCTGTTTCGAGTGCTTATGCACGTTTTGGGGGCTTGCTGGAAATCCCTGGCTTCATCGGTTGGTTAGGCCCTTCATGATAGCGCATGGCCATTGACATCGTAGATATGTAGCAGTGAAAGCATGCGCGCCTGTACGTCGGGACGCGAGCTGACTTGCTGAAGCCACGCTTCGCCGCCAGTAACGAACTCGGAGCAAAAGATGTCTACCTGCAATTGAAGCTTCGAACCGAATCGATTGCAGTGGATCGTCAAGCCCGGTCCAGGCGCCACGGTGAATTGAAAGCGGTCCAGCACCTCGCGCGCTCGCTGCGTGACGATCTCATCGCGTCCTTCGTGTAAAAAGGCGCAGCGCAGAGCATAACAATCTCGTCCTTTGAGAAAGAAGCCCTCGTAGTTCGCCGCAACGAAGCGATCGAACCAAGAGACGTAGCGGTCTTGGGTGGACGCCGACGGGTCTTCAAGCCATCCGCAGATATCAGGCAATGCAAGCGTTACGCCAAGCGCTGCATACCAGTTCTGCTGAGCAACCGAGGCGTTAATGGCGGTGAGGAGATGCCGCATGGCTTTTTAGGCCTAACGAGAAAGAGATAAGCCATGGCAGGGTGTCGTGGCAAACACGCCGAAGTCATTTGGCGAGGGGGCTGTTGGCTTCATCGCTTGGTTAGATCTATTTTGGTATGACAACTTTATAGCCAAGTACTTTGTCTTTTGGGCCAAGATAATCTTCCTCCCGGTGGCAAATCGTCCGGATCTGTTGGCATATGGATTTTCCAAACGATGAACTGCACAGAAGGAAGCTTCTAGCTACGGCCCGGAAAAAGATGTGGAAAGCTTTTTGCCAAAGCACGCCATCAAAAGGCGAACCTTTAACTTTCGCCTCTACTGCACGCACATAAGACAAAGAGGAGCCCATTGTGTTCACGCCATCTCTTGTCGGTCCCGACCAACATACGACCACATCCCTCCGGTGCCGATTTGTCTTGCACCGGTTTATCTGCGCAACGCGAGGACGCCATCCCACAGCAACATGTCGCCCGTGATCCACTGCGTGTACTTCTCCATGTCTTCCATCTGCGGAAAAGCCAGCGATGCGCTAAGCCAACAAGAACAACATTGCAACGGTCAACGCGCGCATAGATAAACACGTCGTTTAGTCACGAAAAACGAAAATTTCTTGCCGATGGTGAGATTCGCTTCATCGCTTGGTTAGATGAAGAAGTAAAAAAAGAACAGTAAGCATGCACTGCTACCAACGAAATGCAGTGCCCGAGTCATGTCCTGGAGCTTGCCGATAAAAAAAGGGTCGGGTCAGAAAGCGCGAATCCATTCCGGGGCCCGAAACAGCCAGCGATAAGTCGGAGGAAATGGTTGAACGTTTGTGTACAACCAGTTTGCGTCTCGCGGACACCAAAGAAAACCGGACGGCTTTCCATCTGCCATTCCACCCCTGAATCAGGCAGGAAGCGATACTCTGGAACTTGGAGCAGCTGGATCCAAAAAGAATACCGGCTGGCACGTTGGAACACTAATGTAAACCAAGCATGAACACCACAACCGCCCACGGCTGCGGATTCTTCATCTAACGAGAAAGAGATAAGCCACGGGCGGGGTCGGTGGCAAACCGGTTGAAGTTATTTCGCCCAGGGGCCGTTGGCTCCATCGCATGGTTAGGCGTTGCGGGACTATCGGGACTGACGCGCATGACTCACATAGCGACTAAGCCTCGCAACACCCAGCGCGGCGCACTGACACCTTTGGTGTTCTTCCATTGGACGATCTCGAACTCGACGTAAGCGTTCTCATGTGCGTCAAACTCGCGATCGGGATGATCTGCATCCCGAACGGCATCCCAATCGGGAACTGGAATGCGAAACACCGAACTGCGATTCCGCTCAGCACTGATAAACTCGTTGGGGTCCGGGAGTTCCTTCGCCAGCTCAAGCAGATGGGACAGGCTAAAGATTTTCATGAGGTGCGGAAGGTCGGTGAATTAGAGAGCCATCGCAACGTTGCTGAACCGATATGTGTTTGCATTATTTGTGTTTTGTTTCAGCGAGCGTAAGCGACGCCTAACGAGAAAAAGCTGAGCGAGAGCGAACATTGGTTCCACTTCATAATTCATAATTTTTAATTCATCATTGCCGCACAACGGCTCGCGGTTGGCTGCAGCGATTGGTTAGGCGTATGTACTTCACTCATCATAGGACGAAAATAGGAAACATCCCAATGTCCCCCTATCGTCGGCCATGGGAAAACCGCGTTCGTAAGACACCGCCCCGGCGTGATCGGAAAATTCCGATCACGGGAGGCCGATGGTGTCCGCTCCCTGCATCTAGAACATCTGACGCGACGGTTTCGGGTGCATCCTCTCGGATCCCAAGTCCACCGGATCGATGTAGACACTCGCATCGAGGGACCCTTTGATCGCGATCAGGCCACAACCGAAACCGATCCTCGCGAACATCGCCGTAGATGTAGTCCGCACGTTGGGATAGATCTCGCGAGGGACCAACGCATAGCGATCGAGAGAGATGTGAAAATCGAAAACGTCGCGCTTCAATTCGTCTAACGAGAAAGAGATAAGCCACGCGAGGGTGTCGTGGCAAACTCACTGAGGTTTTCTTGCAAAGGGCGCGTTGGCTTCATCGTTTGGTTAGATGCTCTCGGATCAACACGGAGATTTTGTGACGCGTGGTAAGAAAAGCAAAGACGCTGGCAATGATAACCGAAGCGACGCCGCACCAAAGCGCTGAGAATGGATCGAGATAATGCGAGTGAAAGAGCTGCCACAGAAGATGCCTGGCGAGCACTACATACACGAAAGGAATCGAAATAAGGAAAGTAATCCACGCGATCACAGAACGGCGCGTAATGCAGAACCAAGATCGCACAAAGAGCTTTTTCTCTGCGTCTGACAACTGGCTGCGATACGGCAGCATATGTTCCGGGACCTTGAAGCCGTGACCAGGCATCTAACGAGACAGAGATAAGCCACCGCCCGACGACAGGTGTGAACTGCGGCGGATACACTTTGATTCCGACGAAATCTGAACGGGTACGAAATGGGCGATTCGCTTCATCGCTTGGTTAGATGCGTTGGTCGCCATCATCGTCATCGTGTGCCATGTCACGTGCATCAGTAGCCGCTCTGACTATCGCGCAGCAGCAATATACGAGCAGAACCAGACCGATGACGAGTGCCCAAAATGAGCCATCGTCCCACGGGAGAACGTAGTGGCCGACCGAAATAGGAAAACCGTGATCTCTCCAGGAGATCGCGGCGTAGACAATGAATGGAACGGAGAGCACAACGCCAACTGCGTGGACAACAATGCGAACCACTTCGCGGCGAATCTCTGTGGCATGCGGCAGCATCTAACGAGAACAAGCTGAGCGACCGCCGCCTGGAGCGCAAATTCTCGTCTCAACTACTAACCGACTCAACATCTCAACGTTTCTTTTTACGCCGGGCGGCGGTTCGCTCCCGCGCTTGGTTAGGTCGGTTAGTTCACAGTAATCTGATGGATCGACAGGTCCTTCGGATACTCAAGCGCTGACCAAAAGCCGCTGACAGAGCGGGCGCTAGTCATTTCTTCCGCCTTTTTGAACGCTTCCGGCGGTGGCCAATCGCTGCGACTCAGGAACATTTCAATCTTTTCGGAAGAAACGTAGGCTCGCAGCAGAACGTTGGTGCTCTGGTGAAAAGCGAGGATCTCCGGCATTCCGCCGCCCTGTGGAGTGTCAGGCAGACCCGTCTGTCTCGCGATATCGCGTAAAATGTGCTGCACCTTTGTGGCATCGCCCCGCTTGGCTGGTGCAATCTGATAAGCGCGTTCCTCGCGCAATGCTCAGGCTTGAAGGAGCGCTGCAGCGAACAGCACTGATAAGGCACGCGTAGACCTAACGAGAAAGAGATAAGCCACCCAGCACTTTGAAAATCGGTGTGCGCATCGAGCCAAGAGTTACCACAAAGTGCTGGGTTGGCTTCATCGATTGGTTAGGCCTCCTTAGGAGGCTCAGGCGAATTGTGCTGCCGCTCGCTCTCGTCCGACGGCTTCGCAACAGCAATGCGATTAACCTGTAACAGGATGGCCGCACCGAGAAAGAAAAGCACATACCAGCGCGGGTGGAAATGTCGGTGAATGGCGTAGAACACAAAAGCTATGCCCAAAAGGGCGACCAACCAACGGAAGCTTATGTCGAAGCGTAGCGATGTGCCACATGATGGGCACCGCCAATGTGCCCAAATCCAAGGTCGGGCGTAAAGACGCCACCAACTCACGCGATGCCCGCAAACGGGGCAAGAGTGATGATGGAATTTCGGCTTCACCAAGGGGCTAACGAGAAAGAGATAAGCCAACGCGGGGCCAATGGCAAACACCCTCGTAATTATTCGCCAAGGGGCCGTTGGCTTCATCGATTGGTTAGATGCCTTGTGTGGCCCGACCGAGAAGCTCCAAATCTTCGTCCACTTTGTCCAGCATGACTAAACCATACGCTGGGGTCTGTATGATGAATCCGGTTTTGTAGTGCTCCCAGTTTTTCTCTGTGAAGTCTGGCCCATACTCGACAAATTTTGAAATCGTTTCAGGATCCGCCTGCGACCGGCGTCTCTTCGTCTTCCACGATGTGCTTATCTTCCTTGTTCGCGACTTCGAAGATCGATTCGCTTGGCGAGGAGGCTCCAGTCATAAACGATCCTCGAAGGGCGTTAACCGCGTCCGCGACGGTCCCGGTATTCGCTGCGGTATCAAGAAGGGTGCGGACGAGATCGGCAAAGACAAGAATGAGAAAACTCAGCAAAACTGCCACAAACAGCCCAGGCAGCATTTTCGACCCAGCCGACAACCAGATGCCTTGTTGAGTCAGCGTGGCAACCCGGCATTTCTCGCGCTCAACCGAAGTCAGTTCATTGGCTTGATCGAAAGCGTCATCAAGTTTCCATGAAGTAAGCAACGCCTGCCTGACTTCGTTGCGAAGCTGCTCAAGTTGACCGGCAACGCGCTCGGAGAGCGAAACTGTACCGCCCTGGTCCGCGGCAGGCTCGTTCGTCGGGAAAGCGGAGTTTAATTGAGAAGCGACCGGTGTTTCAATTTTCTCCGGGAGCAGCTTGCTCAGCTGATCCATTTGATTTGCCGCCTCGTTAAGTATCGCTCGATTCTCGGCATTCTCGGCTTTGCTCTCGAGAAATTTGATGAATTCTTTTCGCCGAGCCAGGCTCGCTTTGCGGTCCTTAATATCCCCCGCCGCCAGCTTTGGTGAGTACCAAAAGAGTATCTTGTTGCCGCGGCGGGGCGGCCAAAACCGCCGCGATGGCGGGACTCGGAGCAGTTGCTGGCGCGCTTATGGTCCGTGAGGAATCCAAGCTCGCCGCGTAGGTGCGGAGCTTTTCTTCAATACTCGCGACCGACGCTTCAAAGCGATTCACGACCGATTGCTTCAAATCTTGTCGGTCCTGATTTATTCGAAGCAATTCTTCACCGACGCGCCCGAAGTCATCGTTCGACTCAATTACTGCGGGAACTGCCGGCGGCTCGACTGTCGGTTGCGTTGTTTCGTTGTCTTTGTCGAACGAGTCGACGATTTCTACCGTTGTGGAAACGGCCTCCTGTAATTTTCGAAGCGCTTGTTGCAGCTTTTGGGAAGGCTGATAAGCCACCGCCGCCGTCGCGGTCTTGGCTTGAGAATATTGGAGCAGGCAAAATCCGATGCCGGCCGCGATCACCAGGAGCGCAAATATCTTGGCACCGCCAACAAACAAATAACCGAAGAAATATTGTTTCTTCACAATCCGAGGCTGTTTTCCTGAAGCCGACGGATTTTCTCCGCAGTCGCCGGAGTTGGGAATATTCGGAGCGCCTCCTGATATTCGCGGATCGCATCGCCTATTTTGCCCGCCGAAACGAATAATTGCGCCTGTTGCAAATGGACATCGGCATCCTTCTCCGACCGGCTACACGATGACCGCACGGAAGCTAGATAACCCCATAGGTTTTTTCGACTCTCACCGGGAGCCTCTGGATTATTTTTGAGGAATTCACTTACCCTGGTTCCGGCTTCGGCCGCGTTACCAGTGGCAATGTTATGCGTTACTTGATCGACAACGGATAGGGCGTCTGTGGTTTGCGTTTCCATTCGACACTCACGCAACGCCGTTTCGTATCCAAGCTTAGCCCGACAATCCCGCGCCCGATCCATCAACGCGTCAACGGTTTCGGATACCGGTGTTGGCAGCTCTTGCAC
>CAWAYF010000002.1:0-288006 GCA_963786135.1 uncultured Verrucomicrobiae bacterium | reverse complement strand
GCGATGCAGATTTGCGATGCGCGGGTTCCGACGGAGCGGTGGGTTAGTGTTGGCGGCGAAGTCGATGCGCCCCACCCCGATTCCCGTACGCGAGACGTCCCTGGGAGGGGCGGCAACGTGGGTTCGATCATTCTGCTGGCGCTGGCCGCCGCCGTGTATCCGCAACTGCTCGCGGTCGTCCTGATCATTCTCACGCGCCGGAATCCGCAGCCGCTTCTGTGGGGCTGCTATCTCGCCAGCCTGTCGGTGAGCGTCGGCAGCAGCGTTCTCATCTTCGGCGTGTTCCAGTCGCGGCGGAGCATCGCCGGGACGAGCTCCCGACCGCCTCGGACCGGCGGCTTATCTAACGGTCGGCGTGATTGCCGTGTGCGTCACGGTTCTGATGACGACGCGCCGCGGGCGGGAGCTGTTCGATCGGGTGCGGTCGACGCCGAGCCGGCCACGGCGGCGCGCGATGCCGGGCTCGGCGGCCGTTGCCAGGACGCGAGCACGAGCGGAGCGATCCCTCGGCGAAGGCTCGATTGTGTTCGCGTGCGTGGTTGGCGCGCTGCTCGCCGTGCCCGGTCCCTTCGACCTTCTCGCTGCTCGGGCGGCTCGCCAGAAACGGCTACGGGCTGGTGGCAGCCGGTGGCGTGATGGTCGTTTTCGCGCTGATCAAGTTCGTTCTGATCGAGGTTCCGATCGCGGGCTACACGATCGACCGCGACGGAACCGCCGTACGCGTCGGTCGCTTTTCCCGCTGGATGCAGACCAACAAGCTCGCTGGTGTCGCCGCGATAGTCGGGCTGTTCGGGGTCGTTCTGATCGGCAGGGGGATCTCAGGGCTCGGCTGAACCGTCCGGAGGACGCGGTCGGTTCCCACGGATCCGATCGACGTGCTCGCGCAGGGTCTGCCATCGCGAGCGCGTCTCGCGGATGAGTGCGTCCCACTCACGGCGCACCTCGTCATCGGGTGGTCGCGCACCGCTGCGTATCCGGTCGAGTTCGTCGACCACCTCGCGTCCGACCGCCGCGGAGGCAACAAGGACGACCATCAAGCCGAACAGCGCCGAGATCATCGCCAACACAGCCCCGATCGCCCCGTAACGACTCGCATAGGAGCTGAACAGGTGCGGCAGATACACCCCCGCGCCGGCGAAGTAAACGCCGAGCGCCAGAGCCCAGCGACGATCGCGAACGGGACGAGACTCCTGAGCGCGATCCGACTCGCGCTCAGCACACTGCCGCTCCAGGCCAGGAAGATCGCGGTCAGAGGCGTCAACAGCAGGTTCGCCCCGATCTGGACTCGACTGCTGCCAATCGCTCGGTGCGCCACACCACTGAGCACCAGGTAGCCGATCAGCCCTGCGATCCACAGCAGATCGTTGAACGTGTTGCGTACACTCAACGGCGGCAACTCCCAGGTGCGCTCGAACAGCCGTTGCACGCCGCGGGCGAAACTGAGCACGGCGATCACCAGCAGCAACGCGCTGATCACGCCGATGCCGTTGTTCGTCCCCGCCGACGGCGCGAGCGCGTTCGTGACCGCCTCGGCGCCCGCACCGGTCAAGGCATACCGATCGATCAACCAGTGGGCCGCGCCCTCGGCCTGGACATGCGGCAGCAGCGCGCCGGCGAGGATCGCGATTGGAATCAGCGCCGTGAGCGCGCTCGATGCCAGCGCCATCGCCCGGTCGAAGCCGGCGATGAGCTGAGACCGGTTCAGAACGCGTAGCACGAAGGCGGGACGCAGCCAGAAGGTCAGCGTGCGCACCACCCGCTCGCGGTCGACCGGGCTCCTGGTCAACCGGGAGTCCTTGGGCGGCACGTCGGCCATCGCGCAGCGCGAGGGCCGTGCGCACGTCCCGGTCGTCGGATGCTCACGCTCAGGTCGGCGGCGGCGCTGGACACATCAACCCTCCGGCAGGGCAGTCTAAGAACGCGCGCCACCCGTCAATCGGCGATCGAGCGCTCCATGTCGTCGGCAAGATCGGGATGGTGGTAGGGACCCGGCTCGCGTAACGCAGCGATCACGCGGTGCTGGTTCTCCAGGCTCTTGTCGTGGCTGAGCTTGATCTTGCACACGAAACGCGTGATGGGGATGCGCAGCCCGACCGTTCCCCTGGCGAGTTGCGCACCCCAATCCGGGTCCAGGAACAGCGGCCGCTCGACGTGGCGCTCGAAATGCTCCACGAGCCGCGTGAGCACTCGCATGTTCTCGTCGGCATCGAGGATCTCGGGGACCCCATAGCAGTGGGCCACGCTGAAGTTCCAGGTCGGGGCGGGCGTCGTCCCCGGCTCATACCAACTTGGACTGATGTACCCATGGCGCCCCTGGACGATCACCAGGATCTGCCGCTCGCCGAGTCCATGGACCTTTTCATCGGGCCGCCCGACATGGGTCAGCATCGCCAAATCATCCGATGCCTCATCCAGGAGGACCGGATAGTGCGATGCGACAAGCTCGCCGGCGTTGCTGCTCACGAGCGTGCACCACGGGTTCTCGCGGATCAGTTGCCGCACCACCTCGGGATCGTCACTGGCATGGATCGGATTCTGGTCGCATGGGAAGAGTCTCGCGCGTCGCGCCCGCCAGCGCGTCGCGGGGAGGCGGGCGCGGTTCCGCTCACCGACACGCGGGCTCCTCCATGGATCGCGCCGACGACCGCCTCGGACGCTATGAGTCGCTCGCGGCGCCGGATGAGCCGCGGGCGACGCCGCTAAGGAGGCCGTTGAGCTCGGCGTCGAGAAGATCGACGAGGGCGCTGTTCTCGGCAACTCTGCGGAGCATCTCGAGGCTCGCCCCGTAATGCGCGAGCTTGGCGCGGGTCGTGGTGTCGTGAGAGCGCGAGGTTGCCAACAGCGCGAGCTCTCGGACCTTGGCGGTCTTGTCCGCGGCGAAGATCGCGACCGTGTTGGAGCCGGCGTGCGCTACGCGATCGCGCAGCTCGCGCTTGCGCGCCTCGTAGTCGCAGATCGATGGATCGTCTGAGACTGACTCGACGAGCCTCGCAATGCGGACTCCGAACCGGCGTTGAAGCTCCGCTCCAGTGGTTCGGGTCTTCTCGAGCGTGTCATGAAGCAGGCCGGCGGCGACGACTTCCTCTGGCTGCCCATCCCTGTGCAGCAGCGGCCGACCTCGATCGGATGGGTGATGAAGGGCGCGTTGTCGGTCTCGCGGTACTGATTCGCGTGGCGGGCAGAGGCGAACGTGAGCGCGGCCTGCGCCATTGGCAGCCGCGAACGACTCCGCGCTCACGTCCCACCGCACGGTGGCGCTGCCCGAGACCGCATCGTTCACGACGCCGTGGGTCTCTACAGTGTTCACGCACATGAGGTGGCGGCTGTCCCGGGTCACGGGCCCCCGGGTGCGCTCGTCTGATCGAGTCCGGGCGGCATGACCTTGCCGTCGTCGATCTGCTGCGAGAGCCTCGTTTTTCTCCGCCAACCGGCCCGGGGTCAGCACGCCGGACCCGGCGGCGTGGGAGATCGGGTCACCACCACGGCCGCGCAGGATGATCGCGCACCCGACCGCGATCGCCGCGCCGATCAGCGGCCCGGCGACGTATACCCAGTAGGCGGTCCAGTCGCCGCTGACGAGCGCCGGGCCGAACGACCGCGCCGGGTTCATCGAGATGCCGCTTACCGGCGCCGCCCACAGACCGGCCAGCGCGATGTAGCCGCCGACGCCGAGCGCGCCGATCGTGCCGACGTTCTGCGCCGCCGAGGCGGTGCCGAGGATGACGCTGAGCAGTCCGGCGGTCAGCGCGATCTCCATCAGGAACGCCTGCCAGTTGTGGTAGCCGGGCCCGGGCAGCGTCGCGCCGAGGTGCTCGACGTTGCCGAACACGGCGAGCAGGAACAGGCACGCCAGCGTCGCGCCGAGCAGCTGGACGATGATGTAGCCCGGCACCCGCCTCCAGCGAAATCACCGCGCACCGCGAACGCCAGCGACACCGCTGGGTTGAGGTGCGCGCCGAGACCGCGCCCATGAACAGGATGATCGCCAGCACCATCAAACCCGGCGCGACCACCGCGGCCGCGAGGCTGATCTGGCCCTTGGCGTGAAGGATCCCGCCACCGGCGGCGACCAGCACGAGCATGAACGTGCCCAGCAGCTCGGAGAACAACCTACGGTACTCGAGCTTCGGATCATCGAACTCGGCGCGACCCGAACTCGAGCATCAACAGATGCCTGCGCCCGCGGAGAGGTCGTGGATCCGCGGATCTGGGTGTCCTTGAACCGGCATGACTTGTGAACACTCGTGAAGATAATCGCCGACGCGAGTCGGACGAGCCTCATCCCAATCGCATGACGTTGAGCTGTGCATCAATCCCGGCGCCGAGGAGATCCGGCTGCGGCGCGGATAGTTCGCTCGAGAGCGCAGCGGTCTGATGCGGCGTCGTGTGGCCTGCGAGTACCGTTGGGGCGTACGCGATGGACGGCAAGCGAATGCTGGTCGTGTTTGAGCCCGGGCGCAGCGGCGCGGCGGCGCTCGAGCTTGCTCGGGATCTCGTCGAGCGTGAGGGCGCCACGCTCACCGTCGTGGGCGTGGCTCCGCAGGGTATGTCGGGTGCGCGGTGCGGGAACTCTGGCCCGCGACTACAACCTCGCCATCCAGGACTCGGTTGCCGGAGACCTGGATCACGCACGCGCGTGGCTCGAGGAGTTCGGCGCTCGCGCCTCGTACGAGTTGCTGACCGACCGCGTCCCGCCGTCGCTGGACGAATTCGCCGCGGCCGGCCGCTTCGACCTGGTGCTGCTCCCCGCGCGACGTCGGCCGATGCGAGCACCAGGTCACCCTGCCGCAGAGCGGCTGCGGCGCGCGACCGCCGCCGAGATCCAGGTCATCGCGCCGCGGCCCAAACAACGGACACACGGCTAGCAAACGCGAAATCGCCGGGCCCCGTGGTGAGGAGCGCGACTGACTGTGACCGCTTGTTCGCCTCCGCCTAACAGCAGGTGCAGCTCTCGCCGCGCCAGGCGTTGGCGGCTTCCATGGAGCGCGACCGCTGCGATCAAGAGCCCGACTGCCGGATCGGCCCACCACCATCCAGCGAGAGCGTTGGCGAGCAGGCCCACGAGCAGGGCCGCCGACAGGTAGGCGCAGAGCATCGTCTGGCGGTCTTGCTGGTGGTCGCTGAGAAGCCCAGCGCGACCCCCATGTTCCGCTTCGCGGCGGCCAGGGGCGGCATCAGAACGAGGGTGACCGCGGCAAGCGCGACGCCGGCCCAGCGACCGCCGGGTGAAGTCCCGCCGAGCAGGTCGCGGAGCTGACTCGATCGCCGACGTACACCGCGAGAATGACGAACGACGCGCCGATCAGCTGCTGAGCGCGTCGCTCGGCGCGCTGGCGATCTGAGCGGTCGCCGACCACAGCCACAGCACACGAGGCCGGCGCCGGCCGCGATCACGCTGTCGGCACCGAATCCGACCAGTGCGACGGACCCGGCGGCGATGCCGGCGGCGAGCGCGATCGGCCGCCTCGAGCGCGTGCCGAGGGTCCAAGCCGAGCTGGGTCAGTCGAGCGCGCGGCCGGTCCAGTCGCCGCCGCTGTCGAAGTCGGCCGCCATCGGCGATGGTGACCGCGAGCGTCGAGAGGGGTGCCTCGGTGGGCATTTCCAGAACCGTACCTCGCGGCTCGAGGCCGCCCACCTTCACGACGTCGGGCGCTGGGGTGCGCAGGGCCCCGCAGAGCAACTTGTCCAGGGTGATCGGGAGGTCGCGCACGCGTCGGCCGGTCGCGTTGTAGATCGCGTTGGTGATCGCCGCGGCCACGCCGGTGATCCCGATCTCGCCGATCCGCGCGCGCCCGCCGGGGCGTACGGGTCGGGGATATCGGTCCATCACCTCGATGGTGGGCACGTCCATGTGGACGGGCACGTGGTAACTCCGCGGAAGGCTCGGGTTCGACGACCGTCCGGTCCGCCTCGTCGAACTCGGTCTCTTCCATGAGCGTGCGCGAGGCGATTCCCACGGACGATCCCGCCGCGGAACTGGCTCGCGGCGGTCTTGGGATTGATGATGCGGCCGCAGTCGTAGGAGCCGAGGAGACGGTGGACGCGGGTCTCACCGGTGACCGCGTCGACCCAGACCTCGCTGAAGATCGCGCCGTGGAGTGCATCGAGTAGGCCTGCATCTCCTCCGGGGGTGAGAGGCCGCTTCCTGGAGTCGCGCCTTCTTGATTCGTTGCCCGCGCCGCCGTGGAAGAGCGGCCCTTTCAGGGCCGCGTAAGGGACGACGACGGATTTGGGCTTTAGCCCCTGTGGTCGTTCTGGGCGCGTCCACGAGGGCTAAAGCCCGTTTCTCCTGCGGGCGCTTACGCGGCGCTGAAGCGCCGCTCTTTCACGGAACTGCATGAGTCCGTGAAGAGTCATGCGTTCGTGAAGACATGTCCTTCTTCCTGCGAGTCGGGCCTTCTCAATTCGCTGCCCGCGCCGCCGTGGAAGAGCGGCCCTTTCAGGGCCGCGTGAGGGACGACGACGGATTTGGGCTTTAGCCCCTGTGGTCGTTCTGGGCGCGTCCACGGGGGCTAAAGCCCGCTTCTCCTGCGCGCGCTTACGCGGCGCTGAAGCGCCGCTCTTTCACGGAACTGCGTGAGTCCGTGAAGAGTTCGTGCGTTCGTAAAGACATGTCCCTCTTGCTGCGAGTTGGGCCTTCTCAATTCGCTGCCCGCGCCGCCGTGGAAGAGCGGCCCTTTCAGGGCCGCGTGAGGGACGACGACGGATTTGGGCTTTAGCCCCTGTGGTCGTTCTGGGCGCGTCCACGGGGGCTAAAGCCCGCTTCTCCTGCGCGCGCTTACGCGGCGCTGAAGCGCCGCTCTTTCACGGAACTGCGTGAGTCCGTGAAGAGTTCGTGCGTTCGTAAAGACATGTCCTCTCTTGCCGCGAGTTGGGCCTTCTCAATTCGCTGCCTGCGCCGCCGTGGAAGAGCGGCCCTTTCAGGGCCGCGTGAGGGGCGACGACGGATTTGGGCTTTAAGCCCCTGTGGTCGTTCTGGGTGCGTCCACGGGGGCTGAAGCCCGTTTCTCCTGCGTGCGCTTACGCGGCGCTGAAGCGCCGCTCTTCCACGGACTGCATGAGTCCGTGAAGAGCTCACGCGTTCGTAAAGACATGTCCTTCTTTCTGGAGTCGGGCCTTCTTGATTCGTTGCCTGCGCCGCCGTGGAAGAGCGGCCCTTTCAGGGCCGCGTGAGGGGCGACGACGGATTTGGGCTTTAAGCCCCTGTGGTCGTTCTGGGTGCGTCCACGGGGGCTGAAGCCCGTTTCTCCTGCGTGCGCTTACGCGGCGCTGAAGCGCCGCTCTTCCACGGAACTGCATGAGTCCGCGAAGAGTCATGCGTCAGCGGCAGCATGTCTTCCTTCCAGAAGTCGGGCCTTCCTGATTCGCTGCCTGCGCCGCTCTTCCACGTTGTTTACACGTTCGCTGAATGCGTCATCCTTAACTCTTCCCGTTTTGAGAATGAAAAAACGCTGCTTGTGACGACCATCACCTATCCAAGCTCTCCCCGGACTCTACGATTCCGGGTCATGGACACCGAACGCACGTTTTTCGTCACAACGATTACAGCGCAACGCCGGCCAATCTTTCGGGATGCACGAACGGCGGAGCTCCTGATCGACGTCTTGTCGCATTACCGTAGCTTGGGTAAATTCTTGCTGCACGAGTTCGTGATCATGCCCGACCACGTGCATGTGCTTCTTAGTCCCGCGCCGGAGATTTCACTGGAGCGCGCGATGCAATTCATCAAGGGCGGGTTTTCGTTTCGGCTGGGCACTCGATCGAAGGGCGCGATCTGGCAGGAGAGCTTTACGAACCATCGGATTCGCGATGAGGCGGATTATGGGATACATCGTGGGTATATTCGTATGAATCCGGTTCGGGCCGGGTTGGTGGCGCGGGCGGAGGAGTATGCATATTCGTCGGCGAATTCCAGATTCAGTTTGGATGAGATTCCACCAGGGCTAAAGCCCGCGCAAAGGAGATCCGCGTAACGCGGCGCTGAAGCGCCGCTCTTTCACGGGGGTGTATGGGTTCGTTGCGGTCGGTTGTGAGTATCGCCGGGTGCCGTCCCCTTCGGCGCGCTTTACTTGCTCGGGGCAGGCTCAAGAACTGAAGTCGTGCCCTTCCCGGTCGTGGCGCTTGCCAAATCCTCAGAGGGATGGGGCCGTGGAATCCCGTGTCTCGCAAAAATCGCGAGACGCTTCGATTCCGCTCAGGGCAGGCTATGGGGAACCCTCATCGTGGTGATGTCCGGCGGAAAGCAGGTTCCTCACCGGGCTTTCAGCCCGATTCGGAATGACAAGATCTTATGGGGGAGCGCGGCACCCCCACGGGGGCTGAAGCCCGTTTCTCTTGGGGGCGCGTAACGCGGCGCTGAAGCGCCGCTCTTTCACGGGGGTGTATGGGTTCGTGGCGGTCGGTTGTGAGTATCGCCGCGTGTCGTCCCTTCGGTGCGCTTCGCTTGCTCGGGGCAGGCTCTGCGGGACTCGGTTCCATTTGTTGGGGCCTGCCGGCACGACTGAAGTCGTGCCCTGATACGAAGCGTTCGATTTTCCGGCAAGCCCGCGCTTTTCAGACGGTTCCGACAGGCCGCGCAAGTTTTCCGCTTGCGTACTGTGAAGGCCGCAAGGCGGCAGCAGCCTTACCCCGGGGCTTGCGCCCTGGGGACTTGGGGCCCTGCGCGAGAAATGCTGGCGGAGGAGGCGTCGGCTGCTGCAGGAGGCTGGGCGATCCACAGGAGAATGGGGTTTTCCACAGGCTAAGGGTGGTTTGGTGTGACGGATGACCTTGGCGGGGGTGGTAAGTATTGAAACAATTGGGAGTAGCTTGCCGATTGTGGCGCGCGCCTGCGTTTGGATTGGCGCTTCGGACAGCAGGTTCCTCCCCCTGCCGCTTTCGCGTCAGGGGTCGGCATGACAATTGGGTTGGGATGGTGGGAGCGTGTGGCGGGCAGGGACAGCGAAATAGGGAAGCGAGCCAGGCCGCGAGTATCGCGTCGCAAAGAACGCGCCCCGTCGTCAAGCTCAGGGCAGGCTGCTTCGCGCGGCTCGCTCAGATCCTTCGGCGACGAAAAAAGATGTCGCCTCAGGATGACAATGAAATGCGTGAGGCTCGGGCGAGCCTCGTATTTTTTTGGGCCGAACAATTGTTTGACCGAGCTTTTTTGGACCGAGAAATGGGGAGAGGGTGGGCTATGAAGAAGAGCAGTTTTGGGCCGGGTGGGCGGATCAAGGGATGCAAGGAGCGCGGGGAGTGGGCGGAGCTTTGTTTTATGGCGCGGGCGGCGGGAGAGGGGTTGCGGGTTTCGAAGCCCTATGGGGATTCGTCGCGGTATGACGTGGGAGTGGAAGGGGCGGGATCGATTCTGCGGGTGCAGGTGAAGTCGACGATCTATCAGCGGAGGAATGGGGAGTACAGCCTGAACGTGATGGGTCCGAAGCGGCAGAAGTATGCGGCGGGCAGGGTGGACTTTTTCGCGATCTATCTGATTCCGGTGGACGCGTGGTACATCATCCCGTATGCGTTGACGGGGAGGAAGAATTTGAGCCTGCACTTTACGCCGGCGAGCAGGCGGCACAAGTATGGGGCGTATCGCGAGGCGTGGCATTTGCTGCGGGGAGGGAAGGCCCCGGCGGTGATTGACCGGATATTTGCTGGCGTCGAGGAAGAGATGCTGGAGAGCGGACAGGAGTGGGTGCAGTAGGTTGTTTCGCTGGCAGCAGGCGGACAGGAGTGTCCGCGCCACACGCCACAGGGCACTGCGGTCCTCACAGTCATGAGGACCGCGAGATTCAGTCCTTAAATAATTTAGTGCGCTACGGCTTGCGGCTGGGGGACGCCGAGGTTGCTGCTCCAGCAGTCGGCGACGATCAGCCAGGCTCCGAGGCGGCGCCAGACTTTCAGGTACTTGCCGCGGTCGGCGGAAGTGGTGCCGTCAGGCTGGCGGATGGCGACAGAGTAGCGTCCGATCTCCATGGCCATGTCGGCCGAAGATTCGATGCGAGTGGTCTCGACGCGGAGGCCCTCGTATCCGTTCTCGCCAAACTGGCGCAGCAGCCGCTCTACGGCCTTGGGACCGTGCGCGGGCTCATGGTTCGGAGCCATAAAGACGCCGTCCGGAGCGAACAGCGCGGCCAACTGGTCGTAGTTGCCGGTATTGAAGGAAGTGACGAAATCCTGAGAAAGGCCACGGATCAAAGACTGAACATCCATGAACGGATGGGAATCCGCCAGGGAACTTGAATTCGGCCGGTACATCCAACTACCTCCTGGGGGAAGGCAAAGAAAAACAGTGTTACAGGGGCCCTGAGGATTAGCGGATCCTCGACGAGGGCCTATTCTAGCGCAAACCTGGCTGTGGAAAGAGGAAAGTTTTTTGCGACATTGAAAAAGCGCAGGGCGGGCAAAGATTTGCACTTGTGCGGGACGTAACGCAGGCGTTATGTTGCGCGGATGAGTTTGGTCGCGCGGGAGAAGGTGGGAGAGCTGCCAGCAGAAGTCGCGCCGGGGAAGCTGGAAACAGCTTTGAGCGGGACGACAAGTGGAGAGCGGGTGAACCCTTCAGCGTTTTGTCCGAATTGCTCGGCTGCGTTGAGGGAGAATCGCTGCAAGATGAGCTGCCCGCGGTGTGGATTTTATTTGAGCTGCTCGGATTTTTACTGAGAAGAGCGGCTTCGGCGCTCGGATCCGGCGTCTGACTTCCGGCCAACCCGGAGTTCCGTCTACAATGAAAATGATGTTGCGCGGATGGCCGCGCGGAATCATACACAGGAGAAGATCATGCAGCGTAAAGCAAGTGCAATGTGGAAGGGCGGACTGAAGGATGGGAAGGGCACGGTGTCGTCGGCCAGCGGAGTGCTGAAGGAGACTCCGTATTCGTTTACCACCAGGTTTGAGAATGCGCCGGGGACGAATCCGGAGGAGTTGATCGCGGCGGCGCATGCAGGGTGCTTCACGATGGCGCTGTCAGGACAATTGGGCGGGGCGAAGCTGACCGCCGACAGCCTCAGCACCAGCGTGACCGTCACCATGGAGAAGCTGGAAGCGGGCTGGACGATCACGGAGAGCCACATTGATGTGGTGGGAAAAGTTCCGGGTGCGGATGCCGCTACGTTTCAGAAGTGCGCGGAGGCGGCGGAGAAGGGTTGTCCCGTGTCGAGAGTGCTGAACGCGAAGGTTACGATGAGCGCGAAGCTCGAGTAGGATGGGCGTCCGGCGTTCGGAATCAGGCGCGGCCGGTTCGTCTTGTTTGACAGGCTGGGGACGCACTGTAAAATAGAAACTGTAAGTCTTCCTGACGGCGGCCTTGGGGCCGCCGCTGCAGTTAAGTCCACTAGCCATCGTGGCGGAATTGGCAGACGCGCATGGTTCAGGTCCATGTACCGGCAACGGTGTGGGGGTTCGAGTCCCTTCGATGGCACCAAAACCTTTTGGCGTCGAACTGCGCCCAGAGTCCGATTCTTCTCTAAAACTAATGAAAACAAAAATGATATTGAGGGCGATCGCCGTCTTCACGCTGATGTGTGTCTCCGCCTCTGCGCAGGCCGGCAAGGAATCGGTTGACCTGATCGTCAGCGGCGGGACGGTAGTCTCGATGGATGAGAAGCGGACGATCTTTGAAGATGGCAGCGTTGCCGTCCGCGGGGATTCGATTGTGGCGGTGGGACCGCGGGCGGAGGTCGAGGCGAAGTACAAGGGGGCCCAGGTCATGGATGCGAAGGGCCGGCTGGTGCTGCCGGGTTTCATCAACGGGCACACGCATGTGCCGATGACGTTGTTTCGCGGGCTGCACGACGACGTCACGCTGAACGATTGGCTGTACAAATACATCTTCCCGGCAGAAGCGAAAAATGTGAACGAGGAGTTTGTGCGCTGGGGAACGCGCCTGGCGGCGGCAGAGCAGATTCGCGCGGGCGTAACCACGTTTGCCGACATGTACTACTTCGAGGACGCGGTTGCGGAAGAGACCAAGGCAGCCGGGATGCGCGGTGTGCTGGGGGAGACGTTCATCGATTTTCCCGCGCCGGACAACAAGAGCGAAGCCGAAATGCTGGCTTACACCGGGCGTTTTTTGAAACGCTGGCAGGGAGATGCGCTGATTCAGGCGGCTCCAGCTCCGCATTCGATTTACACCTGCTCAAAGAAGACGCTGCAGGATGCCGCGGCCCTGGCGCGGAAATATCACGCGCCGATCCTGATTCATGTTTCGGAGATGAAGAAAGAGTGGGCGGACAGCGAGAAGCAGAACGGAATGTCTCCGGTACAGTATCTGGAAAAGATTGGAGTGCTGGGACCGGATGTGGTGGCAGCGCATTGCATTTTTGTGGACGAAGCAGACCGCAAGCTGCTGGCGGAACGGCAGGTGGGATGCGTCCACAATCCGTCGAGCAACATGATGATCGCGAGCGGCGTGTCGCCGGTTCCGGAAATGCGGGCGGCCGGCATTGCCGTGGGATTGGGAACGGATGGTCCAGCGGGAAGCAACAATGATCTGGACCTGATGGAAGAAATGGATCTGGCGGCGAAGCTGGCGAAGATCACGAAACTAGATCCGCGGGCGCTGACGGCTCAGGCGGTGGTGGAGATGGCGACAATTGATGGAGCGCGCGCGTTGCACATGCAGAAAGAGATCGGGTCGCTGGAGGCAGGGAAGAAAGCGGATCTGGTGCTGATCAGCCTGGAAGAGCCGAACGCGGTGCCGATGTATGACGTCTACGCGCAGATTGCCTACTCTCTGAAGGGCAGCGATGTGGAAACGGTGGTCATTGGCGGGCGTGTGGTGATGCGCAATCGAAAACTGCTGACGGTGAATGAAACTGAAGTTCTGGAGAAAGCCCGGGAATACGGGAAGAGCGTGAGTTTGTCGCTGGGGATGAAGTAAGGGCCTGGAAAAACTTCTCTGGTTCGGAGGCAATGTGCTGGCGCAGCATTTACTGGTGTTCGTTCTGGTTATCGTTTTTCCGCTGTGGGATCGGTACGAGATTCCACGGTTGAAAGCGAGCACGGATCCGGAAAAGAAAGTGCGCTTCTACCGGAAAGTTATTGCCGTCGAGTGGGTGTGCGCGCTGATTGCGCTGGCGGCGGTCGGGTTCGGAGCGCTGTTCACCATCCGGACCGTGCCGGGCGAGGTTGGTTGGCTGACGAAGGATTCCGGAGGGAAGGCGTTTCTACTTGGATTTGCGGCGGCCGCCGCGGTGGGGCTCGCACTGCCTGCGATCCTGGCTATTTTTAGCGAAACGATTCGAGCCAAGGTCGCCAAAGCCACTGAATCGCTCAGTTATCTTCTTCCTTCGAGCAGGCGGGAGCGGCTGTGGTGGTGGCCATTGTGCATTACGGCAGGAGTCTGCGAGGAGGTTCTGTACCGGGGATTTCTGTTGCGTTACCTGCATACGTTTCCTTTTCATTTCAAGCTGACGGTGGCGCTGGCGGCGGCGGCGGTGATTTTCGGGATCGGACACATTTATCAAGGCGTGAAGGGAGCGGTTGCGACCACAGCGCTGGGCTTCGCGCTGGGTGCGGTGTTTCTGATGACCGGGAGTTTGGTCATCCCGATCGTCGCGC
Organism: uncultured Verrucomicrobiae bacterium; assembly: GCA_963786135.1. Lineage (GTDB taxonomy): Bacteria > Verrucomicrobiota > Verrucomicrobiia > Chthoniobacterales > UBA10450 > AV40. The sequence continues at coordinate 274,464 of CAWAYF010000002.1, read as the reverse complement.
ATGCTTTGCTGGATTTGCGGATATTGGTTTTGGTGCCGGCCGGCGCGGTGGAGGGCGGGTGAGTGTTCCGAACCTTTTATCGCAGAGTTCGCGGAGAACTGCCGCAGAGGTCGCTGAGAAAGACGCCGCTCGCCGCTTTCTTCCAGTGAGTCCTTTCGCGAGCGCGTGAAGTCCCGTACACTCTTGTGCATGAAAATTATTTCCGGGACGACTTGCCGATTTGCCTTTCTGCTGTTGTCGCTATGCGGGCTGTGTGCCGCCCAGAAGCTGGCCATCACATTTGACGACCTGCCTCGGAATGGCGGGCTTCCGCCGGGCGTGACTCAGGTGGAGATCGCACAGAAGACTCTGGCGATTTTGAAGAAGCGTCACGTGCCGCCGGTGTATGGATTCCTGAACGCGAAAAAACTTGAGGGCAGCGCGGACGGGGCAGAAGCGCTCAAACTGTGGGCGGCGGCTGAACCCGTGGGCAACCATACTTACACGCACATGGACCTGGAGCAGAACGCGCCGGAGGCATTCGAGCGCGACATCGAGCAGAACGAACCGGCGCTGGAACTACTGGCTTCGCAGGGAGGAGACTGGCATTGGTTGCGCTATCCGTATCTGCACGAAGGCGACACGGTAGAGAAGCGGCGGGCAGTGCGCGCCTATCTCAAGACGCACGGTTATAAGATTGCGCAGGTGACTCTCGACTGGGAGGACTACTTGTGGAACTCGGCCTATGCCAAGTGCTCCGCTAAGAATGACGCCAAGTCGATCGAGTGGCTACGGTCAAGTTACTTGAGCACGGCGTCGGACTTCCTTGATTTGGGCCGCGCGCAGGCGAAGCTGATCTACGGGCACGAGATTAATTATGTGTTGCTCATGCACCTGGGTGCTTTCAGCAGCACGATTTTGCCGGACGCGCTCGACCTGCTCAAGAAAAAGGGATTCAAGCTGGTGACGCTGGAAGAGGCGGAGAGCGATCCGGTGTACCAGGAAGATCCGGACGTGGGCATGCACGACGCGGGAACGCTGCTCGACCAGTGGATGCAGGTGAAGCAGATCAAGTATCCCGAACACACGGATAAGCCGTATAAAGAGCTGGAAAGCATTTGCCAGTAGGGTTCGTTGCAACCGCCATAGAACCTTGAATCGCAGAGAGCGCTGAGAAATGCCGCAGAGTTCGCGGAGAATGAGTGCCCGAGCCGGCCCGCTGAGATGACAGCGTTCTGACAATCGTTTTACCGACCTTCCCGTATAATCCAAGGCATTCTCATGCCTGCTTTTCTCGACCAGATCGTCGCGGCCACGCGCCAGAAAGTCGCTGAAGCGAAGCGCGGAGCCGATCTGGGTGATTTGGAACTGCGGGCGGAAAGGCATGTCCCGCGCGGGTTTCGGCACGCCTTGGTGAATCACAGCCGGGAAGGAGTTGCGGTGATCGCGGAGCTGAAGAAAGCTTCACCGTCGAAGGGACTGATCCGGGCGGATTTTCGAGTGGAAGAGTTGGCCCGGGAGTTGGACGCCGCGGGCGCGGCTGCGCTTTCGGTGCTGACCGATGAAGAGTTCTTTCAAGGCTCTTTGGAAAATCTGCGGCGTGGCTTCGGCAGCGGTGACAATGCCTTGCCTGCGCAAGGATTTTATTGTGGATGAGTTTCAGTTGCTCGAAGCCCGGGCGCACTGCGCCGATGCGGTGCTGCTGATTGTGGCGGTCTTGACTGACGACGAACTGAATACGCTGGCGGGTCGAGCGCGCGCGCGCGGGCTGGATGTGTTGTGTGAAGTGCATGATGCGGAGGAGTTGCGTCGGGCTTTGGCGGCGGACTGCGATTTGATCGGCGTGAATTCGCGGGACTTGAAGACTTTCACGGTTAATTTGGAGACGGCGTTTCGGCTGGCGGAGAGTTTTCCCACTGATGTGGTGCGGGTGGCCGAGAGCGGGATTCATTCGGGAGCAGACGTTGCGCAGTTGCGGGCGGCAGGATATCGGGCGTTTTTGATTGGAGAGTCGCTGATGCGCGCGGAGCGGCCAGGCGAGGCGCTGCGGGCTTTAGTTGCGGGTTCTGAGTTGCGAGTGGCGGGTGCCGAGGTCGAACGCCAATGAGCCGGTGGTGGCTTCCGTTGCATAGGTCCTTGGCTTTGCTCAGGATGACAACGCAGAGATGACTTGGGTAAAAATTTGCGGGATGACGACTCTGGAGGACGCGCTCGTCGCGGTAGACGCGGGAGCGGATGCTGTGGGATTTGTGTTTTATGAAAAGAGTCCGCGATGCGTGAGCGTGGAGGCGGCGCGCGAGATTGTGAAGAAACTGCCGGAAGAGACAGAGAAAGTCGGGGTGTTTGTGACGGGCGCAGGAGTTGAGTTTGGAACTAATTTCGTAGAGGTAGGGTTGACAGGCACCCAGTTCTATTTTTCCCTAAACCAAGGCGGTCTGCCCGTTTCTCGGGAAACGCGCGCGTACGACGCGAATCTTTTTCCACAACTCCGAAAGTTTTTTATGACACTTTCCGCCACATCCTTGATTGCAGATCAGCATCAGGTCGAAAGGTTGGTTGCGAACTTTGCACAAATCCGGGAGATGCGGGGACAGTTTCGTAGGCGGAACGGCGTGCCGGAGGAGATGCCCAAGAGGATGCCCGACGAGATGTTTGATACCTACTTTCTGGATTCTGGTGGCGGGCGCCAACCGGGAGGGACCGGTATCCCCTTTGATTGGAAGAAGACTCTCCCGGCAGTGAAAGGGCTGCAGCAAGGAGGCTTGAAGGTTGTCGTAGCGGGTGGGCTCACCAGCGACAACGTCGGCGAAGCCATCAGAATTTTGAAGCCTTGGGGCGTAGATGTTGCTTCTGGCGTCGAATTGCGGCCTGGGAAAAAAGATCCGGAGAAGGTGCGGGCGTTTGTGAGAGCGGTGCGCGAATTCGATCGGAAAGTGAGTTAGATGGCTACGCTTTCGCGAGCTACGAAAGTCAAAATGGGGCACCCGCCCAGAAGTAGCTCCCTCGACTCTGCTTTGCCGTTACTTCGCAAAGACAGGGCTCTGCTCGGGATGACAGGTCATAAGGAAACGAGCGCCCCGGGACGGTTTGGCGTTTACGGTGGGCGATATGTTCCCGAAACTCTTATGGCGGCGCTGGAAGAACTGGAGCGCGAGTATGAGAAGGCAAAACGCGACAAGAAATTTCAGACGCGCCTGAGTGAATTGCTGACGACCTATGCTGGCCGCCCGACGCCCTTGTTCTTTGCGCGTCGGCTCACACAAAAATTAGGCGGGGCAAAGATTTATTTGAAGCGCGAGGACTTGCTGCACACTGGCGCGCACAAAATCAACAATTGCCTGGGACAGGGCTTGCTGGTGGAGCGCATGGGGAAGCGCCGCGTGATTGCCGAAACCGGCGCGGGACAGCACGGCGTGGCTACGGCGACTGTGTGCGCGCTGCTGGGTTTTGCATGCGTCGTCTACATGGGGACCGAGGACATGCGGCGGCAGGAGTTGAATGTGTTTCGCATGCGCTTGCTGGGCGCCGAGGTGCGCGGCGTGGAGTCGGGATCGAGGACATTGAAGGACGCGATCAACGAGGCCATGCGAGACTGGGTCACGAATGTGCGGACCACGCATTATTTATTGGGCAGCGTGCTGGGGGCGCATCCGTATCCGACGATGGTGCGCGATTTTCATCGCGTGATTGGACGCGAAGCGCGAGCGCAGATTCTAAAGGCTGAAGGAAAGCTTCCGGCGGCCGTGATCGCCTGCGTGGGTGGAGGGTCGAATGCGATTGGGATTTTCTACGAATTCATCAAAGATAAGAAAGTTCAGTTGATCGGGGTTGAAGCGGGAGGGCGCAGCGAAGCGCTGGGCGATCATGCGGCGCGTTTTCGCGGGGGCCTGCCGGGGGTGCTGCAGGGAACTTACTCATACGTGCTGCAGGACGCGGCGGGGCAAATTGCGAGCACCCATTCGGTTTCCGCGGGGCTGGACTATCCGTCGATTGGGCCGGAGCATGCGGCTTTGCGCGATGCTGGGCGGGCCGAGTATGTTCCGGCTTCGGATGCGGAGGCGCTGGCGGCGACCACTTTGCTGGCGCGGACCGAGGGGATTATTCCGGCGCTGGAGTCGGCACACGCACTGGCGGAAGTGGTGAAGCGCGCTCCCAGGATGAAGAAGTCGGAAGTGGTGATCGTCAACGTTTCCGGGCGCGGCGATAAGGATGTAGGTATTTTGCGGGAGAACCTGAAACTGGAATAATTCATTGAATCATCGAGAGAGATCGGCGGCTGAATCAATCTCACGATGGCTCAATGACTCAATGACTTAATTCTTCATGCCTCTTTCTTTTTACAACAAGCCGGGACTGGTGGCGTATGTCACTTGCGGAGATCCGGACCTGGCGACGACGCGGGAGATTGTGCTGGCCGCGATTGACGCGGGCGCGGATGTAATTGAACTGGGAGTGCCGTTCAGCGATCCCGTGGCCGATGGTCCGGTGATTCAAAGGGCCAGCGAGCGGGCATTGCAGCACGGAACTTCGCTGAGGCAAGTGCTTACGCTGGCTGCGGAAATTCGGCAGCAGGCACAGTCGACAGGACTGATCGTGTTTTCGTATTTGAATCCGATTTTGCGCATGGGGATGGAGAAGTTCTGCATGGTGGCGCGCCATGCGGGTGTGGACGGCGTGCTCGTCACGGATCTGCCGGTGGAGGAAGCCGGAGAATATTTGCGGGCCATGCGAGAGCACGATCTGGCGCCGGTGTTTCTGGCGGCGCCGACCAGTCCGGATGAGCGGCTGCAGCGGATTGCGGAGGCGTCTCGCGGATTTGTTTATGCGGTGTCGCGTACGGGCGTGACCGGGGCGCGACAGCAGTTGGCGAACGATGCAAAAAAGCTGGTGAAGCGTTTGCGGCGCGTGACCAGGTTGCCGATCGCCGTAGGGTTCGGGATTTCAACCGCGGAGCAATTTGCCCAGGTAGGTGAGTTTGCCGATGCTGTAGTCGTGGGCAGCGCGATTGTGGAAACGGTCGAACAAAACCGGGGACGAGAAGCCGCGGCCGTGGGAGAATTCGTAAGGCAGCTGTCAGCTCTCAGCCATCAGCCGTCAGCTTGAACCGGTACGGGTTTTTTCTGACGGCTGACCGCTGAGAGCTGACCGCTGAAAGCTGAAAGCTGAAAGCTGAAAGCTGAAAGCTGAAAGCTGAAAGCTGAAAGCTGAAAGCTGAAAGCTAGTTTCATGGACATCGCGGACTGGCGGAAGAAAATCGATGAGCTCGACCGGCGGCTGGTAGAGTTGCTGAGCGAACGAGCACGGGCGGCCCAGCAGATTGGCCGGCTCAAACGCGACACTTCCTTGCCAATTTATGAGCCGGAGCGCGAACGGATGGTGTTCGAGAATGTGCAGGGGGTGAATTCCGGTCCGCTCTCAGGGCAGGATCTGGTGCGGATTTACGAGCGCATCATGGACGTCATGCGGAATATTCAGAAGAAAGAAATTCTTCCGGGACAGGATAGCGCGAAAACCGGTACGGAATTGGAGTCGGATGTGAATGATTAACCCAGCTCTCAGGCGTCAGCTTTCAGCTCTCAATTCCGAGAGACAAGCTGGCAGCTGAAGGCTGAGAGCTGAAAGCTAAAGGCGTTTTTATGATTGTTGCGATGCAGGAAGTTGCGGACGAGGGCCAGATTCAGCAGGTGATTGATCACCTGGTGAAGATGGGCTTCGAGGTGCATCGCTCCACCGGCGCCCGGATGACCGTGCTGGGCGCGGTCGGCTCGGGCATTGAGTTCGACATCCGCAACCTGGAATTGCTTCCCGGAGTGCAGGAAGTTCACCGCATCAGTTCGCCCTATAAGCTGGCAGGAAGAAGTTTTCGGCCGGAGGGAACGGTCGTCAGGCTGGAGAATGGAATTGAGGTTGGCGGAAATGAAGTGGTGGTGATGGCGGGGCCGTGCTCGGTGGAATCGCGGGAACAGCTTTTCAGCACCGCGGAGGCGGTGGCGAAGGCGGGCGCAAAAGTCTTGCGGGGTGGGGCGTTCAAGCCGCGCAGTTCTCCCTATTCTTTTCAGGGACACGGGGAAGAAGCGCTGAAGCTTCTGCGCGAGGCAGGCGACAAATTCAAGCTTCTGGTGATCAGCGAGGTCATGGAAATTTCGCAGATCCCCCTGCTGCTGCCCTATGTTGACATTCTGCAGGTGGGCGCGCGCAACATGCAGAATTTCAACTTGCTGCGCGAGTTGGGAAAAGTTCGCAAGCCGGTGCTGCTGAAACGCGGGATCGCGGCGACATTGGAGGAACTGCTTCTGTCGGCCGAGTACATTATGGCGGGCGGAAACTACGACGTGATTCTGTGCGAACGGGGCATTCGTACGTTCGAGACTTACACGCGCAACACGATGGATATTTCGGCAATTCCGATTATTCACAAGTTGTCTCATTTGCCGATGACGGCCGATCCTTCGCACGGCACAGGTCGCCGGGATAAAGTCGCTCCGATGGCGCGAGCCTCGGTGGCTGCGGGCGCGGACGCGCTGTTGATCGAAGTGCATTGCAATCCGGATAAGGCGCTGTCGGATGGGGCACAGTCGTTGTTTCCAGAGCAGTTTTCCAAATTGATGGATGAGTTGCGGATCATTGCGCCGGCGGTGGGAAGACGAATTGCGTGATTGTGCGATCGGGTGATTGAGCGATTGCCCTGGCATCTTGAGGTTTTTTCAATCACGCGATCACACGATCGCGCAATGGCCAGATATTTTCATGCCCATTCGGCAAATCACGATTGTCGGCACTGGGCTGATCGGCGGCTCGTTTGCGCTGGCGCTGCGCAAGCGCAAGTTTGCCGGACGCATTGTGGGATGCGATCGGGAAGGGATTCTCGACCGGGCGCGCAAGCGTGGAGCCATTGATGTCGGATTCTCCGATCCTGGAGATGCGGTGCGCGGCAGCCAGTTGGTGGTGCTGGCCACGCCGGTGCTGGCCATCGTCGACATGATTCAGCGTCTGGGCCCGGCCCTGCCGGCGAGCACGCTGCTGACGGATGTTGGAAGCACCAAGCTGTCCGTTGCGCAACAGGCGGTGAAAGTTTTCGGCAAGACTGCCGGCAAGCGGTTCCTGGCCGGGCATCCCATGGCGGGAAAGGAATTGAGCGGCGTGGATTACGCCGACCCGGAATTGTTCAAGAATGCGGTCTGGTTTTTGACTCCGCTGCCCGGGCAAAACTTGAATGAAGGATTATTCGCCGAGTTTGCCGGGTGGATCGATCAGATTGGGGCGCACATTGCGATCCTGCCTCCGGCGGAGCACGACCGGCTGTGTGCCTGGATCAGCCATTTGCCACAAATGATTTCGACGGCGCTGGCTGCAGTTCTGGTAGAGGAGTTTGGCGACGACGCACCGTTGTTGCCGGCGGGCGGGCGCGCCCTGCAGGAGATGACGCGGATTTCGGCGAGCCCATATTCGATGTGGCGCGACATCGCGATCAGCAACAAGGGAAATCTGGAAGATGCGCTGCTCAAGCTGGAGCAGCGACTGGCGCACATCCGGGAGAATCTGGGGACTCGCCAGCTGGCAGAAGAGTTTGAGCGCGCGCACGAGTTGCGGAAAGTACAGGGGAAGCGGAAGTAACGGCTTCACCACAGAGACACAGAGTCACAGAGAAAACCGACTGCAAGCAGTATTGGGGTGCTGGAGAAGACAAACGGTGATCCCTATGGATTGTTTTGCCTTGTTTCTCTCTGTGACTCCGTGGTGGAGTTTCATTTAGAATCCTCTCGCCATGAATAAGGTCGTAGCCAGTGCCGATGAGGCCATCCGCGACGTGTTCGACGGCGCCGTCATCATGATCGGCGGTTTCGGGCTGTGCGGAATTCCGGAGAATCTGGTTCGCGCGCTGGTGCGCAAGGGCTCGAAGAATCTGACGACCATCAGCAACAACGTGGGCGTCGACGGACTGGGCAACGGGTTGCTGCTGGCGGCCGGGCAGATCGTGCATCACATTGGCACCTACGTCGGCGAAAACAAACTGCTGGAAGAAATGGTGCTGAACGGCAGAATTAAACTCGACCTGGTGCCGCAGGGGACTTTCTCCGAGCGCATTCGCGCCGGTGGCGCGGGCATTCCGGCATTTTTTACGCCCACAGGATTCGGCACGGTCGTCGCCGAGGGAAAAGAAACGCGCGAATTCGACGGGCGCACTTATGTGATGGAGCGCGGACTGAAAGCGGACTTCGCTTTCGTGAAGGCGTGGAAGGGCGACCGCATGGGCAATCTGGTGTATCGCAAGACGGCGAGGAACTTCAATCCCATGATGGCGACGGCGGCGAAGGTGACCATTGCGGAAGTCGAACATCTGGTTGAAGTCGGCGAGTTGGATGGAGACTTGATTCATACGCCGTCGGTGTACGTGAAACGGATTTTTCAAGGGGAGCTGTACGAGAAGAAGATTGAGAGAAGGACTGTGAGGAAGGCGAGTACGATGGGCTAGCGTCTGTGGCGACGGATCATTGCATAGGTCCTTCGCCTCGCTCAGGATGACAATGGTTCCGGTTGAGCTGATAGAACCAAAGAGGACGATGAGCAAACCTGGCAAAGACATCGACAAGCGCGAACGCATCGTGAAGCGCATTGCCCGCGAACTGCGTGACGGTTTCTACGTCAACCTCGGCATCGGGATGCCAACGCTCATTGCGAATCATGTTCCGCCGGGGATGGACGTGATTCTTCAGTCCGAGAATGGCATGCTGGGGATTGGGCCGTATCCGATCGAGGGAGAGGAAGACGCCGATCTGATCAACGCTGGCAAAGAGACAGTGAGTGAGATGGCCGGCACGTCTTATTTCTCCAGTGCCGATTCGTTCGCCATGATTCGCGGCGGGCATATCGATTTTAGCGTGCTGGGCGCGATGGAAGTGGACGAGTCGGGCAGCCTGGCGAACTGGATGATCCCGGGAAAAATGGTGAAGGGTATGGGCGGGGCCATGGATCTGGTTGCGGGCGCGCGGCGTGTGGTGGTTGCGATGGAGCACACCACACGTGAGGGCGCTCCGAAGATTTTGAAAAAGTGCACGCTGCCGCTGACTGGCGTGAATGTGGTGGATACGATTGTCACGGAGATGGCTTACATTCGCGTGACGAAGGATGGGTTGGTGCTCGAGGAAGTCGCGCCGGGCTTGACGGCGGAGGATGTGCAGCGGGCGACTGAGGCGAGACTGCTCGTGAGCAAAAATCTAAAGGTGATGGAGAGCTAGAGTCGCGCCGCCAATAACTTACATCCTCCACTCACACCCGAAACGGCGCAGCCAGCAGCCGGAACGGCAGTGTAATCGCCAGGAAAATAATCTCCAGAACTCCATGCACCGCAACGCCGACTACCCGGAACGGCAGCAGTAGCAGCCAGATGAACGGATAAGCTACGAGCGCCAGCAGGGCCAACGGCCAGCACAGCACGAACAGAACGCACCAGAGTAGGAATGTAAACATGGAGACCTCCTTGTCTTGCTGATCTTTCTCTTCCTGAGCAATGATACGAACTGCTGCGAAGAAAAGTTCAGTCGGCGGAGCCACGCAAATCTGGTCCTGCGCAGGCATGGATCAGACTTCGACGTTCGCCTCTGAACCCGCCAGCGTGCGCAGCGACTCTGCATAGGGCGCGCGCGCGATGCCCTTTTCCGTCACGATGGCAGTCACAAATTTCGCGGGCGTCACATCGAAAGCAGGATTTTCGATTTCGACGCCGTCGGGCGTCATCTGCTTGCCGGCGATGTGGGTGACTTCTCGCGCGTTGCGCTGCTCGATTGGAATCTGGCTGCCGTCGGGGCAGGCGAAATCGATGGTCGAGATCGGCGCGGCCACGTAGAACGGGATGTCGTGCTCCTTGGCCAGCACCGCAACGGTGTAAGTGCCGATCTTGTTGGCCACGTCGCCGTTGGCCGCGATGCGGTCGGCGCCCACCACGATCGCGTCCGATCTTGCCCTGCATCATCATCGCACCGGCCATGTTGTCGGAAATCACCGTAGTCGGAATGCCGTCTTTCATTAGCTCCCACGCCGTCAGCCGCGAGCCTTGCAGGAAACGGACGCGTCTCGTCGGCGTAGACGTGGATTTTCTTGCCCTGCTCGACCGCGGCGCGGATCACGCCCAGCGCCGTGCCGTAACCGGCAGTCGCGAGTGCGCCGGCGTTGCAGTGGGTTAGTACGCCGCCCTCGCTGGGCATCAGGATTGCGCCGTGGCGTCCCATGGCCTGATTGGCGGCGATGTCTTCGGCGTGCATGCGCTGCGCTTCTTCGATCAGCGCCTGCTTGATCTGCGGAACGGGGCGAATGCGGATGCGCTCGAACTTCTCCTGCATGCGGCGGATGGCCCAGAAAAGATTCACGGCGGTGGGGCGCGTCTTGCCGATGAGGTCGCAGACCTGATCGAAGTCGCGTTTGAGGTCGCCTGCGGTCTCGGCTTTGGAGTTCTTCACCGCGAGAGCGATGCCCATAGCTGCAGCCACGCCGATGGCCGGCGCGCCGCGCACCACCATGTTGCGGATCACATCGGCGACCTGTTCGTGCGTCTTGCAGGTCACGTAAGTTTCTTCGGTGGGCAGCTTCGTCTGGTCGATGAAGCGTACGCCCTGGTCGGTCCATTCGAGGGTTTGAATCATGACGTTGTCGTGGCCGTTCGCTCAAATCCGAAACTACATCTTATGCGTCGCGCAGCGATTTCTCGGCATATTCGTCACCGCGGGGCGGCCGCAGATTTCGCAGGTTGCAGCTACCGCGAAGATCCCCGGCGATAGAGCGGGTTCCGTGTCGTCGGTCTGGAGAAGGTGCTCGGCGCGCACCTCGCTTGCCCTGAAGATGGAGACGAACGGCGCCGGATGCTGCTGCCTTCTCCACCTTGAGACGCCCCTCGGCCTCTTCGCGTTCCACCAGGCACATCACCCCGGCAATTTCGAATCCAAATTCGCGCGCGGCCTCGATGGCCTGCACCGTGGATGCGCCCGTGGTGCAAACATCGTCCACGATCACCACGCGCGCGCCTTTCTCGCGGAAGCCTTCGATGCGCTGTCCCGTGCCGTGCTGCTTTTCCGCTTTGCGTACGAGGAACCCATGCAGGCTTCCGCTGACCACCGCAACCGCCACCACAATGGGATCGGCCCCCATGGTCAAGGCCGCCGATGGCTTGCGGCTTCCAGTTGCGCGCGCGAATTTCGTCGAAAAAAACCTCGCCGGTGAGGTGCGAACCCTTCGCGTCGAGCGTGGTGGTGCGGCAGTCGATGTAGTAATCGCTTGCAGCGCCGGACGAAAGTTTAAAGTTCCCGAGTCGAAAAGATTTGTGCGCGAGCAGACTGAGCAAGGCCTTTCGGGGGTCTGCTGCCTTCGGATTGGCGCGAGGGGAGTGCATCAAATTCTTACGATATCATGGAGAATTGGCTTCCCGCTGCGGTCGTCTCGGGTCAGCCCCCAACGAGGCTCTCTGAGCCCCAAGCTGCGGTACTTGGCCCCCGGCCGCTTCCTGCGGGGGCGTGATAACCTGAATATTCTGGCTACTTACGCGCTCCGAGGTATGAAAATTGCCGAGTCTCCGAAAGCTGATATTCCTTCTTCCATCCTTGTTTGTCGTGCCTTTCTTTCTTTTCAACTTCACCAGCATCGTCGGAGTTCCTGCTGCGTTTGCCGAAGGCACGCGCACCTGGGAGCAGTCGAAATTCGAGGAACTGATCAAGGGCACCGCGACCGGTGTTGCCATCCGCAGCGCCGGAGGATTAGAGCTGGCGCCGGTTTTCAAAAGTCTCTACGCCACTCCCTCGACGTACATTTGGGCGATTGCGGCCGATGAGTCGGGAAATGTTTACGTCGCTACGGGGGCTCCGGCGCGGGTGTACCGCGTCACGCCCCAGGGCCAGGCGACCATCATTCTGGAGCCGCAGGAATTACAGGTGCAGACGCTTGAGGTCGCTCCCGGAGGCGTGATCTACGCGGCGACCGTTCCGGACGGGAAAGTCTACAAGATTGAACACAAGCCTGGCGCAAAAGCAGAAGCTGCGAAAGCGGACTCGGCGAGGGCGGACTCGGCCAAGGGTACGGATAAGGACACCACCAAACCGAGCGTCGATCCCTCATGGAGTTCGTCGGTGTATTTTGCGCCCGGGACGAAGTACATCTGGGATCTGGCGCTGGACAAGGCCGGCACGCTCTACGTGGCGACCGGCGATCATGGAGAAATCTACAAAGTCACGGCCAGGGGCGATCACACGTTGTTTTTCAAAAGTGACGAGACCCACATCCGCGTACTGAAAATCGATGCGCAAGGCAACGTGATTGCCGGCTCCGATGGCAGCGGGCTGGTGTACCGGATTTCTCCGGCGGGCGAGGGATTTGTGCTGTACAGCGCGCCCAAGAAGGAAATCACGGCGCTGGCGTTGGATCGCGCGGGGAATATTTACGCTGCGGGAGTAGGCGAGAAGCACGCGGGCGCGGCTCCGGGTGTGTCGGGGCCATCGGCATCGTTCACCATCGGCGGCGCTCCAGCCCCGGGCGTCACGTCGCCAGTGCCGGGAATCACGATTACGCCCGCCCCGGCCAATCCGATGGCGGGACCGTTTCCTTTTCCGGGTGGCGGAGCGAGCGGCGGATCTGATGTGTACCGGATCGCGCCTGACGGTTCGCCGGCGAAAATTTGGACGTCGCATGAGGATATTGTCTATGCGCTGGCCTTCGATTCGCAGAACCGCTTGCTGGCGGGGACGGGAAATCGCGGGCATGTTTTTGCCATCACCGGCCATGACGAGTTTGCCGATCTGTTGAAGGCGCCCGCATCCCAGGTGACCGGATTCGCCGCGGCTCCGGGGGGCGGGTTATATGCCGCGACCAGCAATCTTGGAAAAGTATTTTTGCTCGGCCCGGCGGCGAACGCGGAGGGAACTTACGAGAGCGATGTTTTCGACGCGAAAATTTTCTCGCGCTGGGGCCGCGCCGAATTTCGCGGCGCGGGAAGTGTTGAACTCTTTGCCCGCAGCGGAAATGTCGACAATCCCGACCGCAACTGGAGCGCCTGGAAAAAAGTGGATCTGGGGAAAGACGGCGAGACGGGAATTCCTCCGGCGCGATACGCCCAGTGGAAAGCTGTGCTGCACTCGGCAGGCACAGCGCCGGGCGTTGACAGCGTGACCTTGAACTACCTGCCGAAGAACATTGCGCCTGAAATTGACGAAGTCACGGTGCAGGCGGCCACGCGCTATCAGTCGCTGCCGAAGCCCGCGGGCGTCAACGCTGGGTCAGACCCGAACAGCTCTTCCGGGCTGCATTTCGAAATGCCGACCCCGAGTTCGCACGATCGCGATTCCATTGGAGTGAAATGGAGCGCGCACGATGAGAATGACGATCAACTGGTGTATTCGGTTTATTACCGTGGCGATGGCGAAACGCGCTGGCTGCTGCTCAAGGACAATCTTTCCGACAAAGCCTATTCGTTCGATGCCAGCCTGCTGCCCGATGGCGGCTACACCGTGAAAGTCGTCGCGTCGGATGCTCCGTCGCACACGCCGGGAGAAGGGCTGACCGCGGAAAGAGAGAGCCGCCGGTTTGAAGTCGACACCACGCCACCGCGGATCGAGAATCTCGCCGCCGCCGTGGAAGGGGGACAGCTTCATGTCACATTTCGCGCAGTGGACGGATTTTCGGCCATCAAGCGCGCGGAGTATTCCGTGGATGCGGGCGAGTGGAAGTACGTGGAACCGGTGGGGCAGATGGCCGATGCCAAGTTGGAGAATTACGATTTCAAAGCCGCGCCCGAAGCCGCGAAGGATGGAGCGCCCGCCTCCGAGCACGTGGTGGTGGTACGGGTCTACGATCGGTATGACAACATGGGCGCTGCCAAGACGGTGTTGCGCGGCAAATAGATTCTTCGCGACAGTCTTCCACTAAGACGTACCGTCGGTGCTTTCGGCAACCTCCTCCAGACGTGCGCTTTTGATCGAGGTCAGTTCGCCGGCATGGCGAAGTTCCGGGAAAAGCCATGTCCACAACCCGATGACGATCAACGTGCCCACGCCGCCCAGGACTGCGGCGGGTATTGTGCCGAGCCATTGCGCCGTAATGCCGGATTCGAACTGGCCGAATTCGTTTGACGTTCCGATGAAGATCATGTCGACGGCCGTGACGCGGCCGCGCATTTCGTCGGGCGTGGCAAGTTGCACCAGCGTGGCGCGAATGATCACGCTGATCATGTCCGTGGCTCCCACCAACAGCAACGCGACCAGCGAGAGCACAAGGCTGCGCGAGAGAGCAAAGAGAATGGTGAAGACTCCGAAGCCGGCGACTGACCAGAGCAGCGCGGGTCCGGAGCGGCCGCGTAGCGGACGGTGTGCCAGCAGCACTGCCATCGTCGCTGCTCCGATGCCGGGCGCAGTACGGAGCAGCCCCAGTCCCCAGGGGCCGGTGTGCAAAATCTCTCGCGCGTACACGGGCAACAGTGCGACCGCTCCGCCAAGCAGCACGGCAAAGAGATCGAGTGAAATCGCTCCCAGAATGAGCCGTTCGCGGCGGATAAAACGCAGCCCGGCGAAAACGGTCTTGAACGTCATGGGCTCCCGGCGGCGGGCGGTGGCTTCCGGCTTGATGCGAAATGTCGAGATCAGTGCTCCGACCGCGGTGACCATGGCAGCGCCGTACACCAGCGACGGCCCGCCCGACAGCGCGTACAGAATGCCGCCAAACGAAGGGCCAAGAATCGTGGCGGCCTGAAACGTGGTGGCGTTCCACGCCACGGCGTTGGGAAAGTGCTCTTCAGAGACGAGTTGCGGAAGTATCGACCGGCTGGCGGTGCCGTTGAACGAGCGAACAACTCCGAGCAACACCAGCACAACATAGATGGCGGACACCGAATTCGCCCCGCGGTGGGCCAGCATCAGCAACAACGCGAAGCAGACGGCGAATCCCGCATAGCACGTGGAAAGCACATGGCGGCGTTCAAAACGGTCGGAGGCGTGTCCGGAAATCGGAAATAACAGGATGCCCGGCAGAAACTGTGCCAGGCCGACGAGTCCAAGGTCGAGTGGTTTCTTGGTGATCTCGTAGACTTGCCATCCCACGGCCACGGCCTGCATCTCGACGGCGGCAACAATCAGGAAGCGGGCGATCTGAAAAAGTACGAACGCGGGATGGGTAAAGGCGGCGCGTCCGGCTCTGGCGTCGGCTGGCGAGGGCATGAGCCTACTTAATGTGACATAGACGAAGCAAAAGCGCACGGCCTGATCTTCGTTCGCAGGCCTGTAAAATTGAGCAGTGGCTGTGCTGTTGCGAAGTGTCGGCTGGATCGCATGCGTAATCTATGCCACCATTCCCAGCTTCTGGCTCCTGATTCATCCTCGCGTGGAGTACTGGCGCTCGCGGCGACACTCTCCTTACCGAGTGCTGTTGCCGGTGTGGATCGCAATGTGGCTCCTCCTCGCAGCTGCCAGTTCCCCCTGGCGCAATCTAGTGGTGTATCAGCGCTGGTGGTGCTGGATTCCCGCAGTGTTACTGTTTTGCATGGGATTGTTGCTTTACAAAGTCTCGGGAACCACATTTACCTGGGCACAACTTGGCGGAGTGCCCGAAATTTTGCCGGGTAATCACGAGCAGCGTTTGGTGACCACGGGCGTTCGTGCGCGCCTGCGGCATCCGGTGTATGTGGGGCATTTGTGCGAGATGCTGGCCTGGAGTGTGGGCACGGGTCTGGTAATGTGCTGGGCGCTGACTGGGTTTGCCATGCTGACCGGCGCGGTGATGATTCGAATGGAGGATGCGGAGTTGGAGAAGAGATTCGGAGAAGAATACCGTGAGTATCGTTCAAGAGTGTCGGCACTTGTTCCGCGAGCAAGGACTTAAATCGCAGAGATCGCAGTGAAAACCCGCCGAGTGCGCGGAGGAGCGCGGTCAACGCGCCGGCACCTTCCCAGAATTCCGCGATGTCTCCGTCGACCCACCGTTATAATCCGACTTGGCTGAGAGCTGACAGCTGAAAGCTGCCTCATGCGCTTTGAACTCTTCATAGCCCGACGCTACCTGCGCGCCAAACGGCGCCAGGCCTTTATTGGCATCATCACCGGCATTTCCATCGCCGGCGTTGCCGCTGGCGTGGCCTCGCTTATCGTGGCGCTGGCCATCAACAACGGCTTCCGCCAGGATTTGCAGGAGCGGCTGCTGGGCTCGACTTCGCACATTAGCTTGCAGCGCATCGCCGACGATGGCATCAAGGACTGGCCTGCGGTGCTCGATCGCCTGTCGAAGCAGCCGCACGTCGTCGCCGCGGCTCCGGCGATCTTTGAGCAGGTATTGATCTCGCGCGGGCCGCGAGCGCGGGGAGCTGTGCTCAAGGGAATGATTCCAGCTTACGAGCGGCGCGTGGGCGATTTGTTGAATTCGGTGAAGGAGGGGTCAGCATCCCAATTGGAGCCCGCAGCTGCGGTGGCTCAGGACTCAGGCGGCGCGGGCGAGGGCGCCCGCGCCACACCAGCATCGCCATCGCCACCCGACTCTCTCGCAGCGGTCCACGAACGCGTCGCCGAGATGCCGCCCATCATTCTGGGCAAAGACATGGCCGACAACCTGGGCGCAACTGTGGGCTCTGTCGTCCTCGTCACCAGCCCGCAAGGAGAACTCACGCCCTTCGGGATGGTGCCGAAGTACAACCGCTTTCGCGTGGTCGGCATCTTCAACTCCGGATTCTTCGATTACGACTCGTCCTGGGCCTTCGCGCGGTTGGCGGACGCTCAGCGCCTTTTCGGTCTCGGCGACCTGATCTCGGTCATCGAGTTCAAGATCGACGACATCTTCAAGGCCAACGAGATCACCCGCCAGCTCGAAGACGCCGCTGGCAAGGGCTTCATGGCCACGAACTATCTCGAACAGAACAAGGCCTTGTTTCACGCGTTGCGCCTGGAGCGGCTGGTGACGTTCATCACCATCGGCCTGATCGTGTTCGTCGCCGCGCTGAACATCCTGATCAGCCTGATTATGATGGTCATGGAAAAAACCAAGGACATTGCCGTGCTCATGTCGATGGGAACGCGCAAGGCTCAGGTACGGAATGTGTTTATCGCGCAGGGCGTGCTGATCGGCGTAATCGGCACCTCGATCGGCCTGGTGCTTGGCTATGCCATCTCGTATGCGGGCGGGCACTACCACATGATTTCGCTGTCTCCCGAGGTGTATTCCATTGATTACGTGCCGTTTGCGCCTCGCCTGATGGACGGCGCCCTGGTGTCGCTGGTGGCCGTAGGGGTGTCGTTCGTGGCCACGCTGTACCCCTCGTGGTCGGCGGCGCGGATCTTGCCGGCGGAGGCGCTGCGCTATGAATAACCGTCCTTTTTTCTACTGTCCGCACTGCAATATCCCTACGGTTGGCGCTGGATGGACCAAATTGGAGGGAGAGTGCATCTAACCGACCAGGATAGCCTGCTTCGAGTCGAAGGATTGAAGAAGGTTTTCCGGTCCGG
Organism: uncultured Verrucomicrobiae bacterium; assembly: GCA_963786135.1. Lineage (GTDB taxonomy): Bacteria > Verrucomicrobiota > Verrucomicrobiia > Chthoniobacterales > UBA10450 > AV40. Next base: position 257,029 of record CAWAYF010000002.1, on the reverse strand, counting down.
CGAATCGGACCTCGTGCTCTTTGAGAATCTATCGTTTGAGGTGAAGCGGGGGGAGATGCTCGCGATTGTGGGGGAGTCCGGAACAGGGAAGAGTACCTTGTTGCACATCCTTAGCGCTCTTGATCGTGCTTCCGCGGGTGACGTATACTGCGCCCACTTGCGACTGAACTCGTTGACGGCGGACGAAGCAGCTGAATTTCGCAATCGCGAAACCGGTTTTGTCTGGCAATTTCACTATCTGTTGCCGGAATTTTCCGCTGCGGAAAATGTCGCCATGCCCTTGCTCTTACGAGGGCAGGCCTGGCAGCAGGCCGAGCCAGAAGCTTTACGCTGGCTGCGCGAGGTCGGACTGGAGCAGCGCGCTCATCACCGTTCGGGAGAGCTTTCAGGCGGTGAGCAGCAGCGTGTAGCTCTGGCCAGAGCGCTCATCACCGGCCCCAAGCTGTTGCTCGCGGACGAACCCACCGGGGATCTTGACGGGCGCACAGCGGACGCTGTTTTTTCCCTGATCGCCCGGCTCCATCGCGATCACCAGCTCACTTCTCTCATTGCAACGCATAACTTGTCGTTTGCCCGGCGCTGCCATCGGGTGTTGCGGCTGGAGCGGGGACGCGTGGAAGAGATCAGTCCGGAATCGCTTCCGGTGTGAGAGCGCAGGGTTTTGTGAAAAGCGTAACAAATCGAGGCTACAAATAGTACAAATATTAGTAAGACAAAGTGCAAAGAACGTAACAGTCAATGGCCCAAAAGAGCCTCGACAAGGTTCCTTCAGTAACGTTATAAAAACGTTGGGGTACTTGGGAAGGGTGGCTGTTTGATTGCATAATGTTGGATAGATGCCGATAGATACGGTAACGGTGACTTGGGCGGGTCCAGGGTTCAGGTAGGTCGAGCGCGCGAATCTCGGCCAGAAGGGTCAAGGGCATTATGTTTGAACGTTATACGGAGAAAGCGAGGCGCGTCATCTTTTTTGCGCGCTACGAAGCCAGCCAGTTCGGTTCTCCTTATATTGAGACGGAACATCTGTTGCTGGGGCTCCTGCGCGAAGATAAGGCCCTGACCAATCGTTTTCTGCGCTCGCACGCCTCGGTGGAATCCATCCGCAAGCAGATTGAAGGGCACACCACCATCCGCGAGAAGGTTTCGACCTCGGTCGATCTGCCTCTGAGCAACGAATGCAAGCGCGTGCTGGCCTATGCCGCCGAGGAAGCGGAAAGACTTTCGCACCGGCACATTGGCACCGAGCACCTGCTCCTGGGCCTCCTTAGAGAAGAAAAGTGCTTCGCCGCCGAGATTCTGCACGAGCGCGGCCTGCGACTTTCCACCATCCGCGAAGAGCTCGCCCGCAGCAGCCAGGAAAAAGCTCAGCCCCAGCGCCAGCGCGAATCCTCTCTGTTGAGCGAATTTTCGCGCGATTTGACCCAGGCGGCCATGGACAGCCAGCTCGATCCCCTGGTGGGCCGCGACGGCGAACTCGACCGCGTGATTCAGATTCTTTGCCGCCGTACCAAGAACAATCCCGTGCTGATCGGCGAACCTGGCGTGGGCAAGACCGCCATCGTCGAAGGCCTGGCGCAACGCATCGCCGACGGCGAAGTTCCGTCGTTCCTCGCCGACAAGAGAATTCTCGCCCTCGACCTTTCCTTGATCGTCGCCGGCACCAAATATCGCGGCCAGTTCGAAGAGCGCCTGAAAACCATCATGAAGGAATTGATGGAGTCGCAGAATTCCATCATCTTCATCGACGAGTTACACACGCTGGTCGGTGCAGGATCAGCGGAAGGTTCGCTCGACGCTGCCAACATTCTCAAGCCGGCGCTATCGCGTGGCGAGATTCAGTGCATCGGCGCCACCACCCCGGGCGAGTATCGCAAATCGATCGAAAAAGATCGTTCACTCGAGCGCCGCTTCCAGGCGGTGAAGGTTCCGCCGCCGAATGAGGTCGACGCCACCAAGATTCTTTTCGGCATCAAGGACCGCTACGAGAAATTTCACGCCGTCACTTACACCGACGACGCCATCAACTTCGCGGTCTCGCACTCGAATCGCTATATTCCCGACCGCTTCCTGCCCGACAAGGCGATCGACTTGGTCGACGAAGCCGGCGCGCGCGTGAAGCTGCGCCAGACTTCGCTTCCCGAAGAGATCACCGAAGTGCAGAAGCGCATCAAGTTCATCGTGCACAGAATGGAAAACGCCATCGCGAACCACGAGTTCGAGAAGGCGCGGTTTTACTCCGACGAGGAACGCAAAGAGCGCGAAAACCTGCGCGCCCTGCGGGAGAAGTACCACCTCGACGAGTCGACGACCGGGGTCGTGGGCCGTGAAGACATCGAGGATGTAGTCTCACGCTGGACCGGCGTTCCCATCACTTCGATCAAGGAAGAAGAAACCCAGAAACTCCTGCGCATCGAAGAAGAACTGCACAAGCGCGTGATCTCGCAGGACAAGTCGATCAGCGCACTGGCCCGTGCCATCCGCCGTTCTCGCGCGGGACTCAAGAGCCCGAACCGCCCCATCGGATCGTTCCTGTTCCTCGGTCCCACCGGCGTCGGCAAAACCGAAGTCGCCCGCACCCTGGCGCAGTTCATGTTCGGAACCGAAAAAGCTTTGGTTCGTTTCGACATGTCGGAATTCATGGAGAAGCACTCCGTGTCGAAGCTGATCGGGTCGCCTCCGGGATACGTGGGCTACGAAGAAGGCGGGCAATTGACCGAGCGCGTGAAGCGTGCGCCGTATTCGGTGGTCCTGCTCGACGAAATCGAGAAGGCGCATCCCGACGTGTTTAACATCCTGCTGCAGGTGTTTGAAGACGGTCAGCTGACCGATGGTCTGGGAAACACGGTCGATTTCAAGAACGTGATTCTCATCATGACCTCGAACATCGGCGCGCGGCATCTGCAAAAGCGCGAGGGCTTCGGTTTCCAGTCCACCAAAGACGAGATGGTTTCCGGCAAGGTCGAGGAGCTGGTAAAGGGTGAGGTAAAACGCACCTTCAATCCCGAATTCCTCAACCGCCTGGATGAGATTATTCTCTTCCTGGCGCTGAGCGAGGCCGACCTGATCCAGATTCTCGAGCTTATGGTCAACCAGCTCAACCAGAACCTGGCGCAGAAGTCGATCACCGTGACGGTCGCGGATGAGGCCAAGAAGTGGATTCTCAACCAGACCCTGACTGACCGCAGTTACGGCGCGCGGCCGCTGCGGCGTGCTCTACAGAAATACATCGAAGACCCGCTGTCGGAGGCGTTGATCCAGGGCACCATCACCACGCGGCCAGCCTTCATCGAGGTCTTCCTGGAAGACAACAAGCTGTTCTACCGCCCGGTGGATGCCGAAAAGACCGAGGGCGTGCTGCTGTACGAAAACAGCTAACCACGGCGCGGCGGACGCCTCGTCCGCCCGTGAAGCAAGAATTCGCGAGAGCCGCCAGCCTAGAGCTGGCGGTTTTTACTTTGGCAAACGAGGGTGCGCCAATAAGGGATGACATATGACGAGGCGGTTCCGTGCAGACTGATTTTGAGGACATGCTCGCGGCTGTATCGGTGACGACTTCGGTTTCCGAAGAGAGGTTCGCGATGCTTGGACACGCACTTGCTGCGTGACTGACACACTGCACTCCGTCCATCTTGGGAGCCTGAACACTCTTCGCGGTGCCCGAGGGATTCGACGACGACATCCCAATCATGCTTCGAGAAGTCGTTGGCTCGGCCTTCCCCCTAACCTTCCGTTTGCTCTGGCAGCCTTTTTCTTGGCAAGACTCTTTGCCCGTCCTCCCCGTTCCCCGATCTTTGCCATCCAATGCCGATTGCCATAAACACCCCGCAACAGGTCAGGAACGTAGAGATCCACATCCAGCGACGGCCAGTGCAGTCCCGTTCCACTGCCGAGGATTTCCACACGGGCGATCTGCTCTTTCGTGGCCGATTGCAGTCCCTGCAGGTCTTCGCGGGGGATTACATGTCGCCGGCCATCGCTTAGCTTGAGCACGAACAAATCCAATCCCGGCCCAGACTTGTATTCGACTTGCGCCACGCGCGGGGCGTCACGCAGTTTCCGGGCGCGCATGATGGCCCGATCAATCTCAGAGTCGGTGGTCGCAATTCTCCCTCGCCTAGTCTTACGCGTTGTTGTTGGCTTCGCCATGAATGTTCTCCCATAGTGTGACAAGTTTCTCAAAGTGTTTGGCAGCGGCTCGCAATATCCTCTTCACGTCCGACCGTTTTGCATGCGCCGGCCGGATTGAATCTCCCCGCTTCGCCAGTGCGATGGTTCTATCCGCCCGGAGGTCAATGACCAGCTCGGTCTCAGCCGAAAATCCGTGAACGTGGCGCGGCGGATGATCGTTTGAATAAACCACGAATCGGACCGCACCAAACCTAAGTGAAGCCACACGGGCATTATAACCGAAGCGTGCTTGGGTTATTAGGATTTGTTCTCAACATCGGTCTTATATTCAACCGCGCGCTCCCAAACTGAGAATTCTGGCATGCAAACTATCGAACAAACCCTTGCAACCGTTAGGCAACTGTGGCAAGATTCGCGGAATCAGGTGTGGACTCGGCGCCAGAGTCCGCCACAGCAATGGGGCGTGCGAACCGAGGTGAGTCATGAAGTGCCGTGTGTTTGCGATCGTTGCAGCTTCCCTCCTTGCCTTCACCCTGAACGCCAGCGCGCGCGACGTGGTCCTGCCCGCCGGCACTCTCTTGCAATGCACCCTGAACGAACCGAACTTTTCCTCGGCGACCGCCGATGTAGGCGATCCCGTCCTCTGTCATCTGCGAGGCGTGGTCCGATTCGGACAGCAGGCGTTTCCCCGCGGAAGTTATCTGGTCGGACACCTGGAGGCCGAGAAGGATCCCGGCCACTTCGTGGGCAAAGGCTACCTGAAGCTGCAATTCGATCGCATCGGCCTGCCCAGCGGCGATTTGCCTCTGGAGACCAAAGTGATCGCAACCCGCGGCTATAAAGTCGACCGCCAGGGAAAGATTGACGGCAAGGGTCACGCCAAGCGCGACATCGCGGAATGGCTGCTGCCTCCACTATGGCCATGGAAGGTGATAATGCTGCCCGCGCGGGGCCCGCGGCCTGCCCTCAAAGGCGAGAGCGTCATGAGCCTCCGCCTCATGGACGATGTGCAGTTGCCTCAGATTGCGTCCACTTTCGGACCGGGCTGGCGCTTCTTCGGTGGAGCGCAAAACCAGTCCTTCAATCCGGAGGTCAATGGCGAGGTTCGGCCTCAGCTGGCGGTGCGCGATTCTACTGCAGATAGCCAATTTCCGGCTGTGGCTGAACCGCAGGCCTCCTACGCTGCCTTGGTTTCGAGAGGCCCCGCAACCAATCCGGCCGTGGCTACCGCTCTATCGACCGCGGCTCCGGGTATGCCAGTGTTTGTGCTGACGTCCGGGAACGTCCTTCCCGTGGATCAGTACACGTACCGGGATAGCCGCATCACTTATAGCCTGGCGGGCGGTGGCGGTGGTGTCATCAGCGCGGATCAGGTCGACTGGAGCACCACCACTCGCGTGAATGCGGGACGGGGGGTGCGTGTCACTCTGCACGGCGGCCACTCGCGCGCCGAGACCCCAGGCCTCTAAACCTTTACTAACGTCTAATAACAAAGCCGCCAGCAAAAGTTGGCGGCTTTTGTTTTGTTATGTGCAGGCCCACGTTCACCAATTAATGCGACGAGTGGTTGCTCTGCGCAATCGAAGAAACGACGCTGCATTCCAACTCCCATCCGAGGCTCATCATGTCGAAAGTCAACATCGCTGAGAAGTTCTCCAAGATCACCGAATACTGGAAACCGTACATCGGCGCCGAACTGAACGGGCAGTGCGTCAAGTTCGATAAGTTGAAGGGCGAGTTCGTGTTCCATCATCACGAGAACGAAGACGAGCTCTTCCTGGTCGTGAAAGGCAGATTCCGTATGGAGTTTCTCGACCGCCATGAGTGGATCGAGGAGGGAGAGTTTATCGTGGTGCCGCGCGGCGTGGAGCACCGTCCCGTGGCCGACGAGGAATGCTGGATCCTTCTATTTGAGCCTGCCTCGACTCTGAACACCGGCAACGTAGTCAACGATCGCACGCTGGCTGAGTTGGAGCGCGTATAGTCTGCGGCTGGGAGGTTGCTCAAGCCACCAGGTCGCCAAGCGAGCTGGATGCTTCGCCCTCGTCGCTTGCGGAGTCTCTCTGCAAAGTGGCGTAAGCTTGCTGCGCCTCCACTTGGATCGCGGCTTGCATGGTTTGCGGCACGCTCACATCCGCTGGCGCAGCGGTGGCCTGCGGGATGGCGGCTGCGCTCACGACGTCGGGTTGAGCGGGCAGGCCGTTGGGTGGCGCCGGAGCCGGGTTGTCGGCGGGGGGACTGCCTCGGAAATCCAGAGTGGTCGGAGCCGAGTCCAGCAAAGGCGAGATTGGTGGCAACACGGTTGGCGCTGAAGCTGTGGAAAGATTAGGCTGAACGGTCTCAGAGAGGGCCTGAGAATCTTCCTTGTAGATCTGATTGTCGGCCTGTACGTTGGTTGTGTTGAGAGCGCTCAGATCGGTGGCGTTAATGCCCGAAACAGACATGAAGAACCTCCTCGCGGAGAAGGGGGAGTCAATCCGCGAACGCGTTTCTTGCTGGCATCTATATGGCTTCCATCGGCTGGCTGGTACGGAACTTTAGTCGCACGCAGAAAATCTCAATTCTGAGCAGATTGCAATCATGACCCGAGCGAGCCTTCAGCCGATGGTTCACTCACCGGAGTAAACCTCATGGACATCGTCCTGTATTCCACCGCCTGGTGTCCGGTTTGCCGGGAAGCCAAACGGTTTCTCGCCAAGCACAATCTCCCTTACAAAGAAATTGACATCGAGATCACGCCGGGCGCAGCGGATGAGGTCCTCAGCCATACAGGCAAGCGCGCGATTCCCCAGTTTGTGATCGACGGCGAATGGGTGCAGCCCTACGTGCAGGGCAAAGGCTTCCTCTACGACGAGATGGAGCGGCGATTGGGCGTCAATCCAGCCTGATCGCACGAACGTTCACCCAGGCGCTTGGCCGATCAGCGGCCGCTCATGACCTCTGGAGTAACACTTTCCGCGCCCGTACATTGCCTTCCGTACCGTGGAAAACCCTTGCTGGGCAAGGGAAGATAGGCCTTCCCCCACTTTTCGGCACATCGGCCTGCTCCCTGCCGGGAACGCTGAAAAGATTCGACCTGGAAAGCTGATCCACAAAGAGGGCGATTCAATACTCATGTCCGAATCTCAGAAGTGCGAAGTGGACGATTCCGAGAGCACGATTGCGCCCCCAGACGACGAGGTGTGCGAAATCTGGCAGCGTGCGGTGCAGACGGTTTTGGGAGTCGTTCTGCTCGCTGGTGCAGCCGTTCTGCTGCGCTACTACGTCCCGGCAACCGCGCCGGGGCCGCAACCCGACGATCTTCAGAAGCAGGTCCACCAGTTAACGCAGCAGGTGCAGCAACTCAAGCAAGAGCAGGGGATGCCGGCCCTGGTGCTCAACCGCTACCGGAATTCCATCGGCTATATCTATGGCGTATACGACGTGGGATTCGCGAACCAGCGGCCCGCGATCCGGGCGCGAGTTTCCGGCACCGGCTTTCTGGTAAGCGGGGGACTGCTCACCACCAACCGCCACGTCGCCGAGCCCTGGTATGGCGACAGCGAAGCGGAAGACCTTCTGGAGCATGGCGCGACGGCTACGCTGGAGAGTCTGGTGGTGTTTTTCCCGGGCTCGCCAACGTCGCTGAGCCTGAAGCCCGCCGCAGTCTCATCGACCAGCGATCTGGCTGTACTGAGAATCGAAGACCCCATTTCAATCCACGGCCTGGCGGTTTTGCCGCTGGCGAAAGCGGTGCCGGTGGCGGGAGAACTGGTGACCGTAATCGGCTATCCCATGGGAATTGCGGGCATGGTGGCAAAATCGCCGCAGAGTATCTATCAACACATGGCGTACCGGCACAATGACATCACCGCGGCCAGCGAACTGGCGGCCCTGTCTCTGATCCGGCCTTCCGCGACGTTCGGGCATCTGGGAGACGTGGTCGGAGACAAGTTGATTTACGATGCGCCCACTGCGCACGGCGGCAGCGGAGGCCCGGTGTTCGACTCCAAAGGCGAAGTAATCGGGGTGAACTCGGCCTACATCGACGGTTTCTCCGGGGGCACGCTGGGAGTCTCAGTGGATGCCCTGCGCCCCCTTCTGGAAACTGCCCAACGACAGAAGTAGTTCCTCTCATGACCATTCAAGCCCCGCGCCGGCTGAATCCCGGCAAAGCGCATCACTCAGGCCAACTCGTTCCAGTTTCGTAATATATCGCTATACGATACAATAACAGGGAGAGTTCTTAGGTCGCCTCACGATACACTTGGCCCATGAAAAAGCTTACCCTGGCGGACTATCAGGCGCTGGCTGAATTCCGGTTTCAGATACGGCGGTTTCTCCATTTCAGTGAGCGCGCGGTGAAGGCTGCGGGACTGGAGCGGGGACAGTATCAACTCATGCTGGCCATAAAAGGCATGCCCCCTGAGGTCCGGCCGCGCATTCGAGAACTGGCCAACCGGCTGCAAATTCTGCATCACAGCGCCGTGGAGCTGGTGAACCGGCTGGAGGTGGGCGGATATGTCCGCCGCGAGCGCGCGCAGGACGACCGCCGCGAGGTATTGCTTGAGCTCACACCCAAGGGGGAAAAAGTTCTTGGTGAACTGGCGTTACATCACCATGAGGAACTCCGTTCTGCCGGGCCGGCGCTGGTGAGTGCGCTACGCCGAGTGATGCTGTCGGAGCAAGCTGCCGGTTCTCGTAGCCCGGATGCGGCAAACACTAAAGGAAAAGCGAAATATCCATGAGCACCAGGAACGACCAAACTCCAAACCACTCGAACGGCTCCAGCGGCGCCGCGAACTCTTCTGCCAATCACCCATCCGGCCCGCCGGCCTCCCCTCCACATCCCGCACCATTCCGCATGGTGTTGGTTTCGTTTCTTGCGGCCGCGATCGGCCTGGTTGCGGGCGTGGTTGCCTTCGCCCTCTATAAACTCATTGGACTCTTTACCAATTTCTTTTTTTATCACCGCTGGTCAGCCGACTTTTCCAGTGCCCAGCACAATCATCTGGGCTGGATGGTGATCGTTACTCCGGTGATCGGCGGGATCATTGTCGGCATCATGGCCAAGTACGGTACTTCGAAGATCAAGGGGCATGGAATCCCGGAGGCCATGGAAGCCGTGCTGTTCAACCGCAGCCGTATTGCGCCCGCGAGTAGCGATTCTGAAGCCGATCTCGGCCGCCATCGCCATCGGAACCGGCGGCCCGTTCGGAGCGGAGGGCCCGATCATTCAAACCGGCGGGGCCTTGGGATCGCTGGTCGGGCAGGCATTTCATACCACCGCGGTCGAGCGCAAGGTTCTGCTGGCGTGCGGTGCGGCCGCCGGGATGTCGGCAACGTTCAACACGCCGATCGCGGGCGTCATTCTTGCCATCGAGCTATTGCTTTTTGAATTCAAGTCTCGCTCGTTTATTCCGCTGGTCATTGCCAGCACGCTGGCAACCGCTGTCCATATGCAACTTCTGGGCGCGGGGCCGATGTTCAAAGTGAGCGCGATGGATTTCTCCATTCCGCGCGGCCTGCCTTTTTATCTTGTGCTGGGTGTGATCTGCGGCCTGGCGGCCGTTTGGTTCAGCAAGTTTCTCTATTGGGTGGAAGACCAGTTCGAAAAGCTTCCAGTCGACCAAATGTGGTGGCCTGCCATCGGCGCCCTTGGGTTGGGCATCATCGGATTCTTTGTGCCCCGAGTGCTGGGCGTTGGCTATGACACGATCAGCGACATTCTCAACGGGCAGCTTGCCTGGAAACTTCTGCTCATCATCATGATCGCAAAGGCGGTCGCCCTGGTCATCTCGCTGGGGTCGGGCACTTCGGGAGGTTTGCTGGCTCCCTGCTTCACGTGGAGCGCGGCTCTGGGCGGCCTGTTCGCGATGGCTGCCAATCACTATTTTCCGTCCGCGCAGCTTTCGGCGGGCGCGTTCGCGCTGGTCGCCATGGGAGCGATTTTTGGCGCGGCCTCGCGGGCGACCTTTTCCTTTATCATCTTTGCTTTTGAAATCACGCGCGACTACAACGCGGTGTTGCCGCTGATGCTGGTCAGCGTGATCGCCGACGGCATCGCCATGCTCTTCATGCCCAACAGTTCGATCATGACGGAAAAGCTGGCGCGACGCGGATTGCGCGTCCACCAGGACTACGAGACCGATGCGCTTTCGCAGACGACCGTGGGCGAGACCATGGAGAGCGAATTGCCGGTGATTCCCGCGACCACAAGGGTCGGAACTCTGGTGGAGAGCATCGCGCAGCACGATCCTGCCGTCGCCCGCCATGAGGCGCTGCTGATTCTCGACGACGCGGGCCGGCTGTCTGGGATCATCACTCGCGGCGATATCCTGCGCGCACTCGACAAGGATTCTTCCGGCGCGATGACCGTGCTGGAAGCGGGCAGCACTCACCTGGTTGTAGCTCACCCTGACGAACTGGTTTCCGAGGCCGCCGCCAAGATGCTGCGCTTCGACGTGGGGCGCTTGCCGGTCGTCGAGCGCACCGACGAACGCAAAGCGGTAGGCTACCTGGGCCGCAGCGGAATCATGGCCGCGCGTTTCCGGCGGTTCCAGGATGAGCACGTCCGCGATCCGGGATGGTTCCGCGGGCCGGCGTGGCTTGAGCGCTGAAAGTCTGACAATTTTGCCGCTTGTTCGGGCGGCGCTGGCCTCTTTTCATCACTCCATTTAGAATCCTTAGTCCCACATTTCACGAGCACTCACAGGAAGGGTGTTTGATTTGATCCCACGCTATACACGCCCCGAGTTGGGCCGCATCTGGAGCGACGAAAACCGCTTTCGCACCTGGCTGACCGTCGAAGTCGCCGCCACCGAAACCCTGGCTGAGGCTGGCATGGTGCCCAAAGATGCGGCCAAGGCCATTCGCGAGCGCGCCGATTTCAGTGTGCAGCGCATTCACGAGATCGAAGCCGAAGTGCGGCACGACGTGATCGCGTTCACCACGGCCGTGGCCGAAATTGTCGGCCCGCACGCGCGCTGGTTTCACTACGGGCTGACCTCGAATGACGTGGTGGATACGGCGCAGGCCTTGCTGATCCGGCAAGCTTCGGAGGTGATCGCGCAAGATCTGCAGCGACTGGCGGAAGTCCTGGAGCGGCGCGCCTGGGAATTCAAGGACACGCCCATGGTGGGGCGAACCCACGGCATTCACGCCGAGCCCATCACATTCGGATTCAAGCTGGCAAATTGGTATTCGGAGACGCAGCGCAACATCGCGCGATTTTCTGCCGCTGCGGAAGACATGCGGGTGGGAAGTTCTCCGGGGCGGTGGGGATTTTTGCCCATCTTACGCCCTGAGATCGAAGAGATGATTTGTGCGCGACTGGGATTAAAGGCGGCGGCAGTCTCGTCGCAGGTGATCCAGCGCGACCGGCATGCGCACTATCTGGCGACCCTGGCGGTGATCGCTTCGACGCTCGACAAGATGGCCACTGAGATCCGTCATCTTCAGCGGACGGAAGTACGCGAAGCCGAGGAATTTTTCAGCGAAAAGCAGAAGGGATCGTCGGCGATGCCGCACAAGCGCAACCCGGTGACTTGCGAACAGATCAGCGGACTGGCGCGCGTGGTGCGCAGCAATGCGCAGGCAGGATTTGAAAATGTTGCCTTGTGGCACGAGCGCGATATCTCGCACTCGTCGGCAGAGCGGGTGATTTTGCCGGATTCGACCACCCTGATCAACTACCTGCTAAATAAAACGACGAATCTGATCGAGACGATGTTTGTGTATCCCGAGCGCATGCGCATTAACCTCGAAAGCACGCGCGGGCTGATCTTCAGTGGGCAGTTGCTGCTTGACCTGGTAGAACACGGAGTCTCGCGCGAAGATGCCTATCGACTGGTCCAGGGACACGCCATGCGGGCGTGGAAAGAAGGTCTGGACTTTCATCAGTTGGTGCTGGCCGACAAAGAAATTACCGGGAAAGTTCCGCGCCAGCAGATTGAATATGCCTTTGATCTGCCGCGCCAGTTGAAGAACGTCGACAAGATCTTTCGTCGCGTGTTTTCCACGAAGCCTGCGCCCGCCTCACGCTCCCGCGCCGGCAAGCGCGGAACGCAGAAAACACGCGGCCGCAAGAAGCCAGCCAAAACTGCCAAGTAACCCTGCTACTGCAAAAAAGTTGTACGCCCTTCCGTAAAAGTTTTGTCTCCAACCCTTTCTTTTTCAATGGCTCAGCATGCATCTTGGGCATCCGCTCCGGCATCGAATGAACTAACCAGGCAGTTAATTCGTAAAGTTTCGTCAACGGGTCGGAGGTGACCTATGAAGACAAGCAGGATGCTGAAAGCGGTGGGTTCCTTGCTGGCGGTGGGGCTGTTGAGCGCGACGCTGGTCGTCGCCGAAACCGCGGCACGGCTCGCTATGACAATCAAATTCAAACCGATGTGACCAGAAAGCTGGCGGAGAAAAGCCAGTATGGCAACGTGACCTCGAGCGTGGAAGACGGCATCGTGACCTTGAATGGCACGGTGGATCTCTACCAGCGCAAGCTGGACGCAGCGAAGCTGGCCAAAAAACGGCACATGCAACCGGGGTGCGCAACCTGGTCACGGTGGCGGGAGCGAACGTTCCGGATGCGAAGCTCGAAGAGAAGCTGGCTACCAAGCTCCGCTACGTGCGCGTGGGCTACGACAATACGTTCGACTACTTTGCGTTGGGCGTGAAAGATGGCGTGGTCACGGTGGAAGGCCAGGATCGCACGGGCGTGGGTCGCGACGAAGCGCTGGCTGAGATCGCGAACATGCCTGGCGTCAAGGATGTTATCGACAACATCGGCGTCGAGCCGGTCTCGATTTTCGATGACGGGCTGCGCATTCGTGCGGCGCGTGCGATCTATCGCGACTCGGTATTGAGCAAGTATGCGCTCGATCCGGCGCGGCCAATCCGCATCATCGTGGCCAACGGCCATGTGACGCTCTACGGTTCCGTGGATAACGCCATGGACAAGCAGGTCGCCGGACTGAGAGCCAACCAGCTCTTCGGCGCCTTCACGGTAGAGAACAAGCTGGTGATCGAGAGCAACAAGGCAGATCAACCCGGGATGTAACCTTGGAGAGCGGTGACTGCAGGGGCGCGGCGCAAGCCGCGCCCCTTTTTTCAATGCAGTTTTTCTGATTGCAGATCCCGCGCCCGGAGTTCAAGGCAATCGGTTGATCAACGAGGCCACATACCCCGCCCCAAATCCGTTGTCGATATTCACCACACTCACATTCGAAGCGCAGGAATTCAACATCCCGAGCAGCGCGGTCAGTCCCTTGAACGACGCACCATAGCCGACACTCGTCGGCACGGCGATCACCGGAACTCCGACCAGCCCCCCCACCACGCTGGGCAGCGCGCCTTCCATGCCCGCACAGACGATGACCACGCGCGCCCTAGTCAGGGCTTCGCGATTGGCAAGAAGTCGATGGATTCCGGCGACGCCGACATCGTAGAAGTGCTCGACCTTATTGCCCATCAGCTCGGCCGTGACTACGGCTTCTTCCGCTACAGGGATGTCGCTGGTGCCGGCTGAAACCACCGCGATTATTCCTTTTCCGTATTTCTTATCCTCGCGCTCGAGGACGATCGCCCGCGCCAGTTCGCGGTATTCAGCGGCGCGCACCTTCTTCTTCACCGCTCGGTACTGTTTTTCGTCGGCTCGCGTGGCGAGGATGTTGCCGCCGTGCTTCGCCAGCCGCTCGAAAATCTGAGCCATCTGTGCCGGAGTCTTGCGCTCGCCGAAAATTACCTCCGGCATCCCCACGCGCAGCGCTCGATGATGGTCGACCTTGGCGAATCCCAGGTCTTCGAAGGGCAGATGGCGCAGGCGTTCGACCCCCTCGTCGGGCGTAAGCCTGCCGCGGCGGACCTGATCGAAGAGTTTGCGGATGGACTCGGCGTTCACGGAAATCCCGCCGCAACAAGTGGCGGGAGAAGTCTAGATTAGCATTCGGAAGGAATCCGGGCTTCTGGTCAGCGCGCGCTGGCGCGAATCTTGGCGATCACGGCGATGCAAACTTTGCGAGCGCGGCCTGCTCCCCCAAGATGAGCGAGAAACAGCCGGCGCAGGCCGCTCTGCTTTACTTTTCCGGCAAGATACAAATCATAAATCTGATTGCCGATGCGGTAGCCCCATTCCTGCGCCACGGTTTCGAGTTTTTCGCGATCTGCGCGTGCCGCGGTCTGGGCAGCCTTTTCACACGCGGCGCGAGACAACTGTGGAGGGTCGTTTGTTTCCGGAGCAGGACGCGAAGGGTGCAGCACGCGCGAGCCGAAATAGGCGACAGCGTCTTCCACGACGCGTACGTAGAAATCATCAATCGGCGAGGAGGAAGTTCCATTGCCGTTCGCGCCGTTCAGGCGATGTGGCATGCCCTGGCAAGCCTGATGCAGAAAGCGAGTGGCATCTTCGGCCGCGTGCATCATTTGAAATTCACGGATATGGAAGGCATTTACCTCCGGCAGATACGCGCTGCCGCGCTTCTCCACGTTGGCTAGCCTGGAGTCGCGTTCCTCTTCGCCCATGCCCTTGCGCACCAACAGGCGACGTAAGATTGAGCCCGACGAATTTCCGTAGACTTCGGGCAACAGATCAACCAGGAACTTCGGCTGTGTGCCATTGTGCGGCGAATAACGATTGATGCCCAGAAACGCGGCCAGGCTGTCGATCAGGTTATAGATCGTGGGCGCGAAGTCGGGGCCATCGTCGCAACGGCTCCACTGGTCGAGAAACAGGCGGTAGCTCTCGTATTTTTCCAGCGGCGTGGCGTTAAAAACGCAAAGCACGTCATCGCTGACCCGCACGGCTTCCACCTTGTCGGAACGCTCGCCGGCGGCCCGCCAGTAGAGGGCGTCCACGTTCTGCAGGACGGTGAACACTTTCGCGGTAGGAATTTGCTCGCGCACGGCGCGGGGCAGATGTCCGGGGGCGAGATGCGATTCGCCGAAGAGAACGAAAATCACGGCATTGGGATACCGCTCGCGGATTTCCGCAAGCTTGGCCGCGGCATGGCGATCACGGGCGCCGATCTTGCGCAGATCCTCGCGCGGCATGCAATCGAGACCGTAGATCGCCTCCGCATGGTCGCGGGCGGTTGCCAGCAGTTCATGAAAAGGCGCCCAATCGTATCCCCAGTCGAGGTCGAAGCGAATGCGCTGGCGCAACTCGCTTTCGTCGATTTCGCGCCGCCACCATTCCTCGAGGATGTGCTGGTCGCGCGCGAAGATGGTTTCCACGCCGAGCACGACCGGCCGATCGCCAGCCAGCGCGCGCTGTTCAATCAGCGACGCGGCATAGCGCTGGGCCGTCGCAAGCGCGTGGTAGTCACCCACGAGAACGATATCAGCCTCGTGCAGGGTACTCTGGATCTGCTCGGCGTCGAGAATCGAATCGTAGTCGCGGAACGCCTGGCTGAACTCGCGAAGATACTTTCGCCGGCCGTGGGAATCCTGCGTGCGGATTTCGCGCTCCACGCCCGCCAGCGCCTGCAACTGCGCGGCACTCCGTCGCGACCGCAGATTGGAAGTGGATGCCATGAAAGCAGCTTCTAGCTACTAGCTCCTAGTCTGGACTCGCCTTGACTTCCGGTTCCGTCACTCCCTATGCTCCTGAGTTCGGGGCGCGTCTTGCCGCCTCGCGGAGCCTTCGTGCCCAACACTCCACCGCAAAACCTGACCATCGCAACTACCGGCGCCAGCGGGTCCATCTTTCTCAAGCACGTCCTGCTTGCCGCCGGGCGCGATTCGCGCGTGCAAGCCATCAACTTCGTTGCTTCCGACAGCGGACTGCGTGTCCTTGCCGAGGAATTGGGGCTGAAGGGCCGCTCCAATCTTCCCGGCCAGATTCTGGGCCTCCCCGGTGGCCGTTCAGCCCGCAAAATTCAAGTTCAATCCAATGCGGACATCGGGGCCAACGTGGCCAGCGGCTCTTATCCCGCCGACGCCATGATCGTGATCCCGTGCAGCATGGGCACTCTGGCCCGCATCGCCAACGGCATCGCCTCTCGCCTGATCGAGCGCGCGGCCGACGTCTGCCTCAAAGAGAAGCGCCCGCTCGTGCTCTGCGTTCGTGAGACGCCGCTCAACAAAATTCACCTCCGCAACCTATACCGCGTAGCCGACGCGGGCGCGACCGTGTTCCCGCTGATTCCGGCTTTCTACTACCGGCCGGCTACCTTAGATGACATGGCGCGCGAATTCGCCTATCGTGTGCTGGCTCACCTGGGGCTGCCTCAGCCCGGCGCCTTTCGGTGGAAAGGCTGACGGCTCAGCAAGTTAGCCATCTACCTGCAGAAACACGGCTATCTAGAGTGATCGGCGATTTCAGGGGAGGAATTCAGTGTAGAGGGCCGAAAGTGCCTGCTCCCAGATGCCGGGCGGACATGTACGAGCGAACTGCCGGCGCTTGAGAAGGCAAGGGCCGAAGGCCGACCGCCGTGGTTGACATCGGCGGCTAGGGCTCTAGGTAGGAGCATCTAAGCACGCGGTAAGAATCTCGACTGTGCCAGAGCAATCCTATGGCGAAGCCCCGTTTGAGTACGCGTCAGGCAACCGCCGATGACGTCGGATTCCTCGCAGACGTATTCCTGCGTGCAATGCGCGTTCCTATCACCGCCGCTCGCGGATTTTGGAACGAAGCCAAAGAGCGGACTCAGTTTTGTGAACAGCTTCAGCCCCAGCACACGCATATCGTCGAGCAAGGCGGTTCCGACGCGGGCTTTTTTATGGCGCTCCGAAATGGCCAGGACATTGAACTCCATACGCTCTGCATAGCACCTGAGCATCAGAGACAGGGTCTTGGCACAGCCATTACCCGTCAGGTAATCGACGATGCGATTAGCCAGGGATGCGGTGTCGTCCTCTCGGTCCTGAAGGAGAACCGTTCCGCCCGTTGCTTCTATGAGCGATTGGGATTTATTGTCACGGAAGAATCCGACTATCACTTTCGCATGCGCCTGGTCGGCTAGATCAACAGTGGTGGTACTATCCGGTATTCCTGTCCACTGGTTCTCCTTCCCTGCGGGAAGAATGGAGGAATTGCTCGTGAGGTTTTCCGTCTTCTCTTTTCTGGTTGTCTGGGGGACGTTGGCCGTTGCGCTTGCAGCCGCCACGACGCTATGGGCCGCCGATGACCGCAACCCGCTGGCCAACGACCCCAAAGCGGCCAAGTCCGGCGAATACGAATTCCGCATCAACTGCGCGCTGTGTCACGGCCTGGGTGCGCATGGCGGCGGGCGCGGGCCCGATTTGACCCGGGCCAGGAAAAAGCACGCCCATTCCGACGCGGATTTGTTTCAAGTCATCAGCAACGGTATTCCCGGCACTGTGATGCCCGCCAACGGGACCAACGGCCAGGGCGTGGGCATGACGGATGATGAGATCTGGCAGATTGTGGCCTACATCCGCAGCCAGGAAGTGAAGGCTACTGCCGCGCCGGTCGGCAATGCCACGCACGGCAAGGACCTGTTTTACGGTGATGCGAACTGCTCGCTGTGCCACATGGTTGAGGGCAAGGGCGGGCGATTTGGTCCGGACCTCACTGCAGTTGGCGGTTCGCGCACCCGCGAGGCGATCATCGATTCCGTGCGCAATCCCAGCCGGCGCCTGGCCTGGGGGCTGACCGAGGCTACCAAGGAATTTCCGCAGGAATACGTCACCGTCACAGCTGTGACCTCAGATGGAAAAGAGATCAAGGGCGTGGCATTAAACGAGGACAACTTCAGCGTGCAGATCATGGATCAGAACGAGCAGATTCACCTGCTGGAGAAAGACTCGCTGCGGTCGTTCCAGAAAAGCCGCGAGTCGATGATGCCGAAAATCAACGCCGACGTGTTGAGTGACAAAGATCTCGACGACATTGTGGCCTATTTGATCAGCGTGGGGGCGAAATGAGCGCGCGCTCGGTCAGATTGGGGCAGGCTGGGAAAACACATGATCGCAGAGTCCGCGGAGAAATGCCGCTGAGATCGCTGAGAGTTTCTACTCGCGTACTGGTTGTTCTTATGGCAGGGGTGATTTTGTCGCGCGCTCACGCCCAGGTCACCTTCGAACGCCTGCTGAACTCCTCGAAAGAGCCGCAGAACTGGCTCACTTATTCCGGCGACTACGCTGGCCACCGCTTCAGCGCGCTCGCTCAGATCAATGTCGCGAACGTCCATTCGCTGGCCGCGAAGTGGGTGTATCAGACCGGAGCATCAGGCAAGCTGGAATCGACTCCCCTGGTGGTCGACGGAATTCTGTACGCGACCGGGCAAGACGACCGCGCCTTTGCGCTCGATGCCCGCACGGGAAGGCCGATCTGGCTCTACCAGCATCAGCTGCCCGCAGATATTCGCCCCTGCTGCGGGCGCGTCAATCGCGGCCTCGCAATTCTCGGCGACAAAGTTTTTCTGGGCACGCTGGATGCGCACGTGATCGCACTCGATGCCAAGACCGGCAACGTCATTTGGGATGTGATCGCCGCCGAATATCAGAAAGGCTACAGCTTCACGGTTGCGCCTCTCGCGGTAAAAAATCTGGTCATGATCGGTGTCTCAGGCGGCGAGTACGGCATTCGCGGCTTCGTCGATGCCTACGATGCCGCAACCGGTGCGCGCAAGTGGCGCTTCTACACCGTGCCCGGTCCGGGCGAACCGGGCCACGATACGTGGGAAGGCGATTCGTGGAAAATAGGCGGCGCGCCCGCGTGGAATACCGGCACCTACGACGCCGCCACCAATCAGATCTTCTGGACCACGGGAAATCCATCGCCCTCGAATCGTGGCGAAGGCCGTGCCGGCGATAATCTGTACAGCAACTCGCTGCTGGCCCTCAATGCCGACACCGGCAAGATGAACTGGTATTTCCAGTTCACCAAGCACGACGAGCACGACTGGGATGCGACCCAGGTGCCGGTGATCATCGATTCGGGCGGCAAGCATCTGATCGCGCAGGCCAATCGCAACGGATTTTTCTACGTACTCGACCGCGCGACCGGCAAACTGATTTCCTCGAATGCCTACGGCAAGATCACGTGGAGCGACACCAAAGACCCCGAAGGCCGTCCTGTAGCCAAGAAAGAAGCTTCGCCGACTCTTGAGGGGCACACGGTGTGCCCCGGCGCACTGGGCACGACCAACTTCATGGCGCCGACGTACGATCCGCAAACTGGATTGTTCTATGTGACGGCGCGCGATCAGTGCGACATCTTCAGCACGGCTCCGCAACCCTATGAAGCCGGGCACGCGTATTACGGCAGCGCATATTTTCCCTCGGAAGAAGCGGAGCCCTTTCGCGGATTCCTGAAGGCCATCGATCCTGCGACTGGAGAGATCAAGTGGAAGTTCGAGCACACCTCGCCAACGTGGTCTGGAGTGCTGTCAACCGCCGGAGGACTGGTATTCACCGGCGATGCTGAAGGAAACCTGGTCGCCATGGACGCGTCGTCCGGCAAGCCGCTTTGGCACTTCCAAATGGGCGGCGCAGTCTACGCTGCTCCGGTGGCCTTTTCCGTGGACGGCAAGGAGTATGTTGCTATCGCCGCGGGCAGCGCAGTGTACGCGTTCGGGCTCTCTAATTGACCGTTATATTTGACTATGATTTAATAGAATGGTCATGAGAGAGGTAGCCATTTCCGAATTCAAGGCGAAATGCCTGGCGTTGATCGATCAGGTAGAAAAGACGAAGGAACCCATCCGTATAACCCGCCGTGGAAAGGTCGTAGCCGAGGTTGGACCGCCTGCACCTACTGAGGATCGTAGTTGGATGGGATCGATGAAAGACATGAAAATTCTAGGCGACATCATCTCCCCGGCTACCGATGAGGACGAATGGGAGGCGCTGCGCGATTGAGGCTTTTGCTCGATACTCACATCTGGCTGTGGAGCTTAAGCGATGTACACCGGCTCGGGGCCCGAGTGCAGGATGAAATGCGCGATAGAGATAACGAACTCTGGCTGTCGCCGATCAGCACCTGGGAAGCGTTGACGCTCCATCAGAAGGGCCGCGTGTTTTTGGATCAGGATTTGGGCCGCTGGGTCGCCAAATCTACCGCGCCCTTTCGTCAAGCTACCTTGACCCACGAGATAGTAGACACAGCCCGCCGTCTCACCCTTCCACAACGGGATCCCGCAGACCGCTTTCTGGCAGCGACAGCCAAGGTCCTTGACTTGACTTTGGTTACTGCGGATTCGCATTTGTTGGGCCTGGGAGATATTGCAACGCTTAGCAATCGCTGAAAATTGTTGGCGGGAAGACCCGCCTGCCCTTTTCTTGCCGGCGCTGGCACAACTGAGGCAGGGGGCTGGAGCAGCTTCCCTCGCTACGCTTGTAACGAGCCGGGGCCGGTGGTGGTGAAACGAGGCGCGACCCGCAGAGATCAAGGTGCGTGGGATGGCGCAGAACGATTTGCTAGTGGTAGAGCGCGGGACTTACCCCGACCACGCAGAGTCAAACCCTGATTCCGTCCCTTCGGGACACCAGTTCCATTTTCTTTGGCTTACTCCGGACTTACGACCCTTCGGCAAGCTCAGGCCAGGCTCGGGGGTAAATTATTCCGCCCCTCCGGGGCTGGCTCTCCGTGCTACGAGTCGGTCCCGGTAATCTTCAGGCGAAGTTCTTCGGGCAGGCGCTGGCGGATTTCTTCGGGGAGACGGTCGTGGACGCGGCGCGCGCCTTCTTTGGCGGCATCGAGTACCGTGACCGGGGCGGGCGTCGCCACCGCGACTCCGAGCCAGATTAATGCAGACAGAGCGAATCCGGACAGGGCAGCGATCTCAAGCCAGAAGGCGTGATGCGGACCGAAGTGGCGGATGACGCCAAAGGCCAGCAGAAAGACTCCGGCGGAAACCGAAGCCAGGGCGATGAGGGAGACGTCGATGATGCGATGAACTTTCTGGTGGCTGCGGCAGCGCTCGCAGGCGGCAAAGTGGCTTTCGTAGTCGCCGCGCATCTCGGGCGCGAGGCCGGAAATATCGTAGCGCCAGCCGGCCAGAATCTTGCCCACGATGGGATCAGTGCACTGCTGACTCATAAGTTACTACAGGCGAATGGGCGGCAAAGCCTCAGACTGCGCCGCCAGCAGCACGCGGTTGTGAAACAGCCCACCCCGCTGCGCTAACGCCTTTTCCGCCTCTCTTCGCGCGATTTCCGGATGATTGTTCTGCTCAGAGAGATGCGCCAGCACCACAAACGTTGCACCATTATCATAGTCGCTGGCGAAGAAATGCGCGAGTTTCTCGTTGGAGAGGTGGCCCACATTGCTGGCCACGCGCTGCTTGACCGACCAGGGATAAGGGCCGCCGCGCAGCATCTCGACATCGTGATTCGATTCCATGACCAGGATGTCGGAGTGGCGCAGGTGATCGCGCACGTTGGGGGGAAGGTATCCCAGATCGGTGGCGATGCTGACTTTGGCGCCCTCGACGCGGAAGGTGAAGCCGACCGGGTCGGCGGCATCGTGAGGAATGGTGAAGGGGCGGACTTCAATGTCTCCGATTTGAAAGCGCTGTCCGGATTGAAAGCGTTCGAGCTTGTCGACTTTCGGGCGCTCGCCATTGGCGTCGCGCAGGGCGCGCGACCAGGCGGCGTGGGTGGCTCCGGTCATAAATAAGGGGATGCCGAGCTTTTTGACCAGCGTGGCCAGTCCGTAGACGTGGTCGGAATGCTCGTGAGTGATGAGAATGGCGGAGAGGCCGTGAGGATCGTCGCCCAGAGAGCGGATGCGCTTGAAGGTCTCACGGCAGGAAATGCCGGCGTCGACCAGCAGGCGAGTGCTGGAGCTGGCAACAATGCAGCAGTTGCCGCGGCTGCCGCTGGCCAGCATGGAGACGGTTACACTCATTCTGGGAAACCCACCGTGTACCCGATTGTGACGCGAGCGGGGAATCCCATTTTGGTACCCATGCTTGGCAGCATACGCGTTCGGCCTGTGGAACCGGGAGTAACTTTGTGGTTATCCGGTACCTAAAGACGGCTTCCGGCTTCCGCAATCCGGTTTCCGGAATATTCTGTTCCGATGCGATCGGCGCGCCCGGCCTGAAATCTTAGCCTCAAGCCGGACAGCGGAAGCCGGAAGCCTAGTTTTTAAACACTGCTTTGGGCAGCATCACGTGCACGCCTTTGTTGCCATCGACCAGTTCGGTGATGTCGACGTCGCCGGCGACGCTGACCAGCATGTAGGCGTCATCGCGGCTCAGATGTTTTTCGGAGACCAGGAAGTCAATCATCTCGCGCACCGCAATGCGCGTAGCCTCGTAGAGTTCCTGATGGAAACCCATGCTGATGTAGTGCGTGGGCGTTTCCGCGCGCGGATACTTCTGCTGGGTTTGTTTGTGTACGACGAACTGCAAGGTGCCGGTGAGCGAGGTTTCGAGCGCGGTGATGTCGACTTCGCCATTGCCCTGGCCGGCGTGGCCGTCGCCGACTTCGAACAGCGCCCCGCGCGCGTGCACGGGGAGGTAGAGGGTGGTTCCGGCCACCAGTTCCTTGTTGTCCATGTTGCCGGCGTGCACGCCGGGTGGAGCGCTGTCGACGCGTCCGGAAGCCTCGGGGGGCGCGACGCCCATGCTGCCGAAGAAGGGGTGCAGCGGGATTTCGATGCCGGGAGCGAACCTGGCGACCATGCGCTCGGGGTCGAGGGGAATGATCTTCATCTTGCGATAGGGAAAGTCCTCGGGCAGGAAGCCGCGATTGGGGCCGAAAGCGTTGTAGGCATAAGGAATGGCCAGCTGGATTTTCTGGATGCGGATTTCGAGAGTATCGCCGGGTTCGGCTTCTTCGATGTAAACCGGGCCATTCAGGATGTGGCCGCCGGGGCCTCTGTCGGTGACTTCTTTGTAAATGTCGCGCAGGTTCTGCTGCACCTGTTCAGGCGCAACGCCGGCTTTTTCGAGGCCGGTGGGACTGTTGGTGATAAGAGTGCTGAATTCAACGGTGTCACCGGAGTGAATACGCAGAACGGGCGTGGCGGCTGCGTCGTAGTATCCCCAGGCCACGGATTTGGGGGTGGCGGGCAGGGTGTATTTCTGAGGACTGGGGGCAGGCGGTGCCGCGCCACTTTGCGCAAGCATTGCCGATGAAGTCAGAAGACATAAAATCAGCGGGCGCATGAAGATCTCCTTGCTCCCGTAATCATAAGCGATTGGGATAAGCGGCTAGGTACCGCGCTTCAGGTGATCGGCCACGCCGCGCACCACCGATCCTCCGTAGGCCCCGGCAATACCCGGCAGGACGGTGAGAAACGACGCGTAGATCTGGGCGCGAGCGAGGTGCGTCACTCCGGCCAGGGATGCAACCAGTTCCGTCAACGGAATGAAGACGGCTACTACGACCGCCCAGCGCCAGGGACGGCGCGGGCGCAGCGTTCCGAGAAGCATGCAGGCCGCGAGCACCAGCAAGGCGGTGAGCAGGAGGTCGTTGATGGTGAGGTCCACCCATCCAGAGACGATGCCCGCCGCGGAACCGAGCAAGTAAATTGGCAGGTCGCTTCGGGCGCGCAGCGAAACTGGATCGGGCGTCATTCAATCCGCTCGTTTCCGTTGCAATCGAACGTGAACAATCAGCTCGGTACACGGTACTCAATATTCGGCACTCGAGCGCTCAATACTTATAAAACCCCCGCCCGCTCTTCCTGCCCAGCCAGCCTGCGTCCACCATCTTGATCAGCAGCGGGCAGGGGCGGTATTTGGGATCACCCAGGCCGTCGAGCATCACGCGCATGATGTCGAGACAGACATCGAGCCCAATAAAGTCAGCCAGCGTCAGCGGGCCCATGGGATGCGCCATGCCCAGTTTGAAGACTTCGTCGACCGCCTCGGGCGTGGCCACGCCTTCCATCACCGCGTACATGGCCTCATTGAGCAGCGGCATGAGCACGCGGTTGGAGACAAAGCCGGGGGCGTCGTTGACCTCGACTGGCGTTTTTTCGAGCTTCACTGCGAGATCGCGGACGGTGGCGAAAGTTTCCTGCGAAGTAGCCAGCCCGCGGATTACCTCGACCAGCTTCATCACCGGCACGGGATTGAAGAAGTGCATGCCGATGACTTTGTCGGGCCGCTGGGTGAGCGCGGCCAGTTTCGTGATCGAGATTGACGAGGTGTTGGAGGCCAGAATCACTTCGGGGCGGGCCAGCCGGTCGAGGTCGCGGAAAATTTCGGTCTTGATTTCAAATTTCTCAGTCGCGGCCTCGATGATGAAATCGCATTCGGCCAGCCGGGCGCGGCCGGTCACCGGCTCGATTCTTTTCAGCGCCGACGCTTTGTCTTCGGCGGTTATCTTGCTCTTCGCCAGCTCACGATCGAGATTCTTGGTAATGGTGGCCAGTCCTCTATCGAGGAAGCGCTGTTCCACGTCGCAGAGAATTACAGAAAAGCCGCTGCGGGCGAAGACGTGGGCAATGCCGTTGCCCATGGTGCCCGCGCCAATTACGCCGACTCGTTGAATGTTCATAGCGATTGCCTCGATCAAAACGTTTGAGTCTACCACTACAGGCGGCCGTCGGACCCGACGCCGCAATCCGGGCGGGCCTGAGGAAGGCGATACCAACGGTGGGTTCGAGGCACAAGGCCTGGTGGGTCCAGTTTGGTTTTTCTTTGCGGCTAAGGTATGTGAAGCCCCCAAGGCAAATCAAGGGCGTTGACCGCAAAGATCGCGAAGGAAACGCGCAAAGTACGCCAAGAAGACTCAAGACTGAGCCCCTACGCCGGGTTTCTAGCGCGGATGAGTCCCTTTTCGCGGTGCTACAATCTAATTTCCTGCTTTCGTATTGAATTCGGAGCGACTTTTCCCCACGAGGTGCAACCCTATGGCAATCGCCGAAATCCCCGTCCGGCCGCGTACCATGCTGCATCAGGGACCGTTCGTGAACGAGCCGTTTTTTGATTTCACCAAAGAAGACAATGCACGCAAAATGCGCGCCGCCATCGAGCGGGTCCGCGGGCAGTTGGGACGCGAATACGACCTCATCATCGGCGGCAAGCGGGTCAAGACTGCCGATAAGATCAAGTCGCTGAACCCTTCGCGGCCGTCACAGGTGGTTGGAATTCATCAAAAGGCCGGCAAAGAGCACGTGGAGCCGGCCATGTCCGCGGCGCTTGCCGCCTTTGAATCCTGGGGCCGCACTTCGATTGAAGAGCGCGCCGGCCTGCTGTTCCGGGTTGCCGACCTGATGCGGCAGCGCAAGATGGATTACATGGCGTGGCTGGTTTTCGAAGTCAGCAAAAACTGGGGCGAGGCCGACGCCGATATCTCGGAGACCATCGACTTCTGCGAATTTTACGGGCGGGAAGCGCTGCGCCTGGCGCAGGCCAAGCCTCCCGTGCAGATGCCGGGCGAGCGCGACACGCTGATGCACATTCCGCTGGGCGTGGGCGCGGTGATTCCGCCGTGGAACTTTCCCTGCGCCATCATGGCCGGGATGACGCTGGCGTCCATCGTCGGCGGCAACACCGTGATTCTGAAGCCTTCGAGCGATTCGCCGACCATTGCCGCAAAATTTATTGAACTGCTGGAAGAAGCCGGCATGCCGGAAGGCGTGGTGAATTTCTGTCCCGGCGCGGGCGCGAGCTTTGGCGACGCCGTCGTGGCGCATCCCAAGACGCGCTACATCGCCTTCACCGGCTCGCGCGAAGTTGGGTTGCATATCAACAAAGTGGCGGCCACGCAGGCCCCCGGCCAGATCTGGATCAAGCGGACGGTCCTCGAAATGGGCGGCAAAGATGCCATGATCATCGACGCGGACGCCGATATCGATGCCGCCGTCGAAGGCACGGCGCAGGCGGCGTTCGGTTTTCAGGGACAAAAGTGCTCGGCCTGCTCGCGGGTCATTGTGGATGAACGCATCTATGACAAGTTTCTGGAACAGCTCAAAGCGCGCGTGGAGAAGATCACGATCGGCGACCCCGCCGAAAACGCGAATATGGGTGCGGTGATCAACGAAGGCTCGATGAAGACCATTCTCGAATATATCGAGCAAGGCAAGAAAGACGGACGCCTCATCACCGGCGGCGAGCGTGCGACCGAAGCCGGAGAAGGCTACTTCATCCGGCCCACGGTGATTGCCGACATTCCGCCCAAGTCAAGGCTTGAGCAGGAAGAAATCTTTGGCCCGGTGCTGGCGGTGATCAAGGCGCGGGGCTTCGACCATGCGATGGAGATTGCCAACGACACCGAATTCGGCCTTACGGGCGCGATCTACAGCAAGTCGCGCGACAAGATCGACCGCGCGGTGCGCGACTTCCACGTGGGCAACCTCTACATCAACCGCAAGTGCACGGGAGCGATG
This sequence comes from uncultured Verrucomicrobiae bacterium, assembly GCA_963786135.1. Taxonomy (GTDB): domain Bacteria; phylum Verrucomicrobiota; class Verrucomicrobiia; order Chthoniobacterales; family UBA10450; genus AV40. Next base: position 230,670 of record CAWAYF010000002.1, on the reverse strand, counting down.
GTGGGCGCGCATCCGTTCGGCGGCTTCAACATGTCGGGGACGGATTCCAAGTCCGGTGGGCCCGATTATCTGTCGCTGTTCACGCAGGCCAAGTCGGTGGCGGAGAATATTTCCTGAAGGTTTAGCGAGCGGGCAATCAGCTGATCGCGCCCGCGACTTTCTGCGTTTGTGACTGCACTCAGCGGAGGCGTAGAATCGCCTGCGAACAGGGCTAATCCCATGAGACTTCGCCTGACGACACTGCTCTTTTGCTTTATTGCCTCTTTCAATCTGTGCGCGCAAGAAGCTTCTGATCACGCTGCGGTTGAAGTCGCGACCAAGGCGATCCGTCCGGAGCAGATTCGCGCTCACATCCGCTTCCTGGCTGATTCTCTGCTGCAAGGGCGCGCGCCTGGCACTCCGGGCTATGACATCGCGGCGCACTATGTTGCCACAGAACTGGAAGGCATGGGATTGCTTCCGGGGGCCGCGGGCTCGTGGTTCCAACCGGTGCCTCTGGCGAAGGCGGTGACCGATGCCTCGGCAAGCTCGCTCGAGATCACGGTCAATGGCAAGCAGCAGAAGTTGATCGACGCGAAAGACTACGTTCTTTCCACCTGGTTCGCCAGTCCTGCGAGCAAAGGCCCAACCAGGGCGGAGAGCGACGTGAGCGCGCCTCTGGTCTTCGCGGGCTTTGGCGTGACCGCACCCGACCAGAACTATGACGACTATGCCGGGGTTGATGTGCGCGGGAAAATCGTGGTGACAATCTACGGAGCGCCGTCATCATTTCCTTCGACCGAACGCGCTTACTATTCCGACGGAATCGTGAAGTCGAAAAATGCCGTAGCGCGCGGAGCTGTGGGCGTCCTGTCGATCATGTTCCCCGAGGATTGGAAGCGTTATCCGTGGGACTGGATCGTCCCGCAGGTTCAGGCGGGAGAGATGCACTGGCTGGACAAAGACGCCATGCCCCATGACGTTTTTCTCCAGCTTCGCGGCAATGCGCTCTTAAGCCCGCACGGGGCCGATTTGCTGTTTGCAGGCGCTTCCAGGTCTCTGGAACAGGTTTTTGCCACGGCGCGCGCAGGCAAATCGCAGCCCTTTGCCATGTCGGCGAGCGCCCACATTCATACGGCGGCGGCCCAAAGCGTGATCCAAAGCTCCAACATCGTGGCTGAGATTAGAGGTTCGGATCCGGCGCTGCGCGATCAATATGTGGTTTATACCGCGCATGTCGACCACCTCGGAATCTGTCCGGCGGTGGAAGGCGACAATGTCTGCCACGGCGCACTCGATAATGCTTCCGGCGTCTCCGCTTTGCTTGAAATCGCGCGCGCCTACGCCAGCCTGCCAGTACCGCCGCGCCGTTCGGTTCTTTTTGTGTTTGTCACGGGAGAGGAAATGGGCCTGCTTGGCTCCGATTATTTTGCCCACTTTCCCAGCGTGCCGCTGAAATCGATTGCGGCCAACGTCAATATTGATCTGGCCCCGGGAATCTATTACCCCATGAAAGACGTGGTTGCGCTGGGAGCGGAGCATTCTTCCCTGGGAGATGAAGTCGTTTCCGCAGGCAAAACGCTGGGATACAGTCTCAGTCCCGATCCCATGCCGGAAGAGGTAGGTTTCATCCGCAGCGATCAGTATTCGTTTGTGCTCCAGGGTGTACCCGCCGTCGATGTCGAGGACGGGGTGAAGTCCGCCGATCCGAATGTGAATGGGCTCGAGATGATCAAGAAGTGGCTGGTGACGCGCTATCACACGCCACTCGACAACATGAATCAGCCGATGGATTTTGATTCGGCAGCCAAAGGTGCGCTGATGAATTTTCTCGTTGGATACCGCGTGGCGCAGACCTCCGAGCCTCCCGCGTGGAATAAGGGAGACTTCTTCGGAACAACCTACGGGCCACGACACGCGGGCGGAACTGCGGGCAACTAGTTTCTTGTCCGGGATGAGAATCGGCAACCGATTCTCAGCGCAAACACAAAGGCCGCCCGCAGGCGGCCTTTTGGCTCATCCGTCAACCCATTCAAAAGCTGAAGAAGCTGATGTGGTTGTTCAGTTCTGGCAGAGAGCGGCCTTCGTAGGTCCCGCTCACCGCCGTGGAATCGAACGAGGTGTACAGGCGGCTCTGTCCGGCCACACCGTTGCCGCGCGCGATCACTCCCATGTAGAGGTCCGAAAGATCCTGCCCCAGGAATTGCGGAGTGTGATCGATGGGATTCAGAATGGTGGTTACCGGCTGCGGAGTTCCAGGCGCGATGCTGCCCAGCGGAATCTGATTGCGGAAGACGCGCACCTGGTGATTGAACTTGTCGCCCTCCGCGCTGTAGTAAGCCAGATTGACGATGCCCGTCGAGGCGTCGGTTCCAATCGCCGGGTAGAAATGATGTCCGGTGGCGTTGTCGACCGACACGGGATTGGACCAGGTCGTTCCGTTGTCGGTGGAAGTCACCAGCATGACCTCGGCGTCCAGGCAAACGGTTACGGGAGGGTTGCCGAACGCAAACGGGTTCCTGCAATCGTCATACACCAGAAAAGTTGTGAACTTGCCGCCCGATTCGGTGCGACTGGTGTGCTTGGGATAGGTGAACATCAACTGGTCGAAGTTCACCAGGGGAGTGAGCAGGCTGAAATTCGTGTTGATGGGCGCGACCACGTGGCGAACCAGCGTCGGGGTGCCGCACACCGGAGCCTTGGGCGCGCCGGCGGGAGTGCAAGTCACGAAGAAAATGTCATCGCTTCCGTCGATGTTAATGTTCTCAAACGAAATGGTGATGATCCCGTCGGAGCGCACGTGCATCGAGTTGAAGCCTGCCGCCGTGGATGTCCCATTCACGCCGACCAGCGTCCCGCAATTCAGAGTATTGGTGCAGGCGACCAGAAGGAGCAGGTTGGTCGAGTTAGGATCGAAACCCTCGGCCAGCACGTAAACGTCGCCTGCGCCTTTGCCAGCGCCGGTGGCGCGCTCATCGACCGCAACCTGCGGGATATCTCCCAGGCTTGCGCCCGGCAGAACGACCGCTGGGGGCGTGGCGGTCCAGCAGGACGCAGCCTGCGCCGCCGTGTGTGTGCCATTCGGGCAGGTCGCCGGATTCATCAAAGTCGCGGCCGAGGCACGGAATAATCCGATGGCGTTGTCGAGGCCGGTGGGTCCGATGCGCGCGTCGGCCATGAAGAACCCGTCCCGGGCGGGATCGGACGCCACCACTGTGTTTCCCAGGCCCATGAACGTCTTTCCCTGAGAAGAGATGCTGGGCAATCCGCCTTCAAATTGAACGCTGCAGTCGGCGGTTGCCGAGCGGTGAACGTAATAGCCGCTCACACTGAGGTCCCATTGCGCGGTGGTCAGATTTCCGCGCCAGTCGTTGGCGCCCTGCACCAGCAAATCTTCATTGGGGCCAACCCGGTTGGGAAGAAAATCGGCTGAGGCCTGGTTCTGCGGAACCGCATTTGCCCGCGGCTCCAGGTTGAAGCGCGCGCCCTCGGCCCCGCCGCACGGAACGCCCGCCGGGGCCACACCTGCGTCAACAGAAGCATTCTCTTTCAGCTGGAGCCATTCCGCAGGAACTTCCGTGGTCCTGGCGGGCTCGCCGAAGCGGTTCACCGCGTATTGGCCCAAGGGATGTCCGGTGGCCAACAAGAACGCTCGGCCTTCCTCAGAGGCAAGAAATCTAGCTTCAGCGGAAGCCGGGATGCGCTTTCCTTGAAAGGCTTGCGGGATATGCAACTTGAGTGTGTCCGCCGCGGGGGCGTTGTGATGCCGTTGCGGCTGAGTCTGCGCGTGCAGCGCGGGAAGCATGCACGCGCCACCAAGGATCGTAAACATGAAAACCGTAAGTGATTTCATTGGACTCGTCTCCATGAATATTCTTCGCTCCGGCTAATACTGGAAGAGCGCCATGTGGTTGTTGGTATCGGGACTCGGAACGCTGTTATAGGTTCCCATCACGCTGTTCCAGGTGAAGGTGACGTATGCGTGGCTCTGGCCCGCAACTCCGGTTCCTCCCGCCGCCACGCCGATGCGGCTGCCGAACCCCGTCTGGAACTCGATGGCCAGTGGCGAACTCGCCTGAGTATCGGCGAACGCCGACGTGAGCCGGTGAGGAGCGCCAACTGTCGTAGTCCCGGGCGCAATCTGCGCCAGGAAAACCTGCGGGCGCTGCTGGAATTGATCACCCTCGGTCGAGTAGTAAGCAATGTTCATCGTGGCGGTGGAAGCGTCCGCGGCGATGGCGCCGAAGAACTGCTGTCCCTTGGCGCCGCTGACTTTCGCAATTGGCGCCCAGGTATTTCCGCCATCGGTCGAGCTCGTCATCACGACATCCGACTTGGGGCAAAGCGGCTGCGCGGCTCCAAACTGGGGGATCACCGGAACATCGCAGCGGTCGTAAACCAGGAATGTCGTGACCGTTTTACCGTCGGCTTCTACGCGATGCACGTGCTTCGGGTAAACCGCATCATCCAGGGGAACATCGCCCATCGAGGCCGCAAAGATGGGCTGGTTCTCGGTTGTGATCAACACCGGCGCGCTGCAGGTTGGAGCTTTGGGTGCGCCGTTGGGAGTGCAATTCACGAACTTGATATCCTCCGGGTTGATTCCGGGGAATGACGTGTTGCGATAGGAGATCGTAATGCTCCCATCGGGGCGCACCTGCACCCAGCCAAAGTCGGCTTCGAGATCGGCGCCGCTGATCTGGATCGAAGCGCCGCAATTCAATCCGTTGCTGCAGGCAGTGAGGAAGAGGTGAGTATTCAATGCATTGTTCAGATCCGCCTGCGTGACTACCGTGTAGACGTCGCCCGCGCCGGTTCCAGCCCCGGTTTTGCGCGGGTCGACCGCAATGTGCGGATTGGAAAGAAACGCGTTGAGGCTGGTGATGTTGGTGACCGCGCCCAGCGTCCAACAGGAGGCAGTTCCCAATTCTGTTCCGTTGGGGCAGGCCGTGGTGCTGAGCAGATTAGCGGAGGTGGTTCGGATGATTCCCAGGCCGTTGTCGTCCGTGCTTTGGCCGAACCTGAGATCGACAATGAAAAATTCGTCGCGCGCCGGATCGGCTACAACCGTCGGGCTTCCGAAGGGCATAAAGGAGTCGATCAGATTGCTGATCGAGGGCTCGCCCCCCTCGAAGTCGGGTACACAATTCGAAGTTGAGCGCTGCACGTAGAACGGATCCTCGCTGATCAAGGTCGCATTCGGATTGGTAAACAGGCCGCGCGCATCCGTGCCCACCGCAACTACGAGATCAATGTTGTTTTGGCCGGCGCGGTTGGGCATCAAGGCTACGGACTCGGCGGTCTGCACCACCGCATTTGGTCGAGGCTCGAGGTTGAAGCGGCTTCCGTTGGGCGCGGTGCAGTTCGGGCCGACCGATTGTGCAACGACAGCGCTCGGCAAACTCAAGACGCCGGCAAGAATCGAAAGGCCCAGAAGGATGGGGCGGCTTTTCATGGATTTCTACCTTTCTCAGCGTCGCCTGTCCACACAGGTGCGCGCTTTCCCTTTTTTAAATTTAGGTGAAACCGACAGATTCCGGTTCAGTCCAGTGCGTCTCTGTGAGGCCGTTCCCTCGCACCGCCAGCACTCTGCCGCCGGGCTGAAACAGTAAGGCAATTCAGAACTGTCGGGAACTCTAAGTCGAGAGACAGAATCGGTTGTCATCAGTTTGTAAAACAAATGTAAACGCCGTATCGCTGAGAACCCGCACCAGAAAGGCGGTGCCGCCCGCTCTCGGTGATTCCGGACGGCGGTCAGTCGATAACTTGAGGGAGGAGCATACGGTGGCGTGCCGGCCTCCGGTACGCCCAGGACCGGTCAAAGAAAAAAGCCGCCACGTGGGCGGCTTCTATTCTGGCAGGCGAAATCTCGCAGGCGAAAATCTCTACGGTGTTACCCCTGCCGGTGGTTGCGGGGCAGTGGGCCCTGCCGCTGTGGCTGCAGCAGCTTCGTTCAGAATGCGGTGATGGATGGTAAACAGCGCCAGCTCGAGCCGGTCCGAGACGCCGATCTTGTCATACACGTTGCGCAGGTAATTCTTGATGACCTGCTCGGTGGTGCCCAGCTGGGTTGCGATTTCTTTGTTCTTGTAGCCCTGCACGATCAGCGCGACGATGCGAAGTTCCTTTGCGGTCAGCCGGTCGCGCACGCGCAACCCGACCATATCGTTCTCGGTGAGTTCGCTGGGCACGGCCACGTCCTGCACCCATGTCTCTCCGCGCGCCACCTTGCGCACGCAGTCGACCAGGGCTGCGCTGGTCACATTGCGGTAAACCACGCCATGAGCCCCGTTGCCCATGTGGCGTTGCGCGCTTTCGCCGGTATCGGCCAGCACCACCACATGTGTCTTGGCGCGGCCCGCGGCCTGCACGATGGCGGCAAAATCGTTGTGAAAGCCCGCCGCCACCACCAGAACGGCGGCGCGGAACTTATCCAAAGCCATGAACATCTGCTCGGGAGTTTGCGCCTGGGCCACAATGCGCATCTCGTCTTCCACCGCCAGCACCTTGGCGATGCCTGCCCGGAAGATTGCCTGGTTATCGGCCAGAATCAGTTTGAGCATGTTATCCGCGCTCCAGAAGTTTCAGACTTCGAGTCACACTGCGAATCAAGAGTTCGAATCGAGTTCGAATTAAGAATTCCTGACGAACTCGTAGGAGTCGATCACGCAAGCCACACCGCGGCCTTCGTCCGTGCCGGTTTGGTCGGTGCGCACCACGCGCCCTTTGCACTGGATGACTACGTTTTCCTGCCCGCCGGTGACGTCCGGTGGCAAGGTGATTTCGAATTCCACCGGCGAGCCAATTTCCAGTGACGCGTCGGCGCGGATGTAAACCCCCGCCGCACTCAGATTGCCTGTAAGCCCTTTGGAATCGCCGCCCGCATTCTCTTTGTGAATCTTGATGGGCAATTCCAGCGGAAATCTTTTTCCCGTCCGTGCTTCGGACACAGTGCCTCCTATGGGGCTGGTCATGTTCATTTTATCGTCTGCGGTCGTGGCAAAAGCAATGCAAAACCAGCTACCGGCAGGCGGACTGCCTGCTTTTTCTCTCTCGGGCGGTTATATCACGGATGGTACCGCTATAAAAGCCTGATAACGAGTTAGTTAAGGGTAGAACCTAGATTCCCCCCTTGCTGGCCAAGCCCGATTGGGGCCAAGCCCCCGACGGAGAGGAGGGTGCAGCTGGGGAGACCGATCACATCCGCGGTTGGTCTACAAAGCCGGAACGAACTCAGACAGAAAGAGAATTGATCTACTGGAGCCGGCTTAGCGAGCCGCTGGCAAAGCTGATCGTTCCGACAGTAATGGCGGCTTCTTCCTCAGGACCGCCGCCGAGATTAGCGTGATAACAAGTCCGACCGGGAAGGGTTCGATGAACGTCATCGCTGCGTTGAAGAGAGGGTTCTCTAACTGCTCTTTGAGTTTCTTCATTTCTTGAAGTTTCGCCTGGGTGGCGGCAGCACTCGCGCCCGAAGCCTTCAACTTCTCGACCATATAGGCGCCATACTTGTCCATGAAGTCGTGCATGAAGTTGAAGTAGAGAATCTCCCAGGTCACTACATAGAAAAGGCAAGAAATCAGGGTAATGGAGATGCCCACGGCAAAGCCCTTGGCGAACGTGATATGGCCGTTGCCAACAGTGTCGCGGTACGAGCGAATGCCGAAGAACACCAGCGAAAGCGAGGCTACAATGACGGTATAGCCCAGGACATACGAGTGGCCAAAGCCGATGCGGTCGGCGAACGGCAATGTGGCCACCATCAGCAGGGAAGAAATAAGCCCGGAAATCAACCCAAAAGTCAGGATGGTCTTTTTCATTGGATACCTCCTGTGAGTGCAAACGTGAATCCACATGAACATACCGCGTCCGTCCGGGTCTCTGTCGTCATCCTTTCGGGTGATTTTTTGCTGTGGAGCAGAAAAATCATTCGTTTGCGTGATCTCTTTACGGAAGCAACCCGAACTCCCGGCCGAGTTGCACCGCCTGCGTTCGCCGCTTGGCTCCCAATTTGTCGAAAACTCGGCTGGAGTGGGTCTTGACCGTGTTTTCGCTCACATAAAGCTTTCCGGCGATCTCGCGGTTGCTCATGCCCTGGCCGATTAGTTCCAGGATTTCCAACTCGCGGGGAGTGATGCCGAGATCCGCTCGTTTCCTCGCATCCGGGACGAACGAGTCACCGCCCCGGACATGAACTTCGTTCACGGCGACTTTCTGCCTCGTTCCAGTCAGCCTGAGGCCAAGCCAGATGCCAAGCACCGCAAAGGTCGCCGCGATCAGTCCGCCGTAGATTTCGATCGAATGCTCGATTACCAGGAAACGATACTCGGTCCACTTCAGCACGGTAATCAGGATTCCACCGACTACCCCGTAAATGAGCACATGCCGCTTCATATGTTCAGGAGAGGAGGGTTCACGTCAAGATACCCGCGGTGGATTATACCGTTGCAAGGAAGAGAGGCGGTTTGACCGATTTCGCCCCAGTTACGGCCGGAAGGGAACTGCTCTTGGCGACCTAACTTCCCTCCGAAAATAAACTTTACGAAACTAAAGTCCCAGTCCGTCAATCTTCTCGGCATGGTACGGTTTTGTCGAAGCCCTTTTTCGCAGGAGAGCAGATCATGTCCGGTTCAACTCTCGTTAGTCGGCGCTTGAAGCGTGGTGTAACCCTGTGTCTACTGACCCTCATGGCGTTAGCGGCGGCCCGCTTGCTTGCACAGCAAGTCCCGCATATAACCGCACCGGCTCCCGCACCCAAGGCACAAACCGAGAAGCCAGCCAGCCCAAGCGCAGAAGGCCCCATGCAGACGCTGGCAGACCTCAACGGCGCCCTGGAGGCCCTCGCCGCCAAGGTGTCCTCCGCGGTGGTTCAGATCGTTGTCACCGGCTACGGTCCACTTCATGAGGAGGATCGCACCCAGACCGCGCTCATCGTGCGCCAGCACGCCGTTGGCTCGGGAGTGGTGGTCGATTCCAACGGATACATCATGACCAACGCCCATGTGGTGGAGGGCGCACAACGAATCCGCGTGGCCCTGCCTCTGCCTGGGGACACGGGCCGCGCGGTTCCACTGGGCAAGCGCCGCATTCTGGAAGCGCGCCTGATCGGCGTGCACAAAGACACCGATCTCGCGCTGCTGAAGATCGAGGAAACCGATTTGCCTACGCTGACATTGCTCACGCAGCAACGTCCGCGTGTGGGGCAACTCGTGTTTGCCATCGGCAGCCCGGAGGGTTTGCAGAACTCCGTCACCATGGGAGTTGTCAGCGCGGTGGCGCGCCAGCCCGATCCGCAAAAAGCCATGACCTACATCCAGACCGATGCGCCGATCAACCCCGGAAACAGCGGCGGGCCGCTGGTCGACACCAACGGAGCGGTGCTCGGCATCAATACCTTCATTCTTTCGCAAGGCGGAGGCAGCGAGGGCCTGGGCTTCGCCATTCCGGCCCGCGTGGTGGATTTCGTTTATCACAGCCTGCGAAAGTATGGGCACGTGCACAAAGTTGAAATCGGCGCGGGCGCGCAGGAGATCACTCCCACACTGGCGGATGGATTGCAGTTGGCACAGCACTGGGGAGTGGTGGTGGACGACGTCACCCCGGATGGCCCGGCAGCGGCCGCGGGCCTGCAGATTAGAGACATCATCCTGATGGCCGACGAGCGCCGCATCGATACGCTCCCGGCGCTGACCGCGGCGCTCTATCTTCATCGCCTCGATCAGGTGTTGAAACTGGAAATCCTGCGCGGCGAAGAGAAGAAGACGCTCTACGTGCCAGCCATCGAGCATCACGACCAGATGGATCAGCTCCTCGATTCCGCCGATCCGCAAAAAAGTCTGGTGCCGCGGCTGGGGATTCTTGGCATCGAGATTACCGGCGATCTGCGAAGCCATCTCGGCTCTCTACGCATTCCGTCGGGAGTGATCGTGATCGGCCGCGCCGCCGACCTGATCATGCCCGACACCGGCTTGCAGGCGGGGGACATCATCCACACACTCAACACCACCGCAATCGATTCGTTGGAGACGCTACGGGACAAGGTCAGCGCGCTGAAGGCGGGCGATCCGGTTGTGCTTCAGGTGGAGCGTGACGGCGGGTTGCTGTACGTGAGTTTTGAGTTGGAGTGATCCGACCATGGCCGTTCCGCCGAGCGCAGCGATGCTCGACCACTACAGTGGGAAGTGTTGGGGGATCCTACATCGAGGGCTTCGGTGCCCAGCAACTAGTTCGCGGCTCCAACCACATTGAGCGCTTCCAACTCCTCATGCCGTTCTTCCACAACTGGAGTGAGCGCTGCATCGGTGTAATACCGCGCCTCCGGATCGCGTTTCAGCCGCTTGCGCAGCCGGCCGTAACGCCACACCAGCCGCGCCAGTCGCGCGTGTTTGTAAATCAGATCAAGAACATACCGCGGATAAAAGACAGCCTGACTCTCTACGGGAAAAGTCGGACGGCGGTCTTTTCGATATTTGCGGCGCAGATAGCCGCCTTCCAGCGGATCAATCTTCTCCAGCGTCACCATGGCGTAGTACCAGAGCAGCAGGAAAGTCATGTTGCCCGCGTTGCTGTTGGTGGAGACCGAGCGCCGCATCACCGTCTCCAGGTGCGCGGGTGAATAAAACGCTGTCCACGAGTCGTGATAAAGCTTCTGCCATTGCTCCGCCGACATCGTGGAATGCGTGGTGGTCACGTGCTCCAGATCGTATTTGTTCAAGTCCGGATCCAGATACGCCCCCGCCTTGTGCAGTTTCAGATGGTCTTCCGAGCCGGGCAGCGGAGTAAGACAATGTGGCTCCAATAGATCGATGGGCAATTCACGCTGGATGATTTCAATATCGCGCAGCACCGATTCGGGAGTATCCGCGGGAAAGCCGACAATGTAGCCGGCAAAAACCGTGACTCCAGCCTTCTTCCAGTCGAGAAGCATCTTGCGGTACTCGGCGACCTTGTTCTGCTTCTTGCGAGCTCCCAGCAAAGCGCCGGGATTGATGCTCTCCAGCCCGATAAAAACTCGCGCCACGCCGGCGCGTCCCGCCTTTTCGATGAAATGTGGCAGGCGGTGGCACATCGTGTCCACCTGTATGACGAACTTAAGGTTCAGCTCTTCTTGCTCGCGCATGGCGATGAGGCGGTCGAATACTTTTTCCCAATCGGTGTTGCGCGCGAAATTGTCGTCGGTGATAAAGAAACGGTTGATCCCCTGGGCCAGGTTGGAGCGCACGATTTGCTCGATATCATCGGCGGAACGCCGCCGCGATTTCCTTCCCTGCACATTAATAATTGTGCAGAATGAGCACAGAAACGGGCAGCCGCGGCCGGCATCGAAGGTAGTGATCTTGCCGCCAGTGCGCTTGATACGCGTGGCCGGAAGAATCGGCATGGGCGCGCCGTCAATCGACGGCAAGTCGTTCATGTAGTTGTACAGCGGCTTCAGCGTGCCGTTCCAGGCGTCGCGCAGGACAAGTTCAAGCCGGCCTTCGGCTTCTCCGGCAAAAAGCGAGATGCCCAAATCCATCGCCTGCTTCAGCTCGCTGGGCAATTCCGGCAGCATCGACAGGCACCCGGAGACGTGAAATCCGCCAATGCAAACCGCAATCCCGGCCTCGCGTAGTGGGCGCGCAATATCCATCGCCCGCGGATACTGGTTTGACTGCACGCCGACGAGCGCCACCAATCCGCGCCCGCCGCGCAACTGGCGGGCGATGCGTTTGGGACGGATACGCGTGTTGGTTTCGTCGAACGCGCTGACCACGATGTCGACATCATCGCCCAGCACGCGGCGCTGCTGGCAATCCAGCGCCAGGCCGTGGAGCACAGCTAATGTGTTGGAGGGGATCGCGGAGCGAAACCACTGGATGACATAGCCGTCATCGTCGTAATGCGACGGCTTGATCAGGATCAGCGAGAATGTTTGGCGCGCCCGCCCCATCGAAAGCCCCAGTGCGAAGCAGCATACCACGAGGCCACAGCATTTACGGGCTCAAAACCCGCCTGCGAAACCTGCATCCATACCGTAGTAGAACAACCACTCTCAGATTTGCGCCGGCTCCTCCGGATCAGGCTCGCGCACCGGAGCGTCCGGATTTTCCGGCGGCTCGGTCGGTTCCTTGATGGGAGGCGGCATGGGCTCCGCGGGCGAGCGGAAATCGTAGTGACAAGGAAAGGCGATGGTTGGCGGCATCACTCTCAGATGCCGGAACCGGCCAAAAGGCAGCCGCGGGAGAAAGCAGCTTTTGCCGGGAAATTTTAAAAAGCGCTTCCTCCGCCGCCCCCGAATCCGCCGCCGGAAAAACCGCCTCCGCCGCCGAATCCACCGCCACCCCCGCCCCATCCCGAGCCGCCGGAACTTGCGCGCGGCGCGGAAACAAACACCTGGTGCATATCTGTGGCCATGCCATGCATCGAGCTGGAAAAGAAAATCGGATTGAATCCCATGCCGTACCCATACCCTCCGGGCGCCACGTACCAGCTTGGAGGATTCTGCACAATACCCGCAAAGGCCTGCGCCCAGTGATGCTCGACGCCCAGTGCCATCGCATAAGGAAGAAACTTTTCGAAGGTGTCAGCCGGCATCGTCTTCAGCCGCTCGCCGTCGACACGGTTCATGAATTCCTGGAAGCCCAGCACACTGATGTAGGCGCGCGCGCCTTTGACGGTCTTGGCCGTCATCACTCGCGCGAACAAGAACCAGATCACTGCCGAAATGACCACGCACGCCACCAGCACAGGGGCAGAGCTCAAAAAATCAGCCCGCCCCATGTATTGGAGAATGGCGAATGGGATGAGGATGGCGATGCCCGCCCCAACACTGAACCCGTTCGCCGACTCGGGATCGAGAGAATAAACCCCTTTTTGTTTAAGCGCCGACATGATGTCCTGGCGAATCGCCGGCACCACCGTGTAGAAACGGTTCTTCAGGCTGGAAAGCCGAACGTCCTCAGCCCCCGCAAAGATATTCGCCAGCATCACGCGCTCGTGCGGCGCCAGGTTCTTGTCGGTCCATTCCGTCATCGGTTTCAGCGAATGAAAAATGTAGTCCTTGTGATGAAAGACCAGGCCTTTGTCATCGACCTCTTCGATCTTGAGAAAGCCGCGCACCGCAAGATCGACAATGGTCGATGTAATGTCGCGGGGATGAATCTTGTCCTCCAGGATCGTGCCGGCTTCAGCCGGAGTAAAACCGCTCGGAGGCTCATACACGGGCGCGACCGAAACGCCGGGATCAGGGTCGCGGCCTTTGTACCACCACAATGGAAACATTACGGCCAGCGTGACCAGAGGCAGAAAAATTGCCGCGTTGCCGCCGATAAACCACACCAGTTTCGTCAGCGTGCCCGGAGCTTTCAGAATGCCTTTCGGGATATAGATGTCGATGGTCATCCCGCCGCGCATGGGCAACGGACTGCTGGTCTCGAACGCCACTGTGGCCCCATCAACATTGGCGCTGGCATTGCGCTCAGCGGAACCATACACGCCGGTAAATGCCTGCGCGCGGAGCGAACCGCTGCTGGCGACGGGAAAGTTCACGTTTGCAGAAGCATGGTCAATGGGCACCGGCCAGTCGTTGCCCGTGACGTTCCAATAAAACTCGTCATTGCTGTCGAAAAACCGGGTGCCGTTCCGCACCCGGTAGGCGATCTCGACGGTGCGCGTCGCGTCTACTGCATCGGGAAGATAGATTTTGAGATCGCGATAAGCCCCGGATGTGGACGAATCGTATTTAAGTTTCGCGCCGCCGTCACCTGTCACGCTGGTGACGTCAATGAAAAGTTGATAGTTGGTGCCGTTCGGCCCTGGATATTCGATGGGGATCGTGCGGTGAATGCCGTGCCACTCGCCCACGAAAACCAGGGTGATGGTTTCATTTACCAGCGCGCTGCCGTCGGGATTGACGGTGATCGTGTCCTCAAAGTTCGACACGCGCCACGACTTGGCAGCAGCGGAAGAAGACAATCCAAGCAGGTTTAAGAACGCAAGCACCACGAAGGCGGCATGGTAGAGACGTAGCTTGCTGTGTCTTGCGTGAAACGCTCGGGGGGCCACAGTGGGCAACGAAGTCAACCCTGAATCTGACGTCCCATGTACAGTTTCAGTCATCGGATCAGAACTTCACCGCGACCGGCTCGCGATCCGCATCGGTGGTTTCGAAGAACTGGCGAGCGACAAAGCCGAACATGCCCGCAAGAATATTCGTGGGAAACGACTGAATCTTCGTATTCAGATCACGCACTACGGCGTTGTAATAACGCCGCGAATTCTGAATGGAATCTTCGGTCTGGCTCAGCGATCCTTGTAATTGCGTGAATTCTTCCGACGCCTTCAGCTCCGGATAATTTTCCGCCACCGCGAACAGGCTCTTTAGGGCGCCGGTGAGCTGATTCTCCGCAACAGCCTTGCCCTCCGGCGTAGTAGCCTGCATCGCCTGCGAGCGAAACTTGGCGATGTCTTCGAATGTGCCTTTTTCGTGCGCCGCGTAGCCTTTCACCGTCTCCACCAGATTGGGGATAAGGTCATGCCGCCGCTTCAGCTGCACGTCGATGTCAGACCATGCGGAGTCGGCGCGCACGCGGAGTTGCACCAGGCTGTTGTACATCCCGATGAGTACAACCGCGATGACGACGAGGATTACCAGGAAAATAATGCCGGTCATGGGCTTCTCCCGGAGAGGATTGGGATTCAGACGGAAGTTAACACAGAACGCGGGAAGTGCCAAATGCTCGGCCTTGCGGAACGTGCCCGAAAATCTTGGAGCATCGAGCGAGGGTGTGATGACAGTCTGGGTGACTTTACTGCTGGGGCGCGAAATATCCCTTGCGGGCGCGGACCTGAAGATCCTTCTTCAACGCGGAAATTTCAATCGAGCGGTAGCGGCCGTCGGCATCGAAGTCGGCGGGCTTGTAGGAAACTACGTATTGGCTTCGCAGTTCGTCTTCAATGGCGGCGAAGGAGTGCGTGATGTCCTTCATCTTGAAAGGAAAAAACGCCCGGCCGCCAGTCGCTTCAGCGAGCTGGGAGAGAACCTTGTCGCCGCGGAGAATCAAACCACTGTCGTCAGTGGAGATCGCGTAGATGATGACTTCCGCGCGCTGCGCCATTTCAATGGCCTGGGCCCGGGTGACTTCGCTCTGGTTGTCTTCTCCATCGCTGAGAATCACGATCGCTTTACGCACAGGGTGATCGTTGTGATCCTTGAGCAACTTCTCGTGGCAAGTTTTATAGACAGCGTCGTAAAGCGCCGTGCCCCCGCCATCCTGCAGTTTGTGAATGCCAGCGGAAAGTAGTTGCGCGTTATCGGTAAAATCCTGCGTCATGTCGCTTTTGGTGTTAAAGCCGACGACGTAGGCTTTGTCGAACCCGGCGCGAATGGTGTGTTGCAGAAAACTGATGGCGGCGGTCTGTTCGAAGTCGAAGCGGCCGTGCACGGAACCGCTCACATCAACCAGCAACCCAAGATGAAGGGCGAGATCGGTCTCGCGGTGGAAGTTGATAATGGCTTGCGGCGGTTTGTGATCGTCGAGGATCGAGAAATCGTTCTGGTTCAGATCGCGGACGAACTTGCCGTGTTTGTCGGTCGCGATAAAAAGGACATTGACCTCGTCCACCCGCTTGCGGATGGTAAGCAGGGCGCCCGACTGATCGTCTGAAGCCGGAGTGTACGAGCTAAGACTGGAGCCGTTGGTTGCATAGGACGCCGGAGGGGTTGCATACGAATCAGACTGGGCTTGGGCCGCGGGAATCAGGGCAGCCGCAGCCAGCAGAACCACCAGGCGACAAATCGAGTGCGTGTACTTCATGCCCAGAGAATCCAAAATTTTCACTCTCAGCCACGGCTAAAGGCACTTCCGAACCATTAGATGCACGCCGCGTGCCGAATGCAGCGCCCGTGTCGTGACTATCCTTATTGACTCTAGGGCGGGCTCAGGCAAGTGCCAAGTTACAAAAGGAGCACACGTTTGGTCATGGCAAAACGCCTGTGGGATGTGGGAGTTGCAGCCGGGTTGGGGCAGAGTTTTCTGAGCGTTGTCCCATCTCCCGACCCGCCCCGCGAGTTTAACGCGCATTAGGTTTAATATGGATTACTTGTGAGGAGCCGACCCATGATGACAAAGATGATGAGAAACAGGATCACCGCAATCGTTCTGACACTGTGCCTGTTTGCCCCCGCCGCTTTCGCGGCGAGTGACGAAAAGGAAGAGGAGCGGGTGAAGGATGCGGGCGTCGTCCTGAAGGAGATCCTGAATATTCCCGACGACATCCCACAGGATCTGCTGGATAAAGCCGAGTGCGTCGTGGTTCTGCCTTCGGTGAAAAAGGGAGCATTTGGCGTGGGCGCAAGCTACGGCCGGGGTGTGATGGTGTGCCGCAGCGGCGAACACTACACCGGACCGTGGGGAGCCCCGGCGCTTTACGCACTCGAAGGCGTGAGCATCGGGTTCCAGTTGGGCGGCCAGGCTACGGATTTTGTTCTCCTGGTGATGAACGTCAAGGGTGCGCGGTCCCTGCTATCGAGCAAAGTGAAGCTGGGTGCCGACGCCTCCGCCGCAGCCGGACCCAAGGGACGCACCGCCGAGGGCGCAACCGACGTGGTGATGAATGCCGAGATCCTTTCCTACTCGCGGAACAAGGGGCTATTTGCCGGGGTCTCTCTCGAAGGCTCGACGCTGCGTTCCGACGGCAGTGCCAACGAGAATCTGTACAAGCGCAAATTGAGCGCGAAGGAAATCATCGTGGAACACAAAGTCGGGGTTCCAGCATGCGCCAAAGCGTTGGTATCGCTGCTCGATGCGAAATCACCCAAGAACAAGTCGGAACCGAAATCACTGGAATAATTACCTGCGGCAAAGCGCGGTTTCGGCCCCGCCTGGACCCTAATGAAGCGTATGCCCACAAGCGTCTTCACGCTAACTCGCTGCGCATGGGCGCGCAGTGAACTGGCCATTCGCTATCACGACGAAGAATGGGGCGTTCCCGTTCACGACGAGCGCACTCTGTTCGAGTTTCTAGTGCTTGAGGGCGCGCAGGCCGGGCTGAGTTGGGAGACGATTCTCAACAAGCGCCAGAACTACCGCGATGCTTTTGACGCTTTCGACCCGAAGAAGGTCGCCAGCTATGACGGGCGGAGAATTCAGCGGTTGCTGGGAAATCCGGGCATCGTGCGCAACCGCCTCAAACTGGCATCATCTGTAAGAAATGCGCAAGCATTTTTGCGGGTACAGAAAGAGTTTGGCACCTTCGACCGCTACATCTGGCAATTCGTGGGTGGCCGGCAGCAGGTGAATGCCTGGAAGGAGCGCCAGGTTCCCGTGCGTACCACGGAGTCCGATGCCATGAGCAAAGATCTTAAGAAACGAGGATTCTCCTTCGTCGGGTCGACCATTTGCTACGCCTTCATGCAGGCCGTCGGGATGGTGAACGATCACGCACCGGATTGTTTTCGGTACAATGAAGTGGCGAAGGCTAAAAGCTCCAAACGAAAATTAGAATCAAAATTAGATTCAAAATTAGTATGACGCTCGCGGCCTGACTGCCCGAGCTTTCCGCGTTATGCGATACTAAATCCACCCGCGCCGGGATGGCGGAACTGGCAGACGCAGCGGACTCAAAATCCGCCGACCTTCGGGTCTTGGGGGTTCGACTCCCCCTCCCGGCACCAGCATAACGTCCACAGAATGAGCAACTCGATGGTGGGCACTTCAGCACAGATAACGGTTCGTAACAGACGTAGCGGATTTCGCGTCTGCTACGATTCCCGACGGTAGTCATATCCAAGTGAAATAATTGACGTTATCTGGTACTCTCCGAACGAATTGGACCTGTACACCTGTTACACAGTTCCCCGGAAGGACAGAATCAGAGTCTCCGGTTCCTCCCCCACGGTCCGCCCGGCTGCCACACCTCGTTTTCTTCGTCCCCCTTCAAAACGCCGTCCACAACCTGCAGTACGAACTCTCTAATGACTTCGATTACTTCTTGCAGGGAAGAATCTGCCTTAAGCCCACTCTTCCGCAGAAACGCTCCCCATTGCGTCTGCTTCGTTGGAAGTTCATAAAACGCGGCCGTCAATGCTAGCGGCGACGATCTCGGCAGAGTCGTGCGCCGCGTCTTGAATGTTGCCTGAATTGCCGCGGCGAGAGTGCTGCTCTCGAATTCGAACCTTTGTGCCAGCACCCAGAGATCGTAGAAGTCCTTCATTCGGCTGTTCGCGACGCCGAGTTTGACCATGGCTTCGAACTTTTCCGCAACTACGCTCTCCTTAGAATAGGCGTGCAATTTGGGTGCAGGAAATTTAAGGAGCGTGGGGTACTCCACTTCCTCTGATGCGGGAACGATCGTGTCTCCGAGACCGACGTCAATCTGAAGGGGAACGCGCACATTCCCAAGCCGCGCTTCCATGCGTACCCGAACTCCTTCGTAGGCTTCCTCATCACGAATTCTTTCCACACGAATCGTGCCTGGTAGAAAAGTCAGGCCATCGTCTTCCACATTTTGCGAGCACACCTCTGTGAAGACTTTTCGGAAATTGATATCGGACAGCGCCCGTCCGAGCAGATCGAGATCGTGGGTTGGACGATATATCTCTGCGGTCCAGAGTTGCAGCAGCAGAGCACCTTTGAGAACAAACCCGTCTCGATGGGGAGAAATGCTTAACCGATAGAGGAACCGTTCCAATCCATAACGGGTCAGGACAAGTCCAAAATCTTCCTTGCGTTCCGTCGCCAGATTCAACAGCCGCTGCCGGACGGAAGCCGACCGATTTGCAACAGGTTTCTTCACGTGAGCGATTCCAGGTATGGTTGTATCACCCGCGCCACCCGGCAGACTTTCGCGGCCATGAAGAGTTCGTCCATCGTGGCTTTCCGCTGCCGGTAGCAGTCGCGCAGCGCTTCCAAAGCGACGTCCAGCCCTATCTTGTTGCGGTACTTGAAACAATCGGCGACAGTCTTTGCAGGACCAAATACTCGCACGGCAACTCCCTCGACTTTCTTCTCCTCGACGCCATAGGAAAGGGCTTTTCCGGAAAAATGCACCACACGCATTAGCGGATAATCCACTCGTGGGCGACGAGCATTGTGGGCAATCGCTATCCAAACCTCACGCGGCGATTGCGTAGTGAGCCCGTGGAAGCGCAGGGCAGAGAGCAGGCAGATGACACCACGTGGTACGCGTTTCGCTGCCTCCACAAGCGTATGGTGCTCGGTCACCCGGCTACCATCGGCCACGTAGAGTCCTCTTCCCACTTGTCGCACTAGCCCGCGGTCTTTCGCCTGGCGGAGATATTCCCGAGGGATTGCTACACGATCCAGTTCGCGCGGCCGGAACACCCCGGACTTCCTGACCATGCGGGCTACGAGTTCTGCCTTCGAAACAGTCATGACGCCACTTTACTATATGCATGCATATTATCACAAGTGCAAACACATCGTAAAATAGGAACGTTATGTCGATATCGCTACGCCGAAAAGCATTGCGGTAGGGCCACTCATCGTAGGGGCCGCTGGAGCTATTTCTCTTGAGGCCAGACTCGATGATAACGATACTGGCGGTGCTTGAAGTGGAGGTTGAGATAAGTGCCTTTGGAATCGGCGGCGAGGAAGGCAGCGTGCTCCTCAGCGGGCACATCGAAGTATTGATAGACCTCCCCACTTTGTCTAAATTCCAGTTCCAGCACCTGTTGCTCAGGAACATAGCCGATGCTTGCGATACTGCTGGAGTCTACAGAAACTCGCTGCATACTTTCTTGGATGCGGATGAAGTTACGAAGGATCAGATGCGGCAAGTTCCTAAGGCAGCTCTTCGCCGGATCAGATGCGGAGAACGTGCGGCGGTATGGTTCATGCCAAGTGGAGGGCTCCGTCTAATTTGGATTGATGGATCGTCCGATCCGGAGCGGAGACTGAGATGGTTTCGGGAATCGGGTCATGCCCCTCCCTCCCCACATACACGTGACGTTTGTGGAAAAGGCGGAGCGAGATGATCCATGAAAATCCGCGAAACTTGCACAGTGACTTTCACACTTTCATATTCTGTTTCCGGATATGTCCTGTGTTATCAATAGTTAGCTGAAATACGCAGCGGACTCAAAAGCGAATAAAGATGTTCGGACTACGAATCAATCTTGATGGCAAGGGTCACGTTCTACAAGCGTCCAAACCACAGCCTGCGGTGCTCACGCTATTTAGCAGGCGACCAAGCCAAATCTTGAGCTGGATAGTTGTAGACGGTGAAGGGATGGTCCAGACCGCAAACCGGACACTAAGGCTTCGCACGGCACCGGCGGCGGCATCCGCAAATCTCAAAAGGCCGGTGAGCGTTCGACTCTATTCGCGCGCACCATGTTTTGCTCCGTGTTGAGTTGTCGTCACTGACATCGATATTTGTCATCACTTCCTGGTGTGGAACGACGTATTGCAACACCTTCGCAAGTGTCCAGTCGAGGCCGTATTGACAGCGTCCGGATGAGTTGAGGGTAAGTGTCCACGTGTAGACACTCGTGGACAAGAGTGGGCAGCTATTTCGATGAGGACGGGAGCCGCTGGTAGCGATATCCCGAGGTCTGAGCTGCTGATTCACGTAGGTGCCTTTGGAGTCGGCGGCCAGGAATGCGGTGTATTCCTCGGCGGGCACGTCAAAGTATTGATAGACCTCGCCCGATTGACGAAACTCCAGTTCCAGCACGCGTTCCTGGGGAGCGTAGCCGATGCTGGCGATACTGCTGGACTCTACCGGAACTCTCTGCATTCTCGGATCGAGCGCTTTCCGGGCGGCGCTCTCTCCTTGGATACGAATGACGTCAAGGAAGGAACTCGCCCACTTGTCCAGACGGTCACAACCGGACGCTTACACCTTCATCGACTGGCCCCGAAGACCGCGAAAATTCGAGTCACGCCCACAAGCAAGACATTGGCGCAGCAACAAGACGGTCGCCGAAGGGGACCGGCCTTCCGCCATCGTAGAGAACCACTCCCAGCTTGAAATTATCGCCGCAGGCCTCCGCCAACTTTCGGAGTCCCTTGAAGTCGCCAGCATTCACGGTAGCGCTCGCCTTGACTTCGATACCGACCAATGCGCCACTTCCCGCTTCGATCACAAGGTCAACCTCGTCCTGATCTTTGTCCCGGTAGTGGTACAAAGCGCAGCTCTCACCAAACCAAGATGCCTGTTTCAACACCTCAGAGAAAACGAACGTTTCCAACAATGGTCCGAAGATTGTCCGGTCTTTCGCGACCTGCTCCACACTAGCTCCTAAGAGTGCGCCGAGCAGGCCGGAGTCAAGAAAATGCAACTTGGGCGTCTTTACCAAACGCTTCAACTGGTTCCGAAACCACGGTTCCACCCGACGAACGAGAAACAACTGCTCCAGAATGGCGACGTATTTCCTTGTGGTCTTGTCGTCAAACCCAACTTGGCCGCCTATCTGCGTGAAATTGGTGAGCTGGCCAGAATGGTGGGCAAGAACCTGTAGCAGACGCGGCATTTGGTCGAGTTTTTCCACCTCGGCAACCTCGCGCACATCCCGCTGCACGAGGGCTCTTACATAATCGCGTGCCCATGTCTGGCGTCGTTTCGGATCTTCACGCCGCAGCATTTCGGGGTAGCCACCAATCAAGACGGCGTGTACTAGGTCCTTGCCGATCATTGGCTCCGCAGGCTTGCCAAGGTTGCTATCGAACGCTGCTTTGAGGAAGTCCGGCTTCTTGCCTCGAATTTCAGTCCTCGAGAGGGGCAGAAGGCTCACGATCTCCATGCGGCCGGCTAGACTCTCCGAGACCTGCGGCAGAGTCAGGATATTGGCTGAGCCCGTCAACAAAAACCGACCGGCCCGGCGATCATCATCGACCGACTTCTTGATGGCCCGGAGAAGGTCGGGCACTCGCTGTACTTCGTCAATCGTCGTTCGGTCAAGAGCGCGCACCAACCCAGTTGGATCGCTGCGTGCTGCAGCCAGAACCGTGTCGTCGTCCATGGTGATGAATTCGCGTTTGCCCCCGACTAAATCGCGGACCAGCGTGGTCTTGCCGCACTGGCGCGGCCCCGTAACCATGACGACCGGCGTGTCCTTGAGCGCGGTGGCCACCAGTTCGGCGGAAAAGCGAGGAAAGAGGGCGTGATCGGTATCGTCCATGCCGGGTGAAGGCTCCGTCCAATTCGGATTAATGTCACGTCTATTTCGGATTATAGACTCGTCTGATCCGGAATGCTGGACATGGACTGGGACTCATTCCGGTTCGTGGCGCGTGACCTGGGTGTGACGTGCATGATGGCGCCTTCCCGGACTCGATCCGAACTTGTATCCCGGCAGCTCCTTTGCGAGTATCTCCGTCAGTTCCGTAGATGTTGGGTTCGTGGTTCATCTTCTCTGCGACGTGGCTTCTAGCTGCGACGAAGGCTCAATCGTTAGAAAGGTTTCCTTGGCTCGGGCAGCACCTGCCGCTCGTCTCCATCCTTATCTTCTGGTTTCTGTTTCGGGTGGTCGATGAAGCCCTGAGCATTGACGGGCAAGGAGAGTCCCGAGCTATCGCAGTGGAAATCGTCCTTGGTCATCCCCAGTTTTTTCATTATGGCAGGCAGCACCTGATGAATCATCCTCATGCCTTGCAACAGTTCATTCATATAGATGTCGGGGTGAATCTGCAAGGAGCGATACCCCATCTCCGCGCACTCAGCCTCACTGCCCAGTTCTCCCGCAGATTGCGACACCAAATCCATCACCTCGACGGGGAGCGGGACCTGGGATTCGTAAGCCATTTTTTTCAGCCTGGTGAGCCACCGCACGTAATCTTTCGTGATCTTCCTCTGGAACAATTCAAACTGCTCTTTCGTGACTAAGCCATTGGTGTCCTCGAAATCAAGTTTGGACGCCGCCAAGGAGAGCAAGTTGCTATCAATCTCTTCGAGTTCCCAATGGCTTGACCCGATGGCGTCCAACCCACCCTCGCTGTGCTCGTTGTAGATCAAGGGGTGAAGGTTCGCCGTAAAAAATGCAGACACATCCGTGTACGATTTGTAGATCGAATCAATCAAGTGTGCGTATGGGTTTCTAGAGATCAGAGTCCAGAAAGCATCGGAGTCTGATTCCTCGTCACCGACCTCTTCCGGATTGTCAGAACGCCACCACGCAAGGAGCTCATAGTCGATCTTCTCCAGTTCGGCGGGAAAGGTTTGAGGCCATCCAACGCCCATGTGTTTCAGAGTTCGAAAGGTCTGCCAGTGCAACTCGAAGAAATTCTCAGTAAGAAGCGCAGCATCCTCAAATCCCATTTCGTCGGTGGCGCTGGAGTTGGCGTGCTCCGCTAGAAACGTCATCAGCTTTCCCCACTTGTCCGCCGCCTCGACCGAGCCTGCCGCGAGTACAAAGGCCACATCTGTGTACATATCTATCCCGATGAGCTTGCGAAGCTTGGTTTGTTTCTCGCGGGACATGCTCTCGCCCTGCTTCCACTTCGTGATTTGCGTCTCGGAAACGCCAAGGCGCTTTGCCAGCTTCTTTTGCTCGCACTCCAAAGTTTTCAGCGCGAGTGTCACCAAAGCCCCGTTTTCCCTGCTGTCATTTTTTTTCAATGCGAGCTCCATTTCTCGTTCGGTCACCCTAGCCCTCTCTCAAAAGTGGATTTAGTACATCAGTCGGCCACTTTACTAAAGCATGCACTGCTTTGTCAACGAAATTAACTAAAGTGGACGACGTTGCACTAAACTGAGAAGCGCGGCGTTCTTGGAACTGATAGAGGACTAGGGGTTTCAGGCCTCCATTTTCGCAATCTGATTGGCCAATGTGCACGAACCACCCCATTACTTTGCTCAACGCGGCCAGTCTGCTCCAACTCGCGTGGAGATTGGGAGTTGATAAGAAAGCACACGGGAGGGGAAAGGCGGTATTGTGCCCCGCTCGGAGCAATCAGTACCCTTGGCGAGGTTCTTGTTGCGACTGACCGGTCGAAAACCTTTAAAACCGACACATTTGCTTACACACTTTCACGTCTTGTGCGACATAAACTATTTACTATCATAATTATACGGTGATACGCAGCGGACTCAAAATCCGCCGACCTTCGGGTCTTGGGGGTTCGACTCCCCCTTCCGGCACCACAAATTTCACCGATGTGTTTGGCCTACTGATGCGATTGCGCTTGGGCTGTGCTTCGGCCTTGACTTGTGACGCTATGGGCATGCTGGGCGGTTCTGAACTGATTAGGGCGTGATCGCAATCACTCGCAGCGGACTGCCAGAGCCTCCTACGATTTTGAGGGGAGCTGCCACGACGATGGCGCCGGTCGGGGGAAGCTGATCAAGGTTGCACAGGCTGGCCAGTCCGAACTTGCCGCTGCCGTGCATGAGGTAGTGGTTCGGGAAGGGCGGATCGAAAGTGGCGGCCTGACCTGCATCGGTTCCCACTGTCTCCACGCCGACTCCCAACACGTCCCGCTCCTTCGCTAACAACGCTGAGGTTTCCTTCGCTAGGCCGGGCGTATGTGGCCCGCCTTCCTTCACGTTGATGTAGTCGCGGGGATCCGTCCGTTTCGACCAGTCCGTACGCAGGAGTACCCAGGCTCCCGCAGGGATCCGGCCGTACAGTTCTTCCCACTGCTGCAGACGTTCCATGGTCAGCAGATAGTTTGGATTTTTGGCCACCTCGACACGCACGTCGATCACGCACGACGGTCCCACAAATTTCTTTGGAGGTATGCGGTCCACGGTGTTGTCCGGAAAGTCTTTCCCCGAGAACCAGTGGACAGGCGCATCAAAGTGGGTCCCCGTGTGTTCGCCGGTCTCAAAGGCGTTCCAGTACCAGAAGGGACCGCGCTCATCGTAGCGCGACAGTTCCCATATCTTGAATGCGGGCGTGTTATTAAACTGAGGTGGCAGTGGCAATAAAGGTGTTTGCGGGCTTAAGGGCTGGGTCAGGTCTACAACCCGCAGGCGGCCAGCGGCTAATTCTTCCAGCAGTTTATCCAGAACGCTAGACATGGGCATTCCTCGCACGGATTGTCTTCGCCGTTTCCAGTTTTTTCATCGCGCGAACACGGGCATTTAAGCTTCAGTGACTCTCGAGCGAACGAATATGCCGTCGAAACTGAAATCGATTTTCAATCAGCGACAGGTCGGTGACATAAGCGGCCGGGCCCGTGGCTTCCACTTTCGCGATGATCGTTGTCAGTTCGTTGCCGCGCACAGCGTCGGTGACGGCTGCTGCAAACGTTTCCAGATTGCGAACGGTTAAGACCTTTGGAATCCCGGAGGCTCGGGCAATCCCCTCCAGGTCCGTGCCGGTGCTGGTTGCTGTTGGAAAGCCGCCGACCGAAAGCAGGCTCTCGTTGTCGAAAACAATGTGGACCAATTTTTTCGGACAATAACGTGCCATCGTGCTGAGACTTCCGAGGTTCATCAAAAGCGAGCCGTCGCCATCGATGACGATAACTCTTTGCTCCGGCAGGCAGAGCGCCAAGCCCAACCCGGTTGAAGATGCCAGGCCCATGGCATGCTGCAAATAGAAAAAATTAGGCCGATGACCCAGCGACTGCAACTCAGCGGCGACGGCTCCCATGATGGTGACAACGAGACATCGTTCCAGCTCCGAATAAACCGATCGAAGACAATCCAGGCGCAGCATCACTCCTCCCACATCAGATCGCGCGTCAAAAGTAGTGCGACCGGTTGCAAGCTGCTTTCGGCGAGAGTTTGCGCTTGCCGGATGCGCTTTTTCACGGTGTCCTTCTCGTCTAGAAAGAAATACGGAATTCCCAGTGCCCGCAACACTGGCTCAGTGACGTTGCCGCCCTGCGTCTGCCAGGGGTCGCGCTCGCCCAGCGATCCGCGAAAACTAATCAGCATCAGGAGCGGGATCTTATACAAATGCGCAAACGAAACAATGCCATTGATCGACGCCAGGAAGCCGTGATTCTGCATCAGCATGGCCGACTTAACTCCGGCAAAATGCGCTCCGGCCGAGATGCCGACGCCTTCCTCTTCTTTGGCCAGCCGCACCAGAATCATTTCCGGGTCATCGTCGGCCGAGCGGATGAGATGCACCAACCAGGTTTCCGGCAGGGCCGACAGCAGACGGATGTTGCATTCTTTCAGGGCATCGTAAATCAAGCTGGAACTGGTCAGGGAAACCGGCATAGTCTGGCTTTCTTATCCTGTGCTGTGTCGCAGGCGCTCATCGCGGTCGGGGACACAGGCTCTTTTTACTTCGGCAAAAGAAGCGAACATATTCTATCCTCAAAGACGAACAGTGCGCAGTTGAGAGGGTTGCTGCAGCTCATAAGTTTGCTGGCTGCTTGTCCCGTGAGACTTCGCGCTGACGCCTCAGATCTGTAAGGAGCAACCGTGCAGGCTTATCCGCAAGGGGTTCTCAGCCCGGAAACCGCGTCTGCCTCGAATGCGACGTTTCCCGTCGATACTCTTCGTGCTGTTTTTCCCGCATTGAGCCATACGCCGGGATTCATTTTTCTCGACAATGCAGCGGGCGCGCAGGTTCCGCAAATCGTGCTCGACGCGGTGAATCATCATCTCACCGAATGCAATGTGCAGCGTGGCGGGCGCTACCCCAAGAGCCGTGAAGTGGATGCGATGATCTCGCGTGCGCGAGAGAGTGTGGCTGAACTTGTCAACGCGCGGCATCCGAGCGAGATTGCGTTTGGCATGAACGCCACCTCCTTTATTCGACTGGTCAGCCTGGCCGTGGGACAGAACCTCGGCAAACGCAATGAATTCGTAGTAACGGACATGGACCACGAAGCCAATGTGGCTACCTGGCTGGTGTTAGAGCGGCATGGCGCAAATATTGTCTGGTGGAAGATGAGGGACGACGGGAACCTGCACGTTGAGGACCTCATTCCGCTGGTGTCATCGAAGACGCGAATGGTGGCGTGTACGCTGACGTCCAATGCCATCGGCTCAATCGTGGATGTGGCCGCCGCGGCGAAAGTGGCCCACTCGGCCGGAGCCGAGATCTTTCTCGATGCCGTACACTACGGCCCTCACGGACTGATCGACGTCCGCGCCTTCGATTGCGACTACCTGGTGTGTTCGGGTTACAAGATTTTCTCTCCGCACATGGGATTTCTTTGGGGACGGCGCGAGTTGCTCGAACAGCTGCCGACATTCCGCGAAGATTTTATTCCCGATGAGCCCCCCGGAAAAATTGAGGCCGGCACTTTTATCTACGAAAACGTGGCCGGGATGGATGCCGCGGTACGCTACCTGGAAGCTGTGGGCAGGATGTCAGGCAATTCGCCAGCCGAGAAATCGGCATCTCGGCGGACCGCTCTGGAGCACGCTTTCCAGGCCATCCGAAACTACGAGGAATTTCTTTCTCTCGAAATGCTTCGTGTGCTGAACGATTGCGGCGCTGCAGTCTACGGAGTGGCCGATCCAAACAGGATTCATGAAAGAGTTCCGACGTTATGTTTCAATTTGCCGAATGTGCCACCGGCAAGAGTCACCGAGGAGCTCGCGAAAAATAATATCGGCGTCCGCGATGGCCACATGTATGCGCCGCGGCTGATGAAGCGATTGGGGCTAGCCCCAGAGAGTGGCGCGGTGCGGGCATCGCTCGTCCACTACAACACGGTGGAGGAGATCCACAAATTCGGCAATGCGCTGGCTGAGATTGCAAACTCCTGATTTGGCGAAACCAAGAACTCTTCCATGTTAACCGACAAGCAAATCCAAACGATTCGATCACGCTTCGGCATCTTTCAGCGCAAGATTTATCTGAACAGCTGTTCCCAGGGCGCGCTGTCGGATGCCGTACAGTCCGGATTTGAGGACTATATCGCGAGCTGGCACGAGCAGGGATCGCCCTGGGAGGCCTGGGTTAACCGGTATGATGAAGCGCGAACTGCCTTTGCGCAATTTATTAACGCCAGCCCGGATGAAGTTGCAATCGTGACCAGCGTCTCGGCGGGTGTCAACAGCATCGCCAGCGCGATGGACTTCCGCGAGCGCCAGAAGGTAGTCATGGGCGAGTTCGAGTTTCCTACCATGGGCCATGTGTGGCTGGCCCAGCGGACTCGAGGCGCCGATGTGCAGTTCGCAGGCGCTGAAGGCGACCGCATTCCCGCGGCCAACTACGAAAAGATGATCGACGGCGAGACGAAAATCGTGCCACTCACACACGTTTGTTTCAAGAATGGATTTCGTTCCGAGGTGACCGCGGTCACGCAAATAGCCCACCGCGCCGGCGCTCTTGTGATGCTCGATGATTATCAGGACTGCGGAACGCGTCCGGTCGACGTGAAAGCCATGGATCTCGACTTTTATGTGACGGGAACTCTGAAATATCTGCTTGGCCCTCCTGGCCTGGCTTTCCTCTACGTGCGTAAGGAACTTATTTCATCTCTGGTTCCGACCGTTACAGGATGGTTTGCGCAAGCCAATCCGTTCGCCTATGACCCTCAGCATTTTGAATTGTCTCCTACGGCGCGAAGATTCGAATCCGGATCCCCGTCCGTGCCCAATGTGTACGGGGCATTGCCTGGGATCCAACTGCTGCAGGACATCGGCATGGAGAACGTGGCCAGCCACATTCAGAATCTCGCGCAGTCACTGTTGAGTTGCGCCCGCGATCTTGGCATTCGCGTCAAAACACCCGCCGATAGCGCCGGGCCGCTGGTGGTCCTGCAGTCCAAAGACTCGAGTTTGCTGGTGCAGAAACTCGCTCAAAACGACATCGTCGCGTCGAACCGTCACGACGGCCTGCGGATATCGTTCCACGTGTACAACACAATCGACGACGTGAAGGCGGTGGTGGAAATTCTCAAGAAGAATATCGATCTCATGGTCCGGAGCCGTGCCGGCGTTGGCAGCTATGACTGATCGACGAACGCTGGGATGTGGCCACGCCGGCGGTTGAAAAGCTTCCGATGCCGGAAGTTGACGGTCTGCAACGCCGCTTGAGCCAAAGGCAGCTCACGATGATGGCCATCGGCGGTGCGATCGGCGTCGGGTTGTTTTTGGGAAGCAGCGTAACCATCCGTCTCGCCGGGCCCGCCGTCATTCTTTCGTATCTGCTGGGAGCGGGCATTGCGCTGATCATGTCTTACGCGCTGGCGGAAATGGCGGTCGTGCATCCTGTGGCAGGCGCGTTCGGAGTGTACGCGGAGAAGTATCTCAACTCCTGGGCTGGCTTTTCAGTTCGAGCCACCTACGGAGCCGCGCAGATCATTGCCATCGGGGCCGAAGTCACCGCTGCCGGCATCTACATTTCCTTCTGGTTTCCGAATGTTCCGCAATGGATTTGGGTCGTGTTGGTTTCAGCCGCTCTGGTGGCGCTCAATTCCATGCAGGTCAACCGCCTGGGCGAATTTGAATATTGGTTCGCGATGATCAAGGTGGCGGCCATCGTCATCTTCATCATTGTGGGGCTGGCTCTAATTTTTGGCGATCGGCTCTCGCGGAGCGCGATCGGCTTGGCCAACTTGACTGGACACGGAGGATTTTTCCCCGCGGGATGGAAAGGAGTCTGGCTGTCGCTCACCATCACGGTCACGAGCTACATGGGAGTGGAAATT
Organism: uncultured Verrucomicrobiae bacterium; assembly: GCA_963786135.1. GTDB lineage: Bacteria > Verrucomicrobiota > Verrucomicrobiia > Chthoniobacterales > UBA10450 > AV40. Next base: position 201,178 of record CAWAYF010000002.1, on the reverse strand, counting down.
ATCGCAGTCACCGCCGGAGAGGCGCGAGCATCCGGAAGTCACCATTCCCACAGCCATGCGCAACATTGTGTGGCGGCTCATCCTGTTCTATGTGCTGGCGATTGCGATTATGGTGACCATGGTTCCGTGGAACCAGACCGCCGGTTCGTCCACGCTCTCGGGAAGCCCGTTTGTCACAGCATTCGCCGCCGCGCATATTCCTTTCGCCGCCGCGATCATGAACTTTGTTGTGCTCACCGCCGCGCTATCGAGCGTAAATACGAACCTTTATCTTTCCACGCGAATGCTTTTCTCTCTGGGCCGAGGAGGGTATGCTCCGCAATGGATGGGCAGGGTGAGCCGCAATGGAGTACCGCATCGCGCGCTGCTGGCTTCAACCGCGGGAATCGTCGCTGCGATTCTGCTGGCCATTTTTGCTCCGAAGAATGCTTTCCTCATGCTCTACGGAGTCGCAGTCGCAGGAATGCTTTTTGTGTGGCTCGTGATTCTCAACACGCACCTTCGTTTTCGCAAAGCCATCACCGGCGAACGCCTGCGGAGTTTGCCCATGCGTCTGCGGGCTCATCCGCTTTTCACAATGGCCGGCATTCTGCTGCTTCTGGCGATTTCGGTAACAACTTTCTTTGTGGACGGATTGCAATGGTCGGTCCCGGCGTTCTGCGTTTTCCTGGGTGTAATCTCGCTGTTGTATCTGCGAGGTCGGCGGAACGCGGGGGTTAGTGAGAACCCCGAATCACGTTAAAAAATATGCGACGAGAGCGCGAGATGGTCGATGCCAGCGAAGAGGTTTACTCGTCGCTGCGCGAACGATTCAAAGGAGAGTTGCTGCGCCCGGCTGACAGCCGATACGAGGAGGCGCGCACCATCTGGAACGGCATGGTCGCCCGCACACCGGGGCTTATCGCGCGTTGCGCAGGAGTAAACGACGTGCAAAGCGCGGTTCGAGCCGGGGCGGCCGCTGGCATTCTTACAGCGGTCCGTTGTGGAGGGCACAGCCTTGCAGGGTTCAGCACATGCGACGGCGGACTGGTAATTGACCTGTCAGGAATGCGCAACGTATCGGTGGATTCAGACCGCCGCCGGGCGCGGATCGCAGGCGGTTGCCTGTTGGGGTCGATTGACACGGCAACGCAAAAAGCAGGGCTGGTATTTCCATCCGGCGTCGTGTCTCACACCGGCGCTTCGGGACTGATTCTGGGCGGCGGCACGGGATGGCTCACGCGGCGATTCGGATTGTCCTGCGACAACGTTGAAAGATTTACTCTCGTAACCGCGGACGGTTCGGTTGTACACGCCGATTCGAAAGAAAATGCGGAGTTATTTTGGGCGTTGCGCGGAGGCGGCGGAAACTTCGGCGTGGTCACAGAATTCGACGTGAGGCTTCACCCGCTCACCTCGGTCGTGCTGGCGGAAGGACTGTCTCCTGAATCTGATATTCGCCGTGTCCTCGAACGCTGGAGAGATTTCATGGTCGAGGCGCCAGATGATCTGAAGTGGAACATCGATCTGCGGTTGCGCCACGCAGAAGAAGAGCGTCCCGGCCGAGCTTCGCGGACGGCCGGTGGCCAGCAGTTCTCTGGTTTGGACTGGCGACCCTGAGGCGGGGCGGCCCTACCTGAAGCACGCGCTTTCTCTTTGCAGTCCGAATTCTGTCAGCCGCAGGATCGTGTCGTTTCTCGAGTTGCAAACCATGGCGGATTCCGATTTCCCGCATGGACGCCGCTACTACACCAAGTCGGGATATTTCGCGTACGCTCGAAGACAGCACCATCGATTGATGGTCGAGGCAGTAGCCACGATTCCGTCCTCGGAGACACAGATTGAACTGGCCTATCTTGGAGGCGCGGCGGGCCGCGTAGCGGCGAGCGAGACCGCATTTGGCGACCGCAGTGCGCCCTTCATCATGAATCTGCTGGCGAACTGGTCGGAGGCGTCCGGCGATGCCGGCAATGTTTCCTGGGTTCGCGGGCTCTTCCATAAACTGCGGCCGGCATATGAAGCCGGGTGTCTACGTAAATTTCATGAGTGGCGATGAACAGGATCGCGTACCCGAGGCCTACCGGGAACGCTGGGACCGCATGGTCGCGGTTAAGACACACTACGATCCACACAACTTCTTTCGGTTGAATCAGAATGTTCAACCACGGAAACAGGCAAGTGAACATCAGCCTTTGTTCAAACAGAAGGGTGACGTCCAAAATCGCGCTTAGTGCTGAGTCCGCCTGTCTTAGCTGGCTTTCTTTTGGGGTACCTTGGCTCCTTTTGTTCGCGCCTCGGAAAGTCCAATCGCGATTGCCTGTTTTCGACTCGTAACCTTGCCGCCTTTCCCGCCCGGGCCAGACTTCAAAGTCCCACGGTTCTTCCGGCGCATCGCGCTTTCTACTGTCTTGCTGGCAGCCTTGCCATATTTGCTTGATTTCTTCTTCGCAGCCATGGAATTTCCCCCTCATCACTTAGTCGAGAAAAAACACCACAGGGTTGTTGCGCAACTCGCGATGCGACCGCATTTGGTGAGTATCCAGAACACGGTTGTGAAAGCCGCACACTTTCACAGCCCGAGGAGGTTGGGGTGCAGCTTGGCATAACTGTGCTCGCGCGCCCACAGGTCGAGGGGCGCGGAGGCGATTTCATCGGCGACCGGATCGGCGCGTCCGCTTTTGGTTAAATCGATTGCTTTGATGTAGGTCTTGCAGGAGTCGCAGCATTCCACGCGGATGTGAGGAAACTCGTGCGCCGTGTAAACGGGAAGTTTAAGATTGCTTTCCTCGCCACAATTCGCACACGCGATGCGCCGGAACTCCCATTCCCCCTGGCAGAGGGAACACAGCAGTGATCGCAGCGCGCCATCGCCCTGTGGACGCAAAATGCCGGCGCCAGGTTTTCGATGGCAGAACGGACACACGCGGCGGGCTGAACTGTTTTGTGGCGCGGGCATGCCAATGCGGGTGCGTTCCGCGTACGGTTGCAGAAAGGCCCGAGCCAGGAAGTCCTGCGGTTCGGATGGTATGAGTTCTGGGGCAGCCCACGTCGTATTCAACAAATCAAGCCACTCGTCTTGAAACTCAGGAGAACGCAGGCGATGAGCCACATCCGCCAGCAGAGGAGGGCCGTGGTCAACCACCATCAGCAGAAACGGGTCAGCAACTTTCGGCAATTGATTTGAGTCCAGGGGTGCGGAAAACTCTCCAACAGTAGTCGCCCCAATCCGCACGTAGATGCCTTCTTGAAACCTGACCAGGCGCGCGTAAAACAGGAGTAGTTCGGAGGAAAAAGAATGCTGTATCGCGAGTTCCTCTGCGCGCGCAACCCGTTGCTGCCAGAAGTTTCCAGTCACGGGCCGATTATCGGTGCTGGCGTGCGCTGGCGCAAGCGGCCGATTGTACCGTCCGCACCATATTGACCCAGAGCGCGCGGCGGGAATATAGTTCTGGCCATCGGATTTTGGTGGGTTGTCCCGGGGCGATTGCGACCGAACGCAGCAGTCGGAGGACGTGCAATGGAACTCTCCCGCAGGACCTTCCTTAAGGGCACGCTCGCTGGCGGGGTGGGGCTTTCTGTTCTCGGCTTTGATCTCACTCCGGTCTACGCCCAAACCCAGGGCTTGAAGATTTCCCGCGCCACTGAGACGCGCAGCACCTGTCCTTATTGTTCGGTGAGCTGTGGCGTCATCATTTACACGCTGGGTGACAAGGCGAAGAACGCCATTCCGCAGGTCGTGCATGTAGAGGGCGATCCCGATCACCCCATCAATCGAGGCACGCTCTGCCCGAAAGGATCGTCGCTCGAGCAGGACATTCTCAACGACCGCCGTTTGCTGAAGCCGCAGGTGCGGCGTCCGGGAGCGACCGATTGGGAAGATATTTCATGGGATCAGGCTTATGCCGAGATCGCGCAGAAAGTGAAGAAGACGCGCGACGACACCTTTCTCGAGACCGACGCCAACGGGAAAACCGTGAACCGCTGCGAGGGAATAGCCTTCACCGGCGGATGCACCGACACCAACGAGTTCAACTATCTGGTCGTGAAGACCATGCGCAGCCTGGGGGTCTGCTACCTGGAAAACCAGGCCCGGGTTTGACACGGCCCTACGGTCTCCAGTTTGGGGCCAACATTCGGACGCGGGGCGATGACCAATGGCTGGATCGACATCAAGAACACCGACATGATGTTGATCATGGGTGGGAACCCGGCCGAGAACCATCCTTGCGGCTTCAAGTGGGCGATTGAAGCCAAGATTCACCGCAACGCAAAGACCATTGTGGTCGATCCGCGGCTTACGCGGACGGCGGCGAATGCGGACATGTACGTGCAGATCCGCGCTGGGGCTGACATCGCGTTCCTCGGCGGCATGATCAATTACGCCATTCAGAATGGCCGTATCGCGCACGATTATCTCGTCAACTACACCAACGCGGCATTCATCATCAAAGATGGATTCAAGCTTCCTGAGGATGGTCTGTACTCCGGATTCGATGCAGAGAAAAAGACCTACGACAAATCGACGTGGAACTACGAAGAAGGCGGCGATTTAACCGGCAAGCCAGTGATGCCTACGCCTGCGGCGCAGACGACTCAATCGCACGCTCAGGGGAGCGACACCGGCCAGGGACAGGGACACCAGGCTGCTAGTCCGGTGGGGGTCAAAGGTGGCGCAGCGGCCGGGCCTCTGTTGCCTGAGAAGACTGCCTTTGATCTCTCGCTGCAGCATCCGCGCTGCGTTTTCCAACTACTGAAGAAACAGTACGAGCGCTACACGCCGGAGATGGTCGAGCGCATCACCGGAATTCCACAAGATCAGTTCCTGAAAGCGGCCGATCTTTATACATCGGTCCGCAAAGATGGCGATATGAAGAAAGTATCGACCATCATCTATGCGGTGGGCTGGACCCAGCACAGCTTCGGCACGCAGATTATCCGCACGGCAGCAATGTTGCAGTTGTTAATGGGTAACGTGGGACGAGCCGGCGGCGGCGTCAACGCGCTGCGTGGCCACTCTAACATTCAGGGCGCCACCGACATGGCCGGCATCTTCGACATTTTGCCCGGCTACCTGAAGATGCCGAACCCCAACGATGTCGATTACGCGACGTACCTCAAGAGGACGACCCCAGCTGCATCGAAGCCTGATCCGTGGGATTCGTTCAACTACTGGTCGAACACGCCCAAGTTTGCAACCTCTTTCATGAAGGCAATGTACGGATCGGCGGCGACCAAAGAAAACGATTGGGCCTTCCACTATCTGCCTAAGATCGACCGCAACTATTCGTGGGTAAACATCTGGAACGATATGTACGAAGGCAAGGTCAAGGGCATCTTCGCCTTCGGCATGAACGGCGTGATGATCGGTCCCGATTCGCAGAAAAATATCGATGCGCTGAAGCAGGCCGACTGGCTGGTGGTTTGTGAGATCTATCCGGATGAAACCAGCGAGTTCTGGCGCGCGCCGGGGATCACTGCCGACGACCAGAAGAAAATCAACACCACCGTGTACCGGCTGCCGGGCGCGGGGTTCGCCGAGAAGGATGGGACGTTCGTCAATTCAGCGCGCTGGCTGCAATGGAAGAACGTGGCTGTGCCTCCTCCGGGAGAAGCGCGACTCGACCAGGAAATTCTGGCGACCATCTTTTTGAAAATCCGCGATCTGTACAAGAAAGATGGCGGAAAGTTTCCAGATCCAGTCCTCAATGCGGCGTTCCCCTACACGAATCCGTACAGCCCGTCGTTGTCGGAGGTTGCGAAAGAGATCAACGGCAAGGCACTGGCCGATATCACCGACCCCAAGACGAATACCACCATCAAAGCAGGCCAGCAGCTTCCTGGATTCTCCTGGCTGAAGGACGATGGCACCACGCTTTCGGGAAACTGGCTCTACTGCGGTTCCTGGACGGAAGCGGGTGCGCTGACGCAGCGGCGAGGAACCGAAGATCCTTCGGGCATGGGCGTCTATCCGAACTGGGCGTGGTCGTGGCCCATGAACCGGCGCGTGCTCTACAACCGCGCTTCGTGCGACGGAGATGGCAAGCCGTGGGATTCTTCTCGCCGGCAAGTTTGGTGGGACGAAGGCAAACAAAGTTGGGTGGGAAACGACGTCCCGGACTTCAAAGCAGACTCTGCTCCCAAGGATCACATGGGGCCATTCATCATGAATCCCGAAGGCGTCGGACGCTTGTTCGTACCGCTGGGCGCGATGGCAGACGGTCCGTTCCCGGAGCACTACGAGCCGATTGAAAGCCCAATCGCCAATCCCCTGCACCCGAACCAGTCCAGCAATCCGGTGGTGAAGAAATACAAAACCGACGCCGACAAGTACGGCACCGTCGATCAGGGATTCAATGTGATCTGCACCACGTACCGGCTCACCGAGCATTATCACTACTGGACGAAAAATAATCCGATGAATGTGCAGCTGGTGCCCGAGCCATTTGTGGAAGTGCCGGCTGAACTTGCCGAACGCATGGGGATTCGCGGCGGCGAAAGCGTGAAGGTAACCAGCGCGCGCAGCCACTACATCGCCAAGGCGATGGTGACCCGGCGCATCCGCCCCATGAAAATCGATGGCAAAGAAACCTTTCAGATCGGCATTCCGATTCATTGGGGATTCCGCGGAATCGCCGAAGACGAAGGCAAGACTGCGAAAACACTGACCAATCAACTGACGCCGACGGTGATTGATCCCAATGCGTTCACGCCGGAGTTCAAAGGTTTTCTGGTGAAGATCGAGAAGGTATAAAAGGCAGGCAACATGGTCGACCGAAAGACATTGCAGGCCGAGAAGATTTCGGCACATTCCGGACCGTCCGCGGGCAAGGGGATGCAACGCGATCTCGAAGTCTGCAAACTGGTGGACACGACCACCTGCATCGGCTGCAAGGCCTGCGAAGTGGCGTGTGTGGAGTGGAACGACATGCCGTTCAGCGTCACCACTTTTGACAACACCTACCAGACCATGCCGGAGACGCGATGGAATTTCTGGAACCTGATCAAGTTCAACGAGCACCAGAACGCTGACGGAACAATTCAATGGTTGATGCGCAAGGACCAGTGCATGCACTGCGCCGATCCCGGTTGCCTGGCGGCTTGCCCGGCCGACGGCGCGATCGTGAAGTACACCAACGGCATCGTCGATTTCAACCAGGAGAACTGCATTGGCTGCGAGTTTTGTGTTTCGGGCTGCCCGTTCGATATTCCGCGGTTCAATCCGCACACGAAGAAGGTCTACAAATGCACGCTGTGCTCGGACCGCGTTGGCGAAGGGCTGGAGCCCGCCTGCATTAAGGCCTGCCCGACCGGATGCTTGAAATTCGGCAGCAAGGATGACATGAAGTTCATTGCCGCGGAGAGATCCAAGCAGTTGCGCGAGAATTTCGGCTTCGCCAATGCCGGCGTGTACGACCCGGCTTCGGTCGGCGGCACGCACGTGATTTACGTGCTGCATGATGCGACCGATCCTGAACGCTACGGCGGGCTGCCGAAGAACCCGACGATTCCGTGGAGCTACACCATTTGGAAGTGGCTGGCCAAGCCGGTGCTGGGTACATTTGCGTTGCTCGGCGGTGTAGGCGTTTTGCTCCACTACATTACCATCGGGCCGCGACGTGCGCAGCCGGAGCCGCCGATCAAGGAGGGAACGAATGAGCACGGCGATTGAGCAGTTCGACGAGAAAGCCCGCCGGACGTTCGAGTCCCATGGACGTACCGTGGTGTATGCCGGCGAGTTGCGGCGGCATCCGGTGTACACCAGGGTTCTGCACTGGATGGTGGCCGTCTTTTTCTTTCTAGCACTCTTCACCGGCTTTGGAATATATTTGCCCTGGTTGTTCCGCTGGTTCACGCCGATCTTTGGAGGCGGACCCATGAGCCGCGCACTACATCCCTGGTTCGGTATCGGTTTTGTGTTTTTCTTTGGCCTCCAGATGTTGAACTGGTTGAAGCCGATGCTGTGGACGCCCGCAGATTCGAAATGGATGCGTAACATCAAAGGAGTGGTTTCCGGCGAAGAGAAACTGGAGCCGCCCGAGACAGGATTTTTCAATGCCGGTCAGAAGGCGCAGTTCTGGGAGATCGTAGCCGGATGCATCGTCTACCTTGTCACTGGCGTCATCCTTTGGTCGGGCGCTCGCACTTTCGGTGGAACAGCAGTGGCGGTGAGCTATGTTCTACACGACATTTCGGCGCTCATCATGCTTGGTGGAATTTTCATCCATATTTATCTCAGCACGATCGGCGAGCCCGGCACTTTCCAGGCCATGATCCGCGGCGCAGTCAGCGAGGCCTGGGCCTGGACGTTTCATCCCGCCTGGTATAAAGAAGTGACGGGCCGCGATCCCCGCGCGGCCTACGGGAAAGCGCGCGAGCAGGTCGATCGAGTGAACAAGTAAACGGCCGCCAATTAGCCGCGATGCACCTGCTGCAAAGGTCACTACAAACGGCGTCTGTAGCTTTCCCCGATATCTTTGTCGAGCCTGAGCTAGTTGTTCGGGAGTCTACCTACGTACCACGGCGGTGGCGGAAGGGAAAGCATGGATGGTAAAGAAGACTCCGTGGAGCAGGCGAGGCGCGAAGTAGGCGCCGGTTTTCCGGCCGACGCAACAGATTCAGGGCTCAGCCAGTCCTTGCTAGCGAACTTCCTTCCGATCCCTGCCAGAGATTCTTGATACTGGCCAACAAATCCACAGCCAGACGGTTTTTGTCCAGGCAAGCATCTCCGCCCGCCTCCACCACACTCGGCCACAAATGGGCCGCATCATGCTGGCTTATCACCACGATTCTGGCTTCCGGTAAATCCCGACGGAGAAGCCGTGCCACTTCCAGGCCATTCATGCCCGGCATGCTGATGTCGAGGAGAACCAGATCGGGTTGATGTTTCTGGGCTTGCTGAAGCGCTTCGGCCCCGTCCTTGGCCTCGCCGCACACTTTCCAGTCCGCTTCTCGCGACAGCAGTCCCACGATTCCACGGCGAACTGCTGCGTTATCGTCGGCAACGAGAATGCGCATGGGCCCTGACACGTCTACTCCATTTTCTAAGAATCAGATTTCGAACTCTGGTCGCAATCGTGGCAAACCGGGTGCACGCACTCGGCGAACAGATTCTAGTACAGAAAAAGCCGTGGATATTCTAATTATAAGGGCTCCTCGGCCTACAGTCTTTCCCGGATTGCAAACTGAAGCTCCGATAAACGATTGGGTGAGATTGCCGTCGCCCACATTCGCAATCCGAACTTGCCATATTCGATTGACGTCTCGTCCGCATCGAGTCTACCTCTAGCCTTACACGAACGAATCCTCACGGTCTGCGATGGAATTGAGAAACCTCTCGCGCACAACCGGGTCACCTAAGAGCGAACCCACACAGGTTTTCCTCGACTGTTGAAAAAAAACGTCATTTCGACAACTGGCGAAGACTCACAGGTTCTCCTGGATGAAGCGGGCCTGAGGTGAACGTCCACCTGTATCAGTGGTGCATCGCCGACCGCTTTGAAGCTGTGGATCTCGCCGGCCTTGATGACAAAGATGTCTCCGGCGCTGCCTTCGAAGGTCTGGCCGCTCACTGTCCAGACACCGCGGCCTTCACGGATGAACTGGATCTCGCCATAAGGATGCCGGTGCGGACCTGGCGCCGAACCAGGCTCTCCATGGAACAGGAACACCGAAACACTGGTGTTGCCCTGCTCGGCTCCGACGAACTCATGCGAACTACCGACAAAAGGCAGGTTCTCCTGGCGCACGTGATGCATCTTTCGTTGTCCTCCTGGCAGGATTGGATGAGTGTGGTTGCGGTTTGGCTCCGCGAATAGCAAGGATGGAAAGGGCGAATGTTAAGTCAATTGAGTTTATATGTTGACTCCGATTGCTAACGCTCTTCAAGGCTCGATTGGTGGTTCTACCGCCGCAGCGTCGCTCTTTGGCGCTGGCCTCGAGGGAGTTCGTACGAGCTTGCCTGCAAATGGATCGACCAATCGCGTCATACTGAAGACGAGCTTACCTGCGACACGGGCCAAGAGGATTTCATCCGCGACCTGTTTCACTAGTTCAGAATCGGTGCCTTCCATCTCGCGGTCTGGCAGCACGAACTCGAATTCATCAGCGTTCGATAAATCGACCGTGAGTGGCTGGAGGAGTGGATGCGCTGAAAACTCGAGCACTCCGCGCTTCGATACTGAGCGAAACGTCACAACAAAAGCGCCACTGACTTCATCCGTGTGCAGATGGACGGCACAAGAGGAGTCGCGCCAACCGTCAATAGCTTTTAAGAACTCGCTTCTGGAGCACTGCATGGTTTGTCTCTGTGGGGAAGATTTGACCAACCGGAGAGGAACTAAGGATAACGCCGCAGATCGCGCAACGCAATGATTGACGCTAGGAGGCCATTACCCAAATCGACGCGTGACACTGAGAGAGCATCGGTGCTGCAAGAAAGTTACATAGGTCCTTCGCTGCGCTCAGGAAGACAGGCCGAGTTTATGGCGCGAATTTCCCCGGCGGTACTAGTGCTGTGGCGAGTCGTAATGGGGGGCGTTTCTGGTCAGCTTGCGCATGAGGAACTCTTCGAAAACATTGGCGGCGGCGGTTGCGCCGATGCCAACCATTCCGTTTTCGATGGTCAATCCCGCCCCGTTGCGATTCTGCGCTGGATAGTAAAGATTGGAAATTGCGCCGGAGGCGAGGTCTCCGAGCACATTCGAGTAGTTCGGCTGCCAGCGTCCATTGTCGCCCTTGCAGATGACCGCATTCGCCAGGGCGTAGAGGACTCGCGATCGAGTGCTGCCCGTTCCCTTGTAGAAATAACGCGGATCCTGCTTCAGCACCGATGGCAGAATAGCGCCTCCGATAAACGTACCCGCCGCCAGATCGGCATAGGCGGCCCCGAAGCGCTTGGCGTAGCCCTGTCCGCCCTGTCCGTATCCACTGAAAGTGTTTTGCGATTGCTGCACTCCCGCAATGCCCGCGACGATTACGAGATTGATGGGGTCCACCGTCGACTTCCACGCAAGTTCGAATTTCTGCCTTGAATTGAGCCGGACGGCATGGGGATCGTAGGTGACATAGAAATTTGGAATAAAGCCGAGCACGCGCTGCTTTTCTTCGTCCTTGATCTCGGCTTCTGCCACCTCGGCGACTTCGGAGGGCGTGAGCGTCACCTGCACGTCCGTAACGGCCCCGGCAACCGCCAGGGTGATTTGGGGTATTGCGCAGGACTCGCCTGGATGGAGAACTCCCGAAGATTCTTGAGTTGCGAAGCCCGTCGATGTGATGGCGAGTTGAAAAGGACCTGGAGGGATGTTGGTAAAGAAGAACTGCCCATCGTTGCCCGACAGCACCTCGTGACGTTGGCCTGAGGATCGATCCTGGGTGGTAAGGGTGACGCGAGCCCCGGCCACGAGCGCACCGCTGACATCGACCACGGTTCCGGTGATGGTGCCGGAGTACTGGTCCTGCGGGGCGGGGGCGGGCGCTGGCTGAATCAGCTGGCCAAAGCAGGCCAGCGTCAGGCCCATAACGGCAAACGCAGGGGCAATCAGTTTCCGATGGAAGCGGAGGGCCATGAATAACTTACTCTATCCCTCCCCTAAAGGCTTGTCGAAATCACGAAAGTGCGGCTGTGTGGGTCCAGAATGGCGTCCATGGAATCCACTTGGGCATTTGGATGCTAGGGCGATTGTGGCAGTTGCATAAAGTCAGCCCTATTTGGCGCGCGGTTGATTCGTCCCGCAGGCCTAAATGCCTGCTCCAGTGTGCTGGATGTTCACCGCAGGCGTCTACCAGACATCGCACCTCTTTCCCTCAGGCCTCACCATTGCGGCATCCGCTTTGCAGCTCCAGGCCCGCTGAAATTCCGGCAGGTTGGAGAGCGGTCCCATCACGCGGTACTTCGCGATCGGGTGAGGATCGCTTTGGACCATGAGGCGCTGGGTCTCGATGCGAATCTGGTCGCCACGGAACTGGCCCCAGGCGATGAAGAATTGCTGCTCGGGGGTGAAGCCGTCGATATTCGCCGGACGCGGTTTGCCTTGGAGAGACTTCTCATAGGCTAAGTACGCGATCTTCGCGCCGCCCAGATCGCCGATGCTTTCTCCCAGCACCAGTTTGCCATTGTGGTGAACTTCGGGTTCGATGAAATAGTTGTCGAACTGATTCACCACGCAAGCACCGCGCTCCTGAAATTGTTTCAGGTCGTTCTCTGTCCACCAGTTGCGCAGGCGGCCCAGATAGTCGTATTGCGCTCCCTGGTCGTCGAATCCATGCGAGATTTCGTGGCCGATCACGACGCCGATCGCGCCGTAGTTCACTGCATCGACCGCATCGATATAAAACGCCGGCGGCTGCAAAATGCCCGCCGGAAATTCGATGTCGTTGAGCAGCGGATTGTATTCGGCGTCCGAAGTCGGCGGCGTCATGCCCCAACGCTGGCGATCCACGGGCTTGCCGATCAGCGCGCGATCGTCTTCTTCCACGAAATGGCGGCCGGCGATCACGTCTTCGAAGAACGCATCTCGCCGAATGTCGACGTGGCTATAGTCCTTCCACTTATCGGGATAGCCGATCTTCGGATTGAAGGTCGCGATCTTCGCCATGGCTCGCTCTTTCGTCTCATCGCTCATCCAGGGGCGGCTGAGGATATCGTCGCGCATGGCCAACAGAATGTTGCGCACCATTTCCAGCATGCGGGCTTTCGCCGCCGGAGGGAAATACTTCTCGACATACTTCTGACCCAGTGCATCGCCGAACAGCCGGTCGGCCGACTCTGCGCAGCGCTTCCAGCGCGGCTTCATTTCGGTCGCGCCGCTGAGATATTTTCCTTTGAAAGCGAAATCTTCTTCTACGAACGGCGAGGAGAGAGAACCGGCCATGGCGTTCAACAGGCGCCACTTCAGATAAACCTTCCAATCCGCCAGCGAGGTCTGGCTCATCTGCCGGTCGACTTCCTGCATGAACTTGGGTTCATCGACGTTCATGTCCACGTCCTGCGGAATCTGCTTGTGCTGGAAGTAGGCGGCCCAGTCCACGTGCGGAGCCAGACTCTGCAACTGCGCAAAAGTGGTGTTGTGGTCGGTCGCCGCCGGATCGCGCAAGGCAACATTGTCGAGCGCGGCCTCGGCCAGCTTGGTTTCCATGCCCATGACGGTTTGTGCCGCTGCCGCTGCGGTCGCTTGGTCCCATCCCGCCAGCTTGAACAGGGCAGCGACATGCTCCACGTATTTTGCGCGGGCATCTTTGAATCGATCTTCCGGCTTCAGGTAGTAGTCGCGGTCGGGAAGCCCGAGTCCACTGCTTCCGATGTCGGCCTGTACCAGCGCCGGATTGTGAGCGTCGGGCTGGCTGTTGAAGGCAAAGGGAGCGAATACCTGAATGTCGGTCATCTCCGTGATCACGCGTTGCAGGGCCGCCATGTCATTTGCGGCGTCGACCTTGGCGAGCCACGGTTTGAGAGGTTCCATACCACGCGCGTTTACGCGAGTCTCATCCATGCAGGCGCCGTAGTAGGCGCCGATGATCTGCTGCGTGCTGCCCTTGGCTGCATTCTTGTCGGCAGCCGCAGTTTCCAAAACGTCGCGCAGTTTTTCTTTTGCGTTTTCCCCCGCCTGCCAGCGCTTGCTCCAGCGCGTCATCGAGGCGGGAATCGGATTCTTGGCGCGCCAGGTGCCGTTGGCGAATTCGTAGAAGTCGTTGCAGGGGTCGGCCTTGCGGTCCAGGTCGGTGAGATCGATGCCGTGCAGTGCGGGGCTTTCCGCGACGGCGAACGGCAGGCAGATAGCAGAGCAAAAAATAGTCAACAGTGCTAACAAACAAGCTGCGAGATTTCGCATAGTGTCTCCAGATCCAGGCAAAGGCAGTTTCGCGCCGACAATTCTAAACGAGAGGGGTTCCGTAGCGTTAGACCCGTTTCGGATGTTTAGGAGAGCAATCAAGGAGCAGAGACGTTAGAGCTTGTGCTGACGATCATAAAAACGCTAAACCACCAAGGGCACGAAGGATCACGAAGTAGAATAATCAAGATTCCTTCGTGAACCCTGTGCCCCCTGGTCAATAGAAAAAAGCCGGGCCATCGGCCCGGCTTCTGAAATGCCCCGAAATGCTTTACAGTCCGCGTCCCGTGAGGGCCACCGTCTGCGGACTGTCCACACCTGTGTAAGTTATGGCGAGCGATGCCGACCGGTTGCCGCTTGCAGCGGGTTTGAAGGCAACCGTCACCGTGCAACTCGCACCGGCGTGTAGGCCGGCACCGCAAGTGTTGTGTTGAATGAAGTCGCCTGCGTTTACACCCGCAAAAGCTATGCTGGAGATGGGCAACGAACGCGAGGCGATATTCTTCAGCGTAACGGTCTGCGGGGCGCTGGTCGTTCCCACTTTGTGACTTCCAAAGCTCAACGAACCAGCGGACACGCTGAGGTTGGTTTGCAATCCGACCTGCACGCCACCGGCGGTCCTGGTTGCGATATCCAGTTCTCCGTCATGATTGAAGTCGCCAAACGGCAATGCGGGCGAGAGATTGCTGGCAAAACCGGGCGAAGCCAGTGGGGGCTGGAAGGTGCCATCCCCATTTCCCAGGTACACGAGGACACCGGCAGTCACCACGTCGAGCTTGCCGTCGCCATTGAAATCCCCGACGATAACCCCTGCTGACCCCGAGCCATAGTTGGCTCCGGCGCTAAAGGTACCGTCGCCGTTGCCCCGCAGGATGCACAATTGGCCCACTGCCAAATCGAGCTTGCCATCGCCATCGAAGTCTGCCGCCGCAATTCCGCCGGGGATGGTACAGGCCGTGGTGGCAATAAAGGGGTGAAAGGTTCCATCCCCATTGCCGATGAAGATGTCCACTCCGCCGCTATCAGGCACTGCGACATCGAGTTTGCCATCGCCATTGAAGTCGCCGATCGCGGCAAAGCCCGGAGAGCCGTTGATATCCTGCTTCGACTTCAAGGTGAAATTTCCATTGCCGTTTCCCAGAAAGAAGTAGATCGTTCCACTGCCCTGGACCTCGCTGCCAAAAACGACATCCAGAACGCCGTCACCGTTCAAGTCGGCAAATGCAATCGGACCGGGTCCGAAATCGCCGGAACCAAAGCCGGTCTTCTCGGTGAAATGTCCGGTGCCATCGCCCAGAAATGCGATTCCTGTAACTGGCCCGAAATCGCCATTAATGGTTCCGATCATCACATCCAACCTGCCGTCGCCGTTGATGTCAGCAGCGAGTAAACCCATAACCGGAAGGCTGGAAGTGGTGGTGACCGGCGCTGCGAACGTGCCGTTGCCCATTCCTTTGTAGAACAGAAGGCTGCCAGTGGTTCCGTCGCTGCTGGTCTGGCCGACAACCAGATCGACTTTGCCGTCGTTGTTGAAATCACCGGTCACGACCGGTCCGGCGAGCGGGGTGGCACCGGGGTTCGGGGCGAGGAAGACAGACGCGGCCGGCGCCCGGATTGGAAAATATACGGCGTTCGATGTGCCACCGATCGAGTTGGTCACAGTCACGAAGGCGGTGCCGGCGTGTGCCACGTCAGCGGCACTAATAGCGGCCTGTATGCTGCTGCTGGAAAGCAGCGTAGTAGTTCGATCGGCCCCGTTCCAGCGGACCACAGCTCCTGTAGCAAATCCGGTGCCGCTGATCGTAAGGGTGAATCCCGCGGCGCCGGGGGCGGCCGAGGCTGGGCTCAATGGCTGGTTCACGAAAGGCTTCGCGCTCTGTGCGTACACCATCGTGCAAAGAAAGAGAATTGGTGACAATAGGGCAATTCGTTTCACGGAAGCCTCCAGTGGGTAAGGGGTTGGCCGCGGTTATTCAACTGCGTGTGATGCGAGACGGGTGGCAAAACCTGTTCCGTCCGGGCAGGGCCGAGGACAGAAATCCAAGCTAGTCGGGCAAAAGGAGGTTGTCAAGATGAAGAAACTTGCAACTCATTCTGGGGCAATGACGCCTGGAAGGACTCAGCGACCGCGAAGTACTTTGCTCTAACCGCCGGCCTTGAGTTCGGTCAAGACCTGCTTGGCGATTTCCTTCAGGGTCTCGAAGACGCCGGTGCCCTGAAAAGCTACGGCTTCGACCACGGCTTCGTTCTTCTTGCGGAGCTCTTTGCTGAGGGTGTCGACTGGGAGAACATTGGGCAGGTCGCGTTTGTTGAGTTGCAGTACGTAGGGAATTTTCTTGAAGTCGTAACCATGCTCGGTCAGGTTCGACATCAAATTCTCGAGCGCTTCCACGTTGGCGTCCATGCGCTCTTCCTGCGAGTCGGCGACGAAGACGATGCCATCTACCCCGCGCAGGATCAGCTTGCGGCTGGCGTCGTAGAAAACCTGTCCCGGAACCGTGTAGAGATGGATCCGCGTCTTGAAGCCTCGCACCGTGCCCAGATCCAGCGGGAGAAAGTCGAAGAACAGAGTACGTTCCGTCTCCGTGGCCAGCGAGATCATTTTGCCC
Organism: uncultured Verrucomicrobiae bacterium; assembly: GCA_963786135.1. GTDB lineage: Bacteria > Verrucomicrobiota > Verrucomicrobiia > Chthoniobacterales > UBA10450 > AV40. The sequence continues at coordinate 184,764 of CAWAYF010000002.1, read as the reverse complement.
TTCTGCTGGTCCGCCGTTTTCTGGTAGATCATCTGTAGATTCGTGGTCTTGCCGCCCAGTCCGGCGCCGTAGTACACGATCTTGCAATTGATCTCGCGGGCTGCGAAGTTGATGAAACTCAAGACTTTCCTCGAAGCGCGCGGTACGCCCTTGCGGACGCCGCGACGCGCAAAAATGTCCCTGTGGGGCTAGCGGCTTTTATATCACACGCCCCCGGTCAGGGGCAGGTTACTCCGGTGACCCCCATCTTAGGGCCGGCTTTAAAAAAGCGGAAAGTCGAGCTTTACCGCGCCGCAGGCGCCGGATAGTAGCCGTCTTTGGCGTAAATGTTAAGATCCGGACGGTCGACCGTAACCTCAATGCTGCGGTAGGCCGACGTCGGAGGCTTGTCTCCGTGTTGCGGCGTGTAGCCCAGCGTGTACTGGTTCCGCGCCTCGCTCATCGCTTGCGAATAGGTTTCCTCAATGGCATTGCGAGAAAGTTCGGTGAATACCGGCGCTCCCCCGGTGGCCGAGGCATACTTCGGCAGGAGGTTGCCATATCCTTCGTGCGGCAGGTGCAGCTTTTCCAGCTTGTTGTAGACGGGAAGAGCCGCCGCCTCCACGGCCACGGCTTTTACCTGTATCTCATTTGAAAGCAGCAACTTAAGAACGTCGCTGTAGCTGGCCTTGCTGCCGTACTCTCTTCCGTCGCTGATTACGAAGATGATCTTGCGGCGGGTACGCTCCCGGTGGCTCAGGTCAAGCGCAGCCCGCAGGATGGCATCGTTCAAAACGTGACCTTCCTTGGGCGGAGTATTCACCGGTTGCGTTGCGCTGCCTACCGGGATTCCATTCACCATCGGTCCGCTCGCCATCGGCCCGCTGAGCACCGGCACACCGTTGTTGTGGCCGCGTTCTGACTTCATCTGATTGAGCAGAGCTGAGAGTTTCTGGGTGACCGCGTTGAAGTCGCTAACCTGGCTTACCGTGCTGCTGTAGGTGTAGAGCGAGACCTCGTCATAGGGAGCGAAGGCCCCCACCAGTGCGGGAAACGTCTGGTTAATCTTCTGCACGGCCGAATCCGGCATCCCCAGGTCAAGGACAATTGCCACCGACAAGGCGAAGGGGTCGCTGCTGAAAAAGCTCAGCTGCTGCTTGGTGCCGTTCTCCACGACGTTGAAATCTTTGGGCAGAAGGCCATCCACCATGCGCCCGTCGCGGTCTTTTACCGTGACCGGCAGCTGCACGAAGTTGGTATGCACCACCAGGGTGTAGAGCTTCTGCTGGTTGTCGGAGTTCGGTTTGGGAAGGCTCCCCGGAGGCGCGGTTCTAACCGGGGGCATCGACGGCGGTCCGGGTTGCTCTGCCTCTCCTTCCGACGGGTTGGGCTTGGTAGTTGGAGCGCCCGTCCACGGATTCTTGGCGGCCGCCGCCGGTTGCACAGGTTTATCCTCAGGATGCGCGATAGGAGGCCGCTCGGGAGCCGCGGGCACGGCCTGCGGCGTTGGGGCATCCGGAATCTCCTGCGATTGCTGCGGGGCGGTCTGTGCCTGGTCCTGGGCTCCCGACGTCGCTCCGGTGGGTTGGCTGGCCGAAGCGTGCGCCCGTGCCACCAAAGCTGTTGCCGAGCCCAAAACGGCTACCAGAAACAGCAACCATGGCCAAGAATTGCGGTTTTTCGCTGTTTTCTTCATAGCCGCCAGCCGTCCCAAAAGAATTAATCTAACTGCATTGCTTTGGGATGCCCAAACCTGCCGGTTTGGTGCATCCAAACTTACAGGACTAGACTAACAAAAACTCTCCAAGGAAGCTCTGATGTTGAAAATGTCACTTTTCCGCAAGCCTTTCTGCGTCGCTTCTGCCTTTGTGCTCGTGCTGGTTGCGGCCAGCGCGGTTTCCACCCTGGCTCAGGATGCCCCAAAGCCGGATTCCTCCCAAAAGACCGACGCCGACCAGAAGCCTGCCGAGACCCTCAAAGTCAGCGTGAACGTCGTCGGGCTGTTTTTCAACGTTAAGGACAAGCACGGCGCTCTCATCCCCAACCTGGGCAAGGACGAGTTCGAAGTTCGCGAAGACGGCACGCCACAAAACATCAAATACTTCGCCGCCGAATCGAACTTGCCCCTGACCCTGGGGATGCTCATCGATTCCTCCGGCAGCCAGCAGCGCGTTCTCGACATGGAGAAAGAAGTCGGCAGCGCCTTCCTCAGGCAGATTTTGACCGCGAAAGACGAAGCCTACGTGATGGACTTCAACATCGACTCTGAATTGGTGCAGGATCTGACAAACGACGTTCATCGCCTGTCGGCGGCCCTGAATAAAGTGAAGATCAACGTCGGCGGTGGCACCAGCGGAATTCCTGGCGTCGGGCAAGGGCCTGTGCCGATTCACAATGCTCCCGGAACGGTACTCTTCGATGCCGTGTACCTTTCCGCTCACGACATGCTCTCCAAAGAAGTCGGCCGCAAAGCCATGGTCCTGCTGACCGATGGCGAGGATAATGGCAGCCGCCTCAAGATCAAAGACGCCATCGAAGCCGCGCAGAAAGCTGACGCCATTATTTACGTCCTTCTGTGTGCTGATCGCGGCAGCTACTTTAGCCAGGGGATGAGTTACAGCGGCGACTACGACATGAAAAAGCTCACCGAGGAAACCGGTGGCCGCATGATCAACGTGGGCAACAAGTTCGACAAGCTCAAAGAGGCATTCGACCAGATCGCCGCCGAATTGCGCAGCCAGTACAACCTGGGATACACGCCCACCAACACCAACCTCGACGGCAGCTACCGCAAGCTGGAAATAAAATCCAAACAGGGTTACAAAATCCAGGCGCGCGCTGGGTACTACGCGACTGCCAAGAGCCAGGAGTGATGCGGCGTGTGCATCTCCGGTTAGTGCCTCAGTTTCGAGTTTTTCCTTCGCGCCCTTTGCGTGTTTTCCTTCGCGCGTTTTGCGGTTAGCCTGTGATTTGCCTGAGGAAAATTCGGAACCGATAACTGCCAAGAACGCAAAGAACATCCGCAAAATTCGCAAAGAAAACTAATCGCCTGCCTACACGCGCTGACAAGTCTTGGCAAGTCCCTGTAGTCTGTCGGCAATGAGTTGTGGCAATGAAATCTAAAGACGCGCTCGCCGACGTCGGCCAGGGTCGGCCACAGACGATGGCCTCTGGGCTGATTGCTTACGGCGCCGTCGCAGCCGTGACGCTGGAATTTGTCGTTTGCGCCACGCGCCTGTTCCGCCTGATTTCCCACTACGCAGTCAATATCTTCTTCTCTGACCAGTGGAGATTCGACGACGGCACGCTCTTTCAGCAACATTCCGTGTGGCAGATGTTTGCCTGGCAGCACGGGCCGCACCGGCAGGGACTGGGCGCGCTGTTTGCGAAACTGATAGAACCCTACTTCAGATGGAATAGCCGAACCGAGTCTTTCGTCGTTGGCGGCATCGTCGTTGCGGCTGCCATGTGTGCGCTCTATTTGAAGCAAAGGCTTTACGGTCGACTTTCCGTCGTCGACGTACTAATACCGGCGATTTTCTTTACCCCCGCTCAATATGAAACTCTCTTCGTCACCGCGAACTTTGCCCACGGCCCGCTCCCGCTTCTCCTCATCCTGCTCTATTGCCTGTCGTGGACCTGTCAGCAGAATGCAGTCCGATATCCTCTGATCTTGCTGATCAATTTCGTAACGATTTACACTGGCTTCGGATTTTTCCTCGGTGTCATTACTCCTATCCTGTTGCTGGTGGACTATTGCGCCACCACTCCCTCGACACGATTGCCGAAGTCCTACCTGTTGGGAACTGTGCTTCTTTCCCTCGCGTCGCTGGGCTCGTTTTTCATTGGCTATAAATTCAACGCCGCTGTGGACTGCTTCTCGTTTCAGCTGCATTCCCCGGCCTCTTACGCGGCCTACATGGCGATCATGTTTGCAAACTTCTTCGCCGTGGAAAGCAGTGGCGCCCTGGCCCAGATATTTGGAGTTGTCGTCATGCTCGCGCTCCTGGCATCGTTAGCGTCCGCGGCCTGGCAGCTGTGTCGCGGCCCCAGCCAAAATCTCCCAAACGGCCAACGCGCAAGGCCGTTGGTGGCGGCAGCGTTGATCAGCTATTGTTTTCTGTTCTGCATGAACACAGCTTACGGAAGGCTGTGCGGCGGATTGTGGACTGCGCACTCCTCCCGATATGTGATTTATCTGGAACTTGGAGTGCTCGGCCTCTATTTTCATCTGCTGAACCTCAGGCGGCCGTGGCTGCGCAGATGTTTAGTAACGGCATTGTTGGCGCCGGTTCTGGTGTCGTCTTTGCATGTCAACCGTCAAGCCATTGGCTACTTTCCTGATATCAAGCTGCGCTGGCGGAGTTGTTATTTGCAATTTGAAGACGCTGAGAAGTGCAATCAAATCGTCGGCTACGCTTACACCCATAGGCCCGAAGGACTTCACATTGAAGAGAAGTTGCAGTATTTGAAACGTAGTCACGAGAACTTATATTCGGACACCCACTAGATCGCCGGGCTTTCAGGACAAAGCGAAAGGGTATAACCTGTTTCAGCGGAGCCGTTAGCCGCCATTCCCAAATATAGGATTGACATGCGCCCCACATCCGGCATCGTTTCCCGACGCTCGTTCCTGCACCTCACAGCCGCAGCCTCAACGGCGGCTGCCTTCCGCATGATGACCGAGCCAGTGCTCGCCGCCGCGGCGCGCCCGCCCATTCCCAAGGACGCCGTTGTCATCGACGAAAACGAGAACCCGCTGGGTCCCTGCCAGTCTGCGCGCGAGGCCATGGCCGCAGTCATTCCGCAAGGCGGTCGCTACTCGCACCATCTGACCGAAGAATTGCCCGAGACCTTTGCTCGCATGGAAGGACTCAATCCGGAGTCTGTGCACGTCTTTGCCGGCTCGACCCCGGCGCTTTACTACACCGTTCGCGCCTTCACGTCGCCGCAAAAAAGTTATGTGACTGCCGATCCCGGCTACGAAGCGGGCATGTATGCAGCCGCGAATTCCGGCGCGCGGGTCGTGAAAGTTCCGCTGACCAGGGCCTTTGCCCACGATGTCAAAGCCATGATTGCGGCCGCTCCCGACGCGGGCCTGTTTTACATTTGCACGCCTAACAATCCTACGGGCACGCTCACCTCGCACGCAGACGTGGAATACCTGCTGGAAAATAAGCCCAAGGGCTCGATCGTGGTGGTCGATGAGGCTTACATCCATTTCTCCGAAGCCGCTTCCGCGCTCGATTTGGTGAAGGCCGGCAAAGACCTCGTCGTCCTCCGCACATTTTCGAAAATTTACGGGCTGGCGGGCATCCGCTGCGGCTTCGCCATTGCGCGGCCTGACTTGCTTGAGACCATCCATGCCTGGGGCGGGTGGAACTTCATGCCCATCCCCGCGGTTGTCGCCGCAGACTCCAGCCTGAAAGATTCGCAACTGGTGCCCGAACGCCGCCGCATCAACGCTTCCATCCGCCAGGGGACTTTCGAGTGGCTGGACCGCAACGGCCATTCCTACATTCCCTCGGAATCAAACTGCTTTCTGCTCGACACGAAGCATCCCGGAAAAGAAGCGATTGACGCCATGGCCAAGCAGAATGTTTTCGTCGGACGCATCTGGCCCGTGCTGCCAACGCACGTGCGAGTAACCATCGGCACCCAGGCGGAGATGCTCCGCTTTCAGGACGCATTCCAGAAAGTGATGCGCGGCGCCGTCGCATTTTCCGTTCGACCGGCGCCCGCCGCGCGCCGCAGCCACCGCATCTTGCCTTCCTGAGATCAGCTGCTTTCTTTGAGTTTCTTCAAGGCCTCCGCGAACCGCGGGGTATACGCGCTTAGGCTGGCAGGAACGTTGCGCATCACGACCTCCCAGTTTTCGATGGCGTTTTTCTTGTCGCCCAGAGCGGTGTATCCGCGCGCCAGGCCGAGGTAGGTCCAGAATTTCTCGTCTGGGTGCTGCTGTTTGTTGAATTTAAATATTTCCATGGCCTTAGCGTTTTTTGTTTCGTTCAGCAGGCCCATGCCATAGCGATAAATCGACGCAGGCTCAGTCCCGGGCAGGCGGAGCGCAGTCTGTAGCACCGCATCCGCATCCTTTTCTCGCCCCATTGCCTCCAGCACATCTGACTTGGTCTGCAGGGTGGAAAAGTTTTCATGCCCAATGGCCGCTCCGCGGAATGGTTCCGTGATCGCCTTATCAGCCCAGACGAGAGCTTCATCCAGGTTGATCTTATTGTCCGCGCAAAACTGCGCGGCATTCTGCCAGTTTTCGAAGTTAAACCCGGGCCACGATTCAAGATCCTTCCGCATCTGTGCCACGTACAACTCGTTTGCGTTTGGAACCTCAATCTTGAAAGGGATCCGCTTCTTCTCCCATTGCAAAAAAGCCACGGCGGAGGATAGTTCGCGCCCATCGAAACCATACGTCAGATATTCCGAGAAAGGTGCGTCCTGAGGAACGGCCGGCACGCGCAGTGCGTCATTTTTCGGATCATATTGATAGCTGCCCCATCCCGTCGAATTTGTCGAGAAGATCCAGTTCCACGGCCCGGTTTTCTCCAGTTCAAGAAACAGCGCATAGGTGCCCGCCTTGAGATCTTTGCCCTCGACCTTGACGTCGTTGGAAAAAGTGATGGTCGTGCTTTCGTTGGCGCCGGCGCGCCAGGGAGAGGCCTTCGAGGGTCCGAAACCATCGTCAAAGAATCCGTAGGGAATCAGTTCTCCCCAAATATGCCCGGTCCGGTCATTCTGCGGCGGATTGTGCACGTGCGGGCTGTGGTAGGCGATCGTAATCTTCACCAGGCCAATCCACTGCGACACTTCTGCCTTCTGATTCCCACCGTTCGGAGGTAGGACAATTCCCGGCAACTCCTGCCCGAAAGCAGTCCCCACGCAAAGCATCACAGCGACCATGACGAAAAGTTTCCTCACCGTGTCCTCCTTGACTGCATGACTTCAATCCAAAAAGAGCTCTCAGGTCTCCGGTAAAAGCTGAAGACTACGAAGAAGACGAGAGTTCCCCGGAGGTTAGACCTGACCGGCGGGAAACTGTTAGCTGCCATCCGGGAAGAGGGTTGCCGCAGCTGAAATCCAAAGCGCCCATCTGCGCTTCCAGCCGGCGGACTGGCTCAGCAGTTGCCTGACGTTGCAGACGACGTGCAGATCCCCTGAATAATTTGTTCGCCCAGATTCAACAGCGGAGTATCTTCGTTCACCGGTCCGTTCGTCAGCACGGTGACAGAAAAACCGTCATCCAGGAACATGCCATTGAACGCGGTGTAGGCAAAGGTCTCGCCATTGTGCCACACGAAGGGATGACCCGCTTCGGTTCCGCTCACCCACCCCATCGCGTAGTCGGACGGTCCGCCGCCGGAAAAGTTGGGTACAGAAGCCGGCGTCACCATAGCCGTGAACAGCGATGACGGAATCACGTTGCCCTTGAACAGTGCCGCGTCCCAGGTCGCGAGATCCTGCACGTTCGACCACAGAGCGCCGGCCGAGAAAAACAAAGACGGATCCGGAATTAATCCCGGGCCTTGCGCGGCGGTGTAAGGAGATGCGATCGCGGCCGGTTGCAGGTAAGAGGTGTTGCTTAGTCCTTGTGGCTGGAAGATATTGCCAGCCAGATAGTCTGCATACGTGGCCGAACTGACTGCCTCAATCACCGATCCCAGAACAAAATAGTTGCTGTTACTGTAGGCGTACGCAGAGCCGGGCACGAACTGTAGCGCAGCCGGGGCAATCTGGCTGAGAACGGTTTGTTCCGGTACGCCGTTGATCCATGAACCTACCGCCGGGAAATTGAGATAGTCCTGCAATCCCGACGTCTGGTTCAGCAGCATGCGCAACGTGATCCGGGGGTCGAATGGATAGCTGCCCAGGTATGTCGTTACGGGGGAGTCGATGTTGAGAGCGCCCGCATTCTGCAGTTGCAACACCGCCGCGGCAGTGAACTGCTTGGTCACCGATCCGATTTGAAATTCGGTTGCCGGATGGACTGGCTGGCAAGTACTTAGATCTGCGTAACCGTATCCTTGGGCGTAGAGGATAACTCCATTCTTGGCGATGGCCACGGACATCCCTGCGAGCCCCTGCGCATTCATCTCGATTGCGACCAGGCCATCGACAATCGATCCGATACCGGAGCTTGCCGTCGCGGGAAGAGGCGGGCAGCTATGCGAGGACAGTTTGCTGCTCCCGCCGCAGGCCAGTAGACCGCAGCCGGCCAGCAGAACAATCGCAGCCGTCAGGCGCTGAGGTTCAAAGCCTCTGAACACGGAAGTACCTCAGTTTCCGCAATTTTACCGCGCGAAGACGGTTAAAGTGTCAGGATTCCTGCTTGCTACTCTGAAGTTTCACTCCATCGCACCGTGCGCCCTTCCCGGCTGCTCTTATGTGCAAGAACAATCGCCCGCATTGCCCGTAACGCCTGTTCCGGCGTGACCTCGAGAGCCGCGCCCTTCTCAATGGCGTCCCGCACATTGGCGTAGAACCTGCGATAGTCCCCGCGCTCGGTTCTAATCTTCCGGCTCGGCTCTCCCACGCGGCTCAGCGTCCCCCACACACTTTCCGTTTCCTCTCCCCAGTCCGCGCCCCAGTCTTTTCCACGCGGAAACTTATCGTTTCGCAGCCGCTCTTCCTGCGGATCCATGCCGTACTTCACAAACGATCCCTTGGCGCCATGAATCAGAAAGTGCGGCCCCGGTGCATAAGCCAGGATGCGTGCCCGCAACATGGCACGCAGCCGCGGGTATTCCAGGCATACATCAAAAGCGTCGTCCACCTGCGAGGTGGCTCGCTGGCAAAAAGCGGACGCGGTAATCGCCCGGGGCTCGCCAAACAAAACCAAGGCCTGATCGATCAAATGCGGCCCCAAATCCCACAACACGCCCGCCGCGGCCTGGTCGGGGCGCTCGCGCCATGCCCCCGCCTTAGCCTCCAAACGAAAGCGGTCGAAACGTGACTCGAATTCCGCCACTTCGCCCAAATCTCCCGACTGCACGATCTTTAGGACAGTCCGAAAGTCGCCATCCCATCGGCGGTCGTGATACACCGTGAGCAGCCGCCCGCGTTCCCTGGCGATGCGCACCAGTTCCTCGCACTTGCCCAGCGTCGGGGCGAAGGGCTTGTCGATCACTACGTCCCGTCCGGCCTCCATGCACGCCCGCGCCAACGCCGTGTGCGAATCGTTCGGCGTGGCCACCACACACAGCCGAATTTCCTTGTCCGCCAGCAATTCCTCCAGCGTGCGCGCCACCCTTACCTCTGGATACTTCTCTTTCGCTCGTGACCCGTGCCGCTCCAGAATGCACGCAAGCTCCATGCCCTCAACACCCTGGATTACCGGTGCGTGAAACGCCTGCCCTGCCAGCCCAAATCCAATCAGTCCCACTCGTACCATCGTGTCCTCGGTGTTCAGGAATCGCCGGGTACTGCTCCGGCCGTAGCGATTTACAGTTTCATGCCGATACTTTACCTTCCCGCACCGGCTTATAAACGATAAGTATTCAGCGGGCGGTTGATCCAGATTGATCTTTAAGACTTAACGTTCCCGGAGGTGAGAATGAGGTTCGGACCGTTTCTCGTGATTTCTCTGCTGCTGCTCCTGCTTTGGGCCGGCGGCTTCCTGATGTTCCACGTGGCAAGTGGTTTGATTCACGTGCTGCTGTTGTTTGCGGTGATTTCATTCGTCGCGCATCTGATTATGGGACCGCGGACGACGTAAATTGCGCCGGAGGACAGGGAGCTAACCGGCTCCCGTTCCATTTGAGATCTCCGGCTCGGGCAAAACAGGCGATTTCAGGGTACCCGCTAACCGGTTGGTACGCTGAGGTCGCCGTGCAGTCATTTTTTTCGATCCTTCACCCGCCGGACAAACTTCAGCCCGGACCACACTTCCGTCACCGCACACACTTTCACATCTACCAATCCCGCCGCCAAGCCGATCTCGCGCACGATGTTCTCATCAAGATCGCTACGCACCCCCGAACTCTTCTTGGGCCAGCTTACCCAAAGCATTCCTGGGGGTGCCAGACACTTTGAGACCCGCCCAAACTCCTTCGCGAGATGCGTCCGTGATTTTGTAAAGACCATCGCCAGATCCAGCGGACCTTCCTGCCCTCGAACGATCTCGCATCTTGAAAGCGCTGCTTTCAATTCAGAGAGCGCATCCTCTGGCGCGTCCACGAGGAGAATGCGAAACCCGTCTTTAATTCCTAACTTTTTCGGAAGTGGAGTGCCCGAATATCCTGGCATGGATTGATGTACTAAAAGAAGCCGAAAGCCGGAAGCTGGCAGCCCTACCGCAAAGTAGGCGCGTAATATCCCCGCCGCGCTCTCACGTGGAAATTCTTGCGGTCGTTGGCCACGATCTCGATGGTGCGGAAGTGCCCATCAGTCCTGAAGTCCGCAGGCTTGTAGGAGATCGCGTACTGGCTGCGCAACTCATCCTGAATCTCGGCAAAGGCATTGGCCACGTCGCGAATCTGAAAGGGAAAAAAAGCCCGCCCGCCGGTTGCGTCGGCGATCCGCTCCATCACTTTGTCGCCCGCATCTTTCGTACCGCTGACGTTGGTGCTGATGGTGTAGACGATGGCCTCCGCGCGCTGCGCCATCTCGATGGCTTCCTCGCGCGTCACATGGCTCTGGTTGTCGTTCCCGTCGCTGAGCAGAATAATGGCGCGCCGCGTTGGCTCGTTGATCGGCTGCTTCAACAGTTTGTCGCGGCAGGCGAAGTACAGCGCATCGTAAAGCGCCGTTCCCCCTCCGGGGCGCAACTCGCGAACGCCATGCGCCAGAGCTTCGGTGTCATCGGTGAAATTCTGTGTTACCTCCGGGGTCACGTCAAACCCCACCACGAATGCTTGATCGTACTTTCGCCGTATGGTCTGGTTCAGAAACTCAATCGCCGATTCCTGCTCGAACTTGAAGCGGTCGCGCACCGAGTTGCTGGCGTCGATCAGCAACCCGACCTGCAACGGCAGGTTGGTCTCGTTGTGGAAACTTCGAATCTCCGCAGCCGGCTTGCTGTCATCGACCACGCGGAAGTCTCCCTGCTTCAAGTCGGTAATCCGCCGCCCGTGCTTGTCGGTCACCGTGAACACCACGTTCACTTCGTTGGTGCCGATTGAGATCTTGGGAACGGCGTCTGAGCCTGAACCCTGATCATTGCCCGCCTGCGTTTGCTGTTCTGCCGCCGCTGTGTCAGTCGGCTGTGATGAGGTGGACTGGGTTTGCTGGCCCACCGCGCGCGCGCCGCTGGCAGTCCAGGCTGGCGGCAGGCCGAAGGCGATCAGCATCACAACCGCCCATCTTGCCCCGGAAGCCTTTGAAAAGAAGCCTTTCATTTGCCCATCATTATATCCGCAATCGATTTTGGGAAGGGCGCGACTTCACGGGGATTGCGGAAAAACTCTCAAAATGCTGGCAGTGCCGTGAAAGAGCGGCCCTTCAGTGCCGGTGTCCCGCAAGTTTTGCTAATAAGTACAGATTGTCATCCTGAGCGAAGCGAAGGACCTATGTACTTTGTTTGTGGCGCCAAACTCTGTGCCTCGCCTCGAAACCTCTAGCCCGAGTTTGTTCACGAACTTCCGGGAAACAACACTAGGCATCCTCCAGCCCTTCAAGAAACTCCCGCAGCTCCGCGGGCAATTCACTCTTCAACGCAACCCTCTCTCCACTCCGCGGATGAGTAAACTCCAACTCCGCCGCATGCAGAAAATTCCGCGAAAGCGAAACATTTTGCGCCCCGTCCAATCCCGGTGGGGACTTTGAGTTCTTCCGTATCTCCGCCGGCGCTCCATAAGTCTTGTCCCCCACCACCGGATGCCCCATCGACGCCACATGCACCCGAATCTGGTGCGTCCGACCGGTATCGATTTTCACTTCGAGCAGACTGAATTTTCCGAACTCAGTCTCGAGTCGCCGCGCCACCCGATAATGCGTGACCGCTGCGCGCCCGCCCGTCCCCCGCGTCGTCATGCGCGTGCGCCGCACCCGGTCGCGGCTGATGCTGGCATTGATGGTGCCGCTGTCCTTCTTCACCCACCCGTGCACCAGCGCAATATATTTTTTCTTCACCTCGCGCCGGGCAAACTGCGCCGCCAGCCTGCGGTGCGCTTCGTCGTTTTTTGCCACCACAATCAGCCCGCTGGTTTCCTTGTCCAGACGATGCACAATCCCCGGCCGCAACTCTCCGCCTACGCCCGACAAGCTTTGCAAGTGATGCAGCAACGCGTTCACCAGCGTCCCCCGATTGCGCGCATCGTCGGACGCTCCCGCCCCCGCATGCACCATCATCCCCGCAGGCTTGCTGATCACGGCGAGATCATCGTCTTCATAAACAATATCGAGCGGAATCTCTTCAGGAATGGCCTTAAGCGGAGCCCGCGACGCCTCCCCCAACACGCTGATCCGCTCCCCGCCACGCAGCTTCAATGAAGCCCGAGTCGGCGCATCGTTGACCAGAACTTTCCCTTGTGCGATCAAATCCTGCACCCGCGCCCGGCTCACGTCCTCCAGACGCGCGGTGAGAAATTGATCTAGCCGTGTGCCACGGTCTTCAGCCGCAATAGAAATGAAAATGGGGAAGGATTCCTGCATTCGCTGCGAAGGATACTACAAGGAGGGTTTCGCACATCAATGCGTACACACCAACATCTGGGGCTTTTGTCTGAGCCAACTCCAAATCACGCGAAATGCCCTCTTACCGCACCGCCCCCACAGCCTGAGCCGTCACATTCTTCGCTCCCGGCCTCAGCCACCAGATCAGCCCGCCGCCCACCACCATCCCAATCGCGATCAGCTGCGTTACCGTCATCGCGCCGCCAAATAACGATCCCCGGTCCGGGTCGCCGCGCAGGAATTCCAGAAAGAATCGCGCTACTCCGTAGATGAACAGAAACGCTCCAAATACCTGGCCCTCAAACTTCCTGCGCTTGAGTAACCACATCAGGAAGATAAAGTTCGCCAGTTCTACCGCTGCCTCGAACAACTGCGTCGGCTCCAGAGGAATATTCAGGGGCGTCCCTGCAATTTCAGACGCCAGCGGATTGTGAAACGTGACTCCCCAGAAGTGGGTCGTCGGTTTTCCAAAGCAGCACCCGGCCGCAAAGCAGCCAAGCCGGCCAATGGCGTGTCCCAGCGCCAATCCGGGTGCGAAGGCATCGCAGGTCCCCAGCGCGGGCAGATGATGTTTGCGCACGTACCACGCGGCCGCGACGAAGGCCGCGATCAGCCCGCCCGAAAAAACTCCGCCCGCCTGCAAGGTGCTAAGGCTGAAAATCTCAGAGAAGTTGGCTGTGCCCTCAATCCATTGATTGGCGATATACAGCAGCTTCGAGCCCACAATTCCGCTCAGCACCAGCAGAATCCCCAGGTTCCAGGCCTTTTCGCCATCCATCCCCAGGCGCTCAGAATTGCGCACACTGATCCAAAGCCCGATCAGGACTCCCATAGAAACCAGGAATCCATACGTCGGCAGAAAAAACCGCCCGAAATGCACTAATTGCGGATACACGTCTGATTGGATGCGGACCAAGCCGCTCTGGACTGCTTCAGTCTAGCAGGAAGCCCAAAAGATGTGGCGCGCGAGATGTGGCACGGGCGCCCTCGCCGCGTGGGAGCAGGATCAGTTCAGCGCGACGATGACCTAAGCACCATTCGGCGTTGATCCGCGAAATCAGCGGCCAAAGTACTTCCAGAAAAATCAAGTCGACCCACTGCGCCGTGTGCCGGGCCGAGAATGAACCCGTCGGTAGACAGTTGGGAACCCGCCGAGACCCTTTAGGCATCTCCGCATGGCGGAGCGTCGCACACCGGATCTTTATACGAGTCGAGTCCCCGTTCATTCAGCATTGGTTCAAAAATCGGTGACCGTCATCACCAACACCGCAGGCCGACTTTCAACTCGCATGCTACGGGTCTGCCCCTGCCTTTGCAATAGCACCACCCCAAAAAGTTGGCACCCCGCTTGCTACGAAAGTAATGCTCCTGTAAAGATTCTCACTTGCAATCCTGCGCTTTCACTGCCCCGCGCCTTGGGCCCAATAGCTGGTTCGGGCCAGCAGCCTCGCCCATCTGGTCTTTCACCAGCGCAGGAATCAGTCTGTCGTTCGATTGTCAGTGGAAAGTTGTTTCTCGGGAAAGTAGGTTGCCCTGCAAGGGCGCCAATGTAAGAAGAATCGGGCTGCGGATGCCGGCCTAGCCTGCCTTGCGATTCTCGCCCAGCACTTCATCCAGCGCATGAGCCAGTTTGTGCGCGCGCTTCTGATAGTCAGTCGCCCCGCCATCCTGTTTTTTCTTCAACAGGTGGTATTCGTCGGCGATGTTCAGCGCCGCCAGCACGGCAAGCCTCACCGTGTCGATGGTATTCGTCGCCTCGGCCACGGCGCGCATCTTTGAGTCCACATATTCAGCCAGCTTCAGAATGTATTCCGGGTCCGAGCCCCGTAGGTTATAGGCCTGATCGAAAATCTCCACCCGCACGCTGGCGTTCTGCGCGTCTTTCAGTGTCGAGTCCTTAGCCGCCGTAGCCATACGCGATAGTCCTTATGATTCCGAAGTCGCAGAATCCCGTCAGCGTTCGCCGGAAAACCCTCTAGCTTGCCGCCTGCTCCTCGGCAATTGATTCGATCTGCTCCAGCATCTTTTCCACGCGCGCCCTGATCGTCTCCCGCTCCTTGCGCAACTGCACTGCCTCACGCCGAAGCGTATCGATCTGTTCTTCGCGCTCTTCCACCTGCTGGCGCAGTCGCTGCGCGTCGCGTTCCGCCGCGGTCTGCGCTTGCCGCGCCGCCTTGTACATCTCTATGGTGCGATAAACTTTCTCTTCCAGCGCCTCAAAATCGTCCGCTGGAACCTGCTCCGCCAACTCCACCGCCTTCAATGCCATGAGTGCACGTCTCTCCCGGGAAAATAATTCCTCTTCAGCGAAGTATACTCCACAATTCTGTGGACGCGCCGCGGCTAGAGCCGCGCCCGCAACCTGTCCAACTTCTCCGCCGCGCGATCCAGCGTCTCCAGCGTCTTGCAGAAGGCAAACCGCACCTGCCGCGCTCCATCCCGTGGATTATGATAAAAACTCGATCCCGGCACCGCCGCCACTCCAATCTCTTTCACCAGATATTTCGTGAACGAAACATCATCCTCAAATCCAAACGCCGAGATATCTGTCATCACGTAATACGCTCCGCGCGGGAGGAAGCATCTGAAGCCTGCCGCCATCAGCGCCGGAATCAGGTGATCGCGCCGCTCGCAATATCCCTGGGCCAGCTTCAAGTAATATTCCGGCGGCAAACTCAACGCCACCGCGCCGGCATCCTGCAGCGGCGCCGGAGCCCCCACCGTCAGAAAATCGTGCACCTTCCGGATCGCGTTCGTTATCTTCTCGGGCCCAACCGCCCAGCCCACGCGCCATCCCGTGACGCTGTACGTCTTCGACATGCCGTTGATGGTTACCGTGCGCTCCCGCATGCCTTCTAGCGCCGCCATCGAAATATGCTTGGTTTCGTCGTAAAGAATGTGTTCGTAGATTTCGTCGGTAATCGCCAGCACGTCGAACTCCACGCACAAGTCGCGGATCAACTCCAGTTCCGCCCGCGTGAAAACCTTCCCCGTAGGGTTGTTGGGGGTATTGAGTATGATCGCTTTCGTGTGCCGATCAAACGCCTTCCGCAATTCCTTCTCGTCAAACGTCCACCCGCCGGCGTCATCGGCCGGCGGACGCAGTTTCACGAACTTCGGCCTTGCCCCGCTTAACACAGAATCCGGTCCGTAGTTTTCATAAAACGGCTCAAAGATCACGACCTCATCGCCCGCGTTGCACACCGCCAGCAGAGTCGAAATCATCGCCTCGGTCGAACCGCAGCAGACGGTGATGTTTTTCTCCGGATCGACTTCGATCCCCTGCCAAACGCCCATCTGCCGCGCGATCGCGTTGCGCAAATTCTTCGCGCCCCACGTGATGGCGTATTGATTCACGTCGGCGGCCACGGCCTGCTGCGCGGCTTGTTTAATCTCGGCTGGGGCAGGGAAGTCGGGAAATCCCTGGGCAAGATTGACGGCGCCGTAAAGCATGGCCTGCCGCGTCATCTCGCGAATGACGGACTCGGTAAACTGTGCCACCTTATCGCTGAGAAAATGTTTGGAAACCGTGCGCGTCATCGAAGTCACCTAGAAAGTGTCATCCTGAGCGGAGCCGTGCTGGCGCGAAGCGCGAGCACCGTGGAGTCGAAGGATCGCTACCGCAACCAATACGCCAAGCCAAAAAGGATTTCTCTACCACAACGATGATTACACCCTCTGCATTCCTCCCAACCCCTGCAGCGCCCCTACAATCTTTCCCGACCACGCCGCAATCTGCTCATCGCGCAAAGTCCCCTCGTCCGATTGCAAGGTAGCTCGCAATAGAATCGAGAATTGCCCCGCTCCAATTGACCCGCCACGAAAAATCTCGACCGGACGGAACTCGCGCAGCTCGTCCAACCGTAACTCGGCGACTGCAACCTTCATCTCACTAAACGAAACCGCATCGGCAAACACAAAAGAGAAATCGCGCTCCACCGCCGGATACTTCGCCAGCGGCCGGTACTTTACCCGCCGTAACCCGTGCCCATACAGCTGATCCAGATCCAGTTCGGCCAGAAACACATCCTGCCTCAGCTTGCGGGCTGTTGCGACCTCCCCATGCACCTGCCCAAACTGCGCGACCGGAGCGCCATTCAGCAGTGCCCGCGCCGACCGTCCCGGATGAAGATACTCCGCCACTGCGCGGTTGTATGTGATTTCACCATCGAATGCAGCGAGCAGATTCTCCACATCGCCCTTGAATCCGCGAAACGCCTCGGCGGCCACGGCCTGTTCGCCCTTGCTCACATCGAGGGCGCCACCCACGGGCAAGCCTGCATGCACCGCAGCAAAACTCGCGCCCAGGCACAAACGCCGCGGCTCCACGCGCTCTCCGCCGGCGAACTCATATACCGGAGCCATCTCGAACAGCCGCACATCGTCCACGCCGCGATTCAGATTCCACGCCAGCATGTCGAGCATTCCGGGAGCGAGCGAAGTGCGCATCACGGAGGCTTCCTCGCTCAGCGGGTTCTCCAACTCCAGCACCGAAGCAGAAGAAAACGTCTCCGCATCCGCATGCGAAATGAACGTTAACGACACTGCCTCGTTGTATCCCAGCCCCAACGCGCGCGATCGCAGCGCTTTATCCATGGCGGCATTCGGCGCTTCCACCACCGCGCCGCTGTAGGCCGGCAGCGTGCTCGCGAACTTGTCATATCCGTAAAGCCGCGCGATCTCCTCAATCAGATCAATCTCGCGCTCCACGTCCAGCCGCCAACTCGGAATGTGCACGCGAAACCTGGCATCCGCCTGGCCTTCCGGAATGGCTTCAAATCCCAGCTTCTTGAGAATGCGGAAGATTTCGCCGGCCCCGATGTTGCCGCCTAAAATGCGCCGCACCTCGGCAACATTCAGCTCAATCGGCGCCAGATCCATTCGTCGCGAAACCACGTCGACCGCACCGCCAATCAATTCTCCGCCGCTCGATTGCAATATCAGTTGCGCCACAAGGTCGCACGACAACACAGTCGATTCGAAATCCGCGCCGCGCTCGAAACGATGCGATGCGTCGGTATGCAACCCGTGCCGCCGCGAAGCTTTCCGAATGGTCACCGGATCCCACCACGCCGACTCGATCAGGATATTCTTCGTCTTGTCGGTGATCATGGTGTCGTAGCCGCCCATCACGCCCGCCAGGCCAACCGGCTTCTTCGCATCGGCAACGACAAGATCTTCCGTGGTGAGTTTGCGCTCGACGCCGTCGAGAGTCTTGAGCTTCTCTCCCGCGCGCGCGTTTCTCACGATGATCTTGCCGCCCTCCAGCAAGTCCATATCGAACACGTGCGTGGGCTTTCCGATCTCCCACAAAACGTAATTCGTAGCATCCACTGCGTTGCTGATGGGCCGCTGGTCGAGCAGTTGCAAACGGTGAGCGATTCTCTCGGGAGACGGCTTGATCTTCGTCCCGCGAATCACCCGCGCCGTGAAGCGCGGGCAAAGCTGTGGCTCTTCGACGGTGATAGGGAAGGGCACGTCGGCAGACGGTTTCACTGACAACTGAGAACTGAGAACTGACAACTGCTTTTCGTAGATCGCCGCCGCTTCCCGCGCCACGCCGTAGTGATTCATCGCGTCCGGACGGTTCGTCCCAATCTCCATCTCGAAGACAGTAGCCGCGCCAGACCCGCTGATCCCTTCCACCGCGATCCCGACGGCAGTCAGGTCCTCGGCAAGCCGCCGGTCATCGACGGTGAGGTCAACGAACTCGCGAATCCAATGGGAAGAAAGTTTCATCGCGCTATAAGACTTGTCATCCTGAGGCCCGCGTTCTTTGCGGGCCGAAGGACCTCATGCACCTCGACCTCAAAACCGGCGGGTTCTGGAATTCTCACGAAACTGCAGGTTGTGTAGGTTTTGGCCAACGACCAACGACCAACGACCGCTCCTACCCAAACTGCTCCAGCACCCTTACATCCCCTTGAAAGAACAACTGCAAATCGTCCACGCCATACTTCAGGAGCGCGATGCGGTCCGCGCCCATGCCGAACGCAAATCCCGAAACTTTCTTTGGGTCGTATCCGTTATCTTTCACGAACTCGAACACGTTGGGATCCACCATTCCGCAGCCCAAGACCTCCAGCCACCCCGTCTGCTTGCACGGACGGCACGGGTCGCTCCCGCGTCTGCCGCTGCCTCCGCAAACCACGCAGGTTACGAACATCTCGGCGCTCGGTTCGGTGAACGGAAAGTACGACGGCCGAAAACTGGTCTTCACGCTCGACCCGAAAAATTCCTTCATCGCGTGATCGAGCGTGCCCTTCAAATCGCCAAACGTGATGTTGGTGTCCACTGCCAGGCCTTCGATCTGATGAAACATCGGCGAATGGCTGGCGTCCGGCGGATCGTTGCGATGCACAATGCCCGGAATCACAATGCGGATCGGTGGCCGCATCTTCTCCATGGTGCGAATCTGCACCGGCGAAGTGTGTGTACGCAGCAGCAGTCGCTCGCGCACCGGCTTCGCCTGCTGCCCAGCGATGAACAGCGTATCCTGCGTATCCCGCGCCGGATGGTTCGGCGGAAAATTCAGCGATTCGAAGTTGTAATAATCCGTCTCGACCACCGGCCCTTCGGCCACGGAATATCCCAACTTCTGAAACACGGCCACCATCTCGCGCGAAGTCCGCAGAATGGGATGCTCGGCGCCAAGCGCCCGCCGCGCGCCGGGCAGGGTGATGTCGACCTGTTCCGTGACCCTCGCGCCAGCGTCTCCTCCGGCTCGCGCACCATCGACCAATTCCTGCACCCGCGCCTTCAACTCATTGACGCGAATTCCAGCTTCCCGCTTCGCATCCTTGGGCGCGCCCTTCAGCCACAAGTCATTGATCTGCGTCAGGATTCCGTTCTTGCGCGCCAGCCAGCGATCGCGAAACGCTTTCAGTTCGGAGTCGGTGCGGATCGCCGCAGCTTCCGACGTGCACGCGCGGATGCATTCGTCC
Source organism: uncultured Verrucomicrobiae bacterium (assembly GCA_963786135.1). Classification (GTDB taxonomy): domain Bacteria; phylum Verrucomicrobiota; class Verrucomicrobiia; order Chthoniobacterales; family UBA10450; genus AV40. The sequence goes on along the minus strand of CAWAYF010000002.1, from coordinate 165,220 downwards.
GCAGCATTCACCAGCGCGGCAGACGAATAATCCGTCAGTTTTGGAACGGTGTATGCCAAATTGTTCGTGACTCTATAAGAATTGTCATCCTGAGCGGAGTGAAGCGATGCGCGAAAGCGGATCGCTTCACGCAGTCGAAGGATCCCTGTGAGCTACGATGACCGGGAGCCGAAAGCCGAAAGCTGCCCCTAAGCCAGCGCCGCCTTCGCCTGCTGCGCCAGACTGGCAAACCCGGCCGCATCCTTCACCGCTAGGTCCGCGAGAATTTTGCGATCCAGTTCCACGCCCGCCACTTTCAATCCGTGAATGAACTGGTTATAGCTCAGCCCGTTCAGCTTGGCGGCCGCGCCGATGCGCACGATCCACAGCGAGCGATACTGCCGCTTACGCTGTTTGCGTCCGGAGTAGGCGAACTTCAGCCCGCGCTCGACTGCTTCTTTCGCCGAGCGGTAGAGTTTTGATTTTGTGAGGAAGTAACCGCTCGCGCGGTCAAGAATCTTCTTGCGCTTGGCGCGGCGTTTGGTGCCGCGCTTTACTCGAGGCATGGTGGTTCTCCTTTTTTCTTTCGCTTTATGGCGGCTGGAGGTAAGGACGAATCGCTGACCTCTTCACACGCCCGGGGACATCTCGCGATTGTGCGATCATGTCATTGACGATTGAGAAATTCGGTGCAACCTGATTCTCAATCGCCCGACGACTCAATCGCGAAATCGCTCAATCCCTCACTGGTACGGAATCATGCGCAGCACTTTGCGCTTGTCACCTTCGCTGACGAGAGCTCCTCCACGCATCTTCCGCTTCCGCTTGGTGCTCTTCGACGTAAGAATGTGACGCAGGTGCGAACGCCCCCGCTTCACTTTTCCCGTCGCAGTTTTCTTGAAGCGCTTGGCAGCGCCTTTATGGGTTTTCAGTTTCGGCATAAGTCCTCAAATTCAAGCAGTCAGCTCGAGGCTGCCAGCTCTCAGAAAATCTATGGGTGAAAGAACCGCGTCAGCGGATCTACCTTTTCTAACGAAGTCGGACGGCCGCGTTACGCTTGCTTCGCTGCCGTCGCCGGTGCAGGCGCCGCTGCTGCGGCCTGTGGCGGATTCGCCGTGGGCGCTGGCTTAGCCGCCTCTGCGCCGCCCGTCGGCCTCCCGCCAGCCGGTCCCGCTTGCGGTCGAGGCGCTCCACTTTGCCCCGGTCCGCCCTGCGCAGGCCGTTTCTGCTTTTGCTGCGCTTCGGCCGTTTTCTTCGGGGCCAGGATCGCGTGCAAAGTGTTGCCCTCTTGACGTGGCCGGAACTCCACGATGCTGTGCGGCTCCACGTCCTTGATCAGCCGCTCCAGAATCTGGCGTCCCAGCGAAGTGCGGGTCATTTCGCGGCCGCGGAAGAAAATCGTGGCCTTTACTTTGTCGCCTTCGTCCAGAAAACGCAGCACGTGATTCTTCTTGGTCTCGTAGTCGTGATCGTCCACGTTGATGCGGAACTTGACTTCCTTGACCGTGATCGTCTTTTGGTGCTTCTTGGCTTCGCGCTCTTTCTTTTCCTGCTGGTAGAGAAACTTCCCGTAGTCCATGATGCGGCACACGGGTGGCACGGCCGAAGCCGAAATCTCCACCAGGTCGAGATTTTTTTCGCGGGCTTTCTTGAGCGCTTCGTATGGAGGCATGATCCCGAGCTGCCCCCCTTCGTCGTCAATCACGCGGATTTCGCGGGCGCGAATGCGCTCATTGGTGCGGATAAAACGCTTATCGATACAATCCTCCGTGCTCTAAACCGCTGAGAATACAAGATTATAGCATGGGGCAGTGGCCAGTGGTCGGTGGCTGGTGGCCAGTTTCACGACACGTTTATCACCAAGTGAACATCTTCTATCTCTACCTGCCGTCGGGCGGCCAAGCTGCGCCATAAGTTGCCATGCATTCCATCGGCTTGCGCCGCAACCGCTTTGTCATCCTGACAAAGCGGAGTCCCCGGCTTCGCCGGAGACCGAGGAAGCACCCATGCACTTGCCGGCAGCGCCGGCGCTGCCGGCACTCCATGGGTTTTCGGCCAAGGGTTTTCGGCCAAGTTCTCTGCGATTCCAGCAGTTGGGACTGTGGATCGGCGTCAGATAAGTGTGGGCTCCGTTCAGAGAAACAGTAAAAATCTGAACCTCGCTGCCTCATACCCCCCGCCGGCCCTCTGACACTGTTCGTCTTCGATCGTCCCAATCCTCCGACCCTTGGAAAAGAGTCGAATTTGCCGGACTTGAGATGCCGAATTCTACTAATAAGTGTACGAGTTTATTACAGAAACGAAATCTCGATTTGCGGCCTGGATTGACTACGCGATAGTTTTCGCCGGAACGCTTCCCACGAGAGCGTCGTCGTTTACTTCCCCCACCTCTGCTGCCATCCAGCGGTTCGCTTCGTGACGTCCGCGCAGCCGCAGCTTCAGATAGTTGTCGGTGAGAGTCTCGGTGAATTCTCCGTCGGGACCCTCGTGCACGACGTTCAGCGTGATGGCATCGAGCCTCTTGCCAACAAACGATCGCATGAAAGCCAGCTTCTTTTCTTCCGCCAGTTCGCGCAAGATGCGGTTGCGCTCCCTCGCGACGTGCACCGGAACCTGATCACCCATGCTGGCAGCGGGCGTGCCTGGCCGCGCCGAATAAGTAAAGACGTGCAGATAGGTAAAGGGGAGGTCTTCGATCAGCCGGCGCGTCTCTTCGAATTCAGCGGCAGTTTCGCCAGGGAATCCGACCATGACGTCGGCGCCGATGGCGGCCGCGGGCATAGCGCCGTGGATCTGCTCGATTTTTTCGCGATAGTGCCAGGGACGATATTTGCGGTGCATGCGGCGCAGAACCGCGTCACTACCGGATTGCAGCGGCACGTGCGCATGCTTGGCGATGCGCTGCGACGATGCCATCAATAAGATCAGTTCATGCGACCAATCCATCGGCTCGACCGAGGAGATGCGGAGTTTTTCCAGGGAAGTCTCGGACAGGATCGAACGAATGAGCGATTCGAAACGCGGCTGCCGGCGTTCGCCTCCCGGCCGCGGCAAGCCGAGATCCGGAAGCCGGGAGCCGAGATCCCGTCCCCAGCGCCCGAGATTGATTCCGCTGATCACCAGTTCCTTGTAGCCTCCGGCGACCAATCCGCGCACCTCGTCCAGAATCTGTTCCAGAGGCAGCGAGCGGCTCTGTCCTCGCACATAAGGGATGACGCAGAACGAGCAGCGGTTATCGCATCCGTCCTGCACTTTCAGGTTCGGCCGCGTGCGCTGGTTGGGCGCGTCGAATACGGGAGCGGCCAGCAGTTCCGTGTGAGCGAAGATGTCGGAGACGAAAATCGGTCGTTGGTCGTCAGTGGTTGGTCGGTCGCCGGTAGCAATGAGCGCCGCCACCGAGACAAATCCTCCGGAGGCAGGGGTAAGTTCATTAAGCACCAACTCGGCAAGCTGGTGCTTGTGCGAGTTGCCCACAACGCAGTCCACACCCGGCAGCGCCGCAACTTCTTCGGGAGCCCGCTGGGCGTAGCATCCCGTGACCACGATCTTCGCGTTCGGATTCTGCCGGCGCACCCGTCGAACCGCCGCACGCGCGTCCCGGTCGGCGGCCGCCGTGACCGTGCACGAGTTCACGATTACCAGGTCGGCATGGGATGAGTTGTCGGCGGGAGCCAGCCCGCGATCCGAGAATTGACGCTCCAGGGCGGCGCCGTCGGCCTGAGTGGCGCGGCATCCAAAATTTTCTACGTAGAAGCTCGGCACCGCACTATGGTATCGCACTTCGAGCAGGAGTCAGGCCATGCGCCTCGAAACATGAAACTGCACGCAGACACTACTCCGTTCGCAGGGAAGCGCAGCGCCCGGCAGTCGAGTTGTTAAGCGATCACGCCGTAGCCGCCGTCTTGCGGCTGGTGAAGCACTCGCGACAGAAAATGGGACGCCCCTGCGTCGGGCGGAAAGGGACTGTAGTCTCTTTGCCGCACTGCGAACAGGTAGCGCGAGTCTCTACCCGCGAGTAATGATAGTTTTGCGCCGGCATGGTGGCCGGGCCGTTCAGCACCGATACCCGTTTCGACTTGCACGCCTTGCAACGCTTGGGCTCGTTCTTGAACTGCTTATCGTGGAAGAAGAGTTGTTCTCCGGCAGTGAAAATGAACTCGGTCCCACAATCGATACACTTCAAAACCTTGTCCTGAAATTCCATTGAGGATGGCTCCCTTTTGCCCGTACTTGCGCCCGTCCACGCGCAGGGAAGCGACGGTGACGCGGAGCAAAACAGGTTGTGTACATCCCCCCTCAAACTGCCCCTGGACTCGGCCCGCCACGCCCGCGGGAGGGCGTGGTTACAGCTTTTTTGCCGGATGAACGGTGTTACTCCCTGACTGCAACTCCACTGGTAGGGGCCAGATGGAGTAGGGCCACCCCGGGACGGGGCGGCCCCTTACTTCAATCCTGTTCCTTTCGCGTCTTCTTACGGGCACGCTTGCGAGCCAGCGCAGCTTTCACGCGTTTTTTCTCGCCAGGCTTCAGGTAATAGGAGTGTCTCTTGACCTCCTTGATAATGTCTTCCTGCTGCACTTTGCGCTTGAAGCGCCGCAGTGCATTCTCGAGGGACTCGCCCTCTTGCAGCCGTACTTCTGCCAAACCGACACACCCCCAGACTCGTCCGGGTAGGACCCGATATTTATTACAAGCTTTTGACCGCAAGTCAAGGGGCATGTTGCAAGAACTGGCAAACGGGCTAGGGCGTATGGGCTAGTTCGGGAACGGAGCGCGCAGCGCCTAGCAGCCCCTGTGCACGTCCGATTCGTATCAGGGCACCGCTTCACCGGTTGCGGAAAAACTCACGACTCGTATCAGGGCACGCATTCATGCGTGCCGTAAGTGCCTAAAAATCAGTGCGCCTTCAGGCGCTGGAACTCTCGCATCGAGTTTCGCCACGGGTTGCGAGGGGACCAAGCAAGCGCACCAAGTCTTGCAATGCTTCCGAATTTCCACAGATTTTTCATTTGACAACGAAGCCGCCACGTTCTAGTTTCTTTCCCAATCAGCGTAGAGGATTCGCCCTGCCTTCAAAACAAGAGGCGACGGAGTCTCACTCCCGTCTGTGATCCTAATCGCTGCTTCCTCTGAAGTGTGAATGAAGAAGTAAGAACAGAAGCGTGAATGGCCCTCGCCACTCGCAGGCGGCGTCCATCCGTGCGGATAAGTGTCGCACAACTACCCGGCGCAAGCCGGACGGGCCCCAACTGTTCATTTTCGCCAGGAGGAACTTTCGACATGCTCCCCACAAAGCTCAGCCTTGCGGTCCTCTGCCTCTGTAGCGCGCTTGCAGCAGCACAAACGACTACCGGGGTGCCGGCGACAGCGCCCATCCAGCCCTTCGGTGTCGATATCATCAACCAAGCCAATCTTAATATTCATATCTCGATACCGCTCTACAGCAAGGCTGGCAGGAAGCTACCTTTCAATCTTCCGTTAAACTTCGACAACACAGTCTGGACACCTGTTGAGAATTCATCAGGGGTTTGGAATTGGCAGCCTATATCCAGTCTTGGCGTAAACCAACCTCGCCTTTCCGGCACTCTGACCGTTTTCCACACGGGTTCGCTTCCTTGTAACTTTACGTATCCAAACTACTCTTACAGCGATAGCGTTGGAACTACGCATGCGTTTCCTCAGCTTCTTATAACCTTCAATTCCGGCTGCCCCGGCACGACGCAGGGTACGGTGCGAAGTTTCGACGGTCTCTACACAATCACCGCTGACACCACGAACGGAGTTACGTCATTTACCGATGTCTCCGGGAACCAGATATTGACGAGCGGCAACGCTCAAGGAGTGTCCGGGGTGGGGAGCTTCACAGATCCTGACGGAAACGTTTTTAGTGAGAATTCGAACAGCGGTGACATTTTTACCGACACCTTAGGAATCCAAGTCCTGACTGCCACGCACACGACCACTTCGTCCACTTACACCTATACAGGACCGAACAACACACCAGAAGCAGTCACTTTGACTGCGAGTTCCTTCACGGTCGCATCCAACTTTGGGGGCTGCAAGTCGTTTACAAATGCGGCGATCAACGAATATCCCCCAACCGCTGGGAATCTCTTGACTAGCATCACGCTCCCAGACGGCACAGCTTATAAATTCAAATATGAAGCCACACCAAACAAGGCAAACGACACCACTGGCAGACTTTCGGAGATTGATCTGCCCACTGGCGGCAGTATCAAGTACACCTACCCCGGGACACATAATGGTGTCTTCTGTACCGGCCAAACCGTCGGGGACTTCGCCGATGGCACGCTCGCTGGCTTGACACGCCAGACTTCGGATGGCACTTGGACCTACTCGAGAGTCATCTCAGGCTTAACTACCACTATTCAGGATCCCGCTGGGAATCAGACAGTTCTCCAAACTGGCAATGGCGCCACGCTCCAAAAAAAGGTGTATCAAGGCCCAGCGGCCGGCACACCCCTGGAAACGGTGACCACTTGCTATAACTATGCAGCCGCAGCACCCTGTTCGACATTGACCCCGCCAAATAATGGAATCACTCCCTTAGCTCTGACCGTGATCAACCAGCCAAACGGGGGAAGCCAGAGTCAGACCGTAACCTACTACGGACTTTACGATCAGACCATCAACTCTCGCTTACCACTCCCGACTGAAGTTGACACCTACGATTTCGGCGCAACTTCGCCAACCCAGGTCAAGAAAATCACCTACGCGAGCCTGGGAAATATCCTGAACCGGCCGTCATGCGTCCAGGTTACCGTAGGCACCAACAGCAACGCGTGCGGCATCGTCACCGCCAACACGAAGTCACTTACCAACAACACCTACTTCGCCGACGGCAATCTGAAAACGACTGCTTCGTGGGTTTCGGGAACGACCTTCCTGAACCGCAGCTATACCTATTATTCGAATGGGTTAATGCAAACGGCCACCGACGTCAACTCCAACCAGACCTCGTACACCTACCAAAACTGCAACAACACACCCGCGTACCCGTCGTCTGTCTCCAGTGGCGGTCTGACTACCTCCTACGTCTGGGATTGTAACGGTGGCGTGATAACTCAAGTCACCGACCCAAACAATCAATCCACACAATACGGCTATGTAGGCCCACCACCCAATAGCGTGCCCGATCCCTTTTGGCGCGTGCTTTCGGTAACCGACCCGCTCAACAACGTAACGGTTAATTCCTATACGCCCGCAACGTCAACCACTCCCGCCACGCAGGAAACAGCCCTCAATTTTCCAACCACCAGCCCCACTTCGACCGTGGATGCTCTGAGTACTCTGACGGGCTCGGACGACTGGTTGAATCACAGAGACGAACGGCGCCCGGTGCGACCACATTCGACCAAACCGTCCAATACACCTACGGCTGGACCTCGACAGGCAGCGTTCTTGGACCATTTTCCAAGCAAACCATTCCCGGCGGAACCGCGGTGACCACCACGCAGCTCGATGCCATGGGCCGCACCGCCACGGTCAGCGACGGTGGCGGCGGCACGCTGGGGATGACCTATGCTCAGAACGATGTTCTTAGCGTCGTCGGTCCCGCTCCTACCGGGGAACACACGAAGCAAAAACAGCTGGAATACGACGCCTATGGCCGCATTACTTCCGTGTGCGAGGAAACCTCCACTTTGCCGGGCAGGGGCACGTGCGCCCAAATTTCATCCCAACCCACGGGTTATTTCACTAAGTACGCGTATGACAGCCCCGCAAATTCCGTAACCGTCACCCAAAATATTCAACCGGGAGCCATCGGGGGAACACAAACCCGCACCTACCTTTACGACGGTGTGGGCCGCCTCATCTCAGAGACAAATCCCGAGACCGGTGCGACAGCGACGACCTACACCTATGACACCGACGGTACCTGCGGTACCTCGAATGGAGATCTCGTCAAGAAAGTGGACCCGGCCCTCAACGTGACCTGCTTCGCCTATGACGGCCTGCATCGCAATATCGGGATCACCTATCCTTCCGGCCCCAACGCTGGAGTAACGCCCAGCAAGACATTCATCTACGATGCCACCACATTCACCTGCACCAACCCCAGTAACGCGTTCGTCAAAGGGCGGCTCGCGGAAGCCTTCACCGGTCTCAGCACGGCAAAGCTTAGCGACATCGCCTATTGCTACTCTGCCCGCGGCGAAATTGCCGACGCATTCGAGTCCACCGCGAACTCGGGCGGCGCTTTCCACACTACTGCCACTTATTATGCAAACGGCGCATTGAACACACTGAATGGAATACCCGCGCAAGGCCATTTCACGTTTGCCCTGGACGGTGAAGGTCGCCCGCTTACGGCCAATGCCGGGGCAACCGCGACCAACAGTTGCACGGGTTCAAACAGCCTGTTGAAATGCACCAGCTACAATGCCGGCGGCCAGCTCACGGGTTTGACGCTGTGTTCGGGAGATACCGATTCCTGGACGCCCGACCCAAATACGGGCCGCATGAGCGGATATCAGTTCAACGTCGGACCCACCGGCAGCGTTCAGTCGCTCATTGGTGCCGTGAACTGGAATCCGAACGGAACGCTCGGTTCGCAGCAGATCACCCAGGACCCCTCCAACACCGCCAACGTCCAGACCTGCGCCTACGTCCACGATGATCTGGCGCGCATCCAGAGCGTCAACTGCACCAACGGCGCAACCAACGTCTGGAACCAAAACTTCACCCTCGATCCTTTTGGCAACGTCAGTAAGTCGGGGACCAGTTCATTCCTGGCCAACTACATTCTGACCAACGGCACCACCAACAACCGGGAACAGCCGATGAGCGGTTGCACGCCCACCTACGACCTAAACGGCAATCTCATCACCGATTGCAGCTTCGCCACTCCCGCGCCCTACTCCTGGGACGCCGACGGCAACGCCATCAGCCTGAACGGAGTGGGAGTAGCCTACGACGCGTTCGATCGCATGATTGAGCAGAACAACTCGGGCGTCTATACTCAGGTTTTGTACGGCCCCATCGGCAAGATCGGAGTCATGAAGAGCCTGACCACCTACCAGCGAATTAATATCCCGCTGCCCGGCGGCGATGCTGCGGTCTACGACACCACTGGCCCCGGCTTCCACTATCGCCACGCCGACTGGCTGGGCAGCGCGCGTTTCGCTTCGTCCTCGAGCCAGACCAAGACTTATGATCGAGCCTTCGCTCCCTACGGCGAGGTCTACGCCAACTCCGGTAACACCGGAAAAGATATCGATTTCACTGGGCAGCTTCAGGACACGACTGCGGGGCTGCAGGACTTCCTCTACCGCGAATACAACCCGGTACAGGGCAGATGGATTCAGCCCGATCCCGCGGGCTTGGGTGTGGTGGACTTTTCCAATCCGCAGACGTGGAACCGCTACGCTTACGTGCAGAATGGCCCGCTGAATTCGATTGACCCGGATGGACGTGACAATTTCATCCCCTGGCTTTCCCAATTGTCGATGCTCGGGGTAGCGGTCATGAATGCCTGGGGACAGTGTTCTGTTTTTAATCCCGGTGGGGCTTCGTTCGACGCTTGGGGCACTTCGTGCGACGGTGGGGGTGCCAACAGTTCTTCGTTCAGCGTTCAGTTGAGCGTCACGGGGGGTGATGGGATTTGGCCCGAGTGGGACACTCCGTTTCCTACTAATCTCGACCAGGTGCTTCAGACGGTCTGGTCGGAGGCGATCGGGCTGCCCACGCTGCCTTGCTCGACCTCGCTCGGGCCGTGGTGCAACGGTCAAGGCTTGGTTAACCCGATTATGGACGCGCAAGCGACCATCTTTAACTGCCCGGACGCGACAGGTTACGACCGGTGCGCGGCGAAGTGGATTGCTGCAAATCAGATAACGCATCCTTGCACCATAGGGGGATGGTACCTGGCTTCAGCTGGGTCGGCAGTTGCAGTATCAGACACCGCGGCAGCAGGGGAGATCAGCGAAGCTGCGCAGGCTGCTAGGGCTTCCGAGGCCGCTGCTACCCTTGGCAGGGCAAAATACTGGCTGACAGCAGCGGGTGTACTAGCAACGGTTGAGGGGTATACTCAACAAGGATGGAACTGGGCGAAGGGAAAAGTTCTAGGGGGCTGTAACTCGATCCATTAAGACAGGGAAGTCTGAGCAGCTATGAGATGGATTCGCCATACCTACCGCTTCCAGACATGGGCTGTACTCGGAAGCGCGGCTGGCTGTGCTTGGCTAGCGCACAAGTTACCATTTCCGTTTTGGGTCAAGTTCGTAGCTCTCATGGCTGTAGGTTTCCCTGTTGACTTCTTGGTACGACATCGTCCCGTTGGGCGTCAGCCGGGTACATCGCACGGCAAAGACCAGCGGGAATCCGGGGACGGGGAATCCGGGACGAAATCCGGGGACAGAACGGGTGAACTGCACCCCTGACGTGAGACAAGGAAACTAGGGACAGTTTTCTTGCGAAAAAGATTGTAAACCGGGGAGTGGGGTCTGGGGCGAGGGGGCGGTTAGCTCCCTCGCCCCAGTCAGCTCTGTAGAAGCCTCGACATTGGCCCCGCTCCGCAGCTGTTGCTCGAAAGCGGCTGGAGTTTGATAGTCCAGCGCAGAATGCAGGCGCTGATGGTTGTAGGTGATTTCGAAAAAGGTTGTTAGTTCGGCGCGCAAGGCGTCCAGATCGCGCCAGTCTCTGCCGTGCACCTGCTCCTGTTTAAGCGTCTTGATGAAGGATTCGGCTTTGGCGTTGTCGTAGGGATTGCCCACGCGGCTCATGCTCGGCTGCGCACCATGGTCGGCGAGCAGCGTGAGATAGTCGGCGCAGGCATACTGAATGCCGCGGTCGGAATGATGAATCAATCCCGGAGCAGGTTGACGTTCGAGCAGCGCCATTCGCAACGCTTGCACCGCTCCACTCGCGCCTAAATGCCGGGCTAGCGACCACCCGATCACGCGCCGCGAATGTGCGTCTAACACGACCGCAACATAAACAAACTCCTCCCGCAATCGCACGTATGTGATGTCGGCCACCCAGAGTTCATTGAGATTGCGCGTCACCAACCCACGCGCCAGATTCGGCCACACTCGCCATCCATGCTGCGAATCGGTAGTGGCAGGAACGAACCGCCGCGTGCGCAGACTGAGCAGATTATCTTCACGCATCAAGCGCAGCACGCGCTTGGCATTGACGCAGTGCCCGCGCTGCCGCAGTTCCTGTTGCACCCGCCGGTATCCGTAGAATCGCTTCTCCACGATCACCTGCTGGATGGCGTCGCGCAGCGCAGTATCGGCCTGGCGTGGCGCCGACAGTTCCCAATGCCGATAAAACCTCGCCCGGCTCACGCCGCTCAACTCGCACATGCGTTCCACACTGAGGCCGCCTTGCCCGGCCCGCTCCGCGATCAACGTGCAGATCGCTTCCCGCCCACTTTTATGCGCCGCAAGGCTTCGCCGAAAAAATCCAGTTCCAGTTCCTGCTGCCCCACTTTGCGTTCTAACTCCGCGATCCGCCGCCGCGCCGCCAGCAACTCCCCACGTCCGGACATCGCGTCCGGTCCGTTCTTATCCCCAAACACTATCTTTCGCGGCCTTCCTCCCCGCCGATGCGCCAGACCGGATTTGCCCAACTCTGCATAACGGTCCTTCCACACATACAGCCGTTTTCGTCGAATGCCGAGTTCCTGCGCTACTGCACTTACGCTTTCCCCAGCCAACACCCGGCGCACCGCTGCTAACTTCAACTCCGTTCCGTACTCCGGCGGATTCGTCTTCTCTCGTGACATGTGTTCTCCTGATTGAGAACTGTCACCATTATCTCTGTCTCAGTTTTGGGGTGCAGTTCATGGGACGTTCCCCAATTTCCTGACCCGTAACTTCAATCCACACAACCACTTCCCCGCAGCGACGAGTTTTGTACCGACAATTTTGTACGTACAAATGTTCCACGTGGAACATTTCTTGTTGGTAGCCGGTAGAGTCCTCCTCACCGCACTTCCAGCGACACCAGGTCTCCGTCCGACAGGCCGCCGGTTTTGTAGTTGACCGAGACGCTGCGGTTGGCCCAGGCGCAGGAGAACTGGTCGGCGCCGATGAGCAGCAAAGACTTGTAGTCGAGCGTGCGCAGCTTGAGGGCGACCGCGCCGGAGACTACGGTCAGAATGGCCGCCGGGGGCTGCGAGCAGTCCACGCTGACTAATTTGCCTTGCAGAAATTTTGCGGGACGCTTGTCGGCGACGCCGCCGCCGGGCGGGGCCTGCGCGTCGGCCGCGCGCTTGGCCGCGTCCTGATCGAGCACGTCAAAGGGAGAAGCCTGCGGCGCGAGCTTTTTGCCCGCCTCGGTCGAGGCCGCGGTGATGCCAAATTTCTGTTCGGTGGCAACCTGCTCGAGGCGCTCGCGCGCCTTGCCCGCGATCAGCGGATTGGAACTGGATTTCAGCCGCTCCAGCAGCGCTCGCGCGGCCTCCCACTGCTTGCCTGAGACATAGATTTCAGCAAGATGGAAGACATACAACTCGTTGCGCGGACTGAGTTGCATGGCGGCGCGTTCCGCCTGCATGGCGGCAGTTGGGCCGCCACCCTCGGTGCGGGCCACGGCCATCAGGTCGTAGGCGTCGGCGAACTCGGGATACCATTCCAGCACCGCGCGCAGATCCTGCATCATGTTGGCCAGTCCCTGCATGTCTTTCTTCGTGGCCTGCGCGATGCGGTATTTGAGCACCGAAAGGTAATAACGGATCCAAAGGTCGCGCTGGTTGACGGCCGCGGCGTTGCCCAGTTCCTCCGCCGCAGCGTCGAACTCTCCATGCTGTATGTGATCGTAAGCCAGCGCGCGATGCGCAATTTCGTTGCCTTCAGCCACCGTACTCGGCTTTGGGCTGTCCTCGTCAGACGCGGGCTTGGCGGCGGCGGGCGGGGGCGCGCCAACGGCCGGCGCCGACGCCAGAGCTTTCAAGTCCGCTAATCCGGCTTCGCGGCGATCCGGGATGCGAACCTTAATGTCGTCGGCCAGGGCGCGGGCGTCGGCCTCCGTCATCGGTTTGCTGGTGATCACCATGCTGTCAGGCGCGACGGTGGCCGGAAATTGATAAACCTGTGGGTAGTTGGTTGGCGGCTGGGTCTGCTTGGACGCGTCGAGCGCGGTGAACAGCGGTGTGAGCGAGTGGAAATAGTCTCGCACGGCCTGCTCGAGTTGAACCGGCGTCATGCCGTAGGCCTTCAGGATTGCGTCTTCTACGGGCACGTGCTGATTCAGCACCAGCTCAAAATAAGTTCCGGTCTCGGGCAATTTTTTCGCGTGGAGCAGGTAGTGCATCACCATCCACGACTGCGCGTAGAAAAGAGTGCGATGGGTGCCTTCCAGGTAGGTGGAAGTGTCGTGCTTCATGGTGAACAGGTCAGCCATGGAAAGCCAGACCTGTCCGCCGAGAAATTCGGTGAGCGACTTGGGAGGATTGCGAACCTCCTGCGGATTCTCGAGCAAGTCCTGGGTGTAAACGGAACGCAGTTCGGGATCGCCGCCGATCTCAACCTGCCGATTGTCGACGCGAATGGAACCGAAATACTCAGCCAGGCCTTCGTCAAACCATCCCTGCGCCGAAGGATAGTTATAGCTGAGCAGCATGTGGGCGAAGGAGTGCGCCACGGCGCGCCAGGATTCTTCTTCGAACAGGTTGAGGACGATGAAGTCCTGGTCTTCACCGGGAACGAAAAAACCAGGCACGGAAATCGGCTGGCCATTTTGCAGCGGCGCCATCTGATAGAAATTCTTGTCGTTCTTCAACGCCAGAATGGTGAGCGGGACGGGCTGGTTGAGGCGCTCTTTCATCAGCAGTCCGGCGAAGACGGAGCGCATCTGCTCGAAGCGCAAGGCTACTTCTTTGCCCTTTTTCTCACCGGCATCGGTGATGACGGTGAAGTGGGTGGAGTGGAGTTCGAGCCAGGGAGGCTCAGCGGCGGATACCGGGAGCGCCGCCAAAGAGCAAGAAACAGCGACTGCCGCGAAAAACGAACGAACCGAAATGCCGAAAATACGCGCCATAGGCAGGTGCCGGGAGATGAGGGAGGGCCGATCACTGAAATGCTAACACGAGGTCCGGGGCACGAGGTCCCGGCGCGGATGTTGGAGAGTCGCCCCTGCGGTTCAATTGAAGGGGGCGACTTCCGTTCTCTTTGTCGCTGCCCAACGCGGTAAATGAAAACAGAGGAAGTGTGACTGCAAGCAACAGAATTCGAAAGGAGGTCACAGAGGCTTGTTCAGGCTGCGGATTATCTCATGTTCATTGGTTGGAGAACCGAGGATTTTGCAACCGCCCGAGCACGATCACTCCGAATAGCCTTCGTCCCCATCATCATCTTCCTCGTCGCCGTCGTGTTCCTCCTCGTCCTCCTCGTCATCAGGCTCTTCTCGAAAGAGGGCATCAGGGGCTATTGAGCGGTCAACGGGGCCGGGGCATTGCAGGTAGGTTTCATCCATGATTCATGGTACGCCTGGCGGTCTCCGGTAAAGAACCGCCCGGGTCGATGAGCGCAATCGCGATTTATCGCCACCTGGCAGACGGCTTCTGGCTGGCGGCCAGAATTAATGTTGCAATTGCAACATTTATATGTTGTAATAGCAACATGGAGGTGGTGAGCCATGAACGAGACCCTGGACGCGATCTTCCAAAGGCGAGCGGTTAAGGTCTTTGAACCCGTTGAAATTTCCGAAGGACTGCGCGAGCAAATCCTCAATGCAGCCCGCCATGCTCCCTCAAGCTTTAACAGCCAGCCTTACAAGTTTTATTGGGTGGGGTCCGGGGCAAAGAAGGCCGCGGTGGCGAAACTGTGCCTCGGACAGAAGCCCGCGGAAACCGCCTCCGCACTGGTCGTGGCCGTTGCCGACCTCGGATCGCTGTCTGACCACGGCGCAAGGCCAGCTGGAGTGGATGCGCAGAAGCAACTTCACCGAAGCAAAACTTCGCGACTACGAGCGGAAAGCAAAGATCGGCCGGATCCTGTTCATGCCGGGGCCATTCGGAATGTTTGCCGCGATCAAACGGGCCTTCTTCCGGCTGCTAAATCTGCGGATGGTGATGGGGATGCCGCCGCTGTCCCGGCAGGACTTGTTCAAGTGGGCGACGAAGAGTACATCGTTGGCTTGCCAGAATCTGATGATCGCTGCCGAAGCGCTGGGAATGAACACCTGTCCGATGGAAGGCTTTGACGGCCGCAGGCTCTCTCAATATCTGGGGTTGTCTGGCCGGCACCACGAGATTGTGATGGTGATTGCGATCGGGAAGAAATCGCGTGCCCACAATGAGCCACCGCAGTGGCGAAGACCTCTCGATGCCACGGTGACCATCCTATGAACATCCTCCCTAGGAAAGAGATTCCCGATGACATTCTGAAAGACTCGGTACTCGCCAATATCGCAGCGGCGTATTTCTCGGTGGGAAAGAGACTGGAGCGAAAAACCCAGTGCTCGGCGACACGCGGCTTTATCCTGTCGACATTGCGTGACGGAACGACGCTGAATCAGAATCAGATCGCCACGCTCCTGGGTCTCGACCGGACCGTCGTGCACCGGGCTATCAAGTCACTGGCCGAGGAAGGACTCGTGTCGGAGCACAGGGCAAAATCGGGCCGAGCAATTCAAGTCCAGCTGACGGCCAAAGGAAAGAAGTACCGAGAACGGCTAATCGAAGCTCGGGTGACCGCCGATGAGAGTGTCCGGCGGCAAATGACCTCGGAGGAGCGCGAGACGCTTCTTCGGCTTCTGAAGCTAGTTGCGGAATGTGAGTTCTGATGGACGGTTTGCCTTAGGCCCACATGGACAAGACCGGCAAGGCAAGTTGACGAAACCAGCATGAGGCTCATTGACCCGGTTGTGGCCGGAGTGTGGGGGCCATCAACCGCCAAGTTGATGAACAGGCCTTGGGGCGGTTTAATGACAGCTGGCAACGGGTAAAGCCGCGATTGGTGCTGTTCTTACGGCGCGGCCTCGAAGCTGTGCACTTTCAAAACAAAGGCACAGGTTGAGTCTTTCAGCAGGCTGCTAGTCGCCGCTGGCCTGGCTTTGCGAGGGAACCAATACCAGGTGGGGCCGCTGCGGCGCGGGCCCGGGGCGTGAGGCGCGGCCAAAGCTATATAGAATGCCAAATACGGCGGCGTAAGCGGTGAGAATGCCAACGCTTACGGATGCCACGACGGTGATGAACAGCAGCACGGGTACAAATAAACCGTTCACAGTGAATCCACCTTAAGTACGGCCAGTATGAGATGCCGCCAGCCCCGACTCGATATGCGACTTTCTTGCTTCGGCCATCCGCGGGGCTTCTTCAATTTACCCGCGTTGACGCCTGCCGCTGTTAACAACTAAGATACGGAGTAGAGCTGTGCACCTATACTTTCGGGCACGTCTGTAGGCCTGTCCACGTTACGGAAGGGAAATCCGCCTAAGATAGATGGCCATCACCAAGATTTCGGTACGCGGAGCCCGCCAGCACAATCTTAAAAACATTGATGTTGAGATTCCGCGGAATACCCTGACCGTGGTCACCGGGCTGAGCGGGTCAGGCAAGTCATCTCTAGCATTCGACACGATTTACGCCGAAGGGCAGCGGCGTTACGTGGAGACGCTTTCAGCCTACGCGCGGCAGTTTCTGGACCAGATGGAGCGCCCAGACGTGGATTCCATCGATGGGCTCAGCCCGTCCATTTCGATTGAGCAGAAAACCACCAGCCGCAGCCCGCGCTCGACGGTGGGAACCATTACAGAAATCTACGATTATCTTCGCCTGTTGTTCGCCTCTATCGGGGTGCCGCACTGCCCCAAGTGCGGCCGGGCGATCAGCCGGCAGTCGGCGGACCAGATTGTGCAGCGGGTGATGGCGCTGACTCCGGAAGATCGCGTGATGGTGATGGCGCCGATTGTGCGCGGACGCAAAGGCGAATTCAAGAAAGAGATGGAGACGCTGCAGAAGCACGGTTACACACGCGCGCGGGTTGATGGCGAGCTGGTGAATCTGGATGACGACATCAATCTCGACAAGCGGAAGAATCACACCATTGAAGTGGTCATCGATCGCCTGCTGGTGAAGCCGGGGATTGAGCATCGCCTGGAAATGTCGGTGGGCCTGGCGATGAAGCTGGCGGGCGGACTGGTGCAAGTGGCTGTGGTCGGAGGCGACGAGCAACTTTATTCCGAAAAGCTGGCGTGCCCGGATTGCGGGATTAATGTACCGCAACTGGAGCCGAGATCGTTTTCGTTCAACAGCATGTACGGAGCGTGTCCGGAGTGTCACGGGCTGGGCAGTAAATATGATTTCGATCCGGCGAAGGTGATCACCGACTGGTCGAAGCCCTTGCTGGACGGAGGGTTGGGGCCGGGGTCGGCGTCGCAGAATCTGATTCATACGCTGCAGATTTCGTCGGCGGCGTATGGGATTAATTTGAGCACTCCGTTCGAGAAGTTTTCCGAGAAGACGCAGGACTTTCTGCTCAATGGCGAGCCGGGACGCGGGGGGAAGACTGGATTCCACGGCATCTTCGGATATCTGAAGCAGAATCTGGAGGAGTCGACTTCGGAAGGATATCGCGACTGGCTGATGGATCACATGTCGGCGACGGTGTGTCCGGCCTGCAATGGGAGGCGTCTGCGTGCGGAGAGCCTGGCGGTGAAGGTGAAAGGCATGTCGATCGCGGACTTTACCGCGCTGCCGATTTCAAGCTCGGTGGAAGTGGCGCAGGGCATCAAGCTGGCGGGGCGCGACGCGCTCATCGCCGGACGCGTGATGCATGAAATCGTGGAGCGGCTACAGTTCCTGAACGCAGTCGGGCTGGGATATATCTCGCTGGACAGGTCGGCGGGAACTCTGTCGGGAGGCGAGGGGCAGAGGATTCGGCTGGCCACGCAGATTGGGTCGAAACTTCGCGGCGTGTTGTATGTGCTCGACGAACCTTCGATCGGATTGCATCACCGCGACAACGGACGGCTGCTGACTGCTCTGGAAAATCTTCGCGATCTGGGAAACACCGTGCTGGTGGTCGAGCATGACGAAGAGACCATCCGGCGCGCGGATTATGTGATCGATCTCGGGCCGGGCGCGGGACGCCACGGCGGAAATTTGGTGGCGCACGGCACGCCTACGGAGATTATGCATGACCCCAACTCGCTGACGGGGGCCTACATCTCGGGCAGGACGCGGATCGAGATGCGGCCGGAGCGCCGCCAGAAGAACGGCGCCGCGCTGACGATTCTAGGCGCGAAGGAAAATAACCTTAAGAATCTCGATGTCACCTTCCCTCTGGGCGTGATGACGGTGGTGACCGGAGTGTCGGGCTCGGGGAAATCTACGCTGGTGAACGACATTCTTTATCGCGCGCTGGCGCGGCAGCTTTACCGCTCGCGCGAAAAAGCCGGCGAGCACAAGGCGATTTCGGGCGCGGAGCAAATCGACAAAGTGATTCGCATCGATCAGTCGCCGATCGGGCGCACGCCGCGGTCGAATCCGGCGACGTATACCGGCGTGTTTACCGCGATACGTGACTTGTATGCCATGCTGCCGGAGTCGCGCGAGCGCGGCTACAAAGCAGGACGGTTCTCGTTCAACGTTTCGGGCGGGCGCTGCGAGGCTTGCCAGGGCGAGGGCCAGCGGCGCATCGAGATGAATTTTCTGCCGGATGTATACGTGCTGTGCGAGGTTTGCGGCGGGCGGCGCTACAACCACGAAACGCTGGCGGTGAAGTACAACGGGAATTCGATCGCGGACTTGCTGGAGATGCCGGTCGCCGACGCGCTGCCGATTCTGGAAAACATTCCGCAGGTGAAGCAGAAGCTGCAAACGCTGGTTGACGTGGGCCTGGGCTATATTCACCTGGGCCAATCGGCGGTCACGCTCTCCGGCGGCGAGGCACAGCGCATCAAGTTGGCGCGCGAGTTGAGCAAGCGGCAAACCGGCAAAACGCTCTATCTGCTCGACGAGCCCACCACGGGCCTGCATTTCGACGATGTGAAAAAGTTGCTCGACGTGCTGCACCGACTGACCGATCTGGGCAATTCGATTATCATCATCGAACACAATCTCGACGTGATCCGCAACGCGGATTGGATTGTTGATCTCGGCCCCGAGGGTGGCGAAGAGGGCGGGCGCATCGTGGCGCAGGGTACGCCGGAGCAGGTGGCGCGCGTGAAGAAGTCGTATACGGGGCAGGCGCTGGCGGGGTATTTTGCGGGGGATGGGAAGCGAAGCGCTTAGCAATATTAACGCTTGACGTTATTAACGGAGTCCATTAAACTAGTTCCGGTGATCAAGACCTTCGCGGACAAAAGCACGAAGGAATTTTGGGACACGGGCAAAAGCCAGGGAATGCCTCCGGCGAATCTGCGGAATGCTACCAGGAAGAAACTGGCCATGCTCCACTCGGCCGGGAGATTGGAAGACTTGCGAATTCCTCCCGGCAACAGGCTGGAAGCGTTGCGCCGGGAGCGGCAGGGAGAACACAGCATTCGGATCAACCAGCAATTCCGCGTGTGCTTCGTTTGGCGGGACGGCGATGCCTATGAGGTAGAAATCACCGATTACCACTGAAGGCGGCGCTCCTTCAAAACGGACTTAGCTCGATGCGCCTTATCTTGAACAACACATTTGAGCAGCGCGTCATTTTCGATCTGCGTAGCGATCTTTACTCACACATTCAATTGCTGCCTCTGCGCTGGTTCGACAATCGTGCGACCGGCGATCTGATGACGCGGCTGCTCGAGGACGTGACCTCGGTGGAGCGAATGCTGATCGACGGCGTCGAGCAAGGCGTGATGGCAGTACTGCAAATGGTCGTCGTTCTCGCGTGGATGTGTTACGTAAGTGTCAAGCTCACCTTGTTCGCGCTCAGTCCGGTACCGTTTCTCGCCGCGGGTGCGCTTTGGTACACGCTGACGGCGCATCGTCGATATCGATTACAACGCCGGGCATCGTCCGCCATGAACGCGCTGCTGCACGATAATCTTTCCGGCATTCGTCAAATCCGAAGTTTCGCCCGCGAAAAGGAGGAACATCAACGATTCAATCGCGTCAGCGACGAACTGCGTCGCGCTACGCTGATCGTGATGAAAGTGTGGGCGGCTTACAATCCGTCGATGTATTTGATTGGCACGCTCGGAGTGATTGTCACCGTGCTGGTCGGAACAAGAGCCGTGCTCGATGGCACAATGCCACCTAGGCGATCTCGGAGCGTTCCTGTTGGCTCACCGGCCTATCTTTACGAGCCGGTCGGGAAACTGCATCAGCTCAATCAACTGCTTCAGGCCGGTCGCGCTGCCGGTGAGCGCGTTTTCGAAATTATGGACGAACCGATTGAGCCTGGCTGGCTGACGGCTGGATCGATATCGGCCATTGCCGGCGATGTGCGCTACGAAAATGTCACCTTCGGCTACAGCGATGACGGGCGTCTTGCCTTGGATCACGTCTCGTTTCACGCCCGCCCGGGCGAGACCGTTGCACTCGTCGGCGCGACCGGCGCGGGCAAATCGACGCTCGCCGGTTTGCTTGCCGCGTTTCTACGAATTGCCGGCAAACGACGGAAAAATCTTTGTCGATGGAAAAGAGATTCGCGAATACAGCCTTCGCGCATTGCGCGAGAATATCGGCGTCGTCACGCAGGAAAGTTTTCTGTTCAACGGCTCGATCCGCGAAAATCTATTGATGGGAAAACCAACGGCGACGGATGACGAGCTCTGGCGCGCAGTCGACGTGGCGAATGCGCGCGAATTCATCGAGCGATTGCCGGAGAAGATGGAAAGCGTTGTCGGCGAACGCGGTGTGAAACTGAGTGTCGGTGAAAAGCAACGGCTATCGATCGCTCGCGCCTTGTTGAAGGATCCACCGATTCTGATTTTGGACGAAGCGACCGCGAGCGTGGACACCGCGACCGAACGATTGATTCAGGAAGCGCTGGAACATTTGATGGCGAACCGAACATCCATCGTGATTGCCCATCGGCTTTCGACGATTGTTCACGCCGACCAAATTCTGGTTCTCGATCATGGCCGCATCATTGAGCGCGGCACGCATGATGAGCTGATCGCGCATGGCGGAAAGTACGCGCGGTTATGCGAGCAAAGTTTGCTCGAATCGTCCCGAGAAATCCGTGAAACCGAAGGAGACTCGAAGAGGCGCCAATCGAATCGCCCGACGAGCAGATGATCTAGATCGGCCTAGTCACCGCGCGATTCAGGTCAATCGCCCCACCTCGATTATTCGCCGGACGAAGATGGCGACGGGATCGGGAGACGGGGGAATTAAAAGAGTCTGGCCCGCCTGCAACTTCAGCGGATTATCGATGTGATTGTATTTTTGGAGCTCGCTCACGCTCACGCCGTACATTTTTGCAATCGACGTGAGAGTCTCGCCGCGGGCGACGACGTGACTGTTGTCATTGCCGGTCTTGGTGGACGATTCAGGTGTGGCGGTGGATGTCGTAGTGGTGGTTGATGTCGATGTCGAACCTGTTGGCGCACCTTCTCCAATCATGACGCCGGGGCGACGATTGGTGATTTCGAGCTGAAGTTTTAGAATTTCCTGCGAGAGCATGTCGATCTTCGCATTTTGTTCGTCGATCTTCTTGGTGAGCTCCTGAAGTTGCGCAGCTTGGCTGACGGACTGGTTTGGCGTCGGCGCCATTGTTTGGGCGAAGCCGTGAGAACTCGCAAGGCATCCAAGACGAATTGCAGCCAGAGCTACCGTAACCAGCGATTTCATCGGACTCGGATTTTGCCATTAGCCGCTATCGCTGGCAAGCGAGGTAGAACCGCTGGGCGGAGCCGGCTTGCCTTTACACTATTTCTCCTTAAATTTTTTGCATGCCGGAGCGCGTGCAAAAGCCGTTTGATCCCGCTCCGTGGGGTCCGAAGCAGGGGGACGAAGGCGGTCCGCGTTCGCCCGATATTTCGCGGCCGGACACGAAGGATTTGCTGAAGAAAATGCGCAAGGTGGATCCCAACCAATCGAAGCGCTACCGCCAGCGCACCGGCCAATAATGGACAAGCCACCTCTGGCCCTCGACCCGAATTTCTCGGGAGCGAGTGAAGATTTTCCGGCGCTGTTGCGCCGGAAGGGTCTTGCTGCAGATCGCGCCCGAAGTCACCAGTTGCGGCCGGCGGTCATTCATTTGTTCCGACGGAATCGACGACGATTCTCGCGTTTAAATTTTCGCGGCGGCGTGCTGGTGGCGGGCGATCGGCGCGCGACCGCCGGCAACACCGTGGTCTACGATCGCGCCGACAAAGTTTTGGAAATCGATCGCCACTCGATCATGGCGATCGCGGGCGTGCCGGCGACGGCGTGGGAAATGGCGCGTGTGCTCGAACATTCGTTTCAATATTTTCGACGGACGCAACTGCAGGAAATGAGCGTGGACGGAAAAGTGCGCGCGCTTTCCAAATTGCTGCGCGATAATTTTGGTTTCGTGATGCAAGGCGTCGGCGTGGTGGTGCCGATCTTCGCCACTTACGATGCGAATTCGAAACCGGAGGCGCGGCTTTATTTTTACGATGCGATGGGCGCGCAATTCGAAGTGACCGATTACGCCGCGACCGGCTCCGGTTCGCCGGCGGTGCGCGGCATTCTTTATTACGAAAACAACTGGGGACCGAAAAAACTTCAGGAACTGGACGAAGATGAAGCGGTGGCGGTTGCGTTGCGCGCGCTCGACACCGCGGCGGAAGCCGACACGGCGACCGGTGGAGTCGATCGAAGCGGCAAAATTTTTCCGCTGATCAAGATCGTTTCGCGCGACGGCATCACGACGTCTGCCGGACGAAAAGATCGGCCAGGTTTTCAAACAGAAGCGTCGCATGATCGAAGAACCGTATCGTTGGGTCGAAGCGATCGCGAACCGGCGCGAGTACGTCGAGACACAACTCGCCCAGGGCAGTCCGATCGCAGCGGTGGGATATCGCGATGGAATTCTTTTCTGTCACCCTTGGCCGGCGTCGCGCCAAAAGATTTTCGAGATTTACGACCGGATCGCGATGGGAGCGATCGGTCATCCGGGCGACATCGAGCGACTGCGATTGGCGGCGATCGAATTGGCGAGCACGGAAGGATTCACCCGCTCGGCGGCGGATGTTTCGCTGCGACGGCTCGCGCATTACTCGCTTAGTCCGGTAATGAAAGCCGCGTTCGAACAAGTCTACGGCCCGCCCTATCTGGCGCGATTGCTTTTTGCCGAGATCGGTTCGAGCCCGAAGGAAGATTTGTTTTTGCGCGTTGACTACGATGGCTCGATCGCAGCCGATGGCCCGACTGCTCAATCGCGACAACGCTTCGCGGTGTTGAGCGGAGCGAAGGTGTCGACCGAGCTTGATGGAAACGTTCCTGCAACAAAATCATGCTGACGGATGCCGAACTGCCGGACGCGATAACGATTGCAGCAGACGCGTGGAGTGTTGGGCCGGATGGCCTTGGGTGAAGACGCAATCAAGGAATTGCCGGAGCGCGATGCAATTCGCCAAACATCGGAGATGAGCAACTCGAAAGGTCCGGAATGGAAGCGGCAGTGCTTGAACGCGACAGCCGGAGCGCGATTCGCTATCGGATTTTGACTGACGCCGAAGTCCGCGCAAACCATTCGGACCTAACAATGTTTCAGAAGCCAATCGGGTCTGATGGGGGCGATGAAAAACGTTGTCGCCTGGTTGGGACTCTTGCTGATGCTGGGATCGTTCGTCTGGTGGCAAATTCTTTTGACTGTTCCCCCGGTGAGCTCGTCGCGTAGCGGCGTGCCGGCACCTTTTGCACTGGTGGTCATCGATCCCGGTCACGGTGGCCAGGATTCCGGAGCGATCTGCGGGACGATTTACGAAAAAGACCTGACGCTCGATATCGCGCAACGCGTGGACGACTGCTCCAGGCGCAGGGAGTGGCTACGCTAATGACGCGAGTCGGTGACAGTTACGTTTCGCTTCAGGATCGAGCCGCGGTCACAAACCGCGCCCGCGATTGCATTTTCGTGAGCATTCACTTTAACGAAGGGAAAAAAATCGTGAGCGGAGTCGAAACCTATTACGCCGAACACCAGGCGGCTCCGGCCCCGCGTGTGGTTTCATGGATCCCTTTCTTCCAGGGCGCGGAGCCTGAATCCCCGACGGTAGCCAGCCAAAGTCTGGCCCGCTTCATTCAGGAAGCAATGGTGGTCAGGACGAAGGCGCCGGACCGCGGAACGAAATCGGAGCAGTTTTTTGTGATCGCGAACGTTGGTGTTCCGGCCGTGCTGGTGGAGGCAGGTTTTCTCAGTAGCAAGGATGATATTGCGAAACTGGAGAGTAACGACTATCGCGAA
This sequence comes from uncultured Verrucomicrobiae bacterium, assembly GCA_963786135.1. Taxonomy (GTDB): domain Bacteria; phylum Verrucomicrobiota; class Verrucomicrobiia; order Chthoniobacterales; family UBA10450; genus AV40. The sequence goes on along the minus strand of CAWAYF010000002.1, from coordinate 140,957 downwards.
CAAATGGCGGCGGCGATCAGTGAAGGGATTCTCCGATACCGAGACGTCTTGAAGGAACGTCAGTTGACTCTGGCGGTTACAGATCCGCAAGGCCTGAATAGGTCGAAAATTTCGGCGTCAAAGCAAGCATCCATATGAAACTGCGAACAGCGGGTCTGATCCTCCTGATGTCGGCCGTGGTCGCCTTTGCCGACCCAACGATCGAGAGCGTGCAGCAGGCTTTGAAGGACCAAGGGTTCTATTACGGCGACATCAACGGCAACAAAGATGCGGACACGACCGCGGCAATTCGGCGTTACCAAATTCGCAACGGATTGCAGATTACCGGTGATCTCAGCGACGAAACGCTGAAGTCGCTCGGCGTCGACTCGTCTGGGGGCCGCGCGGTAGTCAAAGCTTCGCCGACTACTGCGCCATCCGCGCCCGATACGTCGGTCTTGAGAGCCCCTTTAAGACAAGAACCGGAACCTGAACAAAGTCAGAGACCGACGAACCCGATGACTGGTCAACCATTTCCCGAACCGCAGCGGCAAGATCGCCAACCGCGCGATGAAGGCGTGGTTCCAACGGCTCCGGCGGGGAACTTTGCAGGGACGCCCTATCAGTCAGCACCGCCGGACATTCAACGCAATATCATAGTTGCGGCGCAAAATGTTTTGGCGCAGCGCGGACTGTATCGTGGTCCGTTAGACGGGATGGTCGGCCCCGATTTTGAATTTTCGCTGCGCGCCTATCAGGCGCGGGTGCACTTGCCCGTCACCGGCCGGCTCGATCTGGAAACTCTTGCGGCACTTGAACTTTTGCCGGGTGGAAACAGACCCGTCTACATTCCGCGTCGACGTCCGCCGCAAGAGCCGGTGCGCGGTGAATGGATTCACGAGCGCTGATCTTCCCCGGGTCGAAACCCGTGCGGTCAGGATTTTTCCGGCTCGAACTGCACCGCGTAGAGTTCGGCGAAAACGGTGCCGACAAAAATCTGCGCTTCAATGCGAAGCGGAATGCGGTTTTGATCATCCGAAATCCAGATCGTGGCCCGCTTAAACTTTCGGTGAGGTTCTAACTCGAGGTCCTTGCCGAGACGTTTGAGTTGAACATCGAACTTGATCGCATTGTAACTTCCGGCGTGGACCGATACGTGTTCACGGCCCAGCACCGTTACTGTCGCAAGATAGGCGGAGGTTGCCGGATAGACCACGATCCGGTAAACGGTGTGCTCATTGAGCGGCTGGCTTCGCAAGTAAAGCATCGCGCTGTGCAAATCGAACAAGTTTGGAAAATTGAACGACTTCGGCTTCGTATCTTTCGGGCCGGGATTTTCGGTGCGAGTGCGGGTCACGCTAGAATCTGTGAAAGTCAGCCCGGTGGTGATTTTCTTTCGGCGATATGCTTCGACCTGCGTGCTTTCGATTGGGTGAAGCGTTTCATCATTCGCAGTTCCACGGTAGGTGGCATCCAGTTTCCACAGAGCACGGACGAAGCCGGTCGTTCCGCCCGATGCTTCAAGTTGGAATCGTTTACCGCCAACTTTGCTAAAGTGGATGTCACCTTTGCCGGCGGTGATACCGGACCAGCCGAAATGATAGGTCGTCCGGACGGGACGGGGTTCCGGAAAATTTCCTGGAGGATCCTTGGTCAACGTCGCTTCCCAAGTTGGGGTCGCGAAGATTGATGCGGCGAGCCCGAACAGCAAAGCACTGGCCGCAAAAAATAGCTGTCGTCGATCTTTCACTTTGTGGATCACTCAGAATCTAATTCAAGTTCTGATCGGTACACAAAAAACACACGCGAGCTTGCTCTCCGCGTGTGTTTTGATTCGAAAGCCGCGATTAAGGCTTCTTTGGTGTCGCGGAAGCGCCGCTTGCCGGACCCATGTTCATGTTAACCGAGCTTGAACGGCCGGGTTTGTTCAGAACCGCGATCACGTCATTGGTGAAATCAACACTGTCGCGAGAGTACATCAGAACTGGCACGCCGTTGAGGCTGTTGCCCGACTTATCGAAAACCAGGTCGAGGTTGCTTGATTTGACCTTTTCCATAACGACGTCGGTGATCTCTTTGACAATGCCTTCGCGCATCCGCAGAGCCTGCTCCTGAAGCTGACGCTCGCGGGTTTGCCGGAACTCGGTGATCTCGCGCTCCATGTTCTTGATGTTGGAGATTTTGTCGTCGCGCTCCTTGGCTTTTTGCGCCTTGGCGTCTGCGCTCAAGGCGGGCGCGTCAAGTTGCTTGTTCAGATTGTTCACGTCGTCGAGCGCCTTCTTGTAGGCGTCGGCACGCTCATCGTATTCTTTTTTCGCCTGGTTTTTGGCGTCGTTAATTTTTGCTTCGGCGTCCTTGGTTTTGTTGTATTCCCGAAAGGTCCGGTTCATGTCCACCGTCCCGATCTTTAATCCCTGCGCCTGCACGGCGATCGGCAGGACGAGCAGCGAAGCAAATGTCAAAAGCAGCATCTTTTTCATAAGAAGGGGTAAACAAGTCGTTGGAAACCGGCCCGACCGCAAGTCTAATATTACGGGGTCAAAATTGGTAGCCCACACTGAAATTCAGGTGGCCGTGGCTCGGATTTCCGGCGGTATCGATTGGGATATCCGTAGTCGAGCCGCAACGGTCCGATCGGCAGATCCAGTCGCAAGCCGACACCGACGTCGGAGCCCAGGCTGTCGAAAGTTCTTCGAGGAGTGAGCGGAGACGGAAATGGCCCAAGCCCCAATTTGGCTTGCTGCATTTTGTATCTGAACGTTGCAATCTGATTCGGGCCGCGCGGAACGTCGAGCGTCTCTACGCCGAAAGTCCAAGCTCCGGGATTGACCGCGCCAACGTCGGAGAAAAATGCTCCGCGCGCCTTTTCGACGATCGGAAAGCTAATTTCGCCGGTGGCGCGCCACATCGTTTGTCCACCGATAGGCTGATCATTGGTGTCTTTCGGGCTGATATCTCGAAACTGGAAGCCGCGCAGATTATTCGAGCCACCCAGGTAAAGACGATCGTAAATTGGCACAGCCGGGATCGATTGGTTAAACACTTGCGTGGGTACCGGATTGCAACCCCCTACTCCAATATCGGTGCAGGGGTTTCCCATCGCGTCAAACGCGAGCGGGACATGCGGACTGGCCACGACGGTGCCGGCAGTTGCGAAGTTCTTAAATTGCGGCGAGTCCCACACGTCAACCGTTGATGCTTCGGCGTCGACCAGAAAGATCACATCTTTCCAGACTCGCATGTATTTCGTCGCTTCGACATCAAGTCCGTAGGTCTGCTCGTCTCCCCCGAGAGGACCGCCGGCTACCCATGGTGAAATGGAAATCCTCTCGCCCTTACGAGTTAAGAAGGGATTGTCTCGATTGTCCCAAACAAGACTCGTCGACACCATGCTCCTTGTGGTTGTGCCTTCCTCCGCTCGAATCTCAGGCGACACGCCCGCGGAGACGTTATAGATCTCGTAGTTCTGCAGACTGTAGCCGAGCACGCCGTAGACCCACGAAAAAAGCGGCTTCCGCAGTCTCAGTAGAAAACCCGTAGTTCCGCTGGTCGTAAACGGAGCTGAGATAGGTGGCGTCCGAATAGAATGCCTGACCGTCCAATGAAAGCCGGCGGTCGAGAAAATACGGCTCGGTCAAAGAAACAACGAAATCCTTTCGCTGGGCACCGACCTGTGCCTTGGCGCGGAATTTTTCGCCGCCGCCAGTGAGTCCCGGCCAATTTGTAATGTCGAAGTTACTCTGGGTCAGTTCCACGAACCCAATCAACGAATCGATCGTGCTGTAACCCGCGCCGAAATTAAGCGAGCCGGTGCGCTTTTCTTCCACTTGAACCACCAGATCCTTGCGGCCTTCGACTCCGGTGTCTTCCGGATAAGCATCCACCTTGGAGAAGTAAGCCAAGGTTCTCCAGTCGCTTCTTGGTCGTGTCGACTCGGACAGTGTTGAACACGTCGCCAGGTGAGATCAGAATCTCGCGCCGGATTACCTTATCCTTGGTCCGAGTGTTGCCGATAATGTCGATTCGCTCGACGAACGATCGATTGCCTTCCTCGATCTTGTAATGGACGTTGATTAAGCCCGGGCCCGCCGGCGTTCCCTGCGGCAGAATTACGAGATCGACATATCCGCCCGCTACCGTAAGCATCGGCCACCGCTTTGGCGTCATCATGCAACTGTTTTGGCGAGTAAACGCTGCCCTCCTTCATCTTCAGGAGCAGTCGGATTTTTTGTTCCGTCGTCTGCTTGTAGCCGGCGAAAGTCAGTTTGTTGACGTGGTATTGCAGTTCCTTCCTTGATCCCAATTGTGATGATGAGCGGCCCTTTCTTGCGCTCTCGCTTCAGTTCCTGCACCTCCACGTCGATGTAGCCGTGGTTTTGATAAAACTCCTTGATCTTATCGAGGTCCTGTCTGGAGCTGCGACTTCATCCAGTCGTCCGGATTTATCGACGAAAGTGAGCAACGTTCTTCCGCGCGTCTTCATTTGCTTGCGCAGCATGCGCTCGCTGAAATGCTCGTTGCCTTCGAACTGGATTTGCTTTGACCGCGCCCTTCTACGCCTTCGTTCACCGTGTAAATCACCCGGGCCGTTCCTTTGCTTTCGTCGATCGGTTCGGTCCGAAAATCGACCGTCACGTCGGTGAAACCCTTGCTTTGATAAATATCGATGATCTTCTGCCGCGCTTTTTGCAGATCTGTCCTCGTTCACCGGGGCGTTCAGTTTTACCGAAATCTCTTTGCGTAATTTCTTGGCGCTGACCCGGTGTGCGCCGTCGATGACCAGTTCGCGAATGACCGGCCGCGTTTGCACCGCGACGATCACTTTCACGCCGTCGCCTTCCGGTTGGGCGAAGATGCGCACGTTTTGAATCGTTCCTGTTTTGTAAAGATTGCGAATGTCGTCCTCCACCGTTGAATCGGAATACGGCTGACCAACCGCGGTGCGCATTTGAGCCAGAATCCGTTCCTTGGCCACCGTGGCCGGGCCGGAATATTGCACGTCAATCGAGCGGATGATCGGCGCACCTTGACCGTGCGCGGCCGACGCCGCGCCAAACCATGTCGCGGCAGACGACGAAAAGCATTGCTAACGTCCAGCCCCGCCCCATGCCCCAGAATTCTCTCATAACAATCAAGATGCCGAATCCCGCGCAGCGCAGAAACGGGCGCGGGACAGGCGGCAAATAGAGGAGAAGGCGGCGATCGTCAAGGCAGGATTTCGTCGAAAGTGGCTAAGGCGTCTCTCATAGACAGCGGAAAGGCGGTTCAGTTCAACAGTTCGTAAGCGTTATTTCGCCGGTGCGGTTCGTATCCGGCATCGCGGATCAACGATTCGATTTCGGTCGGCATTCAAGGCGAAACGTTGTCCCGGCGGCGCTCACTACGTTCTCTTCCATCATCACCGAGCCAAAATCGTTCGCTCCGTATTTGAGCGCGACCTGCCCAATGCCGGGTCCCTGCGTCACCCACGAGCTCTGAATGTTGTCGATGTTGTCCAAAAAAATCCGCGACAACGCCTGCATTCGCAAATATTCCGCCACGCCGGTCGGCTGTTGCACCTTCAAGACCGTGTGTTGCGGCTGAAACGTCCAGCAAATGAACGCGGTGAATCCGCCGCTCCGGTCCTGTTGATCGCGAATTCGCTGCAAATGTTCGATCCGTTCCTCCACCGTCTCCACGTGACCGAACATCATGGTCGCGCTCGATTTCAAACCGAGCTCGTGCGCGACCTGCATCACCTCCAGCCATTGGTCGCTGTTGATTTTCAACGGTGAAATTTTCTTGCGCACCCGGTCGACCAGAATCTCGCCGCCACCGCCGGGGATCGAGCCAAGCCCGGCTTTCTTGAATTCGGAAATCACTTCTCGCAGCGGCATCCGGAAGGTTTCGGCGAAATGCTGGAACTCCGGCGGACTGAATCCGTGAATGTTGATGTGCGGATATTTTTTTCGGATGTGCTGCAAAAGATCGACATACCACTGAAACGGCAGTTTCGGGTGATGTCCGCCTTGCATCAGGATTTGAACTCCGCCCGCGGCCGAAAGTTCGTCGAGTTTTTGATCGAGTCTGCTCCAGCGAGAGCACGTAGTGGTCTTCGTCGCGCTCGGTCCGGTAGAACGCGCAGAACTTGCAGTAAACGTTGCAGACGTTCGTGTAATTGATGTTGCGATCGGCGATGTAGGTCACGATTTCGCGACCGCGTCCGCCGTAACTTTTTTCCTTGGCCAAGTTTCGTCGCGCGTTGGCCAGTGCGCCGAGCTCTTCCAGTGGCAAACGGTAAAGCTGCATCGCCTCATCCGGCGAAATTCGTTTGCCTTCGAGAACCTTGTCGGTGAGCCCGTTTCGATTCAATGAAACCATTCCCTTTAATCCTACTCGGATCGACGCCTTCTTACGAGCGCTTTAGCGGGACAATTTACGTTAGCCGCCGAAAAATTGTAGAGCAATCGCGCCGGTAGCGTTTTTAAGTTGGCAGGTGGCGCGTCTGCCCTACAATTTCTTGCATGGCGAAATCCGTCGCGATTATCGGCGCAGGCGTTTCAGGACTGACCTGCGGCGTTGCTCTTCGCCGAGCGCGGATTCTCGGTAAAAATTTTCGCGGAGCAAATCGGTACGCGAACAACTTCCGGCGCCGCCGGCTGCGCTTTGGTTTCCCTACGACGCCGAACCGGCCGACAAAGTGATTCCGTGGGCGCTCGCGACTTACAAAGTGCTTGTCGATCTCGCGAAGGATCCGCGCACCGGCGTTTCGATGATCGAGCTCCGCCAATATTGTCGCACCGGCGAAATTCGAAATTCCCAGATTGGGCTTCCCCTTTTGTCATCCCGAGCGAAAGGTCAGTCCGGCTCGGACCGAGGGATCTCTAAACATTTCTGTCCGTTTCGCAGAGCGGCTTCTCGCTCCGCGTTCCGCTAATGGATACGACCATCTATCTCGATTATCTCATCGATCGTTTTCAGAAAGCCGGTGGCGAAATCAAAGACGGCGTTCGCTTCGAAAAACTCGACGATGTCGATCCAAAATTCGATCTCGTGATCAATTGCGCCGGGATCGGCGCGCGCGAACTCGCGCATGATGCCGATCTCGAACCGCATCGCGGTCAGGTCGCGATCGTTCCAAAGACTCGACAATCTCAATTGCGCGATCGTGTGCGACGACGCGCCGCTTATGTATGCGATTCCGCGGACAAACGATTGCGTCTTCGGCGGCACGAACGACGTCAGCGACAATCTCAATCCCGATCCGGCGACGACAAAAGCGATCGTCGCCGAATGCAGCCGCGTTTTAAAGATCGATAATCCGCCCGTGCTTCGCGAACGCGTTGGTCTTCGTCCATTTCGAAAATCAGGTGTGCGTCTGGAAAAGAGAAAAACTCTGCGACGGTCGAACCGTGATTCACAACTACGGCCACGGCGGCTCTGGTTTCACTCTCTCCTGGGGCTGCGTGCAGGCAGTGTTCGAGCTCGCGAAAACCGCAGCCTAGTCGGGGCAATTCGTGAGCAGCCGCCGTAACGTGTAGGAATCCAAATCGCACGGTTCAGAGTGACGGGCGGCCTCGATTTGTAGCGCAAGCCAGCAATGTCGCACGCTGTAGATCGTCTCTTCGAATTTTACGTCGCCGCTTTGCACTCGATCAATCAATACGTGCGTCGGGTCGCGGAGCAGGGCCGCGATCTGGATTGCAAATCCAATCAAACCCAGCGCAAACGGCACAATAATCAGCCACTTATTTCGAAACACGTAGTCGATTGTTCCAGCCATTAAAAAGCCTAGCACCGGCAGTGTCGGCGTCATCAGTCGCATTCCCCAGCTCAGTCCCCACCCGAGTGGACCCCACGACGCGACAACCGCCGCGTAACCTAGAACGACAAATAAGCAAAGCGCGGTAAGACGACGGTCGCGTTTGAAAAGAATCCATATGCCTGGAATCGCCAGCAGCAGGATCGGCGAATAGACAAAAAGAGAACGTCCGGGGCTGAGAAACATGGCGTGCAATCCGGTGAGAAACGGGACGTTCAAATTACCTTCCGGGTAACCAAAATTGAGGGGAGACCCAAAGCGAGCCCAGTTATAGGTCGCCAGTAGCGCGAGGCCGCCGATAATCACAAAGGCGGAAAGCGCACTCTTTCCTTTGTGCCACACTGCAATCATCCAAAACGGCGCCGCGATCAGATTTGTGGGCCGAAACAAGATCGACAATGCCAGCGCCGCGGCGCTGCGATATGGGCTGTCCGACAAGGCGAAATAAATGCTTGCGATCAGTAACGCTCCGGCAGCGACTTCTGAGTAAAGTCCGCGCGATTGATACCACCAGTCGGAACAAGTTCCGACCAACACGACTGTGATGATTGCTGTTCGCCAACCGAAATAACGCCGCACCAGAAACAACAGCGCGGTCATGCCGAGCGCGCCCCAGAATGCGTTCACGCGCAACGCCCACCGCGCGCCGGTAGCGCTTGGCGCAATCTCCATCGACCAGATATATGGTTGATCGTCGGCGCGCGCGGTAAGCTTGTAGATCAGCGCAACAGTGAAGACATTTCCCGGAAAATACTTGGTATAAAGATGGCCGTCCGGTCCTTCGGCGCCAATGTTCACTTTGGCTTGAAGCGGCCGCAGTTGATCGATTGCCAAGTGGCCGCTCGTGGCGAGTGAGATTCCACTCGCGAAAACTGCAGCTTCATCTGACGCCTGAAGCTTTCCGCGCGCCGTGATTCCGTAAACGAGCAGAAAGCAAAGAAAACAGATCGAGCCAGCGATCAGGCTTTGGCGAACAATAGACATTGGCCGTCGGCGTTCGGGTTGTGGCATCCGTCGACCAGTTCGGCGAAAGAAAACCTAGACACCAGGGGGTAAGGCGGCGGCTTCCGGCTTGAAATTATTGAATAACGCTTCCTTCAAACAGCGGGAGTAGCGAATGACCCTTAACTACGTCAGCGCGATGCACTGAAAAGAACTGACGACATCGTCGGGGCCCTTGGCAGTGAAGAAGCTTTCGTAGTAACCGGGGCCGAGGTCCCAATACGGGCCCTTGTAATATTCGTCCCGATAAAATCGCCAGACGCCGCTGACCACGATGACGCAGCTCATCCGATCGTTCCAGAAATCGCCGATGTAATGAAAACTGAGGTTGGTTCGCGCGTAGGCGCCTTTAAAACCGATATGATCGTAAAGAACGAGCTCGGGCAGCCGGAGGATGTCCTTGGAAGGCTCGATGTTGTCTTTGCCGGCGCCGCTGGGGTGATAGCCGAGCGGCCCGAGTTTCCATTTCATGTCGATGATACAGCCGTTATCCGGCGACAATTCAGTTTTCGGGTACTTGTCTCATAAGCGGCAGAGGTTCGGACTCGATCTTGAACAAGGGTTGCGGCCCTGTCGAGAAAGATTGAACCACTGATTACACGGATTTAGACGGATGACAGAGAAGGTCTCATTTCTGTTCCGCATCCGTGATCGATCCGCGGTCTAAATCAAGTGCTCTCTGTTATCGGAGCGGAGCCGGATCGTTTTATTCTGCAAATTGTGAAGCGTCCGGATCAACCGGACGGTTTTGCTTTTGGCGCGCATCAAAATCGAATGGGTAGTCGCAGTGGTGCCCTTTGTTTTCACGCCGCGCAGCAAGGCGCTATCGCTGATACCGGTCGCGCAGAAAATAATGTTCTCGCCCTGGGCGAGATCGTCGGCGGTGTAAACGCGGTCGAGATCCTTTTCCCAACCGTCCGCAATGAGCTGTTTCTTTTCCTTGTCGTCGCGCGGCCACATCTTGGCCTGCATTTCGCCACCGAGGGACTTGATGCCGGCGGCGGCCAGCACCGCTTCCGGCGAACCGCCAATACCCATGTAAAGATCGATCTCGCTCTCCGGCAACGATGGCGCCATGGCCGCGGCGATGTCCCCGTCGCCGATCATGCGCAGTGAACGCACCGCATGCGCGAATTTGTTCGACGATTTCCTTGTGCCGCGGCCGGTCGAGCATCATGACGGCGACATCTTGGACGCGTTTATCGGTTGCGCGCGCGACGATCGCCAGCATTTCGGAAATCGGCATGTCGATGTGGAGCGAGTCGCCGCGTTTCTTCATGTAATCGATTACTCGCGGTCCGTAAGCGAGTTTCGACATGTAAAACGACGGAATATCGCGAAGCGCGACTTTCACTCCCTCTTCCGGGCTCGCTGCCGCGATACAACTGATCGAATTCGGCGCGCCTTTGGAAATGTTGGTAGTGCCGTCGATCGGATCAATTGCAATATCGAACTGCGGCGCGCCGGGCAACCAGGTGCCGAGTTGTTCGCCCTTGAAAATTCCGGGGGCGTCGTCCTTTATGCCTTCGCCGATCACGACCTCGCCGCAAATGTTCATGAGATCGAACATTCCGCGCATCGCGTCGCAGGCGGCGGCATCGGCGGATTCCTTGTCGCCGCGGCCAAGCCAGCGGAGCGAGTTCAGCGCCGCGGCCTCAGTCGCGCGGACGAAATCGAACTCAATAATGCGTTCGATGTCGTGATAACTGATTTTTGGGAGGCGATGCATGACGGGCGCTAATTTTCTCACAGTCGTGTCCAATGACAACCGCGTTATCTCTTCTGTGGTGGCAGCCGTCCCCGGCTGCAGTCTTAAAATTTGCAGGTGAGACGCCTCCCGTTACAGCGCCCGAGTTCGGAAATTTTGAAAGTTTCGGCTTCGGCCAACGAACTGTAGCCAATAAACGTCCTGCCTATGAAATCAATAAAGTCAGTCGCCATGCCTGCCGCCCTGATTGTTTTCGTTATCTGCGTTTACGCATTTCTGCTCGGGAACAAAGTCTTCGAAGGCAAGTTCGAGAACGAAGCAATCGCCTGGTACATTCTGGCGAAGGGAATCTTTTGTTCGGTGGCGCTGGTGGCGCTGAGTCGAATTTTGGACGGAATCATTGCCAAGCTCGGTGGCTGATTGCGGCGCTATTTCATCTCGGCGAAATGTTCCTGGTCCGCATGCTCGTGTCCGGACGGTCTAATGCGCAGGAAAACCTGGAATCCGTAACCGGGACCGCCGCCGTAGTAGCGATCAAGCTCGCCTGGCCACAAATCGACGGTGAATTGTCCGCCAAGGCCAACGTCGATGTTGTTACCGTGCGAAAGATCCCGCACATAGCCGACTGAAAACGCGTTGATGGAAACAATTTCGGCCTGATCGACTGGCGCGAGCACGAGCTCTTGTCCTGATTTCTCGACCCATTCCCACCGTCCATAAAAAGTATCGCGCTCTCGCTGGTAATCGCTCTCCAGCAGCACCGATTCCGTTTTGCCCTCATGGGTGTCGTCGTTTTGTCCCCATACCAGCGACGTCGCCCAATTCGAGTCCGGTCCGAGCCTCTTATTATATATAAGTGATGCCGTCGTACGATGACGCTTCAAGTCCGGCTCCAGCGCTTCCGGGCTTTTGATGTAGGCGTGGGAAATTTGAAGCGCGATGTCTGACGTCGGGTTCCACGAAATTCGACCGCTGAAGGAATCAAAACGTGGTCGATCGAAGTCGTAACGGTCTTCATCCGGTTCGCGTCCGGTAAAAATGCTTCCTTCGACTTTCACGGCGTTCCATTGCACCCCGGCAGTCGCAACCCCGAACGTCACGTGCGTTGAGTCCTGCCAATGATGCCCGATCGGGGCGTCCGGATCATCCATCCCGCTCGGCCGATGCATGAATGTTGGGGGACCGAGTGCCGGTTCGCCCGGATAACCGAAATAAACGTAGCCGCTGACGTCGCCGTCGAATTTTTGAGAAAGCGAAAAGGAAAGTTCGTCGAACAAGTCGTGCGGATGTTGTCGATCATGCAACGATTGGTCGTGCCACGATTCACCGCTTTGCAACAACAACGGATAACCGCGGCCGCCTTCAGTTAGCGGATCGAGACTCATCATCGCGCGGAGGCCGAGTTGGGTCGCGTCGCTGAATGGGTGCGAATACATCGCCATGATCCAGTTCGGTGAATCGACCCGATCATCGCCGCGATCGCTGCTTACGTTGGTGTAGCGAGGGAAAATCGCGCCGTGAAGCATGAGCATGTCATCGCCGAACATGAACATGCGCCCGTATATTGGTGACGAATCGGGCAGCCAACTTGTGCCAGACCCTTCGCGATTCATTGGATCGACGACGTTGATCGACGATTTCATTTCCATTTCGTGATTGACGTGTTCGTGCATCGGCATCGCGTTGCCGTTCGGATCGCGCGTCGCGCGCTCTTTGGTCGGCAGGTAAGGGCGATTGACCCAATCGGTCCGAGCCGGACTGGCTTTTGCGGGCGGTTCGTTGAACCGTCTCCTTGAGCGGCACCAGTGTCATTCCGCATTTCGGACAGTGACCCGGTTCGGCGCGCACCACTTCGGGATGCATCCGGCAGGTATAGAGCGGCTGCTTGTTTTGCTGGTGCTTGGGTGGCGGGCGATTGGGGTCAATCGCCCCGACCTGGGCAATGGTCGCGAAGGTTATTACATTCGCGATCAAAATTAAAATTCGTCGTGTCATTAATCTGTAGCGGCAGCCGTGCCGGCTGCGATTTGGCGAACGCAGGCGAGACGCCTGCCACCACAGCGAAAGAATCCGCGATTCGGATCGTGTTAGGCGGAAAATGGGGGAGCGTGCGCGCGCAGACTCTGATTCAATTCAGCAAAAGAAGTCTTTCCAGGCGGTCCGGTATCGAATGCCGCGAGTTCGAGGGAAAACGTCTGCGCCGTCTCCAAAACCGCGAGTCGATGGAATCCCGAATCGATCGGAAGAAGATCGATAATTGCCGGCGCGAGGTTATTTGCCGGCGTTGGGGTGATCGCGCGCAGATTCTTGCAGCACTCGGATCCGCTCGACTTAGGTGAAGGTGTTGCCGGCCTGGAATGAAACGGGCAGCCGCTTTGCGTGCTTTCCGTTTTGGCCGCAACCGCGCTGATCGCACAATGGTTGGAAATCGCGACCCACGAAGAAATCGCAATCGCGACAATCAGGCAACGCGCAGCCACTCTCACGCCGACTTAATCGCCGACGCCCGGTGATTCCTCAAATGTTTTTTGCGATGCAATCGGTGCGGCGCCAGTCGCGGCAATTTCGGGAGGGGTTTCCGGCGTCTCGCTAGCCGCGCCGGCCGAAACCGCGGGAGCTTGCTTGATTTGAGTCGACATCAACATTGCGGTGAAGAGAAGCGCGGCGGCCAGATAGTAAGGCGCGCCCGGGACGTGTACGGAATGCTTTGGATCAATGAACCAGCCAAAAACTTTCAGAAATAACCACGGCCCGATAATAAACGTGATCGAGCGCATGCTTTGGATCGCGCCTTGTAGTTCGCCTTGTTCTTTTTCGCTGACGCGGTGGGTCATCATGGATTGCGCCGCCGGCATCGCGATGTTCCAGAGTGAAATGACCGGAATCGATGCGAGATACATTACGCTGGTTCGCGCCAAACCCGCGATAAACATACCGGCCGCCCCAAAAAACTGCCCGGTGTAAAGGGTGCGTTTTTCGCCCCAAAGTTTTACCACGCGACCAGTCAGCCCGCCGGAGATCGCGGCGGTGCAAATGCCGACCAACATGAGCGAATAACCAGTGTCATCCGTACTCCAAGCGTACCGGTACATGGCGTAAAGCGCCCAGACACTGAAAACGTTATGCGCGGTATAGGCAAGAAATTGAATGGTCGCCAGCCGCCAGAGCTCATGATGTGAGCGCAAGAGCTTTAAGGAACCCAAAGGGTTGGCGCGTCGCAAATCGAAATCTTGTCTTTTTTCCTTCGCCAGCGATTCGGGAACGAAGAAATACCCCCAAAGCCAGTTCAACAGACTCAGCACAGCGCCTAACCAAAATGCGAGTCGCGGGTCCGCTTTTCCCAACAATCCTCCGATCCCTGGTCCCAGAATAAATCCCACTCCAAATGCGACGCCGATCATTCCAAATGCACCGGCGCGCTTCTCTTTTGGCGTCACGTCTGCGATGTAGGCCATTGCCGTTGGAATGCTCGAGGTGGTGATTCCGGAAATGATGCGCCCGAGAAAAAGCCAGCCGATCGTCGGTGATACTGCCATTACGACATAGTCCAGCCCGAGGCCAAGATTCGACAACAAGATGATCGGCCGCCTTCCGAAACGGTCGGACAAAACGCCGAGCACCGGTGAAAAGACAAACTGCATCAAGGCGAACACAACGGCGAAACGCGCGCTCCAGGTCGCGGCATCGGTCATCCGGCCGCCGAGAAAATCGAGAATCAGCTTCGGCAGGACCGGGATGATTAAACCCATCGCCAGGATGTCGAGCGTCACCGTGACCAGAATGAAAATGAGGGCGGCCTGGCGGTTTCTCATGAGTAGTGACAAGTGATGAGTGACACGTGACGAGTTTTCAGACTAGTAATTCTTTACTTGTCATTGGTCACTGGTCACTTGTCACTTTGAAAAATGTACATCCCGCCCCCGAACCGCATCGAAGATCGTGAAACGATCAACGCGTTTATTCAGGCACACGGCTTTGCGACGCTAATCTCAAACGCCGGCGGAGAAACTGTCGCGAGTCACTTACCTGTGTTGTTCGATGAGCAGGCGAACACCCTGCGCAGTCATATGGCGCGCGCAAACGGACAATGGAAGCAGTTTGCTGACGGTGGCGAAGTGCTTTGCATTTTTCACGGACCGCACGCTTATATCTCGCCGTCGTGGTACGAACAGCAGCATACCGTGCCGACCTGGAATTATGCGGTCGTCCACGTTTACGGAAAACCGTCGCTGGTCGACGAAGCCGAATTGAAGCAAATCGTGCTCGATACGACGGCGAAGTTTGAATCAACGATGCCGACGCCTTGGAAGATTCCGTTATCGGAACAGGAAACCGCCGCGATGCTGAAGGCGATCGTTGGCTTCAGGATCGAAGTCATTCGCGTCGAGGCGAAGTTCAAGCTTGGCCAGAACCGTTCTCGGGAAGACCAGGAGAAAATGTTGCGTAATCTGCAGGCAGCGCCGGATGATGAAAGTCGCGCTCTCGGTCGATTCATTGCCACGCGCCGCGAACGGAATTGACGAAACCACTCGATCCGGTAGAACGATCCGCAGGAACGTTACCCTGATGAGCAAATCCTATTTTCCAGCGGAGCGCGCCGGTCGGATCGATTGGTACGATAATTTTGCCGAAGAATTTCCAAATATCGGAAAAGATCTGGACTTCAGCGACGCTGAGATTGGGAATGCCGTGAACGATTCCAAATACGCCGTTCACATTTTGACGGCGTTCGGGCAGGACATCGACGCCGATCCCGGACACGCCGGCAACGCAGTGTTGAGCGGCCAGTCTTCGAGCGAGTTTGTCAAGCTACCTGGCGACGAAACTGCGCCAAATCCGGTGCGGCCGGGCATCGACACCCGCCGGCAAGCGCGTGTCGAGCGAATCAAAGCACATCCGAGATTCAACGCCGGCATTGCGCGGAGACTTCGGATCGACACCGAGAAATTTGACGCGTCCAAATACAAAGCCGAGCTCGGCCGCGCGCGGCAGACAGGAAACTTCGTGACGATTCCATTTCGCAAAGCGGGCGGCGGCGTTTCCGGAATCAATCTATATCGTCAGGGCAAAGGCGATAAATCTCCGAAGAAAGTTGGTTTCTTTTTCCGCACCCCAGCCATCGATACGTCACCCGGCAAGGGCGAACTCAAATACACTGCTCGCGCAGTTTTGAACGGCCAAGAGGTTGGACAATCAAGCGATGCGGTCACGGCGAGCATCAGCTGATCGATTTTCATCACAAGTGCCGATGGAGCCGCACTCAGTTAACAGATTGAAATTCGTTTCACACTGCGGGTTATTCTTCTTGATCGTGCTCGCGTTCGCGAGTTGCGGCGAACCGGAAAGGGTCAAGCCGGTGGCGTTTCGACCGAGCGCGGCCCGAGCCGGCGGCGAATTCGATGAGGTCGGAACAGTCACCTTGTATCCGGGCGAATCGTGCGCATCGCAAGTCGTGTTCATCTTTCACAACGAATCAAAATCGATCTCGCTGGCCGCGCCGTGGCACCAATCAGAAATTCTGAAGGATGCCGCTCGTTCCCACCGCAATGTCCGAGTCGTCGGCAAATGGCGACGCGGCAAAACGCCGGATTGCACTTACATCGAAGCCACACAAGTCGAAGCAATTCAGAAATCGTTCTGGTAATCGCGGCTCCTGTCCGACTACAGGGCTGTCGACGATTGATTGGAGGTAAATATGGAATGGCTGACTAGTCCGCAGGCATGGATAGGTCTACTCACGCTCACTGTGCTCGAGATCGTTCTCGGAATCGACAACGTTATTTTTATTTCGATCGTTGCGGGCAAATTGCCAGGGGCGCAGCAGGGTCGCGCGCGCCGCACGGGCCTTGCGCTCGCGGCAATCTCCCGAATTCTGCTGCTGCTGTCGCTCACCTGGGTCATGGGATTGACTGAACCGTTGTTCTCAATCTCCAGGGTCGATATTACCGGCCGCGAGCTAATTCTGATTGCCGGCGGCTTGTTCTTGATCGCGAAAAGCACGCGGGAGATTCATCTGCGCCTCGAGGAAGATGACGAACATGCTGTCGCTCGTGCTCGGGCGTCATTTGCCGGAGTCCTGGTGCAAATCCTGGCGCTCGACATTGTCTTCTCGCTCGACTCGGTGATTACTGCCGTCGGTATGGTCGATCAAATCGCTGTAATGATCGCCGCGGTAATGCTCGCGGTCGGGGTGATGATGTTCTTTGCCGGAATTATCAGCCGATTCGTTGACCGCCATCCAACGTTAAAGATGCTCGCGCTCAGTTTTCTTTTGCTCATCGGCGTGAACCTTATCGGTGACGGCCTCGGGTTTCACATTCCCAAGGGTTACACCTATTTTGCGATGAGCTTCTCGGTCTTCGTCGAGATGCTAAACCTTAGAGTCAGGAAACGAAAACTGACCGCTGCCACCGCGTGATGAGCTCGATCTAGTAGCGGTAATGTTCTGACTTGAACGGGCCCTCGACCGGGACGCCGAGGTAATCGGCTTGCTTCTCGGTGAGCTTGGTCAGCTTCACGCCGATCTTATTCAAGTGCAGGCGCGCGACTTCTTCGTCGAGTTTCTTCGACAAAACGTAAACGCCGGGCTTGTAGGTGTCGCGGTTCTTCCAGAGGTCGAGCTGGGCGAGCACCTGGTTCGAAAATGAATTCGACATCACGAAGCTCGGATGACCGGTGGCGTTGCCGAGATTCACCAATCGGCCTTCCGACAGCAGGAAAATCTCGTGCCCGTCGGGGAACGTGTATTTGTCGACCTGCGGTTTGATGTTCGTTCGCTTCACGCCGCTGGCGTTGTTCAACGCGTCGACCTGAATCTCGTTGTCGAAGTGGCCGATGTTACCGACGACGGCCTGGTCTTTCATTTTCTGCATGTGCTCGAACGTGATCACGTCGATGTTGCCGGTCGCGCTGATGTAAATGTCGCCGCGGCCGAGCGTGTCTTCGATGGTCGTGACTTCGTAACCTTCCATCGCTGCTTGCAGCGCGTTGATCGGATCGATTTCGGTGATGACGACGCGCGCGCCCTGACCGCGCAGCGATTGCGCGCAGCCTTTGCCGACGTCGCCGTAACCGCAGACGACCGCGACTTTGCCGGCGATCATCACATCGAGCGCGCGGTTCAGTCCGTCGACCAGCGAATGCCGGCAGCCGTAGAGATTGTCGAACTTCGATTTGGTGACGGAATCGTTGACGTTGATCGCGGGAACAAGCAGCTGGTTTTCCTGCTGCCATCTTGTAAAGGCGATGCACGCCGGTGGTCGTTTCCTCGGAAACGCCGCGCCAATCTTTCGCGATCTCGTGCCAGCGATACGGATTCTCGCGCTGCACTTCGAGCAGCAAATCCTTGATGACCTGCTCTTCCTTGTTCGCCGATGTCGATTTTGCCCAATCGCTGCCTTCTTCGAGCTCGTAACCTTTGTGAATGAGCAGCGTCGCGTCGCCGCCATCATCGACGATCAACTGCGGGCCTTTGCCGTCCGGGATGCGAGAGCGCGCGATAGGTGCACCACCAATATTCCTCGAGCGATTCACCTTTCCAGGCGAACACCGGGATACCGGCCTTGGCGATCGCCGCCGCGGCGTGGTCTTGCGTCGAGAAAATATTGCAGCGACGCCCAGCGCACGGTCGCGCCAAGATCGACAAGCGTTTCGATCAACACCGCCGTCTGGATCGTCATGTGCAACGAACCGGTGATGCGCACGCCGGCGAGTGGCTTTTGCGGCGCGTACTTTTCGCGGATCGCCATCAGTCCGGGCATTTCCTTGTTCCGCGATCGAAATTTCCTTGCGGCCAAAGTCGGCCAGCGAAATGTCGGCGACTTTGTAATCCTGCTTTGTTTTCGGTTCGGTCGTTGTTGTGCTCATAAAATTATTTCGCGGCTTTCTTCAGCGCGTCGGCTTTGTCCGCTTTCTCCCAGGTGATATCGGGATCGTCGATTTTGCCGAAGTGGCCGTAGTTCGTGGTCTTTGAATAAATCGGGCGAAGCAAGATCGAGCTGCTTGATGATGTCGGCCGGTTTGAAGCTGAATGTGCCATAGAACTGCGCGCTCGATCGCTTCTTCATCGACGGTATGCGGTGCCGAACGTGTTGATGTGAACGCTGAGCGGCTTGGGATGACCGATCGCGTAGGCGAATTGCACTTCGCATTTCGAAGCCAGTCCGGCGGCCACCACGTTCTTCGCCACCCAGCGGCCCATGTAAGCCGCGCTGCGATCGACTTTGCTCGGATCCTTCCCTGAAAACGCGCCGCCGCCGTGACGGCCCATTCCGCCGTAGCTGTCGACGATGATTTTGCGGCCAGTCAGGCCGGTGTCGCCTTGTGGTCCGCCGACCACGAAGTTGCCGGTCGGGTTGATCGAGAAATTGCGTGTCGTCGTTCAACATCTCCTTCGGCAAGACTTTCGGATCATTTCCTCGATGACGAAACTGCGGATCTCGGAATGTTTTACGTCGCGGGTGTGCTGAGTTGAAACCACGACGTTGGAGATGCCGATCGGTTTGCCGTCTTCGTAAATGACGGAGACCTGCGACTTCGCATCCGGCCGGAGCCAGCCGCACTTTGCCGCTCTTGCGGATGCGCGTGAGCTCGCGACCAAGGCGATGCGCGAACATGATCGGTGCCGGCATCAGCTCCGGCGTTTCGTCGCAGGCGAAGCCGAACATCAGTCCCTGATCGCCGGCGCCTTGTTCGGCCGTGTTCTTTTCCTTCCGCGGCGCGCGCGTCCACGCCTTGCGCGATATCGGGCGATTGTTTGGTGATGATGTTTTGGATCGAAAATCTTGTCGGCGTGAAAAACATCGTCGTCGTTCACGTAACCGATTTCGCGCACGGTATCGCGCACGATCTTTGAAATCGGGATCACAGTCTCGAGCGATTTGTCCGGGTGCAGGTTCGGTATCGTGATCTCGCCGCCCACGATGACGATGTTGACTCTTGGCGTAAGTCTCGCAGGCGACGCGGCTGTTTCGGTCCTGCCTGAGGCAGGCGTCGAGGACGGCGTCGGAAATGGTGTCGCAAACTTTGTCGGGGTGACCTTCGCCAACGGATTCGGAGGAAAAAATGTAACGGCGAGACATGTTTGAAGAGGTAATTCGTTAAATGGTTTAAGGATTACAACCTAAGACGACGATCGCGGCGCCGACAAAGCGATGGCGATCTAACGTTTTAATGAGGTCACGAATCACGGCATCGTCGCTGTCGCGATGGACATATTGACCAATCATGATATGTAGATATATCGTTTGACTCAAGAATGCCGTCAACGATTAATTTGCTGCGGCTCCTGGCCGATCCGACCCGGTTGCGACTGCTGCTCCTTCTCGATCAGGAAGAGCTTTCGGTCGCTGAGCTGCAGGAAATCCTCGGCATGGGCCAGTCCCGCATTTCCAGTCATCTCGCGCAGCTGAAGCGGGCCGGCGTCGTGGAAGATCGACGCGCCGGCAAGAATGTTTATTACGGCGCGAAGAAAAACCCGGGAAAAAATGGAGCGCGCGATCGGGTGGAGCAAATTCTGCAACTTCTGGCGCGCGAGATTCCCGAAACCGTCGCGCGATCGGATCGCTCTTGAAACTGACGTTGCGTAAGCGCCAGGACAAGGCGCGTGAATATTTCGATGAGCTCGCCGGAAAATTTGGGCGCAGTTATGTGCCAGGCCGTTCCTGGAAGGCGCTTTCGCATGCGCTGATCTCGCTCGTTCCGCCGATTGACCATCGTCGATCTCGGCGCAGGCGAGGGAACGCTTTCGCAATTGCTGGCGAAGAACGCGCGCAAGGTGATCGCGGTCGATAATTCGCCGAAAATGGTGGAGTTCGGTTCGAAGCTGGCGAAGAAGCACGGTTTCAAAAATCTCGAATACCGGCTGGGCGATATTGAAGATCCGCCGATTGCCAAAGAGAGTGTTGATCTCGCCATTTTGAGTCAGGCGTTGCACCATGCGATCAAGCCGGAGCGCGCGATCGAATCGGCGTATCGCATTCTCAAAAAGAACGGGCGGATTGTTGTGCTCGATCTGCTCAGCCACAATTTCGACAAGGCGCGGGAACTGTATGCCGACCGCTGGCTGGGATTCAGCGAAGTGAAATTGCACGAGCTTCTTGAGCAAAGCGGATTTCGCGACGTTGACGTTTCGGTCGTCTCGCGTGAAACACAAAACCCGCATTTCCAGACCGTGTTCGCGACCGGGGTTAAGTGAACGGCACCTTCCATTTGCCTGTCTAACAGTTGCCGTTGAACGTTAATGTACCTGAGTCTGTTGCTATGAGCGGCTTTTTCGAAGAGCTGAAACGGCGGAAAGTGTATCGCGTCGCGATTGCCTATATCGTGGCGAGTTGGGCGCTGGCACAGGGACTCGCTCAGGTCCTGCCTGTTTTCGACATTTCTAACTCAGTCATTCGGGTCGTGATCGCCTTGTTGCTGATCGGATTTCCACTCGCGCTGGTTTTGGCGTGGGTATTCGACATCACGCCGAGCGGCATTCGCCGCACCCCAAGCGCAGCGACCCAAACCGCACCGACCACGCACCGTCGTCGCAATCTGTTCATGCTTGCCGCCGCCGGCGTTGTCATGTCCGCCGCCGCCGGTTTCTTTCGTTCTGCCGCGCGCGGCCGCTCACAAGGTCGACAAATCGATCGCAGTGTTACCGTTTGAGAACCTGAGCGATGAAAAAGAAAACGCTTACTTTGCGGACGGCGTTCAGGATGACATTCTCACGAATCTTTCGAAGATCGGCGACCTGAAGGTGATCTCGCGGACTTCGGTGATGCCGTATCGAGGCGCGAAGCAGAGCGTACGGGAGATCGGCAAAGCGCTCGGCGTTTCCACGATTCTTGAAGGCAGTGTGCGTCGCTCCGGCAATCGCGTCCGCGTCAATGTCCAATTGATCGACGCCAATAACGACGAACATATTTGGGCCAGCGATTACGATCGCGACCTGAACGACGTCTTCGCGATCCAGACCGATCTCGCCCAAAAAATCGCGAACGAATTGCAGGCCAAGCTTTCGCCAACGGAAAAAGCGCAGATGGAGAGTAAGCCAACGCAGAACGGTGAAGCTTATCTTGCCTACGTTCGGGCGCACGATCTGCACAGCAGCTCTCACGAGGATTTGGCGAAATTAAAGGAGGGCGAGGGGGCGTACGAGCGCGCTATCACGTTGGATCCCAACTTCGCGCTGGCCTTCGCACGCTATTCCCAACTTGAAAGCTGGATCGTCCACTCATTCGGGCGGTCACCGGAGCGACGGGAGAAGGCGCGTTCGTTGGCGGTGCGGGCAGTCCAATTGCAGCCGGAGCTGCCCGAAGCGCATCTCGCCCTCGGATTTGTTTATTATTACATCGATAACAACTTCGAAGCCGCGGCGAGTGAGTTCGAGATGGCGCAACGTGGATTGCCTAACGAGTCCGAGGTTTATCTTGCGCTCGGCGCCATTCAACGGCGTCAGGGCAAATGGAATGAGTCGAACGCCAGCTTGGAAAAGGCGGTTGCCCTTGATCCAAAGGACACGTGGCCGATGCAAAACCTCGCCATTAATTATCAAATGCAGCGAAACTGGGATGCGGCGAACAAGATCTTGGACCGCGGGCTGGCGATCACCCCGAATGCGTTCGGTCTCATGGAGGTCAAGTGCAAGGTTGCCATTGACGAGAAAGGCGATTTCTCTCTCGTGCAAAAATTCCTGGACGAAATCGATCCAAGTAAATTGAGTCCGGAGATCCAGACGCAACTGGTGGTCGGTCGCGCGCAGATGCTCATTTTATTGCGTCAGTTTGGAAAAGCCGCGGATCTCGCAGACAAGCTTTCAGATTCGATGATCACGGCGTATCCCGGCGCATTGTGCGGTAAATATGTAACGATTGGTGTCGCGAAAAAGGCGATCGGAGATGCAGCCGGAGCGCGTGAGGTTTTTGAAAGGGCGAAGCGTTATGCCGAGGATGACACTAGGCAGACTCCGGACGATGCCGCGGCCCACTCACGACTGGCTGAAACGCTGGCCTGGCTCGGCCAGAAAGAGGCGGCCCTTGCCGAAATCAAGCGCGCTCAAGAATTGTTGCCCGAAAGCAAAGATGCTTTTGACGGCCCACAAATTACTCAATCGGCGGCGGAAATTCACGCAATTTTGGGCGACGCCACCGATGCGGTTGCTCTTCTTGACGGTTTACTGCAGCGTCCAGGCTCGGTGACGGTGACCATGCTGAAATTGAATCCAATTTGGGACCCGATTCGCAAAGATCCTCGCTTCCAGGCTTTGATCGATAAACACGGTGCGAAAGCTTAGCGCCGGGATTCTTGTTCTCCTTGTCTTCTCCACTGCTGAAGGGGAGTGGTCGCAAATTTCTTCCCAGTCGGAATTGTCTTCGGTGAAAGGACTCGAACACCGCTACATCGTGGTAGAGGACTCGAACAGCGGAGATCGCGCGTCGCTGGAACTGGCCATCTTTTCGACGAAGGCGTGTCGCCTTAGAATGGTGGACCAGCCGGCCGAGCCCCGACTCGATCTGGACGAGGTGATGGCCCGCGGAAGTTTCCTAGCCGGCGTGAACGGCGGCTATTTTGATCCTGAATATCGACCGATCGGATTGCTCATCGTCGATGGGACACTGGTCGCGCCGTTGCAAAAGGCGCGTTTGCTTTCGGGTGTGCTCAGCTCGACCAGGAGGAAAATTCAAATCTCGCGCATATCCGAATTCTCGCTTACCCCGAAGCCGGATGCCGCGGTCGAGTGCGGGCCGATGATTGTCGATCTCGGCAAATCGGTGCACGGCCTGGAGGCGACGAAAGCGGCCCGCCGCACGTTTGCGGCAGCCGGGACCGGCGACAAAGCTGCGTTGGGGTTCTGCTCGGACGTCACCCTTGCGGACTTGTCGAATATTCTCGCCATCGTCGCGATTCCCGACTTCAAAATTCAGCGCGTGTTAAATCTCGACGGCGGCTCGTCGAGCGCGTTCTGGTTTAAACGTGCAAACGGAGATGCATTTTCAATTTCCGAACGAAAAACAGTGCGTGATTTTGTGGCAATTGCGCCAAAATAAGCGTTTGGTTTTGAAAAATGCGTACCTTCGGCGGATTCAAGGCAGGCGATAAATTCTTCTACGGTGAAGTCCGCGGCGAGGACATACACGTTCTCGGAGAACCGTATTGGGTCGGTATCAAACCGACCGGCGAAGTTCGGCACTTGCCGGACGTTGTTATCGATCTTCCAGTGGCGCCCTCGAAGTTGATTGCTGTCGGATTAAACTACGCGGACCACATCGCTGAGATGAAACGGACGCCGCTCGGCACGCCGTTGATCTGGTTCAAGGCTCCGACTTCGTTGCTGCCGCATAACGGCACGGTCGGGATTGCCTTTCCGGAACATCAAACTGATTTCGAGACAGAACTTGGCATTGTGATCGGACGAGCCGCCAAGGATGTTTCGGTCGAACAAGCACCCAATTTTATTTTTGGTTACACAGTGGGTCTCGATATCAGCGACCGCGACTTGCAGAAATCCGAGAAACAATTCGGACGCTGTAAGTCGTTCGATACCTACACGCCTATCGGCCCATTCGTTTATACCGGCATCGACGTTCGCGATGTGCAAATCGAACTGCGGCACAATGGCGAAGTGCGACAGCGGGCGCGGACGAGCCAGATGATTTATCCGCCTGCGGAGATTGTTTCGTTCGCGAGCCAGTCGCTCACTTTGCTCCCCGGGGACGTAATTCTGACGGGAACTCCATCCGGCGTAGGCCCGATTCGAGCAGGAGATGGCTTGGAAGCGCAGATCGCCGACTGGCCCGTCCTTCGCAATCGTGTGGCAAACGCGCGTTAGATTTCGCGGTCCAGACCGACCTTCGGGTCGGGCACTTGTCTTACATCCTGTCAGTGTGGCTGATGCGAAATATTAAGAGACGCTGGCCTGGAGAGCGTCCACTAAAGAAAAGTGAAAAGTTTTGCTCGACTCGCGTCCAAACCTTTTGGGATAAAACGGATGTACCGAGTAGTAAATTCAACTCCGCCGAAATTATGAAAACATTCCTAACTCTCTGTCTTAGCGTGATCGCGCTGACTGCGTTTTCTCAATCGCCACAGCAGACGGCCTGGACAACAACCGCCGCCTCCTCCGGCCGGCGCGCCGCCCGCAGCCGCGCCGATGAATCCGGCTGCTGCGCAACCGGGCGCACCAGCTCAACAACCGGGTATGCCGGCTCAGCAACCCGGAGCTCCAGGCCAACCACCTGCAGGGATGCAGCCGGGCGCGCCGGGAACTTCTCCGGCCGGTGCTCCGGCAGTGGGTATTTCTCCGGGAGCAAGCGTGACCGCGACTTTGAGTCCGGCGGCAAGCGGTACGCCCGCTCCTTCCGCGCACTTGTACGAAAACAAAGTCACCGGCAACTACTTGGTCGACAAATTCAATGAGGGCGGCCCGGTCATGTGGCCGATTCTGTTGGTGTCGATTGTCGCTCTTACTGTCGTCATCGAACGAATTTTCTGGTGGGGCGGACGCTGGTTCCGGCGCGACCCGAAGCGGATCGAAAAAGTTTTCACCGCGGTCGAAGTCGGCGACGTGGCGGAAGCGTCGCGACTATCGCGTGATTCGCGGGACCCGGTTCTGCGCATGATGTGGAACGGCTTGAATCATCAGCACGCGTCGTTGCAGGGCGCGTTGCAGGTTGCGGCCGGTATCGAGATTAAGCGGGCAGGCCGATTCCTCGTCGTGATGGACACGTTGGTGACTCTCGCGCCATTGCTCGGCTTATTGGGAACGGTCACCGGTCTCATGAAGGCCTTTCTCGCATTGGGGAATGAGGAGATTGCAATCGTGTCGATCACCGGCGGTATCGGCGAAGCGCTCATCGCGACGGCGTGCGGTTTGGGCATTGCTATTTTTGCGCTGATTCCGTTTAACTTTTTCACTTCGCGCGTGTCTAACTTAGAGTTCGAGTTACAAACCGCAGCCACCAATCTCGAAGTTATGTTGGAAGCTCAAAGACCAGGCCGCCGCGAAGAAGTGACGATTGCCCACGGACCGAGCTCGCCCAGTTCGGCCAAGGGTTCGTCCATCTACGTACTTTTTTATGCACCTAACCTCACCCATTCCTCATAAGAAAGGGCGGATCGAGATCATTCCGTTGATCGACATCATGTTCTTTCTGCTGGCGAGCTTCATGATGGTCAGCCTGAGCCAGGTGCACATGAAGGGAATGAAAGTAAATCTGCCGACGGGGCAGATGGGTGAAACGCAGTCCAAGAATGAATACATCAGTGTTTCAGTGGATTCGGACGGCCACCCCTATTTCGACAAGACCGAGATGACCTACGACGCGCTGTTCGAAAAGTTAAAACAAGTCCACGCGGAAAATCCGGAGGCGAAGGTGTTCATTCGCGGCGACAGGGACACGGTTCATTTCAATATTATTCGCGTGCTCGATCTCTTGCGTTCGGCGGGCTTTTACAAAGTCGCATTCGAGATCAAGAGCGAAGCCTTGAAGGGGGTGCCGGGACCGCAGGGTCCTTGATTTATGGCCCAACCACTTCTCTATAAGCCGCCACCGAGCTGGCAATTTTGGGCCGCTTTGGGCGGGGCTGTCTTGATAGAGGCGGCATCGGTCGTGATCGCGGGAATTAAACACGAACCGCCTGCGGTTGATCTTTCAGCGATTCCGACGGCCACGGTGGAGGCGCAGTTGGAACCGCAGGATCAACCGACACCGCCACCTGAAGACATTCCTATTCAGGAACCGCCGCCTGATTCCCGATGTCGAGCCCGAGTTCCATGAAGAGAAGCCACCGCCGCCAAAAACAAACAAACCCGCTGGGCCGGTCAAGGCGCCTCAGGGCGTGACTGGAACGATGTCGATTTCCGGCGCCAAGGCGGTCGCAATATTTGCTCCAAAACCGGACTATCCCTACGAAGCGCGCAGTCGTCACGTGACTGGTAGCGGTGTCGCAGTGCTATCGGTTGATACCGCCAGCGGCAACGTGACCGATGTATCGATGGGGCAATCTATCGGCAGCCCGATTCTCGATAACGCAACTGTCAGCACGTTTAGGCGCTGGCGGTTTCGGCCCGGAGCTTGCGCGCCCAAGGTAAAAGTCCCGATTACCTACACGATGACGGGTGCTTCCTATTAGGCTTTATGAAAGTCTCTTCGCCGATTCCCAAGAAACACGCTCGAATCGAGATCATTCCGTTGATCGACATCATGTTCTTTCTGCTCGCGAGTTTCATGATGGTGAGCCTGAGCCAGACTCACATGAAGGGAATTAGGATTCAATTGCCATCCGCTGCGGTTCCGCCGCCGACTAACGGTAAAAGACTACGTCTCCATCCGTGTCGGTGCCGGTAACGCTGTCAGTTTTGACGGCCAATACGTGCAGGATGATCAAATTCTGCCACGCCTGTTCCAATTGCACGCGGCCAATCCGAACATCAAGGTTTCAATCAGCGCCGAAGGGATGGCGCTACACGGTGACGTTATTACCGTGCTCGACAAAGTCCGCCGCGCACAAATTCAAAAAGTCGGTTATCAGATTCGCGCAGCCGCCGGCGGCGCGGCTGGGCCCGCTGCTCCGGGCGCTCCTGGTGCTCCTGGTGCTCCACCCCCACCGCCGCCACCTGGTCCGCCGCACTAATTCTCCATTTCGCGCAAAGCTAGCTGCAATGCAGCGATCGCTTTGCCGCGGTGACTGATTTTGTTTTTCAGTCCAGCTGCGCGTTTCGCCAAAAGTTTGATCGAGTCCGGCCGGTTGAAACACTGGATCGTAGCCGAAGCCTGCGTTGCCCCGCGGAAAATCAACAATCTTTCCTTCAACCGCGCCTTCGAAAGTGCCCAAAACTCTTCCAGCGCGGGCAAGTGCAATGACACAGCGAAAACGGGCCGATCGGTGGGCGACATTTTTGAGTTCGCGGAGCAGCTTGTCGACGTTCTGCGGGTCGCTCGCCGTTTCACCGGCGTAGCGCGCGGAAAAAATTCCCGGCGCGCCACCGAGCGCGTCGACCTCGAGACCTGAATCGTCTGCGATCACGAAGTTCATTCGTTCGTTTGGAAACGTGGACCGCCTTGAGAATTGCGTTCTCTTCAAATGTGCGTCCCGTTTCTTCCGGCATCACGATCTCGGGATTCGAACTAAGATCTTTGATTTCAAAGTCGGCGCCCAGGAGCTCGCGAAATTCCCGCGATTTATGTGGGTTGCGCGTCGCCAGCAGTAAGTCCATTTGCTTTTCCTGTGTTCCTGCTTTCCTGATTGATAATCCGATGAGCAGCGAGCGCCGCAAACCATATCCATTCGACCGGATCGAGCCGAAGTGGCAGAAAATCTGGGATGAGCGGCAGGTCTTTCATGCGCTCAATCCCGGCGAAAAGAACTTCGATTCCAGAAAACCGAAGTTCTACGTCCTCGACATGTTCCCGTATCCGAGCGGCGCGGGCTTGCACGTCGGACATCCGGAAGGCTACACGGCCACCGATATCATTGCGCGTTACAAACGGATGCGCGGCTTCAATGTGCTGCATCCGATGGGCTGGGACGCGTTCGGATTGCCAGCGGAACAATATGCGATCAAGAGCGGTCAGCATCCTGCGATCACCACGCGCGAAAACGTTGCGAAATTCAAATCGCAGCTGAAACGGATTGGTTTCTCCTACGACTGGGAGCGTGAGATCAACACCACCGATCCGCGTTACTACAAGTGGACGCAGTGGATCTTCCTTAAGATCTACAATTCCTGGTTCAACCCGAAAACGAACAAGGCAGAGCCGATTTCCACTTATCGCGGCGACAATCCGGACGAAGTCCGGCTGGCTTATGTCGCGGATGTGCCAGTGAACTGGTGCCCGGAACTCGGTACGGTTTTGGCGAACGAGGAAGTTGTCGACGGCAAAAGCGAAGTCGGCGGGTTTCCGGTCGTCCGACGACCGATGCGGCAATGGATGTTGCGAATAACCGCTTACGCTGAGCGCTTGATCAATGAACTCGAAGGACTTGATTGGCCCGAAGGAATCAAATTGCTCCAACGCAATTGGATCGGCCGCAGCGAAGGCGCGGAGATCGATTTCAAAGTCGATAGTAATAAGATCCGCGTCTTCACGACACGCCCGGACACTCTGTACGGCGCGACTTACATGGTGCTCGCACCGGAACATTCACTCGTCGATCAAATCGTGACCGAAGAGCAGTGGCCGGCGGTTCGGGAATATCGCGAACGCACCGCGCGCAAGAGTGATCTCGAGCGGACTGAACTCTCTAAAGAAAAAACCGGCGTCTTTACAGGCGCTTACGCGATCAATCCCGCTAACGAGGAGAAAATCCCGATTTGGATTGCCGATTACGTCCTGCTCGGTTACGGCACGGGTGCGATTCAGGCAGTCCCCGCTCATGATGAGCGCGATCTCGAATTCGCGCGCAAGTTTGATTTGCCGATTCGACAGGTGGTTCAGCCGCCGGGCGACGAAGATCCCATCGGATTTGTTGGCGATGGCATCGCGATCAATTCGTCGATCATCGATGGGCTGCCGTCGCGTGACGCGACTCGAAAGATTACGAGCTGGTTGGAGGAGCATGGGCTCGGAAAACGCGCGATCAACTACAAGCTTCGCGACTGGCTTTTCTCGCGTCAGCGATATTGGGGCGAACCGTTTCCAATTGTTTGGCAGGACGGAAAGCATCGTTCGTTGGAAGAAAACGAATTACCGGTGGTTCCGCCGCCGCTTGAGGATTACAAGCCAACAGGCACGGGTGAACCACCGTTGGCCAAAGCCAAGGACTGGATTCGATACTCGGACAAGGCGGCGCGCGAACTGAATGTAATGCCGCAGTGGGCAGGCTCCTGTTGGTATTACCTGCGTTTTTGCGATCCGCTGAACGATAGACGATTCGTCGGCGAGGAAGCTGAGCGATATTGGGCAGCTGGCGACCATCCGGGCACCGTCGATCTTTACGTTGGCGGCACTGAACACGCCGTGTTGCATCTGCTTTACGCGCGCTTCTGGCACAAAGTGCTGTTCGATCTCGGATACTTATCGAAACCCGAACCGTTTCAACGTTTGGTGAATCAGGGGATTATTCTCGGCGAAGACAACCAGAAAATGTCGAAGTCGCGCGGGAACATTGTGAACCCCGACGACGTGATCGATCAATATGGTGCGGACGCGTTTCGTTGTTACGAAATGTTCATGGGGCCGCTGGAACAGATGAAACCGTGGAGCATGCGCGGCGTCGAAGGCGTGTCGCGGTTTCTCGCGCGAGTCTGGCGATTAATGATGAGCGAAAACCAGGCGGGTGAATGGCAACTTTCAGCGGCGCTCAAGGATGTGGATCTTAGCAAGGCGCAAAACAAGGTCCTCCACGCCACGATAAAAAAAGTCACTGCAGACATCGAATCCCTCTCATTCAATACCGCAATCTCGCAGATGATGATCTTCGTGAACGCCTTCATCCCGCAGAGCGGGACTGAGGTGATTCCGATTGCAGCGATGCGGACCTTTTTGGTTTTGCTAAATCCGTTCGCACCGCATCTCAGTTCCGAGTTGTGGGAGAAGTTAAAATCGTCCGGGGATATCACCAAACAACCGTGGCCAGCTTACGACGAGAAATTCCTGATCGAAGATGAAGTGGAGATTGTCATCCAGGTAAACGGAAAGGTTCGCGACCGAATCATGATGTCGAGCTCGGCGACGGAAGAAGAGATGAAAGCCGCAGCGCAGGTGAATCCGAAAATTGCGGAACTCATTGCCGGGAAGCATGTTCGCAAGGTTGTCGTTGTCCCAAATAAGCTTGTGAACATCGTGGTCCAGTAGTTAAACAGGCGGCATGTGGAAGGAATTCAAAGAATTTGCCGTCAAAGGTAACGCAATCGATCTCGCCGTCGGTGTCATCATTGGCGCTGCGTTTGGGAAGATCGTCACATCAGTTGTCGAAGATCTGTTGATGCCTCCAATCGGACGGGTTGCCGGCAATCTCGACTTTAGCAATCTCTACGTTCCGTTGTCGGATAAAATCACCGCGGGGTTGTCGCTGGCTGAGGCGAAAAAATTGGGACCGGTGTTTGCCTACGGCAATTTTATCACGATCGCGATTAATTTTCTGATTGTGGCGTTCTGTGTCTTTCTGTTGGTGAAGGCGATAAACAAAATGAAGAGACCGTCACCGACCGCGCCGCCGGTGGTGAAAGATTGTCCGGCATGCACGATGTCGATCCCGATCAAGGCGACGCGTTGTCCGCACTGCACGACGGACTTTCAGCGCAATTAGTGAATAACGTGTGAATAATTTTCGCGACTAGCCCGCTTTTTGCTCCAATTTACTCAGCTAGAAGCCGCTGGTGGACAGAAAGATAAGATTGCGAACGCGTAAAATTATTCTTGCCACTCCCCACTTCAGTGCTATTTGAGGCCGCGGTGTTGCAAATGTCAAAAAGCCTTAACTTTACAATAGCTCTTGCAGCTATTTGTTTTCTTGTCGGTTGCGCGGAGCAACCTGCTATTCAGAAACCGTTGGCTGCTGTCGAGGCTGCCAACTCTCATCTTGGTCGCGTGCCCAATGTCCGCACTACGGCCTACACAACAAAGGAAAAGGGTGGTGTGCGCAACGCGCTCGGCACCTATTTGTCCGGTCACCACGTCATGAGCGCAGCAGCGGATTGGTCGCGCTTCCCGCTCGGCACACGATTCCGAATCTGTAGCACGCGCGAAGAATTCATCATCGATGACTATGGGACGGCCCTGGTCGGATCGAATACGATCGATCTCTACAAACCGACGAAATTGGAAATGAAGCGCTGGGGAGTCCGCAGTGTTGACATCGATGTCTTGCAATGGGGCTCAGAGCAAAAGAGTCTCGAAGTGCTCGCGCCACGGGCCAAATTCCCGCAGGTGCAGCAGATGATCGCTGCTCTGCAAAACAAAACTCCTTCAAAACCTGTGGCTGTCGCAGACGTAACAAAAGCTCTGAAGAAATCCAAGAAGGTCGCTTCAAGCGGGTCGACAATCCTCGGCAAAAACGCGAAACCCAAAACGTCCGCCAGTCGCACTTTGGATTGATTAACGACGCAGTGCGCCGATTTTCCCGGGAATGAAGATTCTCGTCGTCGGTGGAGCGGGCTATATCGGTAGCGTCTGCGCCGAACTTCTGCTCGATAAGGGGCACGTTGTTTCGATCTTCGATAATCTTAGCGAAGGCCATCGGGCAGCGATTGATTCTCGCGCGGAATTCACCGAGGGCGACCTTCAAGACCGAGAATCGATCGAGAAAACGCTTGTGAAACTGAAGCCGGACGCGGTCATGCATTTTGCCGCTAACGCGCTGGTCGGAGAGTCGATGCAAAATCCGTCCAAGTATTTTCGAAATAACATCTCCAACGGGCTCAATCTTCTGGACGCAATGGTGAAAGGAGGTGTGCCCAAGATCGTTTTTTCATCGACCTGTGCCATTTTCGGCCCGCCTGAGCGTTTGCCCATCGACGAAACAACCCCGAAGCAGCCAATCAATCCCTACGGCGAATCGAAGCTGGCGTTCGAAAAAATCCTGCGCTGGTACGATCAGATTCACGGGTTGAAGTTTGTTTCGCTCCGTTACTTCAATGCCGCAGGAGCGTCGCAGAAGTTCGGAGAGGACCATCGGCTTGAAACGCACCTGATCCCGAACGTGCTCAAGGTTGCGCTTGGAGAGAAATCAAACGTGGAAATTTTCGGGATCGATTACGAAACCCCGGACGGCACCTGCATTCGCGATTACATTCACATTATCGATCTGGCCCAGGCCCATATTCTCGCGCTTGGTGCAACTAAGAGCGACTTCTACAATCTCGGCACCGGCGGAGGCGCCAGCGTGCGGCAAGTGATCGATTCCTGCCGCAAAGTTACTGGGCGCAAAATCGACATCGTGGAGAAGCCGCGCCGGCCGGGTGATCCGCCGCGTTTGGTT
Source organism: uncultured Verrucomicrobiae bacterium (assembly GCA_963786135.1). Classification (GTDB taxonomy): domain Bacteria; phylum Verrucomicrobiota; class Verrucomicrobiia; order Chthoniobacterales; family UBA10450; genus AV40. The sequence goes on along the minus strand of CAWAYF010000002.1, from coordinate 108,561 downwards.
GCATCATCGGAGAAAATTAGCCGTGAGCTTGGCTGGAAACCGCAGTTTCAATCACTCGACGCAATCATCGACAGCGCGTGGAAGTGGCATCAGAAATTTCCGCGCGGTTACGGGGATTGAAACAAAACGCCCGCGAATTTCTTCACGGGCGCTTCGAATTGATGATGTAGCTACGGCGCTGCGCGCCGTAACGAGACGGTGACTGTAATTACCGCTTGTCGGTTGTTGTCGTCGTCGTCGTCTCTTTTTCGATAACCGTCGGTTTGCTCAGGACGACCTTGCGAACAATCATCCGATCGCCTTCGCGCACATAATAAACAGTGGCGGGCACGTCCGGGCGAACGACCGACCAGGTACAGGTGTGACCTTCCGGATCGAAGCACGTCGTGTATCGTTCGTGTAATAATAACGCACCGGCGTGCCGGTAGTTCCCGCCTCGTAACGAAGGTGAAGTAATCGTCCCCGGGCGTATACGTCGCTAATTGTTCCCGCGGCGGTGGTCGTGCTCGTCTCGGTGACGGCAGTTCCCGCGGCGGCGTCCTTGGTGGTGGTGACCGTTGTCGAAGTTTGAGCTAACGCTGTTGCGAAACCCAAACCACAAGCCACGGCCAATATTTTCGCTAATGTAGTTTCTTTCATAGTTGTCCTTTGCTTTGGTTACCCAATGCTCTTTGTTGTGAAGAAGTTTGACTGCGGGCAGCGGCGATTTATTCGACCGCAGCACCACAAATGGTTCGCGCCCAGTCGGCTGGCCGGTTCTTGAAATATGCAAACGCTTCCAGGTTTTCGGGATTTTTTGCCCGACGATTGCGCCGCGCGGAATTACATCTTTGCGCGCTGGCGCGAGATTTCTCGCCGTTATGGCTTCGTTGAGTGGGACGGTCCGGTTCTCGAGCCGACCGATCTCTACCGGAAAAAGAGTGGGGCTGAAATTGTCGATCAACTCTTCAATTTCACCGACAAAGGTGATCGCGAAGTTTCCATGCGGCCTGAGCTGACACCGACGCTCGCTCGGGTGGTCGCGGCGCACGAACGCTCCTTCAAGAAACCGTTCAAGTGGTTTTCGATCGGTCAATTTTTTCGTTACGAAAAACAACAGCGCGGCCGCTTGCGCGAACATTATCAGCTCAATTGCGACATCATGGGCGAGAGCGATTTCGCGGCCGACGTCGAGTTGATCGCGCTTTGCATCGACATCCTGCGCGGATTCGGGCTGACCGAAAAAGATTTTGTCGTCCGGATCAGCGATCGCGAGTTTTGGACGGACTTTCTGCAGCAACAAAAGCTTCCGACTGAGCGTTGGGAAGAGGTATTGCAGATTATCGATAAATCCGGCCGCGAACCACGAGAGAAAACAGAAGAAAGACTCGGAAACCTTGCCGGACCGGTCTTCTCGATTTTCGACAATGGTGGACGCAGCGGAAAACTGGATCGGCTTGTCGACGGCCTCGGTGCGCGTGGCCTGGCCGCCTTTGTCGACATCGATGTTAAAATTGTGCGCGGTCTGGCTTATTATACCGGGACGGTTTTTGAAGTTTTTGACCGCGCGGGAAAACTGCGTGCGATCGCCGGCGGCGGTCGCTACGACAACTTGATTGCCCAGCTTAGCGACGGCGCAGTGTCGATGCCGGCGCTTGGCTTTGCGATGGGTGACGTCGTTCTCGGAGAATTACTCCACGATCGCCCGGCGACACGTGAGAGGCTGACAGCCACCATTAAGGAGCAAAACAAGATCGACATCTATGTCGTGATTGCGAAGGAGCAGCGCCGGGGCGATGCGCTCGAGCAAATCCAGGAACTGCGCGATCGCGGCTATCGGGTCGATTACCCGCTAACGGCCGACAAGGTCGCGAAGCAATTTCAAACCGCGGAAAATGCCGGCGCTTCCATCGCACTTCTTTACGGCGACGAATGGCCTCAGGTGAAAGTGAAAAATCTGGCAACGCGCGAAGAATCATTGATTGCTGGTGGTGCACTGCTGGACAGCATCGCGAAATTCTTCAGGGTCTCTGACTCCGCCTGATCATGTATCGCACGACTGACTGCAATTCACTTCGCAAAAGCGACGTTGGCAAAGAGGCGACGCTCGCGGGTTGGATCCACGTATCGCGCGATCACGGCGGCGTGATCTTCATTGATTTGCGCGATCGTGAAGGACTGACGCAGGTCGTCTTTCGTCCCGAAGAAAGCCCGGAGCTCGCCAAGCAAGCGCACACTTTGCGCAGCGAAGACGTAATCCAGGTTTCCGGCAGAGTCGCGCCGCGCGTGCCCGGCACGGAAAATCCAAAGCTGCCAACCGGCGACATCGAATTAATCCCGGCTCAATTGCGAATTCTGAATCGGGCGGACGATCTTCCCTTTCCGGTCGACGCCGAGATTCACAACGAAGATTTGCGACTGACCTATCGCTATTACGATCTGCGCCGGCCAGAGATGTCGCGCAATCTGCGGACTCGGCATCGCGCCGCCAAGGCCACTCGCGATTATCTCGATTCGCAGGGCTATCTAGAAATCGAAACACCGATCTTATCGAAGAGCACACCGGAAGGTGCACGCGACTTCCTGGTGCCAAGCCGGTCGATACCCGGAAAATTTTACGCTTTGCCGCAAGCACCACAGCAATACAAACAGCTGCTTCAGGTCGCCGGTGTCGAAAAATATTTCCAGATCGCGAAGTGTTTTCGCGACGAAGATCTTCGGGCCGATCGACAACCGGAATTCACCCAGATCGATATCGAAAGCTCGTTTGTTGAGCCGGCGGACATTTTCAAGCTGACTGAAGGAATGCTGGCAGCCGTTTTCAAATCAACCCTCAACCTTGACGTTAAAATGCCGTTCGACCGTCTCACTTATCGTGAAGCGGTCGGCCGTTACGGCAGCGATAAGCCAGACCGTCGTTTCGGGATGGAGCTGGTCGATCTCAGCGACGATTTCCGTGCGAGCAATTTCAAAGTTTTTCGCGGCGCGGTTGATGCCGGCGGGGTGGTGAAAGCAATCAACGCCAAGAATTTCGCGGCACTCACTATCGGTCAGAGCGACGAGTTAACCGAGATCGCAAAAACGTTTGGCGCGAAAGGCCTCGCGTTTATCAAAGTCGAGGGTGGCGAATGGAAATCGCCAATTGTGAAGTTTTTTAGCGATGCGGAGAAGGCGGCGCTGAAATCGAAATTGAGAATTGAGGAGGGCGATCTGATTTTATTTGGCGCTGACAAATGGGAGATCGCTTCTGAGGTGCTTGGTCGCTTGCGATTGCGCATCGCCGAGATGCAGCAATTACTCAAAGACAACGACAACCGCCTGTCCGGCTCGGACCTCGATTTTCTTTGGGTGACAGATTTTCCACTACTGCAGTTCAGCGCCGAGGAAAATAAATGGAACGCAATGCATCATCCGTTCACGCGTCCGAAAGCGGAGGACATTGCGATGCTCGATGACCCTAAAAAATTTGGTGAGATCCGGGCGGAAGCTTACGATGTTGTCCTTAACGGCGTGGAGATTGGCGGAGGCAGTATCCGAATTCACGAGCCACAGTTGCAGGCCAAGATGTTCGAGGCGCTTGGTGTGAGCGCATCCGATCAGCAATCAATGTTCGGACATTTACTCCGCGCGTTCCGACTTGGAGCGCCGCCGCACGGCGGCATCGCGCTCGGGCTCGATCGACTGGTGATGTTGATTTGCGGCGCCCAATCAATCCGCGACGTGATGGCGTTCCCGAAAAATAATCGCGGAATGGATTTGATGTCGCAGTCTCCGGCCGATGTCGATCCGCGCCAATTGCGGGAATTGAAAATCAAACTCGACGTCGATAAATCGCCGGTTCGAAAAGGGCCTTGAATTACGGATAGCCCAGGGCCTTCTTTCGCTCTAACGCGCCGGGGAGGGCCTCTTTCTTAGCTGTGATTGCAGGCGCGCCCGAATCCTTCAGCTGGGCGGCCTGGGTCGTGTTGAACTCGGTGTCTTTGGCAAATTCTGAAGGAACATCCGCCTCTGCATAGATTGCGTGCACAGGGCACACGTCCACGCACGCCGTGCAATCAATGCAGTCGTCCGCGTGAATGACTACCTGTTTTTCCATTTCGTAGAAGCAGGCCACGGGGCAGACCTCTACGCAGTCGGTAAACTTGCAGCCATTACATTTGTCAGTCACAACATGCATAAGATTTCGGTGGTTGAAGATGCGGAAAAAATACCGCTACAAATCAATTAGTTGGCGCGCTCTGGCCAGTCAATTCTTTAACGCTATCAGGTCCTCTTTCGCGGCAGTCCGGAAAAGAATCGCTACAGAGAAAGTGACGATTGTGCCGAAACAAATCCACCAAGGAAATTCCATCACCGGAAGCCAACCGGGCTGTTTGTAGAGCCGTCGTTCCAAACAACGCGGCGATGCTGTTGGGAAGTCCGCTCAGAATTGTGACGACAACGAAACCGATGATCATCGCGAAGATGTTGCCAGCACTGTTGCCGCGTTGTTTCGTCAACATCCCGGCAAGGAAAATGCCGAGAACCGAGCCATAAGTGTAGCCGTAAATTCCGAGCACGATCGGAATGATTCGCACGTTTGGGTAAACGATGACGATATAGGCAGTGGTCGACGCGACAATAATCATCAACACAGAAAACGCGACCGTTGCCCACCGCACAGCGCGCAAACTTTGTTGCGATGTCGATCTCGGATTGATGTAGGGCTCGTACCAATCGCGGGTGAAACTCGTGGCCAGCGCATTGAGCGCAGTGCTGAGTGAGCCCATCGCGGTCGCGAAGATTCCAGCGAGAAGCAAGCCGCGAATGCCGACCGGCATCTCGTACAAAATGTAATTGGCAAAAAGTCTCGTTTGGAGTCTTCGGCACCACTCGGATCCGGATGCGCCTGGTAAAAAACCCAGAGCAGCACGCCTATGCTGAGAAAAGTGAACGCGATCGGAATATCGGCGAGACCGGACATGATGAGCGAACGGCGGCTGCGCCGAATGTCCGGCGCGGTCAACATTCGTTGCACCATGTCCTGATCGGTGCCGTGCGTCGACATGGTCATGAAAGTCGAGCCGATGAGTCCGGCGAAAATTGTGTACTCGATCGCAAACATGCCTTTGATTTTCTCCCAACCGCTTTTCGCCGGATCGAGACCTGTCGTGATGAAATCCGAAAAATGAAATCCGCCGTGACGCGTCGACGATCTCGTGCCAGCCGCCGGGAATGGAGAAGTAAAGCAGTCCGATCGCGACTAGCGCGCTGCCGATCATGATCGAAGCCTGAATGAAGTCGGTCCAAATGACGGCTTTGATTCCGCCGAACGTCGTGTAAATCGGCGGTCAGAATAACGATCGCAATCGTGGCGCCGATATAGATGAGAAGCGTTTCGGTTTGGTCGGGCCGAAACCACGGATCATCTCGTAAGCAAGCGCGAGTGCGATCGCTGCCACATAGAATCGAGCGCCTGATGCGAGCACGCGCGTGAACATGAAGACCGCGGACGCAGCGTTCTTCGTCGCTACGCCGAACCGCACCGTCAGGTATTCGTAGATCGAATAAACTTTGTAGTCGTAGTACGGCTTGATGAAGATGTAGCTGACGAGAATTCGGGCGATGATCGTGCCGAACGCGAGCTGGAGATAGGTGTAATTGCGGAGAGCAAAGCCTTCGCCTGGCGTGCCGAAAAATGTTCCGGCGCTGGTTTCGGCGGCGATCAATGGAGGCGAAAATCGCCCACCACGGGATTTGCCGACGCGCCGAGCGCGAAGTCAGCGAGGTCGCGCTCCTTTCGGCCCATGAAGAGGCCGATTCCAATGATGATGACGAAGTAAAGGACCAGAACTCCGCTATCAATCACAAGCCGCGTATCCATGTCGGATGCTAATTAGCCACAGACGATGTGGTGAGCGCTAGTCGAATCCATTGAACACAGTTTCACACCGATTAAGAAATCAGAATTTCCGGACTCAGGTTCCGTGTTTCATCTGTGTCAATCTGTGGCAAAAGAAGATTGGATGAAATCCGTTGAAATTCAGTCCGCCGACTTTGACCTGGCGATGACGCTCGATTCCGGACAGGTGTTTCATTGGGCAAGAGCCGGCGCCGGCTTCGTTGGCCTGATTGGAGACCGGTCAGTTTATGTCGAACAAAATGGCGATGTTCTTAAAGCTTCAGGCGGGGACCCACAATTCGACTGTTTAAGCCAGTCAAGTTTGAGGACGATGGTGTCACGCTATTTCGCGCTCGATCATCCGCTTGCCGAAATTTGCGCTTCGTTCCCGAGCGATCCGGTAATGAACGCCGCGCGCGATTTTTGCCGCGGCCTGCGAATCATTCGCCAGCCAAAATGGGAATGTCTGGCGACGTTCATTTGCTCGTCGATGAAACAGGTCGCGCATATCCGACAGATTTCGATGAAGCTGCGGGAAGGCTTCGGAGAGGCGCGGCAGATTAGTGGTCACATCGTTCACACATTTCCGACCGCCCAACGAATCGCAGCGAGCTCGGAGAAAAGATTGCGCGAATGCGGTCTGGGCTATCGCGCGAAGAACTTGCTGGCAACGGCCCGACAAGTCGCGTCGGGCGATGTCGATCTTGAGAAGCTGGCGGAGGTTTCCGACGTCGATCTACGGGCACGGTTGTGTGACCTGCCGGGCGTGGGCGCAAAGGTTGCTAATTGCGTGATGCTTTTCGCTTACGAGCGGTTACGCGCTTTTCCCATCGACGTCTGGATCGATCGGGTGCTGAGGGAAAGGTATTTTCCCCGGGCGCGAAGATTGAACGCGGCGAGGTTGCGGACGTTCACAGAGGAATACTTTGGAGAACCATGGCGGCTATGCCCAGCAATACCTGTTTCATCATGCTCGGAAGACGAAGCGTAAGACTGAGAGGAACAGGACGAGTGCGCGGTTTGTCACCATCTCGGGCGTGCGATAGTGTTTCGATTCTGAATTCATGACTACGGCGGAGTTCATTATCGGCCACTCGGCGGACGACGCGGGCGAACGAAAACAGGAGATGCGCAAAGTCTTTTGGGCGCTCCTGGTCGCGCTCGCGATCCATCTTGTGATCGGATATTCGCTGGCGGTCTATGGAGGCCTGCTCTATTCGCCATTTTCGACGGTAGAGGACAAACCGGTTGAGCTTTCGTTTGTCGATCTTTCGACGCCGGCGCCGACGAAGAACACGATGTTCGTGCCGAACGACGAATCGAAACAAACCGAGGCGCCCAAGGACAAGACATTCGAATCGAACGCGAACTCGATCGCGGCCAGTCAGGTTCCCGCGGCGGCAGATATTCCGGTTCCTACGCAGGAAGGGAAAGACCGGCCGAACTTTGATTTGGACACGCATCCTTATTCGTTGCCGAACGAAGGCGCACAACCCCAACCGAGTATCGCAGCAAAACCTTCGGCAACTCCTCAGTCCACACCGCAGCCGACGCCAATTTCTAAGGACGACGAGTTAGCGATGTTGACCTCAACGCCGCGCCCGACGGTGCAGCCCACTGTTCAGACGAAACCGCAGCAACCGAAGTCGATCTATCAGCCGATGAAGGATCGCACGCGCTCCGCGGGATCGATTTCGAATCGTGGCATCTCATCGGTGAATGCAATCGGAACGCCGCTCGGCCGTTACGAAAAGATGATTTTCGACGCTATCGGCTCGCGTTGGTACGCGTATGTTCCCGAAAAGATGGATTTGATCAGCTTGGGAACCGCGCAGGTTGCCTTTTCAATCGACCGGAGCGGCCGGGTAAAGAACCTCAAGGTCGTAAAGAACACCTCGAACGAATCGTTTGCCAACGTGTGTCTCCAATCCATCTTGGAGATCCAATTGCCTCCGATACCTGAAGATGTAGCCAGCACGCTGCCGCCGGAAGGGTTGGACGAGCAGATCACTTTCACCATGTTTCCGAACTGATCTCTTAAATGTCGAACGTGTTTGAAACCGTTGCCGGATTTTTCACCAAGGGCGGCATCTTCATGTGGCCGCTGCTGGTTTGTTCGATCGTCTCGCTCACGGTGATTATTTTGCGGACGCTGGCGCTTCGGGAGAGAAACGTGCTGCCGCTCACGATTGAGGGAGAGATGGAACGCCTGGCGCCGGGCGCGAGTCCGGAACACCTCTTTCGCATCGTACAACATGACCCATCCTCGCTCGCGCGAATCCTGCGCGTCGCCCTGGCGCATTTGCGCTGGCCTCGCTCGGAGAACGTTGAAGCAGTCCAAACTCGAGCGCGCTATGAAATGGTGCGGCTGGAGAAGGGACTTGTTGTTTTGGAAGTGATCATCGGTATCGCGCCGTTGATTGGGTTGATCGGAACCGTTTCCGGTTTGGTGCACGTTTTCGCGAGCCTTGGCGTCAGCGCCGGTTCGGCCGATCCGAAAATGATCGCGCGCGGAATTTCCGAAGCGTTGAACTGCACCGTATTCGGGTTGGGAATTGCGGTGCCGAGCCTGATTGCGTTTGTTTATTTTTCGAAAAAAGTGGAAGTGCTTTCGGTGGAGATGGAATCGCTGGTGATCGATTTGCTTTCAAAGTGTTATTACAACCGCCTCGCCGGCGCGCGAAAGGCCCAGCCTCAAATGCCAGCGCAACCAATGACTCCGGCCCAACCGGCCACTCCAGAGATCGCGCCAATGGCGTGATTAGAATGACGAAGCAGGAATGTCGAATGTTGAAGGAACGTAATTCGTTCCACCGTTCTATCGCTATATCGACGGCCGCTTGCCGGTTCAGCGCATCACGAGTCACGAATCACGCCACGGGCATGAAATTCGCAGTCCGCAAACGCCGCGCACCTTCCATCATTATCGTCTCGCTCGTCGATATTCTGACGATCCTTTTGATCTTCTTCGTCGTGTCGACCACCTTCAAAAAAGATCAGCCGGAGGTGAAGATTAATCTGCCCGAATCGAAAACGGCCACGACCGCCCCTGCCGAGCTCGAGCATGCGATTCTGACGGTGAGCGAGAACGATGAGATCAAACTCGATGGGAAACCTATCGCGGTGGAGGACTTGGAAAGCGCCGTCCGTAATTTGTCCGAGACGCGACGAGGTTCGCTGGCCTTGCAAGCGGACAAAAAGGCGTCCTTCGGAATTATCGTGAAAGTCATGGATGCGCTGAAGCTGGCTGGCGTAAAAAATCTTCCGGCCTTTACCCGCGGCGAACAATGAAGTTGCCGATCGTGCAGTACGGGCGACCCGGTGTTACGGGCGAAGGGAAAACGAATCGACAAGGTCGACCATCGCCTCCGCGAGCTGGCGCAGAACATGATCGAAACGATGCACGCCGCGAATGGAGTTGGCCTGGCTGCGCAGCAAATCGGGGAACCGATTCAGCTAACAGTGCTCGATATCTCGCAGGTTGAAGACCGACCCACGTCGATGAAGTTGAACGGAAGCCCGATTGACCCGAAAAGCGCGATGCCTTTGGTGCTGATCAATCCCCAAGTTGAGCTCGGCGGCGAAACGGAAATGGGGACCGAAGGCTGTCTTAGTTTCCCTGAAATCACGGGCGAGATCTCGCGCGCGACGTCAATCACAGTGCGCGGACAGGATTTGGAGGAGAACGCGATCGAAATTGAGACGAGCGGGTTTCTGGCGCGAGCGATCCAACACGAGGTCGATCATCTCAACGGAATCCTGTTTATTGATCGAATGAGCTCGGCTCTGAAATCGAGTCTATCGAGCAAACTCAAGCGGCTGCAAAAGGAAACGCAAGGCGGCGCGAAACATCGGCAACGTGCGGTTGCGGAGACGACGCTCTGACAAGCGAAGATCGAAATCCCAATTTGAGCAATTGGAACTTGGACGTTCTTTGGTTTTTGGACATTGGAGCTTGGGATTTACGGCGTAGCCGTTAGAGCGCCTTGTAATCGACCGAGATCGTCCGGAAAACGAGCTGGTCGTGTTGCGCGGAAAAATAGAAGAGCTCGAGCATCGTCGCGCCGATCGTCCATTGGTAACCGACCAGAGTCTGGATGACGTCGGAATCCGTATCGCGCGTCCGCGAGACCAGTTTGCCGGTCCCGTATTTGGCGTCGAAGTAACGGCGGATTTCGCCCATGCGTTCGTTGTAACGCTCGATTGACCACTCGGGATATTCGTACTGCAACTCGACGCCGAACAATGCGCCGCCTTTAAAAGTAAACAGCGTGCGTTTCAAACCGGGATGAACAAGGCCTTCCACGGTCCAGACTTCGCGGTTTTCCTTTTTCTCGCGCGAGAGGATCGTCGCTTTGGCGCCCTTGAGCACTGCTTCCACACGCGACATCGGATCGTTCCAGCGAAACCCAAACGGAGGGGTCAAATCATCGATGGCAGTGGCAGATTCGAGCGCGAGCGACAGCAGAAGAAGTGAAATCAACGCGCGCAACATGTCAGTGGAAACGGCAATGGGACATTAGCAGTTCGGAGCAGCAAAGGAAATGCCGAGGCGTGGGATGAGCTGGGACAGCGAATGAAAACCTAAAATTTTGCTGCTCGGGGACACGCTCGTTTTGCTTTTTCAGTCAAGAATTTTTTGACCGAGAAATAAAAATAAAGTTCAGATTTTTTCTTGTCGATGTTGCGCGCGATTTCTAATCTCAAGCCCGCGGCAGGGGACGAAAGAGAGGCGCGTGTGAATAAGATGTGAACATGTCTGAGAAAGATTAAATCCCTAGAATGAGAAAGGCCTTAACCGCAAGGAGCAGAAAGTTCCAAGGATATGACGATGTTCCCACACAGCGACTGTTTGGCTGTAAGCTAAACGCGCATCTCCCCTCGTATTTTGGCAATTTTGGCAATTTTAACCGTTTTTTAATGCTTCGCGCCGAGGCACGGCTGTCAACTCAATGCCTTGGCAAGGACCAACGATTCCCTCTCATAACCGCCTTTATGGCGATTGTGTAACACTGTTAACAACTCCCATGGACGAGAAATGTACGCAGCTCTGGCAGAAACTCTCGGCCGCGCTCAAACCACGCGTCAGCGCCGACACATTTAAACGCTGGTTTTCGGCGGTGGAACTGGCTGGCGTTACTTCGAAAACGCTGAGCTTTCGCGTCCCGAACAACATCTATCAATATTGGATCGAGAGTAATCACATGGCCGCCCTGGAAGCGGCCGTCGTCACTGCGCTGGGCGAGCCACGCGAGATCAAGTTTATTTCCTCTGAGGCGCCGGTTGAAGATGCCGAACTAGTTAGTGCTTCCAGGCAAAATGACTCAGCTCGCGACCCCAAACCTTTGACCAACAGTTCGTTTGGATTAAATCCGCGGAACACTTTCGAATCGTTCGTAGTCGGGCCAAACAATGAAATTGCCCACGCGGCCAGTCTCGCCGTCGCTCAAGCACCAGCCCGCACCTACAATCCGCTTTTTATTTACGGCGGCGTTGGCCTCGGCAAGACGCACTTGATGCAGGCAATCGGTCAGTATGTGCTCGCGAAAAAGAAAAACACCAAAGTGATCTATCTTTCGAGCGAACTGTTCATCAACGAGTTCATCGACGCCATTCAGCACAATAATCTGGTCAAGTTTCGTAAGCGCTATCGTCAGGCCGACCTGCTTTGCATTGACGACATTCAATTCCTTTCCGGCAAAGAACGCTCGCAAGAGGAGTTCTTTCACACCTTCAACACTCTCTTTGACGGTCATAAACAAATCGTGCTGTCGTGCGATCGCCCGGCGTCTGAAATCGCGAACCTCGAACACCGCCTGGTCTCGCGGTTCGAATGGGGACTGACCGCCGAGCTTCAACCACCGGCCATCGAAACGCGGCTGGCGATTCTGCGCAAGAAAGCGCGTGGGATGCAGATCAAGTTGCCGGACCAAATCTTCGAATTTCTCGCCAACCGCATCCGTAGCAATGTCCGTCGCCTTGAAGGAGCGCTCATGCGCGTCGCGTCGTTCGCGTCGTTGAGCGGTAAAGCACTTACTCAGGAAGTGATCGAGCATTTGCTCAAGGACATTTTGCAGGAAGAGGCGCGGACCTCGATTACAATCGAACAAATTCAGCGAAAAGTGGCCGAACACTTCGACGTGCGGCTGGCGGATATGACCAGCAAACGCCGGCCGGCCAGTATCGCGTTTCCGAGACAGGTCGCGATGTATCTCGCGCGCGAACTGACGAAATCTTCGCTCAACGAAATCGGAGATGCGTTTGGCGGGCGCGACCACGGCACCGTGTTGCATGCGTGCAAATTGGTGAAGAGACGGATGAAAGAGCAGGACAACATTCGGCAAACGATTTCGTTCATCGACAGCTCGCTGCAACGCTGAGTGTACTGGTCGATCCTAACGCACAAGACTTTGCGGTTGCCGAATAACACCGCCCGCCTAACATCTTAACCAGATTTCGTTCTCATGAAGTTTAGCGTCACGAAAGAAAAGCTGTTGGAAGGTTTGCAACAGGTCCAAAACGTCGTCAGCACTCGCACCACATTGCCGATCCTTTCGAACGTGTTGCTCCAGGCAGGCGACGGTACCGTGCATCTCACGACTACCGATCTGGACGTTGGCGTTCGGGGAAGCTTTGAAGCTGAAGTGGAAAAGGAAGGTGCCACTACGCTTCCGGCGCGGCGTTTGTTTAACATCGTTCGCGAATTGCCTGCGAGTGAAATACAGGTCGACGTCGATGGAAAAAACACGGCCTCGATTCGCAGCGGTCAGAGTTTTTTCAAGATCCTCGGGTTGCCCGAAGAGGAATTTCCGCCGCTGCCGAAGTTCGAGGACGCCAAGGTGGTGACGATTCGTCAGAAGGATTTGCGCGACGGCTTGCGGAAGACGTCTTACGCCATTTCAACCGACGAAACGCGCTACGTTCTCAACGGGCTACTGTTCAGCTTTAAGGACAACAAGCTCACGCTTGTAGCAACGGACGGCCGGCGCCTGGCGATGGTTGACATTGAATTGGAAATTCCGCGCAGCCAGGAAACCGATATCATTGTTCCGACCAAAGCCGTCACTGAACTGCAGCGGCTTCTGACCGATGAGGGCGATGTAAAAGTGAGCGTGACCAGCGGCCAGATTGCGTTCGATCTAAACAAGACACTCCTGGTCTCGAAGTTAATCGAGGGAAACTATCCCAATTACAAACAGGTCATTCCCGGGGAAGCGAAGGAGCGCGTAACCCTCGAGCGTGAGACCCTGCTTAATTCGCTGCGGCGCGTGTCGCTTTTAGCGAGTGAAAAGTCGAACTCCATAAAGCTCAGTTTCAGCAAGAATAACATCGACATCACGGCCAACACCCCCGAAGTCGGCGAAGCGAAGGAATCACTCGCGGTGCAATACAAAGGCCGCGATTTCTCGATCGCCTTCAATCCGGAATTTCTGATGGCCCCGCTGCGCAATCTGACCGAAGACGAAGTCTTTCTCGATTTGATCGACGAAATGAGCCCCGGCGTATTGAAAATCCAGACGCCGTTTCTTTACGTGCTGATGCCGATGCGCATCAGTTCCTGATCGAGTCTCTGCCGTACACGCTCAACATCGAGGCGCGACAGGTCTCCGCTTGGAGCGTGAATCACGCGGACGTTTTTATTTAATGGCGCCCAAACAGCCGGATCGCTCGGGCCGAAGAGTAGAATCGATTCAGCACCGGTCGCCGAGGCCAGGTGCGAAATGCCGCTATCGTGCCCAACAAAGATTGTCTTTTCCAGAACAGCAGCCAGATGCGGCAACGGCAATGAGTTCGCGAACCGGGTCCGCGAATTATCAAAGATTGTCTGAAGCTTTTTTGTTTGCGATTGCTCGGCTTCGCCGGAAACGATCACAAGCGACCCCGCGAGATTCTCGTGGATGTAGCTTCCGAGTTTGATCCAGTTTTGTAGCCGCCAATTCTTCTTCTCGCTCCCACTTCCAGGATGAAGCGCAACGATCGGCGTGGTCAATCCAAGGAGAAATTCCGCTGCGCGATGTCGGTCCGCCTCCGAAGGAAAAACTCTTGGCGCAAAATCTGAGACCGATAAGCCGAGCTCCTCGACCGGGCGCGCGAGTTGTCTAGTCGCGTGAGCGGAGTTTTCGATCTTTGCCGGCCCACGGATAAATTTCTTTGAACCGCTCCGTTGCAGATTCGCTTCGAAAATCTGGTCGGGATCGTGGAGATAGCTGATAATGAGATCGAAACTGGCGAAATACCTTGCCAGCTCGTGCGGCAGGTCAGCATCTTTGGCAAAGAATCTGGAGAGTGCTGCCGATTCGATCGAGAAGATTTGATCGGCATAGAATCGGTTTTTTGCCAGCAGCGCAATGTGCTTGTAACCAAGAACTTCAATGTGTGCCGCGGGATGTGAGTCTCGCAACACTCTGATCGCCGGAAGGGTCAGGATAAAATCACCAATCGCGCCGCCGCGAATCACCAGGATGCGGTTCAATCCAGAATCAGTATTGCGTGAAAGCGCAGGCCAACAGCGCGATGCCATAGGCTGCGGTGCACACATGAAGGCTGTTCCAGCGAATGCCGCTTCGCGCGCTCCAATTGATTTGATCGCGCAACAGATACGGCATCGTGACCCAGAACAATCCGGCAATGATGAGCAAATACGCCAGCACTGTTACGAGCAGTCGACTTGTCTCGTAACGGAAGAAGGCGGCCTCAAGCAGCGGTTCCGCGGCGAGCAGGCAGAGAATTCCGAGCGCGCGGACAGCCAGGAATTCGTCGACGAATCGAATTACGAGCAGATAGCCAATTGGCAGTGCCAGCAGGAGTGGCCGCCGAAAGCTGGAGAATTCGCCCATTTCCATGGTAGCAAGCAACCAGAACGACCAAACCAGGACGACTGTGAGAAGGAAAACACCGGCGACTCGGGAGCGGGGCAGACGCCTTAGCCAATCCTGGATGAGCGTGGGTTTTACGAATCCCGGCAAACTTATGAGGACGAGCAGCGCGCCCATTATCAATCCAGCGGTTTTCAGATTGAGATCGTAAATCATGCTGCGGCGCTGGTGGTTCGGAGGTCGTCAGTCATCGGCGTTCCATAAAGGCTGAATCCGGTCGCGCGCTCGATCTGAATATCGACAAGTGCGCCCGCGAGATCTTCGACGTTCTCAAACAAAACGATCTTGTTCGTGCGGGTGCGTCCCATCAAGCGCGACGGGTTGGTTCTGCTCGGACCCTCGCAAAGAATTTCAAGAGTGTGGCCGATTAAGCGTGTGTTAATTCGTCGTGCGCACTCGTTGACGACCTCGAGCAAATCATGATTACGGGCTTCTTTGACCCGTTCCTCAATCTGGCCGGGCATTTCCGCAGCTGGCGTGTCGCGACGCGGCGAATAGCGAAATACGAACGCATTGTCGAACTGCACTTGCTCCACGAGTCTTTTCGTTTGTTCGTAATCGCCTTCCGTTTCGCCCGGAAATCCGACGATTATGTCAGTTGTCACAGCGATTCCGGGCCTGGCCTCACGTACACGGTGCATAAGATCGATGTATTTCTCGGCGGTGTAGGTACGATGCATTGCCTTCAGGATTTTATTTGAACCCGATTGAACGGGCAGGTGGAGGTGGTCGACCAATTTTGGCAACCGCCGGTAGGCGTCGATCAAATCTGCACGAAAGCCGATCGGATGCGGTGAAGTGAAGCGGAGCCGCGCCAGGCCAGCAACTTCATGCACTGCTTCGAGTAATTGCACGAACGGACTCTTGTTGTCGACGTTTGGAAGCTCATGCCTGCCGTAGAGATTGACGATCTGTCCGAGCAACGTCACTTCTTTTACGCCGCGTGAAACAAGCTCGCGAACCTCGGCGACAATTTCCTGGATCGAACGGCTGCGCTCTGCGCCCCGCGTCTGCGGCACGATGCAAAATGTGCAGTGCATGTTGCATCCCTGCATGATCGACACGAACGCTGTTGCCTGTTTCGGTGCGATTTCCTGGCTGTGGATTGTCGATTGGGACCCCGTTTCCTCTTCGACGTCGACGATGGAAAATCGCGGATCGTCCATCGCGCGAGAACGGTTTTTCCCCAGGGCGTTGTCTATGTAATCTGCAACTCGATGAAACTTCTGCGTGCCGACAACGAGATCGACGTGCGGCAGGTTCTTGAGTAGCGAAGCCCCGCGAGCTTGCGCCATGCAGCCGAGGAAACCAAAGACAACATGGGGGCGCTCTTTGGCGATTCGCCCGAGCATTCTCATTTTGCCGAGCGCCTTTTGGTCGGCCATATCCCGGACGCTGCAAGTGTTCAGTAACACGACGTCGGCGTCCGATTCAGAATCGGCGCGTTGGTAGCCGCGTTCGATAAGCGAATGCGCGACCTGTTCCGAGTCACGCTCATTCATCTGGCAGCCGTAGGTTTTGATGAAAAACTTGGGCATCAGCGGGCGAAATAATACACTGTCAGCCGCGGTACGCTACGGCTTTGACGATATCAACCTTTACCGAGGCGTTGCAAACCGTCCGGGAAAAGGATTCGCATTCAATCGTCTCTGGACTTCCCGTTCAGCCCAGGGATTCGTCCCAACTTCATTGAAAAGCGCAATTCCGATAACTCCGACATTCTTTGTGTTATGATACTTCTCGGCTGCGTATGATTCACGAACTGGACTGAATCGAAAGGCGGCCACTGATTCGGTGCTCTGTCTAAATCCCTCGACTCGTAACTCGGATTGCGGCGACATGATGTATCCGGGTTTCCGAATCGACGCTTTCCGTCCATCCAGAATATCTAAGCCATCAACCGAGAGAACGACTTCCAGACGCAGTTCGGTTTTGTTCCGGACAACGATCGAATAGCGGCGACCCTCCTGCCCAACCACGAACCAACGGTCGCCGGCCATGAAGCCCGGATAAAAGCGACCGATCGGATCCTTTAAGCCAACGGAGACGAGGCTCTGCGCCCGAGGAGGCAGCATCGGCCAGATTCTTTGCGACGCCACCGTGTTTGCCATTGCTTGGATACCGGCTGCATCGTTGTAATAAATCGCGGCTGTCGCGATGGGATGCGCCGACTCCGCCCGACGAAAATGTGTGAACTCAACCCGCGATCCGCGGGTTTCGCCCCACTTGGTTCCAAGCCCCGGCCGATCTGTGGGTGCCTGTGCGAAGCCGGCACCGGTAGGACCTTCGCCATGACTGGCGATTTGAGACTCGCAAGCGCAAAGAGACAAGCAGACACCCAAAAAGCTCAACCGAACGAAAACAGGTTTCATCATTCATTATTACGTTTCCAAGTGATTGATCTTTCCATTTAAATCTCGCTGCTAATGAAAAGTGCACCGGCAATCGGTATCATCGGCGGAAGCGGGTTGTACCAAATGGAGCAGCTGCGCGATGCGATCGAACACAAAATCGAAACGCCGTTTGGTTCGCCGTCCGATGTTTTAATTGGAGGCACGATCAGCGGCCGCCAGGTTTACTTTTTACCGCGGCATGGACGCGGTCACAGGATTCTGCCGCACGAATTAAATCATCGCGCGAACATTTTCGCGATGCGGTCGCTCAACGTCCGCTGGATCATCGCCGTGACGGCGGTCGGCAGTTTGCAGGAGAAATACAAACCGCGTGACATCCTGTTGCCGTCACAGTTTTACGACCGGTCGAGCTCGCGGGCGGTCCACACGTTTTTTGGCGACGGAATCGCGGCGCACATTTCATTTGCGGAGCCCATCAGCGGACGCCTGCGGAATTTGCTGAACGAATCGGCGAGGAAAGTTGGCGTCAGGGCTCACAACGGCGGTACTTACGTGAATATGGATGGCCCGGCGTTTTCCACGCGAGCGGAGTCGGAGTTGAACCGGCGCCACGGTTTTGACGTAGTCGGGATGACGAACTTGCCAGAAGCCAAATTGGCGCTCGAAGCGGAGATCGCCTTGGCGACGATGGCGATGATTACGGATTACGATTGCTGGAAGACTGAGGAAGAGCCGGTTTCGGCACAGACCGTGTTTAGCCATTTAACCGCCAATGCGGAGACGGCGAAGAAGGTCCTGGTCGAGGCGATCCCACGAATTCCGACTGAAGCCACCTGGCCGGAGCACTCTGGATTGGACGCTGCCATGACGACGGGACGGGGGCTTTGGCCAAAGGCAACAATCCAGAAGTTAGGACCGATTTTGAGCCGCTTTTTGTGAAAGGAAGAAAAGTGCTTGCCATTCGCGGCTGAATTATAGTAATTATAAGCGCGTCACTGATTTAAAGTTTTGCGCCATGAAAATTGAAATCGCCTTTTGTCTGCTCGGTCTCGCCTTCCTGCCAGCTTGCTCATCGACCTCTCAGACCACAGCTGCCAATCAGACGCTCGAACAGCGTTTGACGGCGAAGTACGCCAGCAACGCAACCTCGCCCGGCGTTCCCGGTGAGGAACCAGCGCCTCCAGCTGAAGGCCCGGAAGATGTTCCGGCTGACGCGCCTGCGGATGTTGATCACAATCCCGCGTTGATGCCCGACCCGCTGCTGCGTGATTGGGCTTCATCCCGCACGCCATAACAGGCCGGCGTTTAGTCCAGCTGCCGCGCGTAATCGATTAGCCTGCGGATGGGTTCCATAGCGCCCAGGCGAGCAATGCGCCAGCGTCACGCCAAACGCCCGAGTGACTGTCCCCTAGAACGACCACGATGATGTCCTTGCCGGGCCGGGAGCCGCTTGCGATCAAACATTTTCCGGCGGCTTCGGTGTAGCCGGTTTTCATGCCGTTGCAGTAAGGCAGCCGCTTTAGAAGCTTATTCGTATTTTCAAGTTCCCGGGTTCGCCCGTTAGCGTAGCGAAAATTCAGCTGCGGCAGACAAACGATGGAGCGGATCAGTGGATTCGCATAAGCTACGCGGGCGATCGTTGAAAGATCGCGCGCAGTCGAATATTGGCGCGCATCGGGTAACCCGTTCGGATTGACCCAGCGTGAGTTACGCGCGCCGATGGCGAACGCGCGCTGATTCATTTTTTCGGCGAACGCTTCAATGCTGCCGGCGTTATCGCGCGCCAAACAGCGCGCGACGTCGTTTGGACTCTTAACCAAGAGCGCGCGCAGAAGATCGATCCGCGAATAGGTATCGCCCGGGGTGATATTTAACTTCACTGGCTCCGCCAAAGTATCGGTTTGTTGCACGGTCACTGGCCGGTCGAGATTTCCGCTCTCAGCGACTATCAATCCGGTCAACAGTTTCGTTGTGCTTGCTGGTGCGCGAATCGCGTCCGCATTTTTCTCGTAGAGCACCTGACCATTGCTGACATCGATCACGATGACCGAATTGGCCGTTGTCTTTGGAATAGAGCCCGGAACCGCCTGGATCGAGACCGCATCGTCGTCAGAATCGCGTTGTTTTGGCGTCGCGCGACGTGCCCGGCGAACCCGCGGGGTCGCGGTCGATGCGGTCTCCGAATTGGAATTCGCTGTGGCTGTCGATTTAGGCTTTGAATGCTGTCGACTCGGAACGCCAGTTGGTCGAACTGCATTCGAGTTTTCTTCGTCCGGTGGAATCGCCGTCGGCTCAACTGCGAGACAAATGCTAGCGGCGCAGATCGCGACATAGCTGACTGCGATGCGAGACCAGCGTTTCATGCGGCGGCAATTAGCGACAAAGATTCAATTCGCGCAAGCCACGCCTACAAATCTTTGCCGGGCTGGATCAATTCAATCTCGTAGCCTTCCGGTGCGTCGATGAAGGCAATGGCGCTCCCGCCAGGGGTCTTATGCGGGCCGTCGGACAGCGGATAGCCTTTCGCCGCCGATTCGCGCGCGAATTTATCCAGGTCGTCGACCTCAAACGCGAGATGCGTCAGATCGGGGCCAACCACGACCGGTCCGCTTTCGTCGAATTTGCAGAGTTCGATTTCCTCTTCGCTTTCTGGCGCTTTGAGAAAAACTAATTGTGAACCGCGGCCAGATGTGTGCCTGCGTGTTTCCTGGAGGCCGAGCACGTCCTTGTAAAAACGGACCGTCTTCTCCAAGTCCTTCACCCGGTAGCGAGTGTGTAACAGTTTCTTAACCATCGTGTATCTTATTGCCCCCTTAACGGATTAAATTCAAACTCTTCGCGGATGAAACTTGTTATCGCGGCCACCGGCGCCAGCGGGTCGATTTATCTGCAACGATTGCTCGACCAAATCGATCCCGCGGCGCACGAGATTCATTTGGTCATGAGCGGTCACGCCAACCAAGTAGCAAGAGAAGAGATTGGCGCTTTCAAAGTTCCAAAGGGTATCGCACAGCACGCCGAAAATGATCTCAACGTTCCGTTTGTCAGCGGCTCCGCGAAATTTGATGCGATGGTTATCGTCCCCTGTTCAATGGCAACGATCGGCCGGATTGCGTCCGGCTCCAGTGATACCGCGCTGCTTCGCGCGGCTGACGTTTTTTTGAAAGAGCGACGCAAGCTTGTCCTCGTTCCGCGAGAGACGCCGTGGAATTTAATCCATGCGCGCAACGTGGTCACGCTTCTCGAAGCTGGCGCTGTCGTGCTTCCTGCGATTCCATCGTTTTACAGCCGGCCGGCTTCTGTCACTGATGTTATCGACACTGTAGTGTGGCGCATTCTCGATCAGATTGGGCTGCCTAGCTCGCGTGCCTATCGCTGGGCCGATCAACCCGCGCGCCGTGGCGCACGCAAAAAACCTTGAAGATCGAAGGTTGGAAAGCGCGCTGGTTAATCGCGTTCGGATTTTGTCTTTTGAAAGTGCTTGGGCGCACGTTGCGCTATGAAATCAACGACCGTGCAGGCATCGTCGGTAAGCCAGTCGTGGAGAATTACATTGGCGCTCTCTGGCACAATCGACTGTTGATTTTCCCGCTTGTCCTTCGGCGTTTTTTCCCGAATCGCCTTGGCGCGGCCTTGATCAGCGCGAGTCGCGACGGCGATTTGCTCAGTGACGCCATCCACCGTTTCGACTACGAAGTTGTCCGCGGTTCGAGTTCGAAGCTGGGAGCAAGCGGCCTCCTTCAACTTAGCGCCGTGCTTGGCGGCGGGCGCGACGTGGTGATTACGCCGGACGGCCCGCGTGGTCCGGCCTATGAACTTGGGCCTGGCATTATTTTTCTTGCCCAAAAAACCGGCGCGCCGGTTTTGCCGATGAACATGGAATATTCCAGCTGCTGGCGGGTCAAGAGCTGGGACCGGTTCATCATTCCCAAGCCATTTTCGAAAGTGCGCGTGATCATTGGCCAGCCCGAGCGAATAAGATCCACCTCGACCGACCAAGAATTCGCAGCTGAGCGCCAGCGGTTGCAAAACGCGCTGATGTCGCTGGTTGAACGCCGCTAGCTCAATTAAGGTCGGCTGATGGGGAATTTGATCGACGGCCGCGCTATTGCCGAAAAAGTCTATGTCGATCTTCGCGGCGAAATCGCCCACCTGACAAGCAAGGGCGTGACGCCCGGACTTGCGGTGGTGCTGGTGGGCGACGACCCGGCATCGCGCGCCTACGTTCGCTCAAAAGACAAAATGAGCCGCGAGCTGGGATTGCATTCCGTCAAACTCGAGCTGCCGGAATCAACGAGTCAGGCAGAATTGCTGGCGCGCGTTGAAGAACTAAATCGGGATGCTGCTGTTCATGGAATTCTGGTCCAATCTCCGCCGCCGAAACAAATCGACGAAACAGCGATTGTGCGAGCGCTTAATCCGGCCAAGGATGTGGACGGTTTTCATCCGCTCAATGTGGCCAAGCTCGCAATGGGCGATCCGACCGGGTTTGTGCCTTGCACCCCGCTCGGCGTTCAACGCTTGCTGATTGAGAGCAAGATCGACATCGCGGGAGCGCACGTGGTCGTTCTCGGACGCAGCATGATCGTTGGAAAACCGGTCGCCTTGTTGCTCATGCAAAAAGCCAAAGGCGGGGACGCGACAGTGACCGTTGTTCATTCACGGAGCAAGAATCTGGAAGCGATCACGCGCTCGGCGGACATTTTGATCGCTGCGATCGGGCGCGCACACTTTGTGAAAGCTGATCACGTTCGTGAAGGCGCAGTCGTAATCGATGTCGGCATCAACCGTGTGGAACACAAAAGCGACAAACGCGGCTACCGGCTCGTGGGTGATGTTGCGTTCGACGAAGTGGCGCCAAAGGCGAAAGCAATCACGCCGGTTCCGGGCGGTGTTGGGCCAATGACCATCGCGATGCTGATGTCGAATACGGTCAAGGCGGCGCGGCAATCGATCTGACGATCTCTCGCTTTCGCCAACGATTAGGTCCCGAACGTCGCAATAAAGCGCATCCGACTCGCACCCCTATCCAAACTTGAATGCATTCAAGTTGTTAAGGCGCGCTGACTATTTTTCTTGTTAATGAGCGGAGGACCGGACCACTGACTCCGGCAAGGTTCGCTAATCGTGACGCAAATCGCGAATGGAGCACCGCTTTACGGGCGACATGGTTGATCCATAATCGACCGCGATACATCGCGCGATGATCTCGGGTGAATTTCTGCACGATCAATTGTCGATCTTCACCAGTCATGATTTTTGCAATGGCGTTTGCAGCGAGCTCGCCTGAGCGCAGCGCGTAATAGATTCCTTCGCCAGTGAACGGCTCGACCACTCGCGCCGCGTCGCCGATAAAGAATAGATTTTCCCGGGCCGGTGGAATCGGTGCGCGGGTAAGCGGAGTGATTGTGCGCCACGATTGAGTAGCCGGGAGATTGAAGCGCTTCTCAGCCCAGGTTCTAATGGATGGCATGGTGGGTGGCGTACCCACGAGACAGAGATTGAGCTCACGATCGTTCACAGGTGCCTGACCGGAATAACCTTCGGCTAAAAACTGCAAGACGATGCGATTTCCGAAATTGGGCGGCAATGGAATGTGCGCTTGCAAGGCGATTCGTTCTCGCTCGAGCGGTGGAAGCAGGTTGCAAAGTCGCGCCACCGTCGAATTTCGTCCGTCAGCGCCGACCAAAATGCGGGCGAGAAATGTTTCGCGAACGATATCGATCTTCCAATCGCGGTCGCGGGTCTGGTGAAGCGCGACGACGGTTGCCTCCTCGTGAACACGGGCGCCGAGTTCACCGGCGCGCTTGAGCAATGCGTTATCAAGAAGGCTGCGCTTGATCGTGATGAATTGGGTGCCACTGGGAAAATTTACTTTGACTCGTTGTCCGTTAATCGGGATGAAATCGACACCTTCGACAATCGCGTGCGACCAATTTTGAATTTGATCCCCCGGGCAGAGCCGTTGCAAAACTGACAGGCACGCGGGATTAAGGCAATCGCCGCAAACCTTTTCGCGCGGAAATTTTTCACGTTCAATCAGGGCCACCCGCAACCCTGCGGCCGCGCAGAACGCAGCGCAGGTTGAACCCGCTGGGCCAGCGCCGACAATGGCAACATCAACAAACTCCATCACACTCCAGTTTCAATTGCGAGCGAGCCATCTTCAACACTTCTGGCGCGCGACTAAAAGACGAACGAAAGTGCTTCCATGAGCTGGTCTATTCCCGTCGTCCGGATTGCCGGCATCCAGTTACGCATCCACATCACTTTTCTCTTGTTGATCGCTTGGGTTGCGCTCAGCTCGACGTCTGCGGCGATTTTTGTGCTTCTGTTGTTCCTCTGCGTGGTGCTGCACGAGTTTGGTCACGCGCTGGCGGCGAAAGCATACGGCATCAACACGCCGGACATTACCCTCTTGCCAATCGGAGGAGTAGCGCGGTTAGAACGCATTCCAGAAGAACCGAAACAGGAACTGGTGATCGCTGCAGCCGGACCGGCGGTGACGGCAATTATCGCTTTATCACTATTTGTAGTCGTTGCGGGAAGAGGCGTGGCAAATCTTACTGCTCCTATTCAAGGCGATGACTGGGTGGTAAACATTTTTAAGCTCAACGTTTTCCTGCTGTTGTTTAATCTGATTCCGGCATTTCCAATGGACGGCGGCCGCGTTCTCCGCGCTTTGCTCGCGACCCGGATGACTTATGCACGAGCCACTCAAATCGCTGCAACCGTAGGGCAAGCGTTCGCTTTCCTTTTTGGAATTGTCGGTCTCTTCGGAATTCCGGGACTCTACCCACGCAATCCTTTTCTGATATTCATCGCACTTTTTGTTTATCTCGGCGCGTCACAGGAAGCGGCTCTCGCGCAAATGCGCGATGTATCACGACGATTCCCGGTTTCGAGCGCGATGGTTCGCGAATTTCGCACATTGCCCGAGACGGCGACGCTACAGGAAGCAGTGGACGCTTTGCTGGCGACGTCGCAGCACGATTTTCCGGTGCTCGACGAAAGTGGAAATGTTGCCGGGATTCTGACCCGGCACGACTTGATCGGGGCCCTTCGGAAAGACGATGGCTCGATTCGCGTTGGCGATGTGATGAGGCGGGACATCCCGACCGTCACGACCGGAACGCGGTTTGAAGAAGCGTTTCGGATCATGCAGGAGTGCAATTGCCCGGCCGTGCCGGTGCTCGACAGTATGAAACGCCTGGTGGGTTTGCTTACGCCGGAAAACGTCAGTGAGCTGATGATGGTTCAGTCAGCGTCGCCACGACGGCGGGCGGCTTAAGATTTCTGGACGCAATTGTCGATCTTAGGAGTGGCGCGTACATTACCGGCTGATTCGATGGCCGTTTCACGCAAACAAAAACCGGATTTGCAGAAAAAAGTGCACGAAGTGCCGCACAAGCCGGGTGTGTACCTGATGCGCGATCGATTCAACCGCGTGATCTATGTCGGCAAAGCGCGCGATCTTCGAAAGCGGGTCAGTTCTTATTTCTTGCCTTCGAAATTGGCGCAGGCCGATTTGAAAACACGCGCGTTGCTTGAGGCGACCTGGGATTTTGAGACTCATATGGTCCGCAGCGAGGCCGAATCGGTGTTGCTCGAAGGCAAGCTGATCAAGGAGTACCGGCCGCGCTACAACATTTCGTTTCGAGACGATAAGCGGTTCCTGTTGGTCAAAGTCGAGCTGTCGGAAGAATGGCCGCGGTTTCGACTGACGCGGTTGAAGAAAAATGACAACGCACGCTATTTTGGACCGTTTGCGGCTGCCGGTGCGCTACGTCAGACGCTGAATTTGATGCGCAAGAAATTTGGCGTGCTGACGTTTGGCCGGGGCGCGCCGAGCGAACGCGAATTGAAATCCTCGACTTACCAGGTGCCGGTTCGTTTGAGCGAAATCACTGCGGAGCAATATCGCGGAGCGTGTCGCGCAAGCGTGCGAATTTCTGGAAGGTCAATCGCGCGAGATGATTGACATGTTGGAAGACGGAGATGCGCAAAGCAGCCGAGAAGATGGATTTCGAGAAAGCGGCCGAGCTTCGCAACATGATTGACGATGTGCGCGAAACGACCAGATCGACGCGCCGATTCACGCGAGGCACGTTTGCCGAGCGCGATCGATCCGATCGCCGATGTGCAGGCGTTGGCTGATGCATTGCAATTGCCGCGGCTGCCGCGGGTGATGGAATGTTTCGATATCTCGAACATTTCCACGACGCACGTGGTCGCTTCGATGGTTTGTTTCCGCGACGGCGTGCCGGACAAGAATTGTTATCGGCGGTATCGCGTCCGTACCGTGCGAGGGTCAGGATGATTTCGCCAGCATGGCGGAAGTGGTGCGGCGGCGATATTCGCGAGTGCTCTTATCGATTGCGGAAACCGGACTGCGGAATGTGGAAAGAGAAGATATCGATTTTTCGCCGCAGCATTCGCAGGAAAATGCGTTCGAAACTGCTCGCCGACTCGAAACTCATGTTATTCCGCAATCCGCAATCCGCAATCCGCAGTTTGTTCCGGTGCGTTTACCGGACCTGATCATTGTCGATGGTGGCAAAGGACAACTTTCGTCGGCCTGCCGCGAATTGCAGCGACTCGGCTTGCACGATTTGCCGATCATCGGTCTGGCGAAAGAGCATGAGGAAATTTATCGGCCAGGGCGGGCGATGCCGCTGCAATTGCCTGCCGATTCCGGCGCGTTGCATCTGCTTGCAGCGAATTCGCGATGAAGCGCATCGGTTCGCGAACGCTTATCATCAGCTGCTGCTGAAGAAGCGAATCGACGAAAGCATTCTCGATGATTGCCCGGGCGTGAGTCAGAACCGGAAAAATCTTCTGCTTCGGAAGTTTGGCTCGGTCAATCGCCTGCGCAAAGCGAGCGTCGATCAAATTGCCGCCACCGAAGGGATTGGACGAAAACTGGCGGAAGAAGTGCATCGCTTTCTGCAGCGGCATTGACGCGCAGTATTGCGCAACCGAAAGATGTCGATCTTGCGATGAAGGGTTGGGCCGTAATTCTGCTGTCGCCGTTGCTATCGGCGTTTAGTTTTGGGCGCAAGTCGTCTGCCGCCGGTCGGCTACGCCGAGCCCGAGCCTGCCCCCGACCGCCAGACGAAGAGACGATCATCCCAACCTTCGAAACGCAAAAGCTGGCGCGGACCTACATTCTCGATATTCCAGCGCCGCGCGGCCAAATCACCGATCGCAACGGTCTGCCGCTTGCTCAGAACAAAGTCAGTTACAATCTCGCGATCAGTTTTCCAACGCCGCTCGATTTTTCCGACACGCAAGGCGGTCGGCTTTGCCCGGGAAAAGATCGACAAGGCGACCAAGCTAATCGGGCGTCCAGATCAAGATTTCCGACGACGCGATCCTGCGCCATTATCACAACCGCGGAATCCTGCCGTTGGAGATCGCGCAAAATCTGAGCCAGACGGAGTACGACGCGGTCAAGGATCGTGCCAAAGATTCGCTGGTTGTGCGGCCGATTTATGTTCGCGATTTATCCGAACGGCAAAGTGGCCGGCCAAATCATTGGCTACACCGGGAAGACCGGCCGCAATCTCGACGGGATCATCGACAATCACGAAACGCTTTGGCCGGAAACGGAAGGGCGCGAAGGCCTCGAGCAAACCTTCAACGAATTGCTCACCGGCAAGCACGGCGAATACAAGCTGACGTTCGACAAAGACGGTCGAAAGACGTCCGAGAAATTGATCAACCCCGCCGTTCCCGGGAACAACATCGTAACGACGCTGGATCTGCGTCTTCAGGAGTTGGCGGAAAAAGCGCTCGCGGCGAAAGCCAAGCGCGGCGCGATCGTGATTGTCGATCCAACGGACGGCGACATTCTGGCGATGGCTTCATGGCCGACTTACGACCCGAATCGTTTTCGTCCCGTCGATTTCGGCGGAGAAATTCAAGCAATTGCAGGACGATCCCGACATTCCGCTATTGCCGCGCGCGTTTCGCTCGTCCTATCCGCCGGGTTCGACGTTCAAGGTCGCGGTCGGCATTGCCGCGCTGGAGAGCCGGCGCGGTCCATTCGGACGATATGTATCAATGCGTTCCGGCGATCGAGATTGGCAATCTCACCTTTCACAATTGGAAAAAAGGCGATCGGGTGCGCTGAATTTCGTCCAGGCGCTCACCGAATCGTGCGACACCTGGTTTTATCAGGTCGGAATCAAGACCGGCGCGGAGCCGATCATCGATTGGGCGCTGAAACTTGGATTTGGCGCGAAGTGCGGCATTCCGTTGCGCGGCGAAGCGGAAGGGCGCGTGCCGAACGACGAATACATGAAAGCGACGCACGGCCGCAAAATTGCTCAATGGCGACATCGCGAACCTGTCGATCGGACAGGGCGACACGCAGGTCACGCCGCTGCAAATGGCGCAGGCGATGGCGATCATTGCCAACGGCGGCACATTTTATCAAACGCGTCTGGTGCGACAGGTGCAGTCGTTGATCAACGAAATCGTGACCGCCTATCAGGTGCGCGAAAAACGCACGCTCGATATTTCGGCGGACGACCATGGACGAAGTGCGCACAGGAATGATCGATGTCGTCAATGGTCCGAACGGCACTGCGCATGAAGCGCAATCTGGATAGTGTTGAAGTCGCGGGAAAAACCGGCACCGCGCAATGGGGTCCGAAGAACAAGGAACGCACCGCAGCGTGGTTCGCCGGATTTTTGCCCGCCGATCAACCGCGATACGCGTTCGCCGCGCTTTACGAAGGCGATGTCGGCAGCAAAGTCCACGGCGGCACCGTGGCCGCGCCGATGATCGCCGATATCTTCAAGGAAGTTTACAAAGGCCGTCTGCGGCGACGAACCGTGGGCGCCGACGAACCGGCCCAGGAGATTCGCCGCGGCCCAACCGCGTAGAAGACGATCGGTCAGATTAGGCACGCTGCCGTTTCTGTTCGGCAGCTCCATGGTGCCTTTGAACTTCGGTTGCTTCGGGTTCGAGACCGAAATTTTCGGAGTAAAGATTGTCGATCTTTGCGAGATCGTCGGCGCGTGAGCGGCGGACAGTCCGGCGCTTTCGCGAACTCGACGAGTTGTTCTTCGTTGTAAATGTTCGGCAACGTTGAGGCGACGCGATCGTCCGCGAGCAGCCATTGCAGCGCCGCTTGTCCGAGTGTGCGGTCGGAATTTTCGAGAAAACGCAACTTGTCGATCTTCTTGACCCCGTTGAGGAGCCAACTGCGGGGACGATGGCTGCGATGATCGGTCGGCGGGAAAATTGTGTCGGCGGTGTATTTGCCCTCCAGCATTCCGGACGAATGCGTCACCCGAATCAGGAACATCGTGTCCTTGCCCGCTTCGGTGGCCGCGTCCTGCATTGCGCGGCCGGGATGTTGCTCGAGCATGTTGTAAATGTGCTGCACGCTCGTGATGTCGCGCTCGCGAATGCAATTCGCGCCTTCGTAAAGCCAGCCGATCGCCGGACCGAGCGCGATCCCGTAGTAACGAATCTTTCCAGACGATTTTAATTTCTCGAGCGTTTTCCAAAGCGCGTCGTCGTAAATCTGCTCCATCCGGATGTTGTGCAGCTGCAACAGATCGATGCGATCGGTCTTCAATCGCTTTAAGCGCGGCATCGGTCGCGCGTTCAATCGCTTCCGGCGAAAAATCCTGCGGAATTTCGCGCTGACCGCGCCCGCGCGCCTCACCGTGGTGCACGAAATCGTAGCCGACCTTGGTCGCGATGATGATCTCGTCTCGCTGTTTCGGAAACGCCTTGGCAATCAATTCTTCGCTCAGGCCGTTCCCGTAAGTGTCAGCGGCGTCGAAAAACGTTACGCCAAGGTCGAACGCCTTGTGCATGAGCGCGATCGCTTCGCCCTCGGTAAAATTTCCCCACCAACCGGTCGAGATCGTCCACAGCCCGAAGCCGACCTCGCTGACGGCCAGGTCGGTGTTTTTGTAAGTCCGGAATTTCATCGGGAAATTTTACCACGAAGGACACGAAGATCACGAAGGATATTCTGTTGAAAGCTTCGTGCCCTTCGCGTTCTTCGTGGTTAATTATGGGGCGTGGAAAGCAAACCTGACGCCGGTTTGTTGATCGTTGGCCATGGTTCGACGGTCAACCCTGACTCGAGCGCGCCGACGCTCGGGCACGCGGCTGAAATCCGGCGGCGAAACATTTTTGGGGAAGTCCAGTGCGCGTTTTGGAAAGAGGAGCCGAGCTTGCGCGACGCTCGCTTGTTGTTCGACCCGCAAACGATTCGCGAAGTCTGCGTGGTGCCAAACTTCATCAGCGAAGGTTATTTCACACAAACGGTCATCCCGCGGGAGCTCGAGCTGAACGGGAAGGTTACCCGGCGCGCGGACGGTCAAACGTGGTGTTACGCCGAGCCGGTTGGCAATCATCCTCTGATGACCGAGTTACTGGTGCAGCGCGCGCGAGAGATTGCCCCAAACGTTCCGGAAAACGCGACCAGTTTCTTGATCGTCGCCCACGGAACGGACTTGAACGAAAACAGCGCGGTGGCGGCGAAGCGGGAAGCGGAAAAAATTCGCGCGCTCGGGCGTTACGCGAATGTGCTCAATGTTTACATGGAAGAATTTCCGCTCGTGTCCGATTGGAAATTGCTCACCAGCACGCCCAACGTCGTCGTAGTCCCGTTCTTTATTTCGGACGGGCTTCACAGTTACGAAGATATTCCGGTGTTGCTGGGAATCACCGAGGAAGGATCGACCTCGCCCGCGAAAAAAGGCCGGGACATCTTCCAACGAGGGCCGTATCAAATCGACAACCGCTCGCTTTTTTATGCCAGTTCGATTGGCACTGATCCGCGGATCGCCGACATTATCGTGGAACTCGCAACCAGAGCCGGGGAGCGATTATGAAACTCATCCAATTTGCGAGGAACAATCACCGGCAGATCGTCGCCTCGGTGCAGGGAATCGTGAAGGAGGCCTGTAATTTCGAATCTCTAAAACGAGCTATCCAGGCGGCCAGTTTTTCATCCGGACTGGGACCCGCAATTTTAACCGCCGAAGAAAAGTTGCGCGCCCGCCCGGCCTCGCAATCTTTCCTGACCTACTGAAGCCGCCATGCATGCCGACACCTTGAAGAAACTGCAGGATATCGGGGCTTACGTTCTGGCCAGCGGCTGTACCAAGAAAAGTGTCAAACAAGTCGCGGAGATGATCCGGGCGGCACGCGATTACCGGTTCATCGCTATTTATAAAATCGTGAAGGACGAATTTGTGATTTTGGCCGGCACCGGCAATGAACCGTCGGCCTATCCGCGCTTTCCAATCGGTCAGGGATTATGCGGCGCGGCGCTGGAATCGGGCAAGTCGATCGTGGTCGGAGATGTTCACAAAGACAAACGTTACCTGCCGGCGTTCCATACGACCCGGTCCGAGATCATCATCCCGCTCAAGGGCGAAAATCGCCACATCGTCGGCATGCTCGACGCCGAAAGTGACAATGTGAACGCGTTCGGCGACGAAGACCGGCAATTTCTCGAGCGCGCGGCTGGGTTGATCGCGCATTGCTTGGCATAGCTGGCGCAATGCCGGATTCGATCGAGACAACGCTTGAGTCGGCGTTGAGCGACAGCGTATCGATCGGTCAGGTTCTAATCCAACGAACGGCCGGCAACGGTTTCGCGTTGTGTCATCGGGATGATCGACCTGGCGGCAAGCTTAAGAACTTTCGGAAACCCGAAGATGCGATTGAAATTGCTCGATACAATGATGACGGAAACTATCGCCCACTGAAAACCGCCCCGAATCTACGGCACGGCTGGCTCCTGGAGCTTGCCGACCTTGGCGAGTTGCGGCGCGCGCTTGACTATTTTTATCCAGGTAGATTGGCGACCCTCGCCAGATGGAAGGCGAATCGATTAACGATGACGCCACTTCGAGACACGTTGAATCGACAATCGGGGATGTATCGGGTGGCGGCGAAAATTTCCGACGAACAAATTGACGATTTGGTCGGAAATTTCTGCGAATCGAACGGAGGTTGTCTGCGAACCATCTTGTGGAAGCGCGATGAAAGCGGCGCCCCTCCATCAACGAGGTTGCCGCCGGAGAAATTTGATCCTGCCTGCGACCAAACTGGCCGCGGCGAGCACGCGATTCCGTTGCTTTGTCCAGGAAGCGTGCAATTTGCTCGTGGCCGAATGTCGCAAAGTGGTCAGAGGCGAAACGAACGCAGCATGATCATCCGCGCGCGAGTTGTCGTGACGATGGATGGTCCGCCGATCGACAACGGCGCGGTAGTGGTAGCGGCGGACAGGATTATCGATGTTGGAAAGTTCTCCGACATCACGAAGAAGCATTCGGCCGACGAAGTTGTCGATCTTGGGGAGCAAGGCCTGCTTGCCAGGATTAATCAACGCGCATTGTCACCTCGATTACACCTGTTTGCGCGGCAAAATCCCGCCGCAAAAATCGTTCAGCGATTGGATTCGTGCGATCAACGCTGAGAAAGCCAAACTGTCGTCAAAAGATTACGTTCGTTCGATCAATGAAGGGTTCGCCGAAGCGAAGCGGTTCGGGACGACGACAATGGCAAATCTGACCGCGTTTCCGGAACTGGTTTCGCAAGTCGAAGCCCCGATTCGAACCTGGTGGTTTGCTGAGTTGATCGATGTCCGCGATCCGGCCCGCGCCAGCGAGCTTGTTGATTTTGCGGTTGAACGATTGAAATCACAAAAGCATTGGGGCCTGGCGCCGCATGCGCCATTCACCGCATCCGCGGAATTGTATCGGTGTTGCGAGGAGGTGGCTCGGCACAACAATATTTTGCTATCGACACATCTGGCTGAGTCGCGCGAGGAGCTGTTGATGTTTCAAGATGCCAGTGGAGCGCTTTATGAGTTTCTCAAGGAGATTGGAAGAGAAATGACGGACTGCGGCAAGGGCACAGCAGTGGAACGTTTTCTGACGATTGGGGGCACTGTCCCTTACCTTCTCGTGCACCTGAACGAGCTCAAAGGCGGCGATTTCGGCCGGCTGGAGAAATTGGTGGATCGTTCGTCGATCGTTCACTGCCCGCGGAGTCACCAGTATTTTGGACATTCGCCGTTTGAGTTTCAGAAGCTGCACGGGCTTGGATTCAACATTTGTCTCGGAACGGACAGTCTCGCGAGCAACGATGATCTGAGCTTGTTCGCGGAGATGCGCGCGTTTCAAAAGAAGTTTCCAGGCGTTGCACCGGGGGAAATTTTGAAAATGGTAACGGTGAATCCGGCGAGCGCGTTGAAGCAGGAGAGAACATCTTGGAAAAATTCGCCAAGGATTTCTCGCGGACCTCATCGCGATCCCATCGCGAAATCGACATCAGTTTTCGAAGAAATCTATTGCATTCGATCGAGCTGTCGGTTGGTCGATGCTTAACGGCCGAATTTCGGCCTAACCAGCAAAATTCTCAAAATCGCTTTCTTTTTCTCAAAACTGAAATATTCTCCGCGCTGAGATTTTATGGCCAAAATCATAATTATCGATGACGAACCGGCGATGGTAGAAGTGATCGTGACGCTCTGTCGCGAGAAAGGACACCAGGTTTTCCCGTTCAACTCCGCCCCGAAAGCGGTCGAGCAGCTCGACGCCATTCAACCCGCAAGTCGTGATCACCGACATCAAGATGGAAACGATGACCGGGTTCGACGTGCTGCGGCACGTGCGCGAACATCACCGGCAGACGTCCGTGATTTTGATCACGGCGTTACGCCTCGGTCGAGACGGCGGTCGAAGCGATGAAGATGGGCGCGTACGATTACGTGACCAAGCCGTTCAAGATCGACGAGCTGCAAATGACGCATGCAGACGCGCGCTCGATTATCAGGCGGCAGTCGGCGAGAGACACGTTTATCTCCGCAAAGAACTCAAGAACCGCTACCGCTTCGAGAACATCATCGGCACGAGCCGCAAGATGCAGCACGTTTACAATCTGATCAACAAAGTCGCCGACACCGACAGCACCGTGCTGATCGTCGGCGAAAGCGGCACCGGCAAGGAACTGGTCGCGCGCGGTCTTGCATTTCAACAGCAACCGGCAGCATCATCCGTTCGTGGCGATCAATTGCAGCGCGCTGCCGGAAAATTTGCTCGAGTCGGAATTGTTCGGTCACAAGAAGGGCGCGTTTACCGGCGCGGTCGCGGACAAGCGCGGACTGTTCGAGGAAGCGAATCTCGGCACGATTTTCCTCGACGAAGTGAATTCGATGGCGCCGCCGTTGCAGACGAAACTGCTGCGCGTTTTGCAGGAGCGCGAAGTGCGGCGCGTCGGCGACAACAAGAGCTCGCCGGTCAATGTGCGCGTGGTCGGCGCGACGAACGAACGCGCTTCAGCCGAAACTGAAAGACGGAACATTTCGCGAAGATCTTTATTACCGGCTGGCGGTCATTCCGGTCGAGATTCCGCCGTTGCGCGAGCGGCTCGAGGATGTGCCGCTGCTGGTGAATCATTTTTTGCAAAAACAAGCGAGCGCGACCGGCGGCGAACCAAAGAAGATCGATCCGGAAGCGGTCGATATTCTTGTGTCACTACGATTATCCCGGCAATGTGCGCGAGCTGGAGAACGCGATCGAGCGAGCCTGCGCGCTTGTGCGAAAACGACCTGATTTTGCCGAGCGATTTGCCGCCGCACATTGTCGATCACGCGCAAGAGGCGAAAAGACCGATGAGGCGATCGCGAGCGATGCCGGTCGGACAAACGCTCGATGAATTCGTGCAGCAACAGGAGCGCAATTACATCGAAGCGACGCTGGCGCACTGCGACGGCTCGCGCGAGAAAGCGGCCAGCATGCTCGGCATCAGCATGGCCACGCTCTACCGCAAGGTAGAGCCGAAGAAGAAGTAGCTAATTCAAGATCGGCTTCTGTCCGAAACCGCTGGTCGATGAAAGTTTCGCGAAGAAAAACGGCTGGTCCGACGACGCGAGAGATGGAGCGGATCAACTGGATGGAATTTCGCGAGTGGGTACCCGGCGAAAATCAACACCGTGTTATTGCCGCTCGGAACAATGGAGCCGCACGGCGTTACTGCCAACGGAACCGACATCATAATTCCGGTGGCGATGGCGCGCGAAATCGCACCGCGCGTGAATGCGATGATTGCGCCGGTGGTTCCCTACGGGTTTACCGGATCGCTCGATGCTTATCCCGGTAGTTTCACGATTCCGGAAAACGTTTACCGCGAATATGTGCGCGCCGTTGTGGTTGGTCTCGCCCGAAACAAATTCAAGAACATCGTGATGCTGAACGGTCACGGCGGCGGCCAGACCGCGGTTCTGATGACGCGTTGGCGCAGGAAGTGGGACGGGAAACGAGCACGAGAATCCTGACCGTGAATTGGTGGTCATATTGCAGCGATGTGTGTCGGGAGGTTTTTGGCGAAGATGGCGGACACGCCGGTAATACTGAAACCGCTTACATGCTGGCGATCGATCCCGAACTGGTTCAGAAAAAGCGCTATGCCGGACCCAAAATGGCGACAGCGATTCCATCGCCAAACACGTGGAACGCATATCCATTTCCGTCGAGCATCCTGCTTTACAAAGAAGGCGAAGGCTATCCAAACTTCGATCTCGCAAAAGCAAAGAGTTACTTCAACAAAGTGAACGACAAGATCGCGCGGTTGATCGAAGACACGATCCGGAAATGGGACATGGCAGGATTGTAAGTTCTGCCGGAGCGTGAGCTTAGCCGCGCTTTGAGAAGATGCGCAGCTCGTCGACGGCTTGTTGCAATTCGTCCAGCTGTTCGAGTGCTGCCTTTTGTTTTGCGAGCACTTCGTCGTTGGCCGCCTTTAGCTGTTCGAGCAATTTAATCGCGTCCGGAAGCCGAGTCTGGTCACCGGGATAGTAGCGACCGTTTTAGATGTGACGGCGCCGGGCGTTGCCGCCTGGACGATAACCGGTGCCGGCGACTGTGCTTTGAGTTGCGCTCAGCGAGACGAAGAAGCGAGTAAACAGAAAAGTCTTTGCGACGCGCATTATTTCCCCCTCGTCTGCGTAAATTCGGGCGATGCGCACGGATTCCGAAACAGCACGCCAGCTTTTCCGTCGATCTTGGCCTGGTTGTCGGCCAATCTGCGCCTGCTGAGTCTGAACTTCCTTAATCAAGGCGAGAAGTCTTGGCTCCTGGTTTGTGTCGGTCGGCGCTTGAGCCACAGTCGACGAGACGGCGAATAACGTTACGACAAACAGAAGCGCAGGAATTGATCGATTCATTTAAGCGGGACTTGGATCGTTCCCATGAATAGCAATTCGTGTTCCGCAAATCGTTGCCGATCGCAGAATTCCGCCGTCGAAAAGCACCTGCGGCCCGTAAACTGCTTGCCTGTCGCTCGCCCGACAGTAAACTCCACACTATGGCCGGTCCAGGAATGCATCAATCGCAGAATCTTTCTCTGCAACAGGTCCTTGCGCCGCAGCTCCAGCAAAGCCTGCTCATTCTTCAGGCGCCGTTGCTCGAGCTGCGCAATCTCGTTCAGCAGGAAATGGAAACCAATCCGGTGCTGGAGGAATTGGCCGATCCGCCGAATCCGGAGGACGCCAGCCGAATCCGAGACTCCAGCGGCGGACGACAATTTCAAAGAGGAATTCGATAAGCTGGCCAAGCTCGATGAGGAATGGCGCGATTACATGGCGCAATCGAGCAGCTACAGCGGGCGCTCGCAGGAAGCGGAAGAAAAGCGGCAGTTCTTTTTCGATTCGATCGCCGACCCAGGAAACGCTGCAGCAGCATCTTGATGGGGCAGCTCAATCAGAACGTGCTGAACGCGGACGATCGCAAGACGGCGGAGCTCATCATCGGCAACATCGACGACAACGGATTTCTCCAAACCACGCCGGAAGAAATGGCGCTCAACACCGGCATCCCGCAGGAAGATTTCGAGCACATGCTCACGCTCATTCAGAGCTTTTCATCCGCCGGGCGTGGGCGCGCGCGACCTGCGCGAATGTTTGCTGATTCAACTCAAGCGCGAAGGCAGACAAAACAGCCTCGAATACAAAATCGTCGCCGACCACATGCAGGACCTCGGCAAGCGCCGTTTCCCGGAGATCGCGCGCCGGATGGGCATCAGCGTCGAGCAAGTGCAGAAGTGCGCCAATAACATCGCGCAGCTCGATCCGCGGCCCGGCGCAGATTTTCGCCGAGGCGCCGCAAAATTATGTTCTGCCCGACGTCACCGTCGAAAAGATCAACGGCGAATACCAGGTCATCCTAAACGGCGAACAAATTCCGCACCTGCGCATCAGCAACACCTACAAGGACATCATGGCGCAGGACGGCAACGGCAGCGAAGTGAAGGATTACATCCGCGACAAAATCCGGAGCGGAAAATTCCTGATCAAATCGATCCACCAACGCCAGCAGACGATCTCCAACATCGCCCACCAGATCGTGAAACGGCAGCGCGAATTCTTCGAGCAAGGGCTCGGCGCATCTTGAAACCGATGACGATGGTGCAGATCGCCGACGCGGTCGGCGTGCACGAAACGACGGTCAGCCGCGCCATCTCCGGCAAATACATGTCCACGCCGCAGGGCGTGTTCGAGATGAAATATTTCTTCACGCCCGGTTATCAAACCGCCGAGCGGCGAATCGATGAGCAACACCAGCGTGAAAGAAGCGATTCTCGACCTGGTCAAAGACGAAGACGGCAATGCGCCGTTGAGCGACAAGGAAATCGTCGAAATTCTGAGCAAGCGCGGCATTCCCGATCGCCCGCCGCACCGTGGCGAAATACCGGACCGAGCTGAATATTCTGCCGAGCAACATGCGGCGGAAGATATTGAGCGTTGAAGGGATAACGCGTTAAGAGGTTGAAGCGGGGCTGTCGACTGCTGATCGTTTTCTCGCTTCGATACTTTAACTGTTCAACGCTTCACCGTGCACATGAATCCTCCCTTCGCGCCAGCGTCATCGCCGAATGGCGCGGGTTCTCCGGGAAAGCGGTTGCGTCCGATCGCTGGAACGCACCGGCGGACGTTTTGCCGAAACTCATGCAGCGACTCGGTCTCAAGGAGCGATTGCACGAAAACGAAGTGATGGAGGCCTGGAGCAAAATCGTCGGTGAATTTATCGCGGCGCATTCAGCGCCAGTCGCGTTGCGCGAGGGTGTTCTTTACGTCCGCGTTCTGCAACCGGCATTGCACTACGAGCTCGAACAGATTTCCAAGATCGACATCCTGCGAAAGCTGAAACAGCGTTTCGGCGGCAAGATCATTCGCGATATTCGCTTTCGCGTTGGATAAGTAACGCGCGATCATGATAGGAACTGGATAAATGCGAATTGGCGCTGAGCACCAGGTTCATGTCGAACAGCTGAAGGTGTTTGCACACGTCGGGGTTTCAAAGGCCGAACGCACGAAGAAGCAGCGGCTTGTGCTCAACATCACGCTTTGGCCGGCGCGAGACCTGCGCGATGTGAAAGACGCCGTTACCCGGACCGTCGATTACGCAGTCCTTTGTCAGGAGACAAAAAAATATTTGGCGCAACAGTCGCCCAAACTTCTCGAAACCCTCGCGGGCGAAGTTTCCGCTCATCTGTTGCGAAAATTTCGTGTTCGAAAAATTTCACTCGAGATCCGCAAGTTTGTTTTGAAGGATGCCGCTTACACGTCGGTCACGGTGATTCGACGGGCAGCGCTGGATTGAACTCCATGCGTAAGGGACGCTTTGGTAAATCGATGGCGCCTGTTGCGCAACGCTACAGCGAATCACTATCGTTTGATCGACGCCTCTATCGTTACGATATCGCCGGTTCGATTGCCCATGCCGGCGCCCTGGCCAGAGCCGGCATCATTTCCATGGACGAAAAGAGGAGAATCGAAACCGGATTGCGCGAAATCGAGCGTGAGATCGCGTCCGGAAAATTTCAATGGAACGAAGCGCTCGAGGACGTGCACATGAACATCGAAGGCGCGTTGACAAAGAAAATCGGCGAAGCTGGAGCGAAGCTGCACACTGCGCGCAGCCGGAACGATCAAGTTGCGCTCGATCTGCGTCTTTTCGTCAAAGACGAGATTGGCCACACCTCTTCACGGCTAAAGAAAGTGCAAAGGGCCCTGCTCGGTCTCGCCCAGAAACACGCTGATGTTGTGATGCCGGGATACACGCATCTCCAACGCGCACAGCCGGTGTTGTTCGCGCATTACTTGTTAAGTCAGGTCGAAAGTTTGGCGCGAGATCACGAACGCCTGGGGAATTGTTGGTCACGGACTGATGTTCTCCCGCTCGGTTCCGGTGCGCTCGCCGGCTCGACCATTGTGCTCGATCGCGAATCAATCGCTCGCGACCTCGGTTTGGTCGCGTCAGTCAAAACAGCCTCGATGCGGTGGGTGATCGCGATTTTGTCTGCGAATTTCATCTTCTGCCTGGCGATGATCGGCATGCATCTCTCGCGTTTGAGCGAGGACCTCATCCTTTGGAGTACGAGCGAATTCGGTTTCGTGGAATTCAGCGACGAATTTTCAACTGGCTCGAGTTTGATGCCGCAAAAAAGGAACCCCGACATGGCTGAGCTCACGCGCGGCAAAACCGGGCGGCTTTACGGGAACCTGATGTCCATTCTGACCACCCTGAAGGCGCTGCCATCGTCTTACAATCGCGACCTGCAGGAAGACAAAGAAGCGCTGTTTGATTCCCTCGACACAGTTTCGTCTGCGCTCGACCTTTTTACCGCAATGCTCCCGAAAATGAAAATTAATCGCGCCAGAATGAAGGAAGCGGCCTGGCGATCCGAATCTTCTCGCCACGGACCTGGCGGAGTATTTGGTCAAAAAGGAAATGCCATTTCGCAAAGCGCACGAAATTGTCGGCCGCGTCGTGAGTCATTCGGTTGCGAAGAAGAAACATCTGGATGAGATCCCGCTGGCCGCGTTGAGAGAGTTTTCTACGCAGTTCGGTGCCGATGTTGCCAAGGTATTCGACGTCCGCCGTTCCTTGTCCGCGCGTCGCGCAACCGGCGCGCCCTCGCCGGAAAATGTCAGGGCGCAGATCAAACGTTGGCGCGAACAACTTCGCGGATAATCTTCCGGCGTGAGACGAAACAAGCTGGTACAGGAGAGGGATGGGTGGAAGACAATCTCCAGTGAAACCCAGTTTACGAATCCACATCTCGAGGTCGTGACTGAAAAAGTTCGAACACCTTCTTCTTCGGAACCGCGGACCTACACAACCGTGCGGCGAAAAGCCGCGGTCGTGATCGCGCCCATGACCAGTGACGGAAGATTTTTGCTGATCAAAGAAGAGCGGATCCCGATTCGGGCGGCGATCTGGTCGATGCCGGCCGGTCAGATCGACAATCCGGAAGCTGACGAGAGGGAGATTGAAGCGGTCGCGCTGCGTGAGCTGCACGAGGAAACTGGTTACGACCTCGCGCCCGGCGGTGAAACAATTCCGCTCGGCTTCTTCTTCACTTCGGCCGGGCTCACCGATGAGCATTGCTATTTTTTTCTCGTTCGACCGGTTCGCCGTGCGGACGTGCACAAGCGCGAAGAAGGAGAAGCGATCCTTGAGTGTCGTGCAGTCGATGTTCGTGAGTTGAGCAAAATGATCGCAGAAAACGAAATTCGCGACTCGAATACGCTCGCGATCTGCGCGCGTCTGGCGGCGCGTGGCTTGATCTCGCTCAGTCCGCATTAATCGTCATGGCGTTGCGCGACATCTTCAAGTTCCGCGAACTGCCACAGAGCGAGACGTCTAAGCCTTTTCTCGAACATCTCGAGGACTTGCGCTGGACCGTTGTGAAAATGGCAATCGCTATCTTTGCGGCGATGATCCTTTGTTTCCTCTTCCGGCAAACCCTGGTGCAGGTAATGCAGGCGCCGTTGCAAGAGTGTTGATCCTCAAGTCGGCGCGCTCAAAGCACTCGGCATCACCGATTCGATCGTGATTTCGTTTCATCTGGCGTTCTACGCCGGGATCGTTATCTCGTTTCCGCTGCTCCTTTATTTTCTGGCCGAATTCATTTTGCCCGCGCTCACCGCCGTGGAAAAACGCTTTCTGTTTCCCGCGATTGTTGGCAGCTTCGGACTTTTTCTGCTCGGCGTGCTCGTCTGTTATTTCTGGTTGCTGCCTAAAACGATTCTCTTCTTTTTTCGCGACACTCAATCGCTCGGCTGGACGCCGACCTGGACGGTGCAGCAATATTATTCGTTCGTGACCAAGTTCGTTCTCGGCTTTGGTATGGCCTTCGAGTTGCCGGTAGTCGTGCTCGCGTTGGTTTACTTCGGTCTTATCACTTACAAGTTCATGGCCCGTACCCGGCCTTACGCGATCGTGCTCATTTTTATTCTGGCCGCCATCATCGCGCCAACGCCTGATTTTTTGACCCTGGTCGCGATGGCGCTGCCGATGTCCCTGCTTTACGAAAGCTGCATCTGGATCGCGTGGATAATGGAGCGCCGGGCGTCGCGCTCGAGCATAACCTGACTCGCTTGGATATCTCATCCTACACTGCCCTATTCGCCATTGTTGCGTTCGTTCTGGGCGCGGTCGTTGGCTCGTTCTTGAACGTCGGCATCTATCGACTGCCACGCGATCTTTCCGTGAACAAACCACGCCGTTCGTTTTGTCCCGTCTGCAAGACGACAATTCCGTGGCAGCAAAATATCCCGCTCGTCAGCTGGCTGCTCTTGCGCGGGCGGTGCGCCAAGTGCGGTGCGCGCATCGCTTTTCGCTATTTCGGTGTCGAACTGCTCACAGCGCTTCTTTTTCTTGCGATCTGGCAATTTTTTCCGTGGCAGGTGGCGATCGCTTATTGGGTTTTCGTTTCGATTCTTGTCGTCGCGACCTTCGTCGATCTCGAACACTTCATCATTCCTGATCAGATCACGATTGGCGGAACAATCGCGGGAATTGTCGCAAGTTTTCTGGTGCCTGATCTGATGAACGCCGACTCACGTTTGGCGGCGATTGTTCGTTCAATGCTTGCGGCGGCGCTCGGTTACGTCATTCTCTGGATCGTCCTGGAGGGCGGCAAAATTGCGTTCGGTAAAAAGCGGGTGGAACTGGACGTGCCGACGCCCTTCAGCTGGACGCGCCACGGTGAAGATGCGGAGTTCGTCGTTGGCGAGGAACGCAGTCTATGGAGCGACTATTTTGCGCGCGAAAAAGATCGGCTTCTGCTTCATTGCGACGAAGCGAAGATCGATCATCGCACTTTTGGACCTGGGGTGCTGGAATTTCACTACAACCGCGTCCGAGTGACCGACGAAGAGTTCCAGCTTGATTCGGTCGATCAAATCTCGGGCACGGCGCGCGAATTAGAAATTCCGCGTGAAGCGATGGGCCGCGGCGACTTGAAATTTCTGGCGGCGATCGGTGCGTTCCTCGGATGGCGCGGCGTGCTTTTCAGTATTTTCGCGGGGTCAGTGGTTGGCTCCATCGTTGGATTGGCCACGCTTGTCATCGGCAAACGCGTTTGGTCGGCGAAATTGCCGTTCGGTCCGTATCTCGCGCTTGGCGCGCTAATCTGGATGTTTTTCGGCGAAAAATTCGTTCGGTGGTATTTCCAGTTCGTTAATCCCGGTTAAACCAACCGGGTAAACGCGAACCACTGCGGCCAGCGAATGCGAACGATTTCCTCCAGCACGTTCGACCAGCGCTGCATCGCTGCGGCGATGATTTGATCACGCGACCCGCCGACGCGCGAACAAATGATCGGTTCGCGCGCGATGATTTTATATTTGCGAAAGCCGGTGCGGACAATAAACAGCGGATAAATCGGCGTTTCGGATACGAAAGCGAGAACGAACGGCCCGTTCGGTAAGAGAACTTCACGCTGAAAAAACGTCACTGGCGCGCGGGCCACTTCGCCAACCACCCGGTCGCCTTGAATGGAAATAATTTCGCCCGCCCGCAACGCATTCAACAAATCAAGCGCGAGCGATCTTCCATCGTCGCTGTAGCCGATTTTGACCCCGCCGGCGCTTGATTCCTGCAAGGCAAGATCGACATGCTGCGCCGCGAGCGTGTCCGGCTCCGGCGCACGGACCATGCGAATTTGGCGATGAAATCGCTCGGCGAACAACGCCGCTCCTAAATTGTAGTTGCCCATGTGCGCAGTCAGAACGATCCCGCCTCCTTTCGAAGCCGTTAATTGCTCCATGAATCCCGCGCCTTCTACCTCATAACGGAAGCGGGCTCTGGACAGTCGATAGCTTGCGGCGTCGGTCAGTGACCAACCGAAATTTGTGAACACGCGCACTACCCGAAAATAATTTGCGATTCGCCACGATCGCGGATGTATCAGGAGCAAATTTTGTAGCAACGCCTTACGCGCCGGCCCAGCGACAAAAAAAAAGCACCAGGCCGCGATCCAAATCAACGGCCGGTGAAAGATCGGCGGAATGTAATCCACCGACCAATCGATCACTCGGCGCCAAAAAATGCTCTCGATCGCGAATTTCCCTCGCCGCATTGCGAAATTTCGCTGCATCGCGGGGTCGAAAATGGACTTTTGGCCGCGCAAACGCAATCAGTTCCCATGCGGATCGATATGCACGTTCACATGGTAGGCAATGGTCTCGCCGGCTCGGGCGGCTGGTTGCGCTTGAAAGGATGGCATCGCGCGCTTGCCGGTTTCATGTTGCGCCAGCTTGGAATGCCTGCGAGCGCGCTTGAAGGCGATC
The DNA here is from genome assembly GCA_963786135.1 of uncultured Verrucomicrobiae bacterium. Taxonomy (GTDB): domain Bacteria; phylum Verrucomicrobiota; class Verrucomicrobiia; order Chthoniobacterales; family UBA10450; genus AV40. The sequence continues at coordinate 65,846 of CAWAYF010000002.1, read as the reverse complement.
TGGAGGGGATTTACGCGGAGCACCTGCTCAGGTTGGTCCGTGAATCGTCGCTCGACGCAGTTGTGTTGCTCGCTCACGAGCGAGTTCATGAATCTGACGGAACGCCGCGTCCCGATCTTGGCTCCATGTTCGTGCCGAACGATGTCGTTATCGATCTGGCGCGACAACATCCCGAATTTCTGGCCGGTGTTTCGATTCATCCCGCGCGAAGCGACGCGCTCGACGAGCTTGATCGGTGCATCGCCAACGGCGCAGTCTTGATGAAATGTTTACCGAATTGCCAGAACATCGACCCAATGGATCGACGCTACATTCCATTTTGGAAGAAAATGGCGGACGCGCGTTTACCCTTGCTTGTGCACACCGGTGGCGAACACACCGTTCCAGTCGTAAACGCGCGACTTGCCGATCCGCGGTTGCTGAGGACGCCGCTGGAGCACGGGGTGACAGTCATCGCGGCCCATTGCGGGACCAGGAGCGGAGCTTTCGACCACGATTACTTCGATGATTGGGCCGCGATGCTGGGCGAATTCCCGAATCTTTATGGCGACATCAGCGCCATGGTTTCATTGAACCGGTGTGCGCATCTCAAGGACTGCCTGCGAATTGAGATCGAGCCGCGCATTCTTTACGGCAGCGATTTTCCCGTTCCGGTGCTGGGTCATCGGCTTTGGCTGAATCGGTCAGTCGACCGCAAATCGTTCCGCCAGATTCAAAAAGTTAGGAATCCAATCGAGCGAGATTTCCAATTTAAGAAGGCGCTCGGATTTTCAGATCAGGTATTCACGCGAGCGGGGGAATTGCTTAGACTGGCTCGATGATCTTCAAGAACGGGCGTTTGATTTTCCCGAACGGTGTTCGCGAAGGGCTCGATTTGCTTGTTGAAGACGGGGTGATCACGGCGATTCGTGCCCAAGCGCCGGCGATGGGCGAACAAATTGTCGACCTTCAAGGCAACTATCTCGCGCCCGGATTTATCGATGTTCACATCCATGGTGCGATGGGCCACGATACCATGGAAGCATCGGCCAAGGCTTTTCGCGCGATCTGCGATTATCACGCAAGCGGTGGAACTACTTCACTATTGCTGACGACCGCCACCGCACCTCTTAAATCCATTCTTAAGGTGGTCAGTGAGGTTCGCGTGCAAAGGTCGTCGATCAAACAAATTGCCGGTGTCCACGTCGAGGGGCCGTTTATTTCGAAGGCTAAAGCCGGCGCGCAGCGCGCTAAGTTTAATGCGTCAGCCAACGACAAGGATTTACGAACCGCTGCTGGAACAGGCTGACATCATAAAGCGGATGACTGTCGCGCCGGAATTGCCCGGAGCGATTCCCCTTATCGATAGGTTGCGCGCCAGCAACGTAAGCATCAGCGGCGGTCACAGCGACGCTTGGGAGAACGATGCTCGCGAAGCGTTCGAACACGGGATGCGCAATGTCACCCACACCTTCAATTGCATGTCGAGCACTCGGCGCCGCGGGATCGATCGGGTGGCCGGTCTGCTCGAATTCTCGATGAGCGAACCTGAAATTATCTGCGAGTTGATTGCCGACGGTCATCACGTCTCGCCGACACTGATGAAAATGTTGTATCGGGCGAAAGGCCCACGCGGAATCTGCCTTGTGACTGATGCGACCGCCGGCGCCGGTTTGCCCGATGGTTCGAAATTCTCGCTATCGGGAACCAAGTGCATCACCGAAGCAGGCGTTTGTTTGGTCGCGGATCGGTCGGCGCTCGCTGGCAGTGCTTCGCGCATGATCGATCTCGTGCGCACGATGGTCACAAAAGTCGGTGTGTCGTTGCATGAAGCAATCGTGATGGCGACCGACACGCCGGCGTTCGCTATTGGATTGAATAACAAAGGTCAATTCAAGATCGGCGGCGACGGTGACTTGGTCGTGATCTCGCCGGAACTCGAAGTGTTGCGGACGTATCTCGGCGGAAGAGAAATTTTCGCCCGCTAGCGTTCGGAATGACAAACGTTTAGAGCGACAACAAAAACTCCGCGATATCGAGTGAGGCGCGCGGGCGGCTAAGTTTAGTAATGTTCGCCGACCATTCGCGCCATTGTTGGGCGTTGTTCGCGAAGACTTGCTCTACCTGCGCTACGACTTCGTTGTTCGAGAGCGCGATCGCGCCTGACTTCGTTTCGACAATCAGCCGGGCGTTGCCTTCTTCCTGGCCGGAAACCACGTGATTAATGATCATGGGACAGCGCAGCAGCGATCGTTTCCTGCACGGTTGCGCCGCCGGCTTTGCCGATCAGCACGTGATTTTCGCAAAGCAGTCGCGGCATCTCGTCGGTCCAACCGTAGATATCGACGTTGTGACCAGCGCTGGCACGTTCAATCGCGCGACCAAGTTTTTCGTTTCGGCCGACCGTGACCGTTAATTGAATGTCGAGCTGCGAGAAGCTTTCGAACCAGATCTGGTGCGCGGCGTGTTCCTGCGTTAATGACGTAAAGCACGCGCGGCGTGATTTCAGCCGGCGATTGCCGGTCTTTGGCGAAGTCGGCGAAGCGCGGACTAACGGGAAAGCCGTACACTTTGATTTTTTCCGGCGACACGCCGCCATCGCGCACGACGGTGGCACTTTGTTCGTTGGCGACGAGGAAGTAATCGGCCGGCGAGCGATACCAGATCGCATTGACTGTGATGGAATCTGTGACGATGGCGATGTTTTTACACCGGCGACCGTTACCCAGAATTTGCTGAACCAGATAGGGGTAAGGCAGGAAACGTGGAAACGACGGCGTCGGGTTGAAAGCGATCGAGCAGGATGCCGAGATTCTTCTTGAGTCGACGAAATCGGTGGAATCGCTCGTCAAAATTTTTTATTCCATCGAGCCAGTTGTAAACATAGCCCCACGATTTGGGCGAGCGATTGATCAGCGTGAGATAAGCACGCCGGACGATTTCGTTGAACACGCCAAATGTTTCCGGGAATAGGTCCCGAAGTTCGACTTCAACTTGCGGCGCGACGCGGGCCAGGCCGGCGCGAACTCCGCGGGCGGCACTGTTGTGACCCTCACCAAAGCCGGCGGTAAGGATCAGGATTCTTTTCATGGTTTTTCTTGGGCGCGAAAATCTTGTAACCACGGCGCTGTGTTGTCGTGTGTTGGAGAATTCGCTCCGACAGAGCGGGGCGGCTACAACGCGCCGGAACTTTAATGGATATTTCCAGTCGGCAAAGTAAACTTGTCGCTGTGAAATTCTTGCGGGCAACCTGGCGGGTTCTTCGGCAATTGGTCTGGGAAACCGCGACCGACCATACGACCGGTCTGGCAGCTCAAATGGCTTATACGCTCTTAATTGCGCTCGCGCCCGTATTGCTGTTCCTCTGGCATTTGCTTGGCTTGTTTGGAACAGATCCCGCCAGGCTCCATGGGATATTCGGCGTTCTGAAGAGTTTTTTGCCGCCCGATCCCAAGGTTCAGGACATTCTCGACGCCGCGGCCGCGAGCGTGGTGGTGACCGGTTCGAGCGGATTCATTGCCAACGCCGGAATTCTGCTCGGAATTTATTGCGGTACCGTTTTCATCGCGACTATCTCGAAGGCGTTGAGCCACACCTATGGCGTGACCGAACCGCGCAATTGGTGGTCAAAGTACGTCATTTCATTCCTGCTCTTGTTCTGGTTTGGAATCGTTATTCTGGTTTGTTTTAACGCCATCGTGTTCGGCGAAACGCTTGCCGGTGTCGCGGAGGTAAACTTTCAACTAAAAGTGCCGCTTCAGGTATGGGTCACTTACTTAAACCTTCCGCTCACGTTAGTAGCGTTGATCGGTCTTGCGCTTGTCTTGTATCTGCTGACGCCTGAAAACTACCTGACGATCCGGCAGGCACTTCCAGGGGCTGTCTTTTTTTCGATTGGCTGGATAACGGTCACGAAATTGTTTCAGCTCTATGTCGCGCGCTACAGCCGTTACGATGCGACATACCTCGCCCTGGCATCGATAATCATCTTGCTGACGTGGATGTATTTCACCTGTTTGTTCTTGCTGCTTGGCGGGAAATTGAACGCGATTCTTCGTCGCGAACGCGAAGGGCAAGTGAAAAACGAGCCGTCCCCGGGCAGCGCGTTGCCTGCGTGAGCTCGTTTTTGATTTTCATCGCGGGTTGATCGCGCCAAACACTCTGTTACGCTGCGCTCGGTGTTTCGTTTGCGCGTCTGGTTGACAACTTTCTTCGCGTTCAGCGCGCTCATTGCCGTCTTCGTCTCTGAAGGACAACAAACAACAGACGAAGGAAAACCGATCCTGAAAGCGCGCGCGGTTGATTCTGTGGCGAGCGAAAAAACGCCGACTCCAAGGCCGAAACTGAAGACGTCGCCCAGCAAGAAGAAGAAAGCGGCATCAGCCTCCCCGTCAGCCAAAGAAAAAAGCGAAACCAAAGAAAACTCCGGCGGAGGAATCGGAAAGATCGCCCAAACCGAGTGAAACTCCGGAAGCGACGCCAAAACCCAAGGCGAAGAAATCTCCAACCAACGAGCCGTCGCCAAAAGGAAAGAAGAAAAAGAAAGCAACGCCGGGAAAAGCCCTGTCGTCGAGTCCAAAAAAGAAAGCTTCACCAAAGCCTTCGGAAACTCCGGAAGCGCGGGCAGCGGGCACACCGCCACGGGCCGTCGCCGTTCCGAGTCCGGCTGCGCCGCCAACGCCAGTAATGCGAGCGAAGTCCGCTCTCGCCGCGCCGGTTGAAGAGCCCGAGCAACTAACAATTCAAAAATACGGGTACGAAAAGCCGAAAGGCTTTTGGGCGCGCCTATTTGGCGGCGACGGAAGCAGCAGCGGCAGTGGCGCGGGCTATCGTTACCTGACCGCCTCGGTCCGTGCTCAGATCGATCGCGCGCCGGTCACGCGCGGCCGCTGGCAATACATCGTGGTGCACAACAGCGGAACGCGTCAGGGAAACGCGGCCGCCTTCGATTATTACCATCGACATTTTCGGCGAATGCAAAACGGGCTCGCTTACCATTTCGTGATCGGCAACGGCACCTCGACCGGCAACGGTCAGGTCGAAATCGGCGATCGGTGGCGTCGGCAAATTAACGGCGGCCACGTTCACAGCGACTATTTAAACAACATCGCGCTGGGCATTTGTCTGGTCGGCGATTTTAATCGCGATCAGCCGACTCGCGCGCAACTCGATTGCTGCGAAGAATTGATCCGTTATCTCCGGCAACGCTGCGGAAAAGTCGGCGACCATTATCCGATCGTGAAACCGCACCGTGAAATAAATCCGCCACGCTGGCCGACCGATTGTCCCGGCGATGTGTTTCCGTATTCCTGGTTCCGCCGGTTCCAGGAATAACTTAAAGCCGCGTCGCGACGATGAGGTTGCTCTCGGTGTGGTTCCAGCGGTAACCAAAATTGAAATCGAGTGGCGGCGGCGCGCTTGCTTGGTACAGCGCCGCCAGTTTCGGCTGATTGTGTTGTCTAAAAATTTCGATCGGTCCGATGTAATTTCCGAAAACGCGAATGTTCCATTTGTCACGGTCCAAATAATCCAGCGGAATACCGGCATCGTCCTGAACGATGGTCTTGCTGTGATCCACGATGAAGTTACGAATCCGGTTAAAGCCGTTTTCGAACATTAAATAGGAAGACGCCTTCAGAAAACTTCCTCCGATGCCGAAGTGGTCGCAAAATCGTAGAAACCCTGGTGATGAAGAAATTCCGCCGTCAGAAATGTCGGTCGTGAAATAATACAGCGTTTGCTGGTCGTGGGTGTGATTGTCGACGTATTGAATGCGAACGCCGGGCGTGCCGCCGCTCCCACCTCGTGACGGTTGGAAGTTGCCGGCTGAATCGAGCGAGCCATAGGTGACGTCCCTGATCGATTTGTCGGCGCGCGCCAGAAAGACATAGAGAATCGGGATCGTTCCTTTCAGTTCCTGCGACTGTAGGTCCACCTTCATGTCTTTGGTGATGAAAAAGCTGAAGCGAAGCGAGGAGTTCATCGCATCCTCGAGATTGTGCAGAGCACTCGCGAGGTTCCCGGTACGAAGCGGATCCGGCGGCGGTCCAAGTGCTTCTTTCCCGCACAAAATGAAGACGTCGGCTTTCGGAAAAAATTGGTCGACGTAAAGGAAATCCGGGCCGCTGAACATGTAATAGGCAACCGGAATGTGTTCGCGTGCTTCAGGAAAATATTGATCTTCCCAGGCGTGGAGCTTTGTGAGCTGGCGTGTGTTCAGTTTTGCAAAGGCTTTTTCGAAATTCGCCGCATGTTCCTGCCAAGCGGGATCGTTCGTAAGCGGCGCCAGCGGCGAATTTTTTGAAATTGGCATCCCGGCAAGAAAACGCGCGGTTTCGTCGGGCGGCGGCGGTCCGGCCAATTGCTCCGGCTGGGCATTTTGTGGTGGCGCGATAGCCGGTGCGGGTGTCGGAGTGCCAGACTGCCATGGCCATTTCATAGCGGTCGCGGTAGTCAGAAGCAGACCGAAGATCGACAATGTCGCGACACTGATTTTTGCGACAGGAAGGTTTTTCATTGGCGAGGACTGGCGCGTTTGCCGGCGCAGAAGTAAAGCAGGAACCCGACCATTGCAGTAACGAGCCCGGCGATGGATTCGGTCGTTTTCGACTGGAGAAGATAAATCATCATCCAGACGGTGATGGCGGCAAAGATGAGGGGCGGCATAGGATAAAGCCAGACGCGATAAGGGCGCGGAATATTCGGGCGAGTAGCGCGAAGCACGAACAATCCAACTACGGTTAGGAGCGAACAGAGCAGGAGCGCGAATTGAATATAGACCACGACCAGCTCGAAGCTGCGCGTCAGCAAAAGTAGATTCACGATTAGTAATTGAACGATTACCGCGTTGGCCGGAACTCCGTAAGAGTTTTTGCGTCCGAGAAATCGGAGTAGCCAGTGGTCTTCCCCCATCGACATCGTCACGCGTGGGCCGATCCAGGTCATCGAGCTGACCGCAGAAATTAATCCAAGACAAATGATCGCTCCGACCACGCGGCCGCCGTTGTCGCCGAAAATGTGTTTCCCTGCAATTAATCCGATTTCGAGCTGGCCACGCATTTCGGATTCGGGCGTGGTGGCGATGAAAATTCCATTCAGGAGAACGTAGGCGGCAATCACGATGAGCGTTCCGGCAATCAATGAGCGCGGAACATTTCGCTCCGGTTGTTTCACTTCGCTGATGATGTAACTCGATGCGTTCCAGCCGGAATAGGAATACATGACGTAAACAAGTGAAACAGCGAATGCACCACTGAATATCGAGATCGTGTCTCCAGCGTGGGGAAGAAAATCGATTGGCTGTCTCGGTTGAACCAGGAACCCAGCGACAATGAGCGTGGCAATCAAGAGTAGCTTGACGATGGTCCACAAGTTTTGAAACGCGCTGCCGCGACGAAGATTTCCAAAATGAAAAAGGCCAACAATCCAGACCAGGGCGAAGGAAAGCAGGAACGGTGAACCAAAATTGAAAACGCCGGCGAAATATTTTCCGAACGCCATGGCCGCGAGCGCGACTGGCGCGGCGAAACCGACCGTGGCGGAAATGAAGCCCGCCATGAATCCCAACGCGGGATGATAAATCTCGGACAGGAAATGATATTCGCCACCAGACCGCGGAAGCGCGGCACTCAGCTCGCCATAACAAAGGGCGCCGCAGAGCGCGGCGATGCCACCGACGATCCAAAGCATCAGTAGAGCAAAACCCGATTGAATATCAGCAACCTGGAATCCGAGACTGGTAAAGACACCAGTGCCGATGATATTCGCGATCACGATTCCGCAGGCGGTAAGAAAACCGACTGTCACCGGAGGTTTTGGGGAATCCGGTGCAGTCATGTTTGCCGCTTTGTCCATGGTTGACTCGACAATTGCATCTGCCTACGCAGTTGGCGAGTAAGGCGCTCCCGTTTTAGGCGCTGAGCGGCTTGTAGGAAGGAGTTGTCGCTTCAGGACCGATCACGATCGTTAGCCCTGCCGTGCCATTCGCGATGGGCCTCAGCGATCAACGGCGCAAGATTGACGTAGAAGCGCACAACGTAGATCAAATAACCTGCGAAGCCGACGAGCTGAATTGCGACGAGCCAAATGTGCGCGCCGTGGGCTTGAAAAATGTCCGGCCACGCTTCAATGGCGACGGCACAAACGACATTGAGCACAAAAACGCCAGGAAGCAGGAAGACGAGATTGAGCAACTGATCGCGTCGCACGCGCGCATATAAATGATTACCGGCCTGACCATCGCTGTCGCGCTGGCGCGCATGAATCAGGCGGAGATCGTAGAAAAACAAGACCCACCCCGCCGCGATGAAAGCGGCGCCAAACCCAAACCAGTTGGCGGGCTTGGACAGCTGCGCGAACGACACGGCTTCAACCAGTGCGCAGCCTATGTAGAGAAAGTTGTGTCCAAACTCAAGCGGCCAGCGAATCAAGGTGATGATATGCAACACTGCGCGTGACCAAAAAATGAAAATCACCAGCAGGCCAGCGAGCACATACGGCCAGTAAATGAACTTCAGTTCCGTGATCACTTCCCGGGAGTTGTCGATCAAAACGGTGAGCGCAACCCCTTGAATAATACTGACCAGGGTGAGCTCGATTTCGACGATCATGGCGTCGAGTTCGGTTCTGCTTCCGGAGACTTTCATGGCATGGGTTCCTCTCGATATGGCTGCCCGTTTCGGAATGCGTCGAGCATTTTTTCCACAACGGTGGACGTCGATGTGTCACCCGCCAGTCTTGCGAGTGAAAGGGCTTGTTGTGCAGTGTTCAGACCGTCTGAGAATCTGCCGCTCTCAGCATAGGCAGCCGCCAGCGTGGCCAGAAATTGTGGACGCATTCGGTTCGTCAAAAAACAGGCGCGTTCGCTCAATCGAACCGCTTCTGCGCCGTTACGCACCGCGGAATTTGGGTCAGTGGCAAGAATCCGGGCGAGTTCGTCGAGTAGTATCGGCAAATCGGGCGCCGAAGATGTTATCACCGACAGCTGCTCAGATGCGTTGCCGCTTTTTACAGCGTAGAGCAGGGCAAGATGCAGTTTCTTTTCAATTTCCGATCGGCTGGGTTGGAGCAGAAGGGCGTAGGCCGACTGCGTCACCGCGGTCGAAAAGTCACCGACTTCTCCGGCAGCCAGTCCCAAACGATAATGAAATTCGGAATCAAATGGGGAAATCGCGAGCGCGTCTCGTGCAATCACGATCGCTTTGTCTGTTGACCGAAGTCTTCTCGCGCACGTGAACCAGAGATCATATGCCGATAAACTTTCCGGTTCAGAGTCGACTACTTGTTGTGCGATGCTCATTGCCTGGGCAACGTCGCCACCCTTTGCGAGAGTGGTGGCATTTTGAACCCGGCAGAACGCATTGCCCGAATCAATTTGAAGACCGCGCGTGCTATGCTCAATCGCCTGGTCGGTTTGGCCGGACTGCTCCAGAATTGCTGCGAGAAAACATTCGACCGATGAGCTCGAACCAACCTTGGTGAGCGCTTCTGTCGCTTCATTCGCAGCGGCATCCAATCGATGATCTTGCAGGAGTCGACGACCGGCGTAGAGGTGCGTGTTCGCGGAGTCGCGTATCCAAACAGAAGAAAAACTATTCAGCGCCCAGAAGAGCAGCGATGCCCCGAGGATTAAACGTCGTGTTCGTGACGTGCTCACAACTTTTTCCCAGCCCGACGGCAGCGAACGCGCAAATCGGGACCAGCATTGAAAGTCCGTAAAATGCTTTGACCTGCGCGTAAGAAGCGACTCTTAACGTCATGAACACCAGAGCGACCGAGACTGCCGCCGAAAAGCCGATCAGGAGAAACCACTCCGCCGTTGGTTGGCGAACGAATCGGTAAGTTGCGACGACAACTCCGATAGCGATCATCAGAGTTGGAATCAATGCCAGCCAGTAACCGCCGACCATCAGGTCGTAGTTCCAAGGTGTTCGTGACAGCATGTCCGACAAACCGCCGCCGAGTCCGTCGCCCCACAATGTGGAATAAATTCCGTCTGCGAAACTGCTGTAACCGCTGAAGAGTGGATTCACCAGCGCACGACCGAAGCGAAGATAATGAGCGGCAATGTGAAATCCGGGATCTTGCCACCAGTTGAATCCAAGAGGGCGTTCCCAGTTTCCGACAATCGGGTTCCCAAAATGGCGCCAGATCCAAATGTAATACCAACCGCATGTCGCAAAGAAGGCGATGAGCGTTGTCGCGATGCGTTGCACCGCAGCGCTCAGCGCAATCTTGTTGTGCGTCATTTTTAGAATCAGCGCGCCGAAGAGCGGGGGAACTAGCAATAGCCCCGTCGCTTTGGTGAGCATTGCCGCGCCAAGGCACAATCCGAGCGCGACGTATTGCCAAATCGAGGTCTGCGGCTCTTTCAAAATTCGCAGCCCGAGATAAATCGCCGCGCTCACCATTGCAGCCGCCAGCGTTTCGTTCGTGACGTAATGAGACAGGTATAACTGCATCGGCAAAAACGCCGCGACCACCAGTCCGACAAGTTGTGTTTTCGGCCGGTCCGGAAATAGCAGGTGCAAGCAAAGGAGAACGATCACGAAGTGCGCGATTCCGAAGCACATTGTCAATGTTCGCAGAACGGCGATTGCCCCCGGATCGTTTACAGTCAATCGGCCTAACGAAAGCACGGTCGCCGAGACGATGTAATAGAGAGGCGCCTGAAACGCTTCGAAGCTCTCGGTTGGGAGCGGCAGCGCCCGGCGCTCCTGAAGGTACCTAATATATGCGAGGTGGTCGGTGTAATCGTAGCCGCAGTGGAACGGCAATAAGTGTGTGTTGTTCCAGAACAGGACCAGCCATCCGATCGCCATGATGCTGGCGATTGTGGTCAACTGAATTGTTGTTTTTTTTGAAATCGCTCCCATCAAACGGGTTCCTAACAACATAACGGCGACGGCCGTGACGACGAACGCAGTCCACATCAACCAGATTTTTGGCAGCACCTCGAACGTCGTTTCGCCGCCGGCCAAAAGATTTCCGGGCTGCGGATATCTTGGCGTTGAAGCGAGTGCAGCCTGGCGCCACGCTGAACCGGCGAGCGATGCTTCCCAGCTGCTGTCGCTGCGCAGTTGTAGACCGTCGGCCGTCAATCGAAGCCAAAGGGCCGCTGGTGCATCGTCGTTGAACACGCGTGCTTCAATTTTGTTTGAGTCGCTTTGCAAGAATCCGGTGACATCGACAGAATTGAGGTCTTTCCAGTTCTGGGCGCTGCTAATCTCGACGGGCTTTCCGTTTATCTTCAAATCGATTCGGCGGGCGGCGCGGAACTCCAATTGTGCCGAGTTCGGCCGAGTGGCGAGTTGAAGTTCGTGTCGAAAAACTGTGTCGATGGTGGCGATCCTGTGTGCGCCGGCTTCCGCAGGTTTAGGAAAGACAATCCATTCGGCGCGAGCATCCGACGGCAAAAAGTTGATCGCCGGATCGCGTGCGCATTTCCACCACAAGGCTGCGACCACAACCGCGACGCCAGCAATCAACAAGGTCGAGCGATGAAACGTTGTCAGGCGCATTGCGACAGCCCTGGAAACGTGAATGAAATGCGTGTCTGGAGGGATTCGAACCCCCAACCTTCTGGTCCGAAGTCAGATGCTCTATCCGGTTGAGCTACAGACACAACTTTGAAAATCCCAAGCTCCAAGTTCCAAATCCCAAAGTCGATCAAGAAAACTTTGGAGCTTGGGATTGGGATTTGGAGTTCTGCGAAGCCGGGTGGTCGACGGGACTCGAACCCGCAACAACCAGAACCACAATCTGGGGCTCTACCATTGAGCTACGACCACCATCGCGGACTGAGATTCTAGTTTTTAGACGGGCGATTGCAAACGCCGCCAGAACTTCGCGCGCGTGGCACAATCTCCGCTTCCTTCGAGTTTGATGCCCCATCGTTTCGTTGCAACCGATGCGCCTTTTGCTATGATCGCGCGCTGCTCCCCCGCATGAACAGATGTGTCTACGCCCTTGCCGCGGTTCTTGGCCTTCTGCCTGACTCTCCCAAGCCTGTCTGCCCAGTCCGACGATCCAAGCGAAACATTTCTCAAAGCTTACATGACGGCCAGCAGGGCGAAAAACTCGAGCACGAGAATCAATTCAAAGAAGCCCTCGCCAAGTATCGCTTTGCCGGCAGCCTGATCGAACAGTTGCGCAACGACTCACCCCGAGTGGCAACCCGCCATTGTCGAATATCGCGGTCGGAAGGTAAGCGAAGGCATCCTTCGGGTTCAGGATAAAGCTGGAACGCAGGAAAGCGTGACCGCATCAGCTGGCGGCGGTCACTGAAACCGCAGTTGTTCCGCCGCAGAATTCCGCCCCAGCCGTCCAGATCAGCAAGGAGCAGGCTGCGCAAGTTCCGCAATCGACCGCGCCGAAACCAAGTGCCAGCGAGGACGTCGAACGAAGTCACCGTCGAGCAGGCCACCGCAAAGCTTCGTGATCGCGTCGATCAACTCGAAGCCGAGCTGCAGAAGTCGCGCTCGCAAATGACTGCGGCAGAAAATGAAAAGCAGTCCTTAAATAGCCGCCTCGATGAAGCGAAATCGAAACTCGAAGCCGAGCTGCAGAAGTCGCGTGCGCAAATGACCGCGGCGGAAAATGAAAAGCAGTCGTTGAACGGCCGCCTCGATGAAACGAAATCGAAGCTCGACAAGGCGCAGGGCGACTTGGAGAAGGCAAAAACGGCGGAAACGCAGGTTCGTGAGCAGCTGGCTCTGGCGCAGACGTCGTTAAAGAAGACTGCGGAAGCCGGCTCGAAAGACAGCAAAGCGCAAGAAGCGATTAAAGCCGAAATTGCGCAGCTGAAGAAGGCTTGTAGCTGCGGCGCAGCAAGGCCGTAGCTGCCGCGGAAAAGGAGCGCGATGACGCTAATGCGAAAGTCACGGCCGCCGATCAGCAGCGCTCCGTTGCGGGCAAAGAACGCGACGAAGCAAACGCGCGCGCCGCCGAGGCCGAACAAAAAATTGTCAACGCGAACAAGGAACGCGATGGCGCGATCACGCAGTTGAAAGGTTTGAAGGACACCCAGCAGCGAGTCGACGTTCTTGTCGCCGAAAATTCCAACCTTGAAGCAGAAGTTGGCCGACGCGGAGAAGACGATGCGCGAGATCGGCGCAGAGAAGCCGAAGAAAGAAAAGGAACTGGCCGACGTTAAGAAACAGATTGCCGATCTGCAGAGTCAGCTCGCCGCCAGTCAGAAGCAGAACAAGGATTACGAAGTTACTGTCGCGCAATTGCGCTCGCAGCTCGATGAAGCAGGCAAGCAGCTTGAGCAGGTCAAACTGGTCGGAGCTACTCCGGAAGAAACGGCGAAGCTGACCAAAGAAAACGAAATGCTGCGCAACATCATCGTTCGCGAGCGTCAGGAAGAAGCGCGTCGCGACCAGGCGAAAAAGCTGATGCTCGCCGAATTCGACAAACTGCAAATCAAGTCGGAGACCCTGACCCAGCAGATCCAGTTGCTGGCGCAACCAGTGACGCGATTAACCACCGACGAATTGGCGCTTCTTGCGGCAGCCGGTAGTTTCCATTTCCGACGATAATCCGGCCGCGGTCAAAGCGAGTTTCACTTTCGCGAAAAATACGACGAGCAAGGTCAACATCACCGTCCGCGCCGGCGCCCGAGAAAACGATGTCGACCGATAACCCGCCGCAAACTTCGTCCGATTACACCGTTCCCGCGATATTTAAGCCAAACGTTCCGCCGGATGTTGTCGATCTCGCCTGGCAGGCGAAGCAAAATTTCGACAAGGGGAAATATCGCACCGCGGAAAAGATTTATCAGGAGATCCTGACCAAGACTCCGAACAATCTCTATTCGCTCTCCAATCTCGGCGTCGTTTATTTCCGCAGCGGCAAGCTCAAAGCTGCCGAGCTCACGTTGAAGAAAGCGGTCACGCTTTCGCCGAACGACGAATTCACCCACACGACCCTCGGAATTGTTTATTATCGGCAGGCAAAGTTCGATAACGCGCTGACCGAGCTGACCAAATCGCTCGGATTGAATCCGAAGAAGCTCCAACCGCGCACAATTATCTCGGAATCACGGCGAGCCAGAAAGGGCTGGCAGGAAGCGGCCGAAAAAGAATTGCTCGAAGCGATTAAGGAGAATCCGAATTACGCCGACGCGCATTTCAATCTCGCGGTGATTTACGCGACTTCGTCGCCGCCTTCGCGCGAGCAGGCGAAACAGCATTACACGATGGCGACTTCAAGCTGGGCGCCGAGCCCGATCCTGCGCTCGAGAAATTGCTGCATTAACTGTAGCGGCGGTCTATGACCCCGATCGCACATTCTCCGCGGTGCAACCCTTTCTCACCGCGAACTGGCGTTATCTCGCCATGCTCAATTACGTGGTCGATCCAAAGATCGTCGCGCCGCTTGTGCCGCCCGGGACCGAAATCGATTTCGAAAACGGCGAAACGTTTCTGAGCGTCGTCGGTTTTCTCTTTCTCGACACGCGCCTGCTCGGCCTTCCAATTCCGCTGCATCGCGATTTCGAAGAAGTGAATCTGCGCTTTTACGTCCGCAAAAAATCGGCGGACACCTGGCGGCGCGGTGTTGTCTTTGTTCGCGAACTGGTTCCGCGGCGCGCGATCGCCATCGTCGCCCGCACGTTTTACGGCGAACACTATCTCGCGGTCCCAATGAAACACGACATCGACCACGTCGATCTCAAATTGAGCGTCGAATATTCCTGGCGACGCGGCCGAAAATGGGAATCGCTGCAAAATGACGCGCGAGCGGCGAACCGCAAACGATTCCCGCCGGTTCGCACGCCGAATTCATCACCGAACATTACTGGGGCTACACTTGTGTCCGTGGCGGTTGCAGCGAATACCGCGTTGAACATCCGCGCTGGAAAATTTGGAACGCGGACAGCTTTGAATTCAAGGCCGACGTCGCTGCACTTTACGGCGAGCAATTCGTCGAAACGCTTGCAGCGACAGCCGCGCTCCGCCTTCATCGCCGACGGTTCGCCAATTCAGGTGTTACTTCGCGAGCAATTGTCGTAGCACGAACGGCAAAATCCCGCCGTGCCGGTAGTAATCGATCTCGATCGGCGTATCGATTCGCACCTTCACCGGAAAGTAACGCGTTTGTCCGTCCGTCGCTTTGAGTCTCGAGCGTCAGTTGCTGGCCGGGTTGAATCGCGTCCGATAATCCGTTGATCGAAAAAGTTTGCGAGCCGTCCAGGCCGAGCGATTCGGCGGTTACGCCGTCGAGAAATTGCAACGGCAGCACGCCCATGCCGACAAGATTCGAGCGATGAATGCGCTCGAAGCTCGCGGCGACCACCGCTTTCACGCCGAGCAATCGCGTTCCTTTCGCCGCCCAATCGCGCGACGAACCGGTTCCGTATTCGTGACCGGCGAGAATGATCAAGCGGCACATTTTCCTTTTGATATTTCATCGCCGCGTCGAAGATCGACATCTGTTTCCGTTACCGCCTTCCGGTTGCCGAAATACTTCGTCACGCCGCCTTCCGTTCCCGGCACCATCAGATTTTTGATCCGCACATTGGCGAACGTGCCGCGCGTCATCACCAGATCGTTTCCGCGCCGCGAACCGTAACTGTTGAAATCCTCCGGATTGATCCCGCGCGACTTCAAATATTCGCCGGCCGGCGAAGTCGCTTTGATCGCGCCGGCCGGCGAAATGTGATCGGTCGTGACCGAGTCGCCGAAAATTCCGAGCGGCCGCGCGTTGACGAATGTTTTCGATCTTGCCGACGTCCATCGAGAAATCGGTGAAGAACGGCGGCTCGTGAATGTAATCGCTCTTCTCGTCCCATTGATAAACTTCGCCGGTGCTCGACGGGATCTCGTTCCACTTCGGATTTTGATCGGCGAAATCGCGATAGAGTTTGCGGAAAACTTCCGGCGTGAGCGCCGATTGCATCGCGTCGCGAATTTCGGTCAACGATGGCCAGAGATCGCGCAGAAAAGTATCTTTCCCGTCCTTGTCCTTTGCCGATCGGATCCTTGCTAAGATCGACATCGACGCGTCCGGCGAGCGCGAACGCGACGACCAGCGGCGGCGACATCAGAAAATTCGCCTTGATGTTTTGATGGACGCGCGCTTCGAAATTGCGATTTCCGGAAAGAACCGAGGCCGCGACCAGATCGAATTCGTTGATCGCCTTCTCGATCTTCGGATGCAGCGGCCCGGAATTGCCGATGCAGGTCGTGCAACCGTAACCGACGAGATTGAAGCCGAGTTGGTCGAGATATTTTTGCAGCCCGGTCTTGTCGAGATAATCGGTGACCACGCGCGAGCCGGGCGCGAGCGAAGTTTTCACCGCCGGATCGACGCGCAGTCCGCGTTCGACCGCTTTCTTCGCCAGCAAACCGGCGGCGAGCATCACGCTCGGATTGCTCGTGTTCGTGCAACTCGTGATCGCCGCGATCAACACGCTGCCGTGGCCGATCTCGCTTTGACCGTGATGAAACGGATCGGCCGTTGCATCTTCCAGTTCCTTCGCGGTGTCCGGCGTCGGCCGATTCGCGATCATCTCCAGTTTGTTGCGTTCTTCGCGCGGCTCCGATTTCGTCCGTCGTCGGTCGACGGCATGTTGCCGTCGGTCGGTGCGCTGCCGTTCAATTGCACGAGATGTTTCGCGCTAAGATCGACATCCGCTTTTCCGTAACCGCCGTCCTTGACCGGTTTCTTCAACAGCGAGCGAAACGTTTCGCCGAGCGCGGGCAGATTGATTCGGTCCTGCGGCCGTTTCGGTCCGGCGACGCCGGCTGCACGTCGCCGAGATTCAATTCGAGATCGACGCGGTAATCGATCTCGCCTTTGCGCGGCATGCCGAACATTTTTTGCGCGCGAAAATAATTTTCGAACGCGGCGCATTGCTCCTCGGTGCGACCAGTCGCGCGCAGATAGGCAACCGATTCCTGATCGATCGGGAAAAATCCCATCGTCGCGCCGTATTCGGGCGACATGTTGCCGATCGTCGCGCGATCCGGCACCGGCAGCGAGGCCGCGCCTTCGCCATAAAATTCGACAAACTTTCCGACGACTTTCTGCGCGCGCAGCATTTGGGTGATGTGCAGCACGAGATCGGTCGCGGTCACGCCTTCGCGCAGTTTTCCGCTCATGTGCACGCCGACGACTTCCGGCGTCAGAAAATAAACCGGCTGACCGAGCATTCCCGCTTCGGCTTCGATTCCGCCCACGCCCCAGCCGACCACGCCGAGTCCATTGATCATCGTGGTGTGCGAATCGGTTCCGACGAGTGTGTCGGGGTAGAAGAGTTCGACGAGTTGACGAGTTGCTGAGTTCGGTGCGAAAGAACGCCTTTGGCCAGATATTCCAGATTCACCTGGTGAACGATGCCGATGCCGGGCGGGATGAGCTGGAATGTCTTGAACGCTTGCTGCGCCCCATTTCAAAAATTGGTAACGCTCGCGGTTGCGTTTGAATTCCATGTCCAGATTCAACTGCAACGCGCGCGCCGAGCCGAAGAAATCGACCTGGACTGAGTGATCGACCACGAGATCGACCGGGACGAGCGGCTCGATGATTTTCGGATCGCCTTCGAGCCGTTTCACCGCGCTGCGCATCGCGGCAAGATCGACAACCAGCGGCACGCCGGTGAAATCCTGGAGAACAATTCGCGCGACCACGAACGGAATTTCTTCGTTGGCCGGCTTCTTCGCGTTCCACTTCGCCAGCGTCTCGACATCTTTGCGCCGGACTTTCTTGCCGTCGCAATTTCGAGCACCGATTCGAGAACGATGCGAATGCTCACCGGCAAGCGCGAAATTTTCCCGACCCCTTGTTCTTCCAGCGCGGGCAGGGAATGGAAAAATCCTTCGCGGCCTTTTCCAGCGTCGAACTTCTTTAGCGTTTTAAATTCGTCGTTCACTTCAGTTCGCCAGTCTCGCTTTGATCTTTGTCGAAATTCGGCAACTGTTTCGCGTCGTCGTTGCTCTCGGCGTATTGGATGACGCCATTCTTATCGATCACGAATGCGGAACGTTTTGGAACGCCGCCCATGCCGAGATTGATTTGGGGCAGGAATGAATCGTAAACGACGCCGTAGTCCTTCGCGACTTTGTGCTCGTAATCGCTCAACAACGTGACATCGATGCTTTCCTTTTTCGCCCACGCTTCCTGCGCGAACGGATTGTCGCCGCTGATTCCGTAAACAACGCATTCATCCCGCCGTAGTTCGGAAGTTCCTTGGTGGTGCTGCACATTTCTTCGTGCACGTGCCGGTAAACGCCATCGGGAAAAACAAGAGAAGCGTGTTTTTCTTTCCGAAATTATCGCTCAGTTTGATCTGCTTCGGGCCGTCGGCTGTCTTGGTCGAAAGAGTGAAATCTGGCGCTTTGGTTCCAACTGCAAGTGGCATAACTACATCCTCCGGTTTGAGTTTAGAGGGGGAAAATTCACTATAGGATTCGCAGACCGCTGGTCAAAAGTTTTGCGAACAATTTGACCGCTGATTGCGCGGGTAAGCGGATTCAAAACCGCCGATGGTACGAGGCTTGCATTCCTGAGCGCAACAAATGCCTCGCGGAATCAAGATAGGCCTCATCGTGGCGGGGATTGTGGTCGTGTTACCGACTGTCGCCATCGTAGCCCTTTTCGTCGGTATGTCGCTGTCCGAGCCGTTGCCGAGCGTTCGTCGGGAAATATCCCTGGCGAATCACGGGACGTTAATCATCGACGGAAATGCGCGTGGTCGGAGCGAACACGGTTTTTCGCAGCGCGCCGGCTATCGGGCCGCCCGGATCGGCTGACATCGAATGGTTTGGTGATGTATCAGACGGAGTTGAGCCGCAGATTTATCAGGCCGGACCGCTGGTTGTGGTAATTGATCTTCCAGCGGCCCAACTTTACGTCCGGACGGCGGCCGAAAAGACTGGAAGAGTCTGGCTTTGGTTTTCCCCAATGATCTGGGTCCGTTCCCGATTTCCTTTTACGCGGAAAAGAGCGGTCTGACGACGGAGGAAGTCTCGCGGATCAACGAGCTGGGCGGCAAACGAGAACGAAAATATCCGACCACCTATATCGAAAGCTTTGACCCGGAGACGCGTGATTTGAGGTGCTCTTACCACGTCGACAATAAAAGCTCATGGCCATTGCACCTCCGGCTGTCGGAGGACGGGACCCATCTTGCCCTGATTGGAATCGACGGTTCATCCCCCTGACGCGTCGCGAATGCCGGACCGGAATGTGCTAGAATACGGTCGATGGCAGATGATCGCTGGTGAATCCCGCCTTGGCGGGATTTGCTGGAGGAAAGTCCGAACACCATACGGCAGCATGCCGCGTAAAATACGCGGGCGCCGCGATTGCAAAATTGCGGTGACGGAAAGTGTCACAGAAAAGACACCGCCGGTTCTTTGAAAGAAGCGCAGGCAAGGGTGAAAAGGCGAGGTAAGAGCTCACCGCGTCCCGCGTAAGTCGCGACGGCACGAAAAACCCCATGCGGTGCAAGACAAAACAGAGGTAGGACAGCCGGTCCGTTTGATCCTCGGGTATCGTCGCACTACCCCGCCTTGGCGGGGGGCGTTCGCTACGGCGAATGAGATAAATGATCATCCACGACAGAATTCGGCTTATCGCCATCTAAATATGAAGGGCGCTTTCGGAAACGAAGGCGCCCTTCGCTTTTTATTTCAGAACGTTGTCAAGACAAGCGAGAAGATGCGAAACCGTTTGGTCGGTTTCATCGCCCATGTTGGAAAGACGAAATGTTTTGCCGCGAAGTTTGCCGTAACCGGGATCGATGACGAGATGATGTTTCTCGCGCAGGCGGCGGGCGAAATCGAGAACGTCGATATTCTTGGTGTTCGCGACGCAAGTCAGCGTCCTTGACCGAAAACCTTCCTCGGCAAAAAATCCGAAGCCTGCTCGTTTCACCCAATCGTGCACCAGCGCGTTTGTCCGAACATGACGCGCGTAGCGTGCGTCGAGTCCTTCCTCGAAGATTTCGTCCGAGCTTGGATTGCAAGCGCAAAGATGTGGCCGATGCTTGGCGTTGTCGGCGTCATCCATCTCGCTTGTTGTTCCTTAAACTCGAGAAAATCGAAGTAATAACCGCGATCCTTTTGTTTTTCGGCTCGAGCAAAACGCTTTGTCGGACACACTGAACAATGAAAATCCGGGTGGTAGAGCGAGCGCTTTTTGCGATCCGGTGAGCAGCACGTCGATCCCGAGCGCGTCCATGTCGATTTTCACTCGCGGAGAACGACGAAACTGTGTCGAAAATGAGCGTGATGTCGGGATATTTCGCGAGCGTGCAGCAAATTTCCGGCAACGGATTCATTACGCCGGTCGATGTTTCGTTGTGAATCAGTGTGACAGTGTCGAATTTTCCGGACGCGAGCGCGCGATCGAGATCCTTCGGGTCAATGTGTTTCCCCCAATCGACCTGAAGCGGCTCGGCGGTTTTGCCGCAGCGTCGCGCGACATCGAGCCATTTGTCCGAGAACGCGCCGCACATGCAGCAGAGCACGCCGCGATCGACCAGATTCCGGATTGAGGCTTCCATCACGCCCCAGGCCGACGACGTTGAAAGAAAGACCGGCTGCTTCGTGTCGAACAATGTTTGCAGGCTGCGGATGAATGTCTCGGTAAAGATTTTTAAAATCCTCGCCGCGATGTCCGATCATCGGCCGCGAAAAAGCGGCCATCGTCTTCGGGGAAACTTCGACCGGGCCGGGCGTGAAAAGCTTGTCGTGAGGAACCACAAAGCAAAGGTCGAACGCGGAAGCCGCCTTCGCAAATGCAACGGCGTGACAAGCGCCCAATGTTACACGTTGAAGTGATTGCGGCTTTACGAATCGTTTTTCTTCACAAAACTGATGTCACCGCTGCGTTCGAGTCGCGCTTCGTGAATTTTCGAAATATCCTCAATCGGCAGCATCGAGGCGGATGTCTTCCTCGACATCATGCCTCGAGATGATGGTTTTGGCGCATGGTCGGCAAAATCAGTTCACCATCTTGAACAATCGTTACCTCGTGGCCCTTAATCAGTTTACCGAACCAATGCGAATGATAGGCGATGAGCGCGAACAAGCGATGCGAACAGCACGATGACAAAGCCGCCGCCGATGCGTGGCAAATAACGGGGCCGTCCCGTTGATCGCGCGCGAGCCAGAAACGATGCCAGGATAACAATCAAGACGGCGTCGAATGCGGTCTTGCGCGCGAGAGATCGTTTATGTCCGATACGGACCATGATCAACGTCGCGAGAAAAACGATTACGGCGCGCAACGAGATTTGAACAAACGTGAGATCTTTTGGTTCGCTACCCAGTCCAAGAATTGGCACGACAGAAATCGTAAAATGCGTTCATAACGAAAATTTTATCGTTTAGCGAAGAATTGGCGAGTCTATCGATTTCAAAAATCAATCCGTTAGGTCGGCGAAAAGCGTTGTAAGTCTGGAGGGCAATTTATGGCTCGAGGAAGTAAGAAGAAATACACGCGAAAGCAAAAGCGGAAAGCCGAGAAGATCGCGCGCGGCTACAAAAAGCGCGGCGTAAGCAAAAAGGAAGCGTCGCGGCGCGCCTGGGCCACGGTTAACAAGTCTGATCGCGGCGGCCGAAAGAAAGGCGGCGGTGGTCGTGGAAAACGCCGCAATAAGTCGCCATCGCGAAAGGGCGGACGAAAAGGCGGACGCAAACGCAAACGGCATTAAGCCGAACCGGTTGGGATCTCCCGCTCGCGGACGATGGACTTGCGCGCGAAAGTTTCGCATGGCATAGAGCAAACTCGCGCGTCCCAAGGCGTGCGTCACAAGACCGACATTCACCATGCCAACCGCTCCGCCACCTACTTCCGACGCCGCTGTTGAAGCCAGTGTCTTTTGGTTGCGATTTCAAAAGGAAATCGCGGCGGCGCTGATCGTGGCACTGCTGGCGATGATCGGATTTGCCGGGTATCGATTTTACACATATCGGCGGGATGCATCCGCGGCGGAATTGTTAGGCAACGCCAAGACGGTGCAGGATTACCAGGAGGTGATCTCGCGCTATCCCGGATCGCCGGCGGGCGGAAGTGCGTATTTGCTCCTGGCAGACAAACAGCGCAACGAACAGAAGTTTTCCGAATCGAATGCCACATTGCAGGCATTCATCGATAAAAATCCGGATCATGAGCTGGTGCCGACCGCCGAGCTGACGATGGCGGCCAATTTTGAGGCGATGGGCAAGAGTGATGAGGCGCTCGCGACGTATCAGCGCGTCGCAGCCAGCTATCCAAATAATTTCGTTACGCCTTTGGCAATGATTTCAGAGGTCCCGATTTTGAAGGCGAAGAATCGAATCGAAGATGCGCGCCGGGTTTGCGAAGAGATCCTGACAAAATACCGCATGCCTGGACAACCGATGGACACTGCGGGTGCGCGGGACGACCGCATGGAAACTGTGTGGACGGTCGAAGCGATGCGGCACTTGCGTTCATTGAAACCGCCGGAGCAACCAAACCCTGCCGCCGCGGCGACTCGGGCAAGTGCGGCACCTGGCGGACCACCCCTGTCCCCAGCTTCCACGGGTGCACCGACGCCAAAGCGACCGAAGTAGCCGGCGGTTCACGGCCATGGCGATTGAAGTCAACCGCCGCTACCCGGCAAAAATTATCGCTTCGAGAACTGGAAACGTTTGCGAGCGCCGGGTTGTCCGGATTTTTTCCGCTCTTTCATTCGTGGGTCGCGTCGGAGCAGCCCCTCGCTCTTTAATCCGCCGCGGAGATTTGGGTCTGTCTGCAAGAGCGCGCGTGCAATCGCCAGGCGCGCGGCTCCAGCTTGACCGGTAGCGCCGCCGCCACTGGCGTTAATCGAGACATCGTAGGTATTGACGACCTTGGCAACTTGCAGCGGTTGTAGAACAATGTTCTGCAGCGGGACGGTTGGAAAATAATCCTCAAAATTTCGGCCGTTGATATCGATCTTGCCGCTGCCCGGCGTCATCCGAATGCGTGCGACTGAAGTCTTGCGGCGACCTGTGCCGATAAATTCCTGTGTTTGAGCCATAAAATACTTTCTTAAGCGAGCTTGACCGATTTCGGTTGCTGCGCGCCGTGCGGGTGAGCGTCGTCGCGATAGACCTTCAGTTTTCGATAGACGGAGCGGCCGAGTCGATTATGCGGAATCATTCCGCGGATCGCGCGCTCGACCAGCAACTCCGGATGACGCGCGCGACGGGCGCGGACATTCTCGGATTTATGTCCGCCGACGTATCCAGAAAAACTCATGAAGCTCTTTTGTTCCTCTTTCTTGCCCGACACACGAACCTTGTCGGCATTGATAACGATCACGAAATCGCCGGTATCGACGTGCGGCGTGAAGATCGCCTTCTCTTTTCCTCGTAAAAGCTTCGCTGCCTTGACTGCGACGCGACCGAGGACCTGATCTTTGGCATCGATCAGCCACCATTTGCGGTCAACGTCACTGGCCTTCGCGGAAAAAGTTTTCATCGGCGTTTGAAAAAGGGCACGGAAACTACTGGCCGAGTGGTCGGCTGTCAACAGGCGGCATCAGGCGGTTCGCTGGTATCAAAGGTGCTTTATGGAAATTATAATGCGCCTCGCACTCCTAGCCGCCGCCACCACCGTTTTTGCACTGAATTTTGCCGCCGCCGCCGAGCCCGAGCAAATTTCCGCAACGTCCGTAGTCCGCGAGTTGAATCTCGCGCGGGAAAACCCACGGCTTTACGCGACCTTCGCGGCCGAATCACGCCCGTTCCACATGATCGAAGGCGGACGTGCGGTCGACGAAGCAGTCCACTTTCTTGAGAGAGCGAGATCATTGCCGCCGCTAACGTTGTCGACGGGGATGTGCCGCGCCGCTGCGGATCATTGCGCCGAACAAGTTGGTGGTCAGCTCGGTCACGACGGAAGTGACCGGAGCAGTCCGGGCGATCGAATCAGCCGTTACGGAAGCTGGAGCGCGACCTGGGGCGAAAACATTTCCTACAGTCAAAAGACTGCCCGCGGCGTGGTGTTAGCGCTGATCATCGACGACGGCGTGCGTTCGCGTGGTCATCGGAAGAATATCTTCAATCCGAAATTTAATTACGCCGGCGCGGCTTTCGGTCCCCATGCCCGATACCGCACGGTTTGCACGATCGATTTCGCCGGCGGTTATGCCGAACGAGCGGGTGCGCTCGTGTCCCGTTAACAGGCGGGACCGCTGGCTATCTAATCTTCCTCAGTTTCCCCGCGACCGGCTTTCCCACCTCTCGGCATTTTATCCAGAACCGATTGGACCGATGGGTCGGCTTTGAGCATCGCTGCCCGCATTGAAGTCATGAAAGCCCGGCGGGCCTCTTTCATTGTTTCTTCAGCCGCCTGCACAGCGGGATCCTGCATGGCCTTTTGGCGCGCCGAGATCAATTTTTGTTGCTCATCCGGTGAAAGATTGGCCATTCGTTTTTGCCAATGACCGCCCCGGCCAGCTGCACTCTCGTTCGCGTCCTGGCCGAACTAAAACCGGCGAAAGCTGTACGGCGCCAAGCAATGTCGCCACGATAATCAGTGATTTGATTTTCATACCTGAAAGTAAAGAGCAACAAATGGACGAAAAGGTTACAAAAAAGGCGGCTAGCCATTTCGGCTGCACGAGCTTAATTCGTTCTCTTCGATGACAAAGACAGAAAAAACCGCGATCAGTCCGCGGCGCGATCAGGATTTTCCCGAATGGTATCAGCAGGTCATTCGGGCGGCCGAGCTGGCCGAATCGAGCGATGTGCGCGGGTGCATGGTCATTCGGCCGTGGGGCTACGGGATCTGGGAAAACATGCAGCGCCAGCTCGACGCGATGTTTCGCGCAACCGGACATCGCAACGCCTATTTTCCGCTTTTTATTCCGCTAAGTTATTTCGCGAAGGAAGCCGAGCACGTCGAAGGTTTCGCCAAGGAATGCGCCGTCGTCACCCACACCCGACTCGAAGTGGATGCAGATGGAAAACTGAAACCGGGCAGCCCGTTGAACGAACCGCTGGTGGTTCGGCCAACGTCCGAGACGATCATCGGCGCGAGCTACGCGAAGTGGGTCCAATCGTATCGCGATCTGCCCATTCTTTTCAATCAGTGGGCAAACGTGGTGCGCTGGGAAATGCGGCCGCGTTTGTTTTTGCGCACCACCGAATTTCTCTGGCAGGAAGGTCACACCGTTCACGAAACGGAACAGCAGGCGCGCGCCGAGGCCACGCTGATTCTCGAAGTTTACGAACGGTTCGCTCGCGAACATCTCGCCATCCCGGTTTTCACCGGCGAGAAATCCGAAAGTGAAAAGTTTCCCGGAGCGGTCGAAACGCTGACCCTCGAAGCGATGGTGCAGGACCGGAAGGCGATCCAGGCGGGCACGTCGCATTTTCTCGGACAAAATTTTGCCAAGGCGAGCGGAATTCAATTTCAAAATCGCGAAGGCAAACAGGAATTTGGCTGGACCACGAGCTGGGGAATGAGCACGCGCATGGTCGGCACGGTCGTCATGATGCACAGCGACGACGACGGACTTGTTTTGCCGCCGCGAATCGCGCCGACCCAGATCGTGATTTTGCCGATCACGCCGAAAGAGGAGACGCGCGCGAAAGTTTTGGAGACGTGCGACGCGCTCGCGCTTGCAGTTGCGAGGAAAGCATTTCGCTGATTCGCCGCTCGAAGTTGAAGTCGACAAACGCGATCTCGGCGGTGGCGTGAAAAACTGGGAGTGGATCAAGAAAGGCGTGCCGATCCGGGTTGAAATCGGTCCGCGTGATCTGGAAAAAAACTCGGTCGCTGTCTCGCGGCGCGATCAGTCGGTGAAAGCGAAGGAGTCGATGTCGATCCAGGAATTCGCGGCGACCGCTCCGGAAATCCTGATGTCGATCCAGCAGAATCTTTACGACCGCGCGAAGAAGTTTCAGGAGGAGAACACACGCGTCATCGAATCCAAAGAAGGAGTTTTACGATTTCTTCACCGCTAAGAATCCGAACAAACCCGAGATCCATGGCGGCTTCGCGCTGGCGCACTGGAATGGCTCACGCGAAGTGGAGGAACAAATCAAGAGCGACCTCAAGGTAACGATTCGCGTCGTTCCGTTCGGTGACGCGGACCCGGGGAAGTGCATTTTTACCGGCGAACCGAGCGCCAAGCGCGTGATCTGGGCCAAGTCGTATTAACGCGATCTATTGACGGAGCGCGCCGCACCGCGTTTATTTCCGCCCGCTCATGGAATTAAAGCTCTACAGCCGCGAATGGTGTTCGTGGTGCATTGATGCGAAGGAGTATCTCGAATCGCGCGGCTACAAGTTCCTCGAAATCGACGTCGGCGAAGATCGACAGGCGTACGAGGAGATGAAGAAGTTATCCGAGCAAACCTATGTGCCGACGTTCGTTGCCGGCGACAAGTGCTGGCGAATTTCGATACCGATCAGCTGGAGCAATTCCTGAGCGAGCATCAGATCAAACCCTAATGCTGTTTAGCCTTTTCCTCACGCTTGGCGTCGCGGTGCTTAGTGTCGCCCTGCGCAGCTTCCAAAGCTCCTTTTCGCAAAAAGCCGGAGCCATCGGCGATTCTGGTCGTTTCCTATCTCGCGTTTTATTTCATCACCGGCAGTCAGATCGTTGGTGGCGGTTGCGGCGGTGAGCTGGCTCTTTTTGCCATGGCTGGAAATTCTCACCCGCATTCGCACGTTGCGTTTGCCGAAGGAAAAACAGCTTCGCCCGAAGTCGCCGCCGTCGAGCGATACGTTTCCGACGCTCAACGAGATCACTCGCGAGATCGAGAACGAAGGTTTCGTCCACGTAAACGACGCCGGCTGGGACTGGGAAGATTACCGGCAATTCTTCCGGCTCTTTTACAAGGAAGAAGACCGCGCTCAGGCCACGATCTGCCTGAACGAGCAACACGATCTCTCGTTTTATTATTTGCGAATCTCGTCGCGCGCGCGAGAGCGGCATCATCTGGACGACGTGGAATTATCCGCTCTCCTACGGCTTGAAACTAACGCCGCAATTTCGAATCAATCGGCAGCGTCCGGATCAATCGTTCTGGCAGCTTTATCAAAGCCATCGCGCGTTTCTTGCGCAAGCACAACGTGCAAGTCGAGGCGATCGAGGCGCTGGATGAAGAGAGAATCGAGCACGAGATGGAGAACGATCTTACGCGATCAGATCGCGCACAACATCCACAAGGGCGTGCTCAAGCAGACGCCCGAAGGCGACGTGAAGATATTCCTGGCGCGGGATGATCTATCTCTGGTGCCAGTTTCTGCTCGATCTGGTGCGGCTGTAAGCGGCTCGTGCGACTTAGCGATTCAATGAATTAACGATTTCAGAAAGTCCGAACTGTCTGATTCGCAAATCGTTGATCATTCGTTAAATCTCTTCACACCTTCATGATCTCGGCTTCTTTGTGCTTGAGATGATCGTCGATCGATTTGACGAAACGGTCGGTCAGTTTCTGAATTTCGTCTTCCAGGTCGCGCACATCGTCCTCGCTCATTCCGCCGCCAGCTTTCAGTTTCTTCGCTTCGTCCAGCGCGGTGCGTCGATTGCTGCGCACGCGGACGCGCGCTTCCTCGGCCATTTTACCTAACGACTTCGCCAGTTCCTTGCGCCGTTCCTCCGAAAGCTCGGGAATCGGCAGCCGAATGATTTTTCCGTCCACCGCTGGCGTGATCCCGATCTTCGATTCCTTGAGCGCGCGCTCGATGTCTTGCACGGTGCCCGGCGTCGAACGGTTGCACCACCAGCAAGCGCGATTCCGGCGTCGTGATCAGCGCGAGCTGCTTCAATTTCATGGTCGATCCGTAAGCCTGCACGTCGATGTTCTCCACCAGCGCCGGCGACGCCTTGCCGGTGCGCACGCCGGAAAATTCGTGCACCAGATAATCGACGCTCTTTTCCATCGACATCTCGGCTTCGAGAAGAATGTCATCTCTGCTCATGCGCGTAAATTTCTACTTCGGCTCCGGTTCATCGCAAACCAGCGTGCCGACTTTTCGCCCGAGCACGGCGTCGCGCAAAATTCCCGGTTTGTACATGTCGAACACGACAATCGGGATCTTGTTGTCCATGCAAAGACTGAACGCGGTCGAATCCATGACCTGCAAGTCGTTTGGTCAGCGCTTCGGTGAAGCTGATCCGATCATAGCGCTTCGCGTTCGGGTCTTTGTTCGGGTCGCGATCGTAAACGCCGTCCACTTTCGTCGCCTTCAAAATCACATCGGCGCCAATCTCGCTCGCGCGCAACGCTGCGGTCGTGTCGGTGGAAAAATAAGGATTGCCGGTTCCGGCGGCGAAAATCACGATCGCGGCCGAGCTCGAGATGCCGAATCGCGCGGCCGAGAATGAACGGCTCGGCCACATTTTTCATTTCGATCGCGGTCTGGACGCGTGCTTCGACGCCGAGCTGAGTCGAGCGTGCTTCGCAACGCCAGCGCGTTGATCACCGTCGCGAGCATTCCCATGTAATCCGCCGTCGTGCGATCCATTCCGCGCACTGCCGCGGAAGATCCGCGCCAGATATTGCCGCCGCCGATCACTATCGCGATCTGCACTCCGAGCTCGTTTACCTCCTTGATGCGCTCGGCGATCTCGCGCACGATCGCCGGCGAAATATTTTCGCGCGCGCCGCGTTCCTGAAGCGCTTCGCCGCTCAATTTGAGCACGATGCGTTTGTAAGCCGGCGCCTCGGTCTTCATCGCAGCGGAGATGAAACAGGAGCATGCGTCGTTTTGGAAGCAAAATGCTTGATTTGTCCGGCCGACCGGCTGCCGAGTCAATGTTTCAGGCCGCGGAGGAATTCCACCGCGCTCATTCGACGTTTTCCTTCGAGCTGCACTTCGTCGAGTGATAGCGCTCGATCGGATGTTGCGACGACAAGTTCGCGGTCGCTCGCGTAAGATTTCGCCGGGCTTTCCCTGAAGATCGACAATCGACGCCGAAAAAATCTTCAGTTTGCGATTCCTCGAATTCGGTGAACGCGCCGGGCCACGGATTGTAAGCGCGAATCTTTCGTTCGATCTGTTCGGCGCTTTCCGTCCAATCGATTCGACCGGCTTCGCGATCTAGTTTCGGAGCGTAGGTCGCGAGCGTCTTATCCTGCGGCAATGCGCGGGGCGCTTGCCGCCTGCAAGTAATTGCAAAGACTCGAGCAACGCTTCCGGCGCGATCTGGGCGAGCCGATCGTGCAATGATTCGCCAGTTTCATTTGCGGCGATATCGATCTTGCGCTGCAGCAAAATGTCGCCGGTGTCGAGACCTTCGTCCATGTACATCACGGTGATCCCGGTTTCGACGATCGCCGGCGGCGATCGCGGCCTGGATCGGCGCGGCGCCGCGCCAGCGCGGCAGGAGCGAAGCGTGAAGGTTCAAACAAGCGAGACTGGGAATCTCGAGCACCGCGCGTGGCAAGATTTGACCGTAAGCCATCACCACGATCACGTCCGGTTTGAGCGCACGAATTTGCTCGATCGCGTGCGGATCCTTGATTTTCGCTGGGCTGCAAAATCGGCGTCTTGCTGCTCGGCGCAATGCGGCCTTGATCGGCGGCGCGGTGACCTTCTGTTCGCGGCCGACCGGTTTGTCCGGTTGGGTAACGACTCCGACAAGTTCGTGCTCGGAGTTTTGGAGCGCGCGCAATGTCGGCACGCCGATTTCGCCAGTGCCGATGAAGACAATGCGCATGGTAGTGCCAGTCCGACTCAGGCCACTTAACGACTTCGAGGTTTAAGCGGAATACGAACTTGCCTCCGCGGCCGCGTCGCCTGGGCCATCATTTTTTCGCCGGCGGTGACTTCGCGCTGGCCGACCGACGAACCGCACTCGGTGCAGAGATAATCGAAAATCTCTTTGTCCGGCAGGACTAGGAGCAACCTCTCGCGCACCGGCATCGTCGCTTGGCATTTCTCGCAGTAAAGAGTCGACGCGGTGAAATTCTCAAACTGCGACTGCGCTGTCGCGGCTGCGCTGCGCTCGTGCTGTGCTGGTTCACTCTTAATCCCGTTTACGCTCGCTAAGATGTCGAACAGAACTTTCGCGGGCGGCTGCATCGCGTCAATCACGGTGACACATTCTTTCGGATAATGCTTCAGGACGGGCTTCGATTCCTCCTCGTAAATATCGAGCCGTCGCTTGATGACTTCCTCGTTCGCATCGTCGAGTCGATTGTCCTTCAGCGCGCGCTTCTTCAAACGGTGGAACAGCGTCTCGCGATTCGGGCAGGAGAGGTGAAATACTTTTTCCACGTCGATCATGTCCCGCATGATCTTCGCCTGGCTCACGTTTCGCGGAATTCCGTCGAGCACGAGAATGTCGATGTCCGGTTTGAACTTGTGCGCGTCGACCGCGGCATCGATCGCTTCCTTCCAAAGCTCGACCGTAACGTCGTCCGGCACGAGCTGGCCTTTGCTCGAGTAATCCAGAAACGCTTTGCCAACTTTGGTGCGGGTGTCGATCGAGCGAAAAACGTCGCCGCACGGGCAATGAAAAAAGCGCGGAATGGTGCCGAGCGTTTTGCCCTGAGTTCCTTTTCCGCTGCCGGGCGCGCCAAACAAAATGAACGTGCGGTATTTCATCTGACGCGTTCGGTTATACCGCACTCGCGGCGAATCGGGAAGTGAAGTTATTTTGTCGAAACCGGGTCGACATTGACCCGACGGCCAGCGCGATCGAACCGCACGTTGCCGTCAACCAGCGCAAAAATCGTGTAATCGCGGCCAAGGCCGACGTTCTTGCCTGGCAAAAACTTCGTGCCGCGCTGGCGAACGATGATGTTGCCGGCGAGGACCGTTTCGCTGCCAAATCTTTTCACACCGAGGCGTTTGCTGACGCTGTCGCGGCCGTTCTTAACGCTGCCTTGTCCTTTTTTATGAGCCATTGCGGAGAGAGTTGATGGTTGAGAGTTGAGGGACTTACTTCTTCGACTTCGAGCCGCCGGTGATGCTTTTGATTTTCACCCGGGTGAGTTTGCGGCGATGACCGACCGTGCGGTGATAACCTTTGCGTCGCTTGTATTTGAACGCGATGACCTTCTTGTCTTTGCGCTGCTCGACGACTTCGGCCGTCACCTTTCCTTCGCCGTCGCGTGATCGTTCCCGCCATCGACATGCATCAACACTTCAAACGTGGCCGTTTTGCCCGGATCGACGTCGAGAAGATCGACATCGACCGTGTCGCCTTCCGCGACGCGATACTGCCGGCCGCCAGTTTTGATGATTGCGTAAGTCATAAAATCGCGTTTCCGAGGAGAAAAAGCCGCGCAAAGTCTCACAGAAGGCCTGGTCTTGGCAACCAGAAAGGTCTGTGACTGCCGCCGTCTGCGGCCGCAGCTACAACGCGTTGATTAAAAGCACGATCTCGCCTTTGGGCGGATGCGCTTCGTAGTGCGCGAGCAGTTCCGCCGCGGTGCCGTGTCGGAATTCTTCGAACTTCTTTGGTCAACTCGCGCGCGACGCACAGTTGTCGATCTCCGCATGACGCGCAGGACAGGCTTTCAGCGTTTTAGTCAGGCGATAAGGCGATTCGAAATAAATCGATGTTTCCTCGCGGGCAGCTGCGCGCGTCAATTCGCGCTCGCGTTGCCCGCTCTTGATCGGTAGAAATCCGCCGAAGAAAAATTTCTCAGCCGAAAATCCGGAACCGACGAGCGCAGTCGAGAATCGACGATGGTCCGGGAATGATTGTGAACTCGAGTTCGCGTTTGATGCATTCGCGGATCAGTCGGGCGCCGGGATCGGAGAGTCCGGGTGTTCCGGCGTCCGTGATTAGCGCGATCTTTTCGCCCGACAGCGAGTCGTTCGACCAACTGGGCGGTGCGCATCGCTTCATTGTGCTCGTGATAACTGACCAGCGGTTTGTCGATTTGGTAATGCTTCAGCAAAATTCCCGAGTGTCGCGTGTCCTCGGCCGCGACAAGATCGACATCTTTCAAAATTTCGAGCGCCCGCAATGTGATATCGCCAAGATTTCCGATGGGCGTGGCGACGACGTAAAGCATGGCTTAGGTAAAATCGATTTGCATCGCATCGCAACGGGCACGTTCTTGCGGAACGGTGCGCGATCGATCGTTCACACGAAAGATAATTCGGATAGTCCTCGGAGCCTGCGTGCTTCTGCTTTTAGCGCTGTCGATCCTCTATTTTCGACAGCACGCGATGGTTTATCATCCGCGGCCGTACGATGATAGCTACGCTTACGCGCTGCCGGCAGACGGAGAAGAAATCAATTACACCGTCGGCTCGGCGAAGTTTTCCGCGTATTATCTTCCGGGCGCCGGCAAACCATTGCCAAAGCGAGTTTGGCTCTCATTTTGCGGCAACGGTTCGCTCGCGCTCGATTGGACGAGCGTTCTCCGCGATTATCCATGGAACGGCGACGCATTCCTGTTAATTGACTACCCCGGCTACGGAAAAAACGGTGGTTACGCGACCATCGCGAGCACACGCGCCTCCGCAGACGCTGCGCTAAAGGCTTTGGCCGAAAAGTTGCAAACCGATGAAGACCATCTCAAGCTATGTGCGATTGGTCATTCGTTAGGCGCAGCGGTAGCTCTCGATTTCGCTGCGCAGCACAATGTCGAACGCGTAGTGTTGATCGCGCCGTTCACCACCTTGCGGGAGGAAGCAGCGACGATCTTTGGCGGATGGATCGCGAGATTGCTGATCGAGAGCTACGATAATCGCGCCAATTTGGCAGATGTCTTGAAGCGCAATCCAAACGCGCGGGTCGCGATCTTTCACGGCACAAGCGACGAAGTGATTCCGGTCCGGATGGGTCGCGAGCTCGCACGCGAATTCCCATTCGCCGAATTTTTTGCCGTGGAGAACGCCAACCACGTGAGCGTGCTCAATCACGGCCATGAAAAAATTATTGAGTGGATGAATGGAGCGAGTGAGGCGAGCGGCATGGACGAAAAAGCCGCGAAGTAGCGGCGAGTGAGCCGGGAGACGAACAAGTTCAATCCGTTGACCCCGTCGTGGAATGATCCAAGCTGGGGTGAGTCCCGGTGAAACCGCAGCCTCCATCCCAGCGTAATTGTTTCCCGAAAACGGACTGTTGTTTTCAACCCGGTCGCAGCCGCTGGGACGGCCACTCAGGTGATGAATGGGATTTTGGGCGGTACAATCTCGGCCGCCAATATCTGGTCGAGTCAGCGCGCGAACGGGCGAAAGAAATGGTGGTGTTCGGGATTATTCTGGCGGCGGCCGCGTGGCCGGTGATCTACATGATCGTCACCGTCGATCCAGTTGTATTGCAAAAACTGATAGTTCGATCAGTGACGCGGCGGCCAGAGAAATTCGTCGCGATATTGCGGCGTCGTTTCCGGTGCGAACCCGTGACGCGTGATATTTTCGGTCACGACACGGGGGACCACGAACTGCAAAAGATAATCGGCGCCGCCGGCTTTGGTGCCGCCGCCGCTCATCTTGAATCCGCCGAACGGATGGCGACCGACGACCGCGCCGGTGCATGAGCGATTGATGTAAACATTGCCGGCGCAGATCTCGGCCTTGGCCCGTTCGATGTTCGCCGGACTGCGCGAGAAAAATCCGGCAGTGAGTGCGAAATCGGTGCTGTTGGCGACTTCGAACGCTTCGTTGAGATCGCGCACTTTGATCACGCTGAGCACCGGTCCGAAGATTTCTTCGCACGCGATTTTGGTTTGCGGACTGACGTTGGTGAAAATCGTCGGCGGAATGAAAAAACCTTTCTCCGGCACGTCTGCTCGTTGAAAAGCGAGCCGAGCTTCTTGTTTGCCGATCTCGATGTATTCCAGAATTCGCTTGTGGGCCGCGCCGTCGATCACCGGACCGACGGTCACGCTCGGATCTTCCGGATTTCCAACATGCAAACTGGCCGCAGCGTTGAGTAAACGTTCGATCGCGCGCGGATAAATTTCTTCGAGGATGATCAAACGCGAGCAGGCCGAACATTTTTGTCCCTGATAACCGAACGCCGAATAAATGGTATCGACGATCGCTTCATCGAGATCCGCGTCGGAGTCGATGATCACGGCGTTCTTACCGCCCATTTCGCAAATCACCCGTTTGAGCTCGCGCTGACCTTCGCGTGTTTCGCCGGCGCTTTTCCAAATCCGCAATCCGACTTCGCGCGAACCGGTGAACGCAATCAGATCGACATCCTTGTGATCGACCAGATGCTGGCCGATGACCGAGCCTTTGCCGGGCAAGATAATTCAAGACGCCACGCGGAACGCCCGCTTCCTCGAAAATCTCCATCAGCATCGCGCCGATCACCGCGGATTGCTCCGCCGGCTTGATGATCACAGTGTTGCCGGTAACGAGCGCGGCGGTTGTCATTCCGGTTAAAATCGCCAGCGGAAAATTCCACGGCGCGATGACGAAGGCGACGCCGCGCGGCCAGTAATGCTGATAACTTTCTTCGCCGAGAACGTGTTGAGTGAGCCGCGGCCGGCCGATCAAGCGCATTTGCTGCGCATAAAAGAGGCAGAAATCCATCGCTTCGCGGATGTCGCCATCCGCTTCGGCCCATGCTTTGCCGACCTCGAAAACCTCCAGCGCCGAAAGTTCGTAGCGACGGCGATGCATGATGTCTGCAGCGCGCTCAAGCAATCGGCAGCGCGTTTCGAATGAAGTGCGGCTCCACTGATCAAATGCCTCGCGAGCAACTTTGACCGCCCGCTCGGCTTCCGGAATTCCAGCTTCAGCGACATGGCCGACGACCACGTCCGGTGAGCGCTGGGATTAATCGAAGCGATCGTTTTTTCGGTCCAAATTTTCTCGCCGTTGATGACGATCGGATATTTCTGGCCGAGCTGAGGCCGGATCTGCTCGATCGCAGCGCGCATTCGTTCCTGATTTTGTTCGTAGGCGAAATTCACAAGCGGTGCGTTTTCATAACTATCGCCGGGCGGCGCGTTGAGGGAAGCGTCGTCGCCATTGACTTCGACATGACGCGCGCCGTTCGGACCCTGCGTGACAAGATCGGCCGGATTGCGCAGCAGTTCGGCCTCGGAAACATTATCAGAAAATTTCGCGCGCAGAAATCCTTCGTTTGAAGTGTTCTCGAGCAATCGGCGAACGAGATACGACATCCCTGGGAGTAGTTCGCCGACCGGGCAGTATTCCCGAACGCGATAACCCATTTCGACGAGCGCGCGCTTTACCGGTCCGGCCATTCCGTAGAGCAACTGGAATTCGAAACGGCTGCGATCGATTCCGAGCTGGTCGGCCAGTGCCTGCGCGTGTGCGATGCTGCGGACGTTGTGCGAACCAAACGCCGCGGTCACGATCGATTCGTTCTCGAGCAAAATTCGAGTGATTATTTCGAAATTGAGATCGCTCTCCGGGTTTCTGGAGAAAAACCGGACAGGCCCAGCCGTTCTGGCGCGATTTTATCTTTTCGAAATCCCAGTAGGCGCCTTTGACCAGCCGAACGGCGAAGCGCGTGCCGCGTTTGCGTCCCCAGTCGAGCAGGTCTCGTAAATCATCTTCCGCGTCGCGGAGATAAGCTTGAATGACAATTCCGACGTGCGGCCAATCGCGAAACTCGGATTCGGTGAAGAGCGTTTTGAAAAGTTCAAGTGTTGCAGTTTTGTGCGTGAAACTTTCCATGTCGAAGTTCACGAACGCGCCCAAGTTCGCGCGCGCGGCGCAAGATCGGCCGAAGCTTGGGCGCGAGATGGGTGATCGCGTCCTCGGGCGCGGCCGGATTCATCTGCGAATAAAGTGCGGAGATTTTTACGGACAGATTGACGACTGGGAACAACTCCGAGTTCTTGCCGAGTGGATCGCCCCAATCTCGGGTTTCCTGCCCGAGGTGTTCGAGTAACTCAAGACAACGAGTGGCGTATTCGGTCGCTTCTTGTTCGCTCACGACGGCCTCGCCCAACAAATCGACCGTGAAGCCGATGCCCTGGGCACGGCGTTTACGCAGCGTTTTCGTCACATCCTGCGGATTTCTTCCGGCGATGAATTGCCGCGCCATGCCGGAGACATTCCAGCGCAGTAGTTGGCCGCTGATCCACGGCATCACCCATGCCGCGCGGACGCCCGTTCGAATCAGGGGCCCATAGCCGTTGCGCATGTCGGCGAAGTACTCATCGAGATGCTGGACGATGTCGGTTCCGCGATGAAGCGATGCTAGAACATCGACGAAGCGAAAGAGCTGCACTTTGAAATGCTCGTCACGCATCGAGAGCGCCATCATCCGCTGATAAAAGCCCGCTTTGCTGAAAAGCGGTTCGGGATGTTCGTCGACCAGCTCGAAAATTCGTTCGCCGCGTCGTTCGACTTCCGCTTGGAGAGCGCCCATAAGCCGAAATTTAATCGCGCCGCAATCCGAGGTAAAGGCGGGGATTGGCCGATAACAAAAAAATTGCCAGTAGATACGGTCACTTTGCTGGTGAATTCCGAATGTTGGGATTAGAGCCGCCATCACAGCGGCTCAGATTCAGGGAGCATTAGAGTGATTTGCCTGGCGGACCCTGCAGGCCCTAGGGCTCGAGTCCGTCAGGCAATTTCTGCTTCCAGCCGATTGCTATTTGCTGCGCGCGCCGAAGTCGATTAGCAAGGAATCGCGATGGACAAGGCCGGCGAGCACCACGAATTCGCGAGTGACAATACGATTGGGATTTGTCCCGAAGCGTTGGCTGCGCTCGAGGAAGCTAACCGCGGGGCTGCTGAGTCGTACGGTGACGACCAGTGGACCCGGCGACTCCGCGAATTGGTGCGCGACCTTTTTGAGACCGATTGTGACGCGTATCTTGTTTTCAACGGTACCGCCGCAAATGCGCTGGCGCTCGCACAACTCTGCCAGCCTTTTCACAGTGTTATTTGTCACCAGCAGGCCCACATTCAAACGGACGAATGCGGAGCCCCGGAATTTTTCACACGAGGCTCGAAGCTTCTGCTCGTCAACGGCGACCGCGGCAAGATCGACGCCAACGAAGTGGGCGCCGTCATCGCGCGACAACCGGAGCTCCACGCGCACAAACCGCGAGTGTTGAGCATTACACAAGCAACCGAACTCGGTGCCGTTTACACTCGGGCTGAGATCGACGCGATCGCAGAACTGGCGCGAAAGCACGAAATGTTTGTGCACATGGACGGCGCGCGTTTCGCCAACGCGGTTGCGACACTGAAGTGCGCGCCGAAAGAGATTACCTGGCAACGCGGTGTCGACGTTGTGTGTTTTGGTGGAACAAAGAACGGGCTAGCCGCTGGCGAGCTGGTGATCTTTTTCAAAAAAGAACTGTCGCGCGAATTCGATTATCGTTTGAAACAGGCGGGACAACTCGCTTCAAAGATGCGGTTCCTGGCTGCCCCGTGGATCGGGCTTCTGAGTAGTGGCGCGTGGTTGCGCAATGCCGAGCACGCCAATGCGATGGCGAAGCGCCTTTGCGAACGTCTGCAAGGCGAGGCGAGGGTCGACATCGTGTTTTCGGTTGAAGCGAACGCGGTTTTTATTCGGCTTTCGGATTCGCTCGCGCGCAGTCTCCAGGCGCGGGGTTGGCATTTTTACAAATTTATCGAGCCGGATGTTTATCGCTTGATGAGTTCCTGGGCGACCGCTGATGCTGACATTGACCGATTTGTCGCCGATTTGTTGCGTTCAACGAAAGCCGATTTATAACAACGCGATGAATTGCAGGTTTCTGGCGATTGCGTTGTTCGTGCTCGTCGCAATTGGTTTGGCGGGCTGCGGCGTGGGCCGGACGATTATGTCGCCGTTTCACCCCTCCGGCGCAGAGCCGGCCGCAAACACATCGGATGTAGCGCAGCCGGGAAGACCGCTTCCTGTGGCATCGTCATCGCCGCACGTTGCCTCACGCAAATCTACTCAACGATCCGCCAGCCCGACGCCGACCCCGGCCACGGCAAAGACAAATACTTCGACGGCTGCCACTGGACAGTTTCCAGTTGCAAAACCAGTCCCCGGCAAACCGGGTTTAGTCTTCAATCCGTTCACGTCCAACGGGGGCTACATCGATGTCAGCGGTTACGCGCCGGGAAGCAAAGTCAAGGATCCGGAGTCACAGAAGATTTTTATCGTTCCATAGCATTCTTGCGTTTTGGGTAAATACGCGCACGAATGCTGCTTTTCTAGAAGTCATAAAAAGTATGACCCCTCCGCTTTCTAACCGATCAATGTCGCTCTCAAAGACTGCCCTTTTCTGCCTTGGGGTCACAATCATTGCTGCGGCTCTCCCCGAAGTTGCTAATGCCTACGCGCTCGAAGGTCCAAAATGGCCAAATGGCTCCAGTCCGGTTCTGCAATTGGAGCTTGGTTCGGCCGGCAGAACCTTAGGCGACGGCAATACCTCTTGGAACGCGGCAGTTTCCCCGGCACTCGACA
The DNA here is from genome assembly GCA_963786135.1 of uncultured Verrucomicrobiae bacterium. Taxonomy (GTDB): domain Bacteria; phylum Verrucomicrobiota; class Verrucomicrobiia; order Chthoniobacterales; family UBA10450; genus AV40. Next base: position 27,577 of record CAWAYF010000002.1, on the reverse strand, counting down.
TGTGGAACCACGCGATGGGCAATCTGCAACTCGGAAGAGTGATGGATTCCACTGCTCCCATCGTTTCGGGTGATCGCATTAACTCTCTTTCGTTTGGCAGTAAATTTTTCGGGCACAGCTTTGGCGGAAGCACGCTGGCCGTGACCTATTACAGTTACTCGGGGTCGACGATGTCCGAGGCGGACATCGTGGTGAATACTGCCCAGCCCTGGGATTCATATCGCGGCCCTTTGAGGTCCGCTTTCGATATTCAACGCGTGGTGCTTCACGAGAGCGGGCACCTTCTTGGGATGGCGCATTCAAGCGTGTCGACTGCGATCATGAACGCGTTCATCAATAATTCCTACGTGCTGCAGCCGGACGATATTGCTGGGATTCAAGCGTTGTACGGCGCCCCCAGCAGTTCACCAACTCCTACGCCGACGCCAACTCCGACACCTCGTCCAACGCCTACGCCAACCCCAAGTGCTACTCCAACTCCCACTCCTTCGATTGCTCCTACGGCGACACCAAGTGCGACGCCAACTCCAACCGCGACCGCAACCGCCAGCCCGACGCCAACACCTACCCCTGCGGCCGTGCAAATGGTCAGCCCGCTTTCCGGATCCACCTTTACTTCATCCAGTGTGACCTTTACCTGGACTGCAGGAAGTGCCACTGCGTACGTCCTATTGGTCGGTAGTTCGCAGAATGGCTTCGACCTTTACAACTCCGGCCTCATCCACTCGCAGACGGCAACGGTCACCATTCCGACTGATGGCCGAGCGATTTTCGTAACTCTTGCATCTCAAGTCAGCGGAACATGGGCTTTCAAAACCTACAACTACACAGCATTGAAGTCAGGCGGAACGTCTACACCTACACCCACGCCGACACCGACGGCTACTCCCACGCCTCCTTCGAGCGTTTCAGTGTCGCTGTCTGTTGCACCGAGCAGCATTAGGACTGGCGACACAGCGACATTTACCATTTCGTTGTCGAGTGCGGCATCGACGACCGTCACAATCTCCTACGCAATGGGCGGCACGGCGACCATGGGTTCGAACTACTCGCTTAGTGGAACGCCTGGTCAGGTCACAATTCAGTCCGGCGCCAGTTCAGCTACGGTGACATTGACTGAGCAGAGCGTAGGAAAACGTGGGAAAACAGCGACAATGACACTCCAGGCCGGATCGGGTTATAGCTTGTCGTCTGCCAAAAGTGCCTCTGTAGCCTTGAGCAGATAAAAATCACGAACCTTCTTTTTCACATGAAAATCAAATATCTTCTCCCGCTCATCGCGGTCGGTTTCACCTTCGTGCGTGTTTCCGCTACGACCGTCATCCCGCCGACATTTGAACAACTTGTTCAACAGGCCGAACTCATTTTTCAGGGAACAGTGACGGCTTCGCGTTCGGTTTGGGAAGGCGAGGGCGGTGATCGCCACATCGAGACCTACGTTACTTTCCAGGTTGAAGACAATGTGAAAGGGCAGGCCGGCGCTTCTTACACGATCCGGATGCTCGGCGGTACTGTTGGCGACGAAACGATGGAGGTCACCGACACGCCGAAGTTCGAAGTGGGCGACCGCGACATTCTCTTTGTCGAGCACAACAACGATCAATTCGTTCCACTCGTCGGCATCAGCCACGGTCGGTTTCATGTTCAGCGTGACGAGCAAACCGGCCGAGATGTTGTTGTGAACGCTGAAGGTCAGCTCGTGCGCGACCTGACTCAGCTCGGACACAATGAGCAGGCAGCGACAGCCGCTGACGTTAGGGAAGCGATTTCGGCGAACGATTTAAAAGCGGCCGTCCACAAGCAACTCGGCGATTTGGCCGTTGGTCCGGCCAGGTGATTCTGGACTTGGTCCGCAACCGCGAATTTTACCGCCTGCCAACAGCGTCCTTTAAATCGTCGTCCTTACGCTGGCGTTGGATCTGGTCGATAACTGAATGCGTGGTGTCGAGTGAATGCTTGGCCCAATCGTGCTCGTAAACCTGGCGCGGTGTCGGTGCTACTTGAGCTGAAGCTTGTTTCGCCTGCGCTTGTTGCTCGCTTCGTTTCTGCATAAAGAACAAACCGCCGCCGATTCCAGCTATTACTATGAACGTCAACAGGCCGCGCATGTCATATTTCGCAGCACGATGCGAGCCAGCTCTTTTTGCGACGCGGTTAGGCCGATGGTAATTTCGAGGATGTTTTCGTTGCGTCAGTTATCCATCGCAGCCTGCGCGATCTTGGCAGCCGTTTCCGCAACCGCGCAGAATTACCAGGGCAAGGAGTTGGTTAAAGCAACGCTACTCGCCGATACGTCGGCAGTCGTTCCAGGCAAACCCTTCAACGTCGGTTTGCTTCTGCGCATGGCGCCCGGCTGGCATACCTACTGGAAATACTCCGGCGACGCTGGTCTTCCGACTGAGATCAAATGGAATCTCCCGCCGGGTTGGAAAGTTGGCGAGATCCAATGGCCGATTCCCCTGAAGACCATCGATCCGGGCGACATCCTCACTTACGGCTATCAGGACGAGGTCTTGCTCATTCAGGAAATCACGCCGTCGGCAAAGATCGCTGACTCTTCGACAAAACTTTCCGCTCAGACTGACTGGCTCGTTTGCGAAAAGATCTGCATTCCCGGCAGTGCGAACCTTTCGCTGGAGTTGCCAACATCAACATTGGCTGAGCTGAAGAACACGGATCTTTTTGCGCGCTATCAGCGTCTGCTTCCCAAGAAGTTTCCGGATTCCAACACCGCGACAACAAATTGGAGCCGGACCGGCAAAGACCTTCATCTCAAACTAACGAGTGAGAGGATCGCCAATTACCAAACATTCGATTTCTTCCCGCTGCCCCAGGGCAATACCGTGGTTGGTCATCCGGCTGTTGAATCGCGTAACGGAAGCGAAATCACTTTCAAAGTTCCAGTCGAGTCGTCGGATGAAGATTTCTCGTCGATGCCGGGCTTGGTTGTATTTTCGAAATTGCCGAATGGCGAGGATCGCAACGCCTGGGAGCTCGGCGCATTCCAAACGGCTGCGGCGGTTCGGGCACCGTTACAACAGTCACGCGGGCTGGCCGGCTTCCTGTTCTTCGGGTTTATCGGCGGATTCATTTTGAATCTTATGCCGTGCGTGCTGCCCGTGATCTCACTAAAAATTTTTGGCTTCATCAAACATGCCGACAAGGATCGCCGTGGAGTTTTTCGTAACGGCATCGCGTTCATTGCTGGAATTTTTGTCTGGTTCGTCGGACTTGCGCTCTTGTTGATCGCGCTGAAGGCAGCCGGTCATCAAATTACCTGGGCCGCGCAATTCACGAACCCGTATTTTGTTTTGGGGCTTAGCGTCATCGTGCTCGCATTCGCGCTCGACTTGTTTGGCGTTTTTGAAATCACGCTGCCGCAAACGCTGATGCATCGAATGCTTCAGTCGTCTACCCAGGAAGGGGAAGCCGGCTCGTTTTTTCAAGGATTGTTTGCGACTGCTCTGGCAACGCCGTGTACCGCGCCGTTTCTCGGCCCCGCGATCGGGTTCGCGTTTACCCAGTCGTCTTCAATCATTTTGTTGATGTTCGTCGCCGTGGCTGCGGGGATGAGTGCGCCTTATTTTTTGCTCAGCGCCCAACCCGCATGGATGAAGTTTCTTCCGCAACCTGGTCCCTGGATGGTCCACGTGAAACAGTTCATGGGATTTCTGCTGCTCGCGACGCTGCTCTTTCTAATTTATGTCCTCGGTGCGCAACGCGGCCTCGAAGGCGCAATCTGGGCGAGCTGCTTTCTGCTGGTCATCGCGATCGCCTGTTGGATGAAAGGCGCGTTCATCGTTCCGACTGCGTCGGCAGCAAAACGCGGCATTGCGCTCGTGCTCATGCTCGTGCTCTTGCTCGGTGGTGGCGCTTATTTCATTGCCGACAAGTTTCGCGCGGCGACACCTGACCTCGTTCAAGTTCAACACACCGACTGGCAGCCGTTCACGCCTGAGCGATTGCAAAGTGAACGCGACGCGGGCCATGCCGTATTCGTCGATTTCACGGCGGCCTGGTGTTTGACCTGTAAGTTCAACGAGAAGGCCGTCCTGGAAAACTCCGAGGTGCGCGAGGCGTTTCAGCGGCATTCCGTTGTAAAGCTCAAGGCCGACTGGACGAACGGCGACCCGATCATCACGAAATTACTTCAACAATTCGGCCGGCCGGGTGTCCCATTATACGTGCTTTACCCGGGAAAATCGCAGGAACCGGTTGTCTTTCCGGAATTGCTCACTAAGAATATTATTCTGGATAAACTCGAAACCATCACTGTCGCTTCTCGATAATTTATGAAAACAAAACTGATACTGATCGCAATCACTACACTCGCCGCCGGCGCGCTTTACGCCGAAGTTCCGCCGGTGGGTAGCGCCGCGCCCGATTTTTCCGCGCCCGACGCCAACGGCAAAACGGAAACGCTCTCGCAATACAAGGGCAAATACGTCGTCCTCGAATGGTTCAATCCGGAGTGCCCGTTCGTTAAGAAGCATTACGGCAGCGACAACATGCAGAGGTTGCAGGCTGAATACACCGGCAAAGGCGTGGTCTGGCTGACCATCGATTCCAACGCGCCCGGTACCGAAGGCAACGTTACACCCGAGCAGGCGAAGAAAATTATGGACTCGTGGAAAACAAAACAGACCGCGCTGGTGCTCGATCCCGAGAGCAAAGTCGCGAAACTTTACGGCTCCAAGAACACGCCGAACATGGTCGTAATTAATCCGGATGGGAAAATCGTTTACGAAGGTGCAATCGACAGCAAGGCCACACCAAATCCCGCCGACATTCCGAGCTCAACCAATTACGTGAAGTCTGCGCTCGACGAAGCTCTAGCGGGCAAACCGGTCACCAACGCGCAGACCAAACCGTACGGCTGCTCGGTCAAATACGCGCAGCAATAACGCGACAGAAAATCAGACACACGCGATCAAGCACGGCGACACTTTCGCCGTGTTTGATCTCTTCGGCGGCATCGACGTTCTGCCCGAATGCGGCGTCTATTACCGGGACACACGATTTCTTTCGCGACTCGCGCTGAGGGTCGGTAGCGAACGTCCGGCCCTCGTAGGTTCGGCAGTCAGCGACGACAGCGTAGTCATCACTGTCGATCTTGCCTCTCACGGCGTCCGAATTCGTCGCACCAAATTTTTGTTGGACGCGACGCTTTATGAGCGCTTGGAAATTGAGAACGGCAGCGAGTCGACAATCGAATTATCGCTCGAATTCGATGCCGACTTTGCGGATTTATTTGAAGTCCGCGGTTTTAAACGCGCGCGACATGGCCGCGTGGATCCACCGCGCTTTCGCGGAGATACGATCCAGTTTTCTCACGAAGGATTGGATCGACAGCCCCGCCAGACGACAATCCGATTCGATCCGCCGCCAGAGGTGCCACCCGGGTCGCAAATACGCTTCCGGCTCAGGCCCCGCGTGAAAACCGTTGTCGATGTTTCAGTGCGCTGCGAGTCGGACAATCGAAGATCGAGATCGGTCGTCGATTTCGACGAAGCTTTGAGACGACTTCGCTCGGCGTCGTGGTCCGCGGCCGAAGTTAATCAGCAAATCGTGACTGCGAACGACCAACTCGATCCGTGGCTGCGTCGCTCGCTTGCCGATCTGCGGATGATGCTCACGGAAACGCCGCATGGAGTTTATCCCTATGCGGGCCTTCCCTGGTACAGCACGGCATTTGGCCGCGATGGGATCATCACGGCGTTCGAATGTTTGTCATTCTATCCGGGCATTGCACGCGGCGTTCTAACCTATCTCGCCGCTACCCAAGCGACCGAAGAAAATCCAGAGCGAGACGCGCAGCCTGGGAAAATTTTGCACGAGGCGCGCGTCGGGGAGATGGCGGCGTGCGGCGAAGTTCCGTTCGATCGTTACTACGGCTCGACCGACGCGACGCCGTTATTCGTAATGCTCGCGGGTGCCTATTATCGCCGCACGGCCGATGTCGATCTTATCCGATCGATTTGGCCGAACATCGAGCACGCCCTAAGTTGGATCGACAACTTCGGCGATCTCGATGGTGACGGGTTCATTGAGTATGCGCGCTCTGCGCGCGGCGGACTGCGCAACCAGGGCTGGAAAGATTCGGACAACGCGATTTTTCATGCCGACGGCACTTTGCCCGAGGGACCAATCGCGCTTTGTGAAGTGCAAGCCTACGTTTTCGCGGCAAAACGGGCGGCGGCAGATCTCGCGCGGGTTTTTGAAAAGAAGGCGGTCGCGGATGGATTGGCCCATCAGGCTGAAACCTTGCGCCGCCAATTCGAAGAGAGTTTCTGGTGCGAAGAGCTTTCGACTTATGCGATTGGGCTTGATGGCAGGAAAAAAGTTTGCCGTGTGCGCAGTTCAAATGCCGGCCATTGTCTGTTCGCCGGAATTGCGGGCGCAGATCGAGCCGCGCACGTCGCAGCGACCTTGATGAGCGAAGAATCATTTTCGGGTTGGGGTATTCGCACAATTGCTGCAACCGAATCAAGGTACGATCCGATGTCATATCACAACGGCTCGATCTGGCCGCATGACAATGCGATAATCGCGGCTGGTTTCGCGCGTTACGGCCTGAAGAAAGAAGCCGAGGTGATCTTTCAGGCGCTCTTCGATGCCAGCAATTGTTTCAAATTAAATCGCATGCCCGAACTTTTCGGTGGCTTCACCCGCCAAGCCGGCACAGGCCCGACGCTTTATCCGGTCTCTTGTTCTCCGCAAACCTGGTCGGCTTGCGCAGTCTTTCTCCTGCTCGAAGCCTGTGGCCAAATTGGCTTCAAATCTTCCTAATTTTTGTGGAGGCAAGCGTCTCGCCTGCAATGAGTTCAAATGGGTGGTCGCACTCGACCGCCGCCTGTGTTTTGTCCTTAATTTGCGGCTCTCAGTAGTGTTAATCTCGAAAAGACTATGAGTTCCCCGCTTTCGATTGTGCGTGCTTATCGGATTCTGGCTGCGTGCGCGATTCTGCATGCTCTGCTGATTACGCTTTGGCTAATTCTCTCCTGGCCCGCGTTTCCCTGGAACAATCAATGGATAAGCGGGCCGGGAGCGCCGAATCTCTGGTTCGCATTCGCGACGCTCTGGCTTTTTTGGCCCGTGATTTTGTCCCTACATACCGGTCGATCATTCGCACGAGGTGTGATCGCGATCAGCGTGGCACTGCTCGTTCTTTACCCGGCTTTTGGTGAATATGATTCGCTCGCTCCACGAATCTTTGGGCTACCTGAAGACATTGTGTCTCTTTCGCCTCGCTACATGTGGCAATATTACGCCGCGTATCGTGTCGGTCGGAAGGAAGCCGGGAACGATCTAAAGTCGGGTCATCTTGTGCATGAGCAATTCGGCCTCGCGATGCCACCTCAATTCGAACAGATTCTGCGCGATCGATACCAAGTCGAGGTAAAGCAGACCGCCAGTTGTATTGTGAATGAAAAAATTTTGGGTCACGCAAGAGGCTATAATGACGTCAGCGATGCCGAACTTAAGCGACGATTCGACGTAGATGTGGTGCGCGTTGCAGAAGAACAGGCGTTCAAAGAATGGAACGCGCAACAATCTAAATAGCTTGCCTAGCCTCGTCTCGCCCCAAACCCCAACGCCAACCGCAAGATTGGCATCGGCGTAATCCGGACGAGGAACATAGCGAGTTTCATGACAACTCCGGGAATGATTAGTGGCTTGTCTGCTTCGACGGCTGCGAGTGCGTCGCGGACAACGTTCTCGACCGAGACGTAGGTGAATGCCGGGCCGCGTTCGGGTTCGCGTCCCGGGCGTTTGGCAACATCCCCGAATTCAGTCTGAACGGGTCCCGGGCAAAGTGCGCTCACAACAATCCCGCTGCCACGCAGCTCTGTCCGAATCGCTTCGGTGAAACTGTTTACGAACGCTTTACTTGCCGCGTAAACAGCCATGCCCGGAATTGGCAGGAAACCCGCAGACGAACTGACATTCAAAATTGCACCCCGTTTTCTTGCGATCATCCGCGGAAGCAGTTGACGGGTCAGGGAAGTGAGGGCGGCGATGTTGACTTGGATAATCCGGTCGTCGCGCTCGATGTCGCTTGTCGCTACCGACCCGTAATCGCCGAGCCCGGCGTTGTTGACTAAAAAATCGATGTCGATCTTGTCTTGCGCGAGCCGACGAACCAAGTCGTCGATTTGAGATCTGTCGCAGAGATCGATCACTTGGGTGTGAACATTCAACTGCGCGTTACGGTTGCGCAGTTCATCGCGCAGATCGTTCAATCGCTGCTCACGCCGCGCGACCAGGACGAGCGTTCGCGCGCGCGATGCGAGCTGCCGCGCAAACTCGCGACCAATGCCCGCGGAGGCTCCAGTGATCAGCGCTGTGCAATTATCGAGAGTCATTCCAGCCACAGATTAACACGGATGAAACACAGATCGGAGCTGAAGCAATTCTGAAATCTGTGTCGATCTGTGTTCATCTGTGGCTAATCTAACGGTTAATGAGGATTTTGGTCACCGGCGGGGCTGGGTTTATCGGCTCCCATCTGGTCGAAAGACTAATCGCGGACGGTCACGACGTCGCGATCCTCGACGATTTTAACGACTTTTACGATCCGAAGATCAAACGGGCGAACATTTCGGCGTTCGCAAACCAAGTCGTCGTCCAGGATATCGATCTTCGCGACGGCGAAAAGGTTGCGAACGTTTTCCGAGATAAGAAAAGTTCGACGCGATTTTTCACCTTGCCGCGCGCGCCGGAGTTCGACCGTCGATTCAACAGCCTCAACTTTATTACGACACCAATGTCGGTGGCACGTTGCACTTGCTCGAAGGCTGCGCGGGCGAATGGAGTTGAGCGATTCATTTTCGCATCGAGCTCATCGGTTTACGGCGGCGCGAAGCAGGTTCCGTTTTCGGAAGAGGAACATCTCACCCAAACGCTGAGTCCGTACGCGGCGACGAAAATTGCCGGAGAATTTCTGTGTTCGACTTATTCGCATCTCTACAAAATTCGGATTGTCGCGCTGCGGTACTTCACGGTTTACGGTGCGCGCCAGCGCCCAGACCTCGCGATCCATCAGTTCACGCGAAAAATTCACGCGGGCGAACCGATCGATCAGTTTGGCGATGGCACGACGCGACGTGATTACACTTACATCGACGACATCATTCAGGGAACAATGGTGGCGCTAAAGTATGACGGTGGCCCGAGCCGGACTGGCGGTTTGTTCGACGTTTTTAACCTGGGCGAGAGCGAAACGATTCAGTTAAAGGATTTGATCGCGGCGATCGAGAACGTGCTGGGCAAGAAAGCGAAGATCAATCGGTTGCCGGAACAACCGGGTGACATGCCATTGACCTGCGCCGACATTTCCAAGGCGAGAAAACTCCTCGGCTACAATCCGAAAACGAAATTCGGAGACGGACTTCCGAAGTTTGTTGATTGGTTTTTGAAATCGCGCGCGAAATGAGAATTGTCATGTTGAGCGAAGCGAAACATCTCTGAATTTTGCCTGGAGAAATGAGTCAGAGATTCTTCGCTCCGCTCAGAATGACATTATGAGCATCTTTCCTTTGATCAGCGCGCTTGTTTCATCGCCGGTCAGGCGAAATCAGGAACGACGCTTGTCGCCGCGCTACTCGACAATCATCCCGAGCTTCTGGTCTTGCCGCAGGAGACGGCATATTTCCCGACGGTCTTGCGAAAATATCGCGATTCCGGACGGCGCGCGCAGTTTGATTATCTGACGAAGCAATCTTTCTCGCGGGTGCTTTTTGGCGGCGAATCGAAATGGCGCGAGCACGAATATAAAAATTTTCCGCAACAACGATTTCTGGAGACTTTCGAAAGAGTCGCGTTCGATCCGGCAAATTCGCAGCGCGATTTGCTCGCACTAATGGCGGAAGCGTACGCCGAGAGACGTTGGGCGTTTCGCTCGATCGGATCAAACGCTGGATGGAAAAAACGCCGGCGAACCGGAATCACGTCGATGAAATCTGTTGCGCGATTTCCAAACTCAAAACTCGTCGTGACCCTGCGCGATCCGCGCGCAATTCTGGCAACCCAGATCGCGATGGAGAAAACGCGTACACACAAAACGGTTTTCGGTTTACTACGTCATCGCGCATTGGCGGGTAGCCGCGAGATTGGCCCGACGCGTCCGCGCGGGCGAGGTGTCCGGTTTGTTCGTCCGGTTCGAGCAACTGCTTCGAGAACCGGCCACGGTCATGAAAAGCATTTGTGACTATCTCGAGGTGGGGTTCGATGCCGACATCGTGCTTACGCCGACGAAAGTTGGCGAGCCGTGGGGCGGAAATTCAGCGGCGCAAGTCGCGTTTTCAAAAGTGAGCGACGAACCGGCGTCACGTTGGGAAACCGAATTATCCGAGGACGAAATCGGCTGGGTAGAATGGCATTGCCGCGATTTGATGCCGGAATTCGGATATGAGCCGCGGTCAGTGTCGCGCAAGATCGGGTATTTTCTAAGACCAATTCGCGAAGAACATGCGCGCGAGTATTTCAAATCCCGCCTCTATTCGATACGCGATGCGATCGGCAAACGATACTAGGTACTCGATACTGGTTTCTAGAACCATGGAGGCGCGAGACTCGAGAAAAACCACCCCTTGCAAACACGGGATGGGCGGGCGATAATCGGCGCGTAGATGTCGGGAATCTAATTCTCGGGCATCCGTTTCCATAGAAGCTAAGAGTATGAAGCGAGGTTCGTCATCTTCGCAATCTGATTGGCTGAGTAAAACGGGCTGTATCCCAAGACGATTCTATTTCCGGCACGACGAGGCGGAGTTTCCAGCGGCGTCACAGACTGCTTGGTATTTGAAGGGTTCGCGCGCCGCGGACCGTGTCCCGAATGTGTTCGGGGCGCTCCGTCCATTTAACAATTGGGCAATTATTGAGAATCAACATGAACTCGTATCAACAGGGGAGACGTCAGCGCCCGGGGCGCGGTCGGTCTCGACGAAGGGGTGGCCGCGGGCATTTCCAGGATCGTCGCGCGCCAGCTCCGAAGAAAAAAACATTCTGGCAGACAAGTCGCCGCATTTTTTGGAGGAGACGGCGGCGGCCAACGAAAACCAGTTACGCAATCGCGTAACGGCCAGCAGCAACATCAGCAACAACCGCAGGAGCCACGGCCGCAGCGTAAACCTGAGTCAATCGAAGTCACTTCGCCGCGTCTTTACGTCGGCAATTTGTCGTTCGACGCGACGGAGAGCGATCTATTCGAGCTCTTCAACGGCGTCGGCCACGTCCAGAACGCCGAGGTCGTGAGCTATCGCCACAACCAGCGCTCGAAAGGTTTCGCCTTCGTCTCGATGCAGACGATCGAGGAAGCGAAACGCGCGGTGGAGGAATTGCACGACAAAGAATTTCTCGGCCGCAAGCTCGTGGTCAGCGGCGCGAAATCGAGCGAACACTCGCACGATTAACTCGCGAGCTCACGCGTCTCCCGTGATTTTAGTCGGGAGACGAAGCGCTGATTGAAGCGCGCGTCTCGCCGATTCTTTTATGCAGCGGCGTTCTTCTTCATCGTCGGTCCGACCGCGACCGGTAAATCGGAAATCGCGGCCGATGTCGCGCGGGAGTTCGACGCCGAAATTGTCAGCGCCGACGCGTTTCAAATTTATCGCGGTCTCGATTTGCTGACCGCGAAACCGGATCCAGCCACGCTCGGAAGGTTCCGCATCATCTGATCGGCACGACGTCGATCTCGGAAGAGATGAACGCGCGAGAAATTCCGGAGCCTCGCGCTGCAGGCGATCAGCGAAATTCATTCGCGCGGGAAACTAGCAATCGTTGTCGGCGGGAGCGGACTTTATATCAAAGCGCTCACCCATGGACTTTCGGTCGTGCCGTCGGCAGATCCGGATCTGCGTGCACGTTTGAATGAACTCAGTCTGGCCGATTTGCAGAAAAAATTGTGCGGCCTCGATCCGAAAACAGCGGTTGATTTCAAAAATCGTCGACGGGTTGTGCGCGCAATTGAGATTTGTCTGCTTAGTGGGAAACCCGCATCGGGACCAGCGCGGTCGATTGGGAACGCAGGCGAGACACCCGCCGCCACAGGCAGTCTTCGTGTTTCGAGAGCGCGAGGATCTTTATCAGCGAATCAATCACCGCGTGGAAAAGATGTTTGAAAACGGTGTGATCGAAGAAGTGCGCGCGACCGGCGCGATGAGTGAAACCGCGTCGAAAATGATTGGGCTCAGAGAGATTCGCGACCTGCTCGACGGTAAGATGTCCATGCCGCAATGCGTGGCTGCAATTCAACAGGCGACGCGGCGTTATGCCAAAAGGCAGTTGACCTGGTTTCGCCGACAAACTAATTTTCAATCGCTGAATTTATCGGTGTCTAAGTCACGTCGAAGCAGTAACACGGATTTCGCAACTCGCGAAGACGTTGGGAGTCGCGCAGGGGAATGATTGAAACACGTCCGAAAAGAACGCACGAGCGCGCGCTTTTAATCGGTCTGGAAAAGCAAGGCGTCTCGAAATGGGACCTGCACGATTCGCTGGAAGAACTGGCGGAGCTGGCGAACTCGGCCGGCGCGGAAGTTGTCGATACCGTGACGCAAAAATTGCAGAAACCGACCGCGCCGTACTACATCGGCAAAGGTAAAGCCGAATCGCTCAAGCCGGCCTTGCAGGATCGACAGGTTACGTCGGTGATTTTCGATGACGAACTTTCGCCGGCGCAGGGACGCAATCTGGAAAATCTTCTTTCGCGCAAAGTTCTCGATCGTACCCAACTGATTCTCGACATTTTCGCGCAGCGCGCGCGCAGCCGCGAAGGCCGATTGCAGATTGAGCTGGCGCAGCTTGCAATATCTTTTGCCGCGACTGACCCGAATGTGGCACCACTTGTCCCGGCAAACCGGCGGAATCGGCACGCGCGGTCCGGGTGAAACGCAGTTGGAAGTGGACCGGCGCCGGGTGCAGGAACGAATCGCGCGATTGGAGCGCGAGTTGGAATCAGTCCGCAAAACGCGCGCGGTGCAGCGGCAGGGACGCAAACGTCATCAATGGCCGGTGGCGGCGGTGGTCGGTTACACGAATGCCGGCAAATCGACCCTGTTGAATCTGCTGACCGGCGCGGACGTGGTCGCGGAAAACAAACTTTTTGCAACGCTCGATCCGACGACGCGCAGTTTCGTTTTGCCTAACAAACAGCGCGTTCTGCTCACCGACACGGTCGGATTTTTGCGAAAACTGCCGCACACCCTGATCGAATCGTTCAAGGCGACGCTCGAAGAAGTGAGCGAGGCCGATCTGCTCATTCACGTTGTCGATCTTTGGCATCCGCGCGTAGACGATCAAATGGAAGCGGTCGAGAAGGTGATCAAGGAGCTCGATGCTTTCGGCAAACAAACGCTGATCGTTTTCAACAAGATCGACAATCTGCAGCCGCCTTCGGTCGCGGCGCGACCTACGGCGGGGCAAGAAGTCGCGAGCTGGCGGAGACCTACGTGACACGGTTTCCCGGAAGCGTCGCGATCTCCGCGCGGACCGGTGAAGGCGTGAACAAACTGGTGCAGGCGTTGCAAGACGCGCTGAGTGCGTGGCGATTGCGCTCGCGTTTCAAGATTCCGGCGAGCGAATCGGCATTGATCGCGGAGATTCATCGCGTCGGTCACGTGCTCGAGTTGCAATACGAAGGCGACGACGCGTTGATCGTGGCGCACGTGCCGCCGGAACTGGCGCAAAAGCTCGAGCGTTATGCCGCGGAATTATAGGAGACGCTGTTAGCGTCTCAGTGGGAAACCAGCTGCTGTCCCCTACAGAAATCTTGCGAGAATCCTTCACTGGTTCAGGATGACAAACCACAATGACTGCGCGCGAGCGAGTGAAGCAACTCATTAAGGTTTGGCCCAAGGTTTATCCAAACGCGCACACCGAGCTAAATTTCAAAACTCCGCTCGAGTTGTTGGTCGCCACAATACTCTCCGCGCAATGCACCGATAAGCGCGTGAACATGGTCACGCCGGTGTTGTTCAAAAAATATCGGACGGCGAAAGATTACGCGAACGCGCCGCCGGCCGAACTGGAGAACGCGATCAAATCGACCGGATTTTTTCGGAGCAAGACCAAGAGCATTCGCGGTGCAACATCGACAATCGCGAAGAAGTTCGGCGGCAAAGTTCCCGATTCGATGGAGGAATTGCGCGAGTTGGCCGGAGTCGGCCGCAAAACGGCGAACGTGGTCCTGGGAAACGCGTTCGGGATCAACGAAGGAATCGTGGTCGATACCCACGTGATCCGTTTGTCGCAACGACTCGGTCTAACCAAGCACAAGGACCCGGAAAAAATCGAGCAGGACCTGATGAAGCTCGTACCGAAAGAACACTGGACCGAACTGGAGTCACTGGCTGATCTGGCACGGCCGGCGGCGTTGTTTTGCGCGCAAACCAGATTGCGCGAATTGCGAGGTCTTTAGACTTTGTCCAAGCGGGAAGAATTTTTTACGGACCGGTGTCGCCCAAAAACCGAACGAGAGTTGAGTTAACGATTGGGTTCGACGGTTTCGCGGCTCGACGTGGCGCATATTCGTGCCCTGGTTCTCCGCTTTCGTGCGCAGACGCTTGAATTGGTTTTCCAGCTTGTCCAGTTCTTCATCGGAAAGATCTTCCAGATCCACCAGCTCGTTCCGCGCTTTCTTTAACGCGCGAATAATTTCATCGAGCTTTAAATGCATCGCCTTGGAATCGCGGTTCTGGGTGTTCTGAATCAGGAACACCATCAGGAACGTGACGATGGTGGTTCCGGTGTTGATGATCAGCTGCCAGGTATCCGAAAAGTGAAACATCGGGCCGGTAACCGCCCAGACGACGATGATCAGAATCGCGGCCGCAAAGGCCCAGGCGCTGCCAAGAATAAGTGACGAGCGGCGCGCGAAGATTCGGAACGCATCACTGACTACGCAAAATAAATCGCGTTCCTTTTCGTGCTCTTTTAGTTCCGCAGCTTGTGTTCGACTCATTAGCCCTCACTCTATCTTCGCGTTGCCGGGCAAAATCGCGCGCATGGGAGATGACGACGATCTTGGCCTTTGCCAAGTCGAAACCGTCCCGGGATTGATTTTCTCGACAGTTTGAGGAAAATAGAGCCCCGCCACGGCCATGCAGCATGTCACCGCATTCTCGCGCCCTGAAACTGTTCCACCGGTCCGGGCTATAGTGCCGAAGCGCAATCCGTGGATCCTCGATAGCTGGCGCGACTTGATCCTCTACGTCGGGACACCGCTGCTCATCGTCCCGCTTTTCATGGCCGCGCAAGCACGGTGGAGCGCGCAGGAAATTTATCTGTTCGTCGCCGCGTTCGGCGCAATGGGACATCACTTGCCTGGAATGATCCGAGCCTATGGCGATCGTGCTTTGTTCGAGCGATTCAAATGGCGTTTCATCATCGCTCCGATCTTTTTGCTGGCGGTCTGTGTCGGTTTTTATTTTTGGGACATCAAGACCAATCCCGTCGTGATGATTGTCTTCTTGTGGGGGGTCTGGCACGGAATGATGCAAACCTACGGCTTCGGTCGCATCTACGACGCGAAGATGGGTTCTTTTGCGGTGCTAACCCGGCGACTGGATTTCGCAACCTGCGGAATCTGGTTTGCGGCGGGCGTGATTCTTTCGCCGGCGCAGAATGACCGATACGCTCGAGGGCTTTTACGGATGTGGCCTGCCATTTATCCCGCCGGTCGGCGTTCATGCGCTGCAGCAAACATTTCTTTTTGGGGCGATCGCGATTTCGATCATCTGGCTCGGAAATTACGTTTGGATGTGGACGTCGGGAACGCGGCAAAACCCTGTAAAGCTCGCGCTTTTCGTAACCAGCATCGCGTTTTGGTGGTATTGCAATAACGGTGTGGCGAACATTCTCGCTGGTATCGCCCTGTTCGAAGTTTTTCACGACGTCCAATACCTGTCGTTGGTTTGGATCTACAATCGCAACCGCGTCGAAAAGGACAGCTCGATTGGCGGGTTCATGCGTTTCATTTTCCGCCGTAGCGGCGCGTTGATTGGGCTCTATGTCGGATTGGTTTTTGCCTACGGCTCGATCGGTTATTTGAATTCGACGATCGGGCATGGAAACGCTGACGCGCGCTGCTGACCGGCCTCGTGGCGGCGTCAGGCTTGCTGCATTTTTATTACGACGGTTTCATTTGGAAAGTTCGCGAAAAATCGACGCGTCAATCGCTTGGACTCGCCGGTGGCACTGCGGACGTAAGCCTGGGCGGTCTGTTACCGGGTTGGGCGCTGCACGGGGCAAAATGGGCTGTCGCGTTTGTATTCCCACTCGCCGCGATGTGGTTTGGTAAAGTTTATCGCGCGGCGCCAGAAATCGAACGGAACAGTTATGTAGCTTCTGATCTGCCATCGAGTGCGCGGGCCCATTTCAACTACGGCACAGCGTTGCAAAAGGGTGGTCATCTCGACGAAGCGGAAAAAGAATACCAAACCGCGCTGCAATTCGACCCCGACTACGCAAAAGTTTACATAAACCGCGCCCAACTCTATTTGTCCAAGTCGAAGCTGGAGGAGGCCCAAAAGAATTACGAAAGAGCGATCCAGCTCGATCCGCACACCGCCGAAACTCATTCCGCTTACGCCTATCTTCTGGAACGTCTCGGGCGGCCGGACGACGCGCGCGCCGAATACGAGGCGGCAATTCGATTAAGTTCGAAATCGGCAATGCCGATTTATGCCTACGCGATGTTTCTGGACAAACGAGGAGAGCTCGATGCCGCGATTGCGCAATACGAACGAGCCTTAGATGTCGATCCTAACATGGTCGATGCCCAATCCGAGCTGGCCACCGCATTCTTGAGCAAAGGCGATTTCAAGCGCGCGGAAATGCATTTTATGGAAGCACTCCGGCTCGACCCCAAACGCGCGGACGTTCACAGCAATCTCGGCACCCTGCTTTTGCAGCAAGGACAGACATCCCAGGCAATCCTGGAGTACGAAGAAGCGTTGCGCCTCGATCCCAGTCTGACCGAGGTCGCTGAAAATCTCCGCGTCGCAAAACAAAGCGACAACCGGTTCAAATCGCGTCCGCAGAAATAATTCTCTCTGAGCGGCGCACTTCATCTCAATCTCGACGACGCCTGGCGAGATGAGCCGTTGCAGCTAGCGACCGTCGACGCGCGGGAATGGGGCCCGCGATTGCGTTTTTGCGCGCCACCACGGGTGGTCGAGGGATTTTATCGCGAATTCTCAGAGCGTGTGATGCCATTCACGCTTTATGGCTCAGGCGACTTTCATTATCTAAGCGCGCTTTGGCTTCGCCGCGTCACAAAACCCTTTGTTCTCGTTTCGTTTGATAATCATCCTGATTGGGACATTCGCCCGCCCAGATGGGCGTGCGGCGGCTGGATCAATCGCGCGCTCGAACTTGACCGGCTGCGGCATATTGCAATCTGGGGTTGCGGGAATTTCGAATGCTGGTGGCCGCACAACATCTTTGCCAACCGTTCCGCCCAACGCGCCGGCAAACTTGAAGTCCATCCCTGGGCTGATGATCGACCGCCGCAAGATCGACAACGTCCCGGTGCGATCATGCGTGAGAACTGGTGCGAGCACTTTGAAAAGTTCGCCGCGGGACTTCGCGGTATGAATGTTTACGTTACGATCGATCTCGATTGTCTTGCCGCCGACCAGATGGTTACGAATTGGGAGAACGGTCGATTTATGGTCGACGATATTGAATGGGCGCTGGCAAAGTTGCGCGAACAGAATCAAATCGTCGCCGGCGACATTTGTGGCGGGTTCTCAGAACCGAAATACGCGCGTTGGAAGCAAAAGTTCGCCTCGAATTGGGATCATCCGAAGCTCGAGCTGCCGCCGGCCGCGGAAATCAGAAGGATCAACTTCGCCACTCTTGCGCGTCTTGTGGCCGGCGCTAGCTCAGTGAAACGAGCACGACGCCGGCACTAATCAACAACGTGCCGATTATTAATCGGGAGGTTAATCGTTCCTTCAGAAGGATCGCCGCGAGCAAGGTGATGATGATGATGCTCGAGCCCTGGAACGGGTAAAGATAGCTGAGATCGAAATGCTGAAGCAGACCGAGATTTAGACAAAACGAAATCGTCATCACCAGAATCCCGATGCCCAGAATTGAGATGGTCCGTTGGTTCTTGAATCCGACCGCTCGCGACAATTCCATCGCCCGTTTAAAAAGAAGCTGTCCCGCGACGAAGGTGGCCAGCCAGATCAAAATAACGACGAGGGCCACCGGTATCACAGGCGTTCCTCCAATTCGGCTGCTGGTTTGGCTACTATGATCAGTCCGATGATCACGAGAGCGATGCCGCACCATCGCATCGGCGAGATTGTCTCCCTGAGAATCAGCCAGCAGCTGATCGGCACCAGCACGTCAACGGTTCGCGACAACGGAAACGCGATCGACAGGGGAATGTATCTCAGAATGTAAAGCCAGATCACGAGATCAACGATGATTACGCCAATGGCGACCCAGGTAAGCGGTGACTGGAGAGCCGTTATCCCCAGCCACGACCAGCTTCTTGTCGGATCGGCAGTGGCCGAAGCACCGGCTTTCAACAGCAATTCGTAAACGACAACGCCAATGATGTTCAGCACGAACTGAAACCAGGGATTACGAAAACCGGTGGGTCGGTCCGAGCCGGACTGGCGGTTGACTGGCATTATGTCGATCTTAGCCCGTTAGCTGATCCGCGTTTGAAAATTTCTTCAAGATCGGATCATGCCGCGTCGGTTCGAGATATTTCACCGCGAATTGGAAAATCGGATTCAACAGTGGTTTCGTGTGCATCACGTAAAGATCGAGTGGGGCGAGTTCGTGGCCGAGATGCAACTTGGGATCGTAATTGAGCGGGCCGCTTGAATAATAACGAAGCCCCTGGGTCATCGACCAGCTAATCACATCGCGGAGAGTGTAGAAATAAAGATAGAGCTCGAAAGCCACTTCGTAATCCAAGCCAAGGCACTCATCGTGAATCGTATCGCCTGAAACGAGACAGAGGCTGAACGCAATGATTTTCCCGGATTGACGCCAGATGAAAAAACGCGCGCTCTCCGGCATCGTTCGGCCGATCTCGATAAAGAACTCTTTGGTCAGCACTTCAAATTTCATCGGTGAGCGCTCGTGGACCTGCAGATACAGTGGGTAAATCTCATCGATGTAAGGGGTGACATCGGTCACAACCTCCATGTCGATCTTCACCGCGCTCTCCGTTTTTCGAAATTTTCGCCGCAAGCTCTTGCGCGATACGTAACCGATTTGTCCAAGGTACTCGTCGAAACTCGTGTAGCCGATATGTAAACGCGTCATCGGCATACTCGGCACACGGACGAACGCGTTTTCGACAAGCGAAGCCAGTGCCGGGCGGTATTTCGCGGGAAAATCTTTCCAGACGACCAGTGACGCTCGTTTTTGTTTGGCAAACGATCGAAGAACTTTGGGGAGCGCCTTTGCGAGCCATGCTTCGTCTTCTGGATCGATCGCGCCCAAATGACCTTCGCCCGCGGCGCAGCCAACCATCAAAACGCGCATCGTCAGAAATCGCGGAAATTTTCTTCGGATAAGATCGACAATCGCGCGGATTTTCCCTGGCACGCCCTCCACCAGGTTTTGTTGGACGAAGAAAATCGGCTGAACGGCGCGGACGTTGCCGGAATGATCTTCAAGCACCACGTAGTAGTGCTCGAACTGGTTCGCCAGGGCCCGTTCGATCAGCTCATAATAGCGATGGTCCTTGGATTTGCCGGAGAAAGCGCGCACCCAGAACTCGTTGCCTTGCACCGCGTCAACTCGGACAATTTTGGCGATACCGTCCGACAGCGGAACCGCCAGCTCAACGTCCATCTCGATCTTTCGCAGCGACGTTTTCCACCTTAAGCACGCCGCTGCGGATATGGAGGTCGCGCTGTGGGTTTGGAATTTCGATTCCGGCGTCGCGCAATTTCTTCTCGATCGCGAAATTCAAATCGCTCCGATAACGTCGCGGCCGATAACTCATCTCGCTGCTCCAAACCACCAGCTCGAATTCAATGGCGTTGTTTCCAAATTTGTCCAGGAAGACGCTCGGTTCGGGATCGCTCAGCGTGTGCGGGTTTTCTTTCCCGGCGGCGATCAGCGCGGCGCGAACTTTTTCAATATCGCTTCCGTAGGCCACTCCGACTGGAATTCGAAAACGCACCCGCGGATCGCCGTAAGTCCAATTCGTTACCGGCGAATCGATGAACTTCGAATTCGGAACGATCATCGTGATGTTGTCATTGGTCACGATGACGGTGCTTCGGGCGCGAATGTGTTGCACCTGTCCGATGATGCCGGCGACTTCGACACGATCGCCGATGGTGATCGGGCGTTCCGCCAGGATCACCAGGCCGCTGATGAAATTGCTCGCGATGTTTTGCAGACCAAAGCCCACTCCGACACCGACCGCACCCGCAAATACCGCCAGCGCGCCGAGATGAATTCCCGCGTTGTCGAGAACAATGAAAATGCCGACAATGAGAACGATGTTGCTGACGATTTGGGCAACGGCGTATTGCAGCGAGCGATCGAGCCCGCTTTGAGCAAGAAAGCGATTGAAGAGAAAACGCTTGGTCCGGGACGAGACCCAGAACACCGCGATCAGCAACGCGATGAGCAGGAAGATTTGAAATAAACTTAAGGCGACTCCGGGGAGTGGCGCGTTCCAGGACAACGGGATGCCCGCGGCGTTGACCGCGGTGATGATGAAAAAGACAAGCACGGCCAGACTGAGAATGGTCGTGATGATAGCGGTGAGATTGCTGTCGACTTTTAGCCGGCTAAGCAGGCGCCGAATGACATCGCTTTGCAGCGCGCGCGCCATCAGTAATCCGGCAGTAAACCAAATCACGAACGCGATCATTCCGAGCAACGACACATCGTGCCCCAAAACGTGCAGCAACGGTTTTTGCAGCAAACTAATGTCCATTTTCGTCGTTAGTCTGGGCCCGTAGCGGAAGGGCGCAACCAAGGATTAGAAAACAAATCCCAAACACCAAATCCCACCGAAGCTCCAATCATCGAAATCCAAACAACGCTGTACGCGATTTGGGTTTTGGAGCTTAATGTTTTGCTTGGTGCTCGGAGATTGGGATCTGGATTTTCCGGGGGCGCGAAAAATCCGTCACAGTCAAAAAGCTACGATCCGCCGCCGGACGCTTCACCGCCGCCCGTCGTCTTGGCGCGTTCTTTGATGTAATTGATGACGTCGCCGACGGTCTGGAGTTTCTCCGCGTCCTCGTCGGGTACTTCCACCGAAAATTCTTCTTCGAAAGCCATCACCAATTCCACAATGTCGAGCGAATCGGCGCCCAGGTCTTCAATGAATGACGCCTGCGGTGTGACCTGCTCCGGATTCACCCCGAGCTGTTCGACGATGATGTCCTTGACCTTTTCTTCAATCGTTTTGTCAGCCATAAAAAATTTTTGGGTTGGAGCGCAACGCTTACCCCACGGCTTGCCGCACCGCAAGTAAAAGAATCGTTAATTTTTGCGCGTTTCAGAACCCCATAACGCGCTGGTTTTATTTGTGCATTGGCGTAGAGAACAGCTGTGCCTGACCCCTCTGTCGATCTCGACGAATTGGTCGATCTAAAAATGCTGCCGGCGTGGGTGAGCGAGCCGACGCCGGGCGAGCGTTACGCGCAGCACGATGGGCAAGATCGCGTAGAAGGACGATCGCGTGACCGTCGGCCGCGCGATAAGCGGCGGCCTGACCGAAAAGGACCGGGGCGCGAATTCGATCGCCCAACGGGCAAAGGAAAACCGCCGGAACGTCCGCGTCGCGAGGATCGAAGGCCTGCCCCCGGCCATGGGCGAGATCGCCCTCGCAGAGATCGACCTCATCGGCCCAATCGTCCGCCGGCTCCGGCAAGACCGTTGCCGCCGATTGCGGTGAAGTTTTTGCCTCGCGCCGCGGCGCTCGAGAATGTGGTCGAGCAAATCCGATCGGGAACGGTTGCATATTCATTGTTTGCACTCGCTCGCCTGTTTTTGGAAAAAGCGCCGCGCCATGATGTGAAATTGACCGCACCGCCGGAAGTTTCGCTTTTCCAACTTGGCGAAAACGGCGCGATCTCGGTCGACCGCCATTTTTTGGAACGCAGTGCCTTTCGTTTTGGGCAGGAAGATTTCTACAAGATCGACGTTACCGAGACTGAACCGATCAAGGGAAATTTCAACAACGTCGCGCGCGACCGGTCGAGCGGGACGTTGCTTGGGCCAACCAATCATCACGACTACCAGCGGCGTTTGCGAAATCTTTACGAGCAACGGTTCAGCCGCCGAATGAGTTTTGGCGATTACCAAAGACAGATTCAGATCGTTACCGATCCGGTTGAGATCGAAAAGTGGAAACAAGAAGCGCGGAAAGTGACAACGTATTCGACGTCTCGTGAACAACCGCCGCAGACATTCACCTCCGCGGCTGAAGCGGAGCGTCATTTTGAGAACAATTATTTGCCGGGACTCGTCCGAGCTGTTTCGGAAGTGACGATTGACGGACCGGCCAGCCGGCGGATGCACGATCGTGTATTGAACAACGTCATCGAGAACGAATGGAACCGTGAAACGAAGTCGCCGTCCGCGATGATGCAGGAATTGGCCGCGCGATTTCGCGAAGCCAGTCTGCATGTTTTCCGGCATCGGCGCGGGATGTTGTTCGTCTCGCCAATTTTCCCGCGCCCGTTTCGTCACGATGAGACCGGCGTTTCGCCGCAGGTCCGGACAATTCTGGAAGCGATTGCTGCGCAACCGCGAATTGGTCGCAAGGAACTCGCCGATAAATTAATTGTCGATCCCGAAAAATCCGTAGAGGCGGGTCCGAGCCGGACTGGCACTGTGTCGGCCGCAAGTGACTTGGACCGTGCCAAGCTCGCGCTCGCATCCGATCTGCTGTGGTTGATCAACGCGGGTTACGTGATCGAGTTCAACGACGGCTCCCTCGATCTGCCGCGCGCAAAGACGAAACCAAAAGAAGAAGCTGTGGCGGCGGGCGTCCCGCCTGCAAACGAATCGCCTTCGAAAGAAACCGAGAACGTTGTATCTGCTGTCGTCTCGTCTGCAGAGGAAAAAGAGAACGCGGAGGCAGCCGCATTGGCTGCGGAAAAAGAAGCTCGTGTGGAAGCAGGCGCACCGCCTTCGGACCAAACACCTGAAGCTCAGAAAGAGTCCGAAGAAGTTGTAGCGGCCGCTGGGTCAGCGGCCGAACCAGATAAACAGGCGCTTGGCACAAGCGCCTCTACAACTGAAGAGACGCCAGAAGTCGGCGGAAGTTAAAAGGTGGATCGAGCAGTCCCTTGCTCGATGCTAATTCGACATCGCCGACGGCGATCAAACATCCACCATTGCGCGACGGAGAGCGCGATCCAACAAATCTAAATCGCGCCGGCTTTTTTCAGCGCTTTGTAAGCGCCGTTTTTGTTGATCGTCTTAAGCCCGCGAGCGGTCACGCGAACCCGAATGAACTTTTTCAGTTCCGGCACCCAGACACGATGCTGGTGCAGATTCGGCGCGAACCAGCGCGGCACATTCTTGGTCACGTGCCGGCCAACGCCGCCTTTTTTCTTGGCCATACCGCGGCGGCGAATCGTGCTGCCGCGCATTGGTCTCGAACCGGTAATGTCACAAACTCTCGACATAGTACTTGGATGAGGGGCGCACAAGATGCCGCGCACTCCCGGATTGTCAAACGATTTAACCAGGAACAGGCACGAGTCGAACCGGCTTCGTCCAAAGGACTACCGCGCGCGAGCACAAATGATGTGACAACAGAGCTTTATCCCTTATTCGTGTCTATTGGTGGTTAAGTAGATGACACAGAAAAACAAACTGCGAATCGGAATCGTCGGCGCGGGTGGCATTGTGAAGACGCGCCATCTGCCGGCGCTCAAAAAGAATCCCGAAGTCGACATCGTTGCCGTATCGAACTCGACTTACGAAAGCAGCGAAAAGTTTTGTAAGGAGAATTTGCCGAGTGCGACGCCAATGGCGAACTGGGCCGATCTGCTCGCGTTACCCGACCTCGACATCATTTGGATCGGCACGCCGCCTTATATGCATTCGGCGGTGACGATTTCCGCGCTCGAGGCCGGCAAACACGTTTTCTGTCAGGCGCGTATGGCGATGGACCTGGCTGAAGCGGAAGAAATGCTCGCGGCGTCGAAGCGTTTTCCCGAGCTGGTCACGATGCTTTGCCCGCCGCCGTTCGGAATGCGCGCCGACCTGTTGATCAAGAAATTGCTGGCCGAAAATTTCATCGGCAAACCGCATGACATCCGGATGCAAAGTTTCAACGGACAGTATTTGAATCCGGAAGCGCCGGCGCATTGGCGGCAGAAAATCGAAATC
Source organism: uncultured Verrucomicrobiae bacterium (assembly GCA_963786135.1). Classification (GTDB taxonomy): domain Bacteria; phylum Verrucomicrobiota; class Verrucomicrobiia; order Chthoniobacterales; family UBA10450; genus AV40. The sequence continues at coordinate 3,226 of CAWAYF010000002.1, read as the reverse complement.
AGCGGCCTCAACGTGCTGACGCTCGGGATTTACGTGGAAGTGATGCAACGCTGGCTCGGCGACATCGTCGGCGTGTTTGCGCGAGGAAAAATTCTGAACGCCGAGCGCCGCGGTTATCACGTGATCATTCCTGACATGTTGAATGTGCTTTGCCTTTTCCAGAATGGGGCCGAGGGCGTTCTCGAGTTCAGCGGCGTGCATGCCGGCGCGCCCAACGATCGGCTGCGAATTTTCGGCGACCGCGGCGCGTTGCTTTACGATTTCACCAACGAACATGTTCGCAGCGTCAAGTACGGCGGCCGCGAAATGGAAGAGATGAACGTTCCAAAAGAACTCGTGACCGAATGGAGCGTGGAAAACGATTTCATTTCGGCGGTGAAGTCAAAAGGCCGCAACCGGCCGCGACCCAGCTTCGAGGATGGCGTCCGTTATATGCGCGTCGTCCAGGCCGTGGCCGACTCCCGCTCCCGCAACGAATGGGTTGCAATTAAGAACTAGCTTAGTTCCGTCATCCCGAACGACTGTGAGGGATCTCCCAAAAGTTGATTAATCACACTACCTAATACGTGTGATCCGTGCTTCGACTGAGATCCTTCGCTTGCGCTCAGGATGAGACGCTGAGAGACGATGAAATCCACGATTCCCATTATTGTGTTCTCGTTGATGGCTGGATGTTCAAAGCCCTGCGGGTACGAGCTCAGCAGAGTGTCGACAATGTTAAAGTTCACGTTTGCCTGAAACCGCTCACTTGGTCTTGGCACGCCGAGTTCGAAATTCCGAGAGGTCGAGCACGCGGGCAAGATTGCAGAAAAGGAGCTCTTTCCAGATACCGGCGGTTATGCGTGGGTCGCACTTGATTAACAATTACGGAGTTCTCGATGAAAACCCTCCAACGACAGTCGAGTATTCGGTTGCGGAGACACGCTCCCGAAAAATATGCGCCTGTATTCTAGGCCGCTTCGACTTTGATTCCGGACACAACTTTAGGTTCATTCCGGCTTCGTCTGATCCACGCGAGCCAGAACCACTGAAGTAAAGATGCGGAAAACGCGCGACGAAGTTGTTGCAGTTGTTCAGAAAAGTTTTCCGGACATCGCTCAGGCGCGCGTGCTAGAGGTGCTCGACACTTACGGCGTTGAATCGTACGAGCGCGAACGCGAGCGGGTGCTGATCGCGATTTTGAAACTGAGCGAAGGAAACGAGGAAAAGCTGCGCGAGTTCGTCGCAATTGCGAAACGCGATTATCGCGACGTGCTGTTTTGGGCGGAGAATCCAGAGGAGGCGAAGTTGGATACGCTGGAGAAACGCGAACGAATTAAGAAAATGTTCGAGCAGTTCGGGATCAAGCCACCGGAAAATCTCTGATCAGAAAAGCACGAAGAAATTTTAATTAGGAAAGCAGGAAATCAGGAAACGGCCCGGAATTGAATCAGAAAGACGGAAAGCACAAGCAGAGTTGAATTAGCAAAGCAGGAAAATCAGGAAGGAATTTCATTTTATTCTGTTTCCTGCGTTCCTGTTTTCCTGATTCGTATTTCTCCTTTTTTCCTTATCCGGCGAGGCGTTCGATAAAAGATGTAGACGCGAACACTAACCGGCCGCGGGCCGGGAGTGAAGATCCAGGCCCAGACGATTCGTTCGACCACGGTCCATTGCATGCCGCCGAATCGTTTGGCCGCGCCAACGCCCATGATCGACGTCGATGATCACGTGAGTGGTCGAAAGCGGAATACCTAATTGCTGGCCGACTTGGATAATCAGTGCAGCGCTTGTCTTCGGCGGCGAATCCGTGGACCGGCTGCAGCTTGACCACTTGTGTCCGAGTGTGCGAATGATGCGCCAACCCGCCGGCCGCAGTGCCGAGCCGCCATGGTGATCGCGCACAGAATTTTCACCCACAGCGGCACGTTCGAAGCTCGGCGTGTGCAAAAACTGAACACGGCGGGTAGATGCTCCAATCTTCCGGCCTTGGTCCCGGTGAAAAGAGCGAGCGTGATGATGCCCATGGTTTTCTGCGCGTCGTTGGTGCCGTGGACTCGCGCCATGTAGGCTGGCGCTCAGAGATCTGCAGCTTTCCGAACAATTGATTGACGACCTACGGCGTCAGTTTGTGGAGCAATCACGAACAGCACCATCATCACCAGATAACCGCCAAGAAGGAATCCGGCGATCGGCGAACTGATCATCGGCAGGACGACTTTCGGCCAAAGGCGTCCCAGCTGCTGCCATTTCAGGAATGACCAGATCCGGCCAATTTCCGACGCGGTCGCGATCGCCGCGCCGCACAAGCCGCCGATGAGTGCGTGACTGGAACTCGACGGTAAGCCAAACCACCAAGTAAAAAGGTTCCAAAAGATTCCGCCAAGCATCGCGGCAAGAATTGTGAGTGAGGTGACGTACGGCGGTATCGATCAATCCCGCGCCAACTGTTTTCGCGACTGCTTCACCCGAAAGCGCGCCGACCAAGTTGAAAACCGCTGCGAACAGCATGGCTTGTCGCGGAGTCAGCACTCGCGTTGAGACGACGGTCGCGATCGCGTTCGCCGCGTCATGGAAGCCGTTCACTTAATCGAAAATCCAACGACGACCAGAAGGTGACCAGAAGCCGCGCTTGCCCATCACCAGCGTGGCGGCGAGCGGCTACCATTCCTATCTCAAGATGCATCGTCTGTGGGATGTCGATCCCGAAGGACAGAGTGCGCGCGAGCGGCGGCACACGAGTGTTTGAGCACAACCTGCAGAATAATGTTCCCCGCGTCGCGGCAGCGATCGATCACCTTCTCGATCAACTCGAAAAGATCGCGCAGGAAAATCACCTGCTTCGGCTCGTAATCGCCCTGGTAAAGATCGCGCAGTAATTCAAGTTCCAGTTTGTCCGCTTCGCCTTCGATGGTTTGCAGCTTGTTATTCATTTCCCGCGCAGTCGCCGTATCGGTACCTTTGCGAAGTTGCTTGACCATTGCCACGACCGTCTCAGCCGCCTGATCGAGGTGTTCGACTTGAGTACGGAAGTTGCGACCCAAGAATCCTGCGGGCAAATCAGAACGCGCTCGCCGATTTTTTCGACGGTCTTTGGAATTTTATAGAGCGCATCCGAGAGCGCTTGGATATCTTCACGCTCCAACGGCGTGATGAAAGTCTTGCAAAGCTGTTCAGTCAATTCTTGGGTGATCTGTTTGTCTTTGCGGCGGCTTCGAACGAACTCCTCGAGATTCTGCTGGCGTTG
>CAWAYF010000001.1:0-80185 GCA_963786135.1 uncultured Verrucomicrobiae bacterium | reverse complement strand
TCTCGAGGGCGGCGCGGTGGTCTATCAGAACGGCGACGACGAGGCTTGCGCAAACTCGGGGGCTTCGAGAGCCGGTTTCACATGCGGGTCGAGTCGGAGGCCATCCTGCTGGGCGTGGTGTTCACCGAGACCGGAATCATGACGGCGGCTCCCTTTCGCGTTCTGCAGTCGAGCCACTGGGCGTTCGACGGCACCGGCCTCGAGGACGGCGACCTCTTCGGCCAGGCGAGCCTGCACCGGCGGTGCCCCGGCGGCGCGTCGGGCCACGAGACCGACAAGGTCTCGCCCACTCGCCGCCGGGCGTCGTATGCGCTGGCCAAGGGGACGAACATCGACGACGGCGGCGCCGAGCTGACCTATTACGAGACGGCGAGCGGCGGCGCCGTCTTCTCCGCCGGCTCGATCGCCTGGCCCAGCGCGATCCTGGTCGACGAATGGTCTCGCGGATCACGGCCAATGTGCTCGAGCGAGTTCCTCGGTCCTAGACTGACACTCGTGCTGCGGAGAACTTCGCATGCGAATCACCCAGATCGAAGCGATCCCGGTTCGCGTGCCGCTCGAAGCCGGGCATGGTCACGAAGACGGCCCACGGCGATCATCACACGTCGGACTACGTGATCGTCCGGGTGCACACCGACGAGGGCCTCGTCGGCCTGGGCGAGGCGACGGTCTCGGCGCTCTGGAGCGGCGAGACGAGCAAGAGCTGCGTGGCCGCGATCGACGACCTGATCGGGCCGGCCCTGGTCGGGGCCGATCCGACGCAGATCACCGCGATTCGCAAGCAGATGGACTTCCTGATCAAGCTCAACCCGTTCACCAAGGCCGCCGTCGAGATGGCGCTCTGGGACATCGCCGGCAAGGCGCTCGGCGTGCCGGTCTATCAGCTCCTGGGCGGCAAGGTGCGCGACGTGATCCCGACCAAGATGATGATCGGCGCGTTCGACCTGCCGCGCGTCCGCTCGCTGGCCGAGCAGTTCCTGAGCTGGGGCGTGCGGTGCTTGAAGGTGAAGGTCGGGCTCGACCTGGCCGGCGACCTCGCCCGGGTGCGAGGCGGTCCGCGAGCGTGGCCGGGCCCGGATGTCCCGATCACCGTCGACGCCAATTGCGGCTGGAACGTGACCACGGCCCGCGTGGCGCTCGAGCGGCTTCGCCCCTTCAACTTGCTGGTCGCCGAGCAGCCGATCGCGCCGGGCGACACCGAGGCGATGGCCTCGCTGCGGCATCCGCGGCGGCATCCCGATCATGGCCGACGAGAGCGTCTTCACGCTCGCCGACGCCTGGAACGTGCTGCGCGCGCACGCGGCCGACGTGATCAGCGTCTATCCGGGCAAGAACGGCGGCATCGCCGCGTCGATCGAGATCGCGCACGTCGCCGCAGGCCGCCGGGATCCCCTGCCACGTCGGCAGCAACCTCGAGCTGGGCATCGGCTCGGCGGCCATGCTGCACCTGGCCTGCGCGGTCCCGAACATCGACAGCGAAACCTACCCGGCCGACATCCTCGGCCCGCACTATCACGAGAGCGACCTGCTGGCGGAGCCGCTCGCGCTCGATTTCGCCGGAGCCCGCGTGCCGGAAGGACCGGGCCTCGGTGTCGCGCTCGATGAGGAGCAGCTCGCCGCTTTCGCGTCGATCGCTGAACCGCCGTCTCGTACGACCGCGATCAAGCCCGTGTTTTTGAGGCAAATCCCCGGTCGCCGCTCGCTTCTGGTGAGCGACCTAGGGCGTCTCCCGAGATTCGCTCAAGTCTTTCGAGCGAATTGCCGACAGCCGCGATTGACGCCTTGGACGATCGGCCGTATGATCCCGCCCGAATCGCCCTGGTCTGGCGGCCAGCGGGGATTCCGAACGGACTGGCGAGCAGGCTGGACGGAACGGAGGTCGTCGCATGGGCATCGCACTGGGATGGGTCGCTCTCGCATTGGCCGGTGTCGCGGCTCCCCGCCGGCGGATCGCGAAGACACCGGATCATCTACACGGTCCGGATGGTGGAAACCGAAGGCGTCGGCTGGCGCGAGGCCGTCTTCACGCGGCTCAAGCCGGTGGCCCGCCAGGGAGCGGCGACGATCTGGACGTTGCCGCACGACGCGGCCACGGCATTCCTGGCAGAGGTGAGCAAGAACCCGGCCGGCACGATCACCGAGGCCCCACGCGTCATGGCCGAGACTGTGCCGCCGCGACATTTCAGTGCCGCAGGAACCAGCCCCTGGTGACCCAGGCCGCCTGGAAAAAGACGAGCACAGCGATCGAGGTCGCCCGAGGATCTCCGCGTCGGCTGGCACACGACCATGGTCGGTCGAAAGCTCGACCAGGGCATTCTGGTCAAGATCGTGCTCGAGGACACGGAGATCCGCGCCGTCCATCACGTGAAGGTCAGAACCAGCAGTGAGACGCAGTGTGCCGGCGGCACCAAAGCGGAATGCACCGAGAACCAGGTGTGTTGCCAGGCCGCCGAGAGCGCCGCTTCCGATCACGCTGTCGGCAAAGTGGCTTTCGAGGTTCCCGAGATCGGCACGCAAGAGGTTCTTGGCGAATGGCTGATCCCGACGGGCGAATCCCTCCTCGTCAGCTTCGGTGCGTACACGATCGCGGATACAGAAGGCAAGGCCGTCGTTCGCGAGCGGCTGGCGATCGTCGAGGCCGCCGACGTGCGCAATTCCTGCGCGGTTGCGACTTCGAACACCGCGTCCACGGCGGTCCAGGTGCCGCCGATTGCCGTCCCGCGTCTGGCTCCGGTGCTTGGCTTCACCGCGACGGCGGAGGCTCTCGAACTCAAGCCGCCCGTCGTCATGTCCAACGCCACGTCTGGAGCGGTACAGGTGGCGCCGGTTGCCGTCCCGCGGATCGTTCCGCAGCTTCGATTCACCGCGCCGGCCCAGGCGGAGGTTCTCGAATTCAAGATGCCGATGGCGGTACCCGTGATCCCGAGCCGCTCGATTCCGCAAGGCGTTCACGCCGACGGCCGGCCCGCCGAGCTGCCGGCGTTGCCCGACGACGAGATGGACGAGGATTCGTCGGAATCAGAATCGGCCGAGCCCCGGCCCAGCCCGCAGAGCAAGAAGCCCCATCCACCCAAACCCGCGTCCGACGCCGAGGCAACCAAGACTTCCTACTCCCAGAAGAAGTCGTCGACGGTGTTCCTGCCAAGCCTGTTCCTGGCCACTCCGTCGGTCGGATTCCAGTTCCTCTTGCCCCTCAAGCCACTCTCGCTCAAGCTTCCTTTCGGCCAGCGGCTCGAGATCGAGATCTTCGGGCGGATTGTCCCGGATTCGCAGTCTCGCTGACCGGTGGTCCGCCGAGCGCGGTGACGCCCTTTCCGTCGGCGAAAGCCGCGCGGTGCTTCGGTCACAAGGTCGCGGTGTACCCGCCGTCGACCGGACGTTGTCGTGAAATTCGCGCTCGTCGAACTTGTCGCCGAGTTGTTGTTGGGCGCGGGCACGTAGCTCCTGGATCTTCAGCATTCCAACCTTGTAGGCGCAGGCCTGTCCGGGATTGACGATGTAACGCTCGATCTCCGCCTTCACTTCCTTTTCGCCCATGCCGGTCTTGTCGCGCATGTAAGTGATCGCTTGTTCGCGAGTCCAATGTTTGGCGTGAATTCCGGTGTCGACCACCAATCGCACTGCGCGGAAAAGTTCGTCGCGCAACCGGCCGAGGTCGCCGAACTGGTCGTCTTGTCATACCAACCGGCTTGTTTGGCCAGCCACTCGGCATAAAGCGCCCAGCCTTCAGCGTAAGCGGTGAACGGAATAACTTTTCTAAATTGCGGAACGCCTTTGAGTTCCTGCGCAATCGAGATCTGCCAGTGATGCCCAGGCACCCCTTCATGATAGGAGAGCGTCGGCATGCTCCATTTCGGGACTTCGTTCATGTCGCGCAGGTTCGCGTAAAAGACTCCTGGGCGTGATCCGTCCATCGCGCCACCCTGATAATACGCGCCGGGCGCGGTCGCTTCCTTGAACGTTTCGACCCGGCGAATTTCGATCTGCGCTTTCGGCGCGAGGTAAAAAAGGTGTGCTTTCGATTCCGCGACCGCGTTGTCGATCAAACGTTTGTATTCGGCGAGCGCCTCCGCCCGGCCTTTGTCGTCATTCGAATAGAGAAAGCGCGGATCTTTGCCGAGTTTGTCCATCGACGCGCCGATCGGCTGACCGGCGAAACCGTTTGCATCGAGAATCGTGCGCATCTCGCCTTCGATCCGCGTGATCTCGCGCAAACCGAGCTCGTGCACTTCGTTCGGCGGCATGTTCGTCGTCGTGTTTGATCGCAGCGCATACGCATAAAACGCGTCGCCATCCGGCAATTTCCAAACGCCATCATCGGTCGTCGTTTTTGGCAGGAGCTCCTGGAAATACGCGATCAATTTTTGATAAGCGGGATAAACGTGGCTTGTGATGGACGCTTCGACGCGTTTTTGAAAATCCGCGCGTTGCTGATCGTTCAACTTGTCGATCTTCGCCGCGCGTTCCTTGAACGACGTCGCGAGAATATTTTCCGCGGCCGGTTTGGCGATGAAGTCGGTCATTTCCTTGAGCACTTCTTCGACGACAAAGCGCGGCGGGATGATTTTTTCCTGCTCGCGCTTTTTCAGGCTTTCGAGCGTCTGATCGAACTTCGTCGGCAACGCGTCGAGCCGCATGATGTAGTACTCGCAATCGCGCGCGTTGAACAGCCGGTGGGTGTTCGCCATGAACGACGGATACTGGTTCTGCACGCCGAAGAGCTGATTGACCGGATAATTGTAATCCTGCCATCTTCTCGCCATCGACCTGGTCCTGCAAAAACCATTCGAGCACATGGGTGGAAAGTCTCTGCGACGGCGTTTGCTTATCCAGCGGATATTCGTGCAACTGCTGGAGATCTTTCTTCCAGCGGTCGATCTGCATTTGCTGATGGGCCGGCGATTCGTCGCTCAACTTGCCGTTGTGACTGGTAAAACCGAATTGCTCGACCAGTCCGAGTTGTGAGAGCAGCTCCGGTTCGCTGAAAATCGTTTCGGCAAAAACTTTCTCGTAAAAGAGATTCAGGCTCCACGGCCGGAACCAGATCAGATTGATGAGGAAAACCGCAATGACGACGACCAGGACCAGGATGATGGAAAAGAACCATTTGAGGATGCGTTTAAACATAGGACTCCTTACGATTGAGATGCGGCTGCAAGCCTGGTGGATTCAGAATCGTTACTCGGCGACAGCAGCCCAGCGTTTTATAGCGCCCGATGCCGATTCGCAACCGAAATAGCCCGGCGTTTTAACGCTGGGCAGTAGCTGTCGACTCAGCCCCATTTGCCTCGACGCCATCTGTAACAGACACTTTGCTAAATGAGAAAGCGATCGCGACATCATGTTGCCATTCGGTCCGGCCAGGTCGAGTTCGTGAAGGTCAACACCGACGCGGGTAGGTGGCGCGACGTTTACCGCTGGCTGCTCGGCCTAAGCTGGCCACAGTTCGCCGGCTTCGTCGCGGTTATTTACGTCGCTCTCAATCTGGTCTTCGCGGTCTTTTACAGCCTCGATCGCAACAGCGTCGGCGGGGCGACAATGGCGGAATGGTTTTTGGATTGTTTTTTCTTCAGCGTCCAAACTCTGGCCACTGTTGGTTACGGCCACATATATCCGCAAGACATCTACGGTCACATTGTAAGCACCGTCGAAATCATGACCGGCCTCTTCTTGCTGGCGGTGATGACCGGTCTCATCTTCGTCCGCTTTTCGCGACCCGTCGCGCGGGTTGTCTTCAGCAGATCGATCGTGATCGGTCCCCTAAACGGCAAGCCGACCTTAATGGTGCGGATCGGTAACGAAAACCATCACAGTATGGTCGAAGCAAAGTTTCGGATCATGTACTCGCGCGACCAACAATTAGTAGAAGGCGGCGACTTCCGATACTTTTACGATCTCAAACTACACTTCTCCCAGCTCACGGTGTTTCCGGCGGCGCTGACTTTGCGTCACGAAATTGACGAACAGAGCCCGATGTTTGGCAAGACGGTCGAATCGCTCGAGGCCGAACGCGCGCTCTTCTTTGTTTCGGTCGTCGGCATCGACCCGGTCATCGCAGCTGAAGTGCAGACCCAAAAGGATTACACGTTTCGCGACGTGAAGCTCGGCCATCGATTCGTAGAAATTTACACTCAACACGGCGGCGGCAAGCTAACCGTGGATTACGGCCGCCTGCACGACACTGAGCCAGTCTGAAGGCCGACTAACCACGGATGACACGGATAGCACAGATACGTCTGTGCCCATTTTTCTTATCCGTTAAATCCGCGTAATCGGCGGTTCCCGTTCTCCCGCTGCCTATTTGCCGATTAGGATGAAAACGCCAGCGAGAATCGCCAGGATTCCCATCAGCACGCCGGGAATCACGATTGCGAACAACATCCCAATACCCGCCAGAATCAGATAAATCGCCAGCAACAGCATTCCGATATTTTTGGTGAAGTTCATGAATGAGCCTTTCGTTAGGTGAGGTTGTCGATCTTTCACGGCGCGACCCGAATGTCACGACCAAAAACGGACCGAACCGGATGGAACTGATGCAGCTCAACCCTGATAGTCTGCGATAGGCAAAGACATCTGCATCCTGCGGGACTTGTAATTCGTGGCATCATCCGCGAAGTCGGGCTATTCACCTTTCCTCTTCTTCGCGCATTCCAAATTTTTCTGTTAATTCGATAGCGACTGTGTCGAACCAACATGATCACATCGACAAACCAGAGCCGCGGTGGCAGGCGGTCCTCGCATTTGTTGCAATCGGCGCGATTTATCTCGCGCTGCCGAGCAATCTGGTCTTCGGCCCGATCTGGTTCCTGCCGACATTGATCGTGGTGCTGATCATTCCGACGGTGATGAGTCATAGAACGGGAAACCGTTCGCTCAACCGCCTGTTGGGAATCGTCATCAACGGCATCACGACAATCGCGCTGATCGGTTCGGTTGCGTTGTTGGTACGGGCGCTGCCGTCGCACAGGGAATCGCCTCTTCGCCTGTTGTTTTCCGGCGGATTGCTCTGGCTTACCAACGTAATCGTTTTCGCGCTTTGGTATTGGCGACTCGACGGCGGTGGACCGACGGTGCGACACGAACGAAAGGAATTCGGGAGCACAAGTTTCTTGTTTCCCCAGATGCAAGTCCCACACGACGAGCGCGCGCAATTCGAATGCACGCGTTGGCGGCCGCGGTTCGTCGATTATTTCTTCGTCGCATTCACCCAGAGTTCGACCTTTGGTCCGACCGACGCGCCACTGCTTGCGCGCTGGGCGAAAATTCTGTCCATGATACAAATCTCGATCTCACTCAGCATCGTCATCCTTCTTATCTCTCGCGCGGTAGGAGTTCTCTAAACAAAAAATTAAATTAGGAAAGCAGGAACTCAGGAAACATCTTGGTTCAGAAACTCAGAATTCCGTTCGTATTTTCTTTTCCTGCTTTCCTGGATTCCTGATTAAATTCTCTTGGATGAATCTTTGGGTCGGAACGTCCGGTTTTCAGTACGCCGAATGGAAGGGCAATTTTTATCCCGAAGATTTGTCCACGGCCAAGATGCTGCCGTATTACGCCGAGCGATTCTCCACCACCGAGATTAATTACACGTTTCATCGCATTCCTGCCCCGAAGACGATCGATAACTGGAAAGCGCAAACTCCAGACAAGTTCCGGTTTGCGCTGAAAGCGCCGCAAAAGATCACCCATTGGTCGAAACTGAAGGATTGCGCCGACACCCTGGAATATTTCTGCAAAGTCGCGTCCGGGTTGGGGGAGCGCCTCGGGCCGGTGCTATTTCAACTTCCGCCGACCTTCAAGAAGGACGCGGACATACTGAGTTCGTTTCTTCGCGAGTTTCCGGACATGCGGGCCGCGTTTGAGTTCCGTCACGATTCCTGGTTCGACGACGAAATCTTCGATCTGTTGAAGGGTCGCAACATTTCGCTCTGTATCGCCGATACCGCGGACCTGGCAACGCCAAAAAAGATCACCGCCGATTACGGTTACCTCGCCTTCGTCGCGAAGATTATCAAAAAAAGGATGTCGAAAGCTGGTCGAAGTTCGTCGGCGAACAAAAATCAAATTGGAAAGACGCTTTCGTCTACTTCAAGCACGAAGAGAGCGGCACCGGCCCGAAGCTGGCCAAACAAATGATGGATTTATTGAGCTGAGAAGAAAATAGCCCAGCGTTTCAACGCTTGGAACGTGAAGATCCAAAAGCGCTAGTCCGTAATAGTCTGCAGCTTGGATCGCTGGGACTGGCTGTCGGCGGTGACTTACGCTCCCGCAGGCAGCAATAATGGACCTGATTTTTCGTTTGCCGCAGAGTGGCCAGCCGTCTCAAGCACCGAACTTTGTAAATAGGCGCTAGAGAGCAAGCGCCTCTACAACCCTATGGCTTCGATTGCTGAAAATCTTGAACGTGTCCGCGAGCGCATTGCGGAAGCGGCGGCTAAAGCCGGCCGATCGGTCGACGACGTCGAGCTGGTCGCGATTTCAAAGACACATGAAGCCGCAAAAGTGCGAGAGGCAATTGAGGCTGGACACTCATTGTTTGGAGAAAGTCGAGTGCAGGAAGCGCGCGTGAAGATTCCCGAGCTACCGTCGAATCTGCGTTGGCATTTCGTCGGGCATCTTCAAAAGAACAAAATCCGGCACGCATTGCCGTTGTTCGAGCTCATTCACAGTATCGATTCGCTCACGCTGGCGGAGGATATAAATCGCGTCGCGGAGGAAGAGGGACTGCATCCGCGCGTTTTGATCGAAGTGAACGTCGCGGGCGAGGGGAGCAAGTTTGGTTTTCAACCGGAGAAGCTGCGCGCGGAGATGGAGTCGCTGCTGGCGCTACCGCGATTGTCGATCCTGGGTCTGATGTGCATTCCACCGATCGCTGATGGCGCTGAAGCGTCGCGGAAATACTTTGTGAACCTACGCGAGCTCCGAGATAGCCTGCAAATCGAGTTTCATGTCGATCTTGCGCAGTTGTCGATGGGGATGACGCAGGATTACGCCATCGCGGTGGAGGAAGGCGCGACCCTGGTGAGGGTCGGCACCGCAATTTTCGGGGAGAGGACGCGGCCAAAGCGTGAATAGGCCGAAGGTGTTGTAGCGGTGCTTGTTCTCAAGCACCGATCTAGACTAAATAGGCGCTTGGCACAAGCGCCTCTACAACCCAAGCGCAAAAATTGCTTTCACATCCGCCGTTATGGTAAACTTCTGTCCAAATGCGCCTGGAGCCGACGAACATTCAACAAATCGGGAATGAATTGGCGATCCGATGGAACGACGGCGCCGAATCGTATCTCGATCTCCAATTTCTGCGCCGCGCCTGCCCATGCGCTGCTTGCGGCGGCGAACCGGACGTGCTCGGAAACATCATGCGTCCAAATATAAGTTATTCTGAAAACAGCTTTGACCTGGCCGGTTTTCAAATTGTCGGCGGCTACGCCCTTCAAATGAATTGGAGGGACGGTCACAATACGGGCATTTACAGTTTTCAGTATTTGCGGCGGATTTCGCAGCCGGTGGCTTCGCAATGAAAACTTCAACTCGATTCACAATTGTCAGCGTCGAGTGCATTCCTTTGCGCTGTCGGAGTTTTCGTTGCGAACACTGGCTCGGAAAGAGTTTCGAATGACGACTGCGTCTTCCAATTGGCAGATATGCGGTCGAGCGATGACGGATATCAATACGCCTCGACCAATTCGGACCCAAAGCTCACATTTCAACAACTCGAGGCAATTATCCGCAAGGATCCGACGGCGAAACAGCAGCATGGCAAAATCGAATTCGGCTCAGTGCGAATGGGGCAGGGGACCGCATTGGCCCAAGTCATGTTCGTGAGTGACGATGGGCGCGTGCTACCGATGCTTTACAAGCTTCTTCCCCAGCGAAATTCATGGAAAATCGTGAATGTCCAACGGATGTGGTACGTTCCCCGGTCGCACCTGCTACGCGGAGTCAGAGCGTAGCTGTCGCGACGATTTACCGCCTCGCCATGGGCGATTGGGTCAATCGCCGCTACCTGGAATCGTGATTCGCAGAAGCGTTGTTCCATCTTCGCGCGGCCGCACTTGCCGATCTGATAACGACGCGGGAATGAAAGCGAATTCCCCAGGGCGAAGATCGACATCAACGCAACGAACGTTGCCAGTCAGGCAGCAAACGATTGCGAAGTGACCGACAGGGACAATGATGCGCGGCGCGGCAAGATTCCATTTTTGGATTTCAAAGAGTTCATCCTTTAGAAGGATTTCGCCATCCGGTTCGATTAAAGCTGGAGCGACGTCGTTGAAATCGATCGACTGCAACGCTTGATCGATATGAAGCTGTCGTGGCTTACCTGAATCGTCCGTGCGGTTCCAATCAAACACTCGATAAGTAGTGTCGCTGTTTTGCTGGATCTCGACCAGCACGTTGCCGCCGCCAATTCCGTGAAAACGTCCGGCGGGCAGAAAAATCGAATCGCCAGGTTTGACTTCAATGCTGTGAACGAGACTGGCAACCGTTCCGGCGCGGACCGCCTGCTCGAATTCCTTGCGCGTCACTGGGTGTCGAAGGCCAACGTGCAGTCTTGCGCCAGGAATCGTCGAGGCGACGTACCAAAACTCCGTTTTCGGTTCGCCGCCGAGCTTCGCGGCGATTTTCTCGGCCGGATGCACTTGCAATGAAAGCTGATCATGGGCGTCGAGCAGCTTGACTAACAAAGGAAAGCGCGGCGTATCCGCCAAATCGCCAAAAACCGCTTTCCGGTCACGCATCCAAAGCTCGTGCAGCGTTCGATCGCGAAAGGATCCATTTCGGACGACGCTCTGTGCCTCCGGTCGGTCAACGATCTCCCACGATTCGCCAATTGTCGCGGTGGGCAGGGTTCTCTTCCCGAATAGCGACGCCAGGCGGTGGCCACCCCAGATTCGTTCCATGAAAATGGGCTCGAAGGTTAGCGGAGAGAGAACAGAGGTCACAGGTCTGCGATCAGAAGAATGTCAGATTGTAGATTGCAGATTGTCCAATGCAAAAGAGACTCATCTGATCGCCGACTTCGACTTCGGACCTCTGGATGAAACCATTCCTAAAATACTGGCTACCCGTTATGGGGTGGCTGGGATTAATATTTATCGGCTCTACCGATATCCTGTCGGCCGAGCACACGTCGCGTTTTCTGATCCCGTTTTTGCGCTGGTTCGATCCGCAAATTTCGTGGAGAGCACTCAGTGCCGCACAAACAATAATCCGCAAACTAGGCCACCTAACTGAATATGCGATCCTGGCCGCGCTTTTCTGGCGCGCGCTGCGCGGAGCGCATTGGCGTTTGAAGATGTCGCTCTTGTTCGCAGCCGCCTGGGGTGCCTGCGCGATCTTCGCGGCGAGCGATGAATTCCATCAATCGTTTGTGCCGTCACGGACCGCCTCGGTGAGGGACGTTATGATTGACGTGTGCGGAGCGCTGATTGGCCTAACGATTTGTGTTTCCCTCGCGTTCCGGAAGGTTGTTAAAGAGAAGTGTGTTTAATCGAGCTCGGCCGGCTTCTCATTAAGGCCGAGCCCAATGGCGAGGATGCGGAGCGCGCAAAAGAGGCGTTGGCGAAGCTGAAGGCAAAATAGTTGAAAGTTGAGAGAACGGCGAACAACGTCGCCTTTGGTTGATAGTTGCAGAGGCTCGCGGCGGGCCTCTGTGCCAATTGGCAATCATAAGAGTGGGCCTGACTGGGCTCGAACCAGTGACCCTGCGCTTATCAAGCGCATGCTCTAACCAACTGAGCTACAGGCCCAAAAATTTAGCGAGTTAACGATTTAGCGATTTAGCGACTGGCTGCAAATGAATTCGTTAAATGTCGGAAAAGACCGCAGGAACTAAAGCTCAAATAGCACAATACAGGTTCTTGACGACGTTCTAGTTACTACGCAGACTCCACGCCCATAATGCTTAGTCCCAGGCACAAGAGAATTACCACGTCGAAGAAGAAAGCCGGCGAGAAAAAGTCGCGCAAGGGAGCTCGAGATTTGTCGCCTCGAACGGACGCGAAAGGCGGTGGCATTCCTAAAACATCCCCCGTTTCGCTTTCTATTCCGCCGAAGGGATTCATCGCTGACACGCAAAAAACATAGCGGCTGCAGCGGCTAGGATCGCCGAACAGTTAGCGAGTTAATGACTGTTCGCCGCTGGCATTCGTTAAATCTCTGAATCGCCAAATACCTTGGAGACAAGGGGATTGATTTCTATCCATCCGAGAGTGATCCCTGTATCATTGGACTTTGCCTCCACGCTTCGTCGAAGCTTTGGAGGCAAGGGGATTATCCAACGCTTCGCGTTGGCTCCAGCCAGAGAGCGTCGCTCTTAACCCTGCGCTCCGCGCCCCGCCGGTCGAACAAGATTCTCATCCCCTCAACAGTTTGGGAATTCGCTTCGCGAATTTTTGGAGGCAAGGGGATTCGAACCCCTGACTTCCAGCTTGCAAAGCTGGCGCTCTACCAACTGAGCTATGCCCCCGCTGAAGAAAGTTGAGAGTAATTGGTTGAGAGTTGAGAGAAAAGCAACTGCGATCCGGATTTGACTCTCAACTAAAGCGGCCATAGCCGCGTTCAATCAACAATCAACTTCCTTCGATGGTTGAGAGGTGAGAGAAAATCAAGTGTTGATCGCTCTCAACTAAAGGCGGCCTTGGTCCGCCGTTCTCTCAACTCTCAACTAGTTTGTCACCAGATTCTGACTCGCTGGTCGGGCGCGACATACATTTTATCACTCGACTCAACCTTGAACGCCTCGTACCAAGCGTCGGTGTTTCTGCTTCGGCCAATCACGCGAAACGCATTCACCGCGTCGGTCTGCGAACGGGAAACTCTTCGCAAAGCTTTTGAAGCGCGGGAGTGAAGCGGCGGATGTTATCCGAAAAGTTAGCTCTATTGTTTCGGCGCGAAGGAAGCGACGATTTTCTCGAAGCGCGGATCGCCGCGGAGCGGGTCCCAGTCCGGGTGCAGGCGCAGCGAACCATAATCTAATTGAGTCGGCAGTTGCGCTGCCTCGACCAGTTGCTTTAACGCGAGATCCTTCTCACCTGTCCAGGCATAAATGACTGCGAGACATAACATGATATCAGCGCCGTCGATGGCGTCCTTTGAAGCAGGCACCAGTTCAACTGCCCGCCTTCCTTCCCGGATGGCTTCGTCTTTGCGGCCAAGACCGGCGTCAATCAGGCCGAGGACAATGAGCGCTTGCGCGTAATCTGATTGGTCACGCATCGTCTTTTCAACTTCAGCGCGAGCAGCAGTGAACGCGGCCCGGGCGACAGCCTCATCGCCACGAGCACGGGCAGCAATGGCTTCAAAGTAGGCGCGCGGTGACCAAAGACTGCCTAGACTAATTCCCTCAGGAGGAATAGCGGCGAGCGCGCGGGAGACGCCGATGTTGTCGCGCTCGCAGAAAGCGACGTAGATCCATCGATCGGCGATCGTTTTGGCTGCGGTCGGGTCCTCTGCAGCGACAGCCTCGATAACAGCATGAACGGATCCAGGGTCAGCGCGCTCGGAAAGATCAATGAAGGCTCGCGCCATCCGAGTGTCCGGGTCGGAAGGAGCGAGTTTGAGCGCCCGGTCCAAAACTGAAGCGAGATCTCGATAGCGGCGCTGCCAAGCGTAAGTGAAAGACAACTGCTGGAAAAAAAAGATGTTGCGCGGGTCCAACTCCAAGGCGCGCTTAAGATCCGTTGTGGATTCTTCCCAGCGGCCCTGTCGTCGACTGATGAAACCAGTTAGTTCGAAGACCTGCGAATCGTTTGGCAATAGGCGGCGGGCCAGAGTCAACTCGGCCAGGGCGCGTTCATAGTCTCGATAACCGCGGTAGTAATGCTCGGCCAGGGCAAGGTGCGCTTCGCCTGAAGCGGGCCGCAAACGCAGGGCGGTCTGGATAGCCGCGTTTGCTAATGCAAGGCGCGCCGGCGTGTGATCGCTTCCGAAAAAGTAAATGAGGTCATGCGCTTCAGCCAACCGGCAATAGGCAAGGAAAAACGTCGGATCGCGCGCGATAGCCTGCTCGAGCAGGCGCGTGGTCCCGAGAAGATTTTCCTTCAGCAGCGCATTGAAACTTGTCGCGGCCCGAAGAGCTCCGGCTCGCACGTACAGATCGTAGGCTATCAAGTCGGACGTGGGTCGTTCGTTGATTGCCACTTTTTCCGCGGGGGACAACTTAGCATTTAACTGATCAGCGATCGCCTGTGCGATTTCGCTCTGAATGGCGAAGACATCATCAAGTGGTCGATCGTAATGCTCCGCCCACAGGTGCGCGTCGGTGCGCGCGTCGATTAATTGCGCAGTCACACGCACTCGGCCGCCCGTCCGCTGAACGCTTCCTTCCAAGACATGTGCCACACCAAGTTGTTCGCCAACCTCGCGCAAATTCCGACTCACGGCGTTCTTGTATTGCATTACTGAAGTGCGACTAATGACTTTCAGATCGGCGATTTTTGCCAAGTCGGTTAGGATCTCGTCCCCCACGCCCTGGGTGAAGTAGGCGTTATCGGGATCCTGGCTCAGGTTTTCGAACGGAAGCACTGCGATTGATTTTTCCGGCGTGGTCAGCGTAGATCGCGCCCGATACTGGAAAAACATTGCGATACCGAAAACGATTGCTGCGAGCACGAGCATCGCCGTCCATCGCATTCGCGTACGGTGCTGTTGAAGAGCCTGGAATTTCTTTGGAGGTTTCGAATTGCCGACTTCGTTGTTGTGTAGATTGACGACGCCGACGCGGACGCCATGTTTCACTGCACATTCGCCTAACGAGTGCAGGTAAGGCTTCCAGCGCGGATAATGTTCCAAGTCGTCGGCCACATGTTTTGACAGCAGGATATGGCCGGCGTCCGCGCAATCCATTATGCGCTGCGCAATGTTGATTCCCGCGCCGGCGATGTTGGCCTGTTCGTTTAAATCGCTGATCTCATTGACCGGGCCGCTGTGGATGCCCATTCGCACCTTCAACTCGGGATGAGCCTTGAGTGCCTGAGCAATCTCGATCGCGCATAGCACCGGCGCTTCGGGCGTGGTCCGAAAGACAAGCGCCCCGCCGTCACCGGTCGGCAGCCGGAGCAACTTGCCCTCCGCTTCCACTAAACGAAATTGTTCGGTCCCGCGGACAATTTTTTTCAGCGTCTCCAGCTGCTCGCTCTGTTCATTGATCAGCAACTTCGAGTAGCCGACAACGTCGATGAACAAGACGTGACCGATTTCGAATTTAATATCAAGTGGATGCTTCGTCGGCACATGATTGTGCTACCAAAACGGTACCAGTTTCACGAGGCGATTTTCCTGCCGCCACAAAACAAGCAGCACATCACTTCGGCTTATTCGAAGTGATTCAAGCCGGCAAGAACGCGCAATCGGAGCGACACGGTTTGGTCTAGAGCGAACCAGGCTGGATCCAACTCTCGAAGTTCTTCTGCTGCTTCTTCGAACATGCCGAGTTCCAGATAACCCTCGACCGCTAGCAGGTGCCTCACGGCCAGCACGTCCTCCGGATCGATGGATTCGATAATCATTCCGCGCATAAATCCTCTGTAGCTTTGACGTGATTACTGAGGCGGTTGTTCAGGGGCGTTGCGAAACAAAAACTGAGTGGGGATGGGAAAATGCCGGATGTCGTCTCAACGACTCCACACACATGAGTCGGACGCATCTACGGAAAAAATGCCGATCCCGAAAAATCGGAATCGGCATTTAGTCGATTAGCAAAGACTGAATTGTGCGTTACCGTCTTTTCTCTTTGGGCTTTGGTTTCTTTCGATTCCAAAGTCTTCACGGCATGTCCGTTTGGATGATCAATTGATTCACCCAAAGGATTTAGCCGTCGACCTATGCCTACCGGCAAAGTCAGAAGTAAAAATTAAGAATTAAGAAGTTACCTTCATAATTCGTCCTTCTTCCTTCATCCTTTGCGAAGGCATCTCTCCTTAGAAAGGAGGTGATCCAGCCGCAGGTTCCCCTACGGCTACCTTGTTACGACTTCATCCCAATCACCATCCATACCTTCGGCACATTTTAAGGTGTGACTTCGGGTACAAACGGCTTTCATGATGTGACGGGCGGTGTGTACAAGGCCCGGGAACGTATTCACGGCGCCGTAGCTGATGCGCCATTACTAGCGATTCCGGCTTCATGGAGGCGAATTGCAGCCTCCAATCCGAACTGGGCCCAGTTTTGAGTGATTTCCTCCACCTCGCGGTATCGGATCTTTCTGTACTGGGCATTGTAGTACGTGTGCAGCCCAGGCCGTAAGGGCCATACTGACTTGACGTCGTCCCCACCTTCCTCCTCGTTTAAGCGAGGCAGTCTGAACAGAGTGCTGGAACCTCTCGGTTCCGTGGCAACAGTTCACAGGGGTTGCGCTCGTTGCGGGACTTAACCCAACATCTCACGACACGAGCTGACGACAGCCATGCAGCACCTGTGCAAATTGTGTCTTTCGACACTCGCTGGCTTTCACCAACTTAGAGATGCATGTCAAGGCCTGGTAAGGTTCTTCGCGTTGCATCGAATTGAGCCACATACTCCACCGCTTGTGCGGGCCCCCGTCAATTTCTTTGAGTTTTAATCTTGCGACCGTACTCCCCAGGCGGCACGTTTAACGCGTTAGCTCCGGCGCAGAAGGGGTCGAATCCTCCCACACCAAACGTGCACCGTTTACTGCCAGGACTACCGGGGTATCTAATCCCGTTTGCTCCCCTGGCCTTCGTGTCTCAGTGTCAGGAACTGTCCAGAGACCCGCCTTCGCCACTGGTCTTCCTTACGATATCTACGCATTTCACTGCTACACCGTAAATTCCAGTCTCCTCTCCAGTCCTCAAGCACGCCAGTATCGAATGCAGTTTCGGAGTTAAGCTCCGAAATTTCACACCCGACTTAGCGCGCCACCTACACACCCTTTACGCCCAATGAATCCGAACAACGCTTGAGACCTCTGTATTACCGCGGCTGCTGGCACAGAGTTAGCCGTCTCTTCCTCTTCTGGTACTATCAACACGACTACAGTTAATAATCGCGCCTTGTTCCCAAATGACAGGAGTTTACAACCCGAAGACCTTCATCCTCCACGCGGCGTCGCTCGATCAGGGTTTCCCCCATTGTCAAAAATTCTCGACTGCTGCCACCCGTAGGTGTCTGGGCCGTGTCTCAGTCCCAGTGTGGCTGGTCGTCCTCTCAGACCAGCTACCCGTCAACGCCTTGGTGAGCCGTTACCTCACCAACAAGCTGATAGGCCGCGGGCTTCTCAAAAAGCGGTAGCTTGCGCCACCTTTAGCGTCCCGAAGATGTCTCCAGTAGCCACATGCGGTATTAATCCGGCTTTCGCCGAGCTATCCCACACTTTAAGGCAAATTGCCCACGTGTTACGCACCCGTTCGCCACTAGACTTTCCACTGTATTGCTACAACGAAAAGTCCCGTTCGACTTGCATGTCTTATCCACGCCGCCAGCGTTCGTTCTGAGCCAGAATCAAACTCTCCGTTAAAAACGGTGAGACCTTTTCAAGCCTCAAAGTTTGCGTCGAACCCCGCTACGGGGCCGACAAAATCTGACCATTCGATAATCTGTTTCCCGCCGTAGCGGGCCACAGGTTCGTCCGATCTGTAATCTTTTTTTCCAAAGAAAATCAACAGATAACGCACAATTCAATTTTCGCTGACTTCATATCATTTCAGATCCGCTTGTGTTCCGGCATGCGCCAAAACAACTGTGACCACGAATCCAAAACCAAACTGTCAAAGATCGACATTCTTCTTCCGGTACAAAGCAAAATACGACCCTCGTCATTTACTTGACCAGCGTCGGCTCGCTTCGAGCCAGAGGAGAACAACCCCGCCTCTGCGGGACCGCTTATTTGCGGGCCACTAAACTAGCCGGGTTCGTCCAGCCCGCAAGCGGCAAATCGCAGTTTTTCCCCAAAATGTAGAGGGCGGCCACCAGGGCCGCCCCCAAATCTGCCTTTTGATTAGTCGCTCCGACTACGCTTTGTCGTAAACCCCTGTGATCCGGACCATCTTACCCTTGGGGCCGCGGGCCATCGCTGTCACCGTGCGAGTTTTGCCGTCTGGGGCCACCACAATTTTGCCCGATTCCATCACTTTGCCGCCTTTCTTCGCCCAGAAATTCAGCGTGTGGTCGTCGACTTTACTGTATGAGCGCATGTCCGACTCAGAATCACCGGTTACGGCGTAATCTTTCCCATCAAACGATCCGACCCATTCGCTGTGCGTCGCTTTACCTTTGGCGTCGGTCCCATCGATCGTGACCTTTTCTCTAAATAAGAAAGACGATTCGTATTTGACCGTGCTGTTTCGGCCCATCCCTCGGCCCGCATGTGATTTCTTCGCGTTCAACTTCCAAGTCCCATCGAACGCACTGGCAAAGCAGAGCGAACCGCCAGCAACCCAAACTGCGAGAGCTATTAAAATAGTTTTAGATTTCATGGCCGCAGATGAAGCCGGGAATTCGATTTCCAGTCAATGCTTTTCTTGATCCGAATCTCGCCGCGAGGCCGGTCATTGAACTCAAAACAGGGCCGCCCACCGAAGCAAATCAGCCAAGGTGGCTGCTGAACATAACTCCGAATCCAATTGTCAGCGCCAGCAAGGAAATGCCGGCCACCCATTGGACTACGTGATTGCGTGATATCAGTCCAACCAGGCTCGGGACCAATATTGCGATCGTCCCCAGATTTTCTTTCACGAATAAAGCCGTGTTCGCGGTCTTCAAAAAATCGAGATTGGCCAGTAACGCCAAAACAAGGCAAGCGATGATGGCGCCGTAGAAATAGACGCGTTGACGCCAGAAGAAATCTTCCAGGTCAATTACGCCTTCGTCCGGGACCTTGGGTCCCACCAACGCGCAAACCACATAAACGGAAACCGCGAACAAAAACTGAATCGCTATAGAGGCAAAGTCCCAGCTCGTGACTGAGCGGAGATCCCAAAGCGACAGCCAGTTTACGAACACCAGCGCAACGGCGTTCACCATCCCGAGTGCGAGCAAGCCCGAAAATTTTGCGCGTTCGCGGGCGACGATCAATTCAGCGATGCGTGCCAGCAGGTGCGTTAGCGCCAACGCGTAAACGAACGACAAAAGCGCAGTTACATGTTCGAAGGCGGACACAGGTTAGTTGATAGTTGATGGTTGGAAGAGCGAAAACTCATCGGCGTGCCTTTCTTCGCACGCTTGTCACCTGTCACTTTCTTCTCTTCCGATACTAAAAGCGCCGAGCGGCTTAGCATCGGGGTGCGGTGTGCGTTTCATTAGATCCTCTTCAACGTGGCGCCGGAATTCATCGTCGAATAGATAAGCACGCTCTTTCCAAAGCGCTTTGCCGCCCGGCGCGCCAATCAGATTCATCATCACTTGCTCCCAACTCTTCCAAAGCGATGGTGCCAACAATCCCTGTTTCCATTTCAAGAACGCGTTTTGAAAATAGGCAAGGAACGCCATGAATAGCGACACGAACCGAGCTTTCTCTGTGTCAGACAACGAGGCGTAATCTTTTAACCCTCTGGTAGCTAATTCCGCGAGCGAGGCGTCAGAGGCAATCAAGTGATACCAGCTGGCAAAATGCTCATGCAGTGATTGAGCGGTCGCGGCGCGAACCGCATTCGTATTTTGGCGAATCTGCGCTGCAACATAAATCAACGAAACGACGACCGCGATTGCGCCGATCACTTGGCCGATATTGGCAAGATCGTTCAGACTCATTTGTTCTTCGGCTGCTTAAACAAGTCGTTGAGCCAGAGGACAAAGTCTTCCGAAAAAGCCGGTCCAATATCATCCCAAGCTTCTGTGAATCCCGGCGATCGAATGTAACGCGTCATGTATCGCGCATATCCACGCCAATGTTCCTCTGGCATTAACCCCAGTTCGTGATGATGAAAGTACGTCTCGGCGTGGAGTAGCATCTGCACGTGACTCCAATATTGGAACTGACGGTCGCCCTCGGTCAGACTTGCGCCACTCTCGATCTTCGCAAATCGGTCCGCGTGTTCTGCCCGAAAAATGGAGATTCGAAGAACAAACTCTGAGATGGAATGTCGAGCTTGCGCGCTCGCCACTTTCGTGTTGCCGCGAATTTGAACGGCAAGATAAATCAGTGAAACAACAACTCCGGCCGCAGCGATGATCTGCGCAATGTTGGCGAGGTCGTTGAGGTTCATAATCGGAAGTCGGAGGTCACAGATCAGACATCAGAGCAGTTTATGGTTGAGAGGATGAACAGTGTAGGCGTCGGCCCATTCTGTTCTTGTCACTGGTCACATGTCACGTGTCACTTGTCGTGCAACGATCAACCTAGTCGAGCTGAAGAACGCCTTCGCTGACCATAACGGAAGGGCCTCCGATCCGGGTTGTTCGAACAACGCCATCCCGCTTTTCGGCGCGGGCAATCAGCCTGCTCGGTCGTCCCATTTCGACTCCCTGAGCGATTCGCCATGTAAAATCGCCGTCGGCCTTTTCGTCGTAGTGGGCCAGCAGTCCGGCCAGCGCGCAGTTCGCACTGCCAGTGGCTGGATCTTCCGCAACCCCGCTGAGCGGGGCGAACATGCGCGCACGAATATCAAAATCGCCGTTCGCCCGCGTGTAAAAATAGATATCTGGCATGATGCCCTGCGCTTTGATCGCTTCGAACCCGCTCATATTAATGCGAGTACGCTCGAGAACCGAACGGTCTTTGAGTTCTACCATGATGAAGGGAAGACCGACCGACGCGATCTGCGGACCGTGCGTTTTGGTAACGATCTCCTTCGCATCGACAGAGATGGCGGTTGCCACCAGCTCGACCGGAAGAGTTTTCCCGAGAGAAAGAGTTTGAGGAGCCGTCAGTTCACATGACGAAATCTTGCCGCCAGCCTCATCGATGGTGATCGAAACCAAGCCGGCTTCCTCTTCAAAGATCACAGTGGCTGATGATTTGATCTCTCCTAATTCCCCGATGGCCGCGAGCACAAACGCAGTGCCGATGTTCGGATGACCGGCGAACGGAATTTCTCTGGCTGGAGTGAAGATTCGGACGTGTCGCGTGTGGCCTGCCTTGGCCGGAAAAACGAACGACGTTTCAGAGAAATTGAATTCGCGCGCGATCTGTTGCATCAGCTCGGTCCCAAGCCCATCCGCCTGCGGCAGCACGGCTAATTGATTCCCGCCGAACCGCGTTTCGGTGAAAACATCACAGATGTAGTAACGATACTTCACGTCTTTACTGGTCGCTTGTCACAGGTCACTTGTCACTCCCCCGGAGTTGTCTTTCGTAATCCGCGGCGTCGAAATGGCCTTTTGATTCCGCGACTAGACCGGCGTTGTCGATCTTCCAGAGTTCATAACCGCTAATCCTCACCCTGTTCCCCGTTCCGCCGGGACCTGTGTTCGTTCCAATAAGTGTCCAGTGAAATGCCGTGCCATCTGATCGCGATTCGAGTCGATCGAGCGTCACCACTGTGTCCGGAAAATCGCGAAAGAATCCGCGCGCAACATCAGCGATTGGAGTCGCCGCCCCGCCATTCACGCTGATCGTACCGCCATTCGCGTAAAAGGCCGATACACTGTTAGGATTTTGACTGGACCACGCTTCAGCGTAACGCTCCGCAAACTTTCTTAGCTGGTCACTTGTCACAGGTCACTCGTCACTTCTTCTTGGCTGCACCAAGCCGTGGCGTAACGTTGTGCAAATTCTTCCAATTCAGGATTACTCATTTCTCGGTCGATGGCGCAGCTACGTTGGCGAGACCGTAAGTTGCGTACGCTTTCGGTTTCTCGCCTTTGGCGATAATCGTGTCTACCAGTCGGGCGAACTCTTCCGTGTGCCAGTGTCTTCTGGTTTCCCACCACTCTTGGACACCGGGATAACCGATTACATCGGTCATCGTTCGTTCTATTTCGCCCCAATATTGGTCCGCAAGGATGCCATCCTGGTGCGCGAAGTACATCGCCTGGAAATTCTTCAAAAAGCGATTGAAGAACGCGCTGAAGCGCAGCTTAGAAACAGCATCGAGATCCTCGAATGATTGAACGCCGCGCAGGTAAATCGCGCCGAACTCCGCGTTGTCATGCAACGCGTAGGTCAGATCGCCCCATTGAACTGTCAGCGCGTTGACCGCGGATTGCCGCCGTTCCTTGGTTTGCGCTCGAATCTGAAGCGCAAGATAAATCAACGACGGGATCCCGACCACTACGGCCGCTAACTGCCCAATCGCTGCCAGCATTTCCCAGTTCATTGAAATAGTGACATGTGACGATTGAGGGGTGACGAGCTACAGAGGTCCGGGTCCACAATATGCATCTCGGCACTAGTCACGTGTCACTCGTCACTTTTATAACCGTCCTGACGTGATCAATGGAATGCTGAAGTTCATCGAGCGCGACGTTGATCTGTTCTGCGTCGAGATCGACGACTCGCAAAGCCTCCGGCGGAAAACGCAGCTTGCCGTCGCGCACGAATCCCATCAGGGCCGGCAGTTCAGATCGCCAAATGATCCGACACGCCGATGATCTCCGCTTCCTTGTTAATCAATTCGGTGTACGGAGAGACGGACATCGACTCTGCAGTCAATCCGACGAGCGCGGCGCGTCCGAGTGGGGCCAGGCACTGAACGGCTTGTCGCATCGTTTTCGCAGAACCGATCAATTCCAGTGAGACGTCTACCCCTTTTCCGCGGGTGGCTTCTCTGATTTGCTCGACCGGATCTCCCGCTTTCGCATCGATGGCGACAACGCCAAAATTGTTGATCGAAGCAAGCTTGGTTGGATTAATTTCGACGACATAGATCTCGCCGCAGCCCAAAGCGCGCGCCAATTGCAATGCCGAGAAGCCAAGTCCGCCAAACCCGAAAATCGCAACGGACTCACCAGGTTTCAGTCGCGCCTTGTTCAAAGCGTGAAACGCCGTGGCCGAGGAACACATCATGATCGCGCCGACCTCGAACGAGATTTTATCCGGAAGCGCGAACGCGTTTGCCGCCGGAACCTTGATGAACTCGGCGTACCCGCCGTCGCGATGTTTGCCGATCATCTGTCCGGTACGGCAAAATTGTTCCAGGCCGCGCAAACAGAACTCACAGGTCCCGCAGTGTACTAAATAGTGTAGGCAAACCCGGTCGCCGGCTCCGATATTAGTAACGTCTCTGCCAACGCGCTCGACGCGACCGGCGACCTCGTGCCCGAGAGTCAGCGGCAAATTGTCGATCTTGGAAATCCCGGCGCGGTAATGCGCGTCCGAGTGACAGATCCCGGCCGCTGCAACCCGAATCAAAACATCCTGGACGCCAATCTCGGGGACTGGAACGTCTTTATTTTCCAGCAGCGTACCGATTTGAATGAGCTGTACTGCTCGCATCAACCGAGCTTGTCACTGGTCACACGGCACTTGTCACTTGTTTTGTTTCAACCGCGAACTACGCGGATTTCCCGGATTGGAAGACTGTGGCGGCGGGCGTCTCGCCTGCGATCTCTTAAATTCTTCGTTCTTAATTAATCCTTTTCCGTTAACGGCGGATTTCCCGGATTGGGGAGCGCACGCGCCTCGCGTGCTGGCGACGACGCCCTCGTCGTCGCGGACTTCTCTGCTACTGTAATTAGTAATGCCATCGATCGAACAAAAGCGTGCGGAGTTTCGAAAACTGCACGAGACCGGCTGCTTCGCCCTTCCGAATCCCTGGGATATCGGCAGTGCCAAATATTTGCAGCATCTCGGATTCAAAGCGATCGCCACTACCTCAGCCGGCTTCGCGTTCTCGCGCGGACTGGCTGACGGCTCGGTCAAACGCGACGACATGATCACGCATATCCGCGAGCTGGTCGAAGCGACCGACATTCCGGTAAATGCGGATTTCGAAAACGGTTACGCCGACGATCCAAATTGGTGTGCGGAGAATGCGCGACTCTGCTCCGAAACTGGCGTTGCCGGTTTGTCGATCGAAGATGCAGCCGATCGAAAAGAATCACCGCTCTACGACGTCGAATCTCGCTGTTGAACGCATTCACGCAGTCCGCGAAGCGCTGCATGGCACCGGAGTTTTGTTGGTCGGACGCGCCGAAGGATATCTGGTCGGTCGCGAAGATCTCGATCAAGTAATCAAACGTCTCGTGAAATATTCAGAAGCCGGCGCGGAATGTTTGTACGCGCCGGGATTCAAAGACCGCGATAGCAACAAGGCGATCGTCGATGCAGTCGCACCGAAACCGGTCAACCTCCTGATTGGCGGACCGGGCGGACTAACGATGCGCGACGCGAAAGAAATTGGCGCGCGCCGCGTTAGCGTCGGCGGAGCGTTCGCGCGCGCGGCCTGGGGCGGATTCATCCGCTCGGCCAAAGAATTAATGGAGCAGGGGACATTCGACGAATTGACTCACGCCGCGTCCTACGCGGAGCTGCAAAAACTGTTTGCAGAAGTGACCAGTCACATGTGACGAGTGACGCGACACGCGTAGGCGCAAACATGGGAACGGGTCGATAGTTCTTCGTTGCAAAGACAACGTTTCTGCAGTCGGCTCAGTCGCGCTTCCTCTCAACTATCAGCCATCAACCTTTCTGGTCACTTGTCACATGTCACTTCCGTCATTTCGGCGCCAGCGAGGCCACGATTTTGTCAAAGCGCGGGTCGCCGCGGAGCGGGGCCCAGAGTGGATGAAGCTTTAAACGTCCGTAATTAGTGTAACCGGGCATCGTGACAAGTTTTTGCACGAGCTCGATCGCGCGGTCGCGGTCCCCGGTCCAGGTGTAAACTTGCGCGAGACCTTCCAAGACGAGCGCGCCATCGTAAATATCTTTCGAAACCGGCATCAGATCGATGGCGTGTTGCGCTTCTTGAATCGCCAGATCTTTGTTGCCAAGGCCGGCATCGACCTGCGCGAGCACGGCGATTGTCCGCGCGTGCTCGGGTTTAATTACCAAACGTTGGGCGAGAATATCGCGACATTCCCGAAACGCCGCCGTCGCTTTCGCCGAATCGCCTTTCGCGCGCGCGATCATCGCTTCGTACCACGCTTTCGGAAAGTAAAAGCTGAAGTCGATGTCCTGAAAATCCTTCCGCGGCGAGTCGTCTAGAAATTTCTCCGCTTTTGCGTAATCGCCATCGAGCATCGCCATCCACACGCGGACCGGCGTTTGGCCGCCGGCGAACTCCATGTCCGGATACTTATTTAGTACATCCCGGAGCGGCCCGGAATCGCCGGTTCCGTAAAAGATGGACGTCGCGCGCCGAAACCGGACGATGGGCTCGGTCTCGCCCGCGGCCAGCACGCTGTCAGAAACGCGGACTGCTTCAGGAAGGCGGCGCTCGAGAACATAAGTGTCGGCCAGAAGATTGTAGGCGTTCGGATTTCGCGGATCGATCGCGAACGCGGTGGAGAAATCGCGTTCGCCTTCCGGAAAATGATTCCGGCGCCGATTGATGTAACCGGACAGGATGAAGAACGGGCTGCTGTTCGGCAAACCCGGCCGGGCGATGGCGAGCTCTTCAAGAGCGCGATCGTAGTCGCGCCGGCATCGAAAAAGAAAATCAGCCCGCGCGAAATGCGCTTCGGCCGAATCGGGACGAAGCCGCAGCGCATTGTTGACCGCGGCCTCGGCGAGTGAAACGCGCTCCGGAGTTGGATCGAGATCGAAAAAGAAAAGAAGCGAGTTCGCGCGCGCGGAGAGACAATAGGCGGAGACGAAGTTCGGGTCGCGCTTGATCGCCTGGTCGAGCGACTTCAAAGCTCCGAGCAACGCGGCCCGCACATCGGTCGCGTTGATGTAACTGTCGACGACGGCCTTGGCCTGGATGTAGAGCTCGAACGCGTCGAGGTCCTGGGTCGGGCGTTGTTCGATCTCGGCCTTCTGTTCCGGCGAAAGTTTCGCCTTCAACTGCGTGACGATCGATTGCGCGAGCTCGCTTTGGATCGCGAACAGATCGGCCGCCGTGCGGTCGTAGGTTTCGGCCCAGATATGCGAATCGGTCCGGGCGTCGATCAGTTCGGCGTTGATTCGAAGACGGTCGCGAGCGCGTTGCACCGAGCCTTCCATGATGTAAGCAACGCCGAGTTGCCGTCCGATCTCCCGCACATTGCGTTCGGCGCCGGTCTTGTATTGGCGCACGCTGGTGTGACTGATCACTTTCAAATCCGAAACCTTGGCCAGATTGGTCAGGATCTGGTCCTGCACGCCGTCGGCGAAGTAAGCGTCATCCCGATCATCGCTCAACGTCGCAAACGGCAAAACGGCGATCGATTTATTTTCGTCGTTCGACCCGATCCGATTTGGCGCGGTGTAACGGCCGACAAAAAACAACGAGATCGAGAACGCGACGCCAATGAGAACGATGTAGATCCACGGGCCGTGAATTTTGTGCGGCTTGTCAACATCGACGTCCTCCGTGCGCTTAATTCCTTCCGGTGTTAACTCAAAAGCCCACGCACAAGCGACCGCGATTGGAAAACCGATGATGATCAGAACGACGAGCAGGCGAACGATCCAGTTCGGAATGTCGAAGATCGGGAGGACCTGAGCGATTCCTTGAGAAAGCGCCCATCCTCCGACGACGTAGGCGACAGCGACCTTGTAAACATTGCGCCGCTTCAGTTCACCGATGAAATCCTTCATTCGTTATCCCACCCGAAACCTATGCGCGTTTTTCGAGACGCTTAAAGTTCATTGCACGCCGCTAGGGAGCGTAAGGCCGGCGACTCGCCTGCGGAGACGTTGGAAGACCCGGAAGGCAGTAGAACGTTAACCACGGATTACGCGGATCGAACTGATTACCGCCAGCCGCGCCGACGCCTGCGGTTCGCCGCATCGCCTGGTTAGAGGTTAGGTCGCCAACCGTGGATTAGCCCACCAATAATCAGACCGCCGATACCGCCGAGGATAAGAATGGGAACGTACTTGTGCGTAATGATGGCGTCAGGAAGGCTAATGAGCAGGCCAAACAATAGGCCGACAACCCAGCCAGGCCAGCCCGGTAACTGGACACAACCAATCACGAAGCCAATGGCGAAGCGGCTCGAGAATGCACCCAGCAACGCGGTGGTCTTATCGGGAAAGGACATCGGTAGCATCAGCCCAACATCTAGCGCGCCGAAGAGTAGACCTGCGATGAGACCAAGAACGACTCTGGACATAATTTGTCGTGTACCAGAAATGTCGCGCGCTAACAACGTCTAACGAGAATGAAATGCCCGTCCGGCTCGGACCGTCTCGCCTGCATTCTCGTCACTTGCCACCGTCACTTGTCACACGTCACTGGCCATTTGATGGCCCGCTTACGCCCGGCGACGCATCGCCGAAGCCAGGCTCAAGCGCGAGATGCCGCTGAAGATCAGGCTGACGCCGATGATTGTCCCGATGAACCACACGGCGCTGCTTGGCCATTGCGACCAGATCAGAATCGCCAGGATTAACGTCACGATTGCATCGAACAAGATCCAACCGGCGTTTATCTTGCCTCGAACCTGGAAATAAAGCGCAGTCTCGAGCGCGGCTTCAATCAGGAGAAAGACCGCGAGCACGAGCGTGAGCGTCACCAGACCGGCGAGCGGATTCATGAGCATGAACACGCCGGCCGCGCCGTAGATGAGCGCGAGCAAAATTTGCCACAGAACGCCTCCGATACTGTGAGTATGAAACGCGAGGAACAAATGCGAGACCGCCGCGAATATGAGGACCCATCCGACAACAATCACCACGCCGATCCCCGATACTAATGGGAGTGCGATTGCCGCAATCCCGCAAATCAACATCACAATTCCCCAAACCATCATCGATGACTTAGCCTTCATAATTTTTTTAAGGGCTTTCGTTTCAGCCTTCAACCTTCATCCTTCAACCTTTCTTCGAAACCGTCCAGCATAGAAATCGCGAGCAGCTGTGCTCTCTAGCTAACACAGCGGTCTGCAAAGAAATCTATGCCGCCGAGCTCAGAAGTGACATCAACTTTCTTGGTCACTTTCCGCTTTCCCAAGGGGAGCTGATCCATCTACGCTTCGACTAGACCATCTTCCCAGCAACAATGGAACATCCTCCCGCAGTTCACACTTTTGACATGCCGCACGTGCCGCGCATTCCGGTGCGATCGATCGCCGGCATTTTAGCGTTTGTTCTTCTGATCGTTCTGGTATGGACCTCTTATTATACTGTTCAGGCCGAATCGGAAGGAGTCGTCCTTCGTTTTGGCCGATTCTTGAAAACGGTCGAACCCGGTCTGCATTTCAAACTTCCCTTTGGCATCGACCAGGTCGAAGTCGTGCCAACCCGGCGGCAATTGAAACTTGAATTCGGCTTCTTCACTCCTGGTTATACAAATGCCGACCAGCCGCCACCAGGAAAGCGATAATGAAAGATCGATGGTCACCGGAGACCTCAACGCCGCCCTCGTCGAGTGGGTCGTCCAATATCGCATCGACGATCCCAAGCAGTATCTTTTCGACGTGCGCAATCCCGGCCAGACCTTGCGCGATTTATCGGAAGCGGCCATGCGCGAAGTGATCGGTGATCGCACCGTGGATGAAGTCATCACTATCGGACGGCAAGACATCGAGGTCGCAGCATTGGCCCGGATGCAGGAATTGGCCCAGCGTTACGCGCTCGGCGTTCGGGTCGATCAAGTGCAGCTCAAGAACGTCAATCCGCCGGCGGAAGTCCAGGGCTCCTTCAACGAAGTAAACAAGGCGCAACAGGATCGCGAAAACGCCATCAACGTCGCGAACGGCGATTACAATCAAGCGGTACCCAGAGCGCGCGGCGAAGCCGACCAGTCGATTCGCGCCGCCGAAGGCTATCGATTCAAGCGCGTGAACGAAGCGGAGGGCGACGTCGCTTCGTTCAACGCCATGCTCGGCCAATACGTGAAAGCACCGGAGATCACGCGCACTCGGCTTTATCTCGAGACGATGGGTGATGTGCTTCCTGCTTCCGGCGACAAGATCATCATCGATGATTCGATGCGAAATCTGTTGCCGATCCTGCCGCTCACCAAAAATCCTTTGGAGAAGAAATGAACGCGCGCGGCTGTCTCATACTTTTTTCCATCGTGCTGGCGTTTGTTGTCCTGCGCATCATCGCCGGATGCTTCTTCGCCGTTCGTCAGACCGAACAGGTCATCATTACCCAATTCGGCAAACCGGAGGGCGAACCGATTACTGAACCCGGCTTGCACTTCAAGATGCCAATCATCCAGGAGATCAACCGGATCGATAAACGATTTCTCGAATGGGACGGCCAGCCCGTTGCCATTCCCACCCGGGACAAAACTTACATTCACGTCGATACCTTTGCCCGATGGCGGATCAGCGACGCCAAGACCTTTTTCGTGCGGCTGCGTGACGAACGCAGCGCTCAATCGCGCCTGGAAGACATTCTCGGCAGCGAGACTCGCAATGCTGTGGCCAAGAACGATCTGATCGAAATCATTCGCACCGACAAGGATCGCAAACCGTTACGGGACGAAAATCTGAAAAGTGTCCAGACCGGCTTGGGAACAATCGGCGTGCTTCCACCCATTTACTTCGGGCGCCAGAAAATCGAGGACGAGATCAAAGCGAAGGCGACGGGGAAATTGGCCGAGTTCGGCATCGACCTGCTCGATGTCCGGCTCAAACGCGTCAATTACAATCCGGACGTGCTCGATCGCATTTATCAGCGAATGATCAGCGAACGCCTGCAGATCGCATCCCGGTTTCGTTCCGAAGGCGAAGGCGAAGCCGCGCGCATCGCCGGGCAAAAAGAACGCGACCTGAACGAGATTCAATCCACCGCCTACCGGCAGGTGCAACAGATCCGTGGCGAAGCCGACGGCAAAGCGACGGAGATTTATGCCAAGGCTTATACCCAGAATCCGCAAGCCGCGGAGTTCTACAATTTTCTCAAGAGCATGGAAACCTACCGCAAAGTACTTAATAAGGATGCTACGCTCGTCTTCTCCACCGATAGCGACCTTTTCGGCCTGTTAAAGCATGCGGCCGCAAAGCCGCAGGCTTCGCCGGTGCATTAGCTGCCGCTTCAGGCACGAGAATCCTTTTTTTATCAGCGTAGTTTGCAAGCTGACCAAAGTACTCCGTGCAATCTTCCGCTGTGCCATCTGAAGAAGTGACGAGTGACATGTGACCAGTGACCGGCTGGCGTCAGACCTCCGAACCGTCACCTTTTGCTTCGGGATGTACTCCAGGGCTTTTGTCGCCACGTTCGTGTTCCGAACCCGGCGTAACTTCATCTTTTTGTTTTCGGCGCGTCGCGTGTGGCGATTCATCGTCGACACTCATGTTGCGGGAGCGCGGCAAACTCTCGGGATAGTTGCGCACGAGAAAGTTGATCAAACCTTCGCGGACCTCGCAGCGGAGATCGCCCAACTTGCCCGCGTCCACGCCGCTGACCAACGCGCGCACTTCGACACTCCCTTGCTTGGCGTCGGTCATTTGTAGTCCGCAAACTCTTTTGTCCCACTTCGGATTGCCCTCGACCAGCCGTTTCAATTCTTTGCGCAACTCGCCCATCGGAACCTGATAATCGAGATAGAGAATCACCGTCCCGAGCAACTCGGTCGAAACGCGGCTCCAATTCTGAAACGGTTTCTCGACGAAATACGTGATCGGCAAAATCATTCGCCGCAAATCCCACGTCCGCACGGTGACGTAAGTGAGCGTGATCTCTTCGACTTGTCCGAACTCGCCTTCGACCACCACCACGTCGTCGAGCAAGAATCGGTTGGGTGAGCGCAATTTGAATTCCGGCCAGCACATTCCCGAGCGTTTTTTGCGCAGCGAAACCAATCACGATTCCGGCGATTCCCGCCGAAGCGAGAATGCTGGTGCCGAACTGCCGCACCGGATCGAACAGCATCAGAATCGATCCGGTCGCGATGATAACGACCCCGGTCACGATAATTTTGCGAATCACCGACACCTGGGTGTAGATCCGCCGCGCGGAAAGATTGTCCGGAACGTCGAGACGATTCCGGCTCATCAACGCCGATTGGACCGCGTTGACACCGCGCACGATTAAGACCGAGAACGCAACAATCAGCAAAATGCCGAAGCCTTTCTGCGTTACCCACGCCCAATCCTCCGGAAGTTTCAGTAGCGGCAAGAGTAGAATGACCCCGAGCAGCGGCACCAGCATTCGCAGGGTGTGTCCAAGAATCGGGATCGTGACTTTGCCGATCAAACTGTTGGTCCGTTCCGCCCACATCCGCATCCGTTTTTCGATCGCGAGAATGGCGCGGAACACCAGCCAGAGCAGCGCGATGATCCACCCGGCGTAAAAAATTGCCGTAAGGATGCGTAACCAGAAGACGCGAGTAGGCCGGCCGATAATTCCGATCGCAATTGGCATCAAGGCAAATGCGCCGCCGCACATCCAAAGAAAAAATGCGAACGGTTTTCGAATCGCCGACGCTGTCAGTGCGAGCGCAGATTGATATCGATTCGATTGGATCTCGCCCGCGCGGCGTCGCACGATCCAGACGAATCCGCCGGCAATCGCGGCGATCAATGCAAGGACAGCCCCGCAACTCAGTAATCGCATCCAGGTGACGCGTTCGAAAACCGGCTGTTGTAGAAACGCGCTGCCGGAATCTTTGGCGATTTGATCCAGCCATTCACCGTAAGCTCGTCCGGCGCGATAAATTTTGGATCGCTCGGCCGCCGCGCGCTGGGCCGAAATATCCGTTACCGACTGCGTAATTGTTGGAGCAGGGGATTCAGCCGGCGATGCCGCGGGCGAGGGCGAAGCCCCTGGCTCGGCGGCAATCGCGCTCAGACAAACGGTTCCCAGCGCAATGAGGGCGAAAAATTTCCTGGCCCGGTTCATTGTTATCATCGCATCGACGTCCGGAGAGGCAATGGTTGTAGCGGTGCTTGTTCTCAAGCACCGAATATGAATAGGCAGGCGCTTGGCACAAGCCCGCCGCTTTGCGGCAATTCAATATCCAGGGAACACTCTCAGCGAACTAGCGGGAGCGTAAGCGCCTCTACAACATCGTGGTATGAACAGCAGCAGCAGTGGTCAGAATGAAACTGACAGGCGAATCCCGACAGGACATTAGCCTCGACCTTAACGCGAATTCAGTTTATCTAATAGGCTTCCCTCGATGAGCACGGACGATGGATTGAGTTCCGATTCTCTTTTCCAAAGCGCGTTTGAGTTTGCAGCGATCGGGATGGCGTTAGTTTCCCCCGAAGGCAAGTGGCTGCGGGTCAACCGTTCCGTTTGCAAGATTACCGGCTACAATGAAACGGAATTACTCGCGCGAACATTCCAGGACATTACGCATCCCGATGATCTCGAATCGGATCTGGAGAATGTTCGCCGGCTGCTGGCCCGGGAAATCGATACCTATCAAATGGAGAAGCGCTATTTCCATAAGGGCGGCTCGATCGTCTGGGTCCTGCTGAGTGTCTCACTGGTGCGAACGAAGTCAGGCGAGCCGCTCTTTTTTATCAGTCAAATCCAGGACATCACGCGCCAGAAGGCAAGCGAGGAGCAACTGGTGAACGCCACGGCCGAGGTGAAGCGATTACAGAAACAATTGCTGAAGATCTGCACCTGGACGAAACGCATTCAGGTGGACGGCAAGTGGATTCCGGTCGACGAGTTTTTGACCGAACGGCTGCATCTGAAACTTACTCCTTCGACATCGATTCAACGCGGCGGAATGCCGGAAGGAAAGTGAGATTAGGACAGACGCACTGCAAGTGGCCGGTGATCAGAAGTTGATAGTTGATAGACCGTCTCAACCAGCCCAAATCGAACACGGCTAAACTCCTTTCGGCATGCGAAACGCTGCCGAAGAGATCACCATGAAAACAACCATTGTCAGCATTCTCGCCGCGACCTTAGTCAGTGGTCTGCTCGTTCAAGCCCAGCCGACGAGCAGCAGTCCCGATCCCAAGGCGGGGGCCGAAACCACCGGTACCATTAAAGAGTACACCCCCGGCGGCATTCTGATCCTCGACACCCTCGCGCCCAGTGAGCCGACTCAATTTAAGTTGAGCAAGAGCGTGGTCTATGTCGATGCTGATGGAAAACCGCTCGAGGCGCCGGGATTGGCCAAGGACCAAAAGGTGCGCGTCCACTACATGAAAACCGCCGGTGAAAATGTGGCCGACCGCGTGATTTTGATCAAAGAGTGACTAGCACTTAGCGATTCAGCGAATTAACGATTTTAAGTCTGTGGCGGCAGCCATCCTCGGCTGCTCCATTACGTCGTGCGTTTGAGACAACGACTTAGGCTTTACGAGTCGCCGGTCGCGAAGCGGCCGTTTTTTTGCTCGTATGCTTCGCGTGCAAATGCGCGCCGGAATCAGACCCGTAGGAAAAATATCGATAAACAATCGTCGCTTCGGTTGT
This sequence comes from uncultured Verrucomicrobiae bacterium, assembly GCA_963786135.1. Taxonomy (GTDB): domain Bacteria; phylum Verrucomicrobiota; class Verrucomicrobiia; order Chthoniobacterales; family UBA10450; genus AV40. The sequence goes on along the minus strand of CAWAYF010000001.1, from coordinate 46,863 downwards.
GGCTTCGCGCGCGGTTAACAGTTTGAGCGCGTTGTTGTCCGCTTCGATTTGCGATTTGCCGCGACCGACCGCAGTTACATCTTTGTTTCGTTCAATCGCTTTGCCTTGCGCGACCGCCACGTATCCCGTGCGATCCGATTGACCAATGATTTCAGCCCTAGCGAGGTATTCGGTCGCGCGAGCCCAAAGATCGCGCACCGCAAACTCGCACGCTTTCCCTGAATCGTGGTAATGAGGGCCGCCGATCGGCGTTGAAGAACGATTGTAGGTCACGGCGGTCCAGCCACCGTCATAATCGTAGCCGATCGCGACGGCGTCGCCGGCAAATGTAGGGCAACTGATGACACAACATATTGTCCCAAGCGCGACCCCCTTAATCCCCATGAGGTGAGAAGGTTAGACAGAAAATTACTCAAAAGGCAAGTATATAGATTTGACTGAACAAACAGGCACCGAAAGGCGTCTGAAATATGCGGTCCAAGGCGGCCAAAACCGTTTTCGGATACGTATTAAATAGCAACGGAGGTAACAGGGTTATGATGGAACCAACAGTGACACAAAGCGGCGCGCTTTACGTCGTCCAACACAAAATTCCAAAACGACGCAGCGGCGTGCTTCAACGATTTAATCTCGCCGCGTGGCGGCAGCTTCGGGCCAATTCGCAGCCGGAGATCCGCGGCAACATTTTTAAGTGGCCACGCATTCAGTGGCAAACGTAAAGGCAGTTAGCGAATTAACCATTCAGTGATTTGACGATTGCCGAGACGTTGAGGATGAATCAACTCAACCGCTCAATGTCTCAACTACTCGACACTTGTTGTCACTTATCACTGATCACGTAGGCGAAAACTTCCCAGCAGCAGCCAACTTTAGCCATCGTGATTTGTTCGACGGCGTTCGCCTTGCGCTCGAACGACGTATTGAACCGAATGATGTAATACCGCTGCACGTCAGGCACGCCAGGGATGACGGAGATCTGTTTCATTTCGATGAGCTGACGCGTGTGCACTTTGCCCAACGGCACGCGCTGGGCTTTGAAATAATTCAACCAGTGCTGTAACGGCGACGCTTCGAGCGAAGCTTGCGATGCAGCGTCCTCGTTGTGACCGGCGTCAACAAGTTGCAACCATTGAAGCGCAGCATCGCGCGCCACTTCCTCCCGTGGCGACAGCGTCACCGTTGACGCTGAGCAGATCAGCGCGCTCGCACCGACCATCCCCAAAATCGTTTTAACCACGACTCCGCCTTCGCATGAAGCTATGGCCGTGACAAGTGGCCACTAAGAAACACCACGGCCTTCCAAAAGAAAGCCGCCACGTCGATACGACAGTCTTCGCAGTAACCGCGGATCACACGGATCAAGCTCGGATCGCGCACGCCTTACCTCCAGGCGCGCCCCGCCACCGCAAATTTTCTGCAAACAGAATACAGCCGGTTTGACGCGGCCCCAGCCAAACGATTGAATTACTTTACTGATGGCAGCGGTAGCGCCCGGCGGACAAGCCGCTTTGCGCCGACAAGTCCGGCCAGACTCAGCGCTAACAACCCTAAGGTAGTGCCGCTGTCAGGGGTAGCCGCCGCAGCCCCCCAGTTACCGATCGGGTCTCCAAAGCCGCTATATAGGGCACCGGTTCCGCCGCCAGTACCGGCACCGAAGAGATTGTTTTGCCCTTCGAAGAAATCGTAATAGTTCGTCGCGATGTTATTTCCATCAATAATGAAATACCAGGCGTTAGTACCAAGAACGCCCATCGAGTTGATGAAGCTGTTTGAAGGGGTGAGAGGTAGGTCCGTCGGAGGTGGACTCGAAGCTAACGAGTCATTCAAGTACCAGTTCACGATCGAATCGCTGCTAAAGGTGACCCAGCTGCCATTCAGCGCGGTATCACCGTCGGTTGCGGAAAACGTATAGGTCCCATCAGGTACCAGGGTCGCAGCGTGGGCAGAAAAGGCGCTGGCGAGCGCAACGATCGCCGCGGCCAGGATTAGTTGCAGTTTAAGTATTTTCATCTGAGTGGGATTAAGATTGTTTCTGATTCTAGTCCGTGCCTTAGCGAGTCGGATGCCAACTGTTTTGTTGGTGACTGATTTACATGGATAAGACCAATGTAATGAATATTTTATAAATGTTGTTATTCTTGCCGACGCCACCAAACAACAGAGGAAAAGTGTAATGAAATCCGACGTCGGAGGTTGCCGGACATATTTCCGGCTTTACTGCTGCCAGCTTGTTTCATCCTTTCGCGGCCTTCTCCAGCGCCGCGATATTGATCTTCGTCATCTCCATCATCCCGTTCATGCAGCTGGTCACGTGTCACATGTCACTGGTCACTTCTGCCTCCAGGCTTGGGCTTGCTTATTGGCCTCCGGCACAGCAAATTCACGCGCTTCCCCGAATAAATTGAGGCCAACGTGAGTAGTAGAATAGATTTCGCAGTCGGCATTGGCGGCGAGAACGGCCAGGGCATCGCGTCCACTGGGAACATTCTCGCGCTCATCTTTGCGCGGCGCGGGCTGCATCTCAACGCCTACAACGCTTACCAGTCGATCATCCGCGGCGGTCATACTTTCCTGACCATTCGCGCCGAGCGACGGGCCGGTCCGCAACATGGGTGACAAGATCGACGTGTTCATTCCGCTCAACCAGGACACGATGGATCGGCACCTGCATCTTTTGAAGAGCGGCGCGTGCGCAATTTACGACAAGGAGAAAGTCACGCCCGGGAAGGCGGCCGACGGAGTCCAGCTCTGCGCCGATGCCGATGAAGGAATTGACCAAGGGCAACAAGCTCGCGGTCAACACCGCTGCGCTCGGCGCGACGCTGCAATTGCTCGGGATCGAATCGGAACCGCTCGAAACGGTCATTGCCCGGCAATTCAAAAAGAAGGGCGACGCGGTCGTGGCCGAAAACGTCGCCATCGCGCGCGCCGGCTACGATTACGCCGCCCAAAATTTCACGGCGTTCCCCTGGAAGGCGCCGCGAGGAGCCAAAGCCGCTTGGCATAATTACCGGCAACCAGGCCACCGCCATGGGTGGAGCGGCGGCCGGCGTGAAATTTTATGCGGCTTATCCGATGAGTCCATCCACCGGCGTGTTGATGTGGATGGCGGCGCACGCGCGCGAACTCGGCATCATGGTCCGGCAGGTCGAGGACGAGATCGGCGTCATGAACATGGTGATTGGCGCGGCCCACACCGGTTGCCGCGCCATGTGCGCGACCAGCGGCGGCGGCTTTGCGCTGATGACCGAAGCCGTCGGCATGGCGGGAATGATCGAAACGCCGATTGTTTGCGTCGATGTGCAACGCGCCGGTCCGGCGACCGGCGTGCCGACCAAGACCGAACAGGGCGATCTCTGGCAGGTGCTCGGCGCGGGCCAGGGCGATTATCCGCGCATCGTCGTCGCGCCGACGAACCAGCTCGATTTGTTTCAGACGATTCCGGAGTTGTTCAATCTTTGCGACAAATACCAATGTCCCGGTCTGGTCTTGTCCGATCTGCTGATTTCCGAAGGAACCGCGAGCATCGATCCGGATGATCTGGACTTCGAAGTGAAGATCGACCGCGGCGAATTGATTCTGCCTAACGGCAACGGGAATGGCGCGAATCCCGGCAGCGGCTACAACGACAAGGCGTATCTGCGTTACAAGAACACCGCGAGCGGAATTTCGCCGCGCGCGGTGCCGGGCGTGCCCGGTCACATCTTTACCGCCGCGACCGACGAGCACGACGAAGACGGCACGCTCATCAGCGATGAATTCACCAACCCGCAGAAGCGGCGGATGATGGTGGAGAAACGCGCCCGCAAAATGCAAGGCGCGATCAAGGACATCGCGCCGCCGAAACTCGTTGGTCCGGAGAAGGCCGATGTCACGCTGGTCGGTTGGGGTTCAACCGAGGGCGTGATTCGCGAAGCGGTGGAAAAACTGGCGGGCGAAGAAGGCATCGTGGCCAATCAGCTCGCCATTAAATGGATCGTGCCGCTGCACGCGGCGGAGATCAGCGCCATTCTCGGGCACAGCAAGAAGGTCATCGTGGTTGAGAACAATCAGAGCGGCCAGTTCGCCCGTTATCTCCGGAGCGAAACCGGTTTCGATGCGCACGGTCACATTCGCAAGTACGACGGCGAACCGTTCATGCCGCATCACATTGTCGAAGCGGTGAAAGCGCAACTCGCCGGCAAAACGCGACTATCGGTTCCTGTCCACGAAGTGATGGCATAGCAATGAAAGCTAAAAGGTTAAAACGTTACTGTTAAATAGCGAACACATGACCCATTTGACGATTCAACCTGTAACCGTGTAACGATTGAACATATGAGCGCTCCTGTTGCACCACCCGACCGAACCCGGCCAATTAACCAAAGAGACTTACCGCGGCCGCATCCATCCCGATTGGTGTCCCGGCTGCGGCGATTTCTCCGTGCTCGCCGCGCTGCAAACCGCGCTGTTCGAGCTCGGGCTGCAGCCGCATCAGGTCTGCGTCATCAGCGGCATCGGCTGTTCATCGAACCTGCCCGGTTACATCAACACCTACGGAATGCACACGCTCCATGGTCGCGCCCTCGCGGTCGCTACCGGCGTCGAGCTGCGGCAATCACGAACTGAAAGTCATCTGCACCGGCGGCGACGGCGACGGTTACGGAATTGGCGGCAACCATTTCGTTCACACCATGCGGCGCAACGTCGACCTGACCTACATCGTGATGGACAACCAGATCTACGGTCTAACCACCGGCCAATGTCTCGCCCACCAGCGTCAAGGGCATGAAAACCAAGAGCACGCCGTACGGAAGCGTTGAGAACCCGATCAATCCGATCCCGATGGCAATCGTCGGCGGCGCGACCTACGTGGCGCGCGCGTTCAGCGGCAAACAGAAACACATGGTCGAAATGTTCAAGGGCGCCATTCAACACAAAGGCTTCGCGCTGGTGGACGTCTTCAGTCCGTGCGTCACCTACAACAAGGACAACACCTACCAGTGGTTTAATCCGCGCGTGAAAATTCTGGAGGAACAGGGCCACGACCCGACCGATCTGCACAAGGCGATCGAGCGCGGGTATCAGTGGGGCGAAGAAATTCCGATCGGATTGTTCTGGCGTCGGACCGACTTGGAAAGCCTGGAAGATCTGGAACCAGTCTTGCACACCGGCGAAGGCCCGCTCGCATTCCGCAAGCTCGGCATTTCCCCGGAACAGGCGAAGCATCTGATCCAGGAACTCCTGTAGTGGCGGCCATGTCGGCCGCTACTCAGCCTAACTCTGGCTTACTGAGTCACGCTTCAACGACTGTCAGCCGCCTTGGTCCAAGGCTTCTTCAGTTCCCAGGCTGTCGCGTTCTCCGCTCAATTCACCCTGCGGTGCCGGCGCGCCGGAGCGCTGCTCACCGGGACGCCGCTCGGCCCGCGTTAGCTTTTGTCCCTGGCGTGAAAAGCCTGGTTTCCCGACGTCGAGGCAAATGCAGCCAGTGCCTTCGGCACAACCCTGGCAACAATAGGTCTCGCCGTCGTGGGTGTATCCTTCGCCAGGCCACTCATTCTTGACCATTCCGCAACCGGGACACGCTGGCAATGGAATCGAGTTCACCGACGAATCGCTTCCATCGATTCCCATCAACATAAGTTTCCTGTCCATCTTGATGAACCGCCTTTCCTAAAATAGGAATCGATTCTAACGGACCTTTTGCGCGGGTGCGGAGGAAGGCCGTCGTCTTGGCTGCAAACTCTCATCCATTAGTTATCAACTTTCCCAGTCACTCGTCACGGATGACTTGTCAGTGATGCAGTGTCAGCTAATCTATCGATCATGCATTCCGCCCACTGGTTAAAGCTCACCGTCGTCAGTCTGATCGCGTTCCAAGCCAGCTTGCTCTCCACAAATGCGCAGACGCGCGGCTTGGAGACTCAGGTCTATACAGGAACACCGCCCGGCCTAGTTAAGAAGATCGAACCCGAATATCCGGCGGGCTTCGTGCTGCACGGCGCCGAAGGCAAAGGCCGTTTTCGCCTTACCATAAATCCCAAGAGCGGTCTGGTGGACGAAGTGAAAATCTTAAAGAGCACCGGCTACCAAGATTTGAACAAGCTGGCAGTCAGGGCTCTTTTGCAGTGGCAGTTTCAACCCGGAACCCGCGGACCCGTCGAAGTACCCGTGGAGTTCTATATTCACGGCGGCAATCGCGTCCTGCACTGACGTCGTTCGAAGAGCGAGCTTCCTAGCGAAGAAGGGCGCGGCACAGGGTCGATAAGTCGCTGCCGCTACCCGATTATCCTACGCGATTGTGGCACTCAGGCTGCTGCAAAGGCTACATCCCTCGAATCTCCGAGGGCAGTCAAACAAACCAAGGAAAGCAATAATATGTTAACCGTCATCAATAAACGCCGCGCGGGTTTCACCCTCGTGGAAATCATGATCGTAGTTGCGATCATCGCGTTACTCGCGGCGATTGCCGTCCCCGGATTTCTCCGGGCGCGCAAACGCTCGCAGGCCAGCCGTATTCTGAACGATCTGCGCATGATCGACTCAGCATGCGACCAGTACGCAGTCGAAACCAACCGCAAAACTGGCGACGTGGTCGGGGTTGCCGATTGGACGAATTACTTGAAGAAGAATTCACTCCTTTACAATAGCGGCAAGAGCCTCCTGGGAACGGCCTACGGTACTCAGACCGTGGACTTGATTCCACAGGTGCCGCCAGCCGACTACACGGTGTTGTCCGACGTAGCGAGCACCGGGTTCTGGTCACCATACGGTCCGTAAGGAATCTGACGATTCATTCTCCTGTCATTCGCGGTCGACCCGGAGTGGCAGGGAATGAGTTGCTAAATTCCGCAGTAAGAATCGGGCATGCTTGCCCGTGGCTGTTCGCGTGTCGCGACCACCTGACACGTCGTCTTACACCTGGATTAGCAAACAGCAACTTAGGGTGCCGTTCTTAAACGCTGAAAACGTCCCGGCAAGATGGATGCAGTTGAGGCGATGTTGCCGCAGTTCGCAGAAAAGACGGCAACGGAGAAGGCGATGCTGTTCTGCGAATTCAGCATGAATGGCGACGAACTCTTTTGTCGAGAAGCGTATGAAAACGCCGAAGGTTTGCTCACGCACATCGAAAATGTAGGAACGTTGCTCGCCGAAGTGATGAAAATCGCTGATCTCACTCGAATCGAAGTCCACGATCCGGCGGCGGAGTTGGAACGATTAAAGAAACCGCTCGCGCATTTGAATCCAGCGTGATTCGCGCCCGAGAACGAGCGGAAGTAGAATTAAGAAAATGAGCGACGAACAGATCGACAAAACAAAATCCGCGGTTGCGGCGGCAGGTCACATTCCTGCAGCGAAAAAGGCTGAGTTGCTGGATGCGCTTTCGAAGATCAAGCCAGGCATTGCGCGAGTTTCGCGAACGCACGCGGACCACGCGCAAAAAATTGCCCGCCTGGTCGAGGATTCTGCGCGGGAAGCGTCTCGCAAAGAGAAGCGTCCCGAACATCTCAACAAGCTCCTGGAGGAACTGAAGCAATCCGTCGAACGTTTCGAGGCGTCTCATCCGGAGTTGGCTGCCTCGGTGGCTGAGTTTTCAACGGTCCTCTCGGCGTTGGGGATTTGATTGCCGATTGCGCAGTCGCTTCGCATAAACTATCGCCGTGAATTCAGAGCCCCTCATCAACGTCGCTGACTACGAACGGGCAGCGCAGGGAACTTTGAGGAAAGATGTGCACGATTATTACGGAGGCGGCGCGCTAGACGAAATCACGTTGCGAGAGAACGTCGCCGGGTGGGAGCGACTAAAGCTCTATTATCACATTCTCGCGGATGTTGGGCCGCGCGAGTTGAACACCAGCGTGCTCGGTCAACCTATCTCAATGCCGATTGCGATCGCGCCGACCGCTTTTCACAAACTCGCGTGCGCAGAGGGCGAAATTGCGGCCGCCAAGGCTGCAAAGGCCGGAGGCACGTTGTTCATACTGAGCTCGCTCTCGACTACGGCGATGGAAGCGGTCTTCGCCCAGGCAGCCAGCCCGCGTTGGTTCCAGCTCTATATATATAAGGACAAAGAGATCACTCGCGCCCTGGTGCAGCGGGCGGAGGCAGCCGGGGCGGAGGCGATCGTCCTCACGGTCGACGCCCCAGGACTGGGAACGCGGGAACGCGATGCGCGAAACAAGTTCACCTTGCCCAGCGGTTTGGCAGTCGAAAATCTCGCACCCCTGGGGAAGGGGAACATGCCGAATGTGGCAGGGTCCGGGCTGGCGGCATACGTTCGCGAAAATTTCAAATCCGACCTGAGCTTCGCGGACCTCGACTGGTTATGCAGTTGCACCAGGCTGCCGGTTATAGTGAAAGGCGTCTGTCGCCGCGACGACGCGCTGCGCGTCACGGATCGAGGCGCAAAGGCAATCGTAGTTTCGAATCATGGCGGACGACAGCTAGATACCGCCCCCGCGACCTGCGAAGTGTTGCCGCACGTTGTCGACGCCGTCGGCGATCGTTGCGAAGTTTATGTCGACGGCGGAATTCGACGCGGCAGCGACGTGCTGAAGTCGATCGCGCTCGGGGCGCGTGCCGTAATGATCGGTCGTCCGATTTTGTGGGGTTTATGCGCCGGCGGCGAACAAGGCGCGGCGGCGATACTAGAAATTTTACGCCGCGAACTGGATGAAGCCATGCTCCTTTGCGGTTGCACTAAACTCAGCGATATCGACGCGTCGTTGTTGCGCCCGTGATGAGATCCAGTCAACCGAGCGAGATCCTGGAATTGACAGTGACGGATAGTTCACGTCGTTATTGATCTGGACACTTCCGGTCCAGCATTAAAGACTCCTATTCCATGAAGAAACTGATGTTCGTTTTTGCTCTCGCGATTTCCGCTATGATCATGAGCTCGTGCGCGTCGAATAAAAATGGCGAAACCACCACCACGACTACGACAACGACCCCGACTCACCAGCAAGGGACTGGACTTCCTTCCCAAACAGCGCCGCCAGCACAATCGCACGGGATGTGATCAAAAGTAAAAAGGAGCGGTGACGAAGGTAAGAAATTCGAATGCAACCGCCCTGCCTGGCCGTGAATTGGGAATTGCTTTTCTCGGTAACTGCGTAAATCAGTTAGCATGCTAAATTGACGGTGTCGGAGACCCGGCATGACGAGTCGATTGCTGAAAAAACAATGAAAAGGCTAACGCTCCTAATTTTTATCTCCGGCTTTTTCGTTTGCACGAACCTGGCCATGGCCCGGGTCGGCGAAACTGAAGAGCAGTGCGACCATCGTTACGGCAAACCCGCGGGCAAATGGGACGATTACATTGGGTACAGAAAGCTTTACCATTGGCACGGCTTCGACGTGATGGTCACGTTCGTCGACGGGGTGAGTCGGCGAGAAATGTTCAACAAGATCGAATCTCTTATCGATCCTCACATTGCAAAGTCTCTCGCCAAATTCTCCGGCGTCGGCCGAAATGGGATTATTGCCGATGGGGACGGCGGCACGTTCACGACCAAAGAGTTCTCCGAAAAATACGCCGCTGCGCGAACAGCCGCCTGGGCGAAGTCAGGACAGAACGATAACCGCTAACTACCAGAGCGGTGAGTTCGGCCACCGTTTCGTGAGTTAACTGTCAGCTCCCCAAAGGCGGCCAGCGCGACCGAGGAGAACAACCAGCGCGATGAAAAAGACGGCGCCGTCTTGGCTGTCCGGCGCCCAGAACATTCGGCTTCAGTGTTTCAGCGTTTCGCGCTTGCCAGCGCTTTTTCTGTGACGTTTTGCATGTCGAAAATGACGGCGGTATTGGCCAGGCGGAATTTTTAAGGTTCGCTGAAAGACATTGCGCATCGAGTTGATGTTTCCGAAGCCGCATTCACTGGCGATCATTTCCATGCTGTTTTGACTTTCCTCGAGCCGGCGTCGAGCCGCTTCGACCCGCAGCCGTTCCACAAACTTCGCCGGCGTTGTTTTCATTTCCTGGCTAAAGACGCGGGCGAAGTTCCGCGGACTCATCGCGACTCGTTGCGCCAGCACTGGAACCGTTAGTGACTTGTTCAGATTATCGAGGGCCCAGGCTTCGAGCTCGCGCAACGGTTTACGATCGGTAATCTGCAACGAAAGCGCGGCGCTGAATTGCGACTGCCCGCCCGGCCGCCGCAAATAGAGCACCAGATTACGCGCGACTTGCAACGCTAGGCGTGAACCGTGGTCCTCTTCGACTAACGCGAGCGCCAGATCCATTCCGGCCGTAACGCCGGCCGACGTGTAAACATTTTCGTCGCGAACGAATATTGGGTTGGGGTCGACATCGGCGCGCGGTGCCTGTCTGATCAGTGTTTCGCACCAGTTCCAATGAGTCGTCGCTCGACGGCCATCGAGCAATCCAGCCCGGGCGAGCAGCATCGCGCCCGTACAAACTGAGCCAACTCGTCGGGCCCTCCTGGCACTGTTTCGCAACCAGCGCACTGCATCGGCGTTGATTTTATTTTGCTCGATCGCGTCGCCGCCGGCCACGAGCAAGGTATCGATCTTTCCGCGCACTTGCCGAAATGTTTTGTGTGCTTCAAAGCGTAAGCCACAATTCGCAACCAGCGACCGGCGCGAAGAAGTACTGACGACTTCCATGGAATAAATTGGAGACGTGCCGGGATTTTCCCGGCAGTAGATGTCGGAGGCACGCGCGAACACTTGCAGGGGTCCGACGAGATCGAGAATCTCGGTTCCTGAACCAGCGACGAATACGATCCGGCGGGTCGCGGGAGTCGCGCCGCCATTATTTCGATTGATCGTCATCGGCCTCAACAACTCAACGCCAACATTGCTGGTCACTTGCTCGTGAACTTCTCCGGAGCGGAGTCGAATGTTTTCTTGTCGTCGTCGCTGCAGAAATAATAAGTCTGCCCTTTGAAAACAGACTTCGGCGCGATCTTTGGATCAATATCCATTCCGCAAACCGCGCAAAGCGGATGGTCGGCAGTGGAGACAAGTGCCGTGGCGTAAATCTGGTTCGAATCCGGGTTCATCCAGCCTTGTCCCTGATATTCCATGTTGTAAGCGGTCTTTTGTGCGACATCGCGGCCGTAGTAACGCTCGACCACCCGCAACGCGAGGTCGATCCCCGACGAAAGTCCGCCGGCGGTGGCAAGGTTTCCGTTTTCAACGAAGCGCGCACCGCGCTTGAGTTGAACATCGGGGAATTTCATCCCGAAACGTTCAAACGCACCGTGATACGTCGTCGCCGATTTTCCGTTCAGCAGACCAGTTTTCGCCAAAACAAACGCGCCGGTGCAAACCGACATGGTGACGTCGGTCGTCTTCGAAGATTTCCGAATCCAATCCAACACCGCTTCAGTCGGTTCGCTTTGCGCAGGAATTACGATCACCTTCGGCGTCGGCGCGTTCGCGAGCGTATAATTGGGAATTATCTGCATTCCACCGCTCGTTCGGATCGGTTTAGTCGTCTCAGCGACGGTGTAGAGACGAAAGGGCATGTCCTGCCGGCTCGGAACGTTGACGTCCTGGAACACTTCCCACGGACCACAGAAATCGATCACGACCGCGCCGTCAGAAATCAGAAACGCGACCGGAATCGGGTCTTTATCCGGTGGTTTAATCGAACCGGTGTTAGTGGGCGCCGCCGCGATGAAAATTGCGACGGGAATCAACAAAGCCATGAGAGTCAGGATCGCCTGCTTTGAGTTGGATGATGTTTTCATGATACCCATCGTGGATCTACAAGACAATGGCAGCAATGACAACAATCATCATATTTCTGCCACCGGGTTAATCTTCTCCGCGTCGAATTGGTACTGACGTCTAATAGCTCTTCTGCCGGAATCGCCACATGATCAGATCGTTCACGACAGAGCGTAAACAGCCGATCAAAAGACGTTCGATTCAACGTTTAACGTTCAATTCGAAAGGCGTTATTTTCCGCGGGTGATCTTTTGCACCAGCGCTTCGAAACGCGGATCGCCGCGCAGATCGTCGAGCAGCGGATCTCCCGGAAGGAGGAACAAGTAGCTTTTGTTGCCTCCGGCAAAGCCGTGCTCGAGCGCTGCTATGGCGCGATCTTTGTCGCCCAATGACGTGTAAGCGAGGGCGAGGGCGTACTCCGGAACTTCGGCGGACTTCGCCATTTCATTCAGCTGCGCGAGAAGTTTTCGCGCTTCATCCGTTTGTCCATTTCGAGCATAACCTTGGACGAGCATGGAGATGCAATAAGGATCATGGTTCAGCTCGACCGCTTTTTGAAATTCCGGGATCGCCTCTTTGAGTTGTCCCTTTAGTTGCAGCGCCATACCTAGATAGTAGTGCGCGAGAAAGGATCGGGGATCGATTTCCAATGCCTTGCGCGCCTGTGCTTCGGCCTCATCGTAGCGACGGGCGTAAAGATAGCCGATGCTGAGATCGGCATTGATGGCCATGGAAAGCGGATCGAGCTCGAGCGCGCGTTTTAATTCTGCAATAGACCGATCCGATTGCCCGAGCGCCGTGAACGCGAGGGCGAGCCAGTGGTGGGCAGTGGCATAATTGGGATTTAATTGAACCGCGCGCTCCAGTTCGTCCACGCCCCGATGGACATCAAGGTCCTCGGTGGCGATGAGACCAAGCGAAGCGTGCGGCTCAGCTAACGAATCGTCCAGCTCGAGCGCTTTCTTCGCCGCAGCTGTCCCCGGCACAATTGATTCAGCTGGAGAAGCCCCGCCGTAAAAGCGGAGCAGGCCATAGGAATCGGCCAGAGCAGCATAGGCCAGGGCGTAGTTCGGATCTTTGGCGATCGCTTGCTTGAGATACTCGATTGATTTGCGAAGGTCGTCCCCGGTCCGCTTGTTCCAAAAGAATCTGCCTTTGAGATAAAGCTCGTATGCTTCCGGATTCACCGTCGGCGTTTTCGCGATCGAAGCTTTTTCCGAACCGGTGAGCTTGGCCTGTAACGTCTCCGCGATTGTTTTCGCGATCTCGCTTTCGACCGCGAAGATGTCGGTCAGTTTGCGATCGTAGGTGTCGGCCCAAAGATGCGCGTCGGTCAGAGCGTTGATTAACTGCACATTCACCCGGACCTGATCGTTCGCTTTCTGAACGCTGCCTTCGACGATGTGCGCCACACCGAGTTGCTTCGCGATCTGCGGGAAGATTGTCCGGCGTGCTCTTGAAATGTTGCGTCGATGTGCGCGAAATCACTTTCAAGTCAGCGACCTTGGCCAGCCGCGTCAGAATTTCATCCTGCACGCCTTCGCAAAAGTAAGCGTTGTCCGGATCGCGGCTGAGGTTGTCGAACGGCAACACCGCGATCGATTTCTCGACAATGGAGGGTCGAGCTCCTGCGAGACCTTGTGATTCCGGCGTCGCAGGAGCTCCGCCCTCCGGATGCGTTTGTGCGCGCGGCCGCACGAGTTGATACACGAACAGACCGGCGGCGACGACTGCTAGCGCGATCGTCACCGCAACAATCTTTCGCCCGGTGCCTCGCGCGATCGATTTGCTCGGCTCAATCTCGGACTCGAGTTTGATTCCTTCCGGCGTGATCTCAAATGCCCAGGAAAAAATCAGCGCCACGGGAAATCCGAAGATGATGACGATAATAAATATCTTCATCACCCATGGCGGCGCGTCGAAAGCTGGCAAGAAAATCGACGCCGCTTGAATCAAGAGCCACGCGACGACCGCGTAAGCGACCGCAACCTTGTAAACATTGCGCCGCTTCAGCTCGGCGAAGAAGTTTTCGATCTTCACTGCTTCGATTCGCCTTTTGACCGCTCAACTTTCTGCATCACCGCCTGGAAGCGCGGTTCGTTGCGCACGCTGTCGTAAAGTTGGTCGCCATTGATCCACCACAGGATCGGATCGCGATCTTCATAAGCTTTCTCGATCCAATCGAACGCTTTCCCTTTTTCGCCGAGCCCGAGATAAACCGCTGCCTGGCAGCGCGGGTGAGACGTATCGCTGCTTTGGCCACGTCTTGCCAACTCCTGCAGTGATTTGCTCTGCCTTCGCATGCTCACCGGTAACAGCGCGAGCGTAACCGAGAGATCCGACATACCATGGCAGGTCATCCAGCGCGGTGGCTTTTTGAAACTCCGCCTTGGCTTCAGCTTTGCATTTCCTTTCCACGATCAAGCACCAGCCTAACCACTGAGTGGGCCAAAGCGTTGTTCGGATCCAACTCCAAAGTCTTACGGATTTGCGTAGTCGCATCGTCGTACCGTCGCGCCCAGTAATGAAAAAAGCCGAAGTCTGCGCTCATTAAAGTGTTTAGCGGATCGAGTTCGAGCGCTTTTTTTTCTGCCGCGATCGCGTCGTCGTACCGGCCCATCTCCGCGAAGGTCCAACCATATTGATCGTAAATCAGCGGCTGCTTCGGGATTCAATTCCACCGCGCGGTCGAGTTCCTTCTCCGAGGCGTAGAGGACCGAGCACGCTAGAAAAGAGCAGTTCCCATCGACCAGATGCGCTTCGGCCAGATTCGGGTCGAGCGCGAGCGCCTTCCGCGCAAATTCCATTTCCTTGGCCCACGCTTCTCGCCCCGGCAGAGTCTGGCCTCCAGCCCAACCGTAGGTGTCAGCCAGTCCGCAATAAGCTAATGTGTAAGCTGGGATCGATTTGCAATGCCTGTTCGAAGTAACGGATCGCATTGGTCCAACCCGCTCGCGTGAATTTGGCGAAATGATAACGACCCAGCAGATAGAGCCGGTAAGCTTCCGCGATTCTCGGTCGGCTTCTTGACCAGTGCGCGCGCCGCTTCGATGCCTAAGCTGCACTTGCAAAGCTTGCGACGACTTGCTCGGCCACGTCGCTCTGAAAATTGAGAATGTCCTTTACGTCACCGATCGTAAGTCCTTCGACCAGAGATGATAACCATCGGCCACGTTGATGAGCTGAGCGGTGATCGCGCAATTTCTCGCCGGCCTTGCGCACGCTTCCTTCCAACACCGTGCCTCACGTGCAGCTGATCGCCGACTTTACGGAAGATGTCTTCTTCGTTTTTGCCCTTGAACGCAAACCAGGAACTGTTCGCCCTGGCACGCGCAAGTCCCGGCACCTTGGCCAGCACGTTGATCAATTCCTCGGTCATCCCGTCGCTCAAATACTCGTCGTTCTTGTCCGCGCTCATGTTCACGAACGGCAGCACTGCGATACTCTTTTGAGAAATCCCTGAAGTCGGGCCTGCTTCGTTTGAAATTGGAAAGGTCGGCCTTGATTGCTTGAGATACCGAACTACTCCGAGCAGGGCGAACACTACGCCCGTGCCGATGAGAATTCCGACGATCCAATGTCGGAGACAAATCCCCGAACCCTCTGCGACTTTTGCTGTTTTTCGATTCCTCCGACCGGCGAATTTTTCCGGAACGGCTGAGTTTCCTAACCCATCCTGGTAGAAACTTACCACCGAGACGAGCTGACCATGTTTCACTTCGCATTCGCCTAACGAGTGCAGGTAAGGTTTCCAGCGCGGATAATGTTCGAGATCTTCCGCCACATGCCGGCTAAGAAGAATGTGTCCGGCATGCCCAGTTGTTAATCCGCTCGGCGATCATAATACCCGCCACAACCGTCGCGAGTTCGACCAGCGCGCCACCGCCGGTCGAAACCATGACGCCTGAATGCTGTCCAGAGTCACTGTATTGTGATTTACCACTCGGCGCCGTTCGAGCTTGTTTCGATCAATTCTCTCAGGCATAGCCGGACTTGCGCTAAACGTTGCGCTGCTTCAGCTCGGCAAAGAAGTTATTGAATTTCACTGGCCTGCTTTAGAACTGGACTTCGGCGCGAGCGAGACAACAAGTTTTTCAAAGCGCGGATCGCCGCGCAACGAATCCCAGGTTGGATCCAGCTTGAGTTCGCCGTAGGTGATGCCTACGGGATTCTGGACGGACGTCTCCAGTTGTTTGAACGCGGCATCTTTATCGCCGCACCAGGCGTAGATCATCGCCAGATAGTTCACCAGGTCGGCCCAATCCACGAGTCCTTGGTCATCGGAAGGATTTCACAGGCGCGTTTTCCCTCCTGGATTGCTTCGCTCCGCCGACCGAGCATGGCATCGGTCAGGCCAAAATAACTCCAGGCCTGCGGGTAATCGGGTTGCTCCCCGGTCGTGCGTTCGAAAATCGCCCGGGCGGCGGTCAGAGCGGTGCGCGCCAGGTCCTTGTTGCCGAACAGCCAGGCCGTACGTCCGACACAATATTCGCGAGGCACGGCCGCCTCATCGAAACTATTGGCAATGCCTTCGGCAGGAATAAGCGCGACTGCTTTTTCGGCGGTGTTTCGATCTCTCTGTACCCAGCTGCAAACCAAAAGGGGGAATGCAACGTCACGCGCCGCTTCCGGACCTTGCTGCGCGACTGGTTCCAATTCCCTTCGCCACGCCGCAATGTCGCCGCTTTCGGCGAAATAGCTGAACCCGATAAGAGTATGAGCAAATGGATCGTTAGGCAAAATCGTTAGGCATTGCTCATGCAGGCGTCTTCCTTCAGCGAACTGACGCATTGCAGAGAACACCGGAGCCAGCCTCCATCAGCACGACAAAGTTACGCGGGTCCAATTCGACAGCGCGCATAAAGTTTTCCTTCGCTTCACTCCATCGCGCGGTTCGGCGGTCGACCGCACCGATGTTGACATAGATCCGCGCCTCGTTTGGCAAACGTTGCTTTGCCATCTCCAACTCAGCTAATGCTCGATCGTACTCACGGAACCCGTGGTAAGCATAAATCCCTTTGCCCCAGTGGACTTCTCCCGCATCCGGCTGGATCTCCTCGGCTTTCTGCAAAGCAATTCGACCCAGCTCGCGGCGTTGGTCGGTGTGGTCAAAACCACCCCAGTACAAATCGAGATGGGTTTCGCACATCAGAACGTAGGCTCGCAGGAATTTCGGATCCCGCCGAACCGCTTCTTCAAGCAAACTAATCGCTTGAAGTAAACTTTCCTTCGCGTTGGGATCGTTCGATAGGTCATCCAGTTGTCTCGCCCGCAGATAAAGGTCGTAGGCTACCGGATCATTGGTGGAGGGTTGGGCGATCCGCGATTTTTCATCGGCGGATATACGGGCTTGCAATTGCTGCGCGATGGCTTCGGCGATCTCGCTTTGAATTGCGAAAGCATCCGCCAGATCGCGAGTATAGGTTTGCGCCCATAGATGCGCATCGGTGCGCGCATCGATTAGCTGCGCGTTTACTCGAACCTTGTTGGCGATTCGCTGAACACTTCCTTCGAGCACGTGAGCGACACCGAGCGTTTGCGCAATCTCTCGCAGATTCGCGGGCAGCGGTCGCCTTGTATTGCATTACGCTGGTGCGACTGATTACCTTTAGGTCCGCGACACCTTGCCAGATCGGTCAGAATTTCATCCTGAACGCCATCGGCAAAGAACGCATTGGATTTCTCCTCGCTTAGATTTTCAAACGGCAACACCGCGATGCTCTTTTCAGGAATGACTGCAGAAGCGGAGAGCAGGGGACACTGCTACGTGGCGGACCGTGAACGCGTTTCCTTCAGAATCGCCGGCGCGAAAATGAGCGCCACGATTACGACAGCGAACACGAGAAGACCTACAATTAAAGAGCCGCAACCCAAGAACGTTTCGACGCCGTTTGGCCGATGCGATCTCTTTGTTTCCACGGACTTTTGTTGGCGGAGTTCGGGTTACCAACCCCATCGGCGTAAAAATTGACGACCGACACCACCTGTACCGTGCTTCACCTCTACATCGCCGAGATCGTGGAGATAAGGCTGCCACCGACGCGATTGGGCCAAGTCATCAGCCACCCGTTTTGAAATCAGGATGTGGCCGGCGTCGCCGCAATCCATGATTCGTTGGGCGACATTGATCCCAGCCCCGGCAATGTTTTGGCGTTGGTTGACCGTCAGCCACGTGGTGGACCGGTCCGCTATGAATTCCCATTCGCACGGGCAAGCTTGGCTTGGCCCGCAGTCCTTGAGCGATTTCCAATGCGCATTCCACCGGCTCTTCCTCCGATCCAGTAAAGACCAGCGCCATGCCATCACCGGTCGGGAGGAATATCAGTCGACCCGCCGTTTCCGCAGTTTGCGCGACCTCGGTTCTCCGCACGATCGCATTCAGCTCGTGCAACGCCTCCGATTGTTCGTCGGTGGACAGTTTGGAATATCCAACAATGTCGATGAAGAGGACGTGCGCAATTTCCAGGCGCAGGTTTGTTTTCTGTTCGTCCGCCATACGCAACTACCAAGCGTTACGCCGCTTCAACTCGGCGAAGGAATTGATTGGCTCACGTCCCCGCTCGCCAACCCTCTCGGGCTTGCCCGTCGATGTCTCTCGGCTCCCGCCGGCTCCATTGTCGATCTTCACTCTTTGGCTCTTCTTTCGCCGCGAGTGATTGAACGATTTTTTCGAAGCGCAGATCGCCGCGGAGCGGGTCCCAGAACGGGGAGCAATTTTAGCGGACCGTAAGTGGCGATGACGGATGCCCCAGGAGTTTGGACCGGCCAGGGCCAATTGTTGCAAAGCCAAATCCTTCTCGCCCACCCAAGCCGCTGATGATCGCGAAGTAAATCTGCATTCTCTGGCCATTGATCGAATCCTTTTCCACCGGCATGAGTTCCATCGCCCGTTTCCCTTCTTCCAAGGCAAGTTCTTTCTTTCCAAGACCGGCATCGATTAACCCCAAAACGCATACCGCTGGTCCATAATCCTTTTGCTTTCCCACGATTCTGCTCCTGTTCGAGACGAGCGGCAGCGAAAGCCTCGATGGCTTTTGCGTCGTCATCCATCGCTCGGGCGAGAAGGCCATCACCAAAATGCCGGCGCAGCAAAACGGCGCCATCGCCCCAGAAGGGATCGTCACCTAATGCCGCGAGAGCCTGCTTCGCTCTAGCCCAATCTCGCTCTGCCAGCGCACCGAGGAACCAGTTGTCAGCCGCATGAGCGATCGACGCGGGCTGCTCTGCCCGCACTCGTTCGACGGCTTGGTGCAACGGTTGAGGATCGGCTTTCGAGTACAGATCAACCAGACCTCGCTGCATTCTCGTCTCCACGTCATCCGGGGCGATCGTCAAAGCCCGATCAAGCACAGTAGCCATGTCCGGCCAACGGCGAAGAAATTGATAGCTGATCGCGAGCTGAGCGAGAGTAAAAGGATTTCGCGGATCCAGCTCCACCGCGCGCTTCAAATCGCGCAGTCCTTCCTCGTGCTTCCCTTGCCGGCGCAAAATATAGCCGGTCAGCTCGTAAATCCGTGGATCGTTCGCTAAGCCGCGGCGCGCGATCTCCAGTTCGGCGAACGCTCCCTTGTAGTCACGAAGAGCAAAATACAGATGTGAGGCTCGGGCGAGGTGCGTTTCGGCGGCATCTGGCCGCAGGCGCGCTGCGCCCTGCAGAGCGGTTTCTGACTGAGCGAGCCGATCAGAAGTATGGTCGAAAAGCGCGTAAAGAGAATCGCTGGCATAGACAAGCTGACAGTACGCCTCGAAAAACGAGGGATCGCGCGCGATTGCGCTGTTCAAGTTGTCAACCGCCTGCAGATAGTTCGTTGTGTGAGCAACGCTAAATCCCGTGGTGAGGAGAAGCGTTTTGGCGCGACTGTACTCGTCGAAAGCGGCGATATTAGTAGTAGGCCGTTCTTCAATCGCGCTCTTCTCGTTGGGCGAAAGCTTCGTCTGTAACTGGTCGGCAATGGTCTTGGCGATCTCGCTTTGAATGGCAAAGACATCGGCAAGATCACGATCGTAAGTCTGCGCCCATAGATGCGCGTCATTGCGAGCATCGATTAACTGCGCGTTCACCCGAATCTTGCCGGCGGAGCGCTGCACGCTGCCTTCCACCACATGAGCGACGCCTAATTGCTGCCCAATTTCGCGCAGATTGCGCGCAACTCCGGTCTTATACTGCATCACTGAGGTACGGCTAATAACCTTCAGGTCCGCAATCTTGGCCAAGTCCGTGAGGATCTCGTCCTGCACGCCATCGGCGAAATACTCATTTTGTTTTTCCTCGCTCAGATTTTCGAACGGGAGCACCGCGATACTCTTTTCGGGAATATTTTGCAGCTGGCTACCTTCCGGGGCGATCGAAGCCAGCTTTTTGTGCGGAAGAGTCGTCCACCACCAGCCGATGCCAATGGTGAGGAGCACAATCGCCGCGATCCAAACGGTCCGCGAACTTGATGAGGGGCGCCGGCTCACGTCGGTTTCTTCCTGCTTCCTTCCTTCTTCCGCCTTTGCTTGCCGTTCCCATGGCAGCACGATGCGAAATAATTCCATCGGGACCTCGACGTTTTTCAGCTCGACGGGAGGCAGCTTCTCGAATCTGGCCTCAAGCGCGTGGTGAATCTGCCGCTCCACGTCAACTGAAATGCAAATTCCACCAATTCCCGCTACCGGTTGAATGCGCGAGGCGATGTTCACTCCATCGCCGTAGACGTCGCCCTCGCGATGCACCACGTCGCCGACGTGAATACCGATCCTTAATTCGATGCGGTGGTCCGGTAAGACATCGTGATTGCGTTTGGCTAACGTGCGTTGGATCTCAAGCGCGCATTGGGCCGCCTCCAATGCGCTCTGGAACTCGACCAAAAACGCGTCGCCTATGGTCTTGATTTCCGTGCCGTTAAAGCGCGGAAAAATTGATCGCAAAATTCGGCGATGCTCCTCCAGCAATTCGAGAGCGAGTGCTTCGTTTCGCTGCGGCCAGAGCAGTGTAGCCCACCATGTCGGTAAACATGATTGCGGCGAGGCGGCGCTGCTCAGTCGATCCGCTCATGCAAAGATAATCGGCCGGAGCGCCCAATTTGAAATCTCAAAAAACGGTAAAAACCGCGCCGGCCTGGATAGCAACCAGTAATCGGGTAACCGAGCGCGACCTTGTAAGATTCCGCCGCTTAATTCGCGAAGAAAGAGGTTTGTCACTCATGGCGCGGCAACATCGGGCGGCGTATAGGGGAGGGCGAGCTTGGCAAGAACTGCCTTGAAGCGCGGTTCGTCACGCAAGGAATCAAAACCTCGATTCCAAAGCCAGGCCGCGAAACCGCTGTTGTGTTTGTCGGCATAGATTTCCAGTTGATCCAACGCGCGGCCTCGTTCGCCTAACGCGACGAGATAGAACGCATACCAAATTGAGTCTCCGCGAATATCGGCATTGTCCGGCGAAGTGTCCAGGCTGGTCACGGCCGCGACACGTTGAGCTGGGTCGGCCATTCCGCGGACCAGCAACGCCTTTGCCTCTCCGTCCTGATTATTCGCCTTCCCGAACAAACGCGCCTGCGTTTCCGCCTGGGGATACATTTTGCGCTCGATATACATGCAAGCTGCCCAGGTGTGGGCAGCGGCGAAGTCCGGATGCACGGCCAAAAGACTCTTCATTTGTGCATCTGCGAGGTCATCACGCCTCAACGTTGTAAGCATGCCGGAATGGACCAGAGCAATGATCGGCGATAATGGATCGAGCTGTTGAGCGCGCTCGATTTCGCGCAATCCTGCCTCAGTCTGTCCAATGGTTGAGAGAAACTGGGCATATTGATTGACCGCTTCAGCATCTCCGGGCGCGAGAACGAGGGCCCGGCGATAAGCATCATTGGCTTGCGGCCATCGGCAACGAGTAACGTTGGCCAGCCCGACTGCGACGTATGCCGACGTCGTGTTGGCATCGAGTGAAAGAGCGCGTTCCGCCGCCGACTCGCCTCGCGGCAGCGTCGCCTCGAACGAGTCGAGTCCGTAAGGAGCAAGCAAGAGTTCGGTAATCGCCAATGCGCCCCAGGCTTGCGCATAATCCGGATCGAGCTTCACCGCTTGTCGAAAAGAGTCATCTGCTTCGCGCAATCCCGGACCGCGAGCAGCCAGTAAAGTCAGTCCGCGCAGATAAAGTTCGTGGGCTTGCGAATTGTTCGTGCTGTCCGCGACGAGCGGTTGCCCGGCGCCGCCGGTGAGCTGGACGCGCAACTGGGTTGCGATCGCTTTGGCAATTTCATCTTCGACCGCAAAAACGTTGTCGAGTTTGCGATCGTATTTTTCGGACCACGACTGCAGCCCATTTTGCGCATCGACTAATTGAACGTTGATGCGCACCTGATCGCCCGCCTTCTGTAAACTTCCCTCCAGAATATGTGCCACTCCGAGGACCTGGCCGATTTTGCGCAGATCGAGATCGCTGCCTTTGAATTGGAAAGCCGATCGCCGAGCCGCCACCTTCAAATTCGGAATTTGTGCGAGCGCGTTGAGTATTTCCTCGGTAATGCCGTCACTGAAGTAAGCGGTGTTCTTGTCGTCGCTCAAGTTTTCGAATGGCAACACCGCGATGGATTTACTGGAAGACTCGTTAGGCGAGGTGACGGCCACCTTATTTCCAGCGCTGTAGCGTCCGAGGAAAAATAAACCGATCGACAAAAGGCCGCCGATAACCACCACATAAATCCAAATGTGCTTTTTCGGAGCGCGCTCGTCGGACAGGGTAACATCCTCGGTGCGCTTGATTCCCTCCGGTGTCACTTCAAACATCCAGGCGAGAACAAGCGCAACGGGCAAACCGAGAATGATGAGCACCACAATTAAACGAATCACCCAATTCGGAACATCGAACACCGGGAAGACCTGCGCGATTCCCTGCGAAAGCGCCCAACCGCCGACTGCGTAAGCGACCGCAACTTTGTAGACGTTGCGTCGCTTCAGTTCGGAGAAGAAGTTGCGCGAGCTCATTCTGTTTCGTGAAAAACTTTTTGAATGAGCGCCTGAAAGCGCGGCTCGTTGCGCACGCTGTCGTAAATCGGATCAACCTTTAGATACCAACAGGCGCTCTCCTGGTCCTGATAAGATTTGTCCAGCCAATCCAACGCTTTCTCCTTTTCGCCAAGTCCAAGATGAATGTCAGCGAACGCTGTCGAATTGACGTATTGCTGTTTTGCCATCTCTTCGAGTTCGCTCAAGATCTGCTCGGCTGTCGCTCGATCTCCAGAAACGGCATAAGCGTAACCGAGGAGTCCTTGATACCACGCGCCGGTAACCATTATTTTAGATTTTTGAAATTCTGCGATTGCGCCCGCGGTGTCGCCTTTCCACAGGAGACAGCAGCCTAACAAATGATGAGCGAGCGTTGCAGCGGGATCCAGCTCGAGCGTCCTTCTGATTTGAACCATGGCATCGTCATATCGACGCGCGTGATACAGAAAGTAAGCCAGGGCAGCTTGAAAGAACGAATTCAGCGGATCGAGTTCGATCGCTTTTTTGTCTTTCGCAATCGCCTCGTCCAATCGGCCAGCCCGCCCAGAAACCACCCATATATTTCGTAGGCCCAGGCCAGATTAGGATTTAGTTCGATGGCGCGGTCGAATTCAACTTGGGCGTTCCGCCAATCAAAAGCGCCGCCGAATGCGCAGCCGAGGGAAAGATGCGCTTCCGCCAGCTGCGGTTCGAGCTGAAGCGCTCTTTGCGCGAATTCCTTTTCTTTAACCACCGCTTCTTTGCTCGGCATCACCACTCCTCCCATGTAGGCGTAGGTGTCGGCGAGACCGCAATAGGCCAAAGCATAGTTGGGATCGAGCTTCAGCGCCTGCTCGTAATAGCGGATCGAGCTGGTCCAGCCGGCTTCGCTGTATTTGCCAAATTCATAGCGTCCCAGCAAATAGAGGCGATGAGCCTCCGCGTTTTCGGTCGGCTTTTTCGCCAAAGCACACGCCGCTTCGATACCTAACTTGATTTGCAGGGCTTCGACAACGCGCTGGGCCACGTTGGTCTGAAAGGTAAAAATATCTCTTGATGTCGCCATCGTAATCTTCCGACCAAAGATGATAACCGTCGGCTACGTTAATCAGTTGGGCAGTAACGCGCAGCTTCTCGCCAGCTTTGCGCACGACTACCTTCCAACACGGTACTGACATGAAGCTGATCACCAACTTTCCGGAAAATATTCGCTTCGGTCTTGTCCTTGAAAGCGAAACAAGATGTTCGTCCCGGCACGCGCAACCCTGGTACCCTGGCCAGCGCGTTAATTAGTTCCTCGGTCATCCCGTCACTCAAATACTCGTCGCGTTTGTCTGCGCTCAAGTTGGCGAATGGCAGCACCGCAACGGATTTGGCCCGATCTGGTTTTGCCGTGTTTGGCCCGTTCGGCCTCGGCGAGTCACCCGATTCATCCTCGGGAATCGCGAGACCGGCTTTGCGCAGTCCTTCGAGAATCGGTTCCATGAGACCGCTGGCGAAGTGCCAGGTCCCGACATTCCGACGCGCATGCGCCGCAAACTCCGGATCGAGCGTCAACAGATCCCGGACTGCAGCCGCGGCTTCGGCGCGTCTTCCCAAGTGCCCGCAGGCCGATGCCATTACGAGATAGGGCCAAAAGAGTCCGGGCACGTCCACGCGGTTCGCGCACTCGAGGGCCTCCTGGTACTCGCCTCTGTGGAAGTGATTCCAAAGAGGGGCGAAGTGCATCCAGCCAGCGTGATTGGGATTCAATTCCATCGCGCGGCGCACGATCGCGGTGCCTCGCTCGAACTCGCCGGTGTGCACGATTTGCAGTCCCAAGATCCCGAGCGCATCGGTATTGAGCGGGTTGAGGGCCATCGCGCGCTCGGCCGCAGGACCAAACGCCGCCAGGTCCTGGCGGAAAAAATGCGTCTGCGCCAGCGCGACCATCGCGAATTGGTTCGCCCGATCCAACTCGACTCCACGACGAGCCGCAACCAGAGCGCGATCGAGAGAGGTTGCGCCGCCCGGGAAGCCAAACGCGTATTCGTCAAAGTAGATCTGCGCAAGGCAGGCCCAGAGATCCGACTGCCGGTCGTCCCGCTCCGCCGCGCGCTCCAACCGAGTCTTGAGCGCAGCGTGGGCGGAGGGCGTAATTTGCTCGCGGTAGGCGAAACACTCGAACTTCCACTCCACCGGCGTTAGATCGATGTCGTCCTTTTGCCGAGTGGCCTCTCTTAACGAATGAACCAGGACGCCGTAGCTGTCGGCCACGGTGGCGACAATGCGGGCGGCAATGTCGTCCTGCGCGTCAAAAATCGTGGATGCTTGCAGGTCGCGATTATAAGTCTCGGCCCAAAGCTGAGTTCCGGTCTGGATGTCGACCAGTTGCGCGGTCACCCGAATGCCGGAACCACCTTTGCGAAGGCTTCCTTGGACCACGTAACGCGCGCCGAGTTTGGCACCCAGGGCTCGCTTGTCTCCTGCCTCACCTTTCAGTCGCGCAGCCGAGGCACTCGCGACGACCGATAGGTAACCAAAGCGCGAAAGCCCGGTTGTTATTTCCTCACCGAGGCCATTGGCGAACGACTCCATCTCTGCGTCACCAGAGTTTGTGAAAGGAAGCACGGCGACCCGCAGTTCTTCGCGTTTGCTCTGCCGCAACCTCTCCGGAACGTCTGAATTGCCGATCTCTTTATTATATAGATTGAAAATATGGACGCGGACTCCGTGCTTTACTTCGATTTCGCCAAGATCATTCAGAAGCGAACGCCATTGTAGGTAGTGCTCTAAGTCATCGGCCACACGCTTGGATAGAAGAATGTGTCCGGCATCTCCGCAATCCATCACCCGTTGAGCGATGTTAATGCCAGCCCCGGCAACGTTGGCTTGTTCGTTGAGATCAGTTACTTCATTGACCGGGCCGCTGTGAATTCCCATTCGCACCTTTAAGTTCCGGATGAGTTCTTAAGCGCTTTGCTAATTTCCAAAGCGCACAAGACTGGTGCCTCGGGACTATTGCGAAAAACAAGCGCGCCACCATCGCCGGTCGGTAACCGCAGCAGTTTGCCGTCCGCCTCAGCGATTCGGACTTGTTCAGTCCCGCGAATTATCTCTCTTAGCTTTTGAATCTGCTCGCTCTGCTCGTTGATAAGCAGCTTCGAGTAGCCGACAATGTCGATGAACAAGACGTGCCCGATCTCGAACTTCACGTCTGACGAAGAATCGTAGGGCATGATTACTTGTTAGGCCCAACCAGCTCCTTGCCCGCGAGAAGTTGTTGGAAGCCAGGATCGTTGCGAATCGGATCCCAGACTGGATCGATCTTCAGCCGTTGAATGCAACACTGCGGGCCGGCGGGAATACCGAGAAGGTAGCGGAGATGCTCGATTGCCTCGGGCGTATGCCCGGTGCGCGCTTCAACTTCGGCGAGGGCGGCGAGAACAAAAGGGCCAGCGAAAACGTCGGTTTTCATCGGAACCAGGTCGGCGCCGTGGCGCACCAGCCGGAGCGCTTCGTCGTCGCGGTGAAGCGCGAGGTTAATCCAGCTTAGCTGGATCATGGTATCGTTGTCCTCGGGCTGCTGAGTTAGTTTCGTCTCAGCCAGGCTGCGCGCCTTCTCGACTTCGGATGCATTTGGGGTATCGCCGGCGAGAAGATGAATAACAATACGAGCGCAAAGTCGTGTGCGTTCGGCACCGGGATCGCTGCTTGCGTCATCCCAGTAGCTAAGCGCGGCCGGGAAGTCGTGATTGATCGTAGCCAGGTAGGAATAAAAGCCGACAAGATTTAAATATCCGCCGGCGGTATAGGCGCCTGTCTCCTTCGCCGGCGGAATCGTGTGGAGAATTCGGGAAGCTTCTTTCAGATCACCGGTGGCGCAAAGTTCACTGAAAAAAACGATGTGCGTTCCAGCGACGCTATGCGGATCGAGCGCTAGCGCATGTAAGCCGTCGCGTTTCGCTTCCGGCCACATCCGCCAATCAAGATAGGTGCCCGCGATGGAATTCGCGATGATCGGATCGCGCGGATCTAGTTCTTGGCATTTCTTAAACTCCGCCAGACTGTGCTCCAACTCACCCCGACGAGCATGGATGCCGGCACTGTAACGTAGCGCGGACAGATTGTTAGGCTGGAGGGCAAGCGCATGCTGAAACTCGGCCAGCGCCGGTTCGTATTGAAACTTACCAAAGTAATAGAGCAAACCGAGAGCGATGTGTGCTTCGGCCAAGTCAGGCGCCAGAGCAACAGCATGCTCGGCGGTTTTCCCGACTTCTTCCACTTCCGCCTCGCTAAATGATTCACCGTAATGATTCCGCTTAACCTGAATCTCGACCAGGCGAGCAATAGCCAGGGCGAAATTCGGGTCGCGCGCGATCGCCTGATTGTATAACGCGGCTGCGCGATCGAATGACTCCGTCTTAAAAGCACTCTCCGCTTCGTGATGCTCATACTCGGCCTTTAAGAAAAGATCGTAAGCTTCCGAATCTTTCGTCGGCGCACCGGCGAGGACATTTGCCTCGTTAGGCGAGAGTTTGGCTCGCAGCGAGTCGGCTATCTCCTGAGAAACCTCGCTCTCCACGGCGAAAACGTCTTTTAGGTCTCGGTCATAACTTTTCGCCCAAAGATGCGAATCGACGCGCGCGTCGATCAGCTGCACGTTCACGCGCACTTTATCTGCGGCCTTTTGCACACTTCCTTCCAGGACATTCGCAACACCTAGCTGTTGCGAGACGGTCTTCAAGTCTTCTGGCTTGCTCTTGTACTTCGCGGTTGACGTTCGCGAGATAACTTTAAGATCGGCGACGCTGGCCAGCTTGGTCAGGATTTCATCCTGAATTCCGTCGGCAAAGTAGGCGTTCTCCTTGTCGTTGCTCAGATTTTCGAAAGGCAAGACGGCAATACTTTTTTCAGGAACAGCCGACGTCGATGTTGCCGATTTCTTTGAAATGATAACGAACGCGACAACGATTGCGCTCAACAATAGCAGAGCGGTTACGATTGCAGTCCATCGCGTTCGTTCGCGGCGTTGTTGAACAGCCTGCAATTTTTTTGGCGCACTCGGATTGCCAACTTGGTCATTGTAGAGATTAACAATGCCGATACGGACGCCGTGTTTCACTTCGCATTCGCCTAACGAGTGCAAGTAAGGCTGCCAGCGTGGATAATGTTCCAGATCATCCGCTACATGTTTCGAGAGCAGGATGTGGCCGGCATCTCCGCAATCCATCACCCGTTGCGCCATATTAATTCCGGCGCCGGCGATGTTCGCCTGCTCGTTTAGGTCAGTGATTTCGTTGACCGGGCCGCTGTGAATTCCCATCCGCACCTGCAGTTCGGGATGAGTCTTTAGCGCCTTGGCGATCTCCATCGCGCATAACACCGGCGCTTCCGGTGTAGTTCGAAAAACCAGCGCGCCGCCATCGCCGGTCGGTAGTCGAAGCAACTTGCCCTCCGCTTCCGCTTTCTTGAACTGCTCGGTTCCGCGAACAATCTGTCTTCAGCGTTTCAAGCTGCTCGCTCTGCTCGTGAATATTGAGCTTCGAATAACCGACGATGTCGATGAACAAGACATGGCCGATCTCGAACTTCAGTTCGTTTGCTTGAGACGATGTTGGATTCAAGGCAGCTTCGCGTACTCCGCTCTTGCTTGTGTGAGAAGGGGAATGTCTGGATCGGCATCCTTCCACAGCGTGAAGAAATCCTGATACGCAGTTTTAGCTTTGGCGGTGTTTCCGGACAGAGAATAAGCGCGGCCGAGTCCTAAATGGGCGAGCGCGCCGATTGGTTCATTTCCGACAATCGCCGGCGTGATCGAGAATCTTTTGGAATTCGCCTGCGGCGCGCGGCGCCGTTTTTCGCCGCCAGATAAGCCTGGCCTCGGAAATAAATGGGATAGAGCGCAAAGGTGAAGTCCTCGTTGGTGTGTCCCAGTTCATAAGGCGCAGCTGCGGTCAGGGCATCGAGCGCGGCTTGGGCATTTCCGCTGTTGAGAGCGAGAGCCGACCGAGCCATCGGCAGATATCGAGTTTGAACAACGTTGTTTTGCGGAAAACGCTTTGTCAGGTCGTCGATGGCGCGATTGGCGTCCGCGACATCGCCCGCGAGCGCGAAAGCGATGGCGGAAAATCCTTCGCCGTGTTTTCCCTTGATTGCTGACAGAGCGGATTGTGCATCTTGTTTAGCGAGGTCGGCCAATCCGACTAATCCTTCGCGAAGGGAATTGTGTCCCTCGTACTCTGCGGCGGTTTCATTTTCCTGCGCCCGTCGCGCTGAATCAGATGCCTGGCGGGCAAGGTCGCGTGCTTTGCCAAACTGCCCGTGATCCGCCGCGGTTTCAGATTCGACGAAAAACATTTGATCCTCCACGCCGGGAATTCCCTGAGTGGCGCTCGCTTGCTGCGCCATTCCGGCAGGATCGTTCTGGAGAAAATCGACGACGTAAAGAATGAGCGGATACCAGGGAGAATTGAGCTTCTTTGCCCGCGATTGCTCTGCCGCGGCTTTCGCTTGATCGAGTCGGCCCAAATACTGGTCGCAATACATCAAACTGACATAATTGTTTGAACTGTCGGGATTGATCTCAAATGCTCGCTTCGCCGCCGCGTCGGCCCTGGCGTAATCTCCGCATATGAGAGCGATATACCAAAGATAGATCTGCACACTCTCATCGTGCGGGTAGGTTCCGGCGATTAATTCGCCGGTGCGCCGGGCGGCCTCCAGGTTGCCCGTAACGACGATTTGATAAAAAACCTCGATGCTGAGTTTTTCGTGATCGCTTGTTCGATCGCGCAAATCGTAGGCCTTGCGCGTATTTTCAGCGGCGAGCGCGAGCTCGCCTTGAGGTTGATAAGATTCGCCTAACATCAGGTAGGCCATGGCGAAATTCGGATCGAGAGTGATGGCGCGTTGAAAAAAAGTAACCGCAGCCAGATAATCGTTGTCGATATCGGTTGCCTTGTTCCCAAGGGCATAGGCTTGGAGCGCTTCCAGTGAGGATGTCGTGATATCTTGCGGTAGTGCATCGTACTTCTGAACCGACGCCAGCGATTCACCCAATTTCTTCCGCATCTTGGTTGCGGCCTGACCGAGTGCGCTCAGCACATGTTCTTTACCAGTCGCGGTCTCTTGTTCTTGCGCCAGCAAACTTCCATCTCGGCAGTTCACTGCTTTTAGTGACACGACATACTCCGTCCCGAGAGCGGAAATGGATCCTTCGATTGTGGCGGCTGCGCCAAGCCGTTGACCAACTTCGCGCGCCAAGTCCGGGGTAAGCCGCGCGTCTCTGGGTTTCGACATCAGCGTCAGGTTGTGAGCGATGATCGAATCTGAGATCACGGTAAGAAACGGTGTCTGCTCGAGCTGCGATGCGAGTCCTTGTCGCAAGGTGCGTCAAAGACGGGATCGCCAGTCGTGTTTGCGAAATCCGCAAGAACGATGCGGTCCTTGTCTGTCAGCAGCTTGTTTCGGTGTGAACGATAATAAAGACCGACTCCTGCAGTCAGCAACAATAGCGCAATCGGGACTGCGATCTGCCAAGACTTTATCGTTCTTGCAGTCTTAGCCTCTCGAAATTTCTGCGGTGTCGCCCGGTTACCGATTTCATCGTCATAGAAGTTAACCAGAGAAACTTTGTGACCATGCTTCACTTCGCATTCGCCGAGCGGATGAAGAAGTGGTTGCCAGCGCGGATAATGTTCCAGGTCATCGGCCACGCGGCTGCGAAAGAAGAATGTGGCCGGCATCGCCGCAATCCA
This sequence comes from uncultured Verrucomicrobiae bacterium, assembly GCA_963786135.1. Taxonomy (GTDB): domain Bacteria; phylum Verrucomicrobiota; class Verrucomicrobiia; order Chthoniobacterales; family UBA10450; genus AV40. The sequence goes on along the minus strand of CAWAYF010000001.1, from coordinate 16,483 downwards.
TGACTCGCTGCGCGATATTAATTCCGGCGCCGGCAATGTTCGCTTGCGCGTTTAAGATCGGTAATCTCATTGACTGGTCCACTGTGAATTCCCATCCGGACTGGAAGTTCCGGATGTGTTTTCAGCGCTTTGCGAATTTCCATCGCACATAAGCACCGGCGCTTCAGGTCTGTTCGAAAGACCAGCGCACCCCATCGCCAGTCGGAAGTCGCAACAATTTGCCTTCGTGCTTCGGCGAACCGGACTTGCTCGGTCCCGCGCACAATCTGTTTAATTTTTGAATCTGGTCGCTCTGCTCGTGAATGTTGAGTTTCGAATAACCGACAATGTCGATGAACAAAACATGTCCAATCTCGAATTTTAGATCGTGCGGCGTTCCGTTGGCACGACGCCGTTGCTATCAGAAAAGATGTCTTGAACGAGACTATTTGTACACGCCGGGATTCACTCGCCTCGGAAGAGTAGAGGGCTTCGAACCTGAGACGTTAGCCGGTTTCTGTATTACAAAAATCCCGGAGGTTTGGCGCGGTCAACGCCACGAGCTAACTAAAAGCCAGCTCGGCTTAAGGCGTCGGGGTCGGAGTTGGATCTGGCGTAGTGCCTGCAATAGTTCCCGAAAACGATGCTTGGTTAGAGCCAGGACCGTTCGCCAATGTAGAAAGAGACGTAGCAGGATTGAAGTGGAAGGATAACACGTTTGAGCCCGAACCGGCAATCGCGAGCGCTTGTAGGTCAGCATTTGTGCCTGCATAAGTCACGCCCGTAATATTCACCGCTCCGTCGACGTTGAGAGACGCTCCGGTACCCATTTGCTGAATATCAGTCCACTCCAGAGTCGCGGTAAGATTATATTCACCATCAAAAATCACCAACGTACCGCTCCCGGTCACCGGTGCGGTGCTCCCGGTGTCGGTGGTCGTGATCGCTCCGATGCTGTAAATGCCAGTGACTTCGCCGAACAAACCCGCTGCAGTTCCAGACGTAATCTGAAAACTGTTTACGCCAGGGTTAAACACAAAGCGTCCAGCGCCATCAAGATAAATAAAACTGTTGGTTGTGCTTGAGTAATCGATCTGTGCCTGCGTGGTCGCGCCAAAGCTCAACAACGCTATGACGGCCAGGACAATCATCTGACATTTACTTTTCATGCGATTTTTGGGTTGGCTTGACGCGTCTTTCATGGATGCCAAAAAATTAGTTACCAATGCCATCTCGGGGTTGGAGTTGGGGTCGGAGTACACTTAGGCGTCGGGGTCGGAGTAGGTTTAGGCGTTGGGGTCGGAGTACACTTAGGCGTTGGGGTCGGAGTAGGCTTAGGTGTTGGGGTCGGCGTAGGTGCGTTGGGGTCGGAGTAGGTTTCGGTGTCGGGGTCGGAGTTGGCTTAGGCGTTGGGGTAGGAGTAGGCATTTAGGCGTTGGGGTCGGAGTAGGCGTAGGACACTTAGGCGTTGGGGTCGGAGTAGGTGTTGGAGTCGGGGTAGGTTTAGGTGTTGGGGTTGGAGTAGGCGTTGGAGTCGGAGTAGGTGTCGGTGTCGGAGTAATTTTAGGAGTCGGTGTCGGAGTTGGAGTCGGGGTCGTTGGAGTGGGTTGGCGTTGGTGTCGGAGTTGGAGTTGGCGTCGGTGTTGGAGTTGGGGTCGGGGTTGGCGTTGGAGTCGGAGTTGGCGTTGGAGTCGGGGTTGGTGTTGGAGTTGGGGTCGGTGTTGGCGTTGGAGTCGGTGTTGGAGTTGGCGTTGGAGTCGGCGTTGGCGTTGGAGTCGGCGTTGGCGTTGGCGTTGGGGTCGGAGTTGGCGTTGGCGTTGGAGTCGGAGTTGGCGTTGGGGTCGGCGTTGGAGTCGGAGTTGGTGTTGGTGTCGGAGTTGGCGTTGGGGTCGGAGTTGGCGTTGGAGTCGGGGTTGGAGTCGGAGTTGGCGTTGGGGTCGGCGTTGGAGTCGGGGTTGGAGTTGGCGTTGGAGTCGGAGTTGGCGTTGGAGTCGGAGTTGGCGTTGGGGTCGGCGTTGGAGTCGGGGTCGGTGTTGGAGTCGGCGTTGGCGTTGGAGTCGGAGTTGGAGTTGGAGTCGGCGTTGGAGTCGGAGTAGGAGTTGGCGTTGGGGTCGGAGTTGGCGTTGGAGTTGGAGTTGGAGTCGGCGTTGGGGTCGGGGTTGGAGTTGGAGTTGAGTAGGTCACAGTACCCGAGAATGACGTTTGGTGGGACGCAGGACCGTTCCTCAAAGCGGAAAGGGGAATGGCGGGAATGAACTGAAACGACAACACATTGGAGCCCGAACCCGCGGCTGCCAGTGCCACGAGGTCCGGATTCGAGCCTCCATAGGTCACGCTGGTTAGGTTAATGGTCCCACTTAAATTGAGAAAATCAGCGGTTCCCGACTGAGTGATGTCAATCCATACCAAGGTACCCGTTAGATCAAAGCCACCGAGATCATGAATAACCAGCGTGCCGGTCCCCGTTACCGGTGCAGTGCTTACGCTGCCGGACGTCGTGATTGGTCCGATTGTATAAGTGCCGGTCACCTGACCGAGGAAACCGGCTGCGGTTCCATCCGTCACCTGCAAGTTGTTCGTAGCTGGGTTGAAGGTGAAAGTATGGTTTCCGGGAAACACGATAGAGCTGCCGACCGTGTTAGAATAATCGAACGAGGTTGCCCGGCCGATGGCGCTGAAGCTCAGTAACACAGTCACGGTGGCCGCAATTACCGCGCATCTATTTTTCATCGGTTGAAGGGTCATCGCGTTGCTGTTGGGTCGGGTATGGTCACCTGTTTTAGCAAATTCGTGGTTGAATGGCTATATTTATTTGGAATTATTATTATTTCTAGGTTCGACTCGGGCCCAAAACAGCTGAATGGGCACTCCCGCCGAGCGAAGGGGGTTTAGGCGGTCACCAATCTAATTTTGCGCCCGATGACTCCGATTCCGAAGAGTGCGAAGCCAAGCAGGCCAATCGTCGATCCGCCGTCTGGAACGGTGGCCGTGGCGATCGTCCCCGAGAAGGAAGTCGAATTGGCGCTGCTCCTTAAGCCGGACAACGAAACCGTCGGGTTGAACTGGAACGACAGCACATCGATACCGGAACCGGCGGCTGCCAGCGCCAATAGGTCAGCGTTCGAACCGCCATAGGTAATCCCTGTGAGATTCACGGCTCCGCCAATGTTGAGAGAGCCTCCGGTTCCGATTTGCTGCATATCGAACCAGGTGAGAGTTGCGGTGAGATTAAATCCACTAGGATCATCAATCACGAGCGTGCCCGTTCCCGTAACCGGAGCCATGCTCAGGGGCCCGATGGTGGTGATCGTTCCGATAGTGAAAGTGCCGGTAATATCACCCTCAAATCCCGATGCAGTTCCGGTAGTCACCCGGAAACTGTCCAGGCCGAGTGTAAACGTCGAATCACCAGCGAAGCTGATAAAACTATTCACCGTGTTGGAGTAATCGAACGAGACGGCTTTGATTGTATTTGCGGAAAGGAAAGCGAACCCTGCAACGACCAACCACGTGGCCGTCTTGGAAAGTGAAGATCTAATATTCATTATTTTTGGTTTCGTATTATTTGGCATTTCTGTGATGCCTTGCTAGCTCGCCGGCACAGAAGCAGGTAGGGTGCCAAGGGAACACATAACTAGCTCAAGCAATTGGTAACCAGCAGTTTATAAATTCGCGCCGTTTTTATGAATCTTTGAGAAAATGATAAAAACGTAAAGAATCCCGACAAAGGCCTGATATTTGCGTAATTTCTGTTTCGCCTTGCCCGATTCAACGCGATGTAACGGTGTAACAATTTAACGGGTGCGAGCGCACCAACATTGTGCCGTTACCGCTCGGCGAAAAAGTTCCGGCAGTTCATTGCTCCGCGCCTACCGGCCAGAGCTTACTTAACATTTGGAATCTTTACGATACTGCCTTTTGCGTGTTGGTCGTTTGGATCTTTCACGACCGTTACATAGAGTTCTTTCTCACCTTCACCGAAGGCGACGTTAGTCGTGCCGTCACCCGCGGCAATTTCAAAGACGTGAAGAAGTTTTCCGTCGGGTGAAATCTTCAGGATCTTGCCGCCGAACCATTGGGCCACATAGATGTTGCCCTTGCTATCGATCTTCATGCTGTCCGGTCCTAGCCACGGGGAATCGTTCTTATTTTTTACGAGAACATTTAGCAGAGCAAAATTCGATCTGTTGCTCAGCGTTCCGTCGGGATTAATCGTGAACTTGAGAATGCAGTTGCTGACGGTTTGGCTGACGTAAAGAGTTTTCTGATCGGGTGAAACGCCGATTCCATTCGCGTAGTTCAGGTCGTTTGCGACTTCCACCCATTTTTCGCTGCCCGGAGCAAGGTAGAGAATTTTTCCAATCACCGATGTCGGTATTGGCGGATCGGCGTAGGGGCCAAAGATCGTGGCATAAGCGCCGCCGTTCGCAGCCACCACGATGTCATTTATTCCGCCAACAAACTTCTTGCCGCTGCTATCGGTGTCCCATCGGCGCAGCTGCTTCCCTGACAGATCGAGCTCCAGAATCGCGCCGGGATCATTGGTGCATGCGAGCAGAAATGTTTTCTGTTTCGTAAGAGCCAAACCGTTATGGCCGCAGCCGTCCGTGTGATTCAACACAGTGCTCGTTTTGCCATCCCACTTCGACAGGGTGTTTGAAACCCAGCCGACATAATAAAGATTGCCGTCAACGATCAACGGACCCTCAGGTCCGAGAACATTGCTTACGACGATGATTTCCTGAGCTGACGCCGCGGTCGTAACCGAGATCACGCTTAGCGCGAAGTAGATAAACTTCATTTCAGTTTGTTCCCGCTCATTTGTTGCGTCGCTTCAGCTCTGCGAAGAGGCTCATGTTATTTGCTGTCCGCTGAATCCAATCCGCATTCGAAATCCGTTTCGCCTAGCGAACGACAACCCGCGGGCCATCCTTTCTCGCGCCAATACGCCGGGAGGCCGTAGCGCACCAGCATCGCCTTGACGCGCGGATCGCGCAGCATCGCGTGGCCCATCGGCCGGCTGCCATAAAGATCAATGAAGTAGTACCGCTGAGGTATCGCTCCGACCGTCTCGAAGTAAGCGTTGTAACCGTCTATGTCCTGCCGAGCGATAAAGTAAAAAGCTGCTTCGCCCGCCGGTGCATCCGCGATTGCCGCGCGCAGTTTGACGGGATCGACGCCGGTTTCGCCAAGAGCCCACGGCAACAACTGTTGTGCAAGTGCTGCCTCCTTGGGCCAGCGCGTTACAATTTCTGCGAGCGCGGCCCGCGCTTCATCAGCACGTCCGTAAGCGAGTGCATAGTCAAGCAAGCCGTACTTGCCGATAAAGTTGTCCGGCGAAACGGCGCGCATCTGTCTAACCGCTTCTTCGACGTCGGTGCGCCGGTCGAGCGCGACCGCAGCACGCAGGATGCGGTTCCAGCCGATGCCGAAGTAAGGATCGAGCGTCACCAACTGACGCCCGGCACTCATCGAATCCTCCAGGCGAGCGACCTCGTAAAGCACCTCCGAGTAATCTTCGCGTATATCTGAGTAGCTCGGATCGAGCTGCATTCCGCGCAGATAATGTCGCTCGGCCTCAGCGTAGTGGAACTGCGCCCGGGCGACGTTGCCGAGCGCGTGTTCGGTGGTCGCGGTGTCGGGATCGAGCGCGGCGGCGCGCTCCGCCGCGGCGGCCTCACCGGAAAGAAAGTCAGCTTCGAGAGCGGGAGTCATGTGCGCTGTGTACCAAAAGCTCACTTCATAGGTGAGCGAGAGTGACGACCACGCCGCGGCAAACTCCGGCGCCTTCGCTACTGCTTTCTTGAAATGCGAGATCGCGGAGGGCAGATCAATGCGCTGGCGCAGCAGCGCGCGCCCTTTGAGATATTCGTCGTAAGCTTCGGAATTGATTGGCGCCCGCGCTGCGACCGGCACCGAAACGCCTAACGAGAGCTTAAGCGCAGCAGCGATGCGTTGCGCGATCTCATCCTGAAGCGCGAATACGCTTTCCACTTTGCGATCGTACGTTTCCGACCAAATGTGAAAGCCATCGGCAACGCGGACTAACTGCGCGGTGATCCGTACTTCCGGGCCATCGCGGCGCACGCTGCCCTCGACGATATTCGTGACGCCGAGCTTGCGGCCGATTTCGCGGATGTCGCCGCCTTTGTCTTTGAACTGAAACACCGAGGTGCGTGCCACGACCTTGAGTTGCGGCACCTTGGCGAGCACATTCAACAGCTCTTCGGTCATGCCGTCGGAGAAATAATCCTGGTCGGCTTTGCCGCTCATGTTGGCAAAGGGCAGAACGGCGATCGAATTTGGGTCAGCGAGTGTCGGCGTGGCGACATCACCTTTTCGAAATGAGGGCTGGCCGTAAAAATACCAGCCCAGCGCCAGCACAACGAGCAGCGCAGCCACCGCAAAGAGACGGTTGCTGCCAGAAGTCGAAGCGTCGAGTTTCACGCCTTCGGCTGTGATGTCAAACATCCACGCCATCACCACGGCGATCGGAAAACCCAGCAGCGCGACCAAGATGAAAACACGCAAGGCCCAAGGGGGCGCATCGAACGCTGGAAATCCAATTGACGCCGCTTGCACGACGAGCCACGCGACCACCAGATAAGCCGCACCGACTTTGAACACTTTGCGTCGCTTGAGTTCGGAGAAGAAGTTGTGTGGGTTCATCTACTTGCCTGGTCCAACGAGCTCCTGAGCCGTCAGCAGTTCTTTGAAGCCGGGATCATTGCGGATCGGGTCCCAGACCGGATCGAGCTTGAGGCGTGCGATGGAAATCGTCTCGCCGGCCGGGATTGAAAGAAGTTTCTTTAGATTTTCCACTGCTTCTTTGGTTGCACCGGTGCGCGCTTGCATCTCGGCCAAGGCGGCAAGATTTCCGGAACCAAGCACCGCGTCTTTCTCAAGCGGCAGCAGCTCCACTGCTTTTCGAGCGGTGTTGACCGCATCGGTATTTCGGCCGAGAGCGAGGTAAACCCAGCTCAATGCTCGGAACGAACGAACGTTGCGCGGATGCTCACGCTGCCATGCTTCCAAAAGCGCACGCGCCTTCTCAGCATCAGGTTGTGCGCCGGCGACATCGCCGGCCAGGACGCGAATCCCGGCTTTGGCGGCAAACTGTTGCCATTTTTGGTTAGCCGTGGAGGGAATGCCGACTTCGCATGCTTCCAGCGCTGCCTTGAAATCTCGCGCCAGTACAAACGCTTCGCCGCGAGTCCCGATCACCATGTCGAACATGCCAGTGTTAGGAAGGAGCAGCTCGTCCGGCGGAAATGTTTCGAGAAGTCGCAAAACTCCCTGCGCACCACCGGTTTGGTTTAACGAACTGAGCAGCAACATGCGCATGCAGGTCGCTTCGTGCGGATCGATCGTTAGGCCACGCCGGGCGAAGTCTTCGGCTTCCTTCCATTTGCGCAGAAAGATATCGGTCTCCGCGATGCCTCCGATGATATAGGGATCTCGAGGATCCAGTTCGCTCGATTTCTTTAATTCATCCAACGTGAGTCCCCACTTGCCTTGTCGCCGATGCACAAAGGCAATAAAGGAGAGCGCAAGCGAGTTATTAGGTTGAAGTTCGATTGCGCGCTGAAATTCATTTAAAGCCGGCTCGTACTCGCGAAACCCGTAGTAGTGGAACAGGCCCGCGGCGACATGTGCCTGAGCGAGATCGGGCGCGAGGGAGAGCGCCTGCTTCGCCAGCCTGCCCGCTTCCATCAATTCGGGTTCGGTCAGCGGATCCGTTAGCCAATGACGACGCAACTGGCACATGGCAAGTTGCGCAATGGCGAGAGCGAAATTCGGATCGCGCGCAATCGATTCTTTATACCAGCGCGCGGCTTGATCGAATGATTCGACCCGAAAAGTGCTGTTGGCGAGACGTTGTTCGAATTCGCCTTTGAGGAAAAGATCGTAAGCCTGACTGTCTTTTGTTGGCGCGCTCGCCACCGTGTTCGCCTCGGCCGGCGAGAGTTTCGCTTTCAACGAATCGGCAATTTCTTGAGCGACCTCGCTCTGGATGGCAAAGACATCCGCGAGATCGCGGTCGTAGGTTTTCGCCCAAAGATGGGAATCGGCGCGGGCATCGATCAGCTGCACGTTGACCCGTACCTTGTCGGCGGCTTTCTGGACGCTGCCTTCGAGAACGTTCGCAACTCCAAGCTGCTGCGAAACTGTCTTTAGATCTTCTGGTTTGCTCTTGTACTTCGCGGTCGACGTGCGCGAGATCACTTTCAAATCCGCAATGCTGGCCAGCTTGGTCAGGATTTCGTCCTGAATGCCGTCAGCGAAATAAGCGGCGCCCTTATCGTCGCTCAGATTTTCGAACGGCAAGACCGCGATCGATTTGGCTGGACAGTTCGGTGCGACACCGCACTGTTTTGTTTCCAGCGCGTGTAACGGCCGAGCAAAGAACAACGCCGACCGAAATAAGCTGCGCCGATGATAACGACATAGATCCAGGTCTTCCCGCGTGAGTGCTCATGCTTGGCGTCGGCAACTTCCGTGCGCTTAATTCCTTCCGGCGTCATCTCGAAAGCCCAGGCAAAGACGAGCGCAATCGGGAACCCTGCGATTAGTACGAGCACGACCAAACGCACCGCCCAGTTCGGAATTTCGAAAAAGGGGAAAACCTGTGTCGCGATTTGGACGAGTAACCAGCCGACGACCGCATACGCGACCGCAACTTTGTAAACGTTGCGCCGCTTCAGCTCGGCAAAGAAGTTGCCCAAGTTCATTTTCGCGCGTCGCTGATTTGAATTCCGCGCGCCGGAAGAATTTTCTCAGCGAGCGCTTCGAATCGCGGCTCGCCGCGCAGGTCGTCCAGCATGGGATCTACTCTGATGGTGAAGAGATCGTTGCCGGCGCCTTCGCGATACGCTCGCTCCAACGCGTCGATCGCCTGCCGCTTTGTCGCCCAATCCGATAAACATGAGCGCCATGGCATAACCGGAGACGTAGCGGGATTTCGCCTCTTCGCTTCAGATCGCGCGAGAATTTTTTGCGCTTCGTCTCGTTGTCCGGCACGAGCATAGGCCTGGCCGAGATAAGCGAGCGCTTCTGGGTCATCGTTTAATTCGACCGCTTTTTGATATTCAGCGATGGCCTCAGTTAGTTGCCCCTTAAGCTGGAACGCCTGGCCCAGATAATAGTGCGCAAGATAAAAATGCGGATCGATTTCGATAGTCTTGTGCAATTGCGCAATCGCTTCGTCGTAGCGACGCGCATTAAAGTAAACATTTCCGCCGAGATCAGCGTTGTTGATCAATGAGAGAGGATCCAGCTCGACTGCGCGTTTTCCCTCCGCAATCGCGCGATCAAATCGTCCAAGTGCCGACAAAGGGCCCCACGAAAGCCAATGATGCGCCATCGCGTAATTTGGATTTAACTCAATCGCGCGTTCGAATTCGGCAATCGATCGGTCGAACTCGAAGTCGAAGGGACCCGCTATTCTTCCGGATGAAGCGTGCGCCTCGGCCAACGTATCGTCGAGTTCGAGGGCCTTTTTCGCGGCCGCTCTCGCCTGCGGAATTGAGTCTTGCGGAGAAGCCGCACCGAAAACCGAGAGAATTACATACGAATCCGCCAGGCCAGCATAGGCGAGGGCATAGCCGGGATCTTTCTCAATTGCCTGATTGAAATACTCGATGGCCTTTCGCAGGTCCGCGCCGGTCCGTTTATTCCAAAAAAATCTGCCTTTGAGGTAAAGCTCGTAGGCTTCCGGGTTCACGGTCGGAGTTTTCGCGATCGAGATTTTCTCGGAACCGGTAAGCTTCGCTTGCAAGGTGTCGGCAATCGTTTTCGCGATGTCGCTTTCGACCGCAAAGATGTCGGTCAACTTTCGGTCGTAAATGTCCGCCCAGAGATGCGCGTTCGTTAGCGCATTGATCAACTGCACATTGACCCGCACCTGGTCGTTCACTTTCTGAACGCTGCCTTCGAGAATGTTCAGTCACCCCGAGTTGCCTGGCGATGTCGCGCAAATTTTCCGGCGGAGCTCTTGAAATTTTGCGTCGAAGTGCGCGAAATCACTTTCAGATCGGCGACCTTGGCCAGGCGCGTGAGAATTTCATCCTGCACGCCTTCGGCGAAAAAAGCGTTGTCGGGATCGCGGCTGAGATTGTCGAACGGCAAAACGGCGATCGATTTTGCGGACAACTCGGTAGCCGGCGTGACAGTGGCGTTTTTGTTTCCGGCGGTGTAACGACCGAGGAAAAATAACGCGACCGAAATTCCCGCGCCGATTACGACGACGTAAATCCATGTGTCGCTTCTTTGGAGCGCGTGTCGCAGCGACCGATCGACATCTTCGGTGCGTTTAATTCCTTCCGGAGTCGCTTCAAATGCCCACGCGATCACGAGCGCGATCGGAAAGCCGATTGCAATCAATACAATGACCAAACGCACGACCCAGTTCGGAATTTCCGAGAAACGGGAAAATCTGCGTCGCGATCTGCGCGAGACCCAGCCGACCACGGCATACGCGACCGCAACCTTGTAAACATTGCGCCGCTTCAGCTCGGCGAAGAAGTTGTCGATCTTCATTTCTGAACAGGGGCGTCCTCTTCGAAGTGACATTTCTTCATCAGCTCCACGAAGCGTGGGTCGGAGCGGAGTGGGTCGAACACTCGGTCTACTTTGAGATACATCATCCATTGTGAGTCGTCGGCGGCGGCTTGTTCGAGTAAGTCCAGCGCGCGTTCTCGCTCGCCGAGGCCAAGATGGATGAGCGCGAGATTGAAGGGTGCGACTTCGCCGTGAAGCGACTTCTTCCTTAGCTCCTCGATCGTAGCGAGCGCAGCCTCGCGATCGCCCACAGCGCCGTAGACATAGCCGAGCCACGCGGTCGCAAAAGGCGGTGACTCCATCGCGGCTGCTTTCTTTAAAGCAGGTAGGGCAGCCTTAACATTCCCAGCCTGAATGTCGATCCAACCGAATTGCATCTGTGGAAAGAAAAAGGTCGGATCTAACTCTGCTCCTCTTTGCGCTTCTTCCTGCGCCTTTTGAAAACTGCGCTGTCCAGTTAGAGAGAGGGTGTTATCGACCGCAATGGCGGGATCGAGTGGGTCGAGTTCCACCGCGCGCTTCCCTTCGCTGATCGACTCGTCGAACCGGCCCTGACATCCCAGACTTAAACCCCACTGATCATGGGCAAAGGCATAATTCGGATTGAGGGAAATAGCTTCACGAAACAGCTTGTCCGCGCCGGTCCAATCATGTTCGTACCAACTCTTATAGTTAGCCAGGGAGGTATGCGCTTCAGCGGAAACAGGGTCTAGCGCAAGCGCCTTCTCCGCTGCGGCCTTTGTTTTCGACTTCGTCTCTTTGGCCGAGATAACTCCTTCATTAAAAGCCGCCCAAAGATAGGCATCAGAAAGTCCTGAGTAAGCTGGGGCAAAGTTAGGATCTAATCTGATTGCCTCCTCGAAATTCGTGATCGCTTTGCTCAGGTTCTCATCGCTCGGTCGATTAAAAAAGTAGCGGCCTTTCAGATAAGCATCGTGAGCCTCCGGATTCACCGGCCGGACATTGGTGAGGCGGGCTTGTTCGCTCGGAGTCAATTCCACATTGATCTCGCTCGCGATGGCCGAGGCTAATTCGGATTGCAGCGCAAGAACATCTCGTGAGTCGCGCTCGAAACTTTTTGCCCAAAGATGACGATCCGCGCGGGCGTCAATCAACTGCGCGGTGACCCGCACCTTGTCGCCCGAATGGCGGACAGAGCCTTCCACCACTGCGTCCACGTCGAGCATTCTGGCAATCTCAGGAGTCGACGGCCGGCGGGCGCCGGTGAACTGTGTGGTCGAGCTGCGCGAAATCACCCTTAGCCGGCTGATTGTAGCCAGGTCGGTGGTCAATTCATCGGTCATGCCTTCGGCAAAATAATCCTGGCCAGGATCACCGGAGTAATTATCGAGCGGCAACACCGCGACCGAGTGAATAGCGTGCGGCCCAGCCCGATGGAAAAAAAAGCTTGCGAAGAGCGCGGCGCTCGGCAGCAAAAGAAGGCCGATCCAAAGCTTCCATTTCCCAGCCAGGTACCTGTCGCCGTGTTCTTGCTCGTAGTTTCTGCCTTCGGCCGGTGCTCCCACGGCAGCACGATGCGAAACAAATCCATCGCTACGGAAATGTTCTTTAATTCCGTCGGCGCCAGCTTTTCGAAGCGCGCCTCGAGCGAATTCCGAATCTGCCGCTCCACATCCATCGACACGCAAATCCCGCCCGCGCCCGCCAACGGTTCGATGCGCGAAGCGATGTTCACTCCGTCGCCGTAGACATCGCCGCCGCGATGCATCACGTCACCAATGTGAATGCCGATCTTCACCTCGATGCGCCGGTCCGCAGTTACATCGTGATTGCGCTTGGCCAGCGCGCGCTGGATCTCGATAGCGCACTGCGCAGCTTCTAACGCGCTGTTAAACTCAACTAGGAAAGCGTCGCCGATAGTTTTGATCTCGCTGCCATTAAAGCACGGAAAGATTTCGCGGAGCAGTTCGCGATGTTCTTCGAGCAACTCCAGCGCAAGCTTGTCGTCGCGTTGGGACAGTGCGCTATAGCCGACCATGTCGGTAAACATGATCGCAGCGAGCTTGCGTTGTGCGGCGGAGCTGCTCATCAGGTACTATCTATATATAGAGAGATTGGGCATCTATGAACCGGGCTCAGGGCTTCGGGGTCGCCGCTACTTCAGCGGGAGTAGGCAATCCGACCTTTCGACAAAACGCAGCGAAACGCGGATCGCTCTTTGTACCGCAAGAGAAATGGATCGTAATAGAGGATGCAGACGTTATTGTCGCGATTGGCCCAGGCGCGATCGAGCCACTCAAACATCTTGTCCGGTTCCTTTCGTAAGGCATAAACGCCGGCGATAAAATACGCGTCGGTATCGGCGTAGCGATCAATCAATGTCTTTAGCGCGGCGTCGGCCGCGGCATGGTCGGAACCGATCTGCCGCGCGTTAGTCAGGGCGAAATCACGAGATTTTCCGGCTGGGATCTGCTCGGCTTTCTCAAGCGCCGCAGCTGCATTCCCGCGCAGGATTCGATCGCAGAGAGTCGCGACCAGAGCCTCCGTTACTCGCATGCAGGGCAATTTGCCGTGCGTTGTTGCTCCGCTTCATCGAGACGGCCAACCGCCATCAGATCGTTCGTCAGCAAACCGTACCATCCGGCGTTCCATGGGTCGGTCGCGATCGTCTGGCGGATCGGTTCGATGGCGGCTTCCGGATGCCCGAATGCCGCGCGTATCTGGGCCAGAGACGCTACGGCGTTCAGATTGTTAGGCGCCAACTGCACGGCTCGCTCAAATTCGGTTTTCGCGCCGACGAAATCAAGATCGGCAAAAGCCAGGAGCAGAGCATGCGCCACGTGAGCGCCCGCGAGATCTGGATTCAAGGTCAACGCCGTGTTAATGCGAGCGCGCGCCATGGCAAAGTTCTGCTTGTGCCTGAGCGCCGGAGAAGTAGTCGCCGTAAAACGTTTGAGCGGAGCCCATGCGCGGCGTAAGCCTGTGCATACTTGCGGATCGAGCGAAACCGCGGTCTGGTAGGACTCGATCGCCTGGCGAAGATCGTCCTTTGTGTCGTGCTGAAAATGAAAGTTTCCTTTAAGAAAAGCGTTGTAAGCCTCGAGGTTGCCGCTTGGCGGCCGATCGCTTTGCGCGCCGGCGTCGCTCGTGTTCAGCAGTTTCGCCTTGAGCGCATTGGCGACCGCCGTCGTGATGTCATCCTGGAGTTTGAAAAGGTCTTTGTAGGGACGGTCGTAATGTTGCGACCAAAGGGTAGTCCCGTCGGCGGCGTTGACTAACTCAGCGCTGATGCGGACGGCATCAGCCGCGCGGCGCACGCTGCCTTCGAGCAGATGGGCGACACCAAGTTTCGCGCCGATAGTTTTGCTGTCGTCCTTGCTGTCGCGGAACTGGAACGATGAGTTGCGACCTATGACCTTCAAGCCAGCAAATTGCGAGAGTGCGGTGATGAGATCTTCCGAGAGGCCGTCAGAAAAATACTGCTCATCCTTGGCACCGCTTTCGTTAGCCAGGGGGAGGACGGCAATAGATTTATCCGAAATTGCTAGGGTTGTAGATGCCTCGCTCGATGCCGGGCTGCTTTTTGTTCGCAATAATTGGTAGGCAAGGAGGCCAGCCGCGATCACCAAAACGCCGATGATAAAAGCCGCGAACTTCTTTTTACTCCAATATGGCATGGATTGAACTTCGTCGGCCGAAACGTCCGCCGTTCGTTTCATTCCTTCCGGCGTCATCTCGAACGCCCACGAGATGACGAGCGCGATTGGAAATCCGACCAATACCAGCACGACGACTGCGGTCGTTAGGCTGTCGGGAAGATGCAGCGCCGGGACAATTGTTGCCGTTACCTGAATCACCAGCCAGCCAACGACCGCATACGCGACCGCAACCTTGTAAACGTTGCGCCGTTTCAGCTCGGAAAAGAACGAAGGTTTTTCGTTCATTATGTCACCGGAAAATTCATCTTTGCGACCAAAGCTTTGTAGCGCGGATCGCCACGCAAGTTGCGTCAATAACGGATCGACCAGGAGCGCCAGCATCCCGGTGTCGTGACTATCGAATGAAACCTGCAACCATTCCAAAGCTTTGTCTGTCTCGCCGCGCACGGCGTAAACCTGGGCGATTTGATAGTCCACTCCTCGGTTGTTTGCGATGAGGTCGGCCAAAGCGGCGTCGGCGGCTTTTTGGTCTCCGCGGGCAATATTGGGCAACAGCAAGTTCGAAACGGCGATAATTTTCATCCGGCTCCAATTGTGCTTCGCGCAACGCCGTTTCGGGATCGTCGCGTTTGATTGCAACTAAAACCTGCCAGCGACGGCTGGAAGCGGAATTTGGCTGCAACTCGGCAGATTGACGTGCGACCGCATCCGCTTCATCGAGCTTGCCCTCGTACCAAAGAACACGAGCCAGATTGATTGTGCGGCGCGCTGGCAAGCGGGTCCATTTCAACTGCCTGCCGAGCCTGCTTCTCGGCCTCATCAAGTTTCCCGACATAAACAATCACGCGCGCGAGCAGATCGTTCGCGGTCGGATTAGCGGGCGAAAGTTCCTTGGCGCGCTTCAGTTCGCTAAGACCTTCAGCAAATTTCCATTCAGTAAAAAATCGAACCCATCCAAGCGCGGCGTGGGCTTCGGCCAATTCCGGAGCAATCGCCACCGCTTTTTCCGCGTCATCGCGCGCTTTCGGCCCAAGCTGTCTTCACTTCGCCGGTAAGATCGCCAACTAACGTCCAAGCTTCGGAACGCTCCGCATAAGCCAGGGCGTAGTTTGGATCGAGTCGAATGGCCTCATCGAAATGAACGATCGCTTTGCGATAATCTTCGAGATTTCGTCGCTGAAAATGGTAGTGGCCCAGCAGATAAGCGTTGTGCGCTTCGGTGTTCTTCGTCGGAGAATGGGTGGACGTTCGTTCGTCGGATCCGAGCAACCTCACTTTTAGTGCCGACGCGACTGCGCTGGCGATTTCCTGCTGCACGGCAAAGATGTCCTTTAGTTCGCGATCGAACGTTCGCGTCCAAAGTTCGATTCCGTCCGCGGCGTTGATCAGTTCGGCAACGATTCGCACCCGATCGCCCTGTTTGCGCACCGTGCCTTCGAGCAAAGTCGCGACGCCGAGCTTCTCGCCGATCGTTTTGGGCTCTTCCTTACGGTCTTTGAAGCGAAAAGAAGAACTGCGGCCAATAACTTTCAGTTCTCGGATCTTCGGCCAGGGCTGCGATTAATTCTTCCGACAGCCCGTCCGAAAAATATTCGTCCTTCGGATCTCCGCTTTCATTTAATAGCGGGAGAACCGCGATCGATTTGTTGTCGGACTTGGACGCTGTTGTTGTCGATCCTGACGTCCGAAGCAATTGATAGAGGAAAAGACCAGCGGCGATGACAGCGATGCCGGCAATGAACACGGCGAATTTCTTTTTGCTCCAGTAGGGGAGGGAACTGACTTCGTCCGGCGAAACGTCCGCCGTACGTTTCATTCCTTCCGGCGTCATCTCGAAGGCCCACGAAATCAAGACGGCCAGGACAAAACCAAGTGCGATAATCACGACAAGGGCCTTCATGACCCAGCTCGGCGCTTCGAATGTCGGCATCAAAATCGATGCCGCCTGAAGGACCAGCCAGGAAACGACCACGTAAGCGACCGCTACCTTGTAAACGTTGCGCCGCTTCAGTTCGGAAAAGAAATTGCGGTTCATCGCCTTATACAGTCGGGCTTCGCCTCAAACTGCGAGGAATACTCGATATCGTCGAAGTTTGCATCCTATTCATTGGTCATTCGTGCTCCCGCACTCATGCCAGCTACCCTAGCTGCGTTGCCGCCTACCCGCGCGGCTCCTGCTCGCGCGTGTTCACTTCGGCTTTTCGACACACAACTTTTGGAAACGTGGATCTTTGCGAAGCGGGTCCCAAAGCGGATCAAATTTCAGATTCGCGATCGTTAGGCCGGCCGGGACTTCGAGAAGGTGGGGTAAGGCGGCAATGGCG